>NZ_JBNNWL010000001.1:0-1241205 GCF_050281025.1 Novosphingobium sp. NPDC080210
CTCCCCTGGAACTGGAAGGTCGCTCAGCAACAGCTCGCACAGGATATCGCTGCCTGAAATCCGGCGCCGCCGCGCCGCTCAGCGAATGCGTACGATTTAGCAGTTCTCCTATCGACATCTCGTAACCATCTGAGACGATCTCAGTGCGAGCGTGCTCAAGTTCGTCAGCAAGTGCCATGTGATCTCCTTATGTTTGGCAGGTTACAATGAGAGCAGGAGAGGTGCAATCGAGTTATCGCTTTTTTAATCTAGTTTCAGGTTGTTAACACTTTTTGTGCTCATTTGCACGCAGTTTGGCTGGAGTTGTAAGGCCGTAGACTCGCTCCCCATTTTCCTACTCCCCCAAAATCCGATAATCGGACCGGTTTCCCTTCACGCCATTTGCGAGGTGAACCATGTCCGACAGCGTCAAACCCAGCCCGTCCGTTTCCGGTGATGCGCCGGCCTTTGCCCCCTCCACTTTAGGGGGGCTAGGGGTCGTCCAGTCCCCCGGACTGGACTTGGACTGTCCGGGGGACAGTCCAACCCCGACGCCGGTTGGGGGAGGGGGACTTCAACGCGACGGTGGTTTTGAGACGCAGCCCCGCCCCGCTGCGACTAGGCAGCACGCTGCCAAGTCTCGCTGCCCCTCCCCTGAAGGGGTGGGGGACTATGGGGGAGAGTGCCGACTATCCCCGGAAGGGGTGGGGGTTTCTTCCCGCCCCGCTGCGACTAGCGCCGCTGGCAGCGCCGCAAGTCTCGCGCCCCTCCCGCAGGCGGGTGGGGAACGGGGTGTTGCTCTGTCCCCCCTCCCGCTTGCGGGAGGGGCCGGGGGTGGGGACTTGGGCGCGCCGCCTTGCTCCGGACGGCACAACCAGTGGACCCGCGCCAAGATGGTGGCTTTCCTGCGCGAGCTGGCGGCGACGCAGTCGGTCGCGGCGGCGGCGCGGGCGGTGGGGATGAGCCGGACTTCGGCCTATAACCTGCGCAACCGGCTGGCCGGACAGCCCTTTGCCCTGGGCTGGGAAGTGGCGCTGGAATGCGGGATGCACGCGCTGGCTCATGCAGTGATGGACCGCGCGGTCAATGGCGAGGAAGTGCCGCTGTACTATCACGGCGAGCTGGTCGGCACCACGCGGCGCTATGACAACCGGCTGGCGCAATGGATCCTGGAGAACCCGTGGCGGGTCGGGCGGCACCAGATGGCGCGCGAATATGCGGCGGGGGGCTTTGACGCCCTGCTCGAACGGATCGAAAGCGCCTCGCTGGACTGGGAAGCGGGCGAGCCGGTGCCGGGTCCGGGCTGGCCCCTGGAAGAAGACGCCGCCGCCGCCGCCGAAGCGCAGTTCCAGCGCGCCAGCTGGTACAGCGCCGAAGCCGCCGAAACCGCTCGCCCCGCGCGCCGGCGCGGCCGCGGTTTTTCCTGACCGGGCGCGGACAACTCCTCGCTTTGGGCCGGAAAGGCGGGGATTTCCGGGGCTGGTGCGGTGTTGGACGAAGTGGACAGGGTGTCAACTGTGTCAACTTGGGGGAGGGTGCTTCCGGGACCAAACGAAGCAAGGTTCACGCAAAGGCGCGAAGGACGCAAAGGGGTTGTGTCAGGCGCGAGGCCTCTGCGTCCTCTGCGCGAAAAATCAGGGTTTCACGATGGGCGGGCCGGATTGGGCAAACCCGCTCGTCCTGAGCTTGTCGAAGGACGTGGTGCATGGCGCGACATGCTTCGACAGGCTCAGCATGAGCGGGGGAGGGACGGCTCGGCATGAGCGGGGCGGTGCTGCGGGCCGGATTGCACAAACCTGCCCCACCACAATCCGTTCGTGGTGAGGAGGGCCTGAAATCGCAGATTGAAGGCCCGTCTCGAACCACGGCGTGCGGGGCTGTCCTTCGAGACGGCCTTTCAGCCTGCGGCTTCAAGGCCTCCTCAGGACGAACGGGGATTGGGGGCTGCGCTCAGCCGCGCCGGGTGCTTTCGCGGACGAGCAGCTTCACCGGAACGCGGCGCTGTTCGTGGGTCTCTCCGGCGAGGGCGGCGAGGAGCTTGTCGACCATCATGGCTCCGGCGGCGGCGAAGTCGGGCTGGACGGTGCTGAGCGGGGGCATGGCGTGGGCGCTGGCGCGGATGCCGTCGAAGCCGATCAGGGCCATGTCCTGCGGCACCTTGACGCCCTGTTCGGTCAGTTCGCGCAGGGCGCCCAGGGCGATCTCGTCGCAGACGGCGAAGACCGCGTCGCAGGGGCGGCCCGTGGCGAGCAGGTCGCGGACCGCGCGGCGGCCCTGTTCCTCGCGGGACAGGCCGCTCTCGATCTCGACCAGCCAGGGTTCCAGCCCGGCGCGCTCCATGCGTTCGGCATAGCCGTTGTAGCGCTCGGCAAACTGGCGCTGGAGCGAATCGAGTGAGCCGATGCAGGCGATCTTGCCGAAGCCGCGCTCGATCAGGTGGCCGGTGGCCAGCCGCGCGCCTTCGTGGTTGTCGCTGCGGATCCACTCCAGGTCGTCATAGGGGGAGCCCCAGCAGACCCAGTTCATGCCGGTGCTGCCCAGCTCGCGGTAATAGTCCCAGGCGGCCTCGTTCTGGGTGGTGCCGATCACGATCAGGCCATCGGCCTTGCGCTGTTCCTCGTACCGGCCCGACAGGTTGTTGGGGCCGTCCTGGAAGCTGACCAGCGTCTCGTACCCCCGGGCCGAGGCGGCGGCGCAGATCGAGCCGAGCAGGGCATAGGTGAAGGGGTTGAGGTCTTTCCGGTCCTCGTCCGGGCGGCAGATCACCACCACGGCCAGCGTCCCGGTCTTGCCGGTACGCAGGCGGGCGGCGTTGTTGTCGACGTAGTAGTTCAGCTTGCGCGCAGCCTCGGCCACGCGCAGGCGGGTCGCCTCGCTGACCACCGGGTCGCCGGCCAGGGCGCGGCTGACGGTGGACTGGCTGACGCCCGCCTCTGCCGCCACGTCGAACGAGGTGACGCGGAAGGGGCGGGGCTTGGACTTGTCGGCGGTGTCTCCCATGCGCCGGTTCCTAGAAGGTTTCGGCGCAAGAGGGAAGGCGGCGCCTCACATTGCGGAAATGCCGCCGTCCAGCTTGAGCTCGGCACCGGTCATGAAGCGGCTCTCGTCGCTGGCGAGGTAGAGCACGCCGTTGGCGATGTCGTTGGGTTCGCCCACGCGGCCCAGCGGGATCTGGCGGGCCAGCTTGCCCATGATCAGGTCCTTGGGCTTGCCGGTATTGGCGACGATACCATCCAGGATCGGCGTGTCGACAAAGGTCGGGTGAACGGAGTTGCAGCGGATGTCCCAGCCCATCTTGGCGCAGTAGAGCGCGACCGACTTGGACAGCATCCACACGGCAGCCTTGCTGGCGTTGTAGCCGGGCATGGTGTCGCTGGCGATCAGGCCGGCAATGGAGGAGATGTTGATGATCGAGCCGGGTTGGTTGTCCTTCAGCAAGGGCAGGGCCTTCTGGCAGCCAAGGAAGACCGAATCGACGTTGATGGCAAAGCCGCGATGCCAGTCTTCCAGCGTGCAGGTCTCGATATTGCCGCGCACGCCGACCCCGGCGTTGTTGACGAGGACCGAAAGGCCGCCAAGCTTGTCCGCTGCAACCTGGACCGCCTCGACCCACTGGTCTTCCTGGGTGACGTCCAGCTTTACCGAGAATGCCGTACCGGCGCCCAGTTCGGCGTTGATCTTCTCGGCCTGCTCGGCCGCGCCTTCGGCATTGATGTCAGCCAGCAGGACCTTCGCGCCTTCGCGCGCCAGCATTGCCGCCTGCGCCGCGCCCAAGCCTTGCGCCGCGCCGGTAACCAGAGCCTTCTTGCCTTGAACCCGTCCTGCCATTGTCATCGTCCTCCCAATATGCCGGGACCGAGCAGCATCAGCAGCCGCACGTCAATCCCCAATCCACGTTTGCGCGCGCTTTCGATGAAGGCGGGCAATTCTGCAAGAGGGACGCGGTGCACGGTGATGTCCTCGCCGTCCGTGCCGCCGCCCGGGCCGACCTGCTCCAGCCCGTGGGCGCGCAGCATGGTGAAACTCTCGCTGACCATGCCGGGTGAGGAGAAGAATTCGCCGAGCACCTCCATCCGCGAGGCGCTATATCCGGTCTCTTCAATCAGTTCGCGATTGGCGGCGGCGGCGGCATCCTCGCCAGGAAGTGAGTCATCGTCGCCGACCAGTCCGGCGGGCAGTTCAAGGCAGGCCTTGCCCAGCGGTACGCGGTACTGTTCGACCAGCAGGACGTGGTCCTCTTCGTCGATCGCCAGAATCACGGCGGCGCGGATGCCCCGGCTGCGCGCGACATATTCCCACTTGCCCCTGACCTTGGCGGTGATGAACTTGCCCGCCCAGACGATCTGCTCCGGTTCTTCGCTCATGGTCCTAAAGCTCGATCAGCCGGTCGGGCAATTCGTTGCGATCATCCTCGGCCCGTGGGAAGTGCTGGGCGAGGACCGCGCCGACCTGTTCCACGGCGGCGACCATCCCGGCGCCGGGGCGGCCTGCACGGATTTCAGCGATCAGGGCGGCCATCGCATCGCCCCAGACTTCGGGTGCGACCTTGCTGGCAATCGCCTCGTCAGCGACGATCTCGGCGCGGCGTTCGGCCAGGCTGAGGTAGATCAGGATGCCGGTGCGGCCATGGGTGCGGCGTTCGGCGCCGACCTTGAAATAGCGCACCGCCCGGTCGCGCACCCGCGCGCTCTTCAGTGCGGCAGGCACCAGGGCCAGGCGCAGCGGTCGCCACAGTTGCAGCAGCCACATCGTGAGGAACTTCGCCGTAGCTGCGGTGAGGGCGAGGGCCAGGACATGCTGCGGCGTCCACTCGCTGGCCCAGCGGCCCAGCACGCGGTCAACAAGCGGAAGGTAGAAATCCGGAAACAGGCCAAGGACAGCCAGGGACAGGAAAGCAACCAGCGCCGACCACAGCACGGCTACGTCGTGGAACGAATTGGACTCGCCAGCGATGATCGTCACGATCTCGCCCGCGCTCTTGCTTTCGGCTGCGGCAACGGCTGCGCTCACGGACTCGTGGTCCGCCTCGCTCAGGTGGACAGGTTGATGAACCATGCTTGCCTCCTACCAGCTGCCAGAGGCGCCGCCGCCCCCGAACGAGCCGCCTCCGCCGCCCCAGCTGTCGCCGCCGCCGCCTCCGCTTCCGCCCCAGCCTCCCCCGCCGCTGCGGGCCGCAGCGTTGAGGACTTCCCAGACGATCACCGGGCCCAGGCCGCTGCCGCGATAGTGCCGCCCGCCGCGCATCCGGCGCAGCAGGGGCAGGACGAAGAACAGGAAGAAGATGATCAGCCAGATCACCACGCCGAACGGCACGCCCTCCGGCTTGTCCTGCTTCTGGGCCTTGGCGGCGATCTGCGCGGCCTGGTCGGCGGGAAGGGTAAGCTGCCTGATGATCGCATCGGTGCCTGCCTCGATCCCGCCGGGCATGTCGCCAGCCTTGAAGCGCGGCACGATCTGCTGGTTGATGATCAGGCTGGACAGACCGTCGGTCAGGACCGGTTCCAGCCCGTAACCAACTTCGATCCTGACTTTGCGCTCCTTTGGAGCAACGATCAGGATCGCGCCTTCGTTCTTGTCCTTGGTGCCCAGCTGCCAGTGCCGGCCAAGCTGATAGCCATAGTCCGAAATCTCGTAGCCTTGCAGGTCGGGGAGGGTAACGACGACCAGTTCTCGCTGCGATTGCGCTTTCAGCGCAGTCAGCTTCTGCGCCAGTCGTGCCTCTTCATCGGCGGGGATGATTCCGGCCTGATCCACGACTGGCCCGGTGAGTTCCGGAAATGACTGCGCGCGGGCCAGACCGGGCAGCAGCAGCAGGGCGAGTGCCAGCAGCGCACCGGCCACCAGGGCCAGCGCGCTGCGATTGGTCATCGGGGAAGGCCAGGCCCGGCCGAGCATGGCTTTATCCTCCGCCCGCGTCAGAGCTTGCCTTCAAGGCTGGGGGCCACTTCCGCGCCGGGCGTGGTCGCCTGGTAGGGGACCATCGGCTTGGCGCCATAGATCACCTTGGCGCCAATCGCGTCGGGGAAGGTACGGATCGTGGTGTTATAGGCGCGGACTGCTTCATTATAGTCCCGGATCGTGATGCGGATGCGGTTCTCCTGCCCTTCCAGCTGGCTTTGCAGCATCTGGTAATTGGTGATGCTCTTCAGTTCGGGATAGGCTTCGACATTGGCGAGCAGGCGGCCAAATCCGCCGAGCGAACCGGAAAGCTGGTTCTGCGCCTCCTGGAATGCCTTCATCTTGGCCGGATCGGTGATGTCATCCGGGCTAAGCTGGATGCTGGTTGCCTTGGCGCGGGCTTCCATCACGTCGGTCAGGATGCCGCGCTCCTGCTCGGCCGCGCCCTTGGCCACGGCGGCAAGGTTCGGGACCAGGTTGGCACGCTCCTGGAAAGCAGCCTGGACATCGGCCCACTTGGCCTTGGCCTGCTCTTCGGCGGTGGGCACCGAATTGATCCCGCAGCCGGCCAGCGAGGCGGCGGCCACCGAGACAACGGCAAAGCGTCCGAAAGTACCAAGGCGGTCAAACGAAGTCGGCATCGGGTCAAATCCTTTTTACGCCCGCCAGATGCGGGTCTTGGTCAATGTAATAGTCCCTAGCCGCCGTTCAAGCGAAACCGGAATTATAGCGATTGCAGGCGTTTGGCCCGCATGGCAGGTTGTCCAAAGTGGAAAATGCTTAGGTGAAGGGGTGGTTTCATGCTCGGTGAATTCAAGGCGTTTATTGCGCGCGGCAACGTGCTGGACCTGGCCGTCGGGGTGATCATCGGCGCGGCATTCGGGAAGATCGTTTCGTCGCTGACCGACGACGTGATCATGCCCGTGATCGGCTTCATCACCGGGGGCGTGGACTTTTCAAACCAATACACCGTGCTTTCAGGCGAAGTCCCCGCTGGCGCGACCCTGGCTGCGGCCCGTGAAGCAGGGGCGACGGTGATCGGGTGGGGCAGCTTCGTGACGGCGGTGGTGAATTTCCTGATCCTGGCCTTCGTCATCTTCCTGATCGTGCGCCAGGCCAACCGCGTCTTTCCGAAGCCTGCCGCAGCGCCGAGCGGGCCGAGCGAGGTGGAACTCCTCACCGAAATCCGGGACGCGCTGCGCAAATAGGGCGCCATTTCAAAGGCACTGCATCGCCCCTTTAAATCCGCGGCACATGCCCTATATTGCCAAGTGCCGGTTTCGACCGGCTATGGCGATAAATTGCGGCGTGCAATAGATGCAGCGGACCCGGGGGCGGTACCCGGCGGCTCCACCACCTCCTTCGCCACGGCGGAGGATATGACGGGGCCGAACTAGGATCGACGTGTGTTGAAAAGCGGTGTTTTCGCCCGGGCTGAGTAACCCGTTAAAGGCTCAAAACTCACAAGTGCCAACGACAACGAAGCACTTGCTCTCGCAGCGTAACCTGACGGCCTAACGGCCTGATCTTACAAAGCGACAGCACGGTTCGGACCGAACCGGGTAACAGAATCGGAAACCGGGGGCCCGGGGTGAGCCTAGCAACAGAATCACCCCACCTTCATTTGCATTGGTGGGACTACAGCACAGCCGCGTCGGTCACGAACGTCTGGGCGAACGACTGACGTTAGTCGCCAGCTTCAACGGCCAGGCGCTTTTCGTGGCGCAGGCAGTCCAGGATCTTGCCCCCGGCCATGAACACGGCTCCGGTGCAGGCCAGGAACAGCAGCTTCCCGCCGAAACCGGGGAAGCGGTGGAGATAAACGGTGCCGCGCTCAACCGCCCCAAGGGCGAGAGCATAGATGATCATGTAAGCTTCCACCGGTGTCTTGATGACAAACAACCGGCCCAGTTTTGCAATCATCACGTCGCCCCAAAAGTTAACAGCGACTCCGCAAACGACAATGCCACGCCCACGGTTCCGCGCAAGGGAGTGGTTAAGCGCTGTTTACCGGGTTTGTCCCAGGATGGCACATCCGCGCCGGATCAGGCGAGTTCGGACAGGTCCAGTGCATCCAGCAAGAGCAACCGGGCGGCGATCACGCGCTCTGCCAAAAGCGCGGAGCCGACCTGATCGGGCGCTATCGATTCGGGCCATTCGCGCTGGATGATCTCCTCGATCCGCCTGGCTTTCGCCTCGTCCAGCAGGAAGCGTGGATCGACGGTTGCGGGGTCGGCCACCACGCGAAGGCGGAGGCACGCGGGGCCGCCGCCATTGGCCATGGACTGGCGGACGTCGACCGGCAGGACGGTCCGGATCGGGCCGTTTCCGGCCAGCATCCGGTCCAGGTACGGGCGTACCCGGGGATGCTCGATCGCCTCGCTTGGCACGACCAGCGCCATTTCGCCCGATGGCAGGGTGAGCAGCTGGGCGTTGAACAGGTAGGACTGGATCGCATCCGCCAGGCTGACTTCGGCGGCGGGAACGACGACGAATTCGGCTTCGGGCAAGCGGTCGCGGATCGCGGCGTAGGTTCCGGCCGAATCGGCAAAGGCCTGTTCGTGGGTGAACAGCACGCGTTCGTTTGCCACGGCCACGACGTCGTTGTGGAACGCCCCGGCGGCAATGGCTTCGGGGTTCTGTTCGACGAACAGGGTTTGCGCCGGATCGAGCCGGTGGAGCCGGGCCACGGCGCGGCTGGCCTCCTGATGCTGGCGGGCCGGGAATGCGCCGCCGCTGGTGCCGTAAACGAAGATCTCCAGGCCGGGCGCATCGTGGCTGGCCGCCATGCGCATGTGGTTGGCCGCGCCTTCGTCACCAAAGCAGGGCGGCACGGCATCGTGCACGGCAAAGTGCGCGCTGTCGGCAAAGGCGAGGCGCAGTTGCCGAACCGTATCGGGCCATTCCTGGCTGCGATGCGGCATGGTGACGAGGTTTGCCGCGGTCAGGTGGCAGCGCCCATCTGCCGTATCCGCGGCGGGCGAGACAGTCGCGGCATTGGCAGTCCACATCGAGCTGGCCGACCAGGCGGCGGCGTTCAGGCGGCGATCCTCGGTTCCGTCCGCCCCGATTGCGGCCAGGAACGCGGTGTTCGGGCGGGGCAGGGGCAGCAGGAACCCTTGAACCAGGCCAAGCGCCATGTTGTGGCGCATCTTGGCCAGCCCTTGCAGCGCGGCGGCGCGGGGATGGGCCAGATCGCCTGCGTGACTGGCCGAGGCCAGGTTCCCCAGGCTCAACCCCGCATAGTTGTGGGAAGGGCCGATGATCCCGTCGAAGTTGATTTCCACCATGGTCATGGGATCACCAACGCGCCACGAAAGTAACCGTTGCCCCGGGGCCGATGCCCAGCACGCTTGCGCATTCCGGGTCTATCGCCACCCCGCCATCGCGCGGTTCGACCCAGCCATAGGCGCAGCGGAAGTCAGCCATATGGCCGTGGGCGACCAGCATCTTCTCGCCGGTCTTGTGCTCGCCCAGGCCGTCGTCGACCGCGACGACCGCGCCGTCGCGCGCTTCGCGGATCGAGCGGATCTGATCGGTCCGCACGGTCATGGTTGGCCCCCCATCGAAGATGTCGATGTAGTTTTCCCAGGCAAAGCCCTCGTTCTCCAGCATCCGCATCGCCGCGCGGCCAGTGGGGTGGGGAATGCCGATCACGTGCCGCGCCGCATCGGACAGCATGGCGATATAAACCGGGTGCTTGGGCATCAGGTCGGCGATGAACTGGTTGCCGTATTTCGCGTTGAATTCGTCCGCATCCTGGAAGTTCATGCCAAAGAAGCGCCCGGCAACCCCGTCCCAGAAGGGCGAGCCGCCCGCCTCGTCGATCACGCCGCGCAGTTCGGCCAGGGTGCGGTCGGCAAAGCGGCCGCGGTGGTTGCGGATGAACAGATAGCGGCTGCGTGCGATCAGCATGCCCAGGCCCCCCGCGCGCTCGCCCGGGTGGAGGAACAGGCCGCCGACCTCGGTTGCACCTTCAAGATCGGTCGACAAGTTGAGGATATCGGCGCGAAAAGTCCGGCCCAGTTCCTCGCTATGCTGGGTCAGCGCGCCGATCCGGTAGGAATAGAATGGCCACTTCTGCCCGACAGCGGAGAACACCTGGCACGTGCCGCGCACTTCGCCGGTCTGGGTGTTTTCCAGCACGAAGAAGAACAGGTCGTCGCCCAGATCGTCACCGTCGCGCGTAAATCCGGCGTGCGAGCGGTCGAGCTTGGCGGTGAGGGCCTTGCGGTCCGGCGGCAGGTTGGTGAAGCCCCCTCCGGTGCGCTTGGCCATCTCGTAGATGTGCTGCAGATCGTCGTGGTTGGCGGCGCGGATCACGAAGGTCAAAGCGGGGCTCCGGTAGCTAGACGGTGAAGGACCAGCGCGGAAAGCTTCGCGCGCTCTTCCAGGCTGGGCACGATCAGGAATTCATCGGGCGAATGGATCGCCCCGCCGCGCACGCCCATGGTATCGACCACGGGCACGCCGCAGGCCGCGATGTTGTTGCCATCGCAGACCCCGCCCGATGCCTTGCGGGTGATCGGCTGGCCGAGCAAGGCGCTGCATTCCTCGACAATGCCGAACAGCTTTTCGGCGCGGGCATCGACCGGCTTGGGCGGGCGGCTGATCCCGCCATGGAGGTGGATCGAGACTTCGTGTTCTGTCTCAATCGCCGCAATCAATTGACTGAACTGAGTAGAGAATTCTTCCGCGTCCTGCTCGTGGCGCGGGCGGATGTTGAACCGCAGCACGGCCAGGTCGGGCACCACGTTGTTCGCGCTGCCGCCTTCGATCCTGGCGGGGTTCACGGAAAGCCCGTCGCGGTGCAGCGCCTTCAATCCCAGCGCCAGCGCGGCGGCGGCGACGATTGCGTTGCGCCCGTCGTCCGGATTGCGTCCGGCATGGGCGGAGCGGCCACGGATCGTGACGCTCCAGTTCCCGCTTCCCGCCCGCGCTCCGGCCAGAGTGCCATCGGGCAGGGCGGACGGTTCATAGGTCAGCGCCGCAGCCTTGCCGCGCGCCAGCTGCGCAATCAGCGGCGCGGAGGACAGGCTACCCGTCTCCTCGTCCGAATTGATCATCACGTCGTAGCCGACGGCTTGGGCCGCAGCGCTGGTTTCAAAGGCCTTCAGCGCGGCAAGGATCACGGCGATGCCGCCCTTCATGTCGGCAACCCCGGGGCCATTGAGGGTCTGCTCGTCAAGCCAGGTCTGCCCCTGAAAGGGGTGGCCCGCAGGAAAGACCGTATCCATATGCCCAGTCAGCAGAAAACGCCGCTCTGCCTGTGGGCGCACCCTGAGCACCAGGTGCTTGCCATAGGCCACGGGTGCTTCCTCACCGGCTGGCGTGATCGCACTGACCGGAGCGGGCTCTTCAAGCCGGACATCGCCAGGCAGGGCCGCAAAAGCATCGGCCAGCCTGGCCGCCTGTTCCGCCAGTCCGGTCAGATTTCCAGTCCCGGTATTGATCGCGCTCCAGGTCTGGACCTGCTCCAGCATGGGCGAGGCGTCGACCTGTTCCAGCAGTGCCGCTTCAAGAGAGGTAAACTGTTGCATCTGAAACCTTCTAGCCCAGCTAAAAGTGCTGTCCACCCCCCCCGGTGGATAACCAAGGGACTGGGACTGCGACCTATTCGCAGGCGGAGCGGTTCGACCAAAGTCTGGCCTTTACCGCACAACACCCGGTTGCCTTCCCTTCGCACTTGCGGCATAGCGCTGGCATTCCTCCCCGGGATCGTCGATGGTGTAGCGGTCGTGCAATGGCGCGGGCGCGCTGATTTACTTGCGAGGATCCATGAGCGAACGGGTTGAGAAGGCTGGTTTGAAGGTCGATGCGGCGCTGGCCGCCTTTGTCGAGACCGAAGTGCTGGCACCGCTGGGCAAGGATGCGGCCGGGTTCTGGAACGGCTTTGCCGCCCTGCTGGACCGCTTCGTGCCGCAAAACCGCGCCCTGCTGGCCAAGCGCGACTCGCTTCAGGCGCAGATTGACGAATGGCACCTGGCCCGCGCCGGCAAGCCGCTCGACCAGGGTGAATACCAGGCCTTCCTGCGCGAGATTGGCTATCTGGTCCCCGAACCGGCGCCGTTCCAGATCGGTACGCAGAACGTCGATGCGGAAATCGCCACGATGGCCGGGCCGCAACTGGTGGTGCCCGTGCTCAACGCCCGCTTCCTGCTCAATGCCGCGAACGCGCGCTGGGGCAGCCTTTACGACGCCTATTACGGCACCGACGCGCTCGATGCCCCGCCGGCGCGCCCCGGCGGCTATGACAAGGACCGCGGCGCGGCCGTGATCAAGGCTGCACGCGCGTTCCTCGATGGCGCGATCCCCGGTTGGCAGGCAGCGCTGGAAGGCAGGCAGAGCGAGCATCTGGTGGCCAAGCGTGACGGCGCGTACCTGTTCCGCAACAATGGCCTGCACATCGAAGTCGTGGTCGATCCCGCCAGCCCGGTGGGCCGCGACGATCCGCTGGGGATTGCCGATGTTCTGCTGGAAAGCGCGCTGACCACGATCTGCGACATGGAAGACTCCGTCGCGGCGGTGGATGCCGAGGACAAGCTGCTCGCCTATTCGAACTGGCTGGGCCTGATCCGGGGTGACTTGACCGACACCTTTGAAAAGGGCGGCAAGACCATGACCCGCGCCCTCAATCCGGACCGTGACTATACCGCGCTTGACGGTTCGAAGCTGACCCTGCCGGGCCGCTCACTGCTGTTCGTGCGCAATGTCGGTCACTTGATGACCAATCCGGCGATCCTGCTGGCCGACGGTTCGGAAGTGCCCGAAGGCGTGATGGACGGCGTGATCACCAGCGCCATCGGTGCCATCGGCATTGCGGGCCAGGGCAAATTTGCCAACAGCCGCTGCGGCTCGATCTATATCGTGAAGCCCAAGATGCACGGCCCGGAAGAAGTGGCCTTCACCAACAGCCTGTTCGATGCGGTCGAAGACCTGCTGGGCCTGCCGCGCCATACGCTGAAGGTCGGCGTGATGGACGAGGAACGCCGGACCAGCGCCAACCTGGCTGCCTGCATCCATGCGGTGAAGGACCGGATCGTGTTCATCAACACCGGCTTCCTCGACCGCACCGGGGACGAGATCCACACCTCGATGCGGGCCGGCGCGATGATCCGCAAGGGCGACATGAAGAAGAGCGCCTGGATCTCTGCCTACGAAGCGCGCAACGTCCAGATCGGCCTCGCCTGCGGCCTGTCCGGCAAGGCGCAGATCGGCAAGGGCATGTGGGCCGCTCCCGACCTGATGGGCGACATGATCGTGCAGAAGATCGGCCACCCCAAGTCTGGTGCGAACACGGCCTGGGTTCCGTCGCCGACTGCAGCGACGCTCCATGCGATGCACTACCACGCGGTCGACGTGTTCGCGGTTCAGAAGGAGCTGGCTGGGCAGCCGACTCCCGCGCTCGAACCGCTGCTGACCGTCCCGCTCGCCGAAGGGACCAACTGGTCCGAAGAGGAAGTGCGCGAGGAGCTGGACAACAATGCCCAGGGCCTGCTCGGCTATGTCGTGCGCTGGATCGACCAGGGGGTGGGCTGCTCCAAGGTGCCCGACATCAACGACATCGGCCTGATGGAAGACCGCGCCACCCTGCGCATTTCCAGCCAGCACATGGCCAACTGGCTGCTCCACGGCGTTTGCACCAGGGAGCAGGTGATGGACAGCCTGCGCCGCATGGCCGCCAAGGTGGACGCGCAGAATGCGGGCGATCCGCTGTACGAACCGCTGGTCGGGAACGAGGATGCCCCGGCGTTCCGCGCCGCCTGCGACCTGGTGTTCAAGGGCGTGGAGCAGCCGAGCGGCTATACCGAGCCCTTGCTGCACCACTGGCGGCAGGTGAAGAAGGCAGGGTAGGGCTCGACAGTCTGGTCGAGTGAAGCGTCGTTTCCTGATCCGTTCGTCCTGAGGAGCCAGCGAAGCCGCAGGCTGAGCTGGCGTCTCGAAGGGCAGCGTGGAAGCGCTGTGGTTCGAGACGGCTCCTCAATCTTCGATTTCGGAGCCTCCTCACCACGAACGGATTTGACGGACTTGGGTGGCCTTTAGAGGCTCAGCACCCGCGCGATTTCCACGAATTCGGACACGCTCAGCGTCTCGGCGCGGCGCTGGGGATCTATGCCCAATTGGTCCAGCGCATCCAGCGCCCCCGGCAGGCCCTTCAGGCTTTGGCGCAGCATCTTGCGGCGCTGGCCGAAGGCGGCTTCGGTCACGCGCTCCAGCATCCGGGCGGAAACCCCGGCGGGCATGTCTGACGGCGTAACATGGACCACCGCGCTCATCACCTTGGGCGGGGGAGTGAAGGCGCTGCGGTGGACCTTCATCGCGATCTTGGCATGGCTGCGCCACTGGGCCAGCACGGCGAGGCGGCCAAAGGCATCGCTGCCCGCTTCGGCCACGATCCGCTGCGCCACTTCCAGCTGGAACATCAGGGTCAGCGAAGCCCATTGCGGCGGCCAGTCCTGCCCGGACAGCCAGCCCGTGAAAAGCATGGTCCCGACGTTGTAGGGCAGGTTGGCGACAACGTGGAACGGACCCTCGATCCCGTGGGCGATCTTGGTCGCATCGCCTTCGATCACCCGCAGCTGCCCGGGGAAAGCCTCGGCCAGTTCGGCCAGGGCGGGCAGGCAGCGGCGGTCCATTTCGATCGCCGTCACTTGTGCTCCGGCGCGCAGCAGGGCGCGGGTCAGGCCGCCGGGACCGGGTCCGACTTCCAGCACCTGCTGGCCTTTTAGTTTGCCCGGTATCGCGGCGATCCGGTCCAGCAATTGCTCGTCGAACAGGAAGTTCTGGCCCAGCGCCTTGCTGGCGAACAGGCCGTGCCGGTTGATGACATCGCGCAGCGGGGGCAGGTCAGTCATCGAACAGGCCCGCACGGCGCATGGCGCAATCCCCGGCCATGCGGATCGCCGCAATCATCGCGCCGGGATCGGCCTGCCCGGTTCCGGCGATGCCAAAAGCAGTGCCGTGATCGGGACTGGTGCGGATGATCGGCAGGCCCAGGGTCACATTGACGCCCTGGTCAAAATCCAGCGCCTTGAGCGGAATCAGGGCCTGATCGTGATACATGCACAGCGCCACGTCGTAGGTTGCGCGCGCCCGCGCCGTGAACATGGCATCGGGCGGGAAGGGGCCGGTTACGTCCAGCCCTTCTGCGCGCAGCAGTTCGATGGCCGGGGCGATGATCCGTGCTTCCTCGTCCCCCATGCGGCCTTCTTCTCCGGCATGGGGATTCAGGCCGGCAATCGCTATACGCGGGCGCTCAATCCCGAAGTCCCGAGCCAAGGCCATGGCGGTGATCCGGGCCTTGCGCTCGATCAGGGCGGAGGTGAGCTGGTGCGGAACTTCTGACAGGGCGATGTGCACGGTGATCGGCACGGCGCGCAGGTTTGGTCCGGCGAGCATCATCACCGCATCGCCCGGCGCATAGCCGCAGGCATAGGCGACGAATTCAGTCTGCCCCGGATGATCGAAGCCGACTTCCGCGAGACGAGCCTTGGAAACGGGCGCAGTCACGATCCCCGAGACTTCGCCCGCCTGAGCCAGCCCGGTTGCCTCGTGCAGGCTGGCAAGTGCCAGTTCCGCCCCGGCGCGGCTGGGTTCGCCCGGAGTGTATTCGCCGTCCGCACCGTCCAGCACGGGCAGCGCGAAAGCAAAGCAATCCGCCGCTTCGTTGGGGTGGAACACCTGGCGCACCGGCACGTTCAGGCCGCGCCGGGCCGCAGCCGCGCGCAGCACGTCCGGCCCGCCCGTCACGACGAAGGGCATCAGTTCCTGGCTGTCACGCGCGGCCCAGGCAGCGGCAATCAGTTCGGGTCCGACACCTGCCGGATCGCCCAGCGAAATGGCAAGCGGTGCCCCCTCCACCAGCGCGCCTTAGCTGCCGTAGTCGATCACCGCATCGCGGCGAAGGTCGCGCAGATAGGCCTGGGCGCGGCGGTTGATCCGCTCGTCCTCAAGCTGGGACTGAACTTCGTCGAAATTCGGCGCGCCGCCCGCTTTGGGATCGTCGCGGCCGCACAGCATCAGCACGCGAACGCCGTCCTGGATCGAGCCGAAGGGCGGGGTGCTCTCGCCCAGTTGCAGGTTCAGCACCAGGTCCTGAAGCGCGCCGGGAAGATCGCGGGCCTTGAGGGATTCGTTGTTGACCACTTCCGCGCCCAGCTGGGCGGCAATCTGGTCTGCTGCGGCGCAGCCCTTGGCAGCCTTGATCTGTGCGGCAAAGTCCTGCGCGCGCTTGCCCGCTTGGGCTTCGGTCGTCCCCGGAGCGAAGGAAATGGCAATCTGCTTGAGGTTCAGCGTGGCATCACGCGGATCGGCGGTCAGCACCTTGCGCTTGTCGATCAGCAGGATGATCGAAAAACCGCCGCGCACTTCGATCGGTCCGGCCAGCTGGCTGGGCTGGAGACCCTGCATCGTCTGGTCCAGTTCCGGCGGAAGCACGCCTGTGCGAACCCAGCCCAGATCGCCGCCAACCGATGCGGTCGATGCTTCGGAAAACTGGCGGGCATAGCCGACGAAGCTGGCGCCCTTTTGCAGCTGCTCCACGATCTTCATCGCATTGGCCAGCACGGCCTCGCGGTTTTCGCTGGTGGCGGAGAGGAAGATTTCGCCGACGCGGTATTCGTCGCTGCCGCGCGCCGCTTCCTGACGGGTGATCGTTTCGCGCACTTCGTCTTCCGAGACGTTGACGAAGGGCGTGACGTTGCGGCGCAGCAGGCGCTGCCAGGAAAGTTCGCCGCGAATCTGGCGCTTCAGCGAGTTCGAGGATGAGCCGATGCGGTTCAGATAGGCGTCCAGTGCCTTGGGGTCCTGGCCAAAGTTCTGGCGGGCAATGCGCTCATAGCTGGCCGTCACTTCGGAATCGTCGACGGCCAGATCCTGGGCCTTCGCTTCCTGGATCTGGAGCGCTTCATCCATCAGGTTGCGAAGGACCTGCTGGCGCAGGCGGACCAGTTCTTCTTCGCCGATCTTGCCGCCGCTGGCCGCGACGATCAGCGCAACGCGCTGGTCAATGTCGGTGCCTGTGATCACTTCGCCGTTGATGATCACCGTCGCGGTGCGCAGGTTCGGATTGTTCTTGCCGAAGATCACCGGGTTTGCGGGCAGATCGAAACCACCTTGCGGACCTTGCGGGGCCGTCGAGCCTTGCTGGGCGACGAGGGCCGAAGGTGCCACCAGCGCGGCCGCAGCCAGGGACAGGACTAGGCTGTGAAGACGGGTAGGGCGGAAGCGCAAGGGGCGTGTCACCGTATCAAATTCCCAATTTGGACGCGGCCAAAGCGCGCCATTCTGGCCAGGCCAATGCCGACTGCCGGCTTAACCTTGGCTGAGCAAGGGCGGATAGCCTGTTTGTCCTTGCCTGCCAATCCTCAGGCCCGCCGGTACTGGGTCAAAACCCAAGGTTCTTCACTGCTATGTGAATCTGGAAGGTGTTGCCCTTTTCCGCGTCACCCGTCGCCACATAGTCGCGCCGCCAGGTCAGGTCGATTTCCAGGCAGTCATCCTCATAAGCGATGCCAAGCCGGGTGCGGATCGGCTGGAACCCGTCCGCGCCGACAATTGCCGGGTCTTCGTTTGCACCGGTCAGGTCGAACACGCCCGATCCGAACAGCGACCAGTTGCGGGCAACGCTGACGCGCCCGGCCAGGCGCAGTTCCTCGCGGTCCTTCAGGTCCTCGATCCCGCCGCCGATGTCGCGGTTAAGCCGCAGATAGCCTGCTTCGAGATAAGTGCCCTGGGTGCCCACGGAGGCATCGAATTCGTTGCGCCGGACCGACAGGTCGTCCTTGTCGAGGCGGAAGCGGTGGGTGACCTTGACCACGTCCTTGAACCGCACTTCCGTTCGCCCGACGATGTCCGAGGTGCGTTCGGACAGCCCGGTTCCATCCGGCAGCAGAGTGGGATTGCTGGACAGGCGGTAGGACTGGCCGACCGTGGAATTGATCCGCAGGCCGGGGCGTTCGAACTGCCAGTCCACGCCATAGGTAAAGCGCACGCCGTCTTCGAAGCGGTCGTAACCGGGGAAGCGGTTGAGCGCGAAGAGGTTGGAATCCTCAAGGTCGATCGAACGGGCATCCTCGTTCGGAACTTCCAGATTGCGCAAGGTCGGGCTGGCGACCACCTGGAAGCGCGGCGTCAGCACCTGGGTTCCGCCCAAAAAGCTGCCGACCAGCGGCCATTTCAGATCAACGGCGGCTGCGGCCAGACCCCGGCTCTGCCAGCCCGGATTGCCGCGATAGGAGGCCGTGGCGGTAAGGGCGTTCTCGTCCGAGTGATAGACGTCGCCGCGCGCCAGGGCGGTCACGGTCACTTCCTGGCCCCAGGGTGTCAGGCGGCGCAGGTCCCACTGCGCACTGGCAAAGGCGCGCTGGGTATCCTGCCCCGCCGTCCGGGTGATCGCCAGGCTATTGGCCTGAATCTGCACGCGTCCGCCCAGCACGGGATCGGTGAAGCGGCGGCGATAGTCGATTTCGGGAATGGCAAAGGGCACCTGACCCTGCACGTCGTTGACCCGCAGCGTTTGCGTTGCCCAGCCGGCGAGGGAGAAATAGCTGTCCGCGTCAATCCGCTCCAACTGGGCAGTCGAGCGCAGGCGGTCATCCCGGCTGATGTCATAACGGCGCAGGAAGGTGCGGTCGGACGTGACCCGGCCCGAAAAGTTCACACTCCAGTTCGGATCGAACTGATAGCGCCCGTTGGCGAACAGGTAGCCGCGGAAATCGGCCTGGCTCGACGCATTGGGAGCGCCGACGGGAATGCGGCTTGAGCGCGTGACATAGCCGGTTGCCTGCAAGGCGCCGTGGCTGGTCAGCTGGCGATACTGCGCCGAAACCATCGGCGGTGCCTCGGTGAAGAGATAGCCGGTAACGGCCAGGTCGCGGTTGTCGGCCAGGCGCTGGTACCAGGTTTCCGAAATCTGCACGCCGTTGGAGGCCGAGAACTGGAAGTTCGGGATGAGCAGGCCGGATATCGGCCGTCCGTCCGTGGCAATGACCAGTCCGGGCAGGGGCATCAGGCGCAATCCGAACACTTCTGCGCGCGCGCCTTCAAAGCGCACCGTCTTGCGTTCGGGGTCATAGATCACCCGGCGCGCGGTGATGCGCCAGCTGGGCGTGCGAGGGCAGCCCTTGTCATCCTCCACCGCGCAGGCGCTGTAGGCGGCATTGTGGAGCAGGACCTTGCCGTCCTCGATCCGCTCGCCCTTGATCGCCGCCAGCCTCCCGCCTTCGCGCAGGGCAAGCAGCATGTTCTCCATCGCCCCGGCGCGCAGTTCGTCGGTCAGTTCCAGCCGGTCGGTGAACAGCTGGTTTCCGTCCGCGTCGACAAAGCGGATATTGCCCTGGGCCACGATCTGCCCGGTCTTGCGGTCCCAGGTCAGCTGGTCGGCGCGAACCGACTGGCCATCGCGGCGCAGCACGACATTGCCGAAAACGGACAGAAGATCGGCATTGTCGTCATAGCTTGCGCCGTCGGCTTCGAACTGGATCTGGTCCTGCTCGGCGCTGGGCGGCTGCGGGGCTTCGGCAATCGGACCTTCGGGCGCCTCTTGCGCCTGGGCCAGTACCGGGCAGCCAAGCGTGGCCAGGGCCAATGCGGCGGCACTGGCGCGGACCGTGTTCAGGACCAGGAATGATTGCGGCAAATCAGGCCGCGCGGGCGGGTGCATGGCTTGCCTATCGCACCGCCCGCGCTTAACTGCAATCCACGCAAACAATCTGCGGCAACGCTTTGCCGCAGCACCGGGCATTTCCCTTGGGAGCAACCATGAAGATTGAATTCGTTTCCGGCACCCTGGTGCCCACGACCAGCCCCGTCGCTTATGTGATCGATCAGGACGCCCTGCCCAGCAGCCTTGAAGCCGTGGTCAGCGAAGGGGCCAAGGCCAGCCGCTTTACCGGCAAGACCGGGCAACTGCATGAAACCTTCGTGGCGCGTGATGGCGCGGTTGTCCGCGTGGCTTTGGCCGGGGCGGGGGAAGCCAGCGGCAAGGATCGCTCTGCCGCGCTGGAGAAGGCCGGATCGGCCATCACGGCCAAGTTCCTCGCTTCGGGCGAGAAGGAAGTGACGATCGACTTCACCGGCACCAAACTGTCGGCCAGCGACGTCGCTTCGGTCCTGCTGGGTGCGCGCCTGCGCGGCTGGCGCTATGACCATTACCGCACCAAGCTGACCGAGGAGCAGAAGGTCAGCCTGACCACGATCAAGGTTGCAGGCGCTCCCGACGGTGCGGAAGCCGCCTGGGAAGCCGAAGCGGCGCTGGCCGAAGGGATCGAATTCACTCGCGAACTGGTCACTGAACCCGCCAACGTGCTCTATCCCGAAAGCTTCGTCGCGCGGGCCAAGGCACGGCTCGACGGCACCGGGGTTACGGTACGCGCGCTGGATGAGAACGAGATGGCCGCGCTGGGCATGGGCGCGCTGCTGGGCGTGGCGCAGGGTTCGGTGCGCAAGCCGCGCCTGCTGGTGATGGAATGGAACGGCGGCAAGCCCGGTGAAAAGCCGACTGCCTTTGTGGGCAAGGGCGTCACCTTCGATACCGGCGGGATCAGCCTGAAGCCGCCGGCCGGCATGGAAGACATGAAGTGGGACATGGGCGGGGCCGGTGCCGTCGCCGGAGCCATGCTCGCCCTGGCCAAGCGCAAGGCCAAGGCCAACGTCGTGGCGGTCTGCGGCCTGGTCGAGAACATGCCTGATGGCAACGCCCAGCGTCCAGGCGACGTGGTGACCACCATGTCCGGCCAGACCGTCGAAGTGATCAACACCGATGCCGAGGGTCGCCTGGTGCTGTGCGATGCGATCACCTGGACGCAGAAGGAATTCAGCCCGGCCGCCGTGATCGACCTCGCCACCCTGACCGGTGCTATGATCATCTCGCTGGGCCATGAACACGGCGGCCTGTTCTCCAACGACGATGATCTCGCTGACAAGCTGGTTTCCGCAGGCCGTGCGACGGGTGACAAGCTGTGGCGCTTCCCGCTGGGTCCGGCTTATGACAAGCTGATCAACTCGCCGATTGCCGACATGAAGAACGTCGGCCCGCGTGAAGGCGGCTCGATCACTGCGGCGCAGTTCATCCAGCGTTATGTCGACAAGGGCACGCCCTGGGCGCACCTCGACATCGCTGGCATGGTCTGGGCCAGCAAGCCCGGCCAGACCTGGGACAAGGGCGCGACCGGCTTTGGCGTGCGCGTTCTGGACCGCTTCGTGCGGGACAACCTGGAAGGCTGAGGTATGGGCAGCCCACCCCCAACCCCTCCCGCTTGCGGGAGGGGAGCGAGACTTGCCAAGCCACAGGCGAGGCTAGTCGCAGCGGGGAGGGCTGCGAGGTGCGTGGGATGAGAGTAGATTTCTACCAGCTCAGCCAGACCCCGGTCGAAGGTGCTTTGCCGCAGCTTGCGGCGAAGATGCGCGAGGCCGGGGCGCGGGTGCTGGTGGTGTCGGCGGACGCGGCGCAGCTGACGCGGATCAGTGACGCGCTGTGGGCGGTAAAGGCCGATTTCCTGGCCCATGCCCCCGCAGGCGGTCCGCACGATGCGCGCCAACCGATCCTCCTGGCCGACAGTCTGGCCAATCCCAATGGCGCCACGTTCCTGGCTCTGGCCGACGGACTGTGGCGCGAAGGGGCGGAGGGCTTCGACCGGGTTTTCCTGCTGTTTGACGGACAGACCATCGAAGGGGCCCGTGCCACCTGGCGCAGCCTCGACGGGCGCGAAGGGATGGAGCGGCACTATTGGCGCCAGCTTGCCCCCGGCAAATGGGAGAAGGCAGGCTAGGCGCAGTCGTTCTTGCAGCGCAGCATTTTCCCCGCTAGGGGCGCGCCATCCCCGAAAACCATAAAATCGCAAGGACGAATATCATGGCGGTTACCCGCACCTTTTCGATCATCAAGCCCGATGCCACCCGCCGCAACCTGACCGGCGCGGTCACCAAGATGCTGGAAGAAGCCGGCCTGCGCGTCGTCGCCAGCAAGCGCATCCACATGACCCGCGAACAGGCCGAAGGCTTCTACGCGGTTCACAAGGAGCGCCCCTTCTTCGGCGAACTGTGCGATTTCATGATGAGCGAGCCGGTCGTCGTCCAGGTTCTGGAAGGCGAAGACGCCGTTGCCCGCAACCGCGAAGTGATGGGCGCAACCAATCCGGCCGATGCTGCCGAAGGTACCATCCGCAAGACCTATGCCCTGTCGATCGGTGAAAACACCGTCCACGGTTCGGACAGCGAAGAGAACGCGGCGATCGAAATCGCCTACTTCTTCAAGCCGGAAGAAATCGTCGGCTGATCTTGCGATCCGCCAACGCCTGAAAGGGGCCGTCACCACCGGTGGCGGCCTTTTTCTTTGCGATTTGACCAAGCGCAACGCGGGGCCGACGGGGGCAGGGAAGGATGCTTCTCAAGACCTTAGGGCAACAGAGGAGTCATCAATGTCGAACACCCCGCACGAACTGGCAGACGAATTTCCGAACGACCACGAACTGCTTCACAAGCTGAAGATGTTGGACCGCCATTTCGTGACCCTGGCCGAGCGCTATCACGAAGTGAACGGCGAAATTCACCGCATCGAGGCGCAGATCGAAACCCCGTCGGACGATTATACCGAATCGCTCAAGAAAAAGCGGCTGGCCCTGATCGACGAGATTTCGGGCATCATCGCCAAGGCCAAGGCTGACGCCAGCGCCTGAGTAAATTTCCGTCACCCTGAACTTGTTTCAGGGTGACGTTGCTTTTGCTTTCACCGCATTGCCCTGACGCCCTTGCACGTTAAGACTGCGTGCAAAGGGAGATTCGCAATGAAAGGCATGGGCGGAGAGGGCGAAGACTGCCCGTTCGCATTCAATTTCGATCCGGCCACGTTCAAGGTCGGCGATACGGTCAGCTACCGGGTCACGACCATGGAGGATTGGCCCTTTGTCGGCACCCTGCTGGAAGTGCACGAGGATCACGTGGTGATCAGCCCCGGCCCCACGGAGCCTGATGCCCGCTATCGCGGCACGCGCGAGGCACGCCCTGTGGTCGAAGGCAGCGAGATTACCTGAGTTCTGCGCAGCCGGGGGCGGTTCAATAGACCACACCATCGCCGTCACCCCGGCGCAGGCCGGGGTCCAGCCCGGATAAGACGAGCCGCACAGCGGCCCGGATTCGCTTGCGGTTCTGGGCCCCGGCCTGCGCCGGGGTGACGATCATTCCAAGGCGAGCTTCAGGGCTGCGACACCAGCCGCGCCAGGCAGCGCGAATAGAGCTGGTGCTCGGCTATCAGTACCCGCGCGGCAAGCGAGTCCGCCGTGTCGCCCGAGACAATCGCCACAGGCGTCTGGCCCAGGATCGGGCCGTCATCCAGTTCGGCGGTAACCAGATGGACCGTGCAGCCGCCGTGGCTGTCGCCAGCCTCAATCGCGCGGTCGTGGGTGTGGAGGCCCTTGTACTTTGGCAGCAGGCTGGGGTGGATGTTGACCATCCGCCCTTGCCAGCCGCCGACGAATTCCGGCGTCAGAATGCGCATGTATCCGGCCAGCGCCACGAACTGCGCACCGCTGGCGCGAATCGCCGCGTCCATCGCCATGTCGTGATCCAGCCGCGCCATGCCCTTGTGCGGCAGGGCAAAGGCCGGCACGCCTTCTGCTTCGGCCAGTCGCAGCCCGCCCGCTTCGGGATTGTTTGAAGCGACCAGCGCGATCTCGTAAGGGCAATCCGCCGCGCGGCTGGCGTAAAGCAGCGCCGCCATATTGGTGCCGCTACCGGAAATCAGGACGGCAACCTTGGCGCGCTCAGGCAAGGTGGCTGGCCTCCCAGCTGCCCCGCGCGGACCAGACTTCGGCCGCGCCCTGCACGGTGCACCCGCGCGGACCGGGCTCGATCGCGCCGATCACATGGACCGTTTCGCCCGCTGCGGTAAGGTCTGCCTGAACGCCCGCAGCCTCGTCAGCGCTGACCGCCAGGACCATGCCGATCCCGCAGTTGAACGTGCGCGCCATTTCCGCCGGCTCGATATTCCCCTGCGCTTGCAGGAAGGCCATCAGGCGCGGCTGGTCCCAGGCTCCGGCATCGATCCGGGCGTGGAGGCCATCGGGCAGGACGCGGGGAACGTTTTCCAGCAAGCCGCCGCCGGTGATGTGCGCCAGCGCATGAATGCGCCCCGCGCGGATCAGCGGGAGCAGGCTCTTCACATAGATCCGGGTCGGTTCGATCAGGTGGTCGATCAGCAGGCGGTCGGGATCGAACAGAGCAGGGCGATCCAGCTTCCAGCCCTTGTCCGCAGCGAGGCGGCGGACCAGCGAGTAGCCGTTGGAATGGACGCCGGAACTGGCCAGACCCAGCAGCACGTCTCCAGCGGACACCTTGTCGCCCACCAGCTGTTCGCCGCGCTCGACCGCGCCGACGCAGAACCCCGCCAGGTCATAGTCGCCTGCAGCATACATCCCTGGCATTTCCGCCGTTTCCCCGCCGATCAGCGCGCATCCGGCGAGCTTGCAGCCATCGGCGATCCCGGCCACCACGCGCTCGGCAATGCCGTTTTCCAGCTTGCCGGTGGCGAAATAGTCCAGGAACAGCAGCGGCTCAGCCCCTTGCACGATCAGGTCGTTGACGCACATGGCAACCAGGTCGATGCCGATGGCGTCGTGGCGATCATGGTCGATGGCCAGCTTGACCTTGGTGCCCACGCCGTCATTGGCGGCGACCAGCAGCGGATCCGAGTAGCCCGCGGCCTTCAGGTCAAAGAAGCCGCCGAAGCCCCCCAGTTCGGGATCGGCACCCGGCCGCGCGGTGGCGCGGGCCAGCGGCGCAATCGCCTTGACGAGGGCGTTTCCGGCCGCGATCGAGACGCCGGCCTGCTCATAGCTGTAAGACTTTTCAGACATCGCTTGCCGCCTAACGCTTTCCTGCTTGGATTTCCATGAGTGATTGGGCAAAAGGCGCTTGGTTTTCCCCCATGGCAGTCGTTTTACCCTCCCTCTCGCCGCGCTTTCGCCGCCTTGGCCCTGCTGCCACGCTGTTCAGCGGGCTGGGAATCGCGCTTGCCGTGGCCTTGTCCGTAGTCGGGGTAGAGCGTCTGATCGCCCAGATCGAGGCGGATCGCGGGATCATTCCGGTGGCCAGCACTTCGGACATCGAGATTGCCGGGATCGAAGTGAACACCACCGGAAAGACGGCTGAGGAAGCCCGCCTGAACGGCTGGCAGGAAGCCGCGCGCAAGGCCTGGAAGCAGGCGGGCGGCCCGGACATCAGCGACAGCCAGCTTCAGGCGATGGTCGCCGCCGTGGTGATCGAGCGGGAAGAGATCGGCCCGCGCCGCTATTTCGCGCGGCTCAGCGTCGTGTTCGATCGCGCCCGCGCGGGGCAGTTCATCGGCGGGAACAGCGGCGATACCAGCGGCATTCCGCGTTCGGCCCCGCTGCTGATCGTGCCGGTGCTGCATTCGGGCGGAGTGGCGCAGGTCTATGAGATCAAGGGGCCGTGGCAGCGCGCCTGGGCTGAATTCCGCGCTGGCGCCAGCCCGGTCGACTATGTGCGTCCGGTCGGGTCCGGTGGCGATTCGCTGCTGATCACGGCGGGCCAGCCCGAACGTCGCAGCCGTGCCTGGTGGCGCAACGTGCTGGACCAATTTGGCGCGGCGGACGTCATCATGCCCGAGGCGCGGCTGGAGCGGCAATGGCCCGGCGGCCCGGTGCGCGGTACTTTCACGGCGCGTTACGGCCCGGACAATACCTTCCTGGATAGCTTCGTCCTGACCGCCAATGACGAGGCGGGTCTGCCCAAGATGCTGAACGATGCCGTGGCGCGGCTGGACCAGATCTACGCCCGCGCGCTGGCCGATGGTCGGCTCAAGCCGGACAGCACCTTGAACGTCAGCCAGGGGATCGATCCTGCTTTGGCCGCCCTGATCGCTGCGGGGCAGAGCGCGGAAGCTGCCGCACCCGATGCCGCTGCCAGTGCCACGCCAAGCGCTGCGCCGACGGTGGCCGCTCCGGTCGAGACGCGGACCTTTACGGTGCAGTTCGCATCGCCCGATGCGGCTGCGGTCGATGCGGCGCTGGGCGCGGTGCGGTCAGCCCCGGGGGTGCGCGGCGCGGCGACGACCAGCCTTGCCATGGGCGGTACATCGGTCATGCGGGTGACGGTTGAGGGCGATCTCAACAGCCTGGCCGATGCCCTGCGCGCGCGCGGCTATCGCGTCACGGTGGGCACCAACGCGCTTTCGATCCGGCGCTGAGGGCATGAGCCAGATTGTCCTTCCCCTGAACGTCGGCAGCGCCGCGCCCAGCCGGATCGTGATCGGCAATGCCAACCGCGCGGCGCTCGAAGCGCTGCAAGTGGCGCAGACCTGGCCGTTTCGCACGGCGATCCTGTTCGGGCCGCCGCGTTCGGCCAAGTCGCTGATCGCGCGCTGGTTCATGGAAAGCGGCGCGGGCGAAGCCATCGACGATGCCCCGCAAATGGACGAAACCGAACTGTTCCACCGCTGGAACCGCGCCCAGGAAAACGGCACGCCCTTGCTGCTCACGGCGACGGGCGGAGAAGGGGAGTGGCGCATCGCCTTGCCGGATCTCGCCTCCCGCCTGGGGGCAGCGCTGCACTTGCAGATCGGCACGCCGGACGATGAGATGCTGGGCGAACTGATCCTGCTCCACGCCGAACAGCGCGGGCTGGCCCTGGGGCCGGACGCCGTGTCCTATCTTGTGCCGCGCGCTGAGCGTTCCCATATCGGAGCCGAGCGGCTGGTGGCCACGATCGATCGCATCAGCCTGGAACGAAAAGCGCCGCCCAGCCAGGGAATCTGGCGCGAGGCACTGGACGAAGTGATGGGACCCAGCGAGCCGCGCTTGCTTTGACGCGCTGTTTGGGGGACAATGGGGATACGATGCTGGAAGACCTGACCCGCTATCTGGATTCCGTGGTCGCCCGCGATCCCAGCCCCCGCTCGCGCTGGGAAGTGCTGATGTTCCCCGGCGTCTGGGCTCTCGGCCTCCACCGCGTGGCACACTGGCTGTTCGAAGCGCAGCTGTTCCTGCTGGCCCGGCTGGTGAACACGTTCAGCCGTTTCATGACCGCGATCGACATTCATCCGGGCGCCAAGATCGGGCGCAATTTCTTCATCGACCACGGCTTTGTCGTGATTGGCGAAACGGCGGAAATTGGGGACAATGTCACCATGTACCAGGGCAGCACCCTGGGCGGCACCAATCCCACCAATGGCATAGGCGGCAAACGGCATCCCACCATCGGGGACGGTGTGATCGTCAGCCTGGGTGCGGCGATCCTTGGCCCGATCCACGTCGGCGCAGGTGCCCGCATCGGTGCCAATGCGGTGGTGACCAAGGACGTGCCGGAAGGGGCGACCATGATCGGGATACCGGCCAAGGCCACCCTGGTCGAAGTGAAGCCGGAAACCCAAAGCTTCGTCCCCTATGGCACGCCATGCAGCGAACGCTTTGATCCGGCCACGCAAAAGCTGGAAATCCTGCAATGCCAGATGCAGATCATGCAAAAGCAGCTGGACGAGCTGCTGAAAGAGCGTGACGAACTCCTCGCCAAGCAAGGCGGCACTGGCAAGGGCAAGGCCAAAACGGCTTGAGCGGAACGGTTACGCCTTTCCCCATCCAGGCCGTCCGGCCGACGCAGGTGGGGTTCACGCGCGAAGAACTGCAACGAATCCTGGACCTCTATGGCCGCATGGTCGCCGCCGGGGAATGGCGCGACTACGCGATGGATTTTGACCGCGAGGCAGCGGTCTTCTCTGCCTTCCGCCGCGCTGCCGAGCGCCCCGTGGCCCGTATCGAAAAACGTCCCGCCTTGCGCAGCAAGCAGGGCATGTGGGCGCTGATCGGGGAAGCGGGCCAGGTGCTCAAGCGCGGGCATGAATTGCCGGGCGTGCTTTCCCCGCTGGAGCGCAAGCTGGTCAAGCTGGTGGACTAAGCCGCCGTCGTCTCGGCGGCGATGGCTTATTTGGCCAGCGATTGCGCGCGTTCCAAGTGCTTTTTCAGAGTCGGCAGGGTCTTGCGCGCAAAGTCCGCCACGGCGGCGTTCTGGGTGTCCTTGGCCGCGGTTTCGAACTTGGTGATCGTCTTCTGGTGCTCTTCGACCATGAAGCGGGTGAACTCCTTGTCAAAATCCGCGCCGGTCAGCCCCTCAAGTTTCGCATATTCCGCGTCTGCTTCGGGATTGGTGGAGTTCGTCCGGGCAAGGCCCGCGCTGGTCGCCAGGGTGAGCGCCTCGGCACCGGCCTTGCCGTGATCGTTGACCAGCATCGTGCCATAGTCCTTCACGGCCTTGCTCGACCCCTTTTCAGCGGCAAGCCGTCCGAACTTCATCTCGCTGTTGTTGCCCCTGATCGCATCGAGCAGGAACGCCTCTGCCGCGCTGCCCGCAGTGACGGCCGCATCGCTGGCCATGGCCCCATTGCTGCTCAGGTCACCCGAACCGTCGGCCACGGAAGTAGCCTCGGCCGTTGCGGCCTTGTCGTCCCGGTCATTGGAACAGGCCGCGACGGAGAAACAGAAGGCGGACATGGCGCTGAGGATCACGAAGGGACGGTAGGACATGGCGTGGAACTCCTGAATGTTCCGTCCACAACCCATCGCAGGCCGGGTTCGTTCCCGGTCGAGAAAATACGGCGATGATGCAGGAGAGGTGGTTCCGTGTGGAACCCTTGGCTGGGGCGGCAGGATTCGAACCTGCGAATGCCGGTACCAAAAACCGGTGCCTTACCACTTGGCGACGCCCCAGCGGGAGCGCGGCCTATAGAAAGGCCGCGCGGGGTTGGGAAGGGGTAATCTTAGGCAGGATCGGTGTTTTCAACCTTGTCGAAGTCCGCTGCCGAATGCCGTTCCGGCATCTTGGCGGTGTTGACGATCCGGCCGCGCTGGACGGCCGGGCGTTCCTTGATCTCTTCCACCCAGCGGCCCACCGCTTCGTATTGATCGAGCTGCAGAAATTCGCGCGTATTGCCATAGGCGTTGCCCGCGTAGAGGTTGCCCAGCCAGGGGAAAGCCGCCATGTCGGCAATGGTGTAGTCATCGCCGCCCAGGAAGCGGGCTTCCTTCAGCCGGTTATTGGCCACGTCGAACAGGCGCTTGGTTTCCATCGCGTAGCGGTTGATCGCATATTCGATCTTCACCGGGGCATAGTGATAGAAGTGGCCATAACCGCCGCCAATGAACGGCGCGCTGCCCATCTGCCACATCAGCCAGCACAGCACTTCGGCCCGCGCGGCGGGGTCTTGCGGGATGAAGGCGCCGAACTTGTCCGCCAGGTGCAGCAGCATCGCGCCGCTTTCGAACAGGCGGATCGGCTTGTCCCCGCTGCGGTCCAGCATGGCCGGGATCTTGCTGTTGGGGTTGAGCGCGACAAAGCCCGAACCGAACTGGTCGCCCTGGCCGATGTTGATCATCCAGGCATCGTATTCCGCACCGGAATGCCCAGCTTCCAGCAGCTCCTCCAGCATGATCGTGACCTTCTGGCCGTTGGGCGTGCCGAGCGAATAGACCTGGAAGGGATGCTGCCCGACGGGAAGTTCCTTTTCCTGCTGGGCGCCCGCCGTGGGTCGGTTGATGCTGGCAAAGGGGCCGCCGTTGCCCGGGTCCCAGGTCCATACCGCAGGGGGCGTATATTCGGCATCGGCCATGGTGCATTTCCTCAATTCGGTTGGTCGTTGCCCCTTGAATGCGGGCTATGCCGCGCCTTCGCAAGGGGCAATTGGCGGCGCACGATTGCCTTTATGGGCAGAATGGCTAGGCATGGGCCATGTCCAAACGCACCCTTGTTGCCGCAGCCCTTGCTGCGCTGTCCTTCGCCGTCCCCGCCGCCGCCCAGGAACCGATCAGCGAGGCTGGCCTGATCCAGACCGTCCGCACCATGACCGACGACTGGTTCCAGGGCCGCGCCCCCGGAACCATCGGGGAAGAGCGGACCATTGGCTATCTGATCGGGCGGTTTCAGGCGCTGGGGCTGGAACCGGGCGGGCCGGACGGACAGTGGATCCAGAAGGTGCCGCTGCTCCACACCCGGCTGGGCGCGCCGCAGCAGCTGGAACTGGCGACACCGCAGGGCAAGGTCCCGCTCAAGCTGGGAACCGACATCTACCTTTCCACGCTGCGCAACGATGCCGTGGCTACGGTTGCCTCTGCTCCGCTGGTCTTTGTCGGCTATGGCGTGACCGCGCCGGAACGCAAATGGGACGATTTCAAGGGCCAGGACCTGAAGGGCAAGGTCGCGGTATTCCTGATCAACGATCCCGACTTCGAAGCGGCCAAGGGTGAAGCGGTCGCGGGCAAGTTCGGCGGCAAGGCCATGACCTATTACGGCCGCTGGACCTACAAGTTCGAGGAAGCGGCAAGACGCGGGGCCGTGGCGGCGCTGATCGTCCACGATGCCGAAGGGGTCGGCTACGGCTGGAATGTCATCACCAGCCCGGGCGGTGAAAACTATGGCCTGGTGCGCAAGGACGGCAGCCAGACCAGCCTGGCCGTGCAGGGCTGGGTCAGCCACGAGCAGGGCGACCGCCTGTTTGCCAGCGCGGGGCTTGACCTGAAGAAGCTGCGCGTTGCGGCGCGCTCGGCGAAGTTCCGCCCGGTGGAACTGAAGGGCGTGACGCTTTCCGCCGCGATCCCGAACGCGCCCGAAGTCATCACCAGCCACAACGTCCTGGCCAGGCTGCCCGGCAGCGAGCGGCCGGATGAAGTGATCATGTTCGGCGCTCACTGGGACGCTTATGGAGAGGGCAAGCCTGATGCCCAGGGCCGTATCTACCGCGCCGGCGCGAATGACGACGCGCTTGGCATTGCCGCGCTGCTGGAAATCGCCGGACAGATGAAGTCCGCTCCCGCTCCCAAGCGCAGCGTGGTTTTCGCCGCCTGGACGGCGGAAGAGCGCGGGCTGCTGGGGTCAGAAGCCTATGCGGTCGATCCGGTCTATCCGATGGCCAAGACGGTCGCCAACCTGACCGTCGACGTGCTGCAAACCGCAGGCAAGGCGCGCGACGTGGTGCTGATCGGCAAGGGCCAGTCCAGCATGGAGGACGAACTCGCGGCCTTTGCGGCGAACCAAGGCCGGACGGTGACGCCGGAGAACCTGCCCGAACGCGGCCTGTTCTACCGCGCGGACCACTTCTCCTTCGCCAAGCGCGGCGTTCCGGTGCTGCTGATGATGAGCCTGGCTGGCGCTTCGGACCTGGTCGAGGGCGGCCGTGCCGGGGGGCAGGCGTGGATCGATGATTACACCGGGCGCTGCTATCACCAGGCCTGCGATGCCTGGGACCGGAACTGGAAAATGGCTGGCGCGGTGCAGGACATCGAACTGCTGCGCGACATCGGTTGGGACCTGGCCAATTCAAACCGCTGGCCGGTATGGAAACCGGGCAGCGAATTCGCCGCAGCGCGGGGCAAGGTGGGGCAGTAGCGAGGGCCTGAACGAATCCGTTCGTGGTGAGGAGGTCCTGAAATCGAAGATTGAAGGACCATCTCGAACCACAGCGCTTTACGCGGTCCTTCGAGACAGCGCTTCAGCCTGCGGCTTCAGCACCTCCTCAGGACGAACGGACTTTCGGGTCGCCAAACCCCGCTCAGGCTGAGCTTGTCGAAGCCGGATCGGGCGCGGCTTGATCCAGGTTGGAAACACCTGTCCTTTCTGCCATCTGCCCTTTGTCCAGCGATCGGCTTAGACCGCGTGGATGCACGATCTCGCGTCATCTGCGCGATTCACCAGCCACCCTTCTGAGTCGCCCGCCGCTTTGGTTTCCGCTCTTTCGGGCCACCACACCGTTCTTGTTACCGGGGGTACCGGCTTTGTCGGTAGCCGGCTCATCGAGGCACTGCTGGACGCGGGCCATTATGCCATCGTTCTGTCGCGCAAGCCTGGGAGTGCGGCGGTTCCGGGCAAGGCCTGGACGGTCGGGACGCTCGACGAGATTCCTGGCGATACGCGCGTCGATGCCATTGTGAACCTGGCCGGAGAGCCGATTGCGGACGGCCTGTGGACCGCAGCAAAGCGGCGGCGGATCATCACCTCGCGGCTCGACATGATCGGCGCCTGCCTGAAGCTTATCCAGCGCCTCATTGCCCGCCCCAAGGTCTTCGTCACGGCCAGCGCCATCGGTTGGTACGGGATTCGCGGGGACGAGGCCCTGGACGAAAGCAGCGACGGCGCTCCCTGCTTCTCGCGCGATGTTTGCCTGGCGATCGAAGACGCTGCCGAGCGGGTCGAAGCGACAGGACTGCGCACCGTGCGCTTGCGGATCGGGCTGGTGCTGGACCGCGCAGGCGGATTGCTGGGGCGGATGCTGATGCCGTTCAAGCTGGGACTGGGCGGTCCCTTTGGCCGGGGCCAGCACTGGATGAGCTGGATCCACCGTGACGACCTGATCCGCCTGATTTCCCACTGCATTGCGCATCCGGACCTTAGCGGCCCGATCAACGGCACCGCCCCGCAGCCGGTCCGCAACCGCGAATTCGTCCGCAGCCTGGGCAAGGCGCTGCGCCGTCCCGCAGTGATCCCGGTTCCGGCGCTCCCCTTGAAACTGGTGCTGGGGCAATTTGCCGAGGAATTGCTGCTGGGGGGCCAGCGGGTCCACCCGGTCCGGGCCGAGGCGAGCGGCTTTGCCTTTCGCTACGCCGATCTGGACGAGGCGCTGGAAGCCATCCTCGCCCGGCGCTGAGCGGAACCGGCAAGGAGCGCTGGCGTTGCGGGTTAATGCCGTCAGACCCGTCCGCTCGCCTGGTTTTCGTTGATGACAGCCTGCCGGGCATAACGCGCCGCCGCGCGGGCAAGGGCTGGCGCTATTTTGACGCAGCCGGGTTGCCCGTTGCGGACCGCGCCGAAGTGGCGCGACTCAATTCCGTGGCGCTGCCACCGGCCTATCGCGATGCCTGGTTTTGCCCGGCGCCGAACGGCCACATCCTTGCCACCGGGATCGATGACAAGGGGCGCAAGCAATACCGCTACCACCCCGATTTCCGCGCCGCGCGGGAAGCCGAGAAGTTCGACGGCTGCGTTGCATTCGGCAAGCTGCTGCCACTGGTCCGGCAGCGGGTGGAAGCGGATCTGGCGGGGACTGCCCTGACGCTGGAGCGGGCGGTCGCCTCTGTCGTCCGCTTGCTCGATACCGGCGGTATCCGGGTGGGGAACGAAGCCTATGCCAAGGCGAACCGCAGCTTTGGCGCAACCACGCTGCGGATGCGCCACGCTGAACTGAAAGGGCAGACCCTGCGTCTGCGGTTCCGGGCCAAGAGCGGCAAGGACTGCGTCATGAAGATCACTGACCGCAGTCTGGCCCGCTTCGTCAAGCGGATGCAGGATCTGCCTGGGCAGAACCTGTTCCAGTATCTTGACGATAAGGGCGAACCCCGACCGGTCACGTCGGGCGACGTGAATGCCTATTTGCGCGAAACGATGGGCGAAGACTTTACCGCCAAGCATTTCCGCACCTGGCACGCCAGCGTCCTCGCCTTTGAACTGCTGGCAGGAGCCAGGGAGCGGCTGGGCCTCAAGCCGGTGCTGGAAGAGGTCAGTCAGAGGCTCTCAAACACCCCGGCCATTGCGCGAAAAAGCTACGTCCACCCCGAAGTGATCGCGCTGGTCGAACGGCAGGAGGAATGGCGCAAGGCCCTGGTCCTGCCGCGCAAGTCGCGTTGGCTATCGCGGGCCGAACGCGGGCTGATCGCGTTTCTCGAGGAGCGGGCGTGAGAGCGCATTGGCTCTCACCCTTTGATGCAAGACGCCGCTCAGGCTGAGCTTGTCGAAGCCGGATTGCCGAACGTCACCCTTCGACAGGCTCAGGGTGAGCGGGGCGGGGCATCCGAGAGCCGGTCCAGCCTGCCTCAGCCGGATTTCCTACCCGATGCGGTGCACCCAGCCGTGGCTGTCGGCCGCTTCCCCGCGCTGGATGGCAGTGAGGCGTGCTTTCAGCTTGCCGGTGACCTGGCCGGGACCGCCCGAACCAATGGTGAATTCGCCGTCCTTGCCCGCAACCTTGCCGACCGGGGTGACCACGGCTGCCGTACCGCAAGCGAAGACTTCTACGAGGTTGCCCGATGCAGCATCGGCGCGCCACTGGTCCAGGCTGTAGCGGTCTTCGCGGACGGTCAGCCCTTCCTCGCGGGCCAGCTGGATCAGGCTGTCGCGGGTGATGCCGGGCAGGATCGTGCCGGTCAGCGGCGGGGTCGACAGGCTGCCATCGGCGAAGGCGAAGAACAGGTTCATGCCGCCCAGTTCCTCGATCCAGCGGTGCTCTGCCGCGTCGAGGAACAGCACCTGGTCGTGCCCCTTGGCAAAGGCTTCGGCGGTCGGCACCAGGCTGGCGGCATAGTTGCCACCACACTTGGCCGCGCCGGTGCCGCCGGGGGCCGCGCGGGTGTAATCCGATACCCAGATCGAAACGGCCGGAGCGCCCGACTTGAAGTAATTGCCCGCCGGGCTGGCGATGACGATGAACTTGTAAGCCTTGGCCGGACGCACGCCCAGGAAAGCTTCGGTCGCGATCATGAAGGGACGCAGGTAGAGCGAGCCGCCTTCAACCGTGGGGAACCAGGCCTTGTCCGCCCGCACCAGTTCCTCGATCGCGCTGACGAACATTTCCTCCGGCAGTTCCGGCATGGCCAGCCGCTTGGCCGACGCGTTGAAGCGCGCCGCGTTCGCCTGGGGCCGGAACAGCGCCATCGAGCCATCGGGATGGCGATAGGCTTTCAGCCCTTCAAAGATTTCCTGCGCATAGTGCAGCACGGACGCTGCTGGATCGAGCGGGATCGGGCCATAGGGCGCGACCGTGGGATTGTGCCAGCCGGCGTCCTCGCTCCAGTCAATCGTGACCATGTGGTCGGTAAAACGGCTGCCGAAACCGGGGTTCGCCACAATCTCGGCCCGCACGTCGTCTGCCACCGGGGAAGGGTGGGGCAAGTGCGTGAACTGGGTCCGGGATTCGGCGATTGTCGCCATGGGCTTCGATCCTTCTGTTACGGAGCGCGCGCATTGAACGAAAATTACCTTCGGTGCAAGCGCAGAGTAATAAATGAAAAGGGCTTATTTCGCTTTCCTGCATAGCGTGAATTGCCGTGCAGGCCAAGCGGGAGCGGGCCGGAGAAGTGGGGAGGCGCCAGACGCAGGTGCAAAAATGAGAAGGCCCGCCCTGGCTAAGCCAGAAGCGGGCCTTCACATGGTCAGCGGCCGGAAGTGCCGCTCACGAAGCCTTTATCGCGAAATCGAAACTCAGCGATAATGCTCCATAACGCGGATCACCGACCTCCCTGCTGAACCATGAGACATCGGTCACCTCCTTTCGCGCTGTTGAGCCAAAACGCTTCCGGCTGGAAGCTGGGGCCGATCCGCCCGGAGGCGAACCGTCCTTGTCCCTAGGTGTGAATCATTCGCGCGAAATCAACAAGTCTTGCATTGATTTTTTTCGCTGCCAGAATCCGCCACTTCCGCTGCCGGTTTCAAGTTCTCCACAGGCGCGAAAAATCCTTTAGCGGCAATCTTCGACGACGCGGCTGATTTCAGGCCAGCTCGGCAGGTAGAGCGTTTCCTGCCCCGCCGTTTCCAGAGCGAATCGTCCGCGTGAAAAGGCGATTGCGTCGAGCAGGGTATCCGATGCCGCGATCGGCACGACCAGCCAGCCATTGGCGGGGAAGGATGGATCGCTCAGCAGCGGTCTGCGCGTGAACGTGGTGGAAAGTGCCATGGGCAGGGCGGTTGCAGCGGCGCCAGTCCGCGCCAGCAATACGCGGCCTTGCACGCGGTCGCAGCTGAGCGTCACCATTGCGGCCCCGCTCGTGCCCGAGAAGGTCGCGGTGGAGCGCCCGCCGACCATGCCCCAGGTCCAGGTGCCGGGAGTCTGCATTGCATCGCGCCAGTCAGCGGGCGGCTGAGGCAGTGGGGCAGGCTGGATCGGGCGCGGCTTCGTCGCGACCGGCGCGGGGGCCGGAGCGGGGCGAGGGGCGGCGCAGGCGGCCAGGGCCAGCGACAACAGGACAAGGGGAGCAATTGCCTTCACGCCCCTTCTATGGAAGGAGCCGCGACGATGAGCAAGGCACCGAAAATCCGGGTCGATCAGCTGCTGGTCGAGCGCGGCCACGCCGAAAGCCGCACCCGCGCGCAGGCGCTGGTGCTGGCAGGCACCGTCTTTTCCGGGGGAACCAAGATTGCCAAGCCGGGCCAGACCCTGCCTGCCGATGCCCCGCTGGAAGTGCGCGGGCGCGACCATCCGTGGGTTTCGCGCGGCGGGATCAAGCTGGCTCATGCCATCGAAGCGTTCGATCTCGATCCATCCGGCGTGACCGCGATGGATATCGGCAGTTCGACCGGCGGTTTTACCGACGTCCTGCTGAGCAAGGGTGCGGCGCACGTCTTCGCGGTCGATTCGGGGACGAACCAGCTGGCCTGGAAACTGCGGCAGGACCCGCGCGTCACCGTGCTGGAACAGACCAGTGCCCGCGTGCTGACGCCGGACCTGATCACGGCGCCCTGTTCGTGGGTGGTCTGCGATGCCAGCTTCATCTCGCTGGCCAAAGTGCTGGACGTGCCGCTGAAACTGGCCGCGCCGCGCTGCCAGCTGGTTGCCCTGATCAAGCCCCAGTTCGAAGTGGGCCGCGCCGAAGTGGGCAAGGGCGGCGTGGTTCGCGATCCCGCGCTGCATCAGCGCGTCTGCGACGAGGTGCGCGGCTGGCTGGAGGGTCTCGATTGGCAGGTCCAGGGAATCGTGGAAAGCCCGATCAAGGGACCGGAAGGCAATGTCGAGTTTCTGATCTCTGCCACCCGCGGATTCTGACGGATTGCAACGGGGACAGCCTCTCGTCAGTATCATGCGGAAATTGCGCACTGATTCGAGGTTCCGGCAATGACTGAACTTGCTTCGCCCGGCCAATTGCGGGCCTCTCTTCTGCGCTGGTCGCTGTTTCTTGCACCGCTGTTGCTTTTGCTGGGCACGCTTTCGGGCATGATGTCGGGCAGCGGTGGCAACAATTACTGGTTTGCCGGACTGGAAAAGCCCGCGATCTATCCGCCGCCCGCCACGTTCGGGATTGTCTGGACGATCCTTTACTTGCTGATGGGCATTGCTCTCGCCATGGTCGTCACTGCGCGTGGAGCCCCGGGACGGGGTCTCGCCATTGCGATTTTCGTGGTGCAGTTCCTGCTCAACCTGGCCTGGTCGCCGGTGTTCTTCGGGATGCAGTTGCTGGTTCCCGGGTTCTATCTGCTGCTGGCAATCGACGTCGCCGTGCTGCTGACCGTCGTGCTGTTTTACCGCGTCCGGCCGCTCGCCGCCTGGCTCCTTGTGCCCTACCTGGCCTGGGTGCTGTTCGCGGCAGTGCTGAACTGGCAGTTCGTCCAGGCCAATCCGGAAGAGGCTGCCGGTGCGCAAGTGGCGCTCGCCTCTTGATCCCGGCGGCGCAAAGGCCCATTTAGCCGCCATGCAGAGCGAAAACCCCCTGATCGCCGATATTGCCAAGCTGCTGAACAGCGCGGCTGGAACCGTTGCCGGTATGGGCCGCGAAGCCCGCGATGCGGCGCGCGAACGCGTGAAGGAAGGGCTGGGCGGCCTCGATTTCGTCAGCCGCGAGGAATTCGACACGGTCAAGCTGATGGCTGCCAAGGCGCGCGAAGAAAACGAAGCGCTCAAGGCCCGGATTGAAGCGCTTGAGGCGGCTCTGAACGCAAAGTAGTAGGCGTTTCCGCCGCACTCTATCCCGCCGCAGAGAATTCTCCCTTTCAGTTGCGCTCCCTGCGCAATCCCTTCACACCGTGCCGATGCAGCTTCGTGCGTCCGCTCTTGTTTGTGCTTGCCGTCCGCATGGTGAAACGGCGGTCATTGCGCGGCTGCTGACCGAGCAGCACGGCATGGTCGCCTGCTATGTGGCCGGAGGCCGCGGCAGGCAGCTGCGGCCCGTGCTGATCCCTGGCAACCTGGTGGATGCCGATGTCCGCTCGAAGAGCGAAACGCAGCTGCCCTTCGGCAAGATCGAGCTGCTCGACAGCCGGGCGCCCTGGCTGGCCGAGCCGCTTCCGGCTGCGGCGATTGGCTGGGTTACGGCGCTGACCACGGCTGCCTTGCCCGAACGGCACCCCTATCCTTCGTTGTTCGAGGCCCTGTCCGCACTACTCACCGCAATTTGTCACGCGCCTTCCGCGCGGGGCTGGCTACCGGGTCTGATTGCCTATGAATCCTTGCTCTTGCGGGAACTTGGCTATGGCGGAGCGCCCCCCGATCCGGCCGCTGGACTGGCCGAGTTCGACGCCCAGGGGCAGCGGCTGGAGCGGTACTTGCTTGCAGATCGGCACGGCAATGTTATGGGCGCGCGCGCCATCCTGCGTGAGCGGCTGGCACGGATGGGCTGACTACATTGGGGTGTTGCTAAGATGAAGATTGCGGTTCTCGCCGGTGACGGCATCGGCCCCGAAGTGACCCGCGAAGCGGTGCGCGTGCTGGAAGCGCTGAATCTGCCCGGTCTGGAACTGGTGACGGCCGATGTCGGCGGCGCGGCCTACAAGCTGCATGGCCACCCGCTCCCGCCCGAAACGCTGGAAGTGGCCCGCAATTCCGATGCGATCCTGTTCGGTGCCGTAGGCGATCCGGATTGCGACAATCTGGAGCGCCACTTGCGCCCGGAACAGGCGATCCTGGGCCTGCGCAAGGAGCTGGGCCTGTTTGCCAACCTGCGTCCGGCCAAGCTGTTTGCCGGTCTGGAAGATGCCTCGGCCCTGCGCCCCGAAGTGGCCAGCGCGATTGACCTGCTGATCGTCCGCGAACTGAACGGCGACGTCTATTTCGGTGAAAAGGGCATTCGCACCCTGCCGGATGGCCGCCGCCAGGGCTGGGACATGATGGCCTATGCCGAGGACGAGGTGCGCCGCATCGCTCATGTCGGCTTCCGCGCCGCGATGGGCCGCAAGAAGAAGCTCTGCTCGGTCGACAAGGCCAACGTGCTGGAAACCAGCCAGGTGTGGCGCGACGTGGTGATCGAAGTGGCGGCGGAATATCCCGAAGTCGAACTCAGTCACATGTATGTCGACAATGCCGCGATGCAGCTGGTGCGCAATCCCGGCCAGTTCGACGTGATCGTCACAGGCAACCTGTTTGGCGATATCCTGTCCGACCAAGCCAGCATGTGCGTCGGCTCGATCGGGCTGCTCGCCTCGGCCTCGCTCAGCGAAGGCAGGCAGGGCCTGTATGAGCCGATCCACGGTTCAGCCCCGGACATTGCCGGCAAGGGTCTGGCCAATCCGATGGCAACGGTCCTTTCCGCTGCCATGCTGCTGCGCCACTCGCTGGGGCTGGAGGCCGAAGCGGCGCGGATCGAGGCTGCCGTTGCCAAGGCCCTGGCCGATGGCGTGCGCGGCGGCGATCTGGGCGGAAACCTGGGCACCGTTGCAATTGGCGACGCGATTGTCGAAAGACTGTAATCATGACCCTACGGCTTGGCGTTGTCCTTCCCACCTATAACGAGCGCAAGAACCTGCGCGGCATGATCCAGCGGCTGGACAAGGCGCTGGCCGGCATCCCGTGGGAAGCGATCATCGTCGATGACAACAGCCCCGATGGCACTTCGGATGAAGCGCGCGCGATTGCCCAGGAAGACGGCCGGGTCCGCGTGATCCAGCGGATTGGTCGGCGTGGACTGTCCTCTGCCGCAATCGAGGGAATGTGCGCTACGGCAGCACCCGTTGTCGCGGTGATGGACGCCGATCACCAGCACGATCCCGAACTGCTGCCCGGAATGCTCGCCGCCATCGAAAGCGGCGAATACGACCTGTCCTATGCCAGCCGCTTTGCCGAAGGGGCGAGCACCGAGGAGTGGGGCCGGCCCGACCGGGTCAAGGCTTCCAACCTGGCCAACCGCATCGCCAACAAGGTGACGGGCGTCGAACTGACCGATCCGATGAGCGGCTATTTCATGCTCAAGTCCGAAGTGCTGCGCGCTGACGCGCACCGCCTGTCCGGCGTCGGCTTCAAGATCCTGCTCGACATTCTGGCTACGGTCGAAGCGCCGCTGCGGATCAAGGAAGTGCCGATGAATTTCGCTGCGCGCGCCGAGGGCGAATCCAAGCTGGACCGGACCGTGGTGTTCGAATTCCTGGTCGGCCTGTACGACAAGTGGCTGGGCCGCTGGATCCCCACGCGCTTTGCCCTGTTCGGCACGATTGGCGGGCTGGGCGTTGTGGTCCACATGGCCGTTCTCGCGGTGGTGCTGAACCTGTTCGGCGAAGCGCTGCGGGTCAGCCACTATCCCAAGGAAACCGCCTTCATCGTCGGCCAGACGACGGCGGCGCTGGTGGCGATGACGTTCAACTTCGTGCTGAACAACGAGCTGACCTATGCCGACAAGCGGCTGCGAGGGTTCGTTCCGCTGCTGACCGGCTGGGTGCGATTCCTGCTGACCTGCGCGTTCGGCCTGCTCGCCAATATCGGCGCAGCGACCGCGCTGGTGCGGCTGGGCTTTAACCCTTACCCGGCCGCGATTGTCGGGATCGTACTGGGTTCGGTCTGGAACTTCGCTCTGTCGAGCAAGTTCGTCTGGGGCAAATATTGAGCCCTGTCGCGGGCGTTGTTTAATCCGCCCTGGATTGCTTCGCTACGCTCGCAATGACGACATCAGGTTCGTCATTGCGAGGAGCATAGCGACGAAGCAATCCAGGGCGAAACAGCCCCGCTGTTAACTACGCCTCCACCGGCTCACCGACAAAGCCGGGCCAGGTCTTCATGTAGCTGACGAAGGCCTCGCCCAGGCCTTCGGCGCGCAGGTGCGCTTCGCTGACCGGGTTCTTGACCGAGGCAAAGCCGTCGTCCGCGACGCAGCGGGCAGCGAAATCGTGGTGCAGGATTGCGCCCCGTCCGATCAGGACAAAGTCCGCCCCGGCGTCCAGACAGGCCTGGACCTTGGCGGCATCCATGATCTTGCCCGCCACGCCCAGGCGGGTGTTTCCGCGCGGCAGGGCGGTGAAGTGCGAGATCAGCGGCGCTGCGCCTTCCGCTTCGCCTACTGGGGCCTTGAAGCAATCCCACAGCGACATATCCAGGTAGTCCAGCTTGCCCCCTTCCATCACTTCCTGGGCCAGGGCCTTCGCCTCGGCAAAGTCGATGTTGAAGCGTTCCGGCGACAGGCGCAGGCCGACCTGGAAATCGGCGCGGGTCGCGGCGCGCACGCCGTCGATCACTTCCAGGAGCAGCCGCTTGCGGTTTTCAAAGCTGCCGCCGTAGCGATCCTCGCGCCGGTTGTTTTCGGCATCGAGGAACTGGGCCAGGACATAGCCATGGGCGCCGTGGATCTCCACACCGTCGAACCCGGCCTTTTCGGCGCGGACGGCTGCAGCGATGAAATCGTCGCGCAGCTGCTCGACCTCGGCAGTGGACAGGGCGCGGGTACCGGTTTCGGCGTCTTCGAACGGGCCCTGAGGCGCTTCGCCGATCACGTCGCGCGGGCTGCGCATTCCGGCGTGGTGAAGCTGGACCGAGGATACCGCGCCGTTCTCGCGCAGCCTGGTCGCCAGTTCGGTCAGGCGCGGCAAGTGGTCATCGGACCAGATGCCAAGCTGGCCCGGAAAGCCCTGGCCCTGCCGCTGAACATGAGCGGCGGCGGTCATGACCAGGCCAAAACCGCCCTTGGCCCGCATGGTCAGCCAGTGGATCTCGTCATCCGACAGGGTGCCATCGGCATGGCTTTGCAGGTTGGTCAGCGGCGCGAGCATCATGCGGTTCTTCAGCGCAGGGCCGCGCGCAAAGGTCAGCGGTTGGCGGCAATCGGTCATGTCTGGAAACTCCCCCTCAATATGTCGGATCAGCGCCAGCTTGGCAGCCACATCCAGAATTCGAAACTTGGCCGTCCGCAGCACAGCGGCAGGGCCGAGATGATCGGATAGAACACGGCGAACATAACCACGCTCAGGCCGATGCCAATGGGCAAAAGCAGCCGCCAGCGATTTGGCTGCCGTCCCGCCTCGTCCAGCGCCAGGGCCAGGATCGCCATCAGGAAGGTGCTGGGCAGGAGGTAGTGATAGAGGAACTGCACCGGCTTGCCTGAGGTCGCCCAGAACAGCAGGGTGACCAGATAGAGCGTGACGAAGGCCAGCAGGTCCAGGCGCCGACGCCGCAGCGCCTCGATCACCGCCCACACCAGCGCGACCAGCCCGGCCAGCATGGTGAAGGGATTGCCGATCAGGACAATGCCGCGCTGTGCCCCTTCGACCTCCTTGTAGAGGTACCAGATCGCCCGCCAGTTGCCGGCCCACTGGTACCAGACCGAGCGGTAGGGATGGGGTTTCTTCACGCTGTCCTGCAGCATCAGCATATGCTTGTGCCAGGCAATCGGATCCCACGGATTGACCGGGCGCGCAGCCCAGTGGAATGCCGGCCAGAAGGTTGTCCAATAGACCGCAAGGGGGACCAGGCCCAGCCACAGGCCCGCCTCGATCAGGCTGATGCCGGGTACCGGTCCTCCGCTGCGTGCCCACAGGAAGCGCCAGCCATTGTCGCGCAGCTTCAGCGCCAGGAAGGCGAGGCCCGGCAGGAGCAGCGCCGGGGCGACCGACCATTTTGAGCCGAGCGCCAGGCCCATCAGCACGCCTGTCAGCGCCAGCCGCCAGCGGCCTTGCCTCGGCAAGCGGATGGCCGCCGCCAGTTGCCAGCCGGCCAGCATGGTCAGCGCGGCCATGGTCATGTCGAGCATGGCGATGCGGCTGTGAATGAACCAGAAGAAATCCGTGGCCAGCAGCACGCCCGCCAGCACGGTCGCCCGGGCATTGCCGCTGGCGAACCAGACGATGCGGGTAAAGGCAAACAGGCCCAGCGCTCCGCCCAGGGCAGAGGGGATGCGCCAGTTCAGCGGCCTGTCACCCAGCCATTCGATGGCCAGCGACAGCACGGTCTTGGCGAACATCGGGTGTTCGGGATTGACCCGGATGTGGTCCAGCTGCTTGCGCGCCGCGTTGACGTAGTGGACCTCGTCAAAATAGATTTCATGCGGGACCGCCAGCCGCCACCAGACCAGCGCGAGGAAGAATATCGCGATGGTCCCGCACCAGAGGGCTGGATCGTGATCTCTGGTAAAGCGGGCCTGCATGACGTCCGGATTATCTGCGGCGGCAGGGCGGTGCAATGGTTTGGTTCACACGAAGACACGAAGGCACGAAGGGCTTTCGTTTAACTCCATGTTTGTCGGCACTTCGAAGTCTGCGGCATTCGGCATCGTCCAGATGATAGATCGGCTGCGCCGGAAAAGGGACATCTTCATGTCTTCGTGCCTTCGTGTGAGCCGATCTTTTCTTGCCCCGCACAGTGCCTCTGCCTAAAGCCGCAGCCACTATGAAACGCACCACCGGACAGGACCGCTCGATCACTTCCAAATGGCGTGCAGCCACCCGCGCCGTGCGCGCCGGGACCTGGCGCAGCGAGCAGGGGGAAACGAGCGAGGCGCTCTTCGTCAATTCCGGCTTCAGCTATGACAGCGCCGAACAGGTGGCCGCGCGGTTCCAGGGGGAAGAGCCCGGTCCGGTCTATTCCCGTTTCCAGAACCCGACCACGGCCATGCTGGAAGAACGCATCGCCATGATCGAAGGGGCAGAGGCGTGCCGCACCCAGGCTTCGGGCATGGCGGCGATGACTTCCGCGCTGTTGTGCCAGCTTTCCGCAGGCGACCATATCGTCGCAGGGCGCGCCGCTTTCGGGTCGTGCCGCTGGATCGTGGATAACCTGCTGCCCCGCTTCGGGATCGAAAAGACCATTGTCGATGCGCGCGACAATGCCGCCTGGGAAGCCGCGATCCGGCCCAATACCAAGGTGTTCTTCTTCGAAACCCCGGCGAACCCGACGATGGACATTGTCGATCTGGAATTCGTCTGCGGGCTGGCAAAGTCAAAGGGGATCACCACGGTGGTCGACAATGCCTTTGCCACGGGAGCCTTGCAGCGCCCGATCGAATTCGGCGCGGACGTGGTTGCCTATTCCGCGACCAAGCTGATGGAAGGGCAGGGCCGCGTCCTGCTCGGCGCGATCTGCGGAACGGCGGAATTCATCAACGACGTGCTGATGCCGTTCCAGCGCAACACCGGCCCGATTGCCGCGCCGTTCAATGCCTGGGTCGTGCTGAAGGGGCTGGAAACCCTGCCGCTGCGCGCCAAGGCGCAGAGCGCGAGCGCCATGGAAGTGGCGCGGTTCCTGGAAGGGCGCGGGGTCCAGATGCTCCACCCCGGTCTGGAAAGCCACCCGCAGCACGCCGTGGCGGCAAAGCAGATGGATGCGTTCGGCAATATCTTCAGCTTCAACCTGAAGGACCGGGCTGAGGCTTTCGCCATGCTCAACGCGTTCGAGTTGATCGACATTTCGAACAACATCGGCGATGCCAAGAGCCTGGCCTGCCACCCGGCCAGCACCACCCACAACAACATGGGCCCGGAAGGCCGCGCCGAGGCGGGCGTGGGCGAAGGGATGATCCGCATGAACGTGGGGCTGGAAGACGTGCAGGACCTGATCGAGGACCTGGACCGGGGGCTGCGCGCGATCGGGCGCTAAGCCCGCCGGGAACTTTCCGCGGTTTGAGGCGTTGAGCCGGGACATAATTGCGCCCGTCGCGGGTGCGTGCCCGGGGAACCCGAACAGAGATGAGCCGCCAGGAACCGTTCGCCGCGATGGATTACGCGGGCCTGTTTGCGGCAATCGTCAACTCGGTCGATGCGGCGGTGATCTCCAAGACCTTGGACGGCAGGATCCTCAGCTGGAATCCGGCGGCTGAGCGGATCTTCGGCTGGACGGCGAAAGAGATGATCGGCCAGTCGATCCGCCTGATCATTCCCGAAGAACGCCAGTCAGAGGAAGACGATATTCTGGCGCGGGTGGAGCGCGGGGAAAATTCCATCCAGCTGCGTACCGAACGCATCCGCAAGGACGGGACTCTAGTCCATCTTGAGATCATGGTCTCGCCGGTCAAGGACCGCGAAGGGCGGATCATCGGTGCCAGCAAGATCGGGCGTGACGTCACCCGCGAAGTCGAAACGCGCCGCGCGCTGAATGCGGCCGAAACGCGGTTCCGTCTGATGGCGGACAATATCGCGCAGCTGGCCTGGATTGCGGACGCGAAAGGCTGGATGTTCTGGTACAACAAGCGCTGGTTCGACTACACCGGGACCACCCAGCAGGATGTCGAAGGCAACGGCTGGCGCGACCAGATCCACCCCGACCATGTCGAGCGCGTCGAAGCGCACGTTGCGCGCTGCCTGAAAGAAGGGGTGGAGTGGGAGGATACGTTCCCGATCCGCGCGGCTGACGGCACTTATGGCTGGTTCCTCTCGCGTGCAGTGCCACTGCGGGATAAGTCTGGCGACATCGTCTGCTGGTTCGGCACAGCCACTGACATTACCGAGCGTAGGGCGGCGGAGCGGCAGATCGAATTGCTGCTGATGGAAGTCAACCACCGTTCGCGCAATCTGCTGACCGTAGTGCAGTCCCTGGCCGAACGCACGGCGGAGCACAGCGAGGATTTCCTGCCGCGCCTTCGCGAACGGATTGCTGGCCTTGCGGCGAACCAGGACGTCCTGGTCAAGCGCAACTGGCGGCAAGTGCCTTTAAGCGAACTGGTCGATGCGCAGCTTGCTTTCCTGGAGGACCGGCTGACGCAAGTCGAGCGGGACGGCCCGGACGTGATCATCCAGCCCGGTGCGGCGGAATCGCTCAGCATGGCGCTGCATGAAATGGCCACCAATGCCGAAAAGTACGGCGCGCTATCCGTGCCGGAAGGCCGGGTTACGATCCGTTGGCGGATCGAGCCGGGGCAGGGAGAACCGCGCTTTGTGCTGACCTGGGAGGAAAGCGGCGGACCGGCGGTCACGCCGCCCACCCAGCGCGGCTTTGGCAGCCGGGTGATCGAGGACGTTCCAGCGCGAAAGCTGCGTGCCGATGTCGAATGCAGCTACGATCCGGGAGGCTTCCGCTTCTCGCTCGCCTGCCCGGTGAGCCACGTGTTCGAGATGTAGGCCGGATTGAAGCGAGGCTACTCCCGCGCCAGGAACAGGACGTCGCGGGGTTGGGACAGGAGGTGCTGGCCGGAATCAACGTAGATCGTCTCTCCGCTTGCCAGCCAGCCCTGCGCCATGAACAGCGCCGCCTGGGCCAGTTCCGCCGGGTCGGTCAGGCGCTGCAACAGGTTCATCCGGCCGGAAATCTCGTGCTCTTCCTCAGCCTGGTCAAAGCTGGGCAGCATGGCACCAGGGGCCAGGCCATAGATGCGGGTGGCCGGATCGTCCTGCGCCATGGCCAGCATTCTGACCGTGCTGGCAAAGGCGTGCTTGGCCATGGTGTAGCTGAAGAAATCGGGATTGGTGTTGATCAGCTTCTGGTCAAGGAACTGGATCACCCGCTTGCCGCCCTGCGATTTTGCCCGGGCTAGAAAAGCCTGGGCCATGGCCGTCGGCGTTTCGGCATTGACCCGTATGGCTTCGGCAAAGATTTCCGGCTGGATGGCCTGTGCGGTATCGGGCTTGAACACGGCGGCGCTGTTCACCAGTACGCGCCAATCAGGCAGGCGGGCCGCCACTTCGGCAATCATTGCCAGGCCGGCTTCACGGTCGACCAGGTCAGCCTCGACCACTTCCGCGCTGGGCAGGGTGGCGGCAAATTCGCGGGCGAGGGCGGGGGAGTGGCCAGCGTGGATCACCACGTGCCAGCCGCTATCGGCAAAGCGGCGCGCCAGAACAGCGCCAATGCGCTTTGCCGCGCCGGTAATCAGGACTGCTGGTCGGACCATCCGTGCAGGCTTTGCTGAGGATGGTCCGCCAGGTCAACAGCCCCGAAGGGAATGCTTAGCGGCAGCGGGTCCGGCCCTGGGCCAGTTCGTTGCCGATGAAGGCGCCTGCGGCGGCGCCCAGGATGGTGCCGGTCGCCCGCTCGCCGCGGGTATCGACTGCGCGGCCCAGCAGTGCGCCCAGGGCGGCACCGGCCAGCAGGCCGACCGTGCCATCACCCCGGCGGCAGTAGTAGCGACCATCGTCGCCGCGCCAGTAGCGGACGCCGTTTTCAGCGCGTTGATAGCGGATATCGCCGTTCTTGGCCCGCCAGCCATGAGCTGGAGCCCAGCGCGGCGGATCGGCCAGGGCCGGGGCGGTCGCGCCAAACATCGTGGCCGCCAGGATCGACGCGGTAAGGGCCTTGTTCATGGATCATGCTCCTGTTGTTCTTGTCAGAAGCACAGTGGAACGCGCCAAATGAACGGCAGCTTTCTCGCATGGGCGAACCGTGGCGCAAGTGCGCCAAGCCGTTGCGGAATTTCGATTTCAGTCCGGCTTCAGCCGAGAGCCGCTTGCTTTTCTTCGGCCAGCCGGTCCAGTTCGGCGCGGCTCATCTTCTTGGCGGCGGTCTTGAGCTGGCCGCAAGCCGCGTCGATGTCGCGCCCGCGCGGGGTGCGCACCGGCGCGCTGATGCCCGCTTCGAAAACGATCTCCGAAAAGCGGCGGATGCGTTCCGGCGTGGAGCATTCGTAAAGTGCGCCGGGCCAGGGGTTGAACGGGATCAGGTTGACCTTGGCTGGCAGCTTGTAGTGCTTGATCAGGCGGACCAGTTCGCGCGCGTGCTCGTCGCTGTCGTTCTTGTCCTTGAGCATCACATATTCGAACGTGATGCGGCGCGCGTTCGAGGCACCGGGATAGTCGGCGCAGGCCTGGAGCAGTTCTTCCAGCCCGTACTTGCGGTTGATCGGCACGATCTCGTCGCGCACTTCCTTGGACACGGCGTGGAGCGAAACGGCCAGGTTCACGCCGATTTCCTCGCCGCACTTGGCCATCATCGGCACCACGCCGCTGGTCGACAGCGTGATGCGGCGCTTGGACAGGGCCAGACCGTCGCCGTCCATCACCAGTTTCAGTGCGTCGCGGACATTGTCGAAGTTATAGAGCGGCTCGCCCATGCCCATCATGACGATGTTGGTCAGCAGGCGGCCGTCGGACGAGTAACCGCCTTCGTCCTCGTCCTCGTCCAGTCCGGCCATCGAACCCTTGGGCCATTCGCCCAGCGCATCGCGGGCAAGCATGACCTGGCCGACGATCTCACCGGGGGTGAGGTTGCGCACCAGCCGCATGGTCCCGGTGTGGCAGAACCGGCAGTTGAGCGTGCAGCCGACCTGGCTGGACACACACAGGGTGCCGCGGTCCGCATCCGGGATGAAGACCATTTCAAACTCGTGGTCGTCCGCTGTTTTCAGCAGCCACTTGCGCGTGCCGTCGCTGGAGTGCTGGGCCAGGACGATTTCCGGGCGGCCAATCACGAAGCGCTCGGCCAGCCACGGGCGCATGGTCTTGGCAATGTCGGTCATCGCCTCGAAATCGGTGACGCCCCGGTGGTAAAGCCAGTGGAACACCTGCTTGGCGCGCAGCTTGGCCGCCTTGGCATCAAGGCCCGCGCTTTCGAACAGTTCGGCAATCCGCTTTTTCGGCAGGCCGATCAGGTCGACGCGGCCATCCTCACGCGGGGTGATGTCGCGCGGGACGGTGACGGGATCGATTTGTCCCGGAATCGACATGAGTGCAGTATCGGCCATAGGCGGCGCGATATAGTGCGGGAGCGGCGAAAAAGCTACCGCAACTGCGCGCAGCCCAGCGCAGCGGCGTCCATCGCGGTGGCCGCCCCTTCCAGCGCATAGGTGTTGGTAAAGCCGCGCCCGGTGCCATCGCGGGCCTGAACGGTCATGTCGCGGGCAGAGCGCATGGCGGCCAGGATCGCCGCATCGCCGCGCTTGTCAGCCGCCCAGGCATCGGCACCGCCGCCGACCAGGACCATGCGCTGCCCGCCGATCGAAAGCGTGATCGGCGCGCCAGGCCGGACCTGCCGGGACAGGCGGAAGTGGACCTGTCCGCGCACCTGCTGGCGCGGCCACCAGGCCACCGTGGCAAAGGGCTGGAATTCGCGCTTCAGCGTGGAGGGTGCGGCCATGGCAATGGCATAGCAGCGCGGCGCGCGCGGATCGCGGAAGGCCGCCCATTGGCCAAAGGTGCCCAGGGCATCGCGCGCCAGCGCCGGCGTGGCGATCAGCACGGAAAGGACCAGCAGGCGGCGCAGCATCAGCGGCTATTCCCCGATCAGGTCGAGATAGGCAACCACATCGTTGTCGGTGGCGATGAACAGGCCGGCCTGGACCTCTTCCGGCTGCTCGGCGGCCAGGCGCAAGGCCTCGGTCAGCGGGGCATAGCACAGGGTGGTGGCCGCGCCGCCTTCGCTGGCGTCGTCCAGGTGGTAGAGCCGCACCGTGGCGTGATCGTAGGTGGTCCGCATCAGTCGTCCTGCTCTCGCTTTGCTCCGTCCAGCAGCCGCGCCGCGCGCTGCGCATCGATCTGCTGGCGTTCCTTCTCCGCCCTGGTGCGGCCGTGAAGGGCGCGGTTCTGCTCTGCTTGCCGCGCTGCCTCGCCGCGGGCCTTGGCCTTGCGGGCCAGACGCAGGTTGATCACTTCAGCCATTTTCAGCACTGCTCCGGGTAAGTGATTGCGATGACTTCCCATTCCTTTTCACCGCCGGGCAAGCGAACCTTGCGCAGGTCGCCCAGGGCCGCGCCGCGCAGCGCTCGCGCCATGGGGGCGCTCCACCCGATCTGCCCGCTGGAGGCATCCTGCTCGTCATCGCCGACCAGAGTGACGGTGCGGTGGTTGTCATCCTCATCCGCGATGGTCACGGTCGCACCAAACCAGGCGCGGGTGCGGTCCTGCTGGCTGGCCGGATCGACCACGCGGCAGGCCTTCATCCGCCGGGCGAGGTGGGCCAGCTCCCGGTCGATCTCGCGCATCCGCTTGCGGCCATAGAGGTAATCGCCGTTCTCGCTGCGGTCGCCATTGCCAGCTGCCCACGAGACGATCTCGACGATGGCCGGGCGCTCGGTGCCCAGCAGATGGTCATACCGCGCGCGCAGTTTGGCCATTCCGGCTGGCGTGATGGGTGGGCCTTCCTTGACGATACTCATGGCGCGAAGCGGCGGTCCTTTGCTCCCCTCCCGCTTGCGGGAGGGAATTCTTGCTTTTCCCCTCCCGCTTGCGGGAGGGGCAGGGGAGGGAGTGTTATCCAACTTTGCTCCACATGCCCTCCCCCGACCCCTCCCGCAAGCGGGAGGGGAGAGGATGGGGCCATGGACCTTGCTTTATCCTGGATAGCGCTTGCCCAGGAAAAAGCTGAGCGGATTGGGGCCCTTGTTGATCGCGCGGGCCGGATACATCGCTTCATAGACCACCGCGTTTTCCAGCACCCGCTGCACATAGTTGCGGGTTTCGGTCACCGGGATCTTCTCTACCCATTCGACCCAGTCCATCGCCCCGGTGCGGGGATCGCCATTGGCGCGCAGCCACTTGTTCACATTGCCCGGACCCGCGTTGTAGGCGGCCACGGCCAGTGGGTAGGAGCCGCCGTAATAGTCCAGCATTCGCCGGAAATAGCCATCGCCCAGCAGCATGTTGTAACCGGCATCGCGGGTTAGGGCCGAGGGGTCATAGTCCATTCCCATCTTGCCCGCCTGCTCGCGCGCCGTGCCCGGCATCAGCTGCATCAGCCCGCGCGCCCCGGCATGGCTGATCGCGTTCATGGCGAACTGGCTTTCCTGCCGGGTGATCGCGTGGACGAAGGTCCAGTTCGCGCCCTGCGGGATCGGGATCAGCGGAAAGCTGGTACGACGGAACACGCCGTGGCCGTCCACGTGCGCGGCCTGGCCCAGGATCACGCCCAGATCGCGGCGGCCCAGTTCGCGGGCGAGATCGGCCACCAGCACGTGATCGGCCTCGCTGTCGGCCTGTTCGGCGATTTCCTTGAAGAAGCGCACCGCAGTTGGCCAATCGCTGTCGCGCGCGACTTCGCGCACGGCGCGGGTAAGCGGGCGGCTCTGGAAGGCCTGACGCTCAACCTGCGTGGGAATGGCCGTGGGATCACTGCCCAGCGGCGGGACCGGACGGCCCAGCCGCTCCAGCGCGAGCAGTCCGTAATACTGGTCGGGATATTGCGCTGCCATTTCGAAATAGCGCAGCGCCTCCGCCTGGTTGCCCGCCTGTGCGGCGGCGCGGCCCGCCCAATAGAAACCCTTGGTGCGGGTCTGCGGAGTGCGGGCCGCCGCGCCATAGCGCCAGAACAGCGGGGCCGCGCGCATGCCATCGCCCAGCGACCACAGCGCCTTGGTTCCGCCCAGCCACATCAACGAAGTATAATCATCGCGCAGGCCAAAGCTTTGCGCCGAAACGTCGGTGCCCGGGGCAAAGGTATCGTCCACCGATGCGGCAATCCGCGCCGCGCTGCCTCCGTCGACGTTGCGGGCCACCGCGAGCAGCTCGGAAATCCACTTGCGCGGGTCGCGCGGCGGCACGGCAAAGCGGGGTCGGCTGGCCAGCAGGTTCGCCGCCGTGGCGCTTTGCCCCGCACTGCGAAGCTGGCGGCTGCGGTTGTAGAGGTAGCCCGGATCGCCCAGCACGTCAGGGCCAAGCTGGATTCCGGCGCTGGCCGGATCGATTCCCTTCGTCAGTCCCAGCCGCGCCGCCAGCGCCATGCGGCGCGCGGGCGAGACATAGAGCAACTGCCGCTCTGCCTGGGCATCGGCATTGGCCCAGAGCAGGGCATCCATCCGGGTGTCGTGGTCTTCGGGCGTCAGCGTGGGAGCAAGCCGTGCGAACAGCGTAGCTTCGGCCATGTCGCCCAGCAGCCCGCCGCGCCATGCCTCCAGCGCAACGCGGCTCGCTTCCGGGCGGCCCAGGGCGTAAAGCGCGACGGCATATTGCCCGCGTCCGACATTGCTGAGGGGCGGGTAGCGGTCGAAAAAGCCGACCACCTGCTGCGCAGGCACGCTTTCGCGTTCCAGCGCCTTTTCGGCAAAGCCGCGCAGCTTGGCCTCTTCAGGCAGGCCGGGGTAGGTCAGCAGAAAGCCGGAATAGTCGCCAAAGGTGAAGCTGGGACTGGCGGTGAGTAGGCGCCAGCGCTCGACCGCCAGGTGCATGTCCCCCGGCGGCTGGGCGCGCACGGCGGTGCGGGCGTGGTCCCACTCCATCCCGTCCGGGTGCGCCGGCTGAGCCCATGCAGGAGCGGCATGGAAAGCCAGTATTGCGAGGGTCGAAGCAAAGGTGGTGCGAAGCATGCTGGACATTCTGCGCAAAGGCTCCTTATGGCAGGCTGAACAGCCCGTATGGGGCATTTGCAGGGATAAAGTCCATGTTCTCCGGCTCGATTCCGGCCCTAGTCACCCCCTTTGTGGATGGTGCCATCGATGAAGCCGCCTTTCGCCGCCTGATCGACTGGCAGATCGAGGAAGGCTCTTCCGCGCTGGTGCCTTGCGGCACGACGGGAGAGGCGCCGACGCTCAGCAACGATGAACAGCACCGCCTGTTCGCCATTACCGTAGAGCAGGCCAAGGGCCGGGTTCCGGTCATCGCGGGCTGCGGCAGCAACGATACGCAGACCGCACTGTGGCACATGCAGGAAGCAAAGGCCGTGGGCGCGGATGCCGCGCTGATGGTCGCGCCCTATTACAACCGCCCCAGCCAGGCCGGGCTGCTGGCCCATTTCAGCTATCTGGCCGAGCGGGTTGCCCTGCCCATCGTGCTGTACAACGTGCCGGGCCGCACCGTGACCGACATCAAGCCGGAAACCGTGATCGAACTGGCGCGCCGCTTCCCGGACCGGATCGTGGGGATCAAGGATGCCAGCGGCGACATGACCCGCCTGACCGCGCACCGCATGGCGCTGGGCGAAGGGTTCGACCAGATTTGCGGCAATGACGACATGGCCCTGCATTACAATGCGGGCGGCGGAACGGGCTGCATTTCCGTGACGGCCAACGTGGCGCCGCGCCTTTGCGCCGAATTCCAGGCGGCGAGCCTGGCAGGCGACATGGACCGCGCACACGAAATCAACCAGCGGCTGTTCCCGCTGCACCAGGCGCTGTTCACCGATGCCTCGCCTGGTCCGGTGAAGTATGCCCTGGCCAAGGTGCTGGGCTGGATTGGCGAGGAAGTGCGCCTGCCGCTGGTCGCCTGCTCTGCGGAATCGCGCCGCGCGGTCGATACGGCGCTGGCCCACGCCGGTCTGGCGTAAACGCTGTACCGCCCTGGATTGCTTCGTCGCTAAGCTCATCGCAATGACGGGGGGCTAAAGCCGTTCGTGGTGAGGAGGAGCCGAAATCGCAGATTGAGGATCCGTCTCGAACCACAGCTTTTTACGCAGTCCTCCGAGACGGCACTTCAGCCTGCGGCTTCAGCACCTCCTCAGGACGAACGGACGTGGGTCTCAACTCCGCTCAGGCTGAGCTTGTCGAAGCCGTGGATTGGTTCATGCAAAGGCGCGGAGAAGAAAAGGAAGGCGCGAAGGGGTAAGGGCGCAACAGCTGCGCGCCTATGCGTCCTCTGCGTCCTTTGCGTTCTTTGAGCGAACCTTCACACGTCACCCCGGCGAAGGCCGGGGCCCAGTCCGGACAATAAGCGCCGCACAGCGGCTCAGTTTTGCTGGTGGGTCTGGGCCCCGGCCTGCGCCGGGGTGACGGCAGGGGAGGGGTGGCCAGCCGTTTGCCTCTGGCTCCGCGCGCCCCATTCGTCTCCGCGCCCCTCTTTTGCTTTTGTGTCTTTGCTGAACCATCGGAAGCCGGTTTGCATTTCGCGCCGGGCAGCCTACATGCGCGAAGACCATGGCCCGCCCAACCCACGCCCAGTTCGACAAGAAGAAGATCGTCGCCGAAAACCGGCGCGCGCGGTTCGACTATTTCATCGAGGATACGACCGAGGCGGGAATCGCCCTGACCGGGACCGAAGTGAAGAGCCTGCGCTTTGGCGAGGGCTCGATTGCGGAATCCTATGCCGAAGTGAAAGACGGCCAGGTCTGGCTGATCAATTCCAACGTCCCCGAATTCAGCCACGGCAACCGTTTCAACCACGAACCCAAGCGTCCGCGCAAGCTGCTGCTCCACGCGCGTGAGATCGATCGCTTTACCGGCGCGGTCGAGCGCAAGGGGATGACGCTGGTTCCGCTGTCGATCTATTTCAACAGCCGGGGCCGGGCCAAGGTGGAGCTGGCTCTGGCCAAGGGCAAAAACGTTGCGGACAAGCGCGCCACGATCAAGGAACGTGACTGGAAGCGCGATCAACAGCGGATTATGCGGGACTACAAATGAGCACCTTCGTCTCCCGCATTTCCGGTTGGGCCCAGCGCAACATGCCCAAGCGCGAAGAGCTGGAGCATGTCCGCTTCGTCGGTCCCTTTGCCCGCAGGCCGGAACTGTGGCGCTTTACCCGCCGTTCGGTGCCGCGCGGCGTGGCCGTGGGCCTGCTGATCGGCATCTTCGCGCTGATCCCCGGCATCCAGATCGTCGGCGCAGCGCTGATGTGCGTGCCCAGCCGGGGCAACATCCCGCTCGCCGCGCTGATGACCTTCCTGTCGAACCCGGTCACGACTCCGCTGATCCTGATCGCTTCGGCCTGGATCGGCAACGGGCTGGGCTATCACGCCGACCTGGAAACGCTCTATGCCTTGATGGACCGCCGCGCCAGCCTGGGCGAATGGTCCACCTGGTTCTTCTCCGACGCGGCCCCTGCCGTCCTGATCGGGCTGTTCACGATCTCGACCGTGGCTGCAGCCATCGGCTACCTCGTCTCGTCCTTCACCTGGAACTGGTGGGTGCGGCACAAGCGCAAGATCGCGCTTGAGCGGATCCGCGAAGCGCGGGGCGAGGGGTGAGCCCCGGTTTGCCCGCCCCCGGTGCCCGGCTGTCCGAGCGCCTGGTGCTGGGCGGCGCTCTGCTGGCAAGCCTGATCCTGGTCTGGCTGGCAACGCGCCAGCTGGTTGCCCTTGCCGCCTTCGCGGGCGGACTTGGCGCGTTTGGCGCCGTCGTCTGGGCCTTGACCCGCCGTGCGCCCAAGGCTCCGGAAATCGAATATGCCCTGCCGGACTGGTCGGTCACCGTCACCGCGATTGACCGCACCGACGCCGCGATTGCCGTGACCGACCGGGCCGGGCGGCTGGTCTGCGCCAATCCGCTCTACGAAAAGTGGTTCACTGCCGATCATGCCCCGCCACGCCTGCCGGTGGATAACGCCAGCCTGGAACGCCTCGCCAAGGCGGGGCGGGCTGCCTGGCGCGACGGCAAGGGCGTGGTCGACGTGATCGAGAGCGAGCAGGGCGGACGCTGGAAAGTCACCGCGCTCCGCTCGGGCCGGGGCGACGATTACCTCGTCTGGACCGTCACTGCGGTGACGCCGCCCGATTTGGTCGCGGAACTGGTTCCCTATCTGGATGGCAAGCTGGGCCGCGCGCTCAGCCAGGCCGGCTTTTCCCTCGCCATTGTCGATCCTGATGGCAAAGTGCGCGCGGCCAGCTCCGGCTTTGCCCAGCGTGCTGCCGGGGACGCCGGCGCGATCCTGACCGGACAGGAATTCACCGCGCTGCTGCGGCAGGACGAAAATGACAAGATCACCTGGGCGCGCGAAGGCAGCAAGGGCGCGCCGCTCAGCCTGTTCTACATCCCGGTGATCGATCCCGATGCGCCCGGCTCGGTCGATTACGAGATCACCCCTTCGCTGATCCTGCTGGCCGACCACGGCGTCGGCATTGGCGGCGGGGGGAGCGAGGCGACAGCGGCGGTCCCGCATCTGGAGGCGCTGCTCTCGCAGTTGCCGCTGGGCCTGGCCATGGCCGACCGCGACGGGCGGATGCTCTTCGCCAATGTTGCCTTCATGCGCGCTGCCGGGCGCGAGGGCGATCCGCCGCCGACCTATCCCACCGACCTGGTGGTGCAGGAAGACAAAGGGCCGCTGTCCGACGCGGTCCGCCGCTTTGCCCAGGGCCCGGCGGCCAGCGGGGATATTGCCGTGCGCCTGCGCAGCCAGCCGGAAGAGCCGGTCAACCTCAGCCTTGCCGGAGTGCGCGGGCTGGGTGAGGCAGCGGTCCTGCTCGGCCTGACCGACACGACCGAGGAAACCCGGCTCAAGCGGCAGGTGGCCCAGGCGACCAAGATGCAGGCGGTCGGGCAGCTGGCGGGCGGCGTCGCGCACGATTTCAACAATGTCCTCACCGCGATCCTGGGCATTTGCGACCTGATGCTGCTGCGCCATACGCCGGGCGACAGCGACTATGACGATATCCAGCAGATCCGCGCCAATTCCAACCGCGCCGCCAGCCTGACGCGCCAGCTCCTCGCCTTCAGCCGCCAGCAGACCCTGCGCCCCGAAGTGCTGCAATTGCCGGATGTCCTGTCCGACGTGTCGCACCTGCTCAAGCGGCTCATCGGGGAAAAGATCCAGCTGGTGGTCAAGCACGACCGCGACCTTGGCCCCGTCCGCGCCGACCCGACCCAGCTGGAGCAGGTGATCGTCAACCTGGCGGTCAATGCCCGCGATGCCATGCAGATGCGCGGCGATGGCAGCGGCAAGCTGACCATGGCGACGCGCAAGGTCAGCGCGGCGGACGTGCGGGCGATGCGCAGCGCGATCATGCCGCAGACCGACTATACCGCGCTGATCGTGGAAGACACCGGCTGCGGGATTGCGCCCGATCACCTCGGCAAGATTTTCGAACCGTTCTTCACCACCAAGGAAACCGGCAAGGGCACCGGGCTGGGCCTCTCGACGGTCTACGGCATCGTCAAGCAGTCGGGCGGCTTCATCTTTGCCGATAGCGAAGTGGGTCGCGGCACCAAGTTCACCGTCTATCTGCCGGTCTATCACGCCGCTCCCGGGGAAAGCCCGGGCAAGGCGGTCAAGGTGGAGGAAGTGCGCGAATGGTCGGGCGGCGGCAACGTGCTGCTGGTCGAGGACGAGGACATGGTCCGCGCCGTCGCCGAACGCGCGCTGACCCGGGCGGGCTATTCCGTCACTCCGGCCAGCGACGGCGACGAGGGCCTGGAGATCGTGCGCAGCGGCGCGCAGTTCGACCTGATCGTGTCGGACGTCGTCATGCCCGCGCTGGACGGCCCGTCGATGGTGCGCGAGATTCGCAAGCTCGATCCGCAGATCCCGGTGCTGTTCATGTCGGGCTATGCCGAGGAGCAATTGCGCAAGGAAATCGACATTACCGACGTCCGGTTCCTGCCCAAGCCGTTCACCGTGCAGCAGATTACCGAGAAGGTGGGGGCCGTGCTGGCCGCTGCGAAGGGCTGAATTGCAAAGCGTTATCAAAAAACGGAAAAATCTTGTCGTTCCCCTCTTGTTCCATAAGAACAAATGCGATACATAATGGCGAGTTGACCTTCCGGGTCGGCTAGGTACGCAAGGGGAACTTCGATGGGTGCTCAACTCAAGCTGATTCAGGAAGGCAAGGACAACATGGACCGTCAAAAGGCGCTCGAAGCAGCGCTGGCGCAGATCGACCGGGCGTTTGGCAAGGGCTCGGCAATGAAGCTGGGTTCCAAGGAAACGATGCAGGTGGAGGCTATTTCCACCGGCTCGCTTGGCCTGGACATTGCCCTGGGCATCGGCGGCCTGCCGCGTGGCCGCATCATCGAAATCTACGGTCCCGAAAGCTCGGGCAAGACCACCCTGGCGCTGCACGCCATTGCCGAAGCGCAAAAGACCGGCGGCACGGCAGCCTTTGTCGACGCGGAACACGCGCTCGATCCAGTCTATGCCAAGAAACTGGGCGTCAACATCGACGAACTGATCGTATCGCAGCCCGACACGGGTGAGCAGGCGCTCGAAATCGTCGATACCCTGGTGCGTTCCAATGCGATCGACGTGCTGGTGGTGGACTCGGTTGCTGCCCTGGTGCCCCGCGCCGAAATCGAAGGCGAAATGGGCGACAGTCACGTCGGCCTCCAGGCCCGCCTGATGAGCCAGGCCCTGCGCAAGCTGACCGGTTCGATCAGTCGCTCGCGCTGCATGGTGATCTTCATCAACCAGGTCCGCATGAAGATCGGCGTGATGTACGGCAATCCGGAAACCACCACCGGCGGCAATGCGCTGAAGTTCTACGCCTCGGTCCGTCTCGACATCCGCCGCACCGGGCAGATCAAGGACCGCGACGATATCGTCGGCAACGCGACCCGCGTCAAAGTGGTCAAGAACAAGGTCGCCCCGCCGTTCAAGCAGGTCGAATTCGACATCATGTACGGCGAAGGCATTTCCAAGATCGGCGAAATCCTTGACCTTGGGGTCAAGGCTGGCCTGGTCGAAAAGTCCGGCGCCTGGTTCTCGTACGACAGCATTCGCATCGGGCAGGGGCGTGAGAACGCCAAGACCTACCTGAAGGAAAATCCCGAGCTTTGTGACCGGCTGGAGGCTGCCATTCGCAGCCAAACCGAAGGTCTTGCCGGGGAGATGATGACCGGTCCGGACGCGGAGGACGACATCTGATCCCTGAGAGCTTCCGGCCCGGCAGGCCGCCCGCCTGCCAGAACCGGGACTGAATGGAGGGCGCTCCCGTTCCCCGTACCCCGTGGGGCGTCCTCCAGACCATAAACCGGCGCGGCGAGCCACCCGGCTCCCGCGCCGGTTCTGTTCTTGCGGTTGATTGCTGGGCGCTCCGTGCGGAGCCACCCAAGCTGGCCCCCGGATCAAGTCCGGGGTGACGGCATTGCGGTAGTCCTCCACGCCGTTCGTGGTGAGGAGGCGCCGAAATCGCAGATTGAGGACCCGTCTCTAACCACAGCGCCTCAGGCAGTCCTTCGAGACGGCGCTTCAGCCTGCGGCTTCAGCACCTCCTCAGGACAAACGGCGATGGGATTAAACACCCCGCTCAGGCTGAGCCTGTCGAAGCCGGGTTGCGCCAAATTGTTCACGCAAAGGCGCAAAAAGAAGGAAAGGCGCAAAGGATATGCCGCCGCAGGCGCGCATCCTTCATCCGGTGCGTTTGCGGCGAGCCAGGAACAGCAGGCGACAGAGCCACAAACGCAACCCCTTCGCGCCTCCCTTCTTCTCTGCGCCTTTGCGTGAACCATTCCGAGCTGGCCGAAGACGCAGCGCGGGAAGGAAAACGCAGCTTCTGCCGCCCTGGATTGCTTCGTCGCTGCGCTCCTCGCAATGACGAGGTTTGATTAAATCCGTTCGCGGTGAGGAGGAGGCGAAATCCTGGATTGAGGACTCGTCTCGAACCACAGCGCCACAGGCAGTCCTTCGAGACGGCACTTCAGCCTGCGGCTTCAGCACCTCCTCAGGACGAACGGCCATGGGATCAAACACCTCGCTCAGGCTGAGCCTGTCGAAGCCGGGGTGCGACAAATTGTTAATGCGAAGGCGCAAAAAGAAGGAAAGGCGCAAAGGATATGCCGCCGCAGGCGCGCATCCTTCATCCGGTGCGTTTGCGGCGAGCCAGCAACAGCAGGCGACAGAGCCGCAAACGCAACCCCTTCGCGCCTCCCTTCTTCTCTGCGCCTTTGCGTGAACCATTCCGAGCTGGCCGAAGACGCAGTGCGGTAAGGAAAACGCAGCTTCTGTCGCCCTGGATTGCTTCGTCGCTGCGCTCCTCGCAATGACGGGGTTTGATTAAATCCGTTCGTGGTGACGAGGAGGCGAAATCCTGGATTGAGGACCCGTCTCGAACCACAGCGCATCAGGCAGTCCTTCGAGACGGCACTTCAGCCTGCGGCTTCAGCACCTCCTCAGGACGAACGGCAATCGGATCAAATACCCCGCTCAGGCTGAGCCTGTCGAAGCCGGATTGCTCGGCGCAACCTCGGCAGACCACAGCACCCTCAATGCGCCGCCGCGCTCCGCGCCTTGATCACTTCGTCCGCATGTTTCCCGCCCAGTTCCGCCAGGTGATCGAAGCTCGCGCTGAACTCCGCGAGGCCCTGGCTGAGCGAGCGCAGTTCCGCATCGAGCCGGTGCAGGGCGCTTTCTGGCAGCAAGGCCTCGACCCGTTCCCAGCGGGACCATTCCGGGTGCGGGGACAGGCCCAGAATCTGCCCGCGCCGTGCCGAAAGGACCGAGCCCGCCTTGGACCCTGTCCCGCCCGGCGTGTCCACGGCCACCTTGGCCACCGGCTCCAACAGGAAGGGTGAAGCCTTCTCCAGCGCTTCGGTCATGGCCATCCTTCCCGCCACGCGGAAGGCGAGTTCCGAGCTATCGACCGAGTGAAACGAACCGTCGGTCAGTGTCACTGCCACGTCGACCACCGGAAAGCCCAGCGGCCCGCGCTCCATCGCGTCTCGGATGCCGGCTTCCACTGCGGGAATATACTGGCGCGGGATCGCGCCGCCGGTGATCCTGTCTTCGAACTGGAAACCCGCCCCCCGCTCAAGCGGACGGATTTCGATCACGCAGTCGCCATATTGGCCGTGGCCTCCCGACTGCTTCTTGTGCCGCCCGCGCGCGCCTGCCGCCTTGCGGATCGATTCGCGATAGGGAATGCCCGGAGCGCGCGTGTCCACCGCCACGCCATAGCGGCGTTGCAAGCGGCCCAGCACGACGGCCAGGTGATCGACGTTGATCCCGCGCAGGACGGTTTCGTGGCTGGCATCGTCCTGGTTCCATTCCAGCGCCGGGTCCTCTTCGCACAGCCGGTGGAGCGCGGTTGACAGCTTGACGTCATCCTTGCGGTCCCGGGTGGTGATGGCGACGGCCGCGTTGCGGGCGGGATAGTCCGGCGCGGCTGCCCCGGCCGCCCCTTTGCCCCCCAGGATCATGCCGCAGCGCGCACCCTCGATCTTGGCCACCGCGACGACATCTCCCGTCCGCGCCTCGGCCAGTTTCGTGGTCTTTTCGCCCTGGACCAGGAACAGCGATCCGGCCCGTTCCGCCGCGCCGTCCACGACCAGTTCGTCGCCTTCGCGCAAGGCCGCGCCCAGCACCCGGCCTAGCGCCAGCCGCCCCATGGCGCCGCCATTGGCGATCTTGAACACGTGCAGCGCGCTGCCTCCTTCCAAGCCCAGACGGGCCGCCGTGGCCTCGGGAGGAGGCGTTTCGTGGCGCAGCATCTTGAGCAGACGGTGCACCCCGCCATCGCTCAGCGCCGAGCCGAGCAGCACCGGAACCACCTTGTTCTGCGCCGTATCGACGGCCAGGTCGCGCAGGACCAGATCCTGGTCCGGTTCCTGATCCATCAGCAGCGCTTCCAGCAGGGCATCATCGAAATCGGCTAGCGTTTCCAGCAGATGGGTGCGCTCTTCCTTCTCCCGCGCCAGCAGTTCGCCGGGTATCTCGGTCCGCTCGCTCTCTTTTCCAGGGCGATAGCGATAGGCGCGTTCCAGGGCGAGATCGACATAGCCGGTAATCTCGTCCCCTTCGCGGATCGGAATCTGGCGCAGGGCGAGCGGCTCGCGGCTCATCGGTTGCAGCTGCGCGATCAGTTCGCGCAGCGATCCGGCGCGGGCGTGCTCGATCTTGTTGACGAATAGCGCGTGGGGAATGCCCAGCCGGTCGAGCCGCCGCAGCATCGGTTCGGCCAGGATCGCGCGTTCCGGCGCGGGATCAATCACCACCAGCGCGAGGTCCACCGATTGCAGCGCTGCCAGGCCATCCACCGCGAAACCAGGGCCACCGGGCACGTCGATCAGGGCGAAACGGTCGCCCATGTAGTCCAGGTGATAGAGGTTCATTTCGGTCGAGCTGCCGCGCGCGCGGGCTTCGGGGCTGGCGTCGCCGATGCTGGATCCGGCCTCTACGCTGCCCTGGCGGTTGGTCATGCCGCTGGCGAACAGCAGAGCCTCTGCCAGGCTGGTTTTGCCCGTGCCGGCCGGCCCGACCAGCGCGACCGCACGGGTTGCCGCTCTGCCGCCATTCGTTGCTTTCTGGGTGTTGCCCATCGTCGCCTCCTTGTTCGAACGAGGCGCGCCGGGCGCAAATTCCGTGGGGCGCCCGGGGCGCGTGGAATGAATGGATGGTCTGCCTGTTCAAGATGAGTCGCAAGTCATTTCATGACGACGATTGTTCCTTGTGCGACAAGTCCGCCGTGCTTAACTTCGGTCCATGACTACCGGATCAGACTGGCGCGATGCTGTTGGGCGCACTTGGGCGGATAATTACCGCCTGACGGACCGGTCCTTTGCTGGACTGACCGAGCGATTGCTGGCGCGAATCGGCAGTTGCCAAGGGCAGAACGTCCTCGACATCGGTTGCGGCGCGGGTGAGCTGTCGATCGCGGTTGCCCGGGGCAACGATGGCGCGAACGTGATCGGAGTCGACGTTTCGCCCGCGCTCGTGGCAGCGGCTGTAAAGCGCGGTTCGGAACATCCCAACCTGCGCTTTGAAGAAGCCGATGCCGGGTCCTGGACGCCGAGCGGCTTCCGTCCCGACAAGCTGATTTCCCGCCACGGCGTCATGTTCTTCGATGCGCCGCGCGGTGCCTTTTCCCACCTGCGGGAGATCGCCGCGCCGGGCGGAGAACTGATCTTCAGCTGTTTCCGCAGCCCGAAGCTGAATCCCTGGGCCAGCGAGATGGCCAGCCTGCTGAAACTGCCGCCCAATCCCGATCCGCGCGCGCCGGGGCCGTTCGCTTTCGCCGATCAGGATCACGTCCGCTCGATCCTGACTGATGCGGGCTGGCAGGACGTGGAACTGGCCGAAACCGACTTTGCCTATGTGGCCGGAGTGGGCGACGACCCGGTTGCGGACGCGCTCGATTTCTTCAGCCGGATCGGCCCTGCCGCGCCTGCCTTGCGGGCGCTGGAGGGCGAGGAGCGGGAGCGCGCGCATAGGTGGATCCGCGAATGGCTGGAGCAGCACCGCAGCGGAAACCTGGTCGCCTTTGCCGGTGCAGCCTGGATTGTAACCGGAAAAGCCTGAAAACCGGCGCTTGACGCTTGCCGCTCGGCCAAGCGTGGCTTATCGGCGGCGACATGACCTCGACGAACGAAATCCGCCGCTCTTTCCTCGAATACTTCGGCTCCAACGGGCACGAAGTGGTGCAGAGCGCGCCTCTGGTGCCGTACAACGATCCCACCCTGATGTTCACCAACGCGGGGATGGTGCCGTTCAAGAACGTCTTTACCGGGCTGGAAACCCGCGCCGTACCGCGCGCGACCTCCAGCCAGAAGTGCGTGCGCGCGGGCGGCAAGCACAACGATCTGGACAATGTCGGCTATACGGCGCGGCACCACACCTTCTTCGAAATGCTCGGCAACTTCAGCTTTGGCGACTATTTCAAGGAACAGGCCATCACCCATGCCTGGACCCTGCTGACCAAGGAATGGGGCCTGCCCAAGGACAAGCTGCTCGCCACGGTCTATCACACCGATGATGAAGCCTTCGCCCTGTGGCAGAAGATCGCCGGCCTTCCGGAAGACCGCATCATCCGCATTGCGACCAAGGACAACTTCTGGGCCATGGGCGACGATGGCCCGTGCGGTCCGTGCTCGGAAATCTTCTTTGACCACGGCGACCACATCTGGGGCGGCCCTCCGGGATCGCCGGAGGAAGACGGCGACCGCTTCATCGAGATCTGGAACCTGGTGTTCATGCAGTTCGAGCAGACCGCCGGGGAAATCACCGGCGAACTGCCCAAGCCCAGCATCGACACCGGCATGGGCCTGGAACGCATCGCCGCCGTGCTCCAGGGCGAGCACGACAATTACGATACCGACACGTTCAAGGCGCTGATCGCCGCTTCGGAAAGCCTGACCGGCGTGAAGGCCCAGGGCGAACAGCAGGCCAGCCACCGCGTGATTGCGGACCACTTGCGATCGACCAGCTTCCTGCTCGCCGATGGCGTGCTGCCCAGCAACGAAGGGCGCGGCTATGTGCTGCGCCGGATCATGCGCCGCGCGATGCGCCATGCGCACCTGCTGGGCGCGAAGGACCCCTTGATGCACCGCCTGGTGCCCGCGCTGGTCGCGGAAATGGGCGCGGCCTATCCCGAACTGGGCCGGGCGCAGCCGCTGATCGAGGAAACCCTCCAGCGCGAGGAAGTGCAGTTCCGCCGCACCCTGGCCAATGGTCTCAAGCTGCTGGACGAAGCGACGGCTGATCTGGGCGAGGGCGCCGAACTGCCGGGCGAAACCGCGTTCAAGCTCTATGACACCTACGGCTTCCCCTATGACCTGACCGAGGACGCGCTGCGCGCCCGCGGGATCGGGGTGGACAAGGCCGGGTTCGATGCCGCCATGGCCCAGCAGAAGGCGGCGGCACGCGCGGCCTGGAAGGGCTCTGGCGAGGCGGCGGACAGCGAAGTCTGGTTCGACATTGCCGAGCGCGAAGGCGCGACCGAGTTCACCGGCTATGCCGCCGCCACGGGCGAGGCGCAGGTCGTCGCCCTGGTCCAGGGCGGCAAGGAAGTGACCAGCGCCAAGGCGGGCGAGGCGGTGACTGTCATCACCAACCAGACCCCGTTCTATGGCGAAAGCGGTGGCCAGATGGGCGACGCGGGCACGATCACGACCGCTGCCGGGCTGAAGCTGGTGGTGGTCGATACGGCCAAGCCGCTCGGCCGCCTCCACGCGCACCAGGCCAAAGTTGAGGCGGGCGAGATCAAGGTGGGCGACATGGTCCGCCTGGACATCGACGTGGAACGCCGCGACGCGATCCGCGCCAACCATTCGGCCACGCACCTGCTGCACGCGGCGCTGCGCAACCGCCTGGGCGGTCACGTAACGCAGAAGGGCTCGCTGGTCGCGCCGGATCGCCTGCGGTTCGACTTCTCGCAGCCGACCGCGCTGACGCCGGACGATATTGCGGCGATCGAAGCCGAAGTGAACGCGGAAATCCGCGCCAATGATCCGGTCGTCACGCGCCTGATGACGCCTGACGATGCCATTGCCGCCGGGGCCATGGCGCTGTTCGGCGAAAAGTATGGCGATGAAGTGCGCGTGCTCAGCATGGGCCGCACCACGGACAAGACCTATTCGGTCGAACTGTGCGGCGGCACCCACGTCCGCGCGCTGGGCGACATTGGTGTGTTCCGCATCGTTTCGGAAAGCGCGGTCAGCTCTGGCGTGCGCCGGATCGAGGCGCTGACGGGCGAGGGTGCACGGCAGTGGCTGGTGGGCCGCGAGGACGCGCTGAAGAGCGCCGCCAGCCTGCTCAAGACCACGCCGGACGAGGTCGAAACCCGCGTTGCGGCGCTGCTCGACGAACGGCGCAAGCTGGAGCGGGAACTGGCCGAGGCGAAGAAGGCGCTGGCGCTGGGCGGCGGCGGAGCCAAGGCTGAGGCTGCCGACGAGGAAGTGGGCGGAGTGAAGTTCTCCGGCCAGGTGCTCGACGGGCTTGATCCCAAGGAACTGCGCGGCCTGCTCGATCAGGCCAAGCAGCGGCTCGGTTCGGGCGTGGCGGTGATCGTTGCGGTCAATGACGGCAAGGCGAGCATCGCCGCTGCCGTGACCGACGACCTGACCGGCAAGGTCAGCGCGGTCGACCTGGTCCGCGCCGGCGTGGAAGCGCTGGGCGGCAAGGGCGGCGGTGGCCGTGCCGACATGGCCCAGGGCGGCGGTCCGGACGGTGACAAGGCGGCGGACGCCATTGCTGCTGCGAAGGCTGTGCTGGCGGGCTGAATTAAGAGGCTGCTTGAGCGGCCCTGGATTGCTTCGCTCCGCTCGCAATGACGGATGCAGATTCGTCATTGCGAGGAGGCGGAGCCGACGCGGCAATCCAGGCGGTTTACGCTAAGCGCTCAACTACAATTACCTGCCCCGGCTGGTCCCGCGCGTTTCGGGTTCGGAGCCGCGCGGCAGGTCCTTTTCGGGCATGGTCGCGTCGGTCTGCTGCGGGCGCTTGATCTTGCCCTTTTCCTCGCCCTGCTGGTGGGAAAGCTGGTGGGTTTCTTCGGCGCTGTGCGGGTCGCGGTCGGCCATTTCGGGTTCTCCTTTGCAGGAATAACCCGTTAGCCCGGGGCGCGTTCCCGAAGCGTGCTGGTGCGCAGCAGCGGCTTTTCGTCCAGGTCGCCTTCCTCCATGATCTTTTCGCGCAGTTCGTCGCGCTTGCCATGGATCGAGGCGATGACCGGCCCCATCGGCACGCCGATTTCCACCAGCGCGGCTTCCGACAATTGCAGCGAGGCCTCCAGCGCTTCGGGGATCGCGTGGCTGGCGCCCGCCTTATACAGCGCGGCAGCGTGGCCGGTATCGCGGGCGCGGGCCAGGATCGGCAGGTCGGGATAGGCCTTGCGCAATTGGCGCACCATGCGCAGCACGGCGACCGGCTCGTCCATGGTCAGGACGACCGCACAGGCCTTTTCGGCATCGAAGCGCATCAGCGCGCCGCTCTGGGCCGCATCGGCATATTCCGCGCGCAGACCCATCTTGCGGGCCTCGCGCACCTGGTCCGCGTCGGCATCGATGATCAGGTAGGGCTTGCCGTGGGTGACCAGCATGTCGGCCACCAGCCGTCCGACGCGCCCGCCGCCGATGATCAGCGTGCGTTCCCGCTCGCCCTCGTCGGGCAGGCTGTCGACCGCACCGGCCTGGTCGACGCGGCGTGCTAGCCAGCGACCGAAGATCGCCAGCAATGGCGTGACAGTCAGGCCCAGCGCGGTGACGATCTGCCAGAACTGCGCCGCGTCCGGCCGAATCAGGTTCACCGCAACGGCGCTGGTCAGGACGATCAGGGTGGTTTCGGAAGGGCTGGACAAGAGAATGCCGGCCTCTGTCGCCGTAGCCGTGCGATAGCCGTGAAGGCGCAGCAGCAGGCCGGTCACCAGCGCCTTTGCGGCCAGGATCAGCACGGTGGCCAAGACGATCTCGCCCAGCCGCGCCACGACCAGGCCCAGGTCCAGGCTCATCCCCACGGTCAGCAGGAAGACCCCCAGGGCCAGCCCCTTGAACGGTTCGATGATCGATTCGACTTCCGCGTGATAGTCCGTCTCGGCAATCAGCAGGCCCGCCACCAGGGCGCCGACGATGGGCGAAAGACCAACCGCGCCGGTCGCCAGGGCCGACACGATCACGACCAGCAGGCTGGCGGCGAGGAACAGTTCGGGGCTCTTGGTCCGGGCAGCCTGCGCGAACAGGCGGGGCAGGGCGAACCGGCCAATGCCGAGCAGGGCGACGATGACCAGCGTGCCCATGCCCAGGGTATGCAGGAAATCGCCCAGGTCGGCGCTTTGCTCCCCCCGGCCCATGGCGCCAAGCAGGAAGATGATCGGCACCAGGGCAATATCCTCGAACAGCAGGGTGCCCAGAGCGGCGCGTCCGACCGGCGTGGTCGTATCGGCAATGCGCAGGACCAGCGCGGTGGAGGACAGGGCCAGCGCCAGGCCCAGCGCCAGGGCGGTCGGCACCGAATTGCCCAGGAAGATCAACACTAGCGCAATCAGCGCCCCGCCGCCGAACAGCTCCATCGGCCCGATCCGGAAGATCGTCCGCCGCATCTGCCACAGGCGCTGGAACGAAAGCTCAAGCCCGATGGAAAACAGCAGCAGTATGATGCCGAACTCGGCAAAGGGGGCCAGCCGTCCCGGATCGCTGATGGTGACGTAGGACAGCCACGGGAATTCCGGCGCCATGCCCCCCAGCCCGAACGGGCCGACCAGCACGCCCGCCAGGATGAAACCGATCACCGGGGTGATGCGGAACCGTGCAAACAGCGGAATGACAATGCCCGCCGCGCCCAGAATGACAAGCGCGTCGCCAAGCGATGAAGTTGGAATGAATTCAGTGGGGCCGGCCATGACGGCACCCTAGGGCAGGGGCAGGCCGCTTGTCACGGGGCGGCGCAAAAAAGAAAACGGCGGCAGAAGTTTCCTTCCGCCGCCGCGTGTCCGGGAAAAGGCTGGCTGGAGCTTACTTCCAGTTGGCCATTTCGGCTTCGAGGTTCTTTACGATCGCTTCGAAGAAGCCTTCGGTGGTCAGCCAGGGCTGTTCCGGGCCGATCAGGATCGCGAGGTCCTTGGTCATCTGGCCGCCTTCGACGGTGTCGATGCAGACCTTTTCCAGCGTTTCGGCAAAGCGCACCACGTCGGGCGTGTTGTCGAACTTGCCGCGATAGATCAGGCCGCGGGTCCAGGCGAAAATGCTGGCGATCGGGTTGGTGCTGGTCGCCTTGCCCTGCTGGTGCTGGCGGTAGTGGCGGGTCACGGTGCCGTGAGCGGCTTCGGCTTCGACCGTCTTGCCGTCCGGAGTCATCAGGACCGAGGTCATCAGGCCCAGCGAGCCAAAGCCCTGCGCAACGGTATCCGACTGCACGTCGCCGTCATAGTTCTTGCAGGCCCAGACAAACTTGCCCGACCACTTGAGCGCGGAAGCGACCATGTCGTCGATCAGGCGGTGTTCGTAGACGATGCCGGCTGCGTCGAACTTTTCCTTGAAGCCTTCGGTGTCGAACACTTCCTGGAACAGGTCCTTGAAGCGGCCGTCATAGGCCTTGAGGATGGTGTTCTTGGTCGACAGGTACACCGGCCAACCCAGACCCAGGCCATAGTTGAAGCTGGCGCGGGCGAAGTCGCGAATCGAATCGTCCAGGTTGTACATCGCCATGGCGACGCCCGCGCTGGGGAACTTGAACACTTCAAGGTCGATGGTCTGGCCATCGTCGCCGTCGAACACCAGGCGCAGCGTGCCCGGGCCGGGGATCAGGGTGTCGGTCGCCTTGTACTGGTCGCCGAAAGCGTGACGGCCGACGACGATCGGATCGGTCCAGCCCGGAACCAGGCGGGGAACGTTCTGCATGACGATCGGTTCGCGGAACACCACGCCGCCCAGGATGTTGCGGATCGTGCCGTTGGGCGACTTCCACATCTTCTTGAGGCCGAATTCCTCAACGCGGGCTTCGTCCGGAGTGATCGTCGCGCACTTGACGGCGACGCCGAATTCCTTGGTTGCATTGGCGGCGTCAACCGTGATGCGGTCGTTCGTCTCGTCACGCTTTTCGATCGAGAGGTCGTAATACTTAAGGTCGATGTCGAGATAAGGCAGGATCAGCCGTTCGCGGATCCACTGCCAGATGATGCGGGTCATTTCATCGCCGTCCATTTCGACGACGGGGTTCGTAACCTTGATCTTGGCCATTGGCTTTTGCTTTCCCCGGGGATGTGAAACGCGCTCCCCTTAGCAGAGCCGTGACGGTGCGCAAGTAAGGGCTGGACGGGGCGGGCAGAGCGCTTTAATCGTCCGGTTAAACGTCCTGTTTGAGAGGAGCCACAACATGAGCGAAGCCCCTGAAGTCCTGACCGAAGTCGAAGACGGTGTCCTGATCGTCACGATGAACCGTCCCGAAGCCAAGAATGCGATGAACAAGGGGCAGTGCGAAGGCATCGCCGCCGCGATGGACCGGCTGGAAGCGGACCCCGATCTGCGCTGCGCGATCCTGACCGGTTCGGGCGGCACGTTCTGCTCGGGCATGGACCTCAAGGGCTTCCTGCGCGGTGAGCGTCCCAGCATCGAAGGGCGCGGATTCGGCGGCCTGACCGAATGGACTCCGTCCAAGCCGATCATCGCTGCGGTCGATGGTTATGCCCTGGCGGGCGGCATGGAACTGGCGCTGAGCTGCGACCTGATCGTGGCCAATGCCAATTCGAAGTTCGGCATTCCCGAAGCCAAGCGCGGCCTGGCTGCCGCCGCTGGCGGTCTGATCAAGCTGCCGCGCCAGATTCCGCCCCGCATCGCGATGGAACTGGCCCTGACCGGCGACTTCATCGATGCCAAGCGCGCTTATGAGCTGGGCTTCATCAACCGCATCGTCGAAGGCCCGGCCATCGAAGGTGCGAAGGAACTTGCCCGCGCCGTTGCCGCCAACGGTCCGCTCGCCCTGATCGCGTCGAAGGCGATCATCCGCGATTCGCACAGCTGGTCGGAAGAAGAGATGTGGAAGAAGCAGGCGTCCTACATCGCGCCGGTCTTCTCCAGCGAAGACGCCCGCGAAGGCGCGGCTGCCTTTGCCGAAAAGCGCAAGCCGAACTGGAAGGGCAAGTAAGCCCCTTTTTCGAAGCTGCCACGTGAATCGAAGGCCTCGGGTTTCCGGGGCCTTCTTTTTTAGGTCGGAAGCAAGGCGGGAGTCGCGGCGGCTTCAACCGAGGGCGCGGACACCGCCGTGCGCGCCGCGATCCGGTCGGCTGCCCAGGCGGAACCCCAGGCAAGCAACATGCCGACCGGCAGGTCGATGAAATAGTGCCAGCGGCTCGCCACCGCATCGATAGTGATGAAGCCGAACAGCATGAGGTAAAGCGGCACCAGGGCCGGGGCGTGGCGCCAGGCGAACAGCAGGAACAGGAACGAACCGCCCGTGTGCAGCGAGGGCATGGCGGCCAGGCCCACGGTGATGTGCGTTCCGCCGTTCTGCGCGATCCAGGCTGCTCCGCCGGCGACGATATCCTTGTAGCTGCCCAGCATGGCGGCCTGGGCGCTGGTCTGGGCGGGTTCCAGTCCCGTTTCGTAGAGGAACGGCCCGAGTGCCGGCATGACGAGATAGGCAAGCGCGCCTGCGCCCTGAAAGATCAGCGCGGCGAGGAACAGGGTGCGAAAGTCCCGGGCGCTGCGCAGCGCGTGAAAGCAGAAGCTGATATAGAACATCGCAATGAATGCGGTCATGTAGAGGTTGCTGTCCGCTGGAACGACCGGCAGCAGCGCCTTGCGCAGGGCAAAGCACAGGTCGACCACGGGGCGCAGCCAGCTATCGGTCTGCCAGTAGAAGGCGTCCCAGTTGACCGGATTGATCAGTGGTCGCCACAGCTTCAGGTTGAAATGACAAACCAGCATCAGCGCATAGCTGGGCAGGGCGATGAAGAAGGTCGAAGCGAGGTGCCGCCGCTGTCCGAACAGGGCAAACAGGCCCCACACGCCTACGCCCAGCAGGGGATAGAGGTAATGAATGCCGACAAAGGCAGCGCGGTCGCCTTCCGGCAGGCTGACCGGCACTCCGATGATCCAGCCGATCAGCGTGACCAGGGCCAGCATGGCGCCGGTGATCCAGATTTCCGGGAAGCGCTTCAGCTGTGTCGTCACATTCGCCATGCGGCAGGGATTAAGCCATTGTGGTTAAAATCGTATTGCCGGGCCAAAATGCAAAAAAACCCCGCATCGCTGCGGGGTTCTTGGTGAATGGTGGGCGTAGCAAGGATTGAACTTGCGACCCCTACGATGTCAACATAGTGCTCTACCACTGAGCTATACGCCCGCACCATTCAGGTTCTGCCCGAAGCCGTCGCCCCTGGCAGGGGAGCGCCATTAGCGAGCCTCCCCGGGATTCGCAAGCGCTTAGATGCGTGCCTGGGCCTGTTGGCCGAAAATACGTTCCACTTCGAGCACCAGATCCTTGAGATGGAACGGTTTGGACAGGATCTTGGCCTGCGGGGCTTCGCGGCTGGCTTTAAGGGATACGGCGGCGAATCCGGTAATAAACATCACTTTCGTGCTGGGGCTGACCTCCGCGCAATGCTGCGCCAGTTCGATCCCGTCCATCTCCGGCATGACGATGTCGGACAGCAGCAGATCGAAAGTTTGTTCCGTCAGCAAGGGCAGGGCGGCCGTCCCGCGATCGACCGCAACCACCTCATAACCCGCGTTTTCCAGCGCCCGCGTCAGGTATGTGCGCATGGCTGCTTCGTCTTCGGCTAGGAGAATGCGGATCATGGGGGGCCTTCTTGGTATTCAAATCGTGGCCTTTTGGGCGTCGGCACCGGTTAGCGGAGTTTGCAGACTTTGTCGGTTACCATTCATCGTTAAAATTCCACATGGCCGACTTTGACACACAAAGCGCGGCAGGCCAGTTTTCCACAATGGATTTCGGTCAGCCCCAAGCCAGCGATTCGCACCTCTCGCACGGGGGAGAAATACCGGGCGGAGCGGGCGGCCCGGCCTTCAGCCTGTCGCACCCGCAGCCGTCGGCCCTGCCGCTGATCATTGCCGTGCCTCATGCCGGGCGAGCCTATCCCGGCAGCCTGCTGGAACGGATGCGCAATCCGGGTTTCGCCGCGCTGAAGCTGGAGGACCGCTATGTCGACCGGCTCGGCCAGGAAGTGGCCAGGCGTACCGGCGCGGCCCTGCTGGTCGCCCATGCACCGCGCGCGATGATCGACCTCAATCGTGACGTGCATGACGTGGATTGGGACATGTTCGCGCGCGGGCGGCCTGACAGCGTGGGCAGCTATACCCCGGGAATGCGGGCCAAGACGGGCCTGGGGCTTATCCCGCGCCGCATTCACGGCCTTGGCGAGCTGTGGAAGCACCGGCACGAGGCAGAGGATCTGACCGCGCGGATTGCGGGCATCCACACGCCATACCACGAGTGCCTGTCCAGGGCGCTAGGCGAACTCAAGGCGCGGTGGGGCGCGGCCATGTTGCTCGATCTTCATTCCATGCCGCCGCTGGTCCTGCGGGGCGGAGCGCCCGCGCCCGAATTCGTGCTGGGCGACCGGTTCGGCACGACCTGCCACGGATCGCTGGTCGGCAGCTGCTTTGGTTATTTCGCGGAGAGACGGCGCGGGGCGGCGCACAATCGCCCCTATGCGGGAGGCTACGTGCTCGAACGCCACGCGGCGCCCGCTGATGGCATTCACGCGCTGCAACTGGAGATCGACCGGTCCAGCTATCTCGACTCGCGCCTCGCGGAACCGGGTGAAGGGTTCGACGCGATGGTCGACCTGCTGTGCGGCCTGGTCCGGCGTCTCGCGGCCGAGGTGGCGGACCTGGGACGCGGCGCCGGCTGGAGCAATGCTGCGGAATAGCCCGATAAAAAAACCACCTCGTGCAAGTTGCACGAGGTGGCCAAGGTTCAGGGAGGAGGTGCACATGCGTGCACCGTATCCAGCCGGACCATGAGGGAAGCCCGGCAAGACATCGTCCAAGATAGACTTGTCCCGGCCCTCTTGCAAGAGCCGGGACAAGCGATCTCGATCAGGTCATTGAAGGGCCTGAACTAATCAGGCCGTTCCAGAGCTGGCTCAGGCGGCGGGCACCGGAACCGGGCCCTTGCCCTGCTGTACCTGGCGGCCGAACACGTCGCTCATCAGTTCCAGGCTGAACAGGTGGGCGAAGATCAGCGCCAGCATGCCGCTCTGGTTCATCGAACGCAGCACGTCGCCGCGCAGATCGCGCAGCTTTTCCTGGTCGACCATCTTGAAGCCACGATAGACGAAGGGCTGGGCATTGCCCTGCTGCTGGATCGACACTTCGCCGTCCATCAGCAGGTCGTGCTTGACCAGTTCATCGACGAAAGCCTGGGTGCGGAAGCCGGCTTCTTCGAAGTTGCGGCAGAATTCCAGGGTCGCCTTGCAGGATTCGCTCGGTTCGCCGTTTTCGAACAGCGCCGCGCCTTCGGCAAAATCACCGAGCAGGTCGCTGGTCGGGTCGAAGCACAGCGAGAGTTCTTCGGTGTTGGCGTTCAGCTTGGCCAGCATGAACGGATAGCGGCGGGCATAGGCCGGGACATAGGCTGGATTGATCAGCTTGCCTTCGTTGTCGAAGAAGGTGTTCACGCCTTCGTTCAGGCCCATCAGGGCGAGCGGAACGGGGTTATCCGCAACCGAGAAAACGATCGGGTAATTGCGCGATGCGTGGACGAATTCTTCTGCGGTCAGCGGAATAGCGTGCTGCCCCACCATCCAGCTGGCGGTTTCGGTGGTCTTGCTCTTCCATTCGCCGTGATCGCGGCTGTTGAGCGGCATCAGGTCTTTGTAGAACAGCGGAAGGTTGGCAGATTGCGGCGCGCTGGCCATGGGTTTCTCTCCAGAATTCTATGCGGATCCAACCCGGCATGACTTCCAGGCAGGCACGAACTCGCGCCTTTAGGCGGTTGGCGCCCGCCGCGCAAGCAGCTTGCCGGGATTGAGCAGCCCATCGGGATCAAGTGCGCCCTTAACCTTACGTAGCAATGCGAGGGCGACCGGATCGCCCAGCCGTTCCAGTTCGTCCACCTTGAGCTGGCCAATCCCGTGTTCTGCCGAAATCGTGCCGTTCCAGGCGGTTACCAGATCGTCCACGGCCTGGCTGATCGCCTTGCCGTCGCCCGCTTCCCACGCGGCGCGGTCCACCCCGGCAGGAGCCTGGACGTGGAAATGGACATTGCCATCGCCCAGGTGGCCAAAGCCGAAAGCGCGGGTGCCGGGCCAGCGGCTCTCCATGGCGGGAACGGCAGCTTCCAGAAAATCTGCCATGCGCTCCACCGGGACGGCAATGTCATGCTGCATGGCAGGCCCCTTGGCGCGTTCCGCCGGGGAAATCGATTCGCGCAGGTTCCAGAAGGCGTCGGCCTGGGTTTCGGACGCGGCAACGACCGCATCTTCCAGCAGTCCGGCCTCCAGCGCCGAAGCGAGCATGGCCTCTCCGGTCGCTTGCGGATCGTCCCCGACCAGTTCGATCAAAGCGTGCCATGGGTGCTTGCCCTCCAGCGGTGCACGCGCATCCGGCAGGTAGGCCAGCACCGCGTCAAGGCAGGACTGGGGCAGGACTTCGAACCCTTCCAGCGCCTGGCCGGCCTGTGCCTCGCAGTGAAGCAGGAGGGCGCGGGCTTGCTGGATGGAGGACAACCCGGCCCAGACCACCATTCGCGCAGGTGCAGCCGGAACCAGCCGCAGCGTGGCAGCGGTGACCAAGCCCAGGGTGCCTTCGGAGCCGATGAACAGCTGCTTCAAGTCCCAGCCGCGGTTGTCTTTCTTCAGCGGGGTGAGCGCGGAATAGATCGTTCCGTCCGCCAGAACCGCCTCTATTCCCAGCACCTGCGCGCGCATCGAACCGTGGCGCAAGACCTGCGTGCCCCCGGCATTGGTCGAAATCAGCCCGCCGACCGTGGCCGAACCCTTGCCGCCCAGGGTAAGCGGAAAGCGCAGGCCGTGGGCCTCTGCCGCCTCGTGCAGGTCTTGCAGGATGACACCCGCTTCGCAAACCACCGTGCGGCCCTGGGGATCGAGGCGGCGAATGGCGTTCATGCGCCGTAGCGACACGATCAGCGCCACGCCGCTGGCATCGGGCGTCGCGCCGCCCGACATGCCGCTGTTGCCGCCTTGCGGGACGATCGGCACGCCGTGCCGGGCGCAGAGCCTGACCAACGCGGCCAGTTCCTGTGCATCGGCAGGCGAAGCAAGCGCGTGCGCCGCTCCGGTATAACGGCCGCGCCAGTCGGTCAGCCACGGCTCCATCAGCTCCGCATCGGCGGTCAGGCCGCGCGGGCCAAGCAGAGCGAGGGCTTCGGACAGGAAGGGATCGGCGGCAGGGCTCATCGTCTGCGCGCTATGGCACAGGGCGGGGGCCTGTTGCGAGTCCCCGCCGGGCAGCCTTTGCCGAGCAAGCTTGCCGAGTGGCCCTGCTTGAGGTTAAGCGGTCGTTCAAACAGGGGCGCTATTGACCGGGGCCATGCAAACCATCGCGCAAATCCTGGCACCCTTGGTGCTCTTGCTGCCCGGACTGGGCGTGGTGGAAGTTCCGCGCGATGCCGCTTTCCCGCTCGATCCGTTCCAGCCCCAGGCGGCGGAGCAGGTTTCGATCCAGCAACGCGTGACCGTGCGGATCAATCCGCGCCCCGCGCCGATGCCGCTGGATGCCATGCGCTTCGATAGCGAGATTGAGCGCGACGGCCCGCGCTTTGTCGAGCGCAAGATCGGCAAATGCCTGACGATGGATTCGATTTCCGGGGTGCAGCCGATCGACAATTCGCGCCTGCTGCTGTTCCTGCGCGACCGGCGGATGGTCACGGCCAGGCTGGAGAAGGGCTGCCAGGGCCGCGAATTCTATTCCGGCTTCATCGTCGCGCGCAATTCTGATGCCCAGATTTGCGCGGGCCGCGACCGCTTGCAATCGCGCAGCGGGATGGGTTGCCAGGTCAGCGGCTTCCGCCAGGTCGTCCAGATCAACGATTGATCGCTGCCAAAATGGTGGCGGCGGGCGCATTTTCTTGACTTTTGCAGGCCTTTGCGCCTAGGCCGCGGCAAGCCTGCGGCTGCTTGGAGCACCCTTCATCCGGTTCGGCCCGCGTCCCTCTTCTAACAGTTGTAACTGCCCATGAAATTTGCCGATCTCGGCCTGTCCGACGAATTGCTGAACGCGGTCATCGCGAAGGGATACGATACGCCCACGCCGATCCAGGCCCAGGCGATCCCCAGCGTCCTGATGATGAAGGACCTCATCGCCATTGCCCAGACCGGCACGGGCAAGACTGCCAGCTTCGTGCTGCCGATGATCGACATCCTCGCCCACGGCCGTCGCCGCGCGATGATGCCGCGCAGCCTGATCCTGGAACCGACTCGTGAACTCGCCGCGCAGGTCGCTGAAAACTTCGAAGCCTATGGCAAGAACCACGACCTGAAGATGGCGCTGCTGATCGGCGGCGTGCAGATGGGGGATCAGGTCAAGGCACTGAACGACGGCGTCGACGTGCTGATCGCCACGCCCGGCCGCCTGATGGACCTGTTCGAGCGCGGCAAGATCCTGCTGACCGGCTGCGACCTGCTGGTGATCGACGAGGCGGACCGGATGCTCGACATGGGCTTCATCCCGGACATCGAGACGATTTGTTCCAAGCTGCCGACCAACCGCCAGACCCTGCTGTTCAGCGCGACCATGCCGCCGCCGATCAAGAAGCTGGCGGACAAGTTCCTGAGCAATCCGAAATATATCGAGGTTGCTCGTCCGGCGACGACCAACACCAACATTGCCCAGCACAAGGTTCCGGTGGCTTCCAACCGCGTGAAGCGCGAAGTGCTGCGTCACCTGCTCAAGGCGGATGAGGTGCAGACGGCGATGATCTTCTGCAACCGCAAGACCACGGTGCGCGAGCTGGCCAAGAGCCTGCAGCGCCACGGCTTTGCGGCGGGCGAAATCCACGGCGACATGGACCAGTCGGCCCGCATTGCCGAGCTGGACCGGTTCAAGGACGGCGGGATCAACATCCTGTGCTGCAGCGACGTCGCGGCGCGCGGTCTGGACGTGAAGGGCGTGTCGCACGTGTTCAACTTCGACACGCCGTGGCACCCGGACGACTATGTTCACCGCATCGGCCGCACCGGTCGCGGCGGCGCCACGGGCCGCGCCTTCACGCTGGTCGCGCCCGAAGACCAGGAAGCGATCGAGAATGTCGAAAAGCTGACCGGCGGCAAGATCCCGGTCTACACGGTCGATCTGGGCAAGGCTGAAAAGCCGGAACGCGCCGAGCGAAAGCCGCGCGCCGCCAAGGAACCGCGCGAAGCCAAAGCCCCCCGCGAAGAACGCGCCGAAAAGCCGCGCCAGGATCGTCCCAAGCGCGACGGCACCAAGCCGCCGAGGGCCGAATCGCGCGGCAAATCCCGCCGCGAGGAAGAAGAAGTGGACGAGCCGGGCGTGTGGAACGGCCCGGTCCCCAGCTTCCTGGGTGTTTCGGCGCTTTAACCCTGCGGCTGGATTGACCCCGCAATAATACCTGGTCTAGGTCCGCCGCTTAAAGGGGGCGGACTTGAACCTTCTGGAATTGCTAGGATTTATCGTTCGGCACCCGCTCAATCGAACGGGCAGGGCGGCGGCGGTTGCGCGTTTCGTGCGGTGGCAGCTGGCCAGCCGCATTCTTGGTCAAGCCGCAGTCCTTCCGTTCGTGAACGAGACCCGGCTGCTGGTAAGGCGGGGCATGACCGGGGCGACGGGCAACTGGTACACCGGATTGCACGAGTGTGCCGATATGGCCTTTGTGCTCCACGTTTTGCGACCCGGCGACCTGTTCGTCGATGTCGGGGCCAATGTGGGCAGCTATACGGTGCTGGCGGCAGGCGCCGCGCAGGCCGATGCGATTGCGGTCGAGCCGGTGCCGTCGACCTTCTCCAGCCTTGCCGACAATATCGCACTCAACGCCCTGGGTGTGCGGGTGGAACTTCGTTGCTGCGGGCTATCGGCAAGTGCCGGCATGCTGACTTTCACCGCCGGGCTGGATACGATGAACCGGGTCGCGCGGCAGCGGGAGAGCGGGCCGGTCGTGACCGTTCCGGTGACCACGCTCGACGAACTGTGCCGCACGCGCATCCCGCTGGTTCTGAAGATCGACGTGGAGGGACACGAGCTGGCCGTGCTCGATGGCGCTCAGTCAGTTCTGAGCAACCCTGGCCTGCGCGCGGTGGTGATGGAGACGAACGGATCGGGTGCGCGCTACGGCCATTCCGATGGCGATTTGGTTGAGCGGATGCGCGCGGCGGGTTTCCTGCCCTGCCGCTACGACTGGAATAAGCGCCGCTTGCAACCAGTTGGGCGGGGCGGCCAGAACACCATTTTCGTCCGGGCACCTGACGAACTTTCGCGGCGTTGCCAGGCAGCACCGCAGTTCCGTCTGGTCAACGGAACGATCTAGTCCGCCAGCTTCACGAAACTGTCGATCACCCGCTTGGGTCCGGCAGTTTCGAAGTCGATCTCCAGCTTGTTGCCTTCCTGCGCGGTTACCTTGCCGTAACCGAACTTGTCGTGGAACACGCGTGAGCCGATGGCCACGTCGCTGCGCGGCTTGGCGGCAAAGCTGGCCGCGCTGCGGGTTGCCTCGGGCAGGCGTCGCGGCGTGGGGTCATAGGTTTGCGCTGCCGCGCGTTGCCAGCCCGGACCGCGCGTATTGCCCCGCGCGACGTGGGCAAAGGGGTCGCCGTGCTCCGACCACTGCGCCCGCCACAGCGAGGCCCCGCCAGACAGCGTGCTTTCCTGCTCGATATGAGCGTCGGGCAGTTCGCCGATGAAGCGGCTGGGGATGGAGCTGGTCCACTGGCCATAGATGCGGCGGTTGGCAGCATGCAGGATGGTGCAGCGCCGCCGCGCGCGGGTGATCGCGACATAGGCGAGGCGGCGTTCCTCCTCCAGGCTGGCCAGCCCCCCTTCGTCGAGCGCGCGCTGGCTGGGGAAGACGCCTTCTTCCCAGCCGGGCAGGAAGACGTGGTCGAATTCCAGTCCTTTGGCGGCATGGATGGTCATGATGGTCAGCTTTTCGGCGGCATCGTTCGCCTCGTTGTCCATGACCAGGCTGACGTGTTCGAGGAAATCGCCCAGCGTTTCGTATTCTTCCATGGCGCGGGCGAGTTCGGCCAGGTTCTCCAGCCGGCCTGCGCTTTCCGCGCTCTTTTCCGCCTGCAAGGCAGCGGTGTAGCCGCTTTCGTCCAGCACGGTCCGGGCCAGTTCCGCAGGCGTTGTCTGCTTGGCCAGGTCGCGCCAGCGGGCAATGTCGCGCATCAGCGAGATCAACGTGTTGCGGGCGCGGGCGGGCAATTCGTCCGTGTCGGCGATCTCCACCGCCGCAAGGCTGAGCGGCACGCCCCGCGCGCGGGCGTGTCGGTGCATCTTTTCCAGCGTCTTGTCGCCCAGGCCGCGCTTGGGCGTATTGTAGATCCGCTCGAACGCCAGGTCGTCGCTCGGCTGCGAGATGATCCGCAAGTAAGCCAGGGCATCGCGGATTTCGGCGCGTTCGTAAAAGCGGAAGCCGCCCACGATCTTGTAGGGCAGGCCGATGGCGATGAAGCGGTCTTCGAACTCGCGGGTCTGGAACTGCGCGCGGACCAGGATCGCGACCGTGGCCAGCGAAGCGCCCTCGCCCTCCAGCCGTTCCGCTTCCTCGCCGATCCGCCGCGCTTCCTCCGGTCCGTCCCAGACGCCGATGACGCGAACCTTGTCGCCGCCATTCCGCTCGGTCCACAGCGTCTTGCCAAGCCGCTCGCTGTTGGCGTCGATCAGGCCGGATGCGGCGGCGAGGATGTCCGGGGTGGAGCGATAGTTCTGCTCCAGCTTGATCACTTTCGCGCCAGGAAAATCCTGTTCGAACCGCAGGATATTGGCCACTTCTGCGCCGCGCCATGAATAGATCGACTGGTCGTCGTCGCCCACCACGCAGATGTTCTTGCGCGCCTGGGCCAGCAGGCGCAGCCACAGGTACTGGACCTGGTTGGTGTCCTGGTATTCGTCCACCATGATATATTTGAAGCGCTGCTGATACTGCTCCAGAATCTCGCGATTGGTGCGCAGGATGTTCAGCATGTGGAGCAGCAGGTCGCCAAAATCGCAGGCGTTCAGCGCTTTCAGGCGGTCCTGGTAGAGCCGGTAGAATTTCTGCCCCTGGCCATTGGCATAGGCCTCGCTGTCCGCAGCGGAAAGGTCCGCTGGCAACAGGCCCTTGTTCTTCCAGCGGTCGATGCAGCCGGCCAGTTGCCGCGCGGGCCAGCGCTTTTCGTCCAGCCCTTCGGCCTGGATCAGCTGCTTGAGCACGCGCAGCTGATCGTCGGTATCGATGATCGTGTAATTGCTTTGCAGCCCGGCGAGTTCGGCATGGCGGCGCAGCATCTTGGCCGCAATCGCGTGAAACGTGCCAAGCCACGGCATCCCTTCCACTGCCGGCCCGACCAGGTGGCCGACGCGTTCCTTCATCTCGCGCGCCGCCTTGTTGGTAAAGGTGACGCAGAGGATTTCGCTGGGCCAGGCGAGGCGGCTGCGGACGATATTCGCCAGTCGCGCGGTCAGCGCCGCAGTCTTGCCCGTTCCGGCCCCCGCCAGCATCAGCACCGGGCCTTCGGTCGTCAGAACAGCTTCGCGCTGCGGCGGGTTCAGCCCGCTCAGCAGTGGATCGGATTGGGGATCGATGGGAACTTGCACGCGCGAACAGCTAGGGAACAAAGCTGTTCGGCGCAAGAGCCGTGCGGCTGGGCGTTGCGCCGGAACCGGCATTCCGGGCGTTCGTTCGATTCCGGTCCACACCAGGAAAGGAAGATCCATGAAGCACCTGCTTGTCCTGGGCGCTGCCGCTGTGTCGCTGGCCGCCGTGCCCGTGCTGGCCCAGCACAGCCACCCGACCCCGCCGGTGACGCCTGCAACGCCCGCCACTCCGGCAGAGCCTGCCACCCCCGCAATTCCGGCGGACCCCGGCGTTGAACCGGCGACCCCGGCAGAACCCGCAACCCCCGCCACTCCCGCCACCCCAGCAGACCCCACGGTCATTCAGGCAAACCCGCCGGGACTGGGCGTTCCTTCGGCCACGCCGCCCAATCCGGCCAGTGCATCCGACGCGGTCCCGCCAGCACGGCCTGCCGATCCGGCCTATCGCGCCGGACCCTACAAGGGCGCACTGACTCCCCCGCCGCCAGAGGCGATGAACAAGGTCTATCCGGTTTGCACCAAGAAGCGGCAGGACAGCTGCCGCAATCCTGGCGGCGTGTAACCCGAACTGGTCCCGCGGGACACGCGCGAGGGGCGTCGGCCCGGACTGGTCCCGGGTCCGGCGCCCTTTTCGTTTGACTTGAGGGCGATGGGCCGCAACCAGATGCGCCCATGCATCCGGTTCGCCAACACGCCCGTATTCTGACCGCCTCGCTTACCGGCACGGCGGTCGAATTCTATGACTTCTACATCTACGCCACGGCGGCGGCGCTGGTGTTTGGTCCGCTGTTCTTTCCCGCGGAAAGCACCGCGGCGCAGACGATGTTCGCTTTCATGAGCTTTGGGCTGGCCTTTTTTGCCCGGCCCGTCGGCGCGATCGTGTTCGGCCATTACGGCGACCGGATCGGGCGCAAGTCGACGCTGGTCGCCTCGCTGATGCTGATGGGCGTTTCCACCCTGCTGATCGCCTTCCTGCCGACCTATGCGATGGTCGGCTGGGTCGCGCCGCTGCTGCTGTGCATTCTGCGCTTTGGCCAGGGCTTCGGGCTGGGCGGCGAATGGGGCGGGGCATCGCTGCTGGCGGTGGAATATGCCCCGAAGGGGTGGGAAGCGCGGTTCGGTTCGGCCCCGCAGTTCGGCGCGCCGGTGGGCTTTCTGGCCGCGAATGGCCTGTTCCTGCTGCTTGGCCTGTTCCTCTCCGATGCGGATTTCCGGGCCTGGGGCTGGCGCATTCCATTCGTGGCCAGCGCCGTGCTGGTGGGCTTGGGTCTGTGGGTGCGGCTGCGGATTGCGGAGACTCCGGCCTTCCGCGAGGCGCTGCACCGCAAGCCGCCGCCCGCCGTGCCGGTCGCGGTCCTGTTCAAGCATCACCTTGGCGCAGTGCTGGCGGGCACGGCCGGGGCGATTGCCTGCTTTGCGATCTTCTACCTCTCGACCGCCTATGCGCTTGCCCAGGGGACGACCGCGCTGGGCTATTCGCGCGAGACGTTCCTGGCGGTGCAACTGGGGGCCAACTGCTTCTTTGCGCTGGGCATCCTGCTGGCGGTGATCCGCGCCGATCAGACCAGTCCGCGCGCGGTCATGCTGCTGGGCGGGGTCATGACCATCGTGCTCGGCGCGGTATTCGGCGCGGGGCTGACGTCGGGTTCACTGCTGGTGATCTTCGTCACGCTGTCGGTCGCGCTGATGGTCATGGGCTTCGTCTACGGCCCGCTGGGTTCATGGCTGCCGACGCTATTTCCCGTGACCGTGCGCTACAGCGGAATTTCGCTGGCCTTCAACGTCGGCGGGATCGTCGGCGGAGCGCTGACCCCCATCGGCGCGCAGAAGATGGCCGAACTGGGGCAGGGCGGACAGGTTGGCCTGCTGCTCTCGCTGGCAGGACTGGCGACCTTGATCGGGGTGGCCGTGGCCAAGGAAAACCCCCAGTCAGTTTAACCCGCTCGTGGTGAGGAGGGGCCGAAGCCGCAGGCTGAGGTTCCGTCTCGAACCACGGCGTTTTGCGCGGTCCATCGACACGGCTGCTCAGGACGAACGGGGGCGATGGTTCGCGCAAAGGCGCAAAGGGCGCAAAGGGTTTCGCGCAGAGAACGCAGAGGACGCAGAGAAAGGTGTCCTTGCTGCCGCAGGCTCTGTCATATTGGCTTGTCGAAAACAGGAAAGCAGAGGCGCCAAAGCGCTTCACCTCTGCGTCCTCTGCGTTCTCTGTGCGAAACTCTGTGGCGGCTCGGCCTTGCGCTACGCCCGCTGGGCCCCGGCCTGCGCCGGGGTGACGGTTTAGGCTTTGAGCTTTTCAATACCCGTTCGTGGTGAGGAGGAGCCGAAGACGCAGGCAGAGGTTCCGTCTCGAACCAGAGCGTCACGCATGATCCTTCGAGATGGCCACTCAGCTTGCAGCTTCGCGGCCTCCTCAGGACGAACGGCTTATTGTGCGGGCTGCCGCAGCAGAGTGATGCGGGCCTTGCCGACCTTGCGGTCGGCCACGGTTTCCAGGCCCTTGACCTTGGGTTCCTCGTCAGCCGCCGTTTCCAGGCTGACCCAGGTGCCTTCGCCGATCCAGCCCAGCCGTTGCAGCTTGTCCAGCGCAACCGCGCCCGCGCCCGAGCCATAGGGTGGATCGAGCAGGACCAGGTCAAGCGGAGCCTTGGCCGGTCCCAGTGCCAGGACCGAACTTGCTCGCACGTCGCATTGCGGCGCGGCGCGCAGGGCCCCGATATTGGCGCGCAGGGCGCGCAGCGCGGCAGCATCCTGCTCGACGAAAATGCAGCTCGCCGCGCCGCGCGACAGAGCCTCAAGCCCCAATGCGCCCGATCCGGCGAACAGGTCGGCGACGGCCAGCCCGTCAAAATCGCCGATGCGGCTGACCAGCATGGAGAACAGCGTTTCGCGGGTGCGGTCGGCAGTGGGGCGCGTGGTGTCACCCGCCGGGGCCTGCATTTTGCGCCCGCGCCATTCCCCGGCAATGATCCGCAGGCTCATTTGCGCGGACCGGGCTTGCGCGGAGCAGGCTTGCGCGCGCCGGGCTTTGCCTGGCCAGGCCGTGCAGGACCGGAGCGCGCTGGGCCAGGCTTGGGCGCAGCAGGCTTGCGCGGGGCATCCTCGCTGCGGCGCGGAGCCGAACGCGCGATGCGGGCGCGGGCCTGCTGCGGGGCGCTGAGCTTGATGTCCGTACCGGTGCCGCCAACCAGCGCGCGGCGGAAGCGTTCCACTTCGACCTGGCGAATCTCCACCGCCTGCCCGCGCGGCAGGTCCAGCAATTCGAACGGGCCATAGGCGGTGCGCAGCAGGCGGCTGACTTCCAGCCCGAGGTGTTCCAGCACGCGGCGGACTTCGCGGTTCTTGCCTTCGGTGATGGTCACTTCGATCCACTGGTTGCGCCCGGTGCTGCGCTCCAGATTGGCGTCGATCTTACCATAGCGCACGCCGTCGATCTCGATCCCTTCGATCAGCTCTTCCAGCTGGGCCTGGGTCACGTCGCCAAAGGTGCGGGCGCGGTAGGTACGCGGCAAGCCGGTGGCGGGCAGTTCCATCGCCCGCTTCAACTCGCCATCGTTGGTCAGCAGCAGCAGGCCCTCGGTGTTGAAGTCCAGTCGCCCGATCGGCATAACCCGGCCCGCATCCTTGGGCAGGGCATTGCGCAGGGCGGTGTAGATCGTCGGGCGACCGGCAGGATCGCGCTCTGCCGTGATCAGGCCGGCGGGCTTGTGAAAGATGAAGATCCGGGTCGGTTCGGCCGCCTTCACCGGCTTTCCGTCCACCGTCACGCCCTTCAGGTTCTTGAGCACGGTGGCGGGCGTGGTCAGCACCTCGTCGTTCAGCTTGACGCGGCCTTCGGTAATCATCCGCTCCACCTCGCGGCGGCTGGCAATGCCGGCACGGGCAAGCAATTTGGCGATGCGTTCGCCTTCGCGGGGCTGTTCTGGGGAGTTCATCGCCTGCCCTTAGCCGCTGATGGCAATTTGGGGAAGGGTTGGGGGAATGGGGCCCATTTCACCGTTCGTCCTGAGGAGAGACCGAAGCCGAAGGCTGAGGGCTCGTCTCGAAGGACAGGGTTTGACGCAGTGGTTCGAGACGGTGCTTCAATCTACGATTTCAGCACCTCCTCACCACGAACGGGATTGGGTGTTACTTTCCGCTCACCCTGAGCCTGTCGAAGGGTGTGGGTGCTCGAAATCCGGCTTCGACGGGCTCAGCCTGAGCGGGTGGGCTGGTCAGGCTCGGCCTTCCGCCAGCGCCATCTGCTCCGCGATGATCTCATGCAGGCGGCGAATTCCGCCTTCCAGCGTGCCGAGCGTCAGGTGCGGCACCGCGCCCGTTTCCAGACCTTGCTGGCCCAGTGCAGCGGCGCGGAAGTCCTCCCCTGCAAAGACTCCGCCGTCGAGCAGTTTCCACGAGCGTTCCCAGTGGTTGCGCGCCTTGTCGGTCTGCGGCTCTTCCGGGATCAGCATGAAATCCTCGACCAGGGTGCGGTCATGCGCCTGGGGCCAGAGGGCCATGATGTTGACGTAATCCGGGCTGATCACCAGCACGGTCGCGGGGAACAGCTGATAGGCGAAAGTGCCGATCCGGCGCAGTGCGGCCATGTCGGTGAAGTCGACGCCTTCCAGTTCCTCGGCGCGGCAGACCAGGCTGCGCTGGTGCGGGCCGATCTGGTCACCGCTCGTCACCCCGTCCTTGAAGAACGGACCGATGGTTGCGGCGTGGAGCCGCGCGACGTGATAGCTTTCCAGGAAGGCATCCATGATCAGCTTCCAGTTGGAAGCGACCTCGTGCGTCTTGCGCCGGAACAGGTGCAGGTCGCGCATGGCAAAGGCGTCAAAATCCGCGCCCAGCGTAACCGCGTGACTGAAATCGGCCCCGCCTTGCGGCGCGTACCAGATCAGACCGCCAGCCTCGCAGCTCTCCAGCTCGACCAGACCATAGTCCGCCTTGTCGAGGCCGGGGAACGTTTCCGGCCGGGGCAGGGCCAGCAGGCGCCCGTCGGTGGAAAAGGTCCAGGCGTGATAGGGGCAGGTCATCCGCTTGCTGCACTGGACCTCGCTGCCTTCGACCAGGCGCGTGCCGCGGTGGCGGCAGACGTTCAGGAAAACATGCGCCTTGCCCTCGCCGTCGCGGGTAATCAGCAGCGGCCTGCCGGTGGCATCGTGCGGCACGGCCATATTCGGTTCAGGCAGCAAGGCCGAAGGGCAAAGCACCTGCGGCAGCCGGGAAAACAGCCTGTCCTTCTCGCAGTTCCAATGGGCCGGATCGGTATAGACCGACGCGGGCACGGTCGCGATCCCGCGCTCGATGCGGGTGCAGCCCTGGGCAATCGTCTGGGCCAGGGCAAGCTGGCCATCAGTCGGGCGAGCGCCCGGCAGCACGCCGGGAACGGTGGAAGTCCTCTCCATGGGGCTGGTCATACCGCATTTCGGCGCTAGGTTCGCGCCAAATTTAAAGGAAGGTCTGGATGTCGGTCGATCTCATTCGCTTTGTCATTTTCGCTGGCGTGCTGATCGGTCTGGGCTTGCTGGCAACGCGGGTGCCGCTGTTCCGGCCCTATCTGCGCAAGAACCCGATGATCACCTTCCTGCTCGGCATTTCGAGCGGTTTTCCGCTGACCCTGCTGGTCGCGACCATGACGTTCTGGCTCGCCAAGGTCGGGATCGACACGGCCACCATCGGTTTCGCCGTGGCGCTAGGCACGCCCTATACGATCAAGTTCCTCTGGGCACCGCTGGTCGACAAGCTGCCGCTGCCGTTCCTGACCCGGGCATTCGGGCAACGCCGCGGCTGGCTGTTTTTCGTCCAGGCGCTGCTGTTCGTCTCGATCTGGCAACTCGGAGCCAGCGATCCGCAGACCGGGCACATGGGACCCTTCGTGTTCTGGGCGATTGTCACGGCCTTCCTTTCCGCGACGCAGGACATCGTCATCGACGCCTATCGCATCGAGATCCTGGACGATGACGAATTCGCGCACGGCACGGCGACCAACCAGTTCGGCTATCGTACTGGCAACCTGATCGCCGGGGCGGGGACGGTCTATCTTGCCTCGACCGAGGGGCTGGGGCTGGGCTGGGCGATGGGCTATGGCCTGACCGCCTTTTGCATCATCCCCGCGATCATCGGCGCGATCTGGGCCGGGCCTGGCCGCTTTGTCGATCGCTTTGCCAATGCCAGCGGAATGAGCGCGGGACAGTGGCTGAAGGAAACGGTGTTCAACCCGTTCCGCGAATTCCTGGGCCGCCATGGGGCCTTCCTGATCCTGGGCTTCGTCCTGATCTACAAGGTCGGCGATGCCATGGGCCAGACCATGCTGGGGCCGATGATCGTTGATCTGGGCTTTGCCGATCTGGACTATGTTTCGGCCAACAAGCTGTGGGGCTTTGCCGCGCTGATCGTGGGTTCGGCTCTGGGCGCGCCGTTCATCCTGTGGCTGGGCATGGGCCGGGCGCTGCTGATCTCCGGCCTGCTGATGATGTTCTCCAACGTCATGTTCATGCTGCTGGCGCTTAGCGGCAACAATTACTGGATGCTGGTTCTGGCCATCGTGACCGAGAACCTGACCAGCGGCATCGGCCTGACGGTCTTCACGACGTACCTCTCCGGCCTGTCGAGCCTGGCCTATACGGCTACCCAGTTCGCCCTGCTGTCATCCTTCGCGGCATTCGGGCGCACCTGGCTGGCCTCGCCCGCTGGCGTGGTGGCGGAAAAGCTGGGCTGGGTGGGCTTCTGGGGCTTTACCGTGGTCGCCGCCGTTCCCGGGATGCTGCTGCTGTGGCTGCTGTGGAACAAGGGCTATCTGGTGCAGAGCGTCCGCCAACCGAGCACGCAGGACGATTAGTCTAGGTATTCCGCTCACCCTGAGCTTGTCGAAGGGTGATTTTGGCCAACCCGGCTTCGACAGGCTCAGCCTGAGCGGGGTTTCATATCCGTTCGGAGTCTTAGTCCGGAAACTCGCGGTTCCGGCGCAGCACGTCGCCCGCAAGGTAGAGCGAACCGGCGATCAGCACGTCGCCTTCGGGCGGCAGGGCCTTTAGCGCCGCGGCCACGTCGGCAAAGGCCTGAACCGGCACATCGGCGTGGGCGGCAATGTCCTCGGGTCGGTGTGCTTCGTGGCCCGGTGCGGGGACGACCGACAGGCTAAGCAGGTGGGCCTTCAGCGGCGCGACGATGGCCGCAGGGTCTTTGCTCGCCAGCATCCCGGTGATGAGATGGAGCGGCGGCTGGTCGGCAAAGTGACGGGCGATGGCGAGGCCCGCATCGGCATTATGCCCACCGTCCAGCCAGACCTTGCGACCCGGCACCAGTGCGGTCAGCGGTCCTTCGCCCAGCAATTGCAGCCGTGCGGGCCAGCGTGCGGCCTGGATGCCGCGCGCCATGGCCTCTGGCGAGACGTGGACCTTGTCCTGATGGCGCAGCATGGCGACGGCCAGCGCCGCGTTATCGGCCTGGTGCTTTCCGGCCAGCGCGGGCAGGGGCAAGGTCAGTTCGCCATGGCGGTCGCGATAAGCGATCTGCGCGTCGATCCGGGCCGACCAGTCGAGATCGCGGATCGCGGTTCGGGCGCCGACCTGCATCGCGTGGTCGATCACGGTCCTGGTCACGTCCGCCCGATAGGACTGCGTCACCAGCGGCACGCCCGCGCGCGCGATGCCGGCTTTTTCAAAGGCGATGCGGCACAGCGGCTCTTCGGGAACGCCTTTTTCGGGCGCGAGCAGGAATTCCTTGTGGTCGATCCCCAGCGAGGCAATCCCGCAGGCAGCCTGTCCGTCCAGCACATTTGTGGCATCGAAGCGCCCGCCAAGGCCGACCTCGATCACGCAGGCATCGGCGGGAATACGGTGGAAGGCCAGGAAGGTCGCCGCCGTGGTCACTTCAAAGAAGCTGGGCGAGAGGTCCGCGCCCAGGTCCAGCACTTCCTTGAGCAAATCGGCCAGCAGGTCATCCTCGACAAGCTTTCCCGCGATGCGGATGCGCTCGTTATAGCGAACGAGGTGCGGCTTGGTCGCGGCATGGACGGTCAGCCCTTCGGCCTCCAGCATCGCGCGCAGATAGGCGCAGGTGCTGCCCTTGCCATTGGTTCCGGCGACATGGAAAACGGGGGGCAGGGCGCGGTGCGGATTGCCCAGCCGCGCCAGCAGTTCGTGAATGACCTCAAGCCCCAGCCGCCCGCTTGGCAGACTCAGCGCGCCAAGCCGGTCCAGCTGCGCCTGGACCCGCGGATTGTCCGAGATGGCGAAGTCTTTCAAATGCCCCTCCCGCCTGCGGGAGGGGTTAGGGGAGGGCCTGTTTCCGGCCAATCCCCACAAGCCCTCCCCCGACCCCTCCCGCAGGCGGGAGGGGAGGTAAAGCCGTCGATCCGTGTTGGCGGACCCGTAATTACGCCGCCTTTGCCGCCGTCAGGAATTCCAGCACGCTGGCCAGCTTGGCTTTCAGGTCGCGGCGGTGGACGACCATGTCGATCATGCCGTGTTCGAGCAGGTATTCGGCGCGCTGGAACCCTTCGGGCAGCTTTTCGCGGATCGTGTCCTGGATCACGCGCTGGCCGGCAAAGCCGATCAGGCAGCCCGGTTCGGCAATCTGGATGTCGCCCAGCATGGCATAGCTGGCCGTGACGCCGCCCGTGGTCGGGTCGGTCAGGACCACGATGTAGGGCAGGCCCGCAGCGTTCAGGCGGCGGATTGCGACCGTGGTCTTGGGCATCTGCATCAGGCTGAGAATGCCTTCCTGCATCCGCGCCCCGCCCGCTGCGGTGCAGATCACATAGGCGCACTTTTCCTTCAGCGCCTTGTCCGCCCCGGCGACGAACGCCGCGCCCACGGCCATGCCCATCGAACCGCCCATGAAGGCAAAGTCCTGCACGCCCAGGACAACCTTGTGCCCTTCGATCTTGCCCAGGGCATTGGTCAGGGCGTCGGGATGCGGATTGGCGGCGCGGGCCGATTTCAGCCGCTCCGGATACTTCTTCTGATCCTTGAACTTCAGCGGGTCTTCCTTGACCTTGGGCGATTCAAGGATGGTGAAGCCTGCATCGAGCAACTGGGCAAAGCGCGCGTCGGCGCCGATGCGGCCATGATGGTCGCAGCGCGGGCAGACCGACTGGTTTTCCTCATACTCCTTGGTGAAGAGCATTTCCTTGCACGAAGGGCACTTCGTCCAGAGATTGTCGGGAGTGTCGCGCTTTTCCGTGAAGGGCAGCGCCTTGCGAACACGATCTAGCCAGCTCATGCCAGTTCCCTAGCGGAATGGACGGCATCGGCAAGCGCCTTGGTCAAGTCACGCACAGGTCCGGCGGCATCGGCGCCGTGCTGGCCGACCAGATCGACCAGGGCCGAGCCGACCACCACGCCGTCCGCCACCTTGGCAAAGGCAGCGGCCTGTTCGGGCGTGCGCACGCCAAAGCCGACCGCGACGGGAATCGTCGCCTTGGCCTTGATCCGCGCCATGGCCTCGGCAATCGAACCGACTGCGGCCTGCTGCATGCCGGTAATCCCGGCAACCGAGACGTAGTAGAGAAAGCCGGATGAGCCTTCCAGAACGGCGGGCAAGCGCGCGTCATCCGTGGTCGGCGTCGCCAGGCGGATCAGCGAAACGCCAACCGCGCGCAGGGCAGGGCCAAGCTCCGGGTCTTCCTCTGGCGGAATGTCGACGCAGATCACGCCGTCCACCCCGGCTTTCCGGCATTCCTCGGCAAACCATTCCGGCCCGCGAATGGTCATCGGGTTGGCATAGCCCATCAGGACCAGCGGCACTTGCGGATGGCGCGCGCGGAAATCGGCGGCGATGCGGAAGATGTCGGCGGTCTTGGTGCCAGCGCCCAGGCTGCGCAGGTTGGCAGCCTGGATCGCCGGGCCATCGGCCATGGGGTCGGTGAAGGGCATGCCCAGCTCGATCACGTCGGCCCCGCCTTCGACCAAGGCGTCAAGGATTACGGGCGTCGCATCGGGCGTCGGATCGCCCCCGGTGACAAAGGTGACGAGAGCCGGACGGCCCTTGGCGAATGCGGAGGAGAGGCGCGCGCTCACTTAGCCCTCTCCCCTTCAGGGGAGAGGGTTGGGAGAGGGGGGCGCAATTCAGCAATCACAGCCGCCAGGTCCATCAAGACACCTTCCAGATTATGCATGACATCCACATTCGAATAACGCACCACCCGATAGCCATGCTGGTTCAGAATGCCAGTCCTGATGTGGTCATTTCCGTCATTGGCATCGTGCGTATCGCCGTCGATCTCGATCACCAGCTTTGGATCGTTCGCGGCGAAATCGGCAATGTACGGCCCGATCACCTTTTCGCGGCGGAACTTGATGCCCATGAACCGGGCGGCACGCAGTTCCAGCCACATGCGCAAGGCAGGCTCCGACATGGCCGTGCGGTTTTCGCGGGCAAAGTTGGTAAGCCTTCGGTCGCGCAAAGCCCCTCTCCCAACCCTCTCCCCTGAAGGTGAGAGGGCTTTGCTGCTACAGCTTCACCCCCAGGTGTTCCGCAACGGAGAAGATGTCCTTGTCCCCGCGACCACACAGGTTGACCAGGATCACGCTGTCCTTGGGCATGGTGGGCGCGACTTTCATCACGGCGGCGATGGCGTGGCTGGGTTCGAGCGCGGGGATGATGCCTTCGGTGCGGCAGAGCAGCTGGAAGCCGGCCAGGGCCTCGTCATCGGTGACGCTGGTGTAATCGACGCGGCCGACGTCGCGCAGCCAGGCATGTTCCGGACCGATGCCGGGATAGTCCAGCCCTGCGCTGATCGAGTGGCCCTCGACGATCTGGCCGTCCTCGTCCTGCAACAGGTAGGTCTTGTTGCCGTGGAGGATGCCGGGGCGGCCGCCAGCCAGCGATGCGGCGTGGTCCTTGTCCAGGCCATAGCCTGCCGCTTCGACGCCCAGCATTTTCACGTCTGCGTCGTCGAGGAACGGGTGGAACAGGCCGATGGCATTGCTGCCGCCGCCGATCGCCGCGACCAGCAGGTCGGGCAGGCGGCCGGTGCGGGCGAGCATCTGGGCGCGGGCTTCCTTGCCGATCACGCTTTGAAAATCGCGGACCAGTTCCGGATAGGGGTGCGGCCCTGCGGCGGTGCCGATGATGTAGAAAGTGTCGTGCACATTGGCGACCCAGTCGCGCAGCGCCTCGTTCATCGCGTCCTTCAGCGTCGCGGCGCCCGCGGTGACCGGGACCACTTCCGCGCCGAGCAGCTTCATGCGGAACACGTTGGGCGCCTGCCGCGCCACGTCAGTCGCGCCCATGTAGACCACGCAAGGGAGGCCAAAGCGGGCGCAGACCGTGGCCGTGGCCACGCCGTGCTGGCCCGCGCCGGTTTCGGCGATGATCCGGGTCTTGCCCATGCGGATCGCCAGCAGGATCTGGCCGATGCAATTGTTGATCTTGTGCGCGCCGGTGTGGTTCAGCTCATCTCGCTTGAACCAGATCTGCGCGCCGCCCAGTTCTTCGGTCAGGCGCGGCGCGAAATAGAGCGGGCTGGGCCGGCCGACATAGTGTTCAAGCAAGTCGTCGAATTCGGCCTGGAACGCCGGATCGGCCTTGGCCGCGTTGTATTCGCGCTCAAGGTCCAGGATCAGCGGCATCAGCGTTTCGGCGACATAGCGACCCCCGAATTGTCCGAAGTGGCCGCGTTCGTCAGGCTGGTTGCGAAAGGAATTCGCTGTCGGGTTTGCAGTCATGATGGCCTAGCGCTTGGCAGAGCGGGGCCGCGAAGTCCAGCCTTGGCGCAGCGCCAAAAGGGGAAGCAGTCGGAAACAAGAATTCAATGACTTGTTACTTAGTGTTGCAACTTGGCCACATAAATTCAGGTTTGTGCAATTTCTGAACGCGTAGTTCATCGGCGCGCAAGCTGACGGTTCCTACTTAGCTCCTCGACCCCTGTACCGGGGCTGAATCGTAAAGGAGTTTCAAATGCGTAAGATCGTCCTCCCGCTGCTCGCCTCGCTTGCGCTGGCTTCGCCGGCTCTGGCCAACGAAACCCGCGTCGAAGCACGCGGCGGCGTGATCTGGTCGAACGGCACCAGCGAAGACACCTGGGGCGGAGCCGTGGGCTATGACTTCGACCTGGGCCAGACCACCTTTGCCGGTCTGGAATTCTCGGGCGACAAGATCGGCACCGAAGGCACCAAGGTTGCGTTCGGCGCGACCGGCCGCCTCGGCGTGAAGGCTGGAACCGGCACCGCGCTCTACGGTGCTGGCGGCTATACCACTGAGGCCTGCGACGCATGCAAAGGCCAGTGGCACCTGGGTGCGGGCGTGGAGCAAAAGATCTCCGGTCCGTTCTATGTGAAGGCCGAATACCGCCACTATTTCAAGAACGACGTTGTCGCCGATGGCGACGCGCTGGTTGGCGGCGTCGGCGTAAAGTTCTAATCCACCCGATCGGAAAACACCGAATGGAGGGCGGCCTGGCAACGGGCCGCCCTTTTCCTAGGCGGCGCGGGCAGCCTGGCAGAATGCGGCGATCAGGTCAGCGTCCTTCACCCCCGGCGCGCTTTCCACGCCCGAGGCGGTGTCGACCAGCGGCGCCTGGGTCCTGCGGACAGCCTCGGCAACATTGCTGGGCGACAGGCCGCCGGCCAGGCCCCAGGGCAGCGGCGATTGCCAGCCGTTCAGCAGGTTCCAGTCAAAGCTGAGGCCCATGCCGCCGGGCAGCGTGCCCTTGGGCGTCTTGGCGTCGAGCAACAGGAAATCCGCCGCGCCGGCATAGTTCTGGGCGCGGGGCAGGTCCTCCCGCGCGGAAACCGACAGGACTTTCCAGACTGGCAAGCCAAAGTGGGCCTTGGCCTGGGCCACGCGCTCCGGGCTTTCCGCGCCATGGAATTGCAGGGCATCGAGCGGTGAAGCGGCGAGGGTCTGGGCCAGAAAGGCATCGTCTGCATCGACGAAAACGCCGACGCGAACGATCCGGCCCGCCGCCGCTTGCGAAAGCTGCCCCGCCAGGTCAGGCGCGGCAAAGCGAGGGGAGGGCGGGAAGAAGTTGAAACCGGCATGGCTCGCCCGGGCGGCGATTGCCGCTTCGAGCGAGCCGGCGGAATTGATCCCGCAAATCTTGATCTGGGTGCGCGCAGCCATGCCGCGCGCCTAGCCTGCCTGCGATCAGGGCGCCAGTTCGAACTGTACGCTCAGGCTCACCTCGGCTTCTACCTCGCCCACCGCGATGGGCGTGGGGGCAGCGGCCATTTCCGCCTTCATCGCGCGGGCATAGACCGGCTGGGGCGGAGCAAAGCCGCCGCTTTCGCTGATCGAAACGATCCGCACCACGCGCAGGCCAGCGGCGCGGGCATAGAGATCGGCGCGGGCGCGCGCTTCCTTCATTGCGTCCAGCCGCGCTTCATCCAGGGCGGCGGCAGGTTCGGCCATCTGGAACGAAGGGCCGTTCACCTGGTTGGCCCCCGACGCAACCAGCGCGTCCAGCACCTTGCCGAACCCGGAGACGTTGCGGCTGCGGATGGTGACGTTGTTGACCGCCTGGTATCCGGTGATCCGGGGCTCCTGGCGCGGCACGCCGTTTGGGCCATATTCGGGCTGGCTATAGACCGGGTTCAGGCTGATCTGGCTGGTCTGGATGTCCTTGTCGGCAATGCCCGCTTTCTTCAGCGTGGCGATCACCCGGTTCATGGCTGCGGCATTGGCCGAAAGCGCTTCGCTGGCAGTCGCGCCCTGGGTGACCACGCCTGCGTTGAATACCGCGAGGTCGGGTGTGCGGGTCGACTTGCCCTGCGCGGTGAGGGACAGGAGCGTCGAACTCGCCGCAATCGAAGGCTGGCCAACCGGCCCTTGCGCGGCGGCGGGCAGGGCCAGGGTGAGGGCGAGCGGAGCGAGAAGAAACGTCAGCTTTTTCATGGCACTATCTCCTGTGCTTAAGCCCCGCGCTGCTAATCCCTGTCAGATTGCCCCCACCTGAATGCAACGGCCCGGATATCAAAGCGTTGCTTCGATTGCGCGGGCAGCGGCGGCGGGATCTTCGGCGCGGGCAATCGGGCGGCCGATCACCAGCACGCTCGCTCCCGCGTCGCGAGCCTGGCGCGGGGTGACCGCGCGCTTCTGGTCGCCAAGCGAGGCTTCGGCAGGGCGCAGGCCCGGAACCACCAGGAACCCGTCGCGCCACATGGCATGAACCGCACCGACTTCGTGGCCAGAGCAGACGATCCCGTCCAGCCCCGAATCGCGGGCCAGTTCGGCAAGGCGCATGACCTGATCCTGCGGCTCGCCGGAAATGCCGGTTGCGGCCATGTCGCCCCCGTCCAGGCTGGTCAGCAGGGTGACGCCGACGACCTTGCAGTTCTCTCCCGCAGCGGCCTTGGCATCTTCCATCATCGCCCGTCCGCCTGCGGCGTGGACCGTGACAATGGCCGGTTCCAGCACGTGGATCGCCTGCATCGCGCCGGCGACGGTGTTGGGAATGTCGTGCAGCTTCAGGTCCAGGAAGATCGGCAGGCCCAGCTTGTGCACTTCCAGCACGCCGTGGTGGCCATGGGCGCAGAAGAATTCCAGCCCCAGCTTTACCCCGCCGATGTGGGCCTTGGCCTTTTGCGCGACAGCGATAGCCGTCTCGAGCCGGGGAAAGTCGAGGGCGAGGTAGATCGGATTGGTGGTCATAGCGGGGATGCCGGTGGCTCCTGACGGGCTTCGAGTTGGGTGGATGTGGCAATGGCCGAAGGATCGGACTGGCTGGCCGATTTCAGCGTGTTTTCGAGAAAGCTGATCCGCCGGTTCATGCGCCAGCGCGCACCCTTGTGCAGCAGCCACATCGGCACGAAGCCAAGCGCGATCGAAACCAGGACGATGAACCCGACCGGCCATTCGAAATGGACGTAGTTCCCGTCCTGCAAGGGCCAGAGGTTGAGCGGCACCGTCTGCCAATTGATCGCGATGAAGGCGACCAGCGCAATCGTGACGATGAGCAGCAGGAGCGTGCGGATCAGTTGCATGGGCTTCCTTCCAATCGGCTCAGGGCTTTACCGGGGCAATGCTAGGCTGCTTGGGCGCGGAAGGAAAGGGGCTGGACAGGAAAGCATCCAGGTCCGCCGCCGAGCGGTCAGGAGCTTCCTCCATCGGAATGTGGCCAATGCCGGGATAGACGATCTTGACCGACCCGGGAATGCGCGCAGCGAACCAGTCTGCCCCGCTTGCCGGGATCAGCTTGTCCTCGGCGCCCCACAGGATCAGCGTGGGAACGGCGATCTGGCTGACCTGATCTGCATTGCGGTTGCGCCCGGAAAATTGCGCAAAGCGGGCGAGAGTCGCGCCGCGATTGCCGGGATAGCGGTTGAGTTCCCAATAGCGGTCGACCATTTCCGGTGTGACGATGGCCTGGTTCGAGACCGAACCGCGCAGCGACTTTTCGAACAGCGAACGCGGCGTAATGATCTCTGCCAGTCTGCTGATCCCCGGCATCCGGGCAAGGCGGAAGCCGATGGGCAATTTCTTGTTCGGATCGTCCGGCGGACCGGCGGCGTCGATCAGGATCAGGTGCGTCAGCTTGTCCGGATAGGCCAGGGCATATTCCCACGCGACCCAGCCGCCCATTGAATTGCCCGCCACGGCAAAGCGGGATACGCCGAGCTTGGCCAGCGCGGTATTGAGCGTGCCGACGAAGGCCAGGTTGTCATACTGCCCGGTCGGGTTCGGCCCGGTCAGGCCATGGCCGATCTGGTCCAGGCTGATGATGCGGTACTTGCTTTTCAGCCGTTTTACCCACGGCTCCCAGGTGTGGAGCGAGGCATTCGATCCGTGGAGCAGGACCAGCACCGGTCCGTCGCGGTTGCCCTCATCCCGGACATGCATTTTGACTCCGCCGCCCAGGTCGACGAATTGCGACGCGGGCGTGGCATATTTCGCGCGCATCGCGGCGGCATCGGTATCGGGCGTGTAGCCGAACGCGAAGAGGCCAAGCAGCGCGACCAGCAGCAGGCCGAATGTCCATTTGAGAATGCGCTTCATCGAGGCCCCCAATTCGCCTGCTTCATTCAACCGTCACCCTGAACTTGTTTCAGGGTCCATGTCTCGCCAGTGCCCGTTGTTTGTTGGCAGGCAAAACGCTTCGCCGTCCTGCTAAACCAAGCACGGGTTTGCCTCCCGATGGACCTCGGATCAAGTCCGGGGTGACGTGGTGTGGCAAGAAACGGCGGCGGGAGAAGCCAATCGACCGGCGACTCCATCCGTCACCCCGGCGCAGGCCGGGGCCCAGTGGGTCATGCGCAACCGGAGCCGTGCCAGCTGCCCCCCGGATCAAGTCCGGGGTGACGGGTGGGGTGGAGAGGGTGATTACTCCCCGAACACCCGGGCGAAGATCGTGTCGATGGCCTTGAAGTGGTAATCGAGGTTGAACTTCTCTTCGAGCTGCTCGGCACTCATCACAGCGGCGACTTCCGGGTCGGCCTTGAGCAGGTCGAGCAGGCTCAGCTGGCCGTCGCTTTCCCAGACCTTCATCGCATTGCGCTGGACCAGGCGGTAAGCCGCATCGCGTTCCAGCCCGGCCTGGGTCAGGGCGAGGAGCACGCGCTGCGAGTGGACGAGGCCGCCCATCTTGTCGAGGTTCTTCTGCATCCGCTCCGGATAGACGACCAGCTTGTCGACCACCGAGGTCAGGCGGGCCAGCGCAAAGTCGAGCGTGATGGTCGCGTCCGGGCCGATGAAACGCTCGACCGAGGAGTGCGAGATGTCGCGCTCGTGCCACAGGGCCACGTTTTCCAGGGCCGGGGTGACGGCGGAACGGACCATGCGGGCCAGCCCGGTCAGGTTCTCGGTCAGCACCGGATTGCGCTTGTGCGGCATGGCCGAGCTGCCCTTCTGGCCGGGCGAGAAGTATTCTTCCGCTTCCAGCACTTCGGTCCGCTGCAAGTGGCGCACTTCCACGGCGAGGCGTTCGATCGAGCTGGCGATCACGCCCAGCGTGGCAAAGAACATGGCGTGGCGGTCGCGCGGGATCACCTGGGTGCTGACCGGTTCCGGCTGAAGCCCGAGCTTTTCGGCGACATACTCTTCCACCGACGGGTCGATATTGGCGAAAGTACCGACCGCGCCCGAAATGGCGCAAGTCGCGATTTCCGCGCGCGCGGCGATCAGGCGAGTCTTGCAGCGGCTGAATTCCGCATAGGCTTCGGCCAGCTTCTTGCCGAAGGTGGTCGGCTCGGCATGGATGCCGTGGCTGCGGCCGATGGTGGGGGTGTACTTGTGCTCCAGCGCGCGGCGCTTGATCGCGGCGAGCAGGTCGTCAAGGTCCGCCAGCAGCAGGTCCGCCGCGCGCGCAAGCTGTACGGCCAGCGTGGTATCCAGCACGTCGCTGCTGGTCATGCCCTGGTGCATGAAGCGCGCTTCGGGGCCAACCTGCTGGGCCACCCAGTCGAGAAACGCGATGACGTCGTGCTTTGTCACGGCCTCGATCGCGTCGATGGCGGCTACGTCGATGGCCGGGTTCGTGGCCCACCAGTCCCACAGCGCCTTGGCGCCGCTGGGCGGGACAACGCCCAGTTCCCCCAGCTTTTCGGTCGCGTGGGCCTCAATCTCGAACCAGATGCGATAGCGCGCTTCGGGCTCCCAGATCGCGGTCATGGCGGGGCGGGCATAACGGGGGACCATCATCGACTCCTTGGCTGGTTGCGGCTGCCGCTACGGCGGGGGAGGGCGAATGGCAAGGGGCGGGGGAAAAGTCGGGGGGTGCTGGGCCGCCGCAGATAATAAGCACAACCACAAAACCGTTCGTGGTGAGGAGGGTCCGAAATCGAAGATTGAGGAGCCGTCTTGAACCACAGTGCCAAACGCGGTCCTTCGAGACGGCGCTTCAGCCTTCGGCTTCAGCGCCTCCTCAGGACGAACGGTTTTACTAAAACACGCTTACAACAACCCCGCTCAGGCTGAGCTTGTCGAAGCCGGGTTGTGCAAAGCACCCTTCGGGCTGGCTCAGGGTGAGCGGATAGTATTCTAAACCGGCCAGGTGAAATCCAGCACCGTCTCGCCCATACAGGCGCCGCTGGAATCGAACCTGCGTTCGCGGATCTGGCCCTGGCCGGAGTGATCGACCAGCACCACGGTCGAGCACCGCGTGCCATAGGTGGGGTTGCGGATGAAGACAGAGGAGAAGGCATCCTCCGGATCGCCCGATTCCGGCGTTTCATCGCGCAGGGGATCGAACAGCCTGTCCGCCTCCTGCTCCCCCGCCAGCCACAGCGCCAGCGCTTCTTCCAGCCGCGCGGTCTTGAACCAGCGATCACCGCGTGCGCCGTTGGACAGGCCGTGGATGCCGGGTTCCAGTTCCACCTCATGCGAATCCGGATAGTTGGAGACGAAGCGCAGGCTGTCCGCGCCCGCCAGCCACAGGTTGAACGGGTTCATCGCCTCGATCCCGACCGGCGCGCGGCCCTCCAGCCAGTCGGTGATCAGCTTCCCGCGTGAAGCAAGTTCCGGCTTGGGATAGCCCGGCACGCGCAGGTTGGTGACCAGGCCAAAGCGGCCTGCACTCACCCCCAGCCAAGTGCCGCCCGCCTGCAAGTCGCGTCCGGCCAGCACGGGGCTGTCCGGCCACGGTGCCAGCGGAGCGGCGGGGCGGGCGTGGTATTCGTCGCGGTTGCCGATGACCACCAGCTTCCAGCGCGGATCGGCTTGCCAGGCGATGGCCGCGACGCACATCAGACCAGCCCCTTGGCGCGCAGGCTGACGTGGCCTTCCTTGCCGACGATCACATGGTCATGCAGCGTGATGCCCAGCAGCCGCCCGGCCTCGGCAATGCGGTTGGTGATCTGGATGTCGGCGCGGCTGGGTTCGGGCGAGCCGGACGGATGGTTGTGCACCATGATCAGCGCCGCCGCACCCAGGTCGAGCGCCTTCTTCACCACTTCGCGCGGGTGGATCGCGGCTTCGTCCAGCGAGCCTTCGGACAGGACCTCGTCGCTGACCAGGCGGTTCTTGGTATCGAGGTAGAGCACGCGCACCCGCTCATGCCGAAGGTGCGCCATGTCGACGGTCAGATAGTCGATCAGCGCCTGCCAGCTGGACAGCACCGGCTGTTCCTGAACCCCGGTGCGGGCCAGGCGGCGCGTGGCGAGAGCAACGATCTTGAGCGCGGCGGCGCTGGTTTCGCCCATGCCTGGGTGCTTGGCCAAGGCGGACGGATCGGCATTGAACACGCCCGCCAATCCGCCGAACCGCGCCAGCAGGCTTTTCGCCAGCGGTTTCACGTCCTTGCGCGGAATCGCGGTCATCAGCAGGTATTCGATCACTTCGTGGTCGCCCAGCGCGGCATCGCCGCCGCCCAGCAAGCGGGCGCGCAGCCGGGCGCGGTGTCCGGAGCCGTCATGCTTCTCGCGCGTTTCGTCTGCCAAGCGGCGTCCCCTGACGGAATGTCGTCCCCCCAATCCATTGCCTTTCGCAGGGCGAGGGCGCAAGTGTAGCGATCTATGTCCGAGCTTGAGGCCGAACCCTCTGATCCAGAAACGGAAGCTATCTCTTCGCCTCGACGGCGCTGGGTACGGCGCACGCTGGCCGCATTCGGCATAGTCCTGATCCTCTTGCTGGGCGTGGTTTGGCTGGCGCGCGAGCGAATCGCCAATTCGATCATCGCGGGGAAGCTGGAAGACCTGAACATTCCAGGGACTTACGAGATCGAGTCGATCGGACCGCGCCGCCAGATCATCCGCAACGTGGTGATCGGCGATCCGCGCCGCCCCGACCTGACCATTGCCCGCGCCACCGTGTCGTTCGAGCCGCGCTTTGGCATTCCGGTGCTGGGCAAGGTCCGGCTGGAAGGGGCGCGGCTATACGGCACTTACCGCCAGGGGAAATTGAGCTTCGGGCGGCTCGATCCGGTGATCTTCGGCCCGCCCAGCGCGGAGGGGCCGCAGGGGCTGCCCGACCTGGACCTGGCGCTGGTCGACGCGCGGGCGCGGCTGGATGGCGATTTCGGCGTGGTCGGCTTCAAGGCCGAGGGCAGCGGCAACCTGCGCAATAGCTTTGCCGGCACCATCGCTGCAGTCGCGCCGCGGCTGGACTTTGGCGGGTGCCAGGCCGGACCGACTACCGCCTTCGGCCAAGTGCGCAGTGCGGGCGGTGGAGCGGCTTTTGCCGGACCTTTGCGCCTGTCGGACCTGTCCTGCCCGGAGCCGGGAGTGCGGACACGCTCCGCTACGCTGGACCTGGACGTCAGCACGGGCAAGGCTTTCGATACGGTAAAAGGCAGCTTTGCCTTGGCCGCGCGCGAACCGGGGGTGGGAACCGTCGGCGCGAACCTTTTGACCGGCAAGGGCCGCTTTTCCTTTGCCCAGGGCGATCTGGTCGCATCCTATCGGCTGAACGGCGCGGGGATTGACCTGGGCGGTTCCGGCATGAGGGCGCTGGCTGCGGAAGGGACGCTGCGCAGCCGTGAGCGGATGGCGCGAATCGAAGGCGAGGGGAACCTGCGTGGCAGCGAGCTGCGCGGTGGTCCTGCCCTGTTGGGTGCCCTGAATGGTCTGGAGAAATCGGGCGAGGGCTCGCTGCTTGCCCCGCTGGCGCGCAAGATGCGCGACGCCCTGGCCCGCGAAGAGCGCGGATCGGCGCTGCGCGGGGATTACAGCGTGCGGCAGAGCGGCGGCGTAACCCAGATCCTGCTGCCCAGCGCGGAACTGACCGGCGGCAGCGGAGAGCGGCTGGTGGCGCTCAACCGCTTTGCCGTGACGCTGGGAATGCCGGGCGGCCCGCGCTTTGCCGGGCGTTTCGCCACGGCGGGGGCGGGCCTGCCGCGCATCGATGGCTTTGCCCAAAGGCAGGCCGGGGGCGGCATGGAAGCGCGGCTGCGGCTGGCCGAATACCGCGCGGGCGACAGCGCGATTGCCTTACCCGAACTGCGCGTGGTGCAATTGCCGCGCGGCGAGCTTGGCTTTGCCGGTCGCGCGCTGCTGTCTGGTCCGCTGCCGGGCGGGGCAGTGCGCGGTCTGGACCTGCCGATTGATGGCAACTGGTCGCAGCGGGGCGGCCTTTCCATGTGGCGCGGCTGCGTTCCGGTGGCCTTCGACAGCCTGACCATCAGCAGCCTGAAGCTCACCCGGCGCGGGCTGACCCTTTGCCCGGGGCGAAGCGGGGCAATCGTTCGCAGCGATGGACGGGCCTTGCGAATCGCGGCGGGAACGGCGGGGCTGAACCTGGTCGGGACGATAGGCTCGACGCCGATACGCCTGCGCAGCGGCGCGATTGGCGCGGCCTGGCCCGGCACCCTGGCGCTGCGCAATCTGGACGTTTCAATGGGGCCGGTCGACAAGCCCAGCGTGATCAAGGTCGCCGCTTTCACCGGCTCGCTCGGCAAAGTGGTGTCCGGGCGTTTTTCCGGTACCGAAGCCAGGCTGTTCGCGGTGCCGCTGGATATTACCGAAGCCGAAGGCCGGCTGCGCTTTGCCAATAGCGTGCTCGACCTGACCGGCGCATCGCTGAAAGTCAGCGACCGCGCGCAGCCCAGCCGGTTCTACACCCTGACCGGGCGCGATGCGAAGCTGCGGCTGGCGGGCAATGTCATCACCGCACAGACCCTGCTGCGCGAGCCGAAAAGCGACCGCGAAGTGGTTCTGGCCGACATCGTCCACAACCTCGGCACGGCAGTCGGCCATGCCAACCTGAAGTTCCCCGGCATCCTGTTTGACAGCAAGCTTCAGCCCGACACGCTCAGCTATTACGCCAGCGGCGTCATTGCCCTGGCCAAGGGCACGGTGACAGGCGATGGCCGGATCGACTGGAACCCCAAAGGCGTGACCAGCACTGGCAAGTTCAGCAGCGAGGGGCTGGACTTTGCCGCCGCCTTCGGGCCGGTCAAGGGCGCAAAGGGTACGGTGGTCTTTACCGACCTGCTCGGCATGGTGACCGCACCGGACCAGCGGCTGCGCATCGCCTCGATCAATCCGGGGATCGAGGTGTTCGATGGCGTGCTGTCATTCCAGCTGGAGCCGAACCGGCTACTGGTGGTCAACGGCGCGCAGTGGCCATTCATCGACGGCACGCTGAAACTGCTGCCGACCCGGATGGTCCTGGGCAATGCCGAAGTGCGGCGCTTCACGCTGGAGTTGCAGGGGGCCAATGCGGCCAAGTTCGTCCAGCAGCTGGACCTTGCCAATATCAACGCCACCGGGATTTTCGATGGCACCCTGCCGCTGGTCTTTGACGAGGAGGGCGGGCGGATCGAGAAGGGCCTGCTGATCTCGCGCCCGCCGGGCGGCAATGTCTCCTATGTCGGCGAACTGACCTACAAGGATCTGTCGGCCATGGGCAATTTCGCCTTTCAGACGCTGCGCAGCCTGGACTTTACCCGCATGGAAATCGGGATCGACGGCAAGATCGACGGCGACATCGTCACCAACATGCGGTTCGAAGGGGTGCGGCAGGGGCCGGGGGCGAAGCGCAACTTCATCACCCGCCAGCTGGGCAACCTGCCGATTCGCTTCAACGTGAACATCCGCGCGCCGTTCTATCAGCTGGTGACCTCGTTCAAGTCGCTCTACGACCCGGCCTATGTCCGCGATCCGCGCACGCTGGGCCTGATCGACGCCGCGGGCAATCCCACGCTGCGGCCCGGCACGCCGGTCAGTCCCGATCCGGAAGACCTGCCGCCGATCAAGCCGAACGCCGTGCCGGTCACTCCCCAGCCAGCCCCGAAGCCTGACGAAAAAACAGATGATATTCAGGATTCAGACAGCAGGAACAGTCCATGAAGAGCGATGAATTGACCAACCGCGCCCGGCTTGCGAAAGACTTGTCCATGCAGGCTAGCAATCTTGGGAAACGGCGGTCGGGCCAGAGCGGCAAATTCGCCCTGGCCGCGTTGGTGGGAGGCGCGATGGCGCTGGGCGGGTGCGTTTCGGTGAAAGCGCCGGACAAGCCCATCGTCATCGAGCTGAACATCAACATCAAGCAGGAGGTCGTCTATCGGCTCGCGGCGGATGCCAAGAACACGATTGATGAAAACTCCGGCATTTTTTGAGGATTTGTCATGTTGAAGAAGCTTGTTCCTCTCGCCGCAAAGGCCTCGTTCGTGGCCTTGGCCACCGGCGTCGTCGTCCTGGGGGTGTCCGCGCTTACCGCTCCGGCCGCGCAGGCGCAGAACCGCGATCCGGCCTATGCCGCCGCCCGCGCCGCCGGCCAGGTGGGCGAAAAGATGGACGGCTACCTGGGCTATCCGGTCCCGCCGAGCGCAGAGATTCGCCGCATGGCCGAGGATATCAACATCAAGCGCCGCGCGCTTTACGCGCAAAGGGCGCAGGAACAGCACGCCACGGTGGAGGACTATGCCTTCACGTCCGGCTGCCTGCTGATTTCGCAGACGAAGGTAGGGGAAAAGTACCAGGGCCCCAGCGGCAACTGGGAAACCCGCACCAGCGCTGCTCCGCTGCGCGATGCGCGCTGTCCGTAAGGTCCCTTAACGGGTGCAAAAATCGAGCCTCTCCGCAAGACCTTGCGGAGAGGCTTTTTTGTGCCGGTTGACTTGAGGGCCGGGCCTGCTAAGGGGTCGGCGCCCTCGGCGGGCAACCGGTGTGCGTGCCCTGAGTTTCCCTTAAAAAGGAGCAAGGCATGAACGACGAGAAACCTGCCCGAGAGCCCATCGGCGAAGATGCGCGGATCGACGCGCTCGAAGCGCGGCTAGCAGCCGCACGCGAGCGGGAAGAACAGCGCAACAAGCCGATCGCGGGCGCCGAAGCCGATGCGAATTACCGCATGGGCAACCGCGTCCTCGCCGAGTTGATCGGGGGAATCGGCGGCGGTGCGTTCATCGGCTGGGTCATTGACCGATTTGCCGGAACATCGCCCTGGGGTCTGATGGTGGTGATGATCCTCGGGATCGTCGTCTCCTTCAGGAACATCATCAGGATGTCTTCGCCGCGATCCGACTAGGGATGGCGACCGGGGGCATCAGACCGATTTGAAAGAGGCAGGACTCGTGGCAGCCGAACAGGCCAAGGTCGATCCCATGCACCAGTTTTCGATCGAGCCGTTGTTCGGCACCGATCACTGGTCGATCGCGGGCTACTCCATCCCCTTCACCAATTCCGCGCTGTGGATGGCGATCACCTCGGTGGTGCTGTTCGCCTTCGTGGCAGGCGGGATGAAGCGTCAGCTCGTCCCCGGCCGCTGGCAGATGGCCGTCGAAAGCTTCACCGGCTTCATCGACAATCTGCTGGCCGCCAACATCGGCCCGGCCGGCAAGAAGTATGTGCCCTACATCTTCTCGCTGTTCATGTTCATCCTCTTTGCCAACCTCCTGGGCCTGATGCCCCTGATGCTGGTTGGCATTCACCCGTTCACGCCGACCAGCCACTTCACGGTGACCGGCGTCCTGGCGATCCTGTCGTTCTCGATCGTGCTGATCGTCGGTTTCTGGCGCCATGGCCTCCACTTCTTCTCGCTGTTCGTTCCGCACGGCACGCCCTGGTGGCTGCTGTGGCTGATTCCGATCATCGAAGTGGTGTCGTTCCTCGTCCGCCCGTTCAGCCTCGCACTGCGTCTCTTCGTTGCCATGATGGCCGGACACGTTCTGCTGGAAGTGCTGTCGAGCTTCGTGATCGACGCCGCCAACGCCGGCCCGCTTTGGGGCAGCGTGGTTGGTGTGCCCAGCTTCATACTGATGGTGTCGATCTGCGCTCTCGAGCTGCTGGTCGCCGGCATCCAGGCCTATGTTTTCGCGCTGCTGACTTCGCTGTATCTCAACGACGCGGAAAACCTCCACTAAGTTTTCGAACATTCATCCCAAACGGTTTTTTCTAAAGGAGTTTTGAAATGGACGCTGCAAGCGCAAAGATGATCGGTGCTGGTCTTGCCGCCATTGGTGCGGGCCTGGCTTCGCTCGGCGTGGGTAACGTGTTTGCCAAGTTCCTCGAAGGCGCGCTGCGCAATCCGGGTGCTGCTGACAGCCAGCAGGGCCGCCTGTTCATCGGCTTCGCCGCCGCCGAACTTCTGGGCCTGCTCTCGTTCGTCATCGCGATGATCCTGGTTTTCGTCGCCTAAGACCTACGATTGACTGACCGACCGGCTACGCGCCGCCCTGTTTCGGGGCGGACGCGGGCCGGGCAGATGCGGACGCCACGATGCCTCAGATTTCCCAGCTTGCCGCAACCTATGCCAGCCAGATTTTCTGGATGGCCGTGTTCTTCGGCTTCATCTTCTTCGTCATTGGCCGGGGCATGGTGCCCAAGGTGATGGCGAACGTTGAAGCACGCGACAAGCAGATCGCCGACGATCTCGCCGCAGCGGAAGCTGCCCGCAAGGCTGCCGACGAGCAGGAAGAGGCCTGGCGCGTCCAGTCCAATGCGCAGCGGGCCCAGGCCCAGGCGCTGATCGCCAAGGCCAAGGCAGACGCCGCCGCCGCGAGCGAAAAGACCCTGGCCAAGGCCGATGCGAAAATCGACGAGCGGCTGAACGAAGCTACGGCCCGCATCGCCGAAGCCCGCAATGGTGCGCTCAAGGAAATCGAAGCCGTTGCTGCCGAAGCGGCCGGGGACATCGTCGCCCGTCTGACCGGGGCAAAGGTTGATGCCAAGGCGGCTTCGGCTGCTGTGAAGGAAGCGCTCAATGGCTAATTTCAGCCTGCTGGCCGCCGCTGCCGAGCACGGCGCCGAACACGCCGAACCGATGGCTTTCGGTTTCGTCACGCCGGGCATGTGGGTGGCTCTGGCCATGACCACGCTGATCCTGATTCTGGTGTGGCAGAAGGTTCCGGGCGCGATTACGTCGGGCCTGGACTCCTCGATCAACGAAATCCGCAAGCAGCTGGACGAAGCCAAGGCGCTGCGCGCCGAAGCCGAAGCCCTGCGCAAGGAATATGCCGACAAGATCGCTGGCGCCGAAAAGGAAGCCGCCGAAATGCTCGAGCATGCCAAGGGCGAGGCTCAGGCCATCGTCGCCAAGGCGTCCGAAGACACCAAGGCCCTGATCAAGCGCCGCGAGAAGATGGCCGAAGACAAGATCGCCGCTGCCGAACGCGGCGCGATCGACGAACTGCGCGCCAAGGCTGCCACCGCAGCCGCCGGTGCCGCCCAGGCCCTGATCGCCGCCCAGCACGACGCCTCGGCCGACAAGGCCCTGGTCGACGAAGCCATCGCTGGCATCTGATATTTTTACAGTTGGAGAGGGAAAGGGCGGCCCGCTGAGGCCGCCCTTTTTCGTTGGGCGTTATTCGCGGTCCTTCGTGACAGCCATTCAGCTTGCAGCTTCATGGCCTCCTCAGGACGAACGGGAATAACGGATCGCGCAAAGGCGCAAAGGGCGCAAAGGGATTCGCGCAGAGAACGCAGAGAGCGCAGAGAGATGTGCTGCTGCCGCCGCAGGCTCTATCTCATTTCCTTTCCGGAAACTGGAAAGCCGGAGCGCCCAAAAGCACTACACCTCTGCGACCTCTGCGTTCTCTGCGCGAGATTTTTTACCCCTGTGACCCAGCGCAAGGTCTACTGGGCCCCGGCCTGCGCCGGGGTGACGGGGCCGTTGGCGCATACCCTTTAGATGCACCCCTCACGGTTCCAGTACGATCTTCCCCACGATGCCCCGCGCAGCCATGGCTTCGTAGGCTTCGCGCCAGCGGGCGAAGGGGAGGACGCGGTCGATGTGCGGGTTGAGGCGGCCGTCGGCGGCGAGGGTGGCGACCGCTTCGCGGATGGCCTTGCCGCGCTCCGGGAAGCGGCGGGCATATTCGCCGGCGCGGACGCCTACGACGGAGAAGCCCTTGATCAGCGGAATGTTGGTTGAAATGTCGGCGATGCGCCCACCGGCAAAACCGACCACCAGCAGCTTTCCGCCAAAGGCGACGCAGCGGGTGCTTTCGTCGAAGATGTCGCCGCCGACCGGATCATAGACCAGATCGCACAGCGCGCCGCCAGTGAGGTCGGCGACCTGCTCGCGGAACCGGCCTTCCGCCAGGATCACCGCATCGGCATCGCTGGCCGCTTTCAGCCGTTCGACCTTGTCCGGCGTGCCGGTGGTGGCGATAACGTGTGCGCCGAGCCGCTTGGCCAGTTCCACCGCCGCCAGTCCGACCCCGCCGCTGGCCCCGTGGATCATCACCCATTGCCCTGCCTTCAGGCCGCCCAGTTCGACCAGGCCGGTATAGGCCGTGCCATAGGCTGCGCCCAGAGCTGCGGCGGCCGGGAAACCAATGCCGTGCGGCATCCGCGTCACGGCGCGTGCCGGGACAGAGGCATATTCGGCGAAAGCGCCAGTCTTGTTCCCGCCATAGACCTGATCGCCCAGCGCAAAGCCGCTGTCCGCATCGGCCTCAACCACTTCGCCGGCAAATTCCAGCCCGGCAATGAAGGGCAGGTCGGGCTTCAACTGATATTCCCCCTTTGTCATCAGCAGGTCGGGGAAGTTGAGCGAGGCGGCGCGAATCCGCACCAGCACTTCGCCCGGTTTGCGCTTGGGCATGGGAACTTCGGTATAGGCCAGCCCGGAGAGATCCTGGGACAAGGTGCTGACGACAAGAGCTTTCATGAACGTTCCCCCATTCGGCGCGGCACCGCTGCGCGCGTGCTCGTCCCGGCACGGCGCGCGATCGCGGTGGGGCCGGTTATTGCTTAAAAGGTATCCTTGGCCCCGCGCAGGGCGGCAAAGGTGGCCACGGCGTCACCGCCCCCCCAGCGGGCCTGCATGGCGGGATCGTCCGCGCGCAGGAAGGGATTGGTTGCCAGCTCCCGCGCCAGGGCAAAGGGCACGGTCGGCTTGCCCGCCGCGCGCGCCTTGGCGATGGCTTCGACGTACTTGGCCAGCTCGGCATTGTCGGGATCGGCATGGAGGGCAAAGCGCGCGTTGGACTGGGTATATTCGTGTGCGCAGTACAGGATCGTGCTGGGGGGCAGGGCTTTCAGCCGGCACAGGCTCGCCCAGAACTGATCCGGGGTGCCTTCGAACATGCGCCCGCAGCCGAGCGCGAACAGCGAATCGCCCACGAAGGCCAGGTCGGCATCGGGCAGGTGATAGGCGATATGGCCATTCGTATGACCGCCCACGTCGATCACGGCGGCGTCCCATTCGCCCAGCATGACGACGTCGCCGTGCTTGACCGTGCGGTCCACTGCGGCAATGCGCCCCGCGTCGCCTTCCGGGGCAATCACGGTGCAGCCGGTGGCGGCCTTGATCGCCTCGTTCCCTCCGGCATGGTCGGGGTGCCAATGGGTGTTCCAGATCTGGCTGATCTGCCAGCCCTTGTGCCCGGCCTCGCGCAGATAGGCATCGGCATCGGGCGTATCGATGCAGGCGGTTTCGCCGCTCACCGGATCGTGAACGAGATAGCCGTAGTTGTCGGACAGGCAGGGGAACTGGTGAATTTCGAGCATGGTTTTCTCCCGCCGCGATTAAACACCAGATTTGCGGGCAAGGCGAGGGGGCGAACGTGTCTCTTGGTGTTCATTTGGACCAATCCGGCTTCGACAGGCTCAGCCTGAGCGGGGGTTTGGAACCAGCCCGTTCGTCCTGAGGAGGTGCTGAAGCCGCAGGCTGAAGCGCCGTCTCGAAGGACCGGATTTGGTGCTGTGGTTCGAGACGGCCCCTCAACCTGCGGTTTCGGGGCCTCCTCACCACGAATGGTCGGGATTCTGCTTCGTCATTGCGAGGAGCTTCGCGACGAAGCAATCCAGGGCGGCATGGGGTGTGGGTGCCATCCAGCGCTGTGTCTGCGGCCTGCTTGGAATGGTTCACGCAAAGGCGCGGAGAAGAAAAAGAGGCGCGAAGGGGGTGCGCTTGCGGTTCTGTTGCTTGCGGCTCTTTGCTCGCTTCAAACGCACCGGAGGGAGACTCGTGCCTGCGGCGGCGGATTGCTTCGCGCCTTTCCTTCTTTTCGCGCCTTTGCGTGAATCTTTCTGACCAATCCGGCTTCGACAGGCTCAGCCTGAGCGGGGGCGTGTAAGTGCTGGGCTATTGTCAAAAGCAAAAGCCCGCCCGGATCGCTCCGGACGGGCCTTTGGTTTCAGCCTGTCGGCGGAAGGAGATTAGTCCTTCTTGGCCTTCAGAGCGGCGCCGAGGATGTCGCCGAGCGAAGCGCCGGCATCCGACGAACCGTACTGTTCGACTGCTTCCTTCTCTTCGGCCATCTGGCGGGCCTTGACCGAGAAGTTCGGCTTCTTCGAACGGTCGAAGCCGGTGATCATGGCGTCGAGCTTCTGGCCAACCTGGAAGCGGTCCGGACGCTGTTCGTCGCGGTCGCGGCCCAGGTCGCTGCGCTTGATGAAGCCGGTCGCGCCGTCTTCGCCAGCCTGGACTTCCAGACCGCCATCGCGGACTTCGAGAACGGTGACGGTGACGACTTCGCCCTTCTTCAGGCCCGAGGCCGAAGCGGCGACGCCAGCGGCCGGAGCACCCTTTTCAAGCTGCTTCATGCCAAGCGAGATGCGCTCCTTTTCGACATCGACGTCAAGGACGATGGCCGAAACCTGCTCACCCTTGCGGTGCAGAGCCAGGGCGTCTTCACCCGAGATGCCCCAGGCGATGTCGGACATGTGGACCATGCCGTCCACGTCGCCATCCAGGCCGATGAACAGACCGAATTCGGTCGCGTTCTTGACTTCGCCTTCGACGGTCGAGCCAACCGGGTGCTTTTCTGCAAAAGCTTCCCAGGGGTTCTGCTGGGCCTGCTTGAGGCCGAGCGAAACGCGGCGCTTGTCGCTGTCGACTTCCAGAACGATGACGTCGACTTCCTGGCTGGTCGAAACGATCTTGCCGGGGTGGACGTTCTTCTTGGTCCAGGACATTTCCGAAACGTGGACCAGGCCTTCGATGCCCGGCTCCAGCTCCACGAAGGCGCCGTATTCGGTGATGTTGGTGACAGTGCCGTGCAGCTTGGCGCCAACCGGGTACTTGGCGGCAACGCCTTCCCACGGATCGCTTTCCAGCTGCTTCATGCCCAGGCTGATGCGCTGGGTGTCTTGGTTGATGCGGATGATCTGGACCTTCACGGTGTCACCGATGTTGATGACTTCGTTCGGGTGGTTCACGCGCTTGTAGCTCATGTCGGTGACGTGGAGCAGGCCGTCGATGCCGCCCAGGTCAACGAATGCACCGTAATCGGTGATGTTCTTGACCACGCCTTCGATGATCTGGCCTTCAGCCAGGTTCGAGATCAGGCCCGAACGCTGTTCAGCGCGGGTTTCTTCCAGAACGGCGCGGCGCGAGACGACGATGTTGCCACGGCGGCGATCCATCTTGAGGATCTGGAACGGCTGCGGCACGTCCATCAGCGGCTGCACGTCGCGCACGGGGCGGATATCGACCTGGCTGCCGGGCAGGAAGGCCACGGCGCCGTCGAGGTCGACAGTGAAGCCGCCCTTGACGCGGCCGAAGATCACGCCTTCGACGCGCTTGCCTTCGCCGAATTCGCTTTCCAGCTTGTCCCAGGCGGCTTCACGGCGCGCACGGTCGCGCGACAGCATGGCTTCGCCTTCGGAATTTTCGACGCGGTCGACATAGACTTCGACTTCATCGCCGACCTTCAGCCCGTGGGGCTGGCCGGCCATGGCGAATTCGCGCAGGGCCACGCGGCCTTCGCTCTTCAGGCCGACGTCGATAACGGCCTTGTCGCCTTCGATTGCAGTGATGGTGCCCTTGACCACGCGGCCTTCAAAGCCACCGTCGGCAGCGCCGCCGAGCGATTCGTCAAGGAGAGCCGCGAAATCGTCGCGGGTGGGGTTGGCGGTAGACGCCATAAGGTTGGTTTCCTATACCGATGTTTCCGGCCAGGCGGTTGTTTCCGCCGGTCTTCCTCCGCCTTCGGGACCATCCCGGGGCGGGCCAAAAGGGCCGAACTGCGATGGGGGCCGGATGCCTTCCACCGCGCCGGACAGGGCCAAAGGCCTTGCCAGACGCGCCGCCCTTATGCGCGAGCGCGCGCAAATGCAAGGAAAATGGCGCGTTTGGACGTGCCGGTGCGACGGACGGAGGCTTGCTGCGAATCCGGTTCCCAGTAGAAGTGGCCATGGACGCCGGGAAGGCGTAGGACTGTTTCTCCCTTTGCGGAGTTTTGACAGATGAGCAGCGCCCAGATCCGCCACCCCGGCCTTACCGCAACCGCCCGCGCCGCGCTGTGGAGCCTGTTCGCCGCCGTCCTGATCGTGCCCGCCGTGGCCATGCAGTTCACGGCCGAGGTCAACTGGGGGCCGGGCGACTTCGTGGTGGCCGCCGGTCTGCTCGGCCTGACCGGCCTGGGCCTGGAACTGGCCGCCCGCGCCCAAATGGGCCGCCCTGCCAGGCTGGCGGCGAGCGGACTGGTGGTGCTGGCGCTGCTGGTGGTCTGGGCGGAACTGGCCGTGGGGCTGTTTGACTAACCACCCAATCCGTCCCGCGCCCCGCTCAGGCTGAGCTTGTCGAAGCCGGGTTGTTGGATCGATTCACGCAAGGGCGCGAAAAGAAGGGAAGGCGCGAAGGATGGCCGCCGCAGGCGCTTGCCTGATCCGGTGCGATTTCAGCGGTCAATGAGCAGCCAGCAGCAGAGCCGCAAGCACAACACCTTCGCGCCTCTTTTCTTCTCCGCGCCTTTGCGTGAACCATTCCAAGCAGGCCGCAGGCGCAACGCCGGAAGGCGGGCGCGTCCTTTGCCGCCCTGGATTGCTTCGTCGCTATGCTCCTCGCAATGACGAGGGACTAGATTTCCGGTTTGTAATCCGCCTTGCGCAGGGTCAGGACATAGGCGGTCAGATCCTCGACCTGGCCCGGCTCGACCGTGAAATTCATGGCAGCGGGATAATTGTGCGAATCGCGCAGGAAATTGCGCAGGGTTTCGCGGGTCAGGCCGGGCATGTTGGCGACCGCCTGGAAGTCCGGCGATTCGACATTGGGCGATGCGGCGTTGGCGGTGATGGCGTGGCAACCAGCGCAATTGGCCTTCGCAAAGCTATAGCCGCGCGCCTCCTGCTCGGTCAGTTCGATCGGGGCCAGCCGGGGCACCGCCGGGGCGCAGGCGGCGAGGGCGAGGAGGAGCAGGCTGGCAGAGGGGAGCTTGGTCATGACGCCGGACCTAACCCGCCAAAGCAGCGGGTTCAACCGCAACAGATCAGCGCCGGAACAGGCGCGGGCAGAACCGCACCGCCAGCAGCAAGACCGTCGGCAGCAGCATGGTCAGGGCCAGGTCCTTGGCGCCTTCGCCCAATTGCTCGCCCAGATTGGGCCAGCGCTCGATCCTGAGGTCGTTCCATTCGTTGGCCAGTTCAGCCAGCAAGACCACGGCCCAGGGCCAGAACCGCGCGATGGAGGTGCGGAACAGTGCGGCGAGGACGAGTTGCACCGCCACGCCCACGATCACATGCAGCGCATCGTGGCTGACCCCGGTGAAGCGCTCCAGGAACGCCTTGGCCTCGATCCAGTCGCGCGCGGCGACGGGGGCGAGCAGGGTCAGGAGTGGGGGCACTTGGCCTCGGCAATGGCAATTGCGGCGGCGATGGCGGCTTCGCGGTTCAGGTCCGAGGTGTCGAGCAGCACCGCGTCCGGCGCGGCAGTCAGCGGGGCTTCGGCCCGTTCGCGGTCGCGCTTGTCGCGGGCTTCCAGGTCGGCGGAAATCTCGGCCAGCGAAACGGCGCGGCCCGCGGCCTGCATTTCGCGGAAACGGCGTTCGGCGCGGGCCGGGACCGAGGCGACGACGAACAGCTTCACCTCTGCCTCTGGCGCGATGACCGTGCCGATGTCGCGCCCGTCGAGCACCGCGCCGCCACTTTGCAGGGCAAAGCCGCGCTGGCGTTCATAGAGCGCCTGGCGCACGCCGGGGTGGACCGAGACGCGGCTGGCCAGCCCGCCGCTTTCCTCGCTGCGCAGTTCCGGATCGTCCAGCAGGCTATCGGGGAAGGCGCAGGCCTTCAGCGCGTCGGAAGAGTCGTCCGGGTTGCCGCCGTCCAGCGCGCATTGCCGCCCGACTGCGCGATAGAGCAGTCCGGTATCAAGATGCGGCAAGCCGAAATGCGCGGCCAGCGCCTTGGCTATCGTTCCTTTTCCCGAAGCGGTGGGTCCGTCGACCGCGATGATCATGCCTGTTGCCTCCGCTGCCGCCATGCCTTGGCCAGGCCCCACAAGGCAATGGCCGCCCAGAAGAATTCCAGCACCAGCGAGGCCAGGTTCAGGTTCACCAGCAGCGATACGGTCAGCAGAGCCGCGCCCAGCAGGTTGACGCCGTGCTGCACGAAGGGATTCGGCGCAGCCCGCGCGGTGGAATAGGCATAGGCGAAGATGATGCAGGCCGTGCCGGCAAAGCCGATCAGGTTGGCCAGGGTCTCATTCATCCGCGCAGGCCGTCCAGCAGGCTTTCGAACTGCGGGAAGCTGGTGGCGATAGGGCGGGTGTCATCCACTTCCACCCCGTCGCGGCTGACCAGGCCGGCCACGGCCATGCTCATGGCAATGCGGTGGTCGAGGTGGGTGACGACCGGCCCGCCGCCACGCAGCGCTTCGCCGCCGGTGCCGGTGATGGTCAGACCGTCCTCGGTTTCGACAACCGTGGCCCCGGCCAGAGCGAGCGCTTCGGCCATGGCGGTCAGCCGGTCCGATTCCTTGACGCGCAATTCGTCCAGACCGGTGGTGACCGTGGTCCCTTCGGCAAGGGCAGCAGCGACGAAGAGCACCGGAAACTCGTCAATCATGCTGGGGGCGATTTCAGGATCGACGGTGATTCCCTTGAGCGCGGAATGGCGCACCAGCAGGTCGGCCACCGGCTCGCCGCCGACCTCGCGCGCGTTCAGTTCGGTGATGTCGCCGCCCATCTGGCGCAGCACTTCGACCAGACCGGCGCGGGTGGGATTCAGTCCGACGTTCTGGATCACCAGCTCGCTGCCCGGCACGATCAGCGCGGCGACAATGAAGAAAGCGGCGGAGGACGGGTCGCCCGGCACTTCGATGGTCTGCGGCTTCAGCTCCGCTTCGCCGCGAATGCGGATCGTGCGGACCCCGGCGGAATCGGTCTCTACTTCCAGTTCCGCGCCGAATCCGCGCAGCATCCGTTCGGAATGGTCGCGGGTCGGCACCGGCTCGATCACGGTGGTGATTCCCGGGGTGTTCAGGCCCGCAAGCAGCACGGCGCTTTTTACCTGGGCGCTGGCGACCGGCAGGCGGTATGCGATCGGCACGGCGGGATTCGCACCGCGCAGGGTAAGTGGCAGGCGGCCGCCCTCGCTCGCCTCGAACGCCGCGCCCATCTGGCTGAGCGGTTCGATCACGCGGCCCATCGGCCGCTTGGACAGGCTGGCATCGCCGATGAAGGTCGCGGAAATCGCGTGGCTGGCGATCAGGCCCATGAGCAGGCGGGTCGAAGTGCCGGAGTTGCCCATGTCGAGCGGGGCCTGCGGCTGAAGCAGCGCGCCAACGCCGACGCCGCTGACCGACCATTCGCCTTCGCCGGTGCGTTCGACCGTGGCCCCCATGGCCCGCATGGCGGCAGCGGTGGCCAGAACGTCCTCGCCCTCCAGCAGGCCGGTGACGCGGGTTTCGCCCACGGCCAGCGCGCCCAGCATGATCGAGCGGTGGCTGATCGACTTGTCGCCCGGAACGCGGATCGTGCCTTTCAGTGGACCGCTGGGCAGGAAACGGCGCGGGCGAGGGGCGGAATTGGCTGGAGCGGTCAAAGGTCTATCCCATTCGTCATCCCGGCGCAGGCCGGGACCCAGTCCCCGCAAAAAAGCATCGCTGCGCGATACCTTGTGTCTTGCTGGGTTCCGGCCTGCGCCGGAATGACGGGATCATCCTGCGACGGATGCAAGTCAGTAAAATGCGCGCGGCTTTTGACAGCGCGGTCCCGCTATGGCAAGGCGCGCCCGCGCTGGGACTGGCGCAACTGCCTCCCAATACGTATTAAGCTTTTTTCCGCGAGGCCCCGGTGGGCCAGCGCAAGTGAGGAATTCTATGGCCAAGGCTGAATGGGGCGCCAAGCACGGCTGCCCGAAGTGCGGCACCCGCTTTTACGATCTGGGCAAGGACGATCCGGTCACTTGCATCGAATGCGGCTATGCCTGGCATCCCGAGCCGGTGCTGAAGTCGAAGCAGCCGATTCCCTATGAAGAAATTCAGAAGGAAAAGGTGGAAGTCGTTGAAGATACCGACCTGGCCGATGCCGATCTGGACATCGACGATGACGGCGATTCGCCCGACAATGACGTCGATCTGGGCGGCGATGACGACCTGGGCGTTGGCATCGACGATAATGGTGACAACGACGACAATTAACCTCTTGCCAAGCGCGAAGGTCGCCACTAGAGGGGCGGCCTCTCGCGAATGATCGCAAGGGCGACGGGCCTCCCAGGGTCTGTCGGAAAGAATGGCACGGGGCCTTAGCTCAGCTGGGAGAGCGCTACAATGGCATTGTAGAGGTCAGCGGTTCGATCCCGCTAGGCTCCACCATTCTTCAGGTTTTTGAGTACTTGAGCGGTAAGCTGGTCGGCGAGGTTTCGCCCACCGGCTTTTTTCGCGTTTTGGAGCGGTTTGCGCATGTTTGACGCCCTTTCAGACCGGCTTGGTACTGTCTTTGACAGGCTGCGCGGTCGTGGTGCGCTCAGCGAACAGGATGTTCGCGATGCCATGCGCGAAGTGCGAATCGCCTTGCTTGAGGCTGACGTCGCCCTACCGGTGGTCCGGCGCTTCATTGACGAAGTAACTGAAAAGGCCGTGGGCCAGAACGTCCTGCGCTCGGTCACGCCGGGCCAGCAGGTCGTCAAGATCGTCAACGACGCGCTGGTCGACATGCTCGGCGGCGAGGACGTGCCGGGGCTGGACCTGAACGCCGCTCCGCCCGTGGTCATCATGATGGTCGGCCTGCAAGGCTCGGGCAAGACCACGACGACCGCCAAGCTGGGCAAGCTGCTCAAGGAAAAGTACGGCAAGAAGGCACTGATGGCGTCGCTCGACGTCAACCGCCCGGCCGCACAGGAACAGCTGAAAGTGCTGGGCGAGCAGGTCGAAGTGGCGACCCTGCCGATCGTGCCGGGCCAGCAGCCGACCGAAATTGCCACCCGCGCCCTGCAATCAGCCAAGCTGCAGGCGATTGACGTCCTGCTGCTCGACACGGCGGGCCGTCTCCACGTCGATCAGGCGCTGATGGACGAAATGCAGGCCGTGGCGCGGATCGCCACGCCCAAGGAAGTCCTGCTGGTCGTCGATTCGCTGGCCGGTCAGGACGCGGTCAACGTCGCCAAGTCCTTTACCGAGCAGATCGACCTGACCGGTGTCGTGCTGACCCGGATGGACGGCGATGCACGCGGCGGTGCGGCGCTGTCGATGCGCCATGTCACCGGCAAGCCGATCAAGTTCGCCGGTGTCGGCGAAAAGCTCGATGCGCTGGAAGTGTTCCAGCCGAGCCGCGTCGCGGGCCGCATCCTGGGCATGGGCGATGTCGTCTCCATCGTGGAGAAGGCCGCCGCCGCGATCGAGCACGAAGAAGCCGAGCGCATGGCCGAGCGCATGGCCAAGGGTCAGTTCGACATGAACGACCTGCGCAGCCAGCTTCGCCAGATGCAGAAGATGGGCGGGCTCGGCGCTCTGGCCGGAATGCTCCCCGGCATGAAGAAGGCCAAGCAGGCGATGGACGCCAGCGGCATGGATGACCGGGTTCTGCTGCGCATGGATGCGATCATCGGTTCGATGACGCCCAAGGAACGCGGCCGTCCCGACCTGCTCAACGCCAAGCGCAAGATCCGCATTGCCAAGGGTTCGGGCGTACAGGTCCAGGACGTGAACAAGCTTCTCAAGATGCACCAGGAAATGGAGCGCGCGATGAAGCAGATCAAGAAGATGGGCGGTCTGGGCGGTCTGGCCAAGCTGTTCGGCAAGGGCGGCCTGGGAGCGGCCATGCCGGGGCTGGGCGGTGGCGCTGGCGGCCTGCCCGGTCTGGGCGGCGGAGTGATCCCGCCCGCGCTCGACGATCTTATGAAAAAGAAGTGATTTCGCAGTTAAAGTGATTTGTTAGAAAGGTAATTCAAATGTCCGTTTCTCTTCGTCTTTCGCGTGGCGGCTCCAAGAAGCGCCCCTATTACAAGATCGTCGTTGCCAACAGCCGCGCTCCGCGTGACGGCAAGTACCTGGAGCAGGTTGGCACCTACAACCCGCTGCTGGCCAAGGACGACGAAAACCGCGTGCGCCTGGTTGAAGACCGCGTGCGTTACTGGATCGGCGTTGGCGCCCAGCCGACCGACCGCGTTGCCCGCATGCTCGACAAGGCCGGCATCAAGGAGCGCGCCGCTACCCTGAACCCGAAGAAGGGTGAGCCGGGCCAGAAGGCCAAGGACCGCGCTGAGGAAAAGGCTGAAAAGGCCCGCGAAGCTGAAGAAGCAGCTGCCGCTGCCGCCGCCGCTCCGGCCGTGGAAGAAGCTCCGGCCGCTGAAGAAGCTGCTGCTGAAGCTCCGGCTGCCGAAGCCACCGAAGAACAGGCTGAAGGCTAAGCCTTGCTGGCCGATCGCCCCGTTACGCTGGCCGCCATCGTCGGTGCGCATGGCGTGGGGGGCGAGGTCCGCTTGAAGCTGTTTGGTGAAGGCGTGGATTCGCTCCGGCGATTCCGCGCCTTCAACGCTTCCGCGCTGACGCTCAAAAAGCTGCGTGACGATGGCAAGGGCGGGGCGATTGCTTCCTTCGCCGAAGTGCCGGATCGCACCGCAGCGGAAAAGCTGCGCGGCACTGCGCTCACTGTCCCGCGCTCGGCTCTGCCCCCGCTGGAAGAGGGCGAATACTATCACGCCGACCTGATCGGCCTTCCCGCCGTCTCGACCGATGGCGAAGCCTTGGGCACCTGCATCGCGGTGGACAATTTTGGCGCTGGCGACGTGCTGGAAATCCAGCGCCCCTCCGTCGATGGCAAGCCGGGCAAGAAGTTCATGGTCCCGATGCGCGCTGAAGCCGTGCCCGAATGGGATCACGCGCGTTTGGTCATAACTGCGGCATTTGCGGCCGAAGATTGATTTTCCGGCGGACGCTGTTCCTTGCAACCCGGCTTCGACAGGCTCAGCCTGAGCGGGGTTTTCAAGGGGAGCCTCTCACTCCGCTCGGGCTGAGCTAAAACTTCCGCTCAGGCTGAGCCTGTCGAAGCCGGATCGGGCTACCCCGCCTTCACGAACCGCTCCAGCTCCCGCCCGAAAGCCTTCAAGTCGAAATTCTGCGGATCGTCGTGGGCCTGGGGAATGGTCGAATCGACCGTGTTGTGCTGCGCCGGGATCAGCCAGCGCCCGGCCCGCGCGCTGACGTAGACGTAGAGCGCGGCGAGCATCCGGTACTGCTCGCGGGTGAAGCCCGGCTTCGGCCCGTGGGTTTCGGCGCGGGTGGTCGCTCCCGGCAGGAAGCGGCGCGGCTGGACCGTTTCGATATGGACGAAGCGCCCGCGCGCGCGCGGGCCGACCACGCGGCTTTCCAGCTTGGTCGCGCGCCAGCCTTCCTGGAACTCGTGCCCGGCCCAGATCTGCCCGACGCGGTTGAGGAAGATGTGCGCCACCGGAGCATCGGCGAAAGTGCCGTCGATGTAGGGCATGAAATCGTTGACCTTCCAGTCCTGGTTGAGCCGCTTGGGAAAAGGCTGGTGCTCATAGAACGGGGTCGAGGTGTCGTGGATCACGTAATAGAGCAGCGGATGGCCCTCCGCCGTGCTCGACACTGGCGCATCGGCATATTGCGCGGCATAGTCGCGATAGGGCTGGGGGAACGCGGCCAGGGCGGCTGCCTTCATCGCGGGCGTGGGCGCTCCATCGCTTTGCATCAGCTGCTCCAGAACGGGCGGCAGCGGCTGCGCCTTGCGCACCGCCTTCACCTCGATCTTGCGCATCAGACACATCGCCTGCTCCAGCGGCGTGCCCGCAAAGGTGAGGGTTTCGCTGTCGAACTGGCACTCGCCAATCGTCTCCGCACTGGCGGGGCTGGCGATGAGCAGGGGCAGGGCAAGCAGGCGCTTCATTGACGGTCGCTCCTGAAATGTATATACGCCGTGTATATACGGAGGTTCCCGATGGGCAAGGAATACATCGCCAAAAGCTTCATGTCGGGCAACTCGGTTGCCATTCGCTTGCCTGCTGCCCTGGGGATCGAACCGGACCGGGAATGGACGGTAAGTGAAGTGGATGGAGAATTGCACATCCGGGCCAAGGTGCCTGCGCCCAAGCGGATTGACCTGAGCGGAATCTATGGATCCTGCCCTGGTCTGAAGCCGCTTGATCCTGCGGATCGTACGATCGACCCGACGGAACTGGATTGGGAAGGAAAGCGGCTGGGCAATGCCTGAGCCGCGCTATCTGCTGGATACGAACGTCTGCATCTACCTGCTTCAGGGAATGTCCCAGGTAGCTCGCGACCGGGTGGAAGCGCTTGAACCCGGCGAGGTCGTGACTTCGGCCATCTGCTATGCGGAAGTGATGCGCGGGGTCGATCCGACCCGGACCGAAGCCCTGGCCAGGACCGAACAGTTCTTCACCGTCATTCCGGTCCTGGATTTCGGCCTGGAAGCCGCGCGGCGCTATGCTCGGCTTGCCTTTCGCCGCCATAGCTTCGACCGGTTGATTGCCGCCCATGCCCTCGCGCATGATCTGGTGCTAGTCAGCAACAATGAAAAAGATTTCGCCGACGTACCCGGCCTCAGGGTCGAGAACTGGACCGCATAAGCAATGACTTTCGCCGCAACCGTCCTCACCCTCTACCCTGAAATGTTCCCCGGGCCGCTGGGCGTCTCACTCGCTGGGCGCGCGCGGGAGGAGGGGAAGTGGACGCTCGATACGGTCCAGATCCGCGACTTCGCGATCGACAAGCACCGCACCGTCGATGACACGCCCGCAGGCGGCGGCGCGGGCATGGTGCTGCGAGTGGACGTGCTGGCAGGCGCGATCGACCATGCGCGCAGCCTGCATCCGGATGTTCCCGTCATCGCCATGACCCCGCGCGGCAAGCCGCTTCGCCAGGCGCGGGTGCGCGAACTGGCGGCGGGGCCGGGGGTCATCGTTCTGTGCGGGCGATTCGAGGGATTTGACGAACGAATCTTCGCCGCGCGCGAGGTGGAGGAAGTGTCGATTGGCGACATTGTCCTGTCGGGCGGCGAACCGGCGGCTATCATGCTGTTAGACGCTTGCATTCGGCTGCTTCCCGGCGTAATGGGCGCGGCTTCGAGTGGTTCCGAGGAGTCCTTTGAACAGGGACTGCTTGAATATCCTCACTACACCCGACCACAGGAGTGGGAGGGGCGCACGATCCCTGAAGTGCTGCGATCGGGGGATCATGCGAAGATCGCGGCCTGGCGCAAGCAACAGGCCGAGATCGATACACGGTCACGCAGGCCGGACCTTTGGGAGCTTCATGAGGAAGCTCGGGTCAGTCTGCCTCTGGCGCGCGGCGAAAAGAGAAGGACTGAGGACCAGTGAACCTGATCCAGCAGATCGAGGCCGAGGAAATTGCCAAGGCCGCCAAGGATATTCCCGAATTCCGCCCCGGTGACACCGTGCGCGTCGGCGTGAAGGTCATCGAAGGTGAGCGCAGCCGCGTTCAGGCCTACGAAGGCGTTTGCATTGCCCGCGCCAACAAGGGCATCGGTTCGAACTTCACCGTTCGCAAGATGAGCTTCGGCGAAGGCGTTGAGCGCGTATTCCCGCTCTACTCGCCCAACATCGACAGCATCACCGTCGTCCGCAAGGGCGTCGTGCGTCGCGCCAAGCTGTACTACCTGCGTGGCCGCACCGGCAAGCGCGCCCGCATTGCCGAGCGCCGCGACGTTCGCGACGAAGGCTAAGCGGCAAAGAGGCACTAGCCTCTTGCAGCAAAACCGGATTACGAAGGCGTCCTGGCCCAGCCAGGGCGCCTTCTTCCGTTTCAGGACCGACACATTGATATGCGTTTCATTGCCTGCCTGCTTGCCGCAAGCTGCCTTGCGGCCGTTCCCGTCCATGCCGAAGGTGCCGGCGTGAATCCGCCTGCCGTCCAGACCGAAGCCAAGGTGCTCGATTTCGAGCGGGTCTTTGCCAGCCCCAGCCTGAACGGCGCCGTGCCGCGCGGGGTGAAGCTGTCGCCCGATGGCCGCTGGCTGACCGTGCTGCGGGGCCGAACGGAGGACCGGGAACGCTATGACCTGTGGGGCTTTGACCGCACCACGGGGCAGTGGACCATGCTGGTCGACAGCCTGAAGCTCGGTTCGGGCAAGGAACTGTCCGAAGCGGAAAAGATGCAGCGTGAGCGGCAGCGGATCGGCGACCTGAAAGGCATCGTCACTTACGACTGGACTGCCGACAGCAAGGCGATCCTGGTGCCGCTGGATGGCGACCTTTTCCTGGCCTCGCTGGATGGTTCGGTCCGCCAGTTGACCCAAAGCCATGAGGATGAGCTGAACCCCGCGCTCAGCCCCAGGGGCACTTACCTTTCTTTCGTGCGCGACCGCCGGTTGTGGGCAGGCAAGGTGGGGCAGGAGCCGCTGCCGGTCACCCCGGAAGAGCAGGCGGAGACCGTCCACTGGGGCGAGGCGGAATTCGTCGCGCAAGAGGAAATGGCCCGCTTCACCGGATACTGGTGGGCACCTGATGACAGCCGCATCGCCGTGCAGCGGTTTGACGATGCGCCGGTGGGGATCGTGACCCGCACTGCCATTGGCGCGGAAAGCACCAAAACGTTCCAGCAGCGCTATCCAGTGGCCGGTTCGGCCAATTCGCTGGTCTCGCTGTTCGTCCTGTCGCCCGATGGCAAGAGCCGGGTCGAAGTCGATCTGGGTCCGAACCGCGACATCTATCTCGCCCGCGTCAACTGGGCGCCGGACGGCAAGACGCTCTACGTCCAGCGGCAGGACCGCGAACAGACCCGGCTGGATATGCTCGCCGTCGATCCGGACACCGGCAAGGCGCGCGTGCTGTTCACTGAAAAGGCCGCGCCGAATAGCTGGATCAACCTGTCGAGCGACTATCGCTTCCTCAAGGACGGCAGCCTGATCTGGTGGTCGGAACGCGATGGCTATGGCCATCTCTGGCATTTCAAGCAGGGCAAGTGGCGCCAGCTGACCAGGGGCGAATGGGTCGTCACGGGCCTGGCCGGTGTCGATGAGAAGGCGGGCCGGGTATATTTCACCGCCACGCGGGACGATGTGCTGGCCACCAATGTCTATGCGCTGAACCTGGCCAATCCGGGCAAGATCGAGCGGCTGGGCGAGGCAGGCTTTGCCCACACCGCCGCCATGGACAAGGCGGGGCAGACGCTGCTGATCACCCGTTCGGCGCAGAACCAGCCGCCGCAGGTCTATATCGCCGACGGCAAGGGCAAGCGGCTGGCCTGGGTCGAGGAAAACCGGGTGGATGCCAGTCATCCCTATGGCCCCTACCTGTCCAGCCACCGCGCGCCGACCTTCGGCACGATCAAGGCGGCGGACGGGACCGAACTGCACTGGCGCATGACCACGCCGGTGATGGAGCCGGGCAAGCGCTATCCGGTGTTCTTCCAGCACTATGGCGGCCCGACCTCGCAAACCGTCACGCGCGGCTGGGGGGGGGCGCTGGAACAGGCGGTTGTCGGCAAGGGCTATATCTTCTTCCAGATCGACAACCGCGGCAGCGAGAACCGGGGCGTGAAGTTCGGCTCGACGCTCTACCGCGCGATGGGTTCGGTGGAAGTGGAGGACCAGAAGGCAGGGGCGCAGTTCCTGAAGAGCCTGCCCTATGTCGATGGCGCCAAGATCGCGACCTATGGCTGGTCCTATGGCGGCTATATGACGATCAAGATGCTCCAGGCCGATCCGGGGCTTTACGCCGCAGGGATTTCCGGCGCGCCGGTGACCAAGTGGGAGCTTTACGACACCCATTATACCGAGCGTTACCTGGGCGATCCGAACAAGGAACCGCAGGTCTATGCCAAGGCGAACGCGCTGGACGATGCGGGCAAGATCAAGGATCCGCTGCTGCTGATCCACGGCATGGCGGACGACAACGTGGTGTTCGAAAACAGCTCGATGCTGATCTCGCGCCTGCAGGCCCAGGCCGTGCCGTTCGAAATGATGCTCTATCCCGGCTACACCCACCGCGTCGGCGGGCCGAAGGTGGGCGTGCACCTGTGGGAGACGATCTTTGCCTTCCTGCAGCGGCACGCAGTGACGCCGCCGGAGTGACGAGCGAGTTTCAAACCCCGCTCAGGCTGAGCCTGTCGAAGCCGGATTGCGCCGCTCCCTTCTTTTCGTCACCCTGAACTTGTTTCAGGGTCCATTGCGCCTAAAGGACAGGTGTGGGCTTCCGGCCTGATGGATGCTGAAACAAGTTCAGCATGACGGTTTTGAATTTGGAGTGATGCGATGGGTTACCGGGTAGTCGTCGTTGGCGCGACGGGAAATGTCGGCCGCGAAATGCTGAACGTGCTGGCCGAGCGCGAGTTTCCGATCGAGGAACTGGCCGCCGTGGCCAGCTCGCGCTCCACTGGCGACGAGATCGAGTTCGGTGAAACCGGCAAGATGCTCAAAGTCCGCAATGTCGAGCATTTCGACTTTGCCGGCTGGGACATCGCGCTGTTCTCCGCCGGGTCCGACGTGTCCAAGGTCTATGCGCCCAAGGCGGCTGCGGCGGGCTGCGTGGTGATCGACAACTCCTCGCTCTACCGCATGGACCCGGACGTGCCGCTGATCGTGCCGGAAGTGAACCCCGATGCGATTGACGGCTACAAGGCCAAGAACATCATCGCCAATCCCAACTGCTCGACCGCGCAGATGGTCGTCGCGCTGAAACCGCTCCACGATGCCGCGACGATCAAGCGCGTGGTCGTCGCAACCTATCAGTCGGTCTCCGGCGCGGGCAAGCAGGGCATGGACGAACTGTTCGAGCAGAGCCGCAATATCTTCGTCGGTGACAGCAGCGAGCCGGTGAAGTTCACCAAGCAGATCGCGTTCAACGTCATCCCGCACATCGACAGCTTCCTGGACGACGGTTCGACCAAGGAAGAATGGAAAATGGTGGTCGAAACCAAGAAGATCATCGATCCCAAGATCAAGGTGACCGCCACCTGCGTACGCGTTCCGGTGTTCGTCGGCCATTCCGAAGCGATCAACCTGGAATTCGAAAACGAAATCAGCGCCGAACAGGCCCAGGAAATCCTGCGCGAGGCTCCCGGCGTGATGCTGGTCGATAAGCGCGAGGACGGCGGCTACGTCACCCCGGTCGAATGCGTCGGTGACGGGGCGACCTTCGTCAGCCGCGTGCGCGAAGACCCGACGGTCGAGAACGGCCTGTCGCTGTGGTGCGTGTCCGACAACCTGCGCAAGGGCGCGGCGCTCAACGCGGTGCAGATCGCGGAACTGCTGGGGCGGCGGCACCTGAAGAAGGGGTGAGCGGGATGGATGTCACCACCGAGTTCTACCCCGGCCATGGCGGTGCGCAGCTCGCCTTGCACCGCATGGGGCAGGGCAGGCCGCTGATCCTGCTGCACGGGCTGTTTTCCAATGCGGAGATGAACTGGATCAAGTGGGGCCACGCTGCCCTGCTGGCCCAGGCCGGGTTCGAATGCCTGATGCCGGACCTGCGCGCCCATGGGCAGAGCGCGGCGCCGCATGAGGCGGAGGCCTATCCGGCAGACGTGCTGGCGCTCGATCTCGTGGCGCTGATCCAGCACCTCGGCCTGGCCGACTTTGACCTGTGCGGATTCTCGCTCGGCTCGCGCACTTCGGTGCGGGCCGTGGTGGGCTGCGGGGTGAAGCCGGCGCGGCTGGTGCTGGGCGGCATGGGGTTGCAAGGGCTGGCCGGCTGGACCGGGCGGCAGGCGTTCTTCACCGATGCGATCGACCGGTTTGAAACGGTCAAGCACGGCGATCCGGCCTATTTCGCGGTGCAGTTCATGAAGAGCATGAAGGTGGACCGCGTGGCCGTGCGGCACTTGCTGGGCACCTTTGCCGATACCGCGCCGGATGCGTTGAGCGCGATCACCATGCCGACCGCCGTGGTCTGCGGCGACGAGGACCGCGACAATGGCGATCCGGTCGCCCTGACCGAGGCGCTGCCCGATGCGGTGCACGTGGTCATTCCCGGCACGCACATGAGCTGCGTGACCAAGCCGGACCTGGGCCGCGCGATCCGGGATTTCCTGGCCCGCTAAATCCTCCCCGTGAGCTTGCTCATGGGGAGGGGGGCCGCCGCGTAGCGGTGGTGGAGGGGCCCCTCCGTCAGCCCTGCGGGCTGCCACCTCCCCATCGCCTGCGGCGACAGGGAGGGATTTGGTTTACCGGAACGGCGGCTCGTGGAAGGCGCGCAGTTTGCGCGAATGCAGCCTTGCCCCTTCGGCGCGGAGCAGATCGCAAGCCGTGGTTCCGATTTTCAGGTGGGCGCCGATGGCTTCCTCGTAAAAGCGGTTGGCCTGTCCGGGCAGCTTGATCTCGCCATGCAGGGGCTTGTCCGAGACGCAGAGCAGCGTCCCATAGGGAACGCGGAAGCGATAACCCTGCGCCGCGATGGTCGCGCTTTCCATGTCGATCCCGATGGCGCGGCTGAGCGAGAGGCGGCGCGCGGATTGGGTGTAGCGCAGTTCCCAGTTGCGGTCGTCAGTCGTGGCGACCGTCCCGGTGCGCATCCGCTTCTTCAGATTTGCGCCGCTATCGCCGCTGACCTGTTCCGCCGCCTGGGCGAGCGCGATCTGCACTTCGGCAATGGCCGGGATCGGGATTTCCGGGGGCAGCACGCAGTCGAGCACGTGATCGTCGCGCAGATAGGCGTGGGCCAGCACATAGTCGCCGATCCGCTGCGTATCGCGCAGTCCGCCGCAGTGGCCGATCATCAGCCAGGCTTCGGGGCGCAGCACGGCGAGGTGGTCGCAGATCGTCTTGGCATTGGACGGACCGACGCCGATGTTGACCAGAGTGATGCCGGTCTTGTCCTCGCGCACCAGGTGGTAGGCGGGCATCTGGTGGCGGCGCCATGCCGTGTCGGACAGCCGCTCGCGCGCATTGGCCGCAGGCGTATCGAGATGCAGGCCGCCCGCGCCGGTCAGGGCGACATAGCCATCCTTGCCCAGCTGCTCACCCGCCCAGTCGACGAATTCATCGACATAGCGGTGGTAATTGGTGAACAGGATGAAGCGCTGAAAGTCCTCGATCCGGGTGCCGGTATAGTGGGCCAGGCGGGCAAGGCTGAAATCGGTGCGCAGGCCATCGAACAGCGACAGCGGCATGGTATCGCCGTGGCCCGAAACCTCGATCCCGTCGGACAGTTCATCGCCGATCAGGGCCAGTTCCGTAGTCGGGAAATGACGCGCCAGTTCCTGCGGGCTGATCCCGGCAAGGCCGGAGCTGGCGTCGATCACATAGGGGAAGGGGATGGCCTGTTCCGACCGGACCACTTCGACTTCGACTTCGAAATCGTCGGCCAGCAGGTCAAGCTGCTCGCTCAGGTAATCGCTGAACAGCAGCGGCCGCGTGACCGTGGTGGCATAGGTGCCGGGATGCGAGAGGCGGCCGAACGAGCGGCGATAGTCCGGGCGGTTTTCGACGCCGTTGTAGTGGACCCGCAGTTCCGGATAGCACCAGCTCTTTTCGATCCGGCGGGAGGCGGGGGGAAGGGTGCCGTTCGCTGCGAAATTCGCGATGTCGCTTTGCAGGGTTGAAACGGCGGCTTCGTAAACGCGGACCAATTCCGCGATGATCTTTTCTGTCTTTTCCATCGCGGGCCTTTAGCCGCAAATGCATGACATTTCAATTGCAGGGAGGCAGTCAGTCCTTGTTACGGGTGTCGAACCGCGCTTCGCCAATTTCTCCACCATGATCGCGGACGAACCGGGCGAGGCGGAACGAAGCCCAAATGAGGGCTGCACCAGCAAGGCCCAGAAGGACAAAATCGAATAGCGAATCGGCGCCCTTGCCCATATGGACAAGCAACATCACACCGGTGACAGCGAGGACACCGGCGCCGCCACGAGTAGCACGCTGGTGATTGTCTGGCTTTGGTTCCATGGCAAAAATATTGCCATAAAACAGGTGCTTTGCCAATCCGGCGGGCGGATACGAAAAAGGGGGCGCCGAAGCACCCCCTGATCCGTATCGCTTGAGCGAAAGGCTTAGCCTTCGGCTTCGTCCGAAGCCGGAGCCTGCGCTTCGACTTCTTCGCCGTTGCCAGCTTCGAATTCGCCAGCCGCGGCAGCAGCCTCGGCAGCGTCGTCTTCGAACATGGCAGCGATGACGTCGACGCCGGCAGCCTGCTGTTCAGCTTCGTCCGGCGAGCGGGCGACGTTGACCTTGACCGTCACGGCGACTTCAGGGTGCAGGGCAACCTTCACGTCGAACACGCCGATGGTCTTGATCGGGCGTTCCAGCACGATCATCGACTTCGACAGGTTCGCGCCATCGGCGTTCAGGGCGTCAACGATGTCGCGCACCGAAACCGAACCGTACAGCTGGCCAGCGTTGGACGAAGCGCGGATCAGCACGACCGACTTGCCTTCGACATCCTTGGCGTGGACTTCGGCTTCACCGCGGCGGGCCGCGTTGTCAGCTTCGATCTTGGAGCGGTTGGCTTCAAAGACCTTGCGGTTGGCTTCGTTGGCGCGCAGCGCCTTCTTGTTGGGCAGCAGGTAGTTGCGGGCGTAGCCGTCCTTGACGGTTACGACGTCGCCGATCGTGCCCAGCTTCTCGATACGTTCGAGGAGGATGATATCCATCGGTATTCTCCCCTTACTTCACGAGGTAGGGCAGCAGGCCCACGTGCCGGGCGCGCTTGATCGCCTGGCTGAGCTCGCGCTGCTTCTTGGCGGAAACGGCGGTGATGCGCGAAGGCACGATCTTGCCGCGTTCGGACATGTAGCCCTGCAGCAGACGCGTGTCCTTGTAATCGATCTTCGGCGCGTTCTTGCCCGAGAACGGGCAGGACTTGCGGCGGCGGAAAAATGCGCGGGCCATTGCTTAGAACTCCTCGCGTTCGCGGCGCTTGGCGCGCTCACGGTCTTGCTTGCGCATCTGCACCGACGGGCCAGCTTCATGCTCGTCAACGCGGACGGTGAGCCAGCGGATCACGTCTTCGTTGATGGCGGTCTGGCGCTCCAACTCGGCCACGACGCCAGCGGGGGCATCGATGTTGAGCATCACGAAGTGCGCCTTGCGGTTGCGCTTGATCTTGTAAGCGAGATTCTTGAGGCCCCAGGTCTCGGTCTTGGTGACCTTGCCCTGTCCTGCTTCAACGATCTCGGTGGCGGCGGCAGCGAGCGCATCGACTTGCGCTTGGCTGAGGTCCTGGCGTGCCAGGAACACGTGCTCATAAAGAGCCACGGCAGCTTCCTTCCATCATTCTAACCGATCGCTGGCTGATCCGCGGGATTGCGGGGCCCCTCCGGCTTTCTTCAAGTTTCCGCCGGTCTGCCCGGAAGAAGGGGCGGGCCTTAGCCAGTTTGCGGCGGAATGCAAGGGAAAAAGGGGTGCGGTCAGCGCAACCTTGGTCTAAGTGTTTGCGCAAGGTCAATGAAGCCCATGCTGCAACTGCTAACAGATGCCGCAACGCAACAAGGAGGCCGTGATGAGCGCCGATAACAATGCTCCCCAGGTTCAGCAGATTCCGACCCGTTCGGGCAAGGTGATTTCGGTCCGCCCGGTTACGCCCGAAGACGAAGCGCTGCTGGCGGAATTTTTCGACCGCGTCAGCGACGAGGACCGCCGCTTCCGCTTTCTGACCGCGCACAAGCACCTGACGCATGAACAGCTCGCCCCGATGGTCGAGGTCGATCACAAGGGCACCGAAAGCTTCATCGCCTTTGACGATGCCGGCGCCGTGGTCGGCCATGCCTTGCTGGCCTGCGACGCGGCGATGGATACGGGCGAAATCGCCGTGTCGGTGTGCAAGAACTGGCGCGGCCAGGGCGTGGGCTGGGCTCTGCTGGACGTTCTGGCGGCAGCCGGACGCGAACGGGGCCTGCGCCGCGTGATGTCGCTGGAAGACCGTGAGAACCATGCCGCGATCGAACTGGAGCGCGAAAAGGGCTTCACTCCGCACGCCGTGGAAGGCGATGCCACGCTGATCATGCTGGAAAAGTTGCTGCGCTAAGGGCACTTGCACTGCCGGGCCAAGTGCCGCACAGGATCGGGAAGTCCCCTTCAGGAGTTCCCGATCCATGCCCACCGGCCTAGTCGCGCTGCTTGACGACATTTCCGTGATCGCCAAGGCGGCGGCGGCCACGATCGACGATGTCGGCGTTGCCGCAACCAAGGCCGGGACGAAAGCGGCGGGCGTGGTGATCGACGATGCGGCGGTCACGCCCTCCTATGTCACCGAATTCACCCCCGACCGGGAACTGCCGATCATCAGGAAGATCGCGATTGGCAGCTTGAAGAACAAGCTGCTGATCCTGCTTCCCGCCGCGTTGATCCTCAGCCAGTTCCTGCCCTGGGCCGTCACTCCGCTGCTGATGGCGGGCGGCCTGTTCCTATGCTTCGAAGGCGCGGAAAAGGTGCTGGAAAAGCTGGGCGGCGAAAAGCACGGCGAGACGCTGGAAGACGCGATCACCGATCCTGAGGCATTCGAGAAAGAACGCACCAGCGGGGCGATCCGCACCGACCTGATCCTCTCGGCTGAAATCATGGCGATTGCCCTGGCCGAAGTGGCGGGCGAACCGCTGCTCAGCCGCGCGATCATCCTGGCGGTGGTCGGGATCGTGATCACCATTGCGGTTTACGGCGTGGTCGCGCTGATCGTGAAGATGGACGATATCGGCCTGCACCTGGTCAAGCACCGCGACAGCGCTTTCGAGAAAAAGCTGGGCGCGGGCCTGCTCCACGCCATGCCGCGCCTGCTGGCGGTGCTTTCGGTGGTCGGCACGGCGGCGATGCTGTGGGTCGGCGGCGGGATCATCATCCATGGCTTCCACGAACTGGGCGTGCACGGCCCGTCCGATGCCGCCCATGCGGTGCAGCACGCGGTGGAAGTCAGCACTGGCGCGCTGGGCGGCGTCCTGGGCTGGCTGACCTATGCCGTGCTTTCGGCCATTGTCGGCCTGGTGCTGGGCGGGATCGTCGCGATGATCCTGCACGGCCTGCAGAAGGCGCGGGGCAAGGCGCATTGAGCTTTTGCGCCGCTCACCCTGAGCTTGTCGAAGGGTGTCTTTGGCCAACACGGCTTCGACAGGCTCAGCCTGAGCGGAGGGGTAATTCTAGACGCGTCTTAATCCCCACACTCGTCATTGCGAGCGGAGCGAAGCAATCCAGGGCCGCCCAAACCGCCCTGGATTGCTTCGCTCCGCTCGCAATGACGAGTTGCGTGTCCCCGGAAGCTTGCAGGACCGCTAAGCCAGCCGCGCCAGCAGGTCCCGCGCAAATTGCGTCAGCGTGTCGTCTCGCGCGCCCATCACGACCACGCGGTCGCCGGGGCGGGCGAGGGCTGCGATGCGGTCGGCACAGGCCTTGCGGTCAGGGATATATTCCGCCTTGCCGCCAGCCTGCTTGATCAGGCCCACGATCCGTTCGCTCCCTTCGCTGCGGTCCACCGTGCCGCCGAAATAGACCGGATCGCACAGGATCGTCACGTCCTCCGGTCCGAGCAGCCGCGCGAAAGTCTCGGCCAGTTCGTGCCCCATCTGGCGCAGCGGGCCATAGCCATGCGGCTGGAAGAAGGCGATCACGCGGCCCGGCTGGCTTTTCAGCGTGGTCAGCGTGGCGGCGCACTTTTCCGGGTTGTGGCCGAAATCGTCGATCACGGTCACGCCGCCCGGGCTGGTCCCGATCACGTCGAACCGCCGCGCGAGGCCCGCATAGCTGCCCAGGGCCGCCACGGCATCGCCGACCGAAACGCCAACCGCACTGGCGGCGGCAATGGCGGCCAGCGCGTTGGACAGGTTGTGCAGCCCCGGCACCTTCAGCTTCAGTTCGTGGTGAGAGGCATCGCGCCGGTCGATCAGGGTAGCCGCAATCGCGAAGGGTCCTTCAACAATGCTGCCTTCGACCACGCCGATCTGCGCGCCGGGATTGTGCACCGCATAGGTGATCGACGGCGTATAGACCGGCAGCAGCAGGCCCGCCTCGTGATCGTCCAGATTGACCACCGCCGTATCGCAAACCCGCAGGAAATCGCCGAACAGCTGGCGCAGCTCATCCATCGACTTGTGATCGAGGCTGACGTTGAGCAGCACCGCGACCCCGGGCTGGTAGAGCGCGATAGAGCCGTCGCTTTCATCCACTTCCGAGACGAACACGCCGCCGCTGCCCACCCGCGCGCTGGCAAAGGGAGCATCGGAGGTGGCGTAGTTCTTCATCACCGCGCCGTTCATGATCGTCGGATCGCGGCCCGCCTGGTCCATGATCCAGCCGGTCATGCCGGTGACCGTGCTCTTGCCGCTGGTGCCGCCGATGGCGATGCTTTCCGGGGCCTTGTTGAACAGGGTCGCCAGCAATTCGGCGCGGCTCATGCGCGGGCAGCCAAGTTCGCGCGCGCGGACCATTTCGGGCACGGTGTCCTCCACCGCCGCCGAAGCGATCAGGGTCTGCCCGGCCGAAGTGATGCCGCTGCCGTCCTGCGGGAACAGGGTGAAGCCCAGGCTTTCCAGCCAGGCGAACTTTTCCGGGGTGCGGCCCTGGTCGCGGCTGCGGTCCGATCCGGCAACCTGCGCGCCGGCGCCTTTCAGGATCAAGGCGAGGGGCAACATGCCCGATCCGCCAATGCCGCAGAAGAACCAGGGGTGGGAAGTAAGGTCGCTCATGCTTCTCCGGTATGCGCCCTTGCCTGCCAGCGCAACCGGGTTAGGAAGGGCCATGACCCGGATAGCCATTTGCGCGCCTTCGCGTCCGATCACCCACGACGATGCGGCGCGCGTCAGCGACATTGCCGCCCGGTTCCCCGGAATCGACCTGCATTTCCACCCGCAATGCTATTACGAACACGGCCATTTCGCCGGCACGGACCGGCAGCGGCAGGATGCATTCGTGGAATGCGCGAACGACCCCGCCTTCGACGCGGTGTGGTTCGCGCGCGGCGGCTACGGCTCGAACCGCATGGCCGAGGACGCGCTGGCGCGGCTCGACCACGCGGCGCAGGACAAGGCTTACCTTGGCTATTCCGATGGCGGCTATCTGCTTGGCGGGCTTTACCGGCAGGGGATTGGCCGTCCGGTCCATGCGCCGATGCCGGTCGACCTGCGGCGCAGCGGGGGCGAGGCGGCCATTCGCCGGGTGCTGGGCTTCATGGCTGGAGAAAGCGCCGGGCTGGAGCCGGGGCTGGATCACCGCCCGGTCGTGGCCTTCAACCTGATGACGCTGGCCATGCTCTGCGGCACTCCGCTGATGCCGGGGCTGGCCGGCCATGTCGTGCTGGTCGAGGAAGTGGGCGAGTACGACTATGCCTTCGACCGCCTGTTTTTCCACGTCACCGCGCATCTGGGGGGCGTTGCCGGACTGCGGCTGGGCCGGGTCAGCGACGTGCCGGTGAACGAGGTGGATTTCGGCCAGTCGGCAGAAGAAATCGCGCGGTTCTGGTGCGGGCGGCATTCGATCCCCTACCTAGGCCGCGCCGACATCGGCCACGATATCGACAACACAATTGTGCCCTTCGGGCTTGCCCGCGCCTTTGCCAGACAATAGGCGGCGGCAAGGATTGATCGGAGTTATGGTATGAAAGCTTTCGTTTTCCCCGGCCAGGGTAGCCAGAAGGTCGGCATGGGCGTGGAACTGGCCCAGGCCAGCGCCGCCGCGCGCGAAGTGTTCCAGGAAGTGGACGACGCCCTGGGGCAAAAGCTTTCCGCGATCATGGCCGAAGGGCCGGAAGACGCCCTGACCCTGACCGAGAACGCTCAGCCCGCGATCATGGCCAATGCCATCGCCGTGCTGCGCGTGCTGGAAAAGGAAGGCGGGATCACGCTGGCCCAGAAGGCCGACTATGTCGCGGGCCACAGCCTGGGCGAATATACCGCGCTGTGTGCTGCCGGAGCCTTTTCGCTGGCCGATACGGCCCGCCTGCTCAAGCTGCGCGGACAGGCGATGCAGGCGGCGGTTCCGGTTGGCGTGGGCGCCATGTGCGCGCTGCTGGGGGCCGACGTGGCCAAGGCCCAGGCGCTGGCCGATGCAGCGGCAGAGGGCGAAGTTTGCACCGTCGCCAATGACAACGACCCGACCCAGGTCGTCCTCTCCGGCCACAAGGCCGCCATCGAGCGCGCCGTGGCCATGGTCAAGGATTTCGAGATCAAGCGCGGCGTCCTCCTGCCGGTTTCCGCGCCGTTCCATTGCCCGCTGATGCAGCCCGCTGCCGACGCCATGGCCGAGGCCCTGGCCAAGACCCCGCCGGGCGCGCTCAGCGTGCCGCTCTTCGCCAACGTGACCGCCGCCGTCGCCAGCGAACCGGCTGACGTCCAGCGCCTGCTGGTCGAACAGGTCTGCGGCCGCGTCCGCTGGCGCGAAAGCGTGATCGCGATGAAGGACGCGGGCGTTGACAGCTTCGTCGAACTGGGCGGCAAGGTGCTCGGCCCGATGATCGGCCGCAGCGTGACCGACGTTTCCGTGACCAGCGTGGTGGGCATGGCCGATATCGAGGCGCTTTTGGCGGCGCTTTGATACTGGTTCGCGCAAAGGCGCGAAGGGCGCAAAGGGGTCGCGTATGGTTGATGTGGATGCGATAAGCGCAGACGTCGTGGACGAGGCTATTCGCATCCATCGAGAGTTCGGACCGGGACTGTTTGAAGGGGTTTATGAAACGGTTCTGGCTGCAGCCCTGGAGCGCAAAGGATATCGGGTCGACCGGCAGAAGCCGGTCGATATCGTTTATGACGGGATGTCCTTTTCGGGTGCCTACAAGGTCGACATCCTGGTTGAAGGAGCGCTGGTGATAGAGGTGAAGTCCGTTGAGCGATTGACGGGCACCCACGCGAAACAGTTGCTGACCTATTTGCGATTGTTGAAGCAGCCGCTGGGGCTGCTTTTGAATTTTTCTGGAGAGACTATGAAAGAGGGCATTCGGCGCTTGGCAAACAACCATCGACCCATTCGCTGACCCCTTTGCGTCCTTTGCGCCTTTGCGTGAACCAATCTGATACCGGAGCTTTTATGGAAAACCGCATGTTCGACCTTACTGGCATGACCGCCCTCGTTACCGGCGCGGCTGGGGGGATTGGTTCGGCGATCAGCCATGCCCTGGCGCGGCAGGGGGCGCGGTTGGCGCTTTCGGGGACCAATCCGCAAAAGCTGCGCGCGTTCCGCGAGGAACTGAACGACACCTATGGCCATGACCATGTCGAGATCACCTGCGACCTGTCGAACGCCGAACAGGTTGAGCATCTGGTTCCCGCCACGGTCGATACCCTGGGCAAGATCGATATCCTGGTGAACAACGCCGGGATCACGCGCGACAATCTGGCCATGCGGATGAAGGACGAGGAATGGGATGCGGTGATCCGCGTAAACCTGGAAGCCGCCTTCCGCCTGATGCGCGCTTCGCTGAAGCCGATGATGAAGGCGCGCTTTGGCCGCATCATCACCATCACCAGCGTCGTCGGCGCGACCGGCAATCCGGGCCAGGCCAACTATGCCGCGGCCAAGGCGGGCCTGGTCGGCATGTCCAAGAGCCTGGGCCAGGAAGTCGCCAGCCGGGGCATTACCGTGAACTGCGTCGCCCCCGGCTTCATCCGCACCGCGATGACCGACGTTCTGCCCGATGCGCAAAAGGACGCGCTCAACGCCCGCATCCCGATGGGCCGCATGGGCGAGGGCGAGGATATCGGCGCGGCGGTGGCCTATCTGGCCAGCAAGGAAGCCGGTTACGTCACCGGCCAGACGCTGCACGTGAACGGCGGCATGGCGATGATTTCGTGACTGTTGCACCAGGGACAGGGCGGGGGTGAAGTCCACCTCCGCTCAGCCTGAGCCTGTCGAAGGCGGATGCGAGACGCCAACTCCGGAATTATCCCCAGTTTCCCCGGCAAATCCGCGCGTAAAACTTGCCGCCGTGCGGTGCATCGTTAAGGAATAACGACCGCAAACCAAGGCGCGCGGGGGCGATTCCCCTTTGCGCGCCCTAGGGGGATACGATCGTACCATGAAGGCCACTATCGAACGCGCGACGCTCCTGAAGTGCCTGTCGCACGTCCAGTCCGTCGTCGAGCGGCGCAACACCATTCCGATCCTGTCGAACGTGCTGATCGAAGCAGCGGGCGATGGCACGGTGCGGGTCATGGCGACCGACCTTGACTTGCAGGTCGTGGAAAGCCTGGGCGCGGTCGCGGTCGAAAGCCCCGGCGCGATCACCGTTTCGGCGCACCTGCTGTTCGATATTGCCCGCAAACTGCCCGATGGCAGCCAGGTCAGCCTGGAAACGGCGGACAACCGCATGACGGTGAAGGCCGGGCGCAGCCGCTTCAGCCTGCCGACCCTGCCGCGTGACGATTTCCCGGTGATTGTCGAAGGCGACCTGCCGACCAGCTTCGAACTGCCCGCAACCACGCTGGCCCAGCTGATCGACCGCACCCGCTTTGCGATCAGCACCGAGGAAACCCGCTATTACCTGAACGGCATTTTCCTCCACGTTACGGACGAGGAACTGCGCGCCGCCGCCACCGATGGCCATCGCCTGGCGCGCTATACCATTGCCCGCCCGGACGGGGCCGAGGGGATGCCCGACGTGATCGTGCCGCGCAAATGCGTGGCCGAACTGCGCAAGCTGCTGGAAGAAGCGCTGGACACCAATGTCCTGATCGACCTTTCGGCCAGCAAGATCCGCTTTACACTGGGCGGCGAAAATGGCGTGGTCCTGACCAGCAAGCTGATCGACGGCACGTTCCCCGATTACAGCCGCGTGATCCCGACCGGGAACGACAAGCTGCTCAAGCTTGATCCCAAGAGCTTCTGGCAGGGCGTGGACCGCGTGGCCACGATCGCCACGGAAAAGACCCGCGCGGTGAAGATGGCGCTCGAAAATGACCGCGTGACCCTGTCGGTCACTTCGCCGGACAACGGCACGGCTGCTGAAGAAGTCCCCGCCAGCTATACCTCGCAGGGCTTCGAGATCGGTTTCAACGCCAATTACCTGAAGGACATCCTGGGCCAGATCGATGGCGACACGGTGGAACTGCATCTGGCCGACGCCGGTGCGCCCACTCTGATCCGCCAGGACGACAAGAGCCCGGCGCTCTATGTCCTGATGCCGATGCGCGTCTGAACTGCGCGGCCGCCCGGGCTTGGTCCGGGCTAGGGCTTCACCAGCGATGGCACACAAAACGAGACCCCGGAGGGCAACCTCCGGGGTCTTGTGTTTCCAGACTGGCCAGCCGTTCAGATATCGACGGCAATCTTCCCGAAGTGGGCATTGGCAGCCTGGTGGCGGAAAGCATCGGCCAGGTTCGCCAGCGGGAAGTGGTCCGAAATGACCGGCTTGATCCCGTTGCTGTCGATGCCCTTGATCATGTCGAGCTGCTGCTTGCGGCTCCCAACGGTGAGGCCCTGGACACGCAGGTTCTTGGCCATCAGCAGGGCGGTCTGGACTGGCCCGGCAAAGCCCGCCAGCACGCCGATCAGCGCCACGTGACCGCCAACGCGGGTGGCCAGCATCGACTGGTCAAGCGTGCCGGAACCACCGATTTCGACGACGCAGTCAACTCCAGTGCCGCCGGTCAGCTCCATTGCCTTCATCCCCCAGGCGGGGGTTTCCTTGTAATTGATCAGCTCGTCCGCGCCGAGCGCCTTCATCCGTTCCAGCTTGGCATCGCTGGACGAGGTCGCGATCACGCGCGCGCCTGCCGCCTTGGCGAATTGCAGCGCGAATACGGAAACGCCGCCGGTGCCCTGGACCAGCACGGTCTGTCCCGGCTGGACCGTCCCGTCCACGAACAGCGCGCGCCATGCGGTCAGGCCCGCGCAGGTCAGCGTGGCTGCTTCTGCGGCGTTGTAGCCCTTGGGCACGTGGGTGAACCAATGGGCCGGAGTGACGACCGCTTCGCGCGCATAGCCGTCGATCCCGTCACCCGGTACGCGGGTAAAGGCGGATGCGGGCGGGGCGCCGTCGATCCAGTCGGGAAAGAAGATCGAGGCAACTAGATCGCCCGGTTTGAACTCGGTCACGCCGTCGCCCACCGCTTCGACGATCCCCGCGCCGTCGGACATGGGAATGCGCCCGGCCTCTGCCGGGATCATGCCGCAGACCACGGCGAAATCGTGATAGTTGAGCGAACTGGCCTGCAGCTTGACGCGGATCTCGCCCGGTCCGGGCTGGCCCGGGTCCGGTGCGGTGGCGGGCAGCAGGGTATCCAGGCTGGCGGGCGAACCCACGCGGACAGCGGCAATGGTCATGGGAATCCTCGCAACAAAGGACGTAAAAGCAGTGCTTCGACAGGCTCAGCACGAGCGGCAGAAAGCACCGCTCAGCCTGAGCCTGTCGAAGGCGGGTTACTCAGCCGCTTCGCGCAGTTCGACTTGCTGCGGGCCACGGATCAGGCCGCCGGGGGTGGCGCCGGTCCAATCGCCGTTCCTGAAGGTCACGACGCCGTTCTTGATCGTGCAATCGTATCCCTCTGCCTTTTGCAGCAGGCGCTTGCCGCCCGCCGGGAGGTCAAAGGCCAGCCACGGCTTGCCCAGCTTGATCCGGTCAAGGTCGATGATGTTGAGGTCGGCGATGTAGCCCGGCGCCAGCACGCCGCGATCGTTCAGGCCATAGAGCCGCGCGGTGTCATAGCATTGGCGCTTTACTGCGGTTTCCAGGCTAATCCGGCCGCCGCGCTTGCGATCACGCACCCAGTGCTGAAGCATGAAGGTGGGGCTGGCCGCATCGCAGATCGTGCCGCAGTGCGCGCCGCCATCGGACAGCGAATTCACCGTGTCGTCGCTGGCTTGCAGGGCCTCCAGGAAGTCCAGGTTGCCATCGGCATAGTTCAGGATCGGCAGGTAGATGAAGCCCCTGCCATCGTCGCGGCAGAGCAGGTCATAGGCATATTCGTCGCCCGAAACCCCCGCAGCGGCGGCGCGGGCGGCGATGCTTTCATCGGCCTGGGGCTCGTAATTGAAGTCCGGGTCCATTTCGAACTGCATGGCCCAGCCGGCGGCCACGACCCTGGAAATGCCGATCAGGTCTTCTGGAACCTGGCTGTAATCGCATTCTTCGGACAGGAGCTGCGCCTTGAAGGCCGGATCGAGCAGCTTCGCGCGCTGCTGGTCCCACGGCAGTTCGGCAATGGCCTGCCATGACGGACGCAGGCGAAACGGGTGGACCGTGCCCTGCCAGGCCATGATGATCCCGTTGCCGCGCAGGGCAATGGCGGCGACGATGTTGGCGCCGTTGTCGTTCTCGGCCCGCATGCAGTCGATTTGCTCGCTCAGCGGCTGTTCCTTGGCGATGGATTGCAGCGCGGCGAAGGTCACCGGCAGCCCGGTTTCGCGGCTGATCTGGCCCATCCAGCCAAATTCGTTCCATTCGCGGCGCATGTCGCTGGCGAGTTCAAACACGCCATACCCGACCTTGCCCATGGCGCGGCCAATCGCGATCAGCTCTTCTTCGGTCGCGGTCGTGCCCGGGACGAGCTCACCGTCGATGGAGCGGTGCAGGACCGTGCGGCTGGTCGAAAAGCCCAGGGCTCCGGCGCGCACGCCGTCCTCGACGATGTCGGCCATCTTCTGGATGTCATCAGCAGTGGGAACGGCGCCGGGCCGCTCGCGGTCACCCAGCACATAGGCGCGCACGGCGCCGTGCGGAACGTGGGTGCCGACATCGACCGTGCGCGGCAGGCGCTCCAGCGCGTCGAGGTATTCGGGGAAGGTTTCCCAGTCCCACTTCATCCCTTCGGCCAGGGCCGTACCGGGAATATCCTCAACCCCCTCCATCAGGCGGATCAGCCATTCGTGCCGGTCTGGCGCGGCAGGGGCAAAGCCGACGCCGCAATTGCCCATGATGACCGTGGTGACGCCGTGCCAGCTGCTGGGGGCCATTTCCTGGTCCCAGGTGGCCTGGCCGTCGTAATGGGTGTGCACGTCAACCCAGCCCGGCGCGACGACCTTGCCGCCCGCGTCGATTTCCTGGGCCGCATCGCCGTGGACCTTGCCCACGGCGGCGATCAGGCCGTCCTTGATCCCGACATCGCCAGTAAAGCGCGGTGCGCCCGTGCCGTCGACAATCGTGCCGCCCCGGATAATCAGATCATAGGTAGCCATGGCATCACTCTCCGAATGCGCCGACTCTCGCTGGGTGGCGCTTTAACTGGGCGATTAAATCATGGCTTGGGGGAGGGGGCAAGGGCGAATGCCGCAGTCAGCTGCGCTAAGTTCCTCCCCATTTGCGCTGCGCGAAAACGGGGAGGATCTTTTGGTCAGCCTTTGCGCGCCTCGATCATGTCGGCGACGTCGACGAACTTTTCGCGCGGGGCGCCTTCGCGGGCGCGGGCTTCTTCCTGGGCTTCGATCTTTTTCCAGTCGCGGAACGTTACCACGTCCAGCCCGCGCCTTTCGGCCAGGGCGTCAAAGCCGGGGCGGCCTTGCTTGCCGCCATGGCCCAGCGCGCCCGCGGCCATGTCCTCGGCAATCTTTTCGACCACGCTGAACCCGTCCGGGCGGTTGGTGCCGATGGTGCCCGAAGGGCCGCGCCGCGCCCAGCCGACGCAGTAGAGGCCGGGCAGGATGCGGCCTTCGTCGTTGGCAAAGCGGCCCGCGCGCTCATCGAACGGAACGTCGGGAATGGGCGAGGAGCGATAGCCGATGCAGCAGACCACCATGCTGGCCGGGATCGTATAGACCTCGCCCGTGCCCACGGCGCGGCCTGCCTCTACCTTGGTCCGCTCCACTTCCACCGCCTCGACCTTGCCCGCACTGCCGATCAGCGCGCGCGGGCTGGCGAAGAAGTCGAACTCGATCTCGATCGGATAGTCGGCATAGTGGCTTTCCGGGATCGCCGCGAAGGAGCGCAGATGCGTGACCGACTTGCGCAGGCCGGGTTCCAGCAAGGCATCCTCGCCCTCTTCGGGCAGGTCGACCGGATCGACGCGGGGCGCGGCGCGGGTGAGGTGCGACAGCTCGCCCAGCTCCTTGGGCGTCATCATGATCTGGTGCGGCCCGCGCCGGCCCAGCACGACGATGCGCTTCAGCTTCGACGTGTCGAGAATGTCGAGCGCGTGGGCGACAATGTCGCTGCCAGCGAATTCCGCGCGCGACTTGGAGAGAATGCGGGTGACGTCCAGGGCTACGTTGCCCATGCCGATCACCACCGCCGTATCGCCCGACAGGTCCGGATCGAGATTGGCGAACATGGGGTGGCCGTTGTACCAGCCCACAAAGGCCGCGCTGCCGAAGACGTTGCCCAGATCCTCGCCCGGCAGGTCCATCTTGCGGTCGTGCGGTGCGCCCGTGGCAATGACTACGGCGTCGTACAGCTGCTGCAATTCGGCCACCGACACGTCCTTGCCGATCATGACATTGCCGACGAAGCGGACATTGTCGGACAGGGCGGTCGCCTCATAGCGCTTGGACACGCCCTTGATCGACTGGTGGTCCGGCGCGACCCCGGTGCGGATCAGGCCATAGGGGACCGGCAGCATGTCGAACACGTCGACCCGGACATCATCGCCCCATTGCTTCTGCGCGGCCTCGGCCGTGTAATACCCTGCGGGACCCGAACCGATGATCGCGATGTGGCGCATTTTTGCCTTGTTCCTTATCGATGGGGCTTCGACAGGCTCAGCCTGAGCGGAATGAAATGTCCGTTGGAACCCCGGCGACGCTCATCCTGAGCTTGTCGAAGGATGCGCCCCACGGATCAGGCCGCCTTGCGCTCTGGCCGGTCGGGCCCGTCGAGGAAGCCGCGCAGGCAGGATATGGTCTGCTCGCGGTGAGTCAGCATGAACAGGTGGCCGCCCTGTTCGAATATTTCCAGGCGGCTGTGCGGGATCAGGGCTTCCAGCATCTTGCCGTTGATCAGGGGCACGATCTGGTCCTCGTCCCCCATCATGATCAGCACGTCCTTTTTCAGGAAGGGCAGGGCCGGCACGCTGGTCCAGCCCAGCATGCACAGCAGCTGATACATGTAACCGCGCGGCGTGGGCGGGGTGAGGCGGCTGATATGTTCGTTCTTGCCCCCGGTCAGCCCGCCGTAAAGCGTGCGGAAATGCTCTTCCATGAAGGCCGCGTCGACATAGCGGCGCGGGTTGGCCATCTTGGTCAGGGCGGCAGGCTTGCCCGGAATCATGATCATGCCCGTGCTGGTCGCGGCCAGGGCCAGACGGCGGACCATGTTGCCGTGTTGCAGGGTAAAGTGCTGCGCCATGGCGCCGCCCCAGGAAATGCCCATCACGTCGACCTGTTCGACATCGAAGCGCTTGAGCAGCTCCTTTGCGGTCCAGCTCATGGTGAAGGGATTGTAGGGGACGACCGGCTCCGGGCTGCCGCCGATGCCGGGCATGTCGAACATGATGAAGGGCCGCTCGGTCAGGGCCTCGGCCAGCGGGGCCACGGCCTCGATATTCGCGCCGATGCCGTTGAAGAACAGGATCGGCAAGTGCTCGCTCGGCTCGTTCCAGCGCCACCGCGCGACGCGCAGCGTCCGGCCGCCGACGGTTTCCATCGAGAATTCGGCGGTCAGATCAAGGCTCACTTTCGGCAATTCCTCAGGACTGTTCGAGAACGTAGAGGCCCGGAGCCGGTTCCATCGGCGGGTGCTGCTTGCTGCCCAGGGCCTGCGGTGCCGGCACTTTTCCTCCCGACCTCTTTTGCAGCCATTCCATCCAGAACGGCCACCAGCTTCCTGCCTGTTCCTCTGCTCCCTTGAGCCATGCGTCAACATCGGCGGGCGGCTGTCCACCCTTTTTCGAGACGTAGTACTTCGCCTTGGGATTGCCCGGCGGGTTGAGGATCGCCTGCATGTGGCCCGACTGGCTGAGCACGAAAGTGACGTCTTTCGATCCGAACAGCTGGGTAGAGCGGTAACAGGCGCGCCACGGAGTGATGTGATCGGTCGTTCCGCCCAGGATGAACAGGTCGCTTTTGACCTTGCTCAGGTCGATCTTGTGCCCGGCCATCTCGACCTCGCCCTTGCGGGTAAAGGCCAGGGTTTCGAACAGGTGGAGGAAATCCCCCATCAGGCTGGCCGACAGGTTGGTGGCGTCCGCGTTCCAGAACAGCACGTCGAAGGCCGGGGGATCGTCGCCCATCAGGTAATTGTTGATGACATAGTTCCAGATCAGGTCGTTCGGGCGCAGCCAGGCAAAGCCGCGCGCCAGGTCGTCGCCCTTGATGATCCCGGCCCTGGCCGCACGCTGCTTGGCCAGTTGCAGGCCGTTTTCGGTCATCAGCGAGCCGGCCTCGATATCGTTCTGCTTGGGATGCAGGACCGTGACCATATAGGTCAGCGCGCCCAGCCGCTTGTCCCCGGCAGCGGCCATCTTGCTGGCCAGGATCGCGCCGGTCTGCCCGCCCGAGCAGGCCGAGGAAATATTGACCTTGGGCGCGCCGGTAATCTCGCAGACGATGTCCACCGCCTTCATGCACGAGGCGATGTATTCGTCCATGCCCCAGACGCCTTCCTCTTTCGTGGGGTTCTTCCACGAGATGACGAAGCACTGGATGCCGTTGTCGACCTGCCACTTCACCACCGACTTCTCTGGCGAAAGGTCGTTGATGTACATCTTGTTGATCTGCGGCGGGATCGTCAGCTGCGGGATCGCGTGCACTTCGTCCGTGGTCGGGGCGTAGTGGATCAGTTCGAACATGGCATCGCGGTAAACGACCGCGCCTTTCGACGTGGCGACATTCTCGCCCAGCTTGAAGGGCTTTTTATCGACCTGGCTGACCATGCCGCCGTTGTGGACCAGGTCGTTGTAGGCGTTCTTCAGCCCCTTGATCAGGCTCAGCCCGCCGCTGTCGATCACCCGCTTCTGCGCCGATGGATTGCCGGCCAGGGTGTTGGTCGGCGCCAGGCCGTCGATGATGATGTTGGAAATGAAGTTGGCCCGGTCACGCTCCAGCTCGTCCAGTTCCAGGTCCTCCAGCCATTTCTTCATGCCCTTCTGGACGGCGAGGTAATATTGCGCACCGGCGCGGAAGAAGGGGTTGAAGCGCCAGGCCGGGTCCATGAAGCGCTTGTCCTTGGGATCGGGGGCCAGGTCCGACTTGCCGGACAGGATCTTGACCACGTCCTCGCCCAGGCCCTGCATATGCTTGAACGTGCGCCCCGGATCGCTGGCCGTTTCGCGCAGCAGCAGGGCCACCGCCCCGACAAAGTCCTCTCGCGCCAGACCGACCAGCGGCCCCAGCGCCGTGGTTGACTGGGCCGCTTCGTTCTCAAGCGTGGTGCCGTGCCTGGCCATCCTCGTCCCCCCGAACCTATGTTTATGCCTGGCATGATGCCCTTCACTTCGGAGCATTTCAAGCGGCGCGATCGGTTAACGAAAATCACTCCATGTGGGTCAGGCGAAAAGCTTAATTTAACGGTTTATCAAGCGCTTCCTGACATGCGGGTAAGGATGGTCGCAGCCTCAGCCAATTTGTCCCGCGTCATGGGAGGCGCACAAGCGCAGCGCGTCGATGCGCCTGGCGATGGCGCTGCGGCCCTGCCAGCGGACGGCCCGCGGCTGGAGAAACGCCTTCCCGGCGCGCGTCCCCTGCCGCTGCGCCGCGTGCCGGTCCAGCCGATCCGTCCCAACCTGATCGAACCCAACTGGGTGCTGATGGCACCGATCATAGGGGCGGCGGCACTGACCAATGGCATCGCCACCATGACCCTGCCGCACTTCTATGCCGTGCTTGGCTGGGTGACGGCGCTGCTCATCGCGGCCTCGACCCCCTGGCTGATCCGGTTCGAGCGGGGACGGAACCTATCCGCCACCTGGCACAATACTGTCAGCGCGTTCCTGACCGCCCTGCCGATGTTCCTGATCGGCCTGTCCGTCGCGCTGTGGACCGATGCCACCCAGGCGCACTGGCGCGACGCGGTAGGCACCCTGGTCATGATCGGGGCCATGGCCAGCATCATCCTGAAGCGCCGCGCCCACAGCATCATTACCGCCCATGTTGCCCTGTGGACGGGCGTTGCCCTGATCGCGGGCAACCGGGGGATCTGGTTCGGCCTGACCATCGGGGCGGCCATCGGCCTGATCACCGCGATCCGCCAGGCCCACGCCGACGAGCGCGACGCGCGGCGGCAGCGGCAGCGCGAACACAACCAGCTGCGGGCCGAGGAAATCCTCAGCGACTATGAACAGACCGGGCAGGGCTGGTTCTGGGAAACCGACCGGCGCGGCCTGCTGGTCTATGTCTCGCCGACCATTGGCGAAGTCCTGCGCATGCCGCAGGGCCGGCTGCTGGGGCGGCCCCTGACCGAACTGTTCGATCCGACCGAGCAGGGCCTGGATGGCGAGCGGTCGCTGGCCTTTCACCTGACCGCGCGTTCGCCGTTCCTGGACCTGACGCTGCGCGCCGCCAGCCGGAGCGAGGAACGCTGGTGGTCGGTCAGCGGGCGGCCGATCTATGACAGTTCGGGCAATTACCTGGGCTTTCGCGGATCGGGCAACGACCTGACCGAAAAGCTGCGCTCGGAAGAGCAGGTGTCGCGCCTGGCCCATTACGATTCGCTGACGGGCCTGGCCAACCGCGTCCAGATGGCCCGCACGCTGGAACAGATCCTGACCTCGCCCAACAGCGAGGGGCGGACCTGCGCGGTCTTCCTGCTGGACCTCGACCGCTTCAAGCAGGTCAACGATACCATGGGGCATCCGGCGGGGGACAACCTGCTGACCCAGGTGGCAGAGCGGCTGGAAAATGCGGTCGACCAGTATGGCCGCGTCGGCCGGCTGGGCGGGGACGAGTTCCAGGTCATTCTGCCGGGCTATCATTGCCGCGAGGAACTGGCCGCGCTGGCGCAGCGGATCATTGCCGAGCTGTCGGAACCCTATTCGGTCGAAAACCATCGCATCGTCATCGGCGCCTCGATCGGCATCGCGCTGTCGCCGGACGATGGGCTGACTTCCGAAGCGATCATCCGCAATGCCGACCTTGCGCTTTATGCGGCCAAGGACAGCGGGCGCGGGCGTCATCATTTCTATGCCGCCGACCTGCACAGCGACGCCGAAGAGCGCCGCCAGCTGGAACAGGACCTGCGCGATGCCCTGATCAGTGGCGGCTTTGAACTCTATTACCAGCCCGTGGTGCACACCGTGACCGAACGGATCACCGGGTTCGAAGCCCTGCTGCGCTGGAACCACCCCACCCGGGGCTGGCTGCCGCCCTCGAAATTCATTCCGGTAGCGGAAGATTCCGGCCTGATCGCACAGATCGGGGAGTGGGCGCTGCGCACGGCCTGCGCGGACCTGGCGCAATGGCCCGAGCCGGTGCGCGTGGCGGTCAATGTCTCGCCCCTGCAATTCGCCAATCCGTCGCTCCCGGCGATCATCACCCAGGCCCTGGCCGCGGCACAGGTCAATCCGGCGCGGCTTGAGCTGGAAATCACCGAAAGCGTCTTCCTGAACGATGACGAGGGGATCGAAGCGGTCTTTGCCGCGCTCAAGCGGGTCGGGGTGCGGCTGGCGCTGGACGATTTCGGCACCGGCTATTCGGCGCTCGGCTATCTGAAGAAGGCCCCGTTCGACAAGATCAAGATCGACCAGTCCTTCGTGCGCGGGGCAACGGTGGATGGCAGCCGCAACGGCGCGATCATTTCCTCGATCGTCAGCCTGGCCGAGGCCCTGGGCATGGAAACCACGGCGGAAGGCGTGGAAACCCTGGACGAGCTGGACCTGGTCCGCTCGCTCGGTTGCAGCCACGTCCAGGGCCATATCTATGACCAGCCGCTGGACCGCGAGACCGCGACCGCGCGCTTGCAGACCGGGCCGACCGCCGCGGCAACCGGCCCGCGAACCTCGCGCGCGGTGCGCCACTCGGTTCTGCGCAAAGTCGATCTGGTCCATGGCAGCAGAACCTACAGCGGGACGATCCGCAACATTTCGGCGACCGGCGCCATGGTCGAAGGGCTGTGGAACGTGCCGCCGGGTACGGGCTTCACCATCGCCATGGGTGATGGGCACCAGCTGCGGGCGACGACCCGCTGGTGCCAGGACGACCGGATGGGAATGGAGTTCGCGCAGCCGCTGGCAGTGGACTCGATGGGCCGCGTTGCCCTCATCTGGGGCCACGGCGCGGACCGCCCACCGGCCAAGCGCGAAATATGGGAGCAGGACGCTGCCGTTTGATCAACAAGTCGGAACTTGATTCACATTATGCAATTCGAAACCTCGCGCCGCTAATCCGCGAGGGACACTCGGTTTTTTCAATTCTCTGAGGTGAGAGGTCTTTTCTGGAAATGTCGGTTGGTTCGGTCCTTGAACGCATTCGGAATCTGCGGGGTTCCGGGGCAAGCAAGCAGGCAGCGCCGCGCGTTGACCTGACCGGACAGGAACTGCACGAAGCTGTCCTGCTGTTGCAGGACTATGAAGCATCGGGCCTCGGCTGGTTCTGGGCCAGCGACCGCGAAGGGCGGATTACCTACATCTCGGATTGCGTGGCAAAGCTGCTGGGGCAGGAGCGCAGCGCGATCATCGGTCAGCCGCTGCAAAGCATGTTCATCCTGGAACGCGATGAGGACGACCCGGTCGAGCGGACCCTGCCGCTGCTGCTTTCGACGCGAAAGACCTTTTCCGACCTTCAGGTGCGCGCCGCGATCGACGGGAAAGAGATGTGGTGGTCGATCTCGGGCCGTCCCCAGGCGGACGAGGCGGGGGAATTCACCGGATATCGCGGCAACGGCAACGACGTTACGGCGACCCGGCAGAGCCAGCGCGATGCCTCGCGCCTGGCGCAGTACGATTCCCTGACCGGGCTGGCCAACCGTCACCGCATGGGCAAGCGGCTCAGCGCGACGCTGACGGCTTACCAGAAGTCAAAGCGCAGCTGCGCGGTGATGATGATGGACCTCGACCGGTTCAAGGCGGTCAACGATACCCTGGGCCATCCTGCGGGCGATGAATTGCTCAAGCAGGTGGCCGGGCGCCTGCAACGCATCGTCACCGAACCGGGCTGCGAGATCGGGCGGCTGGGCGGCGACGAATTCCAGATCATGATTCCCGATCTCGACGACCGGGGCCGGCTGGGCGAAATCGCCCGGACGATCATCACCATGATCAGCCAGCCCTATCAGATCGAAGGCAGCCGCTGCGTCATCGGTGCCTCGGTCGGGATTGCGATTGCCCCTTACGACGGGATCAATTCCGAAGAGCTGATCCGTTCGGCCGACTTGGCGCTCTATGCCTCGAAGGGCGGCGGGCGCGGCCAGTTCCGGTTCTATTCCAGCGAACTCCATTCCGAAGCGGAGCGCCGCCGCCAGATCGAGGAAGAGCTGCGCGATGCCCTGGCGCATGACCAGATGCACGTGGTCTATCAGCCGATCATCGATACCAAGAGCAACAAGGTGGTGTCGCTGGAGGCCCTGGCGCGCTGGACTCATCCCGAACTGGGCGAAATCTCGCCGGGGGTGTTCATTCCGATTGCCGAGGAAGCCAACCTGATCGGCGCGCTGGGCGATTGGGTGCTCAAGCGCGCCTGCGCCGAAGCGGCGGGCTGGCCGGGCGGCGTGCGGGTGGCGGTCAACGTATCGGCATCGCAGTTCGGCAATGCGGGCTTTGCCGCGGTCGTCGCCCAGGCGCTGGCCCATTCCGGCCTGCAGCCCGAACGGCTGGAACTGGAACTGACCGAGTCGGTCTTCCTGGGCGATGAAAATGCCACGTCGGACATGTTCGCGCAGCTGAAGCTGCTGGGCGTGCGGCTCGCGCTCGACGACTTCGGGACCGGCTATTCCTCGCTCAGTTATTTGCAGCACGCGCCGTTCGACAAGATCAAGATCGACAAGAGCTTCATTCGCGGCGTGACCCGCCCCGAAAGCCGCAATTCCGCGATCATCGCCTCGATTGTCAGCCTGGCCGATGCCCTGAAGATGGATACGACCGCCGAAGGGATCGAGGCGCAGGACGAGCTGCACGCCATGCGCGCGCTGGGCGTGAAGCAGATCCAGGGCTTTATCTATGCATGTGCGGTCCCGCCCGACGAGGTGAGCGCGGCCATGCTCAGCGGAACCTGGGTGATCGAACCGGAAGGCCCCAGCAAGTACCGGCCCGAACGCCGCACCGTGCTGCGCAAGGTCGGCCTGATCCACGAGGATCACCGCTATGAAGCGATGATGCGCAACCTTTCGCGCACCGGGTGCCTGGTCGAAGGCCTGGTCGACGTTCCGGTCGGCACGCCGTTCGTGGTGGATTTCGGCGATGGTCAGCTGGCGGTGGCCGTGGTCCGGCGCTCGGCCGGGGCCACGCAGGGTCTGGAATTCGAACAGCAGCTCGTGGACGACGGGGCAGGCGGCCTGTGCACCCGGCACCGCGTTTCGCCCTATATCCTGGCCCAGGTCGCCGCGCCGCAGCCGGTGGCCGGTGCGGGCCAATATCCGCCGCAGCCGGGCATGCCGCTCAGCATCCCGCGCTTTGGCCAGATCGAAACCAGCAAGGTGAGGACCAAGGTAGCCTGATCGGCCGAGCCTAACCCCCGGGGGCTGAGGGATAATAGACCTTCGGCCCGGCCACCGTAAGCTGCGGCCTGGGCAGCGGGATGCGGGGGAATTCGGGCGAGCCGGCCTGAGGCTGGGCAGCGACGGCGGTCGCCGGCGTTGCAGCAGCCAGGTCTTCAGGCGTGTCGGGATTGATCGGTGCCGGTTCTTCCGGCGTCAGGCTGTCGTCGCCAAAGGCCCATTGGTTCGAGCCGGTCGAACCTGACTTTTTCGCAGGCGGTTCGGCCACGGCGCTGGCCTGGGTTCCGGTCACGGCCTGTTGCTGCGCATTTTCCTGAACCTTGCTCAGAATGCCGCTGTCCTCACCGACCAGAATGTCGACAAGGAAGAGCAGGCCGAAAAGCGCAAGGACAAGATGGCTCGGCTTCATCGTCTTACCCGCACCGGCTGGGAGTGACAGCAGGGGAGGGGTTGTAGATCGCGGAGAGGTCGCGGTTGTCGCGGACGTACATGGCGGCTGTCTTGCGGATCTGCGTATTGATCAGGGAATCGCCGAACATCAGCGGGCGGTAATCGTAGACCACTTCTACGAACATGATGGCCGAACCGGGTTCCGCCGCAACTTGCCGTCCGGCTGGACCGATGGCGGCGAGGCCGGTGCCGTCCGCACCGTCGCCTTCCTTGCCAAAGCTTGATGGATAATCGTCCCCGCCAAAGCAGCGCTGCCAATGGATCCACTGCCCGCCTTGCGCGTTCGCTTCGACGCTGGAGAGGATGATCCTGCCGCGTTCGGCAATATCGAGGCCGGTGGTTTGCAGCACGGTGGCAGCGAACACTTCATTGACGTCTGCTTCGCGAATGCGCGGAATGCCCGAAACGACGCTCTGTTTCGCGCGTGACGCATTGTCGGCAAGGGAAACCGCGACCTGGCTGACCCGCATATGGGTTGTTGCGAAGTTGGTCAGTTCTACCCCGCTGCCCAGCAGCAGGAGGAAAAGCGGTACCGTATAGGCGAACTCGATCAGCGCTACGCCGCTATCCTCGCGGCGGAGCCGGTCAAGCAGAGCGGGGAGCCGCCCGATCACGCGGGGCATATCTGCTTCTCCGGTCGCGCGGCCTGGCTGCCGAACGGCTGGTTGCGCAGCACGGTTGAGGCACTGACCGTATTGGTATCCGCCCAGCCGATGAACCCGCCCATCGGTATCAGCCATCTGTAGGTCAGGTCCGCCGTGTAAACGACGACGTCATCGGCCCCGCCAAGGCCACCGATGGCGCGGTCCTGGTCCCAGGAGTCATTGCCGTTGACGTCGGTGAAACATTCGTTGTCATCGTAGGCGCCATTGTTGTTCGCGTCCTCGAAGTCTTCGGGCGTACCGACATCGTTGAAGGTGGCGTAGTTCTTGCGGGACGAGATGATCGCTCCGTCCGGCGCAATGCCTTTCACCCGCGCAATCACCAGGTTGTCGATCGCGGCGAGGTTGGATGCCGCAGCTTCGAGTCCGGCGTCGCGCCCGGCGTCCTGCACCGCACCGTGGAAGACGCCTTGCAGGTAGACCGCCTGGCCAAGGTTGAAAGTGCCCATCAGCAACAGGAAAAAGACCGGCGCGATCAGGGCGAATTCCACGGCCGTGACGCCGCATTCGTCCCTTGCCAATCGCCGCCCGGTGCCTTGGGTCAAGCGAGCCATGGCAGCTATTGACCCAGCCGCAGATTGGCAACCTGCGAGGCGATATAGCTGAACTGCTGCTGCAATGCGGCCGTGTCGCTGGCGTAAAAGGCGCGGCCATCGCTGGAGCAGGCCTTCATGTCGTTGGTCAGCGTGGTTCCAAAGGCCACGACCCAGACAGTGATCCCTTCTGCCTTCACCGCTTCGCACGCTGCCCTGAACCGCGCGATGTGCCGCGCGGTAACGGTAGTGGTATCGCTGTTCAGCGGGGCGACCCGGTTGGACAGGGCCTCGATCCCATAGGCGTTATAGCCGCCGATATTGGGTTCCATCTGGCCGTCCGACATGAAGATCAGGTGCCGGCTGACCGGCTTGTTGTCCTGGTTGACGTTCTCGGCAAAGATCCCGCGCGGGCTGGCCAGACGTCCGCCCCAGATCATGCCGATATCGTGGTATGTGTTGCCCGTTGCGACCAGGGCGGCGAGGTAGTTTTCCAGCCAGGCGGGCACATCGGCGGGATTGCCCGTGAGTTCGACTTCGCTGAACAGCCGCATCGGCGAAGGGCAGGCGCGGTTCGCATTGGACAGATTGGACGTGGAATCCATGTGCTGCTGGTTTGAGCGGCGATAGGTCAGCCGCTCCCACTGCGGGCGCCAGCGTGTCGCTTCGGAATCGGGTGCGCTGATCAGGTCGAGGTCGAAAGCTCCGCCCGGAACCGGATTCCAGTTTGCGGCATCGACAGTGTCGCGCTCCTCGATGCAGCCATCCCAGACCGTGTTGGTCACCCCGACATTGTGCAGCAGGGCCCCGTTCTGCTTGGCCATGGCAACCATGTCGTAATATCCGGCCTCGTCGGCATAGGTGAAGTTCTCGCTGGCCGGAACGACAGCGCTGCTCGGCATCGTGACGCTGGTCCCGACCGGCACGCTGGCGCGGGTCTTGAACGCCGATGTGTCGAGCATGACCTGCTTGTAGCGCCAGTTCGAAAAGGCGAATTTGGTCACATAAGTCGTTTCCGCAGTCGTCACGGTCCGCGTACAGGTGCGGGTGGTTCCGGAACCGGTCCATGACTTGAAGGCGTAGGTCTTGCGGGTGACCTTGCCCGGGGCGCTGCCGCTGATTTCCGGGTTCGATCCAGACGAGGACGGAAAGGTGTTTGCCCCGTAACGGTTGCAGTTGGCCGAACTGATCCTTGACGGATAGGTTTCGTCAACCGTTCCCGTCGTGACGGTCGTACCAACGTAAACCGGTGTGTTGAACAAGGCCTCGCGCGATTCATAGGGCGCGCTATCCCGGAAAAACTCGACCGGCATCGGCGTATCCGGATGGGATAGAAGCGCGCTGGCGTTCACTGTCATGGAATAGGGTACGAAGCCGTATCGCACTCGGGTCGTGTCCGACGTGACTGCCTGGTTCATCGTGCGGTGAAAGCCTTTGACCGCTTCGCGCAGGCCGGCGATCCGGGAGCCCGACATCGATCCGGTCGTATCCAGCACGAACATCACATCGGTGTTGGACACCTGCAATTCGGCCATGCAGTCGGCCGTGATGGCCATGCTGTCCTTGTTGAACATGTGCATGACCACAGTGGGCACCTGGGCGCTGGCGGTTCCCGTCACCTGCCCCTGATCGTTGCTGTCGGTTTCGAAGACGATGCGGCTTGCACTGACCGTGGCTGCGTCGAAGTTCGCATCGAACATGCGCCGCGCGATGGCGCGTTCGTTCGTTTCAAAGACGCCGGATTTGCCCATGGCGCGCCTTCCGGCCAGAGTTCCGGCATCGCACGCCGATTGAAGCTGGGTTTTTGCCATGTAAGCGCGGCTCATATCCAGCCCCCCGCCGATCATGGCAAGGATCGGAACCAGCGAGGCGGCGCTGATCAACGCAACGTTGCCGGACCGGTCCAGCAACAGCGGGCGTAACCAAGGCTTGATAAGGAACATAGAGTTTTCGCTAGCGCTGCTGGACTGAATGCGGGACAGCGCTAGGGATCAACCTCTTACCAAGTCATTAGCAAATAACGCATAATTGCCAATTTTGTCAGGTGGATAAGGTTGATTGGCGGCCAGGGGCAAGCCTGGTGCGCGTTCCGATCTGGCGCAGCCTGAATCACAGGCTGACAGTTTGGCAATCCGCTGCTAACGGCGCGAGCTATGACTGACCTGTCCCGTATCCGCAATTTTTCGATCATTGCGCACATTGACCATGGCAAGAGCACGCTGGCCGACCGGCTGATCCAGTTCACCGGCGGCCTGACCGAGCGCGAAATGAGCGCGCAGGTGCTCGACAACATGGATATCGAGAAGGAACGCGGGATCACGATCAAGGCCCAGACGGTGCGCCTCAACTACAAGGCGCGCGACGGGCTGGATTACGAACTGAACCTGATGGACACGCCCGGCCACGTCGACTTCGCCTATGAAGTCAGCCGCAGCCTGGCCGCCTGCGAAGGCGCGCTGCTGGTGGTCGATGCCGCGCAGGGGGTCGAGGCGCAGACCCTGGCCAACGTCTATCAGTCGATCGAGCATGACCATGAAATCGTGCCGGTCATCAACAAGATCGACCTGCCCGCCGCCGAACCCGAAAAGGTCAAGGCCGAGATCGAGGAGATCATCGGTCTCGACGCCAGCGATGCAGTCCTTGCCAGCGCCAAATCCGGCATCGGGATCGAGGAAGTGCTTGAGGCTGTCGTCACCAAGATCCCCCCGCCCAAGGGGGACCGCGACGCTCCGCTCAAGGCCATGCTGGTCGATAGCTGGTACGATCCCTACCTCGGCGTCGTCATCCTGGTCCGGGTGATCGACGGGGTGATCAAGAAGGGCTTGCAGGTCAAGTTCATGGCCGGCGGGACCGAGCACCTGATCGACCGCGTCGGCTGCATGACGCCCAAGATCGAACATCTGCCCGAACTGGGGCCGGGCGAAATCGGCTTCATCACCGCGCAGATCAAGGAAGTGGCCCAGGCCAAGGTCGGTGACACCATCACCACGGCCAAGAACGGCGCTGCCGAACCTCTGCCGGGCTTCAAGGAAGTCCAGCCGGTGGTGTTCTGCGGCCTGTTCCCGGTCGATGCGGCTGACTTTGAAAAGCTGCGCGAATCCATCGCCAAGCTGCGCCTGAACGATGCCTCGTTCTCGTTCGAAATGGAAAGCAGCGCGGCGCTGGGCTTTGGCTTCCGCTGCGGATTCCTGGGTCTGCTCCACCTGGAAATCATCCAGGAGCGCCTGACACGCGAATATGATCTGGACCTGATCACCACCGCGCCGTCGGTGGTCTATCGCATCCAGCTGCGCAAATCGAAGACCGACGACGCGCGCGAGATCCTGCTGCACAACCCGGCGGACTATCCCGATCCCAGCCGGATCGAGCAGATCGACGAACCGTGGATCAAGGCGACGATCTATACGCCCGACGAATATCTCGGCTCGATCCTCAAGCTGTGCCAGGACCGGCGCGGGGTGCAGACCGGCCTGACCTATGTCGGCGGGCGCGCGCAGGTGACCTATGAACTGCCGCTCAACGAAGTGGTGTTCGATTTCTATGACCGCCTGAAAAGCATCAGCCGCGGCTATGCCAGCTTCGACTATGAACAGATCGGCCTGCGCGAAGGCGATCTGGTCAAGATGAGCATCCTGGTCAACAACGAGCCGGTCGATGCCCTGTCGATGATCGTCCACCGCGGCCAGGCCGAAGCGCGCGGGCGGCACATGTGCGAACGCCTGAAAGACCTGATCCCGCGCCACCTGTTCAAGATCCCGGTCCAGGCCGCGATCGGCGGCAAGGTCATCGCCCGCGAAACCATCGCGGCCATGCGCAAGGACGTCACCGCCAAATGCTATGGCGGCGACATCACCCGCAAGAAAAAGCTGCTGGAAAAGCAGAAGAAGGGCAAGGCCCGGATGCGCGAATACGGCAACGTCAGCATCCCCCAGGAAGCCTTCATTGCGGCACTGCGGATGGGTGAGGAGTAGGGGCGGCGCTTCACCCGCTTTCCTACATGCCCCCGCGCGTGGTTTAGGGGGGTCATGTCGCTTCCCGTTCATCTCACTTCGTGCTGGTTGCCTGGCCTGGCGCAGGAATTTTGTTTTCCCGCGTTGCGTTTTGGCGGCGCTCCCGGTGAAATCGGCAGAAATGCAGGCGGTTCAGGCTGTTGGATGAAGTGGACAGGGTGTCAACTGTGTCAACCTGGGTTCCGCGCACGCGTGCCGGGTAAGCCTGTCGCAGTTGGCGGGGCTTGCGCTCGATCAGGGGAAACACCGCGCCTTTCACTTGGCGTTCAGGAAAGCACTGGTTATAGGCCAGCATCATGATCGCCCGCTCCCCGCTCAAGCTCGCCATCCTTGCCGCTGCCTCCACGGCCATGCTGCTCACTGCCGGTTGCGGCGGGCGGGCTGGAAAGGTGCGGGACACCGCCTTTGTCGCGCGTGACGTGGAAACGCTCTACAATGCGGCGAAGGACCGGCTGGACCGGGGAGATACCCAGGTTGCCGCCGCCCTGTTTGACGAGGTGGAGCGCCAGCACCCCTATTCGCCCTGGGCCCGCCGCGCCCAGTTGATGAGCGCCTTTTCCTATTACGTGGCCAAGGATTACACCAAGTCGATCCAGTCGGCCCAGCGCTTCCTGTCGATCCATCCGGGCAACCGCGACGCGCCCTACGCCTACTACCTGATCGCGCTGTGCTATTACGAGCAGATCAGCGACGTAGACCGTGACCAGAAGATCACCGGCCAGGCGCTGACCGCGCTGACCGAAGTGGTGCGCCGCTATCCGAACACCCGCTATGCCGCCGATGCGCGGGTCAAGCTGGACCTGGTCAACGATCACCTCGCCGGCAAGGAAATGCAGATCGGCCGCTATTACGAGCGTTCGGGCCGCTGGCTGGCTGCCAGCCTGCGTTTCCGCAACGTGATCGAAAACTACCAGACCACCAGCCATGCGCCCGAAGCGCTGTTCCGCATGGTCGAATCCAGCCTGACCCTGGGCATGCAGGAAGAGGCGCTGAAATATGCCGCCGTCCTGGGCAACAACTATCCGGGCAGCGAGTGGTACGACAAGGCCTACAAGCTGATGGGCAAGCATGCTCCGGGCGTGACGGCGAAGTAAGGTGGCAAGGCGGACTTTCTACTCCGCAGGTTGACATTTAGGATTTGCGGGTGCTCTATGGCGCCCGCTCATGCTTTCGCAGAAAACCCGCTATACGATCCGCGCCTTGCAGCACCTGGCCGATACCTGGCGGCAGGGGGCAGTGCGGCTCGATACGATTGCCGAAGCGCAGAATATCCCGCGCAAGTTCCTGACCGTGATCCTCTCCGAAATGGTCCGCGCAGGACTTGTGATTTCGCACCGGGGACGCGACGGTGGGTATGAACTGGCGCTGGCCCCGGTCGATATCCGCTATGGCGACATCATCCGCCTGACGCGCGGCAGCCTGGCTCTGGTCCCATGTGCCAGTCGCAACGCGCACGAACATTGCAACAATTGCCTGCCCGAAGCGGAATGCCGCCTGCGCGGCCTGATGCTGACCCTGCGGGACGAAATGGCGGCGATGCTCGACCGTGTGACCCTGGCCGACCCGATCGCGCTGGAGCCGCCTTTTGATGAGGACGAGGCCAGAGCCGAAACTGGGTAATTCGCGTGCAAGGTGGATGACTCCATGCAATCATGCCGTTAGAACAGGCGGCGAACATGCTGACCCGTCTATCCATCCGCAATGTCGTTCTGATCGAAGCGCTCGACCTCGATTTCGCGGGCGGGCTCGGCGTGCTGACGGGCGAAACGGGGGCGGGCAAGTCGATCCTGCTGGATGCGCTGGGCCTGGTGCTGGGCGCGCGGGCGGATAGCGGGCTGGTCCGTGCTGGCGAGGATCAGGCCAGCGTCACGGCCAGCTTTGAATTCGGCGCTCTGCCGCACGGGATCGCTACGATCCTGGGCGAGGCGGAACTGGACGTGGAACCGGGCGAGCCGCTGCTGATCAAGCGCCGGGTCAAGGCCGATGGCGGATCGAAGGCCTTCGTCAATGACCAGCCGGTCAGCGCCGCCCTGCTGCGCGAACTGGCGGGCCACCTGGTGGAGTTGCACGGCCAGCACGATGATCGCGGCCTGGTCAATCCGCGCGGGCACCGCGCCTTGCTGGACCGCTTTGCCCGCGCGGATGTTGCCGGGGTGGAAGCCGCCTGGGACAAGTGGCGCACCGCGCGCGAAGCGCTGGACGGCGCGCGCGCGGCTATCGCTCGCGCTGCCGAGGACCGCGACCTGCTGCTGGCGCACCTCGCCGAACTGACGGCGCTGGAGCCGCAGGAGGGCGAGGAAGAGCAACTGGCCGAGGCGCGCGCCGCGATGCAAAAGGGCGAGAAGCTGACCGACGACCTGGAGGCGCTGCGCGCGCTGTGGGCCGGATCGGATTCGGCGCTGGCCAATCTGCGCGGCGCGGCGCGGCGGCTGGACCGGATCGCCGGGGAGCATCCCATGCTGGGCGAGGCCCTGGCCGCGCTGGACCGCGCCGTGATCGAGGCGAGCGAGGCCGAGGAAAAGCTGGAGCGCGCGGCCGAGGCGCTGGCTCACGATCCCGCCGCGCTCGACCGGATCGAAACGCGGCTGTTCGATCTGCGCGCGGCTGCCCGCAAGCATCAATGTCAGGTCGATGACTTGCCAGCCAAGATGCGCGACATGCGGACAGCACTCGACGCAATCGAAGGCGGCGAGGCCGAGATTTCCGCGCTTGAACAGGCCGCTGCTGCTGCCGAGGCCGAATACCGCGCGAGAGCGGAGGCTCTGTCCGCGCAGCGCAGCGAAGCCGCCGGGCGGCTCGATGCGGCGGTGGCTGGGGAACTGGCACCGCTGAAGCTGGATGCCGCCAGGTTCCGCACCGCAGTTACGCCGCAACCGGAAGAGCGCTGGGGCCCATCAGGCATGGATGCGGTGGAATTCCTCATCAGCACCAATCCCGGTGCCGATTTCGCGCCCCTGGCCAAGATCGCTTCGGGCGGCGAACTCTCACGCTTCATCCTCGCACTCAAGGTGGCGCTGGCCGAAGAGGGCGGGGCGGCAACGGTGATCTTTGACGAGATCGACCGCGGCGTGGGCGGGGCTGTCGCCAGCGCGATTGGCGAGCGGCTGGCGCGGCTGGCCGACGGGGGGCAATTGCTGGCCGTCACCCACAGCCCGCAGGTCGCGGCGCGGGGCAGCCAGCATTACATGATTGCGAAGTCGAGCGAGGGCACGGTCACGCGCACCTCGGTCCAGTTGCTCGACGTCAGCGGCAGACAGGAAGAAATTGCGCGCATGCTGTCCGGTGCGGAAGTGACGCCCGAAGCGCGCGCCCAGGCTGACCGGCTGCTGGAAGGGGTATGATGGAGCATCCACTGGATCGTCCGGTCTGGCACATGCTGACCGGACCGCAAGCCGCGCTTGCCCGCGGCGCTGGGCAGGCCGTGCGCGTCGATCCACGCTATGGCCCCTTTGCTGCGGCGCATGACCATTCAGACGAGGCCCAGGCCGCGCTGGCCGAACTGCTTGCGCCGGGAGAGCAGGCCTGGCTGGTCGAGGCGGAGGAATGGCCTGCACCTGCCGGAATGCGCACCGCCCGCACCGCACCCCTGTTGCAGATGGTGGCGGAAAGTCCTGCCCTGGTTGCCCCGGACGATGAAGCTGTCGTGCTGCTTGGCGCCGACGATGCCGAAGAGATGGCCGCGCTGGCCATAGCGACCGAACCGGGACCCTGGGCGCCGCTCACGCGTTGCTATGGCAACTTCTATGGCATTCGCCGTAATGGAAAGCTTGCCGCCATGGCCGGATCACGGATGCGCCCCACGCAGGAATTCGGCGAAGTATCCGGCGTCTGCACCTGGCCCGAATTTCGCGGGCAAGGGCTGGCCGGAGTCCTGATCCGCCGCGTGATGGCGGACATCGTTGCGGAGGGCCGGACCCCGTTCCTCCATTCCTACGCCGGCAATGCCAAGGCCATCGGTCTTTATGAGAGCCTCGGCTTTCGCGGGCGGCGGAACATGGTGGTGACCGTGCTGGAGCGGGAGTGAGCAGATGACCGAACTCTTTTCCACCAGCGAGGCGGACGCCGCGAATGAACTGATGCGCCTGGCCCGGCAGATCGCGCGCCACAACCGGCTGTATCACGCCGAGGATTCGCCGGAAATTTCGGACGCGGAATTCGATGCGCTGGTTCGCCGCAATGCGGAGCTTGAGGCCGCCTATCCCCACCTGATCCGGCCCGATTCCCCCAGCCGCAAGGTCGGGCACGACGTCGCAGCTTCGCCGCTGTCCAAGGTGCGGCACGAGCAGCGGATGTTCAGCCTGGACAACGCCTTTTCCGACGAGGACGTGGCGGACTTTGCCACGCGCGTGCGCCGCTTTCTGGCGCTGGGCGATGAAGTGCCGGTGGCCTTCACGGCAGAGGACAAGATCGACGGCCTGTCCTGTTCGCTGCGCTATGAGCAGGGGCGCCTGGTCCGCGCCGCCACGCGCGGCGATGGCGAAGTGGGCGAGGACGTGACGCCCAACGTGCGCACGATCACCGACATCCCCGAACAGCTGTCGGGCGAAGTGCCGGACGTGTTCGAAATCCGGGGCGAGGTCTATATGGCCAAGTCCGATTTCCTTGCGCTCAATGCTGCGCAAGAGGCCGCGGAGGGCAAGATCTTCGCCAATCCGCGCAATGCCGCGGCGGGCTCGCTGCGGCAGAAGGATCCGAAGATTACCGCCAGCCGCCCCTTGCGCTTCCTGGCCTGGGGCTGGGGTGCGGCGAGCGAAGTGCCGGAGCAGAGCCAGTTCGCGATGATGCAGCGTATTGCGGCCTGGGGTCTGCCCGTTTCCCCGCTGCTCGCGCGGTGCGAGAGCGTGGAGGCGATGCTGGCGCACTACCGCGGGATCGAGCACAAGCGCGCCGAGCTGGGCTATGACATCGACGGCGTGGTCTACAAGGTCGACCGGCTGGACTGGCAGGAGCGGCTGGGCTTTGTCGCCAAGGCGCCGCGCTGGGGCATCGCCCACAAGTTTCCGGCCGAACGCGCCGAAACCACGCTGGAGGCCATCGACATCCAGGTCGGCCGCACCGGCAAGCTGACGCCGGTCGGGCGGCTGACTCCGGTTACGGTAGGCGGGGTGGTGGTGCAGAACGTGACGCTGCACAACCGCGACGAGATCGCGCGGCTGGCGGTGCGGCCCGGTGACCGTGTGGTGATCCAGCGCGCCGGCGACGTGATCCCGCAGGTGGTGGAAAACCTCACGCCTGACGAAGCGCGGCCTGCCTACGCTTTCCCGGACCATTGCCCGGAATGCCAGTCCGAAGCCGTGGCGGAAGAGGGCGAAGTCGACGTGCGCTGCACCGGCGGGCTGATCTGTCCGGCGCAACGGACCGAACGGCTCAAGCACTTTGTCAGCCGCGCCGCGCTCGACATCGAGGGGCTGGGCGAGCGGACCATCGACGAGTTCTTCGCCCTGGGCTGGCTGGAAAGCCCGGCGGATATTTTCCGCCTGCGCAAGCGCCGCAGCGCCATCCTTGAGCGCGAGGGGTGGAAGGACAAGTCTGTGGACAACCTGTTGGCAGCGATCGAGGCCAAGCGCGCGCCGGATGCGGCGCGGCTGCTGTTCGGCCTGGGTATTCGCCACGTCGGCGCGGTCACGGCGCGCGACCTGATGAAGCGGTTCGGCTCGCTGCAGCGGCTGCGGACCGTGGCCGAGGCGGCCCATGCCGGGGACGCTGAAGCGGGCGCGGAACTGACCTCGATCGACGGGATCGGCCCCGCCGTCGCCGAGGCGCTGGGCGATTTCTTCCACGAACCGCACAACCGCGCGGTGTGGGACGATCTGCTCAGCGAAGTGTCCCCGCCGGACTACGTGGTCGAAACCAGGGACAGCGCCGTTGCGGGCAAGACCGTGGTCTTTACCGGCGCGCTGGAAACCATGAGCCGGGATGAGGCGAAGGCCCAGGCGGAGCGGCTTGGCGCGCGCTCTGCCGGTTCGGTCTCGGCCAAGACCGACCTGGTGGTCGCCGGACCCGGCGCCGGCTCCAAGCTGAAGAAAGCGCAGGAACTCGGGATCGAAGTGATCGACGAGGCAGCCTGGGCGGAAATCGTGAAGGCGGCGGGTTAGGGCCTGACACCCTTCGACAAGCTCAGGGTGAGCGGGTGTAGGCGCGTTACCAACCCCCGCTCAGGCTGAGCGAGTGCTTCAATGAACCCGCTCAGATACCCTTCGACAGGCTCAGGGTGAGCGGGTGTAGTCGCGTCACCGAACCCCGCTCAGGCTGAGCTTGTCGAAGCCGGGTTGTTTTCGCCAACCCTCACGAATGCTCCTGCGCTTGCGGGATCGGCGCGCGGGTGCGGCGCACGGCGACGATCAGCACACCGGTCAGGGCAATGGCAGATCCGGCAATCATCTGCGCGTCCAGCCGGTCCCCCGTAATCGCCACGCCGAGGCCAATGGTGGCGAGCGGCGTGATCAGCGTCAGCGGCGAAAGCAGGTTCGCTTCGTACCGCTGGATCAGCACGTAATAAGCGGTGTGGGCAACAACGGACACGATCAGCGCGGAGAACAGCAGTGCTGCCAGGAACGGCCAGCCAGCCGCTTCAATGACGGACCACTGCGGATTCTCCAGAATGAAAGTCAGCGGCGTCAGCGCGGCAAAGCCCATCAGGCCAACCCAGGCCTGGAACCGCAGCGGGGCAATCTCGTCCATCTGCTTCATCAGCACCGCGCCAAGCGAGGCAAAAAAGGCCGAGGCGAGGATCAGCAGCATCCCCGAAGAAACCGCGAAACCGGGCTCCCACACCACCAGCAGCACGCCGACCAGCGTCAGGGTGATGCCAAGCGCGCGACGCCAGGCGATCCGCTCACCCAGCATGATTATCGAAAGCAGGGTGGTGATCGGTACGCCTGCCTGGCTGACAATCGCCGCTTCGGATGGGGTGACTGTTTGCAGGCCGACGAACAGGATAGCGAAACTGCCTCCCCCCATCAGCAAGCCGACCAGCAATATGCGCCAGGTCGGTCTGGGGATAGGCAGCAGCCAGGGCAGCGTGGCCAGGAGCACGATGGCAAAGCGCAGCGCGGCATAGAGCAGCGGGGGCACGTGCCACTCTGCGACGACGATCTTGCTGATCACATTGTTGGCCGCCCAGGTCAGGCAGACGCCGATCAGGATCAGGAAGTCGCGCAGGTTCACCTTACCAGGCCCGCGACCAGTCGGGCAGGACGCCTGGACGACTGGCCCGAACCGCTCCGCCATTGCGCTTGCGCAGCCACAGGATCGACCAGTCGCCATTCACCTTGCGCTCGGCAATGCGAAGGCCGGCGGCGCGGCAGGCGCGGCGGACCTGTGGCTCCTGCGTTTCGAGCAGGCCCGCCAGCAGCAAGTGCCCGCCCGGCAGGAGCGCCTTGGCGAAATGGGCGGCAAGCCCGATCAAGGGTCCGGCCAGGATATTGGCAATGATCAGGTCATAAGGCCCGCGCGCTTTGAGCAGCGGATGCTCCATCCCGTCGGCCACCAGCATGGTCAGCTCGCCAGGACCCGCGCCCATCGCAATGCCATTGCTCCGCGCGTTGTCCTCGACCACGCCGACGCAGACCGAATCGATGTCGCTGGCCGTGGCAATGGCGCGCGGCCAGAGGTGGAGACCCGCAAAGGCGAGCAGGCCGGTGCCCGTGCCGATGTCGGCCAGATTGCGCACCACCAGCCCACGCGCCTTCATCTCGCCCAGCATTTCCAGGCACCCGGCAGTCGTGGCGTGCTGCCCCGTGCCGAACGCCTGGCTGGCCGGAATGGCAAAGTCCCGCACGGCGGGGTCGCCCAGCGGCGGATGCTCAGGCGTATGGACGTGAAAGCGTCCAGCGCGGATCGGCTCAAGCCCTTGCTGGCTTTCCGTCACCCAATCGACATCGGGTAGCTTTTCTTCGACCAACCTGGGTGCCTTGCCGGGGAACAGCGCCGCAATCGCGGCCTTGTCCGCCTTGCTCGGCTTACGGGCGAGCCAGGCTTCAAGCTGCCAGTCGTCGGGCCGGTCCTCGGCAATCTCGCTGCCGGACAGGACGATTTCCGGGTCCCAATCGAACGCATCCTCATGCGCCAGCAAGGCAGCCTCGATCACGCCGCGCGGGGCTAGGGCGGTCAGCTTCCAGCTCATTTGGCGGCGGTTTCCTTTTCAAGACGCTCGGCAAGGCGTTGCTGTCCGCCTGCGGCATAGGCCTGGCAAGCCTTGCTATCGACCAAGGCGGCACGACCGGACAGGCGCGGGAGCAAATTGCTGCCTTGCGGGTGGGGCGTCAGCAGCACGTCGCAAGGAAGCGCGGCAATCGCCTTGATCCCGCTGCGGGCCTCATCCACGCGCTGCGGGTGATCGATAAAGCGGTAGGGGCCGCTGGAAATCGTGCTGATGCTGTCCGCGAAGGCGATGTCCAGGCACTTGCCGTCCTGGCAGCTTTGCCACGTCCAGCTGGTCGAGCCCCTGGAATGCGTGGGCGTTGCATGGGCGGTCACGGTAACGCCGCCCAGCGTCAGCTTGCCACCGTCGCGCAGCACGCGGTCCACGCGCGCCGGGGGCATGGGCCGGTCCTTCAGTTCGTCATGCTGCGGATCGTCGGGATAGGAGCGACCAGTGCGCAGGGCTTCCCTGGCAAAAGGACCGACGGCCAACCTTGCGCCGGTGGCTTTCTGGATAGCCGCGATTCCGCCTGCATGATCAAAGTGTTCGTGCGTGACCATCAGCCATTTGATCTGGCGCGGATCGAATCCCAGCATGCGCACGCTGGCCAGGACGTGCTCTGCCGCATCTTCCGGGCCGGCGTCGATCAGCATCAGACCAGCGCTGGTCTCGATCAGGAGGACGGTAATGCCGCAAGTGCCGACGTACCAGGTGTTGCCATAGACATGGGCTGGTGGAGCCGGTTCGGACCAGCCATCGCGCGTTCCGCAGGCGGCGACAATGTCCTTGCTTGCCCCGACCCGCTCGGCAGAGGCGGTGCTGGCAAAACCTAATGCGGCAAGGGCGGCGAGTGTGATCTTAGCGAACAAAGCTGGCTCCATTGGCGTCCAGCACTGCGCCGGTCATGCTTTCGGGGGCATCCAGGGCGCAAAAGGTTGCCATGGTTGCGATTTCTTCCGGCTGGGCGACTCGGCCCAGCGGAATGTCAGCCAATAGGCCCGGACCGCCCCGGCTGGCCAGATAGTCATCCGCCATGGCCGTATCGGTGAAGCCGGGACAGATGGCATAGCTCATGATGCCTTTGCTGGCATAGTGGCGGGCAATGGTTTTGTGCAGGCCGATCATGCCTGCCTTGGCTGCGGCATAGTGCCAGTGGTCCGGCGAATCCCCGCGATAGGCGGCGCGGCTGGCGATGTGGACCACGCGTCCGCCGCGCTCTCCCTCAAGCCAGTGCTTGACGGCCAGGCGCGACAGTTCTGCCGCTGCGGTCAGATTGATCCGCAGCGTGTCCTCCCAGTTGTCGAGCCATTCGATGTCGGACAGGCCGATGGGATTGGCCTGGAACAGCCCGGCATTGTTGACGAGCAGGTCGATCCGGCCTCCGGCGCGTTCCAGCGCCTGGTCCCAGATTGAAGAAGGCGCGGTCGGGTCGGTTAGGTCGGCGGCAATGGTAGAGGCATCGACGGCACGGGTCGCGTGGCCAATCACCTGAACGCCGCGCGCGCGCAGCGATTGGGCAATGGCCGCGCCGATCCCGCGTGACGAGCCAGTAACGAGGGCAGTTAGATGGGTCATGCCCCGTCTCTGGCCCAGCTTTGCTCCTTCGACAAGCGCGGGCTTGTCCGGATGCGCCAATGCGCTGCTTCGGGCGTGCGAAGCGAAGCTGCCGCACCGTCTTCGCAAGATTACCCCATAGTGCGCTTGCGCCGTTCATCGTTTTGATTATGGGGAGTGTCGCGAAGGGGGCACTTTGCCCCGCCATGAATCCAAGGGGAAACGGCGCAGATGGCTGCCACGAAGAACCGACCGATCGCTCCGCACCTGCAGGTGTGGCGCTGGGGACCGGCAATGCTGGTCTCGATCCTTCACCGCGTTTCCGGCGATGGCCTGGCCCTGGTGGGTCTGGGTGTGCTGATCTGGTGGCTGGCCTCCCTGGCTGGCGGACCGGAGGCCTATGCCGGTTTCGTCGCTCACGCCTCGGCCTGGTATGGCAAGGTGGTGTTGGTTGGCCTGACCTGGGCTTTCTTCAACCACATGGCCTCGGGAATCCGGCACTTCGTGCTGGATATCGGCGCGGGTTACGAGCTTAAGAACAACGCCGCCTGGTCGGTCGCGACGCCGCTGCTTGCGCTTGCCGCAACGGTTGCGACCTGGGCCGTGATTCTCCTGAAGTAAGGACGAAAGACGATGGGTAACGGAACCTCTATCGGCCGCGTCCGCGCGCTTGGCTCGGCTCACTCGGGCTCGCACCACTGGCTGGTGGCGCGCTATACCGCGATTGCCAACCTCTTCCTGGGGCTGTGGCTGGTCTTCTCGCTCGTCACGCTGCCGGGCTATTCCTATGGCGACGTGATGAAGTGGGCGACTGCCCCGCTTGCCGCCACGCTGCTGGCGCTGTTCGCCGTATCGACCTTCTGGCACGCCAAGCTGGGCCTGCAGGTCGTGATCGAGGACTATGTCCACGAACATGCCAACAAGTTTGCCGCCATGGCCGCCCTGAACCTTGCCGCATTCGGCGGGGCCGCGGCCAGCCTGTTCTTCATCGCCCGCATGGTGATGGTCGCTGCCGGAAACGAAAGCGCCGCCAATGCCATGCAGGCCATGCAATCCATGATGGGAGGCCGCTAAGATGGCCGATGCTGCCAAGCCCGCTTACAAGATCATTGACCACACCTATGACACGGTCGTCGTCGGCGCCGGGGGCTCTGGCCTGCGCGCGACGATGGGCAGTGCCGAAGCCGGTCTGCGCACCGCCTGCATCACCAAGGTGTTCCCCACCCGCAGCCACACCGTCGCTGCCCAGGGCGGGATCGCCGCCAGCCTGAAGAACAACAGCCCGGACCATTGGACCTGGCACATGTTCGATACGGTCAAGGGTTCGGACTGGCTGGGCGACCAGGACGCCATCGAATACATGGTCCGCGAAGCACCCCAGGCGGTTTACGAACTGGAGCACGCCGGCGTGCCGTTCAGCCGCAACCCCGATGGCACGATCTACCAGCGTCCGTTCGGCGGCCACATGCAGAACATGGGCGAAGGCCCGCCGGTGCAGCGCACCTGCGCTGCGGCTGACCGTACCGGTCACGCCATGCTGCACGCGCTCTACCAGCAGAGCCTGAAGTACGATGCGGACTTTTTCATCGAATACTTCGCGATCGACCTGATCATGGAAAACGGCCAGTGCCGCGGCGTGATCGCCATGTGCATGGACGATGGCACGATCCACCGCTTCCGCTCGCACGCAGTTGTGCTGGCGACGGGCGGCTACGGTCGTTCCTACTTCACCGCCACTTCGGCCCATACCTGCACCGGCGACGGTGGCGGTATGGTGCTGCGCGCTGGCCTGCCGCTGCAGGACATGGAATTCGTGCAGTTCCACCCGACTGGCATCTACGGCGCGGGCGTGCTGATCACCGAAGGCGCGCGTGGTGAGGGCGGTTACCTCACCAACTCCGAAGGCGAACGCTTCATGGAGCGTTATGCCCCCAGCGCGAAGGACCTGGCCAGCCGCGACGTGGTTTCGCGTTCGATGGCGCTGGAAATCCGCGAAGGGCGCGGCGTCGGCCCGAACAAGGACCACATCTACCTGCACCTCGATCACATCGATCCCAAGGTGCTGGCAGAGCGTCTTCCGGGCATCACCGAAAGCGGCAAGATCTTTGCCGGGGTTGACCTGACCCGCCAGCCGCTCCCCGTTGTGCCGACCGTGCACTACAACATGGGCGGCATTCCGACGAACTATCACGGCGAAGTCGTCACCATCGGCGCCGATGGCAATCCGGAAACGGTTGTGCCGGGCCTGTTCGCGGTTGGCGAAGCGGCCTGCGTTTCGGTCCACGGCGCAAACCGCCTGGGTTCGAACTCGCTGATCGACCTCGTGGTGTTCGGCCGCGCCGCAGGTCATCGCCTCAAGGAACTGATCAAGCCGCAGTCGGCCCATGCCGAACTGCCCAAGGACAGTGCCGACCTGGCCCTGACCCGTCTGGACCACTTCCGCCACGCCAATGGCGGTTCGCCGACGGCCGAAGTGCGCACCGAAATGCAGCGCACGATGAGCCAGCACGCTGCCGTGTTCCGCACCGACGAACTGATGGCCGAAGGCAAGGTCAAGCTCGCCAAGACCTACGAGCGGATGCAGGACATCAAGGTGTCCGACCGCTCGCTGATCTGGAACTCGGACCTGATCGAAACGCTGGAGCTGGACAACCTGATCAGCCAGGCGACGGTCACGCTCCACGGCGCGCACAACCGCAAGGAATCGCGCGGCGCCCATGCGCACGAGGATTACCCCGAGCGTGATGACGCGCAGTGGATGAAGCACACTGCCACCTGGTTCGAAGGCTGGGGCGGCAAGGGCGGTCAGGTCAGGATCGACTACCGTCCGGTGCACGAATTCACGCTGACCGACGACGTGGAATACATCAAGCCGAAGAAGCGGGTGTACTAAGCGTTCCGGTTCACCGGAAAAACGAAGGGGCCGGGTCGCAAGATCCGGCCTTTTTCGCGTCTTGTCCGGAGGGTAAATGCCGAACCACTGCGTTCAGGCGCAATCCTTCGAGACGGCGCCTCAGCCTGCGGCTTCAGTACCTCCTCAGGATGAACGGACATCCAAGAATCTCGCTCAGGCTGAGCTTGTCGAAGCCGGGTTGGTCAGAAGGGCTCACCCAAAGGCGCAAAGGCGTGAAGAGGGGGTGACAAGCTTGAAGTGCAGCCCCCTTCGCGCCTCCTCCTTCTTCTTCTTCTTTGCGCCTTTGCGTGAATCCTTCGGATCATGCCGTAAGACCCAGCGCCAAAGGGAACGCGCATCACTCGCCGCCCTGGATTGCTTCGTCGCTGCGCTCCTCGCAATGACGAGGTGCTTTAACCGCCCCCCATCAACGCCAGCGCAGCCGGTCCGGCGTTAGTTCCGCGACGGACTTGACCCCCATCAGCTTCATGCCGCGTTCGATCTCGTCCTTCAGGATGCTGATCGCGCGTTCCACGCCGTCCTGGCCGGCAGCGGCGAGGGCATAGAGGTAGAGCCTGCCGCCCGATGCCGCCGTGGCCCCGGTGCAGACGGCTTTCAGCGCGTGGGTGCCGCGCCGCACGCCGCCATCGCAGATGATCTCGATCCGGCCGCCCACGGCATCCTGGATCTCGCGCAATTGGTCGAACGGAGAGCGGCTGCCGTCGAGCTGGCGGCCGCCGTGGTTGGAAATCATGATCGCGTCGATCCCCATGTCGGCGGCGCGGCGGGCGTCGGCCACGCTCATCACGCCTTTCAGCGCGAACTTGCCGCCCCAATCGTCGCGGAGTTGCTCGGCCATTTTCCAGTCCATGTTGGTATCGAGCATGGTGTTGAAATAGCCAGCGATCGAGATCGCCTCGCCCGTGCCTTCGCGGACATGGGTGTCGAGATTGGGCAGGGCGAACTTTTCGCGCAGCAGATAGTCCAGCCCCCAGCGCGGCTTCATCGCATAGCCCAGCAGGTTGCGCGCGGTGAACTTGGGCGGAGAGGTGAAGCCCGAGCGGGCGCAGCGTTCGCGCTTGCCCGAAACGATGGTGTCGACCGTCAGAGCGATGGCATCGAACTTTGCCGCCTGGCAGCGTTCGATCATCGAACGGTTGAGCCCCCGGTCCTTGTGGTAATAGAACTGGAACATCTTGGGCGTGGAGACCAGGTCGGCGATTTCCTCGATGGAAACGGTCGCCAGGCTGGAAATCCCGAACCACAGGCCGAACTTTTCGGCGGCGCGGGCCACGGCGCGCTCACCCTGCCAGTGGAACACGCGTTGCAAGGCCGTGGGCGACAGCATCAGCGGCAGCGCGCTCTTGCGGCCCAGGATGGTGCAGCTGGTGTCGATCTCTCCCACCCCCGCCAGCACGTCGGGGACCAGATCGCAATCGGCATAGGCCGCCGTGTTGCGCTGTTTGGTCAGTTCATCGTCCGCCGCACCGTCGATATAGTCGAATACCGGCCAGGGCAGGCGCTGCTTCGCAAGAAGGCGAAAATCGTCGATGTTGTGGCAGTCGGTCAGTCGCATGGCGACGGAGTTACACGTGCGACTCCGGTCCGGCAACCGGCCTTGCTGCGGCGGGGATCAGCGCATCAGCTGGTCGCACACGGCGTCGTCGGCATTCTCCATGCCCTTGCGTAGCCACTCCATGCGTTGTGCGCTGGTGCCGTGGGTGAACTGCTCCGGACTGACGCGGCGGCCCGCACCGCGCATCAAGGCATCGTCGCCGATGGCATTTGCGGCGTTGAGGCCGCTTTCCATGTCGCCCGGTTCCGGCCGGTCGCGGTTCTTCGCGGCCCAGACCCCGGCATAGCAATCGGCCTGCAACTCCAGCCGGACCGACAGGGCATTCGCCTGGCGCGGGTTCTGCGATTGCAGGCTGCGGATCTGGTCGGACACGCCGGTCAGGCTCTGGATGTGATGGCCGTATTCGTGCGCGATCACGTAGTCGCGGGCGAACTTTCCTTTCGCGCCCAGCTCGCGGTCCATCTGCTCAAAGAAGTCGGTGTCGAGGTAGATTCCCTGGTCGCTGGGGCAATAGAACGGCCCCATCGCGCTCTGCGCTGCGCCGCAGCCGGACCGGCCCATCTGCGAATAGAACACCAGTTTGGGCGGCTGGAACGGCACGTTGGCGGCGGCAAAGACCGGCTGCCAGGTCTTGTTGAGCGAGGACAACGCGTTGCACATTTGCAGGCTGCTGGCGTCGGTTCGGCAGCTTTCCTCGACATTGGTACCGCCACCCGGTCGCGCGTCCTGGGCCGGTCCCTGTACCTGTTCCAGCCCGCCCAGCATCTGCGCGGGGTCGATCCCGAACACCAGCGCACCGATGAGGGCAATGATCAGCGAGCCACAACCCAGCTTGCCGCCGCCGCCGATCGGAAATCGTCCGCCGCGCTGGTCTTCCACGCGGATTGCACTGGGATCGAAATCATCGAGACGCATCGGCAACCCTCCGGGCCAGTTTGGTGGCGACCGGGCTGGACAAAGCGAAGTCCAGCCGCAATGGCCAAGCTCTATCGCATTAAACAAGTCTTTGGAGTCGAGAATGTTCCTTTCGGGCAAGCGTGCATTGGTTACGGGTTCCACTTCGGGCATCGGTCTGGCCGTGGCGCGGTCGCTTGCGGCCGAGGGGGCCGAAGTCGTCCTGTCCGGCTTTGGCGACGAACAGACGATTGCCGCCCTGTGCGAGGAGCTGAAGGCGGTTCACGTACCCGCTGACTTGTCCAGGCGCGAAGGCGTCGAAGCGCTGATGGCCGGGGCCGGGCCGATCGACATCCTGGTCAACAATGCCGGGATGCAGCACGTTGCGCCGGTGGAGGAATTCCCGGTCGACAAGTGGGACACGATCATCGCGCTCAACCTGACGGCGGCCTTCGATGCCTGCCGTCTGGCAATCCCGCACATGAAAGCGGCGGGTTGGGGCCGGATCATCAACACAGCGAGCGCCCACTCGCTCACCGCATCGCCGTTCAAGGCGGCCTATGTTTCGGCGAAGCACGGCCTGGCCGGCCTGACCAAGACGCTGGCGTTGGAACTGGCGACGTTCAACATTACCGCCAATTGCATCAGCCCCGGCTATGTCTGGACCCCGCTGGTGGAGAACCAGATCCCCGATACGATGGCGGCGCGGAACATGACGCGCGAACAGGTGATCAACGATGTCCTGCTGACCCGCCAGCCCACCAAGAAGTTCGTCCAGCCTTCCGACGTGGGCGAAATGGCGGTGTTCCTGTGCCGCGATGCCGCCGCGAATATCACCGGCACCAACATCTCGATGGATGGTGGCTGGACCGCCGAATAGCGGCACCTGTAACATTCCTGCCACCGTGCGGCGCAAAGTTTCCGCGCCGCACGCAGCCGCTTGCCGCTTTGCCCACTTGACGGGATAAGGAGGCGATGAGGCGTTTTGGACAAGCGATAATCCGCATTGCTGCGCCGCTGCTGGCGGCATCGCTGGCGATTCATCCGCTTGCCGCTGCAAAACCCAAGGCCAAGCCCGACAAGGCGCGAATCGAACTTGAAACGCAATTGCGCGCCCACATCACCGAACTGGCCAGTGACGAATACGACGGGCGCGAACCGGGCACCGATGGCGAGGCCAAGACGCTGCGCTATATCGGCCGCCAATGGTTTGAGATCGGCCTGCAATCGGGCACCAACGATCCTGCTCACCCGTGGTTCGCGCCGGTCAACATCGTCGCGCGCGAGCCGGATACCAGCCGCGCTTTTTTCACGCGCAAGGGGCGGCGGCTCTATGCCCCCGCCGGATCGGTCCTGGCGCTTACCTCGGGCAAGCGCGGCCTGGTGGAGAATGCGCCGGTCGTCTTCGTCGGCACCGGCGATGCCATACCGCCGCGCGCGGACCTCGCGGGGCGCGTCGCCCTATTGCTTGATGGCGGCATTGCCAATTCGGATCGGCAGAACGCGCTGCTGAAAGCCGGGGCCTCTGCGGTCCTCACCGTGCTGGACGGGGATCGCAGCCTGGACAACGTCCGGGCGCAGCGCATGCGCAAGGGCTATGCCCTGGCCAGTGACAGCCTGGGCGGCGACCTGGAGGCTTTCATCACCGTGCCGGCGCTGAACGGCGTGCTGGTCGGGGCAGGGCTCGACCTTGCCCGTCTACAAACAGAGGCCCGGCAGCCCGGCTTTACCGCGCGCCCGCTCGACCTGGCCGTTTCGCTGGAGGCGACCACGCGCGAAACCCGGATCAAGAGCCACAACGTGATCGGCAAGATCGCCGGTCGGCGGCCCGAATTGGGCGCGGTCATGCTGCTGGCGCACTGGGACCACTTTGGTGAATGTGCTGAACCGCCCGCCGAAGACCTGATCTGCAACGGCGCCGTGGACAATGCCAGCGGCGTTGCTGTCCTGACCGAAGTGGCGCGGCGGCTGGCGAAAATGCCCGAACCGGACCGCGACATCTATTTCATGGCGACGACGGCAGAGGAGATCGGCTTCCTGGGAATCGAATCCTTTGCCGACAATCCGCCTTTGCCGCTGGGCAACATCGTGGCCGCGTTCAACATCGATACGGTGGCCCTGGCCGGAAAAGGCCAGCCCTTTGCCGTCGTGGGCAAGGGCATGACCGCGCTCGATCCCTATATCGCCGCCGTGGCCAAGGCGGAAAAGCGCAAGCTGGCGGAAGGCGATGCTGCCAACGCCTATGTCCGCCGCCAGGATGGCTGGGCGCTGATGAAGCACGACGTTCCCGCGGTGATGATCTCCAGTTCCTGGTCGGACATTGCCCTGGTCGAAAAGTTCATGGACACCGACTACCACCGCCCCGGCGACCAGATCGGCCGAGGCCTTGAACTGGGCGGCGCTGCGGATGACGTCGAATTTCTGACTGCCCTGGCCCGCTGGTTCTCCGACCCGCGCAAGGTTCCCTTCGCGCGGAACTAGACTCGCGGCATCCTTTGGTGGTTGCCAGGAATAGTTCACGCAAAGGCGCGGAGAAGAAAGGGAGGCGCGAAGGTTTGGACCGCCGTAGGCGCGTCTCACCCGTCCGGTGCGTTTTACTCGGCACAGGATTGGAACGCGAAGCAGCCCATTGCGCAAGCCCTTCGCGCCTCCTTCTTCTTTGCGCCTTTGCGTGAATCATTGCGAGCTGGCCGCAAACCCGGCGCTGAAAGGACGCGCACCCCCTGCCGTCCTGGATTGCTTCGTCGCTATGCTCCTCGCAATGACGAGGTGTTTTTCAGAACCGTTCGTGGTGAGGAGGGGCCGAAATCGCAGCTTGAGGACCCGTCTCGAACCACAGCATCAAACGCAGTCATTCGAGACGGTGCTTCAGCCTGCGGCTTCAGCACCTCCTCAGGACGAACGGACTTGCTTTGAAACCCCGCTCAGGCTGAGCTTGTCGAAGCCGGGTTTTACGCGAACCAAGTTCTCCCTTCGGGGCACTAGCATATCCGCCACCCTGCGTTTACATGGGCCGCCACGAATCGAACCGCGCAAAAGGCAAGTGGCACCATGGATATCCCTCTCGGCCTGACTTACGACGACGTCCTGCTTCGGCCGGCCGAGTCTGACATCCTCCCTTCGATGGCGGATACCCGCACCCGGCTGACGCGCGATATTGCGCTGAATATCCCGGTGATCTCGTCGGCGATGGATACGGTGACCGAGGCCGACATGGCGATCGTCATGGCCCAGCTGGGCGGCATCGGCGTGCTGCACCGCAACCTGACGATCGAGGAACAGTGCGCCGCAGTTCGCGCGGTGAAGCGGTTTGAAAGCGGCATGGTGGTCAATCCGATCACCATCGGCCCGGACGCCACGCTGGGCGAGGCGCAGGCGCTGATGCTGGCCAACCGCATTTCGGGTATTCCGGTGGTCGAATCCGGCGGCAAGCTGGTCGGCATTCTGACCAACCGCGACGTGCGCTTTGCCGACAATCCGCTTCAGCCCGTGCGCGAACTGATGACGCACGAAAACCTCGCCACTGTCCGCCCGGGCGTCAGCCAGGAAGAAGCGCGCCGCCTGCTGCACCAGCGCCGGATCGAAAAGCTGCTGGTGGTGGACGAGAATTTCCACTGCACCGGCCTGATTACGGTCAAGGATATGGAAAAGGCGATCACCTATCCCGACGCCACCAAGGACGCGACCGGCCGCCTGCGCGTGGCTGCGGCAACGACCGTGGGCGACAAGGGCTTTGAACGCACCGAGGCGCTGCTGGCGGCGGAATGCGACGTTATTATCATCGACACCGCCCATGGCCACAACAAGGACGTGGCCCGCGCGGTTGATCGGGTGAAGAAGATCTCCAATTCGGCCCAGGTGATCGCTGGCAACGTTGCCACCTATGACGCGACCCGCGCCCTGATCGACGCGGGCGCGGACGGCGTGAAGGTTGGCATCGGTCCCGGTTCGATCTGCACCACGCGCGTCGTGGCGGGCGTCGGCGTGCCGCAGCTGACCGCCGTGATGGAAGCTGCCCGCGCCGCGCGCGATTCCGGCGTTCCGGTCATTGCTGACGGCGGGCTGCGCACCTCGGGCGATGCGGCCAAGGCACTGGCCGGCGGGGCGAGCACGATCATGGTCGGTTCCATGCTGGCTGGCTGCGAGGAAGCGCCGGGCGAGACGTTCCTCTACCAGGGCCGCGCTTACAAGAGCTATCGCGGCATGGGCTCGGTCGGGGCCATGGCGCGCGGCAGTGCGGACCGTTACTTCCAGCAGGACATCAAGGACCAGATGAAGCTGGTTCCCGAAGGGATCGAAGGTCAAGTGCCGTACAAGGGCCCGGCCAAGGACGTGATCCACCAGCTGGTCGGCGGGATCAAGGCGGCCATGGGCTATACCGGCAGCGCCACGATCGACGATCTGCGCACTCGCGCCCAATTCGTGCGGATCACCAATGCCGGGCTGAAGGAAAGCCACGTCCACGACGTGACGATCACCCGCGAGGCTCCGAACTACAAGCTGTGACCCCGCAAGCCCGCGTCCAGGCGGCGATCGAGATTCTCGATGCCGTGATTGCCGCAGCAAAGGGCGGCGGGGCCAGCGCGGACCGGATCGCGGCGGACTGGTTCCGCACCCGACGTTTTGCCGGAAGCAAGGACCGCCGCGCCGTGCGCGAACTGGTCTTTGGCGCGATCCGCGCCTGCGGCCCGGTTCCGGACAGCGGCCGCGCCGCCATGTTGCGCCTGGGGGAGGGCGATCCGGCCCTGCTTTCCTTGTTCGACGGTTCACGCCACGCACCCGCGCCGCTGGCCGAGGATGAGGCAGCGGCAAAAAGCGGTGTCGCTCCGGTCTGGCTCGAAGCCGCTTTGGCTAGCAGCGGAATTGCGGGAGTGGAGGCCCAGGCTCTGCTGGGCCGCGCGCCGCTCGACCTGCGGGTCAATTCCCTGCGGGCCGACCGCGATACGATCAGCCTGCCCGAAGCAGGCGAGCCGCTCGCCGCGCCGCATGGCCTGCGGTTTCCTTCGGGCACGCCGGTCGAGCAATGGCAGGCCTATGAGCGCGGCCTGGTCGAGGTGCAGGACGGCGGCTCGCAGATCGCCTGTCTGGCCGTGCAGGCCCGGGCCGGCGAAACGGTGGTGGATCTTTGCGCGGGGGCAGGGGGCAAGACGCTGGCCCTGGCCGCAGCGATGGAGAACCGGGGGCGGCTGATCGCCTGCGATACCGATCGCACGCGGCTGTCGCGCCTTGCGCCGCGGGCCGAGCGGGCCGGGGCGAGCATGATCGAGACGCGCTTGCTCAACCCCAATCGCGAGGCCGAGGTTTTGGCCGATCTGGCCGGGCAGGTCGATGCGGTGCTGGTCGATGCGCCCTGTTCCGGCACCGGCACCTGGCGGCGCAACCCTGAAGCGCGCTGGCGGCTGAGCGAGCGCGAGATTGCGCGCTACGGCGCGATCCAGGCGCGCTTGCTGGACATTGCCGCCAACCTGGTTCGTCCCGGCGGGCGGGTCGTGTTCGTGACCTGCTCTCTGCTCGATGCCGAGGGTGCGGATCAGGCTGAGGGCTTTCTTGCGCGGCATCCGGGTTGGAAGGCGCAGCTGCCTCCGCTTCCTGCCGGGGCACCGCGCGGGGCAGGCTGGCGCCTGTCCCCAGGGGCAGATGGAACCGACGGGTTTTTCATCGCCTGTTTTGGTTCGCCATGTTAAATGCACCGCAAATGGCTACGCTCAAGGAGCAGATCATGCGTTATTCCCCGGCCGCCTTCGCGCTGGCTTCGCTCGCGTTGGTAACGGCCAGCACCGGCCACAGCGCGCCGCCCGCGCCGCTGGACCCGCGCGCGGCAGTGCTGGTTGCGGAAGGACGGCAGGCCATGCTGGCGGGACAACCTGATGCGGCCATCGACAATTTCGAAAGCGCGCTGACGATCCAGCCGGGCCACGTTTCGATCTACCTCAACCTGGGTGAGGCGACCCGCAAGCAGGGCATGCATGGCAAGGCGCTGCACTATTACCGCGAAGCGCTGAAGATCGACCCGGAAAACCAGTACGCGATTTCCGGCGAGGGTCAGGCGCTGGTGGAAAAGGGCGCAGTGGAAAAGGCCCGCCGCAACCTGGCGCGGCTGGAACAGCTGTGCGGCGACCTGTCCTGCACGCCGGCAGCGCAACTCTCCGCCGCCATTGCGCGCGGCCCTGCCCCGCAAGTGGTAACCGCCGCGCAGATCGAGCCGAAGCTGGAAGTCTCGACGAACTAGGGGCGCCCAAGCCGAGGCGGGTTAGGCCGTCCTTCGAGACGGCGTTTCAGCCTGCGGCTTCAGCGCCTCCTTAGAACCAACGGATATTAGAAATCCCCGCTCAGGCTGAGCTTGTCGAAGCCGGGTCGGCCAGAATGATTCACGCAAAGACGCAAAAAAGAAGGAAGGCGCGAAGGCGTCTTTCCGCCGGAGGCGCTTGCCGTTGATGCTGTGCGTTTCACGCACTTGCCGAGCCGCAAGAGGCAGAGCCTAAAGCGCAACCTCTTCGCGCCCTTTGCGCCTTTGCGTGAACTATTAGAACTCGCCGCGTCCCTCGCAAAGACGAAGCGGCCAAATCAGATCAGATCGCGGAATTCGTCCAGGACCGCGCGATAGACGCGCTTTTTGAACGGCACGATCAGTTCCGGCAGCAGCAGCGGGTTTTCCCAGCGCCACTCTTCAAATTCCGGCGGATCGTGGCGTTCCAGGTGGATATCGGCGTCCTGGCCGGTGAAGCGGGCGAGGAACCAGTGCTGGCGCTGGCCGCGGTACTTGCCCTTCCACAGCTTGCCCATCAGATCGTCTGGCAGGTCGTAGAAGATTTCCTCGCGGGTCTGGGCCAGGATCGTGACGTATTGTTCTTCGACCCCGGTTTCCTCCCACAATTCGCGCAAGGCCGCGGCGCGCAGGTCTTCGCCATCGTCAACGCCGCCTTGGGGCATCTGCCAGTAGACGCCGCCTTCATCAGGCTGGCCGCGCGTATCAATGCGGCGCCCGACAAAGGCCAGGCCATCGGGATTGACCAGCATCACGCCGACGCAGGGACGATAGGGGAGGTGGGCAAAGGGATCGCTCATCCCTCTGCCTTAGCCTCAAACCTTGGTCAGCATCAACTTCATCGCGGCACGTGTCCGCATTCCCCGTCCGTTCGTCCTGAGGAGCCGCCGAAGCCGAAGGCTGAGGGGGCGTCTCGAAGGCCGCGCTGCTACGCAGTGGTTCGAGACGGGCCTTCGCCAAGGCTCAGTCCCTCCTCACCACGAACGGTAAAGGGGCGATGTGTGTGTCAAACCTTGGTCAGCATCAACTTCATCGCCGCAATGATCTTCGCCACGGCGGCAGCGGCGCTGGGCAGGGCCTTGCGGGTGGTGGAAAAGTCGTGCGTCATGCCTGCGATGTGCAGGTAGAGCGTATCGACCCCTGCATCGACCAGCTTGGCCGCCATGCGCCGGCCCTGGTCCTGAAGCGGATCAAGCCCCGCCGTCGCCACGATCGACGGGCACATGCCCTTGGCGCTGGCGTGAAGCGGAAAGGCGCGCGGATCGCCGCTTTTGGGCTGATAGAGCGAATAGAACCATTCCATCACCGCCTTGGTCAGCAGATGGTCCTCGGCAAAGGTCTCCATCGAACCGTCCTGGCTTTCGTCCGTCGCGGGATAGAGCAGAACCTGCAGCACCATCGGCGCAGCCGCGGGCCGGTCGATCAGGGCGCGGGCCGTGACCGTGGCAAGGTTGCCCCCGGCGCTGCCACCAATGGTGACCAGGCCGGTCACCTTTCGGCCCAGTTCCGTCGGACTGCCTGCCAGCCAGCGCGCCGCCGCTTCGCAATCGTCCGGCGCGGCGGGGAAGGGGTGTTCCGGGGCAAGCCGGTAATCCACCGCCAGGACGGGCAGGTCGAGTTCGGCGGACAGCTCGGTGCACAGCGAATGATGCGTGTCGAGATCGCCGATCACATAGCCGCCGCCGTGGAAGAACAGGATCACCGGGCTGGGATCGCGGCTTTCGCGTACGTCATAGAACCGCACCGGGATCGGGCCAGCGGGGCCCGGGCAGGTCAGGTCCTTGATCACCGCCATCTCGCGCGGGTCGGCCTCGGTCATCTGCTTAAGGCCAAGATAGCCGACGCGCTGCTCGACCGGGTCGAGTCGTTCCGGCTTGGGCAGGCTGTTGGCCAGGGCCAGGAAACCCTGCACGTCTTCGCGGATGATCTGGTGATGGTCGGTCATGGCTGCGGCATCCTCTCTTTTTTGCCCGTCTTGCCGCGCAGGGGCGCGGGAACGATTTAATCGACAGGTTAAGATACCTTTTGCCCCTTGACTAGCCGCCTTGGCGCGCCTCTTCTTCAATTGCCCGCAGCACAGTTTTTCTTGGTTGCGCGCAATGCGGGGAGGGGACTAGGGCGCTTTCGTGAAGCAGGCGCCAAGGTCCGCCTGACAAGGAAGAAGCATGGCAACGCAAACCGCCGAACCCAACGCAGTTATCAAGAACAGTCCCGAAGCCGTCGTCGTCCGCTTTGCGGGTGACTCTGGCGATGGCATGCAGCTGACAGGTGGCCAGTTCACCTTGTCGAGCGCGCTGGCGGGCAACGACTTTGCGACTTTCCCGGACTTTCCGGCCGAAATCCGCGCGCCGCAGGGCACCCTGTTCGGGGTCTCCGCCTTCCAGATCAACTTCGGTTCGACCGAGATTGACACCGCTGGCGATGCGCCCGACGTGCTGGTTGCGATGAATCCGGCAGCACTGAAAACCAATGTCGGCGCGCTCAAGCCCGGCGGGCTGATCATCGCCGACACGGGCGAGTTCACCAAGCGCAACCTGGAAAAGGCCAAGTACGAGGTCAACCCGCTGGAGGATGGCTCGCTGTCCAAGTGGCAGGTGCTGGCTTTCGACATTTCCGCGCTGACCATGGAATCGGTCAAGCCGTTCGGCTTGGGCAACAAGGAAGCCCTGCGCTGCAAGAACATGTGGACGCTGGGCCTGGCGCTGTGGATGTTCGACCGTGACCGCCAGCCGCTGATCGACTGGCTGAACGGCAAGTTCAAGAAGAACCCGGTCCTGGCCGAAGCCAACATCGCCGCGCTCAACGCCGGCCATGCCTATGGCGAAACGGCGGAAATCGGCGGGCAGCTGCACAAGGTTCACCTCGATCCTGTGGCAACCCCGGCCGGACTTTACCGCACCATCACCGGCGCGGAAGCCGTGGCGCTGGGCCTGGTTGCCGGTGCGCAGCTGGCCCACCTGCCGATGTTCTTCGGCGGCTATCCGATCACCCCGGCCAGTTCGATCCTGCACTATCTGGTCGGCCTGAAGGAATTCGGCGTCACCACCTTCCAGGCGGAAGACGAGATTGCGGCCATCGCCTCGGCCATTGGCGCAAGCTATGCTGGCCAGCTGGGCGTCACTTCCTCGTCGGGTCCGGGCATTGCGCTCAAGACCGAGGCGATGGGCCTGGCCGTGATGACCGAACTGCCGCTGGTGATCGTCAATTCGCAGCGCGGCGGTCCGTCCACTGGTCTGCCGACCAAGACCGAGCAGTCGGACCTTTACCAGGCCGTCTATGGCCGCAACGGCGATACGCCCATGCCGGTGATTGCCGCGCGCAGCCCGGGCGATGCTTTTGACTGCGCGATCGAGGCATGCCGGATCGCGACCCAATACATGACGCCGGTGATCCTGCTGACCGACGGTTACATCGCCAATGCGGCAGAGCCGTGGAAGGTGCCCGATCCGGCTGCTTACGCGGAATTCCCCGCGACTTTCCTGACCGAGCGCAACGGGCCGGACGGCACGCTGCTGCCCTATGCCCGCGATGAAAAGGGCGCGCGGCCCTGGATCAAGCCGGGCACGCCGGGCCTGACCCACCGCATCGGCGGGATCGAGAAGAACCCCGGCACCGGCAACCTTGACTACAGCCCCGGCGCGCATCAGGCGATGACCGACGCCCGCAAGGCCAAGGTCGATGGCGTGGCCAAGAGCATTCCGGATCAGGACGTGTGCCTGGGCAATACCAGCGGCAAGCTGGCCGTGGTCGGCTGGGGCAGCACCTTCGGCCCGATCCACCAGGCCGTGCGTCGTGCCCGCGCCAAGGGCCAGGACGTCAGCCACATCCACGTTCGCCACATCTGGCCGCTGCCGGCCAACCTGGGCGAACTGCTCAAGGGTTATGACCGCGTGCTCGTGCCGGAAATGAACACCGGCCAGTTCAAGACCGTGCTGCGCGATCAGTTCCTGGTCGATGCCCAACCGCTCAACAAGGTATCGGGCCAGCCCTTTACCATTGCCGAGATCGAGGCCGCGATTGCGACCTATTTCGACGGCGTACCGGGCAATGCCGGGGGCACCGAGCTTCCGGCCGACAAGACCCAGCTTCCCACCCCGGAATCCGGACACGACGACGGTTCGCTTCACCCCGACCGCCAGTCTCCGCAAAGCAGCAAGGCTTGATCCGATGAACGCGATTTCTCCTATCACCACCACGCTCAAGGACTGGGAATCGGACCAGGAAGTCCGTTGGTGTCCGGGCTGCGGCGACTATGCGATCCTCAAGGCGGTGCAGCGCACCCTGCCGGAACTGGGCGCGGACCCGGCCAAGACGGTGTTCGTTTCGGGCATCGGCTGTTCCAGCCGTTTCCCCTACTACGTCGAAAGCTATGGCTTCCACACCATCCATGGCCGCGCCCCGGCCGTGGCGACCGGAATCAAGCTGGCCAATCCGGAACTGGATATCTGGCTGGTCACTGGTGACGGTGACGGGATGAGCATCGGCGGCAACCACACGATGCACCTGCTGCGGCGCAACCTGAACTGCCAGGTGCTGCTGTTCAACAACGAGATCTACGGCCTGACCAAGGGCCAGTACTCGCCGACCAGCCGTGAAGGCACCCACAGCCCGACCACGCCGCTGGGCTCGGTCGACCGGCCCGCGCTCCCCTGCGCTTTTGCCTTGGGTGCCGGTGCCCGCTTCATTGCCCGCGGGTTCGACGTGTCGAAGCATCTGCCGGACGTGCTCAAGGCCGCCTATGCCCACAAGGGCGCGGCCTTCGTGGAAATCTTCCAGAACTGCATCGTGTACAACAAGGACCGGTTCGACGATTTCGCCGCCCCCAAGGGTGCCGAAGATCGCCAGCTCTGGCTCAAGAACGGTGAACCGATGCTGTTCGGCAGCGAGAAGACCGGCGGGGTCAAGGGTATCGCGCTCGACCTGGCCAAGCTGACGCTGAAGGTGGTCGACGTTGTCGATGGCGACTGGCAGGCCGCCGGGGTGATCGTGCACGACGTTACCAACCGCTCGATTGCGCACATGCTGGTCGAAATGCCGTTCGGTCCGTTCCCGATGGCGCTCGGCGTCATCTACGACGATCCGCGCCCGACCTATGAGGACGCGGTCCTGGGTCAGGACGCCAAGGCCCGCGAAGGCAAGAACACCGACCTCGCGCGCTTGCTGGCCAAGGGCCAGACCTGGACGGTCAGCGAAGGCGGGCCTGAGCTTTAATTCTAAAACAATGGTTTAATTGATTTTCTCACGCAAAGACGCGAAGACGCGAAGATGTTGCGTCTTGAGGAAATCGAAGCATTGGCCCGGACAGTCGTCGATTGCGGTTACCACCTGCATCGAGAGATTGGTCCGGGCCTTTTGGAATCCGTCTATCAGGCAATGATGATTGCCAGCATTCGCGAACGCGGGTTGCAAGTCGCAAGCGAAGTATCTGTTCCGATAAGGTATAAAGGCGTTGTCATCGACAACGCTTTCAAAGCCGACTTGATCATCGAGAACAAGCTTCTGATCGAACTCAAGTCCACAGAGCGAACGAGTTCCGTCCATGCGAAGCAGGTTTTGACCTATTTGCGCCTCTTGCAGATGCCGCTTGGCCTTTTGATGAATTTCGGCCAATCCACATTCAAAGATGGCCTCCAGCGGATCGTAAACGATCACCGCTGAACAAGCCTGTTGCAGAACATCTTTGCGCCTTTGCGGCTTTGCGTGAGTATCAAATGGACAATCTCACCCATTCCATGATCGGCGCGGCCTTGGGGCAGGCGGGGCTTAAGCGGAAGACGGGGCTGGCCATGCCCGCGCTGATCATCGGCGCGAACCTGCCCGATCTGGATGCGGGCTGCGTGGTCTATGGGGTCGAGAGCCTGGCCATGCGGCGCGGCCTGACCCATGGGCCGATTGCCCTGGCCCTCCTTCCGCTGCTCTTGGCAGCTTCGCTCTGGTGGTTCGACCGGTGGCAGGCGAGGCGCGGCAAGCGGCCCGAAACCCGGCCTGCCGTGCACTTCGGCTGGCTTGCCGCGCTCTGCTATCTGGGCACGCTCAGCCACCCGCTGTTCGACTGGTTCAACAGCTATGGCATTCGCTTGCTCGAACCGTTTTCGTCCCGCTGGTTCTATGGCGATACCCTGTTCATCATCGACATCTGGATCTGGATTGCCCTGGGCGTCAGCCTGTGGCGATCACGCCTGTGGGAGCGGGCGGGGAAGGGCAACTGGTCCCTTCCAGCGCAGATCGGACTGACCGTCCTGGCGCTCTATGTCGGCGCTAACATCGCCATCAGCCGCGCCAGCGCCGCTGCGGTCCGCGCGTTCGATCCGCAGATTGAGCTGGCCGTCTCCAATCCGGTGCCCTTTGCGTTCTGGCGGCGTGAAGTCCTGTGGCGGTCCGGTGATGGCTTTTACGGCACGATCACCTGCGATTTCGCGCAGTGCCAGCGCTACCCGCGGATCATCCGCAAGACGGCCATGGATGACCCGCGTATCGCCGCCTGGGCCAAGGGCGATCCTGCGGCGGAGGCGTTTCTGTTCTGGAGCCGGATGCCGGTCGCCGAAACAGGCCCAAAGGGCATATTGCTGAAGGACCAGCGCTTCATGGATAGCCCCGCCAGAAGTAATTTCACGGTTGAACTGAAGCCCCGCTGATGAGCATTCCAAGTCTAGTCTGGCTGCGCCGCGATTTGCGGCTGGCCGATCATGCCGCGCTGGTGGCCGCCTGCTCGGCTGGGCCGGTTGTGCCGGTCTATGTGCTGGACGACGAAACCGCCGCGCACCGCCGCATGGGCGGGGCCAGCCGGTGGTGGCTGCACCATTCGCTCGCCGCGCTGGATGCGGCTCTGCGCGCGAAAGGCTCGCGCCTGATCCTGCGCCGGGGCAAGAGCGACGAAGTGCTGGCCGCTCTGGCCGAAGAGACTGGCGCGCGCGAGGTTCATGCGCTGCATCACTACGAACCGTGGTGGCGCAATGCGGAGCGGGCCGTTTGCAAGCGGCTGACGCTGCACTTGCACCACGGCAATTACCTCGCCCCGCCGGGAACCGTGCTGAACGGGTCGGGTGCGCCGTACAAGATCTACACCCCGTTCTGGCGCGCGCTTAACGAGCGGCTGCCGCCTGCGCCCCCCTTGCCTGAACCGCGGTCGATTCCCGCGCCCGAAACCTGGCCGGAGAGCGATGCGCTGGAAAGCTGGAACCTGCTGCCGACCAGCCCGGACTGGGCCAGCGGCCTGCGCGACGAATGGACTCCGGGGGAGGCGGGGGCGCTGGAGCGGCTGGAGCAATTCGTCACCCGCGCGGCCAAGTACGAAGCGCGACGCAACCTTCCGGCGGTGGAAGGCACCTCGCGCCTGTCCGGCCATCTCGCCTTCGGGGAGATTTCGCCTGCCACGATCTGGCGCCGCGTGGCCGATCTGGGCGGATCGACGGCCACGTTCCTGGGCGAACTGGGCTGGCGCGACTATGCCCAGAACGTGATCCTGCAATTGCCGGACTATGGCGCGCGCAATGCCAAGGCGGAATTTGACCGCCTGGCGTGGCGCAGCGGGCCAGAGGCAGAGGCGGACCTGGCCGCGTGGCAGCAGGGCCGCACCGGCTATCCCATCGTCGATGCCGGAATGCGCCAGTTGTGGCACACCGGCTGGATGCACAACCGCGTGCGGATGATCGTGGCCAGCTTCCTGATCAAGCACCTGCTGATTGACTGGCGGCGCGGCGAGGAGTGGTTCTGGGATACCCTGGTCGATGCCGATTACGGCCAGAACGCCGTCAACTGGCAGTGGAGCGCGGGCAGCGGCGTGGACGCCAACATGTTCGTGCGGATCATGGCTCCGCTCAGCCAGTCGGACAAGTTCGACGCGGGCGAATATATCCGCCGCTGGGTGCCGGAACTGGCCCACTTGCCCGACGCCGCGATCCACGATCCCCCGCTGCCGGTACGCGGCTATCCGCGCAAGCTGGTCGACCATGCCGAGGGGCGGGCAAGGGCGCTTGCCGTTTGGGCCACACTGAAAAGCTGAAGGTCAGCGCCAAGTCAGCAAACGTCTCGCGACACTGCGCTTTTACACCAAACTTGTGAAAAGTGGTGCCCGGAGGCGGATTCGAACCACCGACACGCGGATTTTCAATCCGCTGCTCTACCAACTGAGCTATCCGGGCATCGCCTGAGCTGCGATCCGATGGACCGGCCAGCGACTGGAAGCGCGCCTATGGCGAAGCTAAGCGCGCTTGGCAAGAGGGTTTCAGGCCTTTCCTTCTTCTTCATCAAAAGCAGGCGGGCCGGGGATCGCATATCCGTCGTCCAACCAGCGCACCAGGTCGCGGTCCTTGCAGCGGGTCGAGCAGAACGGACTGTGTTCCTCGCGGCGCGGTTTGCCGCAGACTGGGCATTTGCGGGTGTTCGTCATAGCGCCACCGCCTGCGCGAAAGCGGCCTGCGGTGCAAGACCCTCCACTTCATTCCAGCGGATAGCGCGCCCGGTGCGGCGGACGAGTTCCTCCTCCCACGCGGCAGAAACAGCTGCGCGTACCGCGGGGGAAGCTGTCAGCAAGAGCGCGCCGGGTTCAGCTACAATTTCCGCGCGGCGCAGCAACAGGCGTGCTGCGGCTTGAGCGGGCGAAAGCGCAAAACGGTGGAGGATCGAGGGCCGCTCCAGGCGGGCAACCAGATGGACCAGGCCAAACCCGTTCATCGCGGTGCGTTCATGCGCCCAGCCGGACAGGGCGGCAGCCAGAGCCTCATCCACCGCCTTGCGGTCTGCCTTTTCGGCCAGGGTGGGAAAGTCGATGCCGATGGAGCCGGCGAGGTCCAGCCGCTGTATGGCAGCTGCCAGTGCGGGAACTGCTGCCAAGGCCAGGGCGCGCGGGGGCAGGTCGCCATCGATGTCGATCACGGTCAGGGCCGGGGTGGGGGTGATGGTCAGCGAGCCGCCGGGGAATGCAACATCGCCGCCGAAGGCTTCGCTGGCAATGTCTTCCCAGGCTCCCGCCGGAAAGCGTGCCACGCGCTTTGCCCGCAGCGATTCGGCCAGGCTGGGGGCAGGGCGCTTGGCCTCGTCCGTGGGGCGGGCCTGGGCGCGTTTGAAGCGGCCCCGTTCGGCCATGGCGGCGCGCGTGATCTTGAGACGGATTGCTGCGCCTTCGCTGACGTCGCGGGGCAGGCCGTCAACCAGCGCTTCCGCGCCGCTCGGGAAGCGGGCCGTGCCGCGCTTCGACCCAGCAGTGCGGGAAATCAGGACAGCATCATCGACCAGGCCCGCTTCGAGCCCGCCGGGCCAGCGCAGGCACGCTGCGATGACATCTGCGCCGCGAAGCAGGATCGCGCGCTCCTCGCCGATCCCTTCCTCGACCAGCCAGTCAGCCAAGGGGGAAGCCCGCCGCTTTGAGCAGGGCGCGGGTTTCGAACAGGGGTAGGCCCATGACGCCCGAATGGCTGCCGCCGATCCAGGCAATCAGTCCTTCGGCGCTACCCTGGATGGCATAGCCGCCCGCCTTGCCGTGCCATTCGCCGCCCGCGATATAGGCGTCAATCTCTGCGGCGGAGAGCGGCTTGAACCGGACGATCGTTTCAGACAGGCGTTCGCGCAGGGTGCCGTCAGGATACTTCAGCGCAACGGCGGACAGCACGCGGTGGCGGCGGCCTGACATGAGTTCCAGGCACTGGCGCGCAGTGGCTTCATCCTCGGCCTTGGGCAGGATGCGGCGGCCCAGCGCAACCACCGTGTCGCCGGCGAGGACGAAGGCTCCGTCGCCGGCAATGGCATGGGCCTTTTCGCGCGCCATGCGCACGGCATAGGGGCGGGGCTGCTCGTTCTTGTGGGGGGTTTCGTCAATCTCGGCAGCGGCGATGCGCGCGGGTTCGATCCCCAGCCGCGCGATCAGTTCGCGGCGGCGCGGGGACGAGCTGCCAAGTATCAGGGAAAGGTCGGACAAATCAGCCGAACTGGCCAGGGCCGCCACGGCCCGGCATGAAGCGATAGGTGATGCGGCCCTTGGTCAGGTCATAGGGCGTCAGTTCAACCAGAACTTCGTCGCCGACCAGGACGCGGATGCGGTTCTTGCGCATCTTGCCAGCAGTGTGGCCAAGGATTTCGTGATCGTTTTCCAGGCGGACGCGGAACATCGCATTGGGCAGCAGTTCAACCACTGTGCCGCGCATTTCGAGTAGTTCTTCTTTCGCCATTCGCGCCTGTATTCCGTATCAGTTTGGTGTGATTGCCGCGCGCCATAGCGGCGGAATGGCAAAAAGGGAAGCCTTACGCGCGTCTGCCCCTTTGCATCTGCGAAGCGACAATTTGATACGACGGGCGGCATTGCCTTGGCCACCGGGCTGCGCCAGTGACGGGGCGGGGGAGGGGTTTGTTCAATCCGCACAAGTACAAGCGAGTTCCCGAAGATCATGCGAAACCTGACAGCTCTACCACTGGTGCTTGCCCCCAGCCCTGCCATTGCCGCAGAGCCGGAGGCGCAGCAGCAGAGCACCAGCGCTGCGATCAGCCAGGCCGCTGACCAGGCGGCTGAGGATGAGTCGCGCGGTCTGGACGAAGGCGATATCGTGGTCGTCGCCACCCGTATCGGGGGGCAGATCGACGCGCCGCAAGCACCGATTGCGACCTTTGACGAAGCCGAGATTCAGGCGCTGGGCGCTTCTTCGGTGACCGAGCTGCTGGCCCGCGTCAGCCCGCAGACGGGTTCCGGCCGCGGCCGGGGCGGCGGGGGGCAGCCGGTGGTGCTGGTCAATGGCCAGCGCATCACCAGTTTCCGGGAAATGCGCAACTACCCGCCCGAAGCGATCAAGCGGGTGGACATTCTGCCTGAGGAAGTGGCGCTGCGGTTCGGTTTCCCGCCCAATACGCGGGTGGTCAACATGATCCTGAAGGACAGCTATTCCAACCGCCGGGTCGAACTGGACCATGCGATCCCCACGCGCGGCGGCTTTGGTCAGACGGAGCTTGAGGCGACGGTACTCAAGATCCAGAAGCTCAACCGCTTTACAGTTACCGCCAGCATCGATGACACTACGCCGCTGTTCGAAAACGAGCGCGGCCTGATCCAGCAGAGCGGTTCGCGGCCGACTGTCCTCACCGATCCCGATCCGGCAGCCTATCGCTCGCTGGTGGCGGATTCGCGCAGCTATGGCCTCAACGCCGCCTGGACCAAGGGGCTGGGTGAGAATGGCACGGGCGGAGCGCTGACAGTCAGCGCCGAGGCGAACCGCAGTGACAGCCTTGCCCTGTCAGGGCTGAATACCGTGTTGCTGCGCGGTCCGATCGGGGCCGAAGCCTTGCGCAGCCTGCCTGGCGGGCTGGAGCGGGTGACGCGCAGCACTACCCTGGCAGCGGGGCTGGGTTACAACGCAATTCTCGGGCGTTGGCAGTTCACGGCCACCCTGGACGGCAATCATGGCGAGACGCGCAGCCGGTTTGATCGCCGGGCCGATACCTCTGCGCTGGTTGCCCAGGCTGCTGCCGGAACTCTGCCAATCACCGGGCCGCTGCCCGCGGTTGCCGATGCCGGGTTCGATACCACGACGAGCAATACCGATAGCATGACCTCGCTGGTGACCATGGTGGGCCGTCCGCTGCGGCTGCCGGGCGGGGAAGTCAGCACCACGTTCAAGGCGGGCTATGGCTGGTCGGGGATCGACAGCACCGATACCCGCAGCACCGCCGGCCCAGTCAGCTTGTCGCGCGGCGATCTCTCGCTGGGGACCAACCTGGCGATCCCGCTCACCAGTCGGCGCGAGAACTTCGGGGCGGGTGTGGGCGACATCACTCTGAACCTCAGCGCCGGGTGGAACCACCTGACCGACTTTGGCGACCTGACCGACTGGAGCGCGGGCCTGACCTGGGCTCCGACTGAAAAGCTGAACCTGCAAGGCAGCTATATCGTCAACCAGGCCGCGCCCGGTCTGTCTCAGCTGGGCAATCCGCAGACCGTTACGTTCAACGTGCCGGTCTATGACTTCAGCACCGGTCAGACCGTTCTGGCCAGCGTGATCGGCGGAGGAAATCCGCTGTTGCAGCGCGAACAGCAGCGCGACATCAAGCTCTCCGCGACCTGGACCCTGCCGTTCCTGCAAAATTCCAACCTCCTGGTGGAATGGTTCCGCAATCGCTCCAGCAATGTGACCGCGTCGTTCCCCTTGCTGACGCCCGAGATAGAGGCCGCGTTTCCAGGCCGCGTGACGCGGGATGCGAATGGCCAACTGCTCTCCATCGATCAGCGCCCGGTGACCTTCGCCAGCCAGGAAAGCTCGCGCCTGCGCTGGGGCCTGAACCTGTCCGGCGCCCTGACCAAGCAAGCCGAAGGCGGCCCGGGTCCGCGCGCTGGCGGAGGAGGGGGAAGCGGTCCGCGCGGCGGTTTCATGGGGCCGATGTTCGGCGGCGGACGGGGCGGCGCTGGCGGGCGCTGGAGCCTTGGCCTCTACCACACGGTCCAGTTCCAGAACGAGGTACTCGTCGCGCCCGGTGGTCCGGTGCTGGACCTGCTGGACGGCGATGCCCTGTCCACCAGCGGCACGCCGCGCCACTCGCTCGAATTCAATGGCGGACTGTTCTACAAAGGCTTTGGCAGCTTCCTGCAAGGCAGCTGGAACGCGCCGACGCGGCTGGATGCCAGCGGCCTTCCGGGAACGAGCGACTTGCGCTTTGGCAGCGTGACCAATGTGAACCTGAACCTGTTCGCCGAACTTTCGATGATGCCGGGCGTGGTCAAGGCGGTCCCCTTCCTGAAGGGAACGCGCCTCTCGCTGCGGTTCCAGAACCTGTTCGATTCCGTGCAGAAAGTGACGGACGCCAGCGGTTCGGTTCCGCTGTCCTATCAGCGCGATTACCTCGACCCGCGCGGGCGGATCATCGAGGTGGAACTGCGCAAGTCGTTTTAAGCGAACCTGCTGGACTTGAACCAATATTCGTCATTGCGAGCGCAGCGAAGCAATCCAGGGCGGTTTGCGTCGGCACTGGATTGCTTCGTCGGCTCTGCCTCCTCGCAATGACGATGGTGTAGGGCGGTACCTTAGTGGAACACGCCAATGATCAGGTGCAGCGTCAGCGCGATAAGGCAGAGGCTGGAGAGCGAGAACAGCAGGAAGCGCACGGCCACCTTGTTCACGGTCGATTGCCAGATCGAATGAACGATGCGCAAGGCCACATAGGCCCAGGCCAGCGTGGCGTTCAGGCCGTCGCCCTGGCCGATCATGGCCAGTGCCAGCGCCACGGCATAGAACACGGTCGGCGCTTCGTGCAGGTGGTTGTAGTTGTGCGCCTTCCACTGCACTTCGCGCGGGATCAGGCCTTCCAGCATTGCGCCGGTCCAGCCCTGATCGGCACCCGGCTCGTTCGACTTGGGCAGCTTGTTGATCGCGGGAATCCGGGTGGCGTACATCCAGATCCACATGATCATGGTCCAGCCGGCCAGGACGGCCAGCGGCTTCAGAATTTCCATGGCATTCTCCCCCTTTTTCGCGCGGCTCGGCTCAAGCCGGTCCGCGTGGGGAGAGGTTGGTTCGCGCCGCCACCAATGTCAAACGCAACTAATCCTGCGCCGCCAGGACCTTGGCAAATTGTGCCGCATCGGTGTTGCCGCCGGAGAGGATGATCGCAGTCCGTCCGTCCAGCGGCACCTTTCCGGCGAGGGCCGCAGCCAGAGCTACCGCGCCGCCCGGCTCTACAACCAGGTGAAGATGGCTGAAGGCCCAGCGCTGCGCCGCGCGTACTTCTGCTGGCGAGACGGCCAGGCCATAGGGGCAGCGCTCCTTCAGGATCGCAAAGTTGATCGGCCATGTGGCAATCGTCTGGAGCGCATCGCAATCGGTGGGCGGCGCGTCGGTCGGCACGCGCTGGATCTCGCCACTCGCCAGGCTGCGCGCAATGTCATCCCAGCCTTCCGGCTCAACCGGAATGATTTCGGCATCCGGGCAGGCGAGGGCCAGGCCTGCGGTAAGTCCCCCGCCGCCGCAACAGGCGACGATCCGGCTGGGGCCAGGCAGGCCTCGCTCGGCCATTTGCTGGGCAATCTCGATCCCGGCGCTGCCTTGCCCCTCGATCACCCAGGGGTCGCCATAGGCATGGACCAGCGTCGCACCAGTCTCGTCGATCAGCCGCTGCGCCACCGCGTCGCGGTCTTCCCCGCCGGGCCGGTCATAAAGCACGACCTTGGCCCCCATAGCGCGGGTTGCCTCAAGCTTAACTTGCGGGGCATCGACCGGCATGACGATGGTCGCCGCAATTCCCAGCCGCCGCGCGGCCCAGGCGACGCCCTGTGCGTGGTTCCCGCTGGACACGCCCACGACGCCTCGCGCGCGCTCTTCCTCGGTCAGGTCGCTCAGCCGGTGCCAGGCGCCGCGAATCTTGAACGCCCCGATGGGTTGCAGGCATTCCGCCTTGAACCAAACCGGGGTGCCGCCGATTTCCCCCTCGATTAAAGGTGTTTTCGGCAGAAGTTCGGCTATCTTGGCGGCGGCGCGTCCTACCCCTTGGGGAGTCGGAGTTCGCATTTGTTGTGCGGTCATGAAACAATCCTATATGCGCGCAATTCTGCGGCAAGGAGATTCGAGCAGTGAGCAAGGTTCTGGTGATCGGCGCGGGCGGTGTAAGCTCGGTCTGCGTGCACAAGATGGCGATGAACGCCGGGATTTTCAGCGAGATTCACCTCGCCAGCCGAACCAAGGCAAAGTGCGACGCGATCGCCGCCTCGGTGAAGGAACGCACCGGCCAGACGGTCCAGACCTATGAGATCGATGCCGAGGAAGTGCCCGCCCTGACTCGCCTGATCGAACAGATCGCGCCTAAGCTGGTGGTCAATCTGGCGCTGCCCTATCAGGACCTGCCGATCATGGACGCCTGTCTGGCCGCCGGCGTCAATTACCTCGACACCGCTAACTACGAGCCCAAGGACGAGGCGAAGTTCGAATACAGCTGGCAGTGGGCCTATCACGACCGGTTCAAGGAAAAGGGCCTGATGGCGCTGCTGGGTTCAGGCTTTGACCCGGGCGTGACCAGCGTGTTCGCCATGTGGCTGAAGAAGCACAAGCTGAAGACGATCCGCCAGCTCGACATTCTGGACTGCAACGGCGGCGATCATGGCCAGGCCTTTGCCACCAACTTCAACCCGGAAATCAACATCCGCGAAGTGACCGCTCCGGCGCGTCACTGGGAGAACGGCCAGTTCGTCGAAACCCCCGCCATGTCGAAGAAGGTCGCCTTCGACTTTGAAGGCGTGGGCCAGAAGAACATGTACATGATGTACCATGAGGAGCTGGAAAGCCTGGCCAAGTTCCTGCCCGAACTGGAGCGCGCCCGCTTCTGGATGACCTTCGGCGATGCCTATATCACCCACCTGACCGTGCTGCAGAACGTCGGCATGACCCGGATCGATCCGGTGGTCTACCAGGGCAAGGAAATCGTGCCGCTGCAGTTCCTGGCCGCCGTGCTGCCCAAGCCGGAAACGCTGGGCCCAACGACCAAGGGCAAGACCAACATCGGCGACATCGCCACGGGCGAGGCGCTGGACGGTTCGGGTGAAAAGACCTTCTACATCTACAATATCTGCGACCACGAAGACGCCTATGCCGAAACCGGCAATCAGGCGATCAGCTATACCACGGGTGTCCCGGCGATGATCGGCGCGGCCATGATGCTGACCGGCGCATGGAAGGGCGAGGGCGTGTTCAACATGGAGCAGATGGACCCCGATCCGTTCATGGACATGCTCAACACCCAGGGCCTGCCGTGGCAGGTCAAGGAACTGGCTGGCCCGGTCGAGTTCTGATCTCAGATGACTCTGGCTGCTCGCGATATCCTGAGTGATTGCGAGACTATACTTGAAATGATGGAGGTGGAGACCAATCCAAAGCGACTTCGCGTTCTTTGGATTGGCGCTCTAGCGATACTGCGAATGGTCGGCCATATCTTAGATAAAGTCGATTGCAGTGATCCCAAAATTAGATTGGTAGTCGATGAGAAATGGTCCGATTTAAAATGCGAACCAATATTTTCGAAATTCATCGAAAAGAGGCGAAATCTTGCCATTAAGAAAGGTGAAGTTGGTCTGCGTGGCGAGAGTGAGATAACTGTCTTGATTCAATCGAATAGTTCCAGACCTACCGTGGCAACATTTCAAGATTGCTTGTTTATGCCGCTGGAAAGTGGATTTCGAGCAGGCGAGGATGGGCGAGATGTTTATCGTGATGCAATTGACTGGTGGGACGCCGTGCTTGAAGAGATTGAGAGTGTTTGAATAATGGAAACCAGAGCCGGCGATCCGGGCGCATTTGCCCACTTTGACCTTTCCCGCGTGGATAGCCCCAGCTTCGTGGTCGATGCCGCGCGGCTGCGGCAGAACCTTTCCATTCTGGCCGACGTGCGCGACCGGGCGGGGATCAAGTTGCTCTCCGCGCTCAAGGCTTTTTCGATGTGGTCGACCGCGCCGATTGTCGGGGAGTATCTCGACGGAGTCTGCACCTCGGGCCTGTGGGAAGCGCGCCTGGCCAGCGAGTTCTACGATGGCGAGATTGCCACCTATTGCGCGGCCTACAAGCCAGAGGACCTGGACGAGATCCTGCGCCTGTCGGACCACGTGATCTTCAACTCCCCGCAGCAGATCGTGCGGTGCAGCGCGATCATCGAGGCGGCGCGGGCGCGGGGCGAAAGCTTTGACATTGGCCTGCGGATCAACCCGATGCACGCCGAGGGGGAGGTGCCGCGTTATGACCCTTGCGCCCCGCATTCGCGCCTGGGCTTTCCGATCGACCAGCTGACCGACGAGCATATCGAGCTGATCGACGGCATCCACATGCACACGCTGTGCGAGCAGGATTTCGAGCCGCTCCACCGCACCTGGGACGTCGCCTTCGATTATCTCGAGCCGTGGTTCGGCCAGTTCAAGTGGATCAACCTGGGCGGCGGGCATCACATCACCCGGGCCGATTACCAGCGCGACGAACTGGTCGAATTCCTGAAAGACCTGCGCGAGGACACCGGCGCTGAAGTCTATCTGGAGCCGGGCGAGGCAGTCGCGCTTGACGCCGGCATCCTGGTCGGCACGGTCCTCGATCTTGGTTACAACGGCATGCCAGTGGGGATCACCGACATTTCCGCGACTTGCCACATGCCAGACGTGATCGAGGCACCCTATCGCCCGGCCATGCTGGGTGAACTGCCGCAGGTCGATACCGAGATCGACGAAGGCGCGGGCGGGGCGGTGCGGCTCGGTGGTCCGTCGTGCCTCGCAGGCGATGTCATCGGCGATTACCGTTTCGCGCAGGGGCCGCAGGTGGGACAGCGCTTCGCTTTCCTCGACCAGGCGCATTACTCGATGGTCAAGACCACGACGTTCAACGGCGTGCCGCTGCCGTCGATCTGGCTCTGGGACAGCGAGACGGACAGCCTGGAATGCATCAAGCGGTTCGGATACGAGGATTTCCGGGATCGGTTGAGCTGAGTTTTATTGGCTCACACGAAGACACGAAGAGGTTTTGTTTTCGGCAGCGTGGCGTGCTTTGGCTGCGTGTTGCTTTGGTGCTGATCTCGTAAAATGCTCACACGAAGGCACGAAGACACGAAGAGGTTGCGCTATTCGCCGAAGGCGTTTGCCAATCCTTGGTCGAAGCAAGTTCCACCGTTTGAATGAAAAACGGCTTCGCCGAAAGCACAGAATCTTAGCGTCTTAGCGCCTTTGCGTGATAATCCTGCGACATCGCCTCCAACTCTCCGCACCGAACACCAGGCAGCCCAGCCGAAACCGCAACCCCTTCATGTCTTCGTGTCTTCGTGTGAACAAACACTGGCACAACGCCCCCATTTGCTTATCCTCGCCGCAAAAGGGAGAGAGCAATGCCGGACAAGATCCTCGGCGCGCACACGTCTGACCCCACCGTCATGGGCTGGATGGAAGGCCTGCCTCCGCCGCCGGAAAAGCGGCTGGCCTGGGCGCGGGCGGATCACATGCGCTTTCCGACGCACCGCTATGCCTATTCCCACATGCGCGAATTTCTGCCCACGGTGCGGGTGGGGCGGGGCGGCCCGGTGTGGGAACTGCCGACCGCGCCGCGGGGCGACCTGGACGGCATCAGCTTCAAGACTCTGACCGACGGGCGCGAAATGACCTGGGCGGAATCGCTCGCCGCCAATTTCACCGATGCGATCCTGGTGCTGCACAAGGGTGCGATTGTTTATGAACGCTATTTCGGGGTTACCCGGCAGGACACGCCGCACATCGCTTTCTCCGTGACCAAAAGCTTTGTCGGCACCTTGGCCGAAATGCTGGTTGTCGAAGGGCGACTCGATCCCGCCGCGCCGATGGGCGACCTGATTCCGGAACTGCGCGGCAGCGGGTTTGCCGACGCGACTCTGCGCCAGGTGATGGACATGACCACCGGCCTCGATTTCTCGGAGGAATATACCGATCCCACATCCGGCATCGGCGCCATGAGCAATGCCCTGGGCCTGACCCCGCGCGCACCCGGCTATTCCGGCGCGACAGACGTTTATGCCTTCCTGCCGACCATCGCCAAGGCAGGCGAGCATGGCGAGCGGTTCACCTATCGCACCTGCAACACCGAAGTTCTCGGCTGGCTTGTCGCGCGGACCGAGGGCAAGCGAATCGAGCGCGTGCTGAGCGAGCGAATCTGGCAGCCGCTGGGCATGGAACAGGACGCCGATTTCCTGATCGACTCGACCGGAATGCCCTTTGCCGGTGGCGGCCTTAATCCGGTGATCCGCGACATGGCCCGCTTCGGCGAAATGATGCGCTGCGACGGAGCCGGAAACGGCGCGCAAATCGTCTCTGGCGCTGCGGTCGAATCGATCCGTGGCGGGGGCAGCAAAGAGGCCTTTGCCAAGGCTGGATATGTCTTTCTGCCGGACAGTTCCTATCGCAGCCAGTGGTGGATAATACCCGGAAATCACGGAGCTTTCTCGGCCCGGGGCATTCACGGTCAGGTGATCTATGTCGACCCTGCGGCAGAGATGACCATTGCCCGCTTCGCCTCTCACCCGGTGGCTGCGAACTCTGCCCTGGACCCCACTTCGCTGCCTGCCTATCGGGCCATGGCGGAGCACCTGATGCGGGGGTGATTTTCACTTGCAGTTCACCTGCGAATCTCTATAGCGACCCCCCGCTGCCCCAAGGGGACTTCCAATAACCGCAAGGCAGCCTCGTCTTCGTGTTACCTGGCCGTCAGGCCTATTGGGGGTCCCTTGAGTTGCACAGCTATCCTGACGCATCGGCAGTAGTTCGCGCCCTTTCGCCCGACGAACCCGTCATCCTCAATCGCCCGCATGCCGCAGCACGCGCCGCCCGTTTCTTTGCTGAGAAGTTTCCGGGCAAGTCGCTCTATGCGGTAAAGGCCAATCCGTCGCCGGAACTGCTCCGGGTCCTCTGGGCTTCTGGCGTGACCCATTACGACGTCGCTTCCATTTCGGAAGTGCGGCTGGTGCGCGAAACGCTGCCCGATGCCGTGCTGTGCTTCATGCACCCGGTAAAGCCGGCTGGCGCGATTGCCGAGGCTTACAAGCTCCACGGCGTGCGCACCTTCAGCCTGGACAGCCACGAAGAGCTGGAAAAGATCGTCAAGGCGACTGCCGCTGACGATGGCACTCCGGTCACGGACCTGCGCCTGTGCGTTCGCCTGCGCGTTTCGTCCGACTATTCGGAGCTCAGCCTCGCTTCGAAGTTCGGCGTCGACCTGGTTGATGCGGCCGCGCTTTTGCAAGCCACCCGCCAGGTCGCGGACTGGCTGGGCGTGTGCTTCCACGTCGGTTCGCAGGCCATGACCCCGTTTGCCTATGTCCAGGCAATGGAGCGGGTCCGCGCCGCGATTGTCGATGCCTCGGTCACGGTCGATATCGTCGATGTCGGTGGCGGCTTCCCGTCGATCTATCCGGGCATGGAACCGCCGCCGCTGGAAGACTACTTCGGCGTGATCCACCGCGCGTTCGAATCGCTGCCGGTGTCCTATTCGTCCGAACTGTGGTGCGAGCCGGGCCGGGCCCTGTGCGCGGAATACAATTCGATGATCGTGCGCGTGGAAAAGCGCCGCGGCGATGAACTGTATATCAATGACGGTGCCTATGGTGCGCTCTATGACGCGGCACATGTCGGCTGGCGCTTCCCGGTGAAGAGCCTGGCCGAGGACCGCGTGGATGCCCTGGGCACCTATTCGTTCTACGGCCCGACCTGCGACGATGCCGACTATATGGAAGGCCCGTTCCTTCTGCCGGCGGATATCCAGCCGGGCGACTACATCGAAGTCGGGATGCTGGGAGCCTATGGTGCGGCCATGAAGACCCGCTTCAACGGCTTTGGCACCGGCAGCGTCGTCACGGTCGACGATGAACCGATGCACAGCCAGTATCGCGGTGACCGCCGCGATCCGCGCCAGAGCGACAACGTCGTCTCGCTGCGCTGATCGAAGTCACAGCAAAAAGAAAAGGGCGGCCCCGCAAGGAGCCGCCCTTTCTGTTTGCGTTCGGGTTAAATCAGGCTGCGCCGCGTCCGATTACCCAATAGACCAGGAAGCCGATCAAGGCAGCGCCGAGGGCCCACCACAGCCAACCCAGGCCGGAGCTCTGCTCCTGCTCCTGGCTGGCACTGGCAGCCTGCGCGCTGGGCTGAGGCGCGGGGACTGGCGCAACGACAACAGGCTCGGGCGCAGCGGCCGCAGCTGCCGGTGCCGCCTTGGCCTCCACCGGAGCCGCTGCCTTCGCCGAGGCGACCTTCTTCGCGCTCGCTGCGCGCTTGGCCGGAGTGCTTGCGGCAGTTGCTTTCTTCGCTGCTGGCTTTGCCGGTTTCGGGGTCGCCTTGGGTGCAGCCTTCGCAGCAGGCTTGGCGGCCGACTTCGTGGCGCTGGCAGCCTTCACTGGTGCAGCAGCCTTCGGTGTTGCGGGCTTGGTCTTGGCCGGTGCCTTGGCGGCGGACGTCTTCGAGCTCGCAGCAGGTGCCTTTGCCTGGGCCTTGGATGCAGCAGCTTTCGGGGTTGCCGGTTTAGCCGGGGCCTTAGCCGCCGTCGTCTTTGGTTTGGTCTCTGCCGGAGCGGCTTTCTTGGCGGCAGGTTTGCCAGCCTTGGCCGGAGCCTTTTCCTTGCTTGCCATCTTCCCAAATTCTCCCCATCGATCGGCAAGGTCGCGTTGCCGTCGTCTCTCCCACCGGAGACGCGCGGAGAAATTAACCGATTTTAGGCTTGGGTCTAGGACCTAAAAATGTGGTCTCAGGCGGCCAGCTTCAGTTCGAGCCGGCCCCAGATTTCCACCAGCGCGTCGGTCAGTTCCCGCATCATCGCTTCGGTATGGGCCGGGCCGGGCGTAAAGCGCAGCCGCTCTGTCCCGCGCGGAACCGTGGGGTAATTGATCGGCTGAACGTAGACGCCATACTCGGCCAGCAGAATGTCCGAGATCTTCTTGGCCTTGACCGGATCGCCCACCATCAGCGGAACGATGTGCGTGGTCGAATCCATCACCGGCAGACCGGCATCACGGAACATCTGCTTGAGCATGGCGGCAGCCGCCTGCTGGCCTTCGCGTTCGACCGAGCTGGACTTGAGGTGGCGGACCGATGCCAGCACGCCTGCCACCAGAACCGGCGACAGCGAAGTGGTGAAGATGAAGCCCGGCGCATAGGAGCGGATCACGTCGATGATCCGCGAATCCGCGGCGATATAGCCGCCCATGACGCCGAATGCCTTGCCCAGCGTCCCTTCGATGATGTCGATGCGGTGCGCCGCTTCGTCACGATCGGTAATGCCGCCGCCGCGCGGGCCGTACATGCCCACGGCGTGTACTTCGTCGATGTAGGTCAGCGCATTGTACTTTTCGGCCAGGTCGCAGATCGCGTGAATCGGGGCGACGTCGCCTTCCATCGAATAGACCGATTCAAAGGCGATCAGCTTGGGCGTGTCCGCATCTTCGGCGGCCAGCAGCTCTTCCAGATGTTCCAGATCGTTGTGGCGGAACACGCGTTTTTCCGCGCCGGAATTGCGGATGCCGGCAATCATCGAGGCGTGGTTAAGCTCGTCCGAAAAGATCACGCAGCCGGGCAGGATCTTGGCAATGGTCGAAAGCGTGGCATCGTTCGAGACATAGCCCGAAGTGAACAGCAGCGCCCCTTCCTTGCCGTGCAGGTCCGCCAGTTCGCGCTCCAGATCGACGTGGTAATGGGTGTTGCCGCCAATGTTGCGGGTGCCGCCCGAACCAGCGCCGACATCGTGCAGCGCTTCTTCCATGGCGGCGATCACCTTGGGGTGCTGGCCCATGGCGAGATAGTCGTTGGAGCACCAGACAGTGATCGGCTTGGGCCCGTTATGCCCCGCAAAGCAGCGCGCGTTGGGATAGGCACCCTTGTTGCGCAGAATGTCGATGAACACGCGATACCGGCCTTCGGAATGAAGTCGCTCGATCGCCTGATCGAAAATGTGCTCGTAGTTCACTTTGCGAAGTACTCCCGGCTGAGCGCCGCAATTTGGCGCGCTCTACGCCAAGATATGGCCAAAAGCCAGCCTAAAGGCGTTGCGCTGGATCAAAGGGCATTAAGCGGAAACACTGTGTGACGGGACCGCCCGGGATATTGCCGAGCGGGTTGCTGACATTCAGGTCAATAGTTCAATGCTCTCAAGCCCATAACTGGCGAGCGCTGGCTGGAGCGCGGCGAGGCCCGGTTCGTCCTTGGTGAACAGCGCAAAGTCGGGCCGGTTTCGCTGAAACGGCTGACCTTGGGTGAGGTGCACGATGCGCCGCGCGATTCCCGCAGCCCCATCAACGAATGTTACGCCGGGTCCGAAAGCAGCGGCGAGTTCATCGCGAACCAGCGGAAAGTGCGTGCAGGCGAGGACCACCGTGTCGATCTCGGCTCCGCCCGGTTGATCGCGCAGGCCGGCTGCGGCGCGGGCGTAGACGGCGGGATCGACTGCCTCGCCGCGCAGTTTCGCTTCCGCAGCGCCGACCAGTTCGCCGGCTGCAAAGCGCAGCAAGCGCTTATCGGCTGCGAAGTCTGCCACCAACCGGTCGACATAGGGCTGGCGGATAGTCGCCGCCGTGCCGAGCAGTCCGATCACGCCGCTGCGGGTCTGCTCGGCAGCGGGCTTGATCGCCGGGACCGTGCCGACGATCGGCACGTTCAGCACGTCGCGCACCATGCCCAGCGCTATGGTCGATGCCGTGTTGCAGGCAATGCAGATCAGGCGCGGGCGGTGGCGCTCGCTCATCCGGCCCAGCAGGCCGCACACGCGCGCTGCCACTTCCGCCTCGGTCTTGGTGCCATAGGGGAGGCCGCCGTTGTCCGCCGCATAGACGACCGGCGCCTGGGGCAGGGCGCGGCGCAGTTCGGCCAGCACCGACAGCCCGCCGACGCCGGAATCGAACAGCAGGATCGGTGCACTCGCATCCATTTCCGTGGCATTCCCCTTCTGCGGGCTTGTGATAGCCGCAGGCTTGTAGCTAGGCTTAGGACAAGAAGGGAAGGTGGGGCAATGTATTGGATTTACGCTGCGGCACTTGGGTACTTGCTGGGATCGGTTCCGTTCGGCCTGATCCTGACCCGGATGTTCGATGCGGGCGACATTCGCCAGATCGGTTCCGGCAATATCGGCGCGACCAACGTGCTGCGCACCGGGCGCAAGGGACTGGCTGCGGGCACTCTGCTGCTCGACGGGGCAAAGGGCTTCCTGGCGGTGTGGCTCGCCTGGCGCTACCTGCCGGACGTTCCCGGCTTTGCCGCGCTGGGCGCGGTGCTGGGCCATTGTTTCCCCATCTGGCTGAAATTCAAGGGCGGCAAGGGCGTGGCGACCACGCTGGGGGTGACGCTGGGCCTCGCCTGGCCGATTGGCGCGGCCTATGCGGCGGTCTGGCTGGTCATGCTGGCGGTGACGCGGATCTCCTCGCTGTCCGGAATGGCGGCTGCACTTGCTGCACCGATCGCGGCGGCTCTGCTGGGGCGGCTTGAGCTGGTGCCGGTCCTGGCCGCGATCGCGGTGATCGTCCTGATCCTGCACCGCGCCAACATTGCGCGGCTGCGGGCTGGAACCGAACCAAAGGTCGGGTCCAAGGCGTGAGCGGCCTTTCGCAGGAGGAGGCCTTTGCGCGCATCCGCCTGCTGCGCTCGCCCAATATCGGGCCGGTTTCCTATCGCCAGTTGCTGCGCCGGTTTGGCACGGCATCGGCTGCCTTGGCGGCCTTGCCCGATCTGGTGAAGCGCGGCGGCGGGCAATACCAGGCCGCACCGGAAGAGCGCGTGACCAGGGAAATCGCCGCCGTCCGCTCCGCCGGTGCGCGGTACCTGTTCCATGACAGCGCGGACTATCCGCCGCTTTTGGCTGAACTGGACAGTGCGCCGCCGATCCTGACTTATCGCGGTGACCTTGCGCTGGCACGGCGTCCCTGCGTGGCCATCGTCGGCGCGCGCAACGCCTCTGCCGCAGCGGTAAAGCTGGCGCGCCAATTCGCGGCCGACCTGGCAGAGGCGGGCATGGTGGTCGTATCCGGCCTTGCGCGCGGGATCGACGGGGCCGCGCATCAGGCTGCACTGAACGGCGGCACCGTTGGCGTGATCGCCAGCGGGATCGACGTGACCTATCCCCCCGAGCATGGCGACTTGCAGGAAGCCGTCGCCCAGCGCGGTCTGCTCCTGGCCGAGCAGCCCCCGGGCACTGAACCGCTGGCCCGCCATTTCCCTTCGCGCAACCGGATAATCGCCGGCCTGGCCGCAGGGACCGTGGTGGTTGAGGCTGCGCCCAAAAGCGGCTCCCTCATCACGGCGCGGCTCGCCGGGGAGGCTGGGCGCGAGGTCATGGCCGTGCCTGGCTCTCCACTAGAACCGCGCTCGCAGGGCTGCAACGAACTGATCCGCGAAGGCGCGGTCCTGGTCCAGTCCGCAGCGGACGTGGTGGAACTGCTCAGCGCCTTTGACGGCGTGCCGCGCTCCAGCCTTCGCGAGAGCGCAGCCGTATTCGACGCCCAGGCCGAGGAACTGGCCGACACCCCCGCCGACATCGCGGCCTTGCTCACCACGGCCCCCATCGGCGTGGACGAACTGATCCGCCAAAGCGGAGAAAGCCCCGCCGCCGTGCAACTGGCCTTGCTGGAACTGGAACTGGCCGGGCGCCTGGTCCGCCACGCCGCTGGCCGGGTCAGCCTGGTGGGTTAGATATAAAAGGAGAGCGCCATGCACAGCTTCCCCTCCCGCATGTTCCGCTGGGCCGCGATCTATGGCGTGGTTGTGCTGACGCCGCTTTACCTGACGCCTCTGCCGCCGATGATGGGCGAGACGCTGTTCGGCTTCATCGGGCTGGCGCTGGTGTTCCAGGCGGTGTTCTGGGTGATTGGCGGCGATCCGGTGAAGTACCGGGCGCTGATGCCGATTGCCGTGGCGGAGAAGCTGGTCTTTGCGGTGCCGGCGCTGGGTCTGTTCGCGCAGGGTTATCCGGTGCCGCCCCCGGTTGCGGTCTTTGCCGGGATCGATGCGCTGCTGGCGCTGGGGTTCTTCATCGCCTGGCGCCGCACCCCCTTGACGAGGGGATAGGAGCCTCGCCACCCTCGCGCGTGTACACATACGCGTAGAAGGGCACCGCGCCGCATCATGCAACTTGTCATCGTAGAATCCCCGGCCAAGGCCAAGACCATCGAGAAGTACCTGGGCAAGGACTACAAGGTCCTCGCCAGCTATGGCCACGTCCGCGACCTGCCGCCCAAGGATGGCTCGGTCCGCCCGGACGAAGGCTTTGAGATGGACTGGGAGCTTTATGGCGACAAGCAGCGCCAGGTGAAGGCGATCACCGATCTGGCCAAGCAGGCCGACCGCCTGATCCTCGCCACCGACCCTGACCGCGAAGGTGAGGCGATTTCGTGGCACGTGCGCGAACTGCTGGGCAAGCGCAAGGCGCTGCCCAAGGACGTGCAGCGCGTCACCTTCAACGCGATCACCAAGGATGCCGTGACCACGGCCATGGCTCACCCGCGCGAGCTGGACCAGGACCTGATCGACGCTTACCTGGCCCGCCGCGCGCTGGATTACCTGTTCGGCTTTACCCTTTCGCCGGTGCTGTGGCGCAAGCTGCCCGGAGCCAAGAGCGCGGGCCGCGTCCAGTCGGTCGCCCTGCGCCTGATCTGCGAGCGCGAGCATGAGATCGAGAAGTTCCGCCCGCAGGAGTACTGGTCGGTCCTGGCCCGGCTGGAACACCTCGGCACGGAATTCACTGCGCGGTTGGTCAAGTTCGACGGCGAAAAGCTGGAGAAGCTGAGCCTGGGCGATCAGGGCAGCGCGGACCGCGCCAAGGCGGCGGTCGAAGGCGCGCAGTTCCGTGTGGAAGAGGTCGATACCCGGCCCACGCGGCGCAATCCCTATCCGCCGTTCACCACCTCGACCCTGCAAATGGAAGCGGCGCGCAAGCTGGGCTTTGCCGCCGCGCACACCATGCGGGTGGCGCAGACGCTGTATGAGCAGGGCGCGATCACCTATATGCGGACCGACGGGGTGCAGATGGACCCCAGCGCCATTTCCGCCGCGCGCAAGGCGATCTCGGAGCGCTATCAGAACGGCCATTACCTGCCGGAAAAGCCGCGGCACTATGAAACCAAGGCGAAGAACGCGCAGGAAGCTCACGAGGCGATCCGGCCGACCGATTTCGGCAAGGATCACTATGGGAGCGGCGACGAAGCGCGGCTTTACGAACTGATCTGGAAGCGCGCCATCGCCAGCCAGATGGCCAGCGCCAATATCGAACGCACCACGGTTACGCTGCGCGATCCGACCGGCAAGCATGAGCTGCGCGCGACCGGGCAGGTGGTGAAGTTCCCGGGCTTCTTGGCGGTCTATGACGAAAGCCTGGACCAGAAGCCGGGCGAGGACGAGGACGAAAGCGGCCTGCTGCCCGCGATGGTGCAGGGCGACACTCCGGCCAAGCGCGCGGTTGAGGCCAGCCAGCACTTCACCCAGCCGCCGCCGCGATACAGCGAAGCGACGCTGGTCAAGCGGCTGGAGGAACTGGGTATCGGCCGTCCGTCCACCTATGCCGCGACGATCCAGGTGCTGAAGGATCGAAACTACGTTAGAACTGAAAAAAATCGTTTTTTTGCAGAGGAATCAGGGCGACTTCTCACCGCGTTTCTGGAACGGTTCTTCCCGCGCTATGTCGCTTATGATTTCACGGCGGGCATGGAAGAAGAGCTGGACGACGTGTCCGGCGGGCGCATGGAATGGAAGGCGCTGCTCGAGGAGTTCTGGAAGGACTTCAAACCGAAGAGCGACGAGGTGATGGAGCGCAAGCCTTCGGAAGTGACCGAGGCGCTGGACGAATACCTCGATGATTACCTCTTCCCGCCCAAGGAGGACGGCAGCGACCCGCGCCAGTGCCCGCAGTGCGGGGCCGGGCGCCTGGCGCTGCGCGGTGGCCGGTTCGGGGCTTTCGTGGCTTGTTCAAACTATCCGGAGTGCAAGTTCACCCGCAAGTTTGCCCAGCCGGGCGGCTCGGCAGCGGGCGAGGAAGGCGAAATCGGCCAGCATCCGGAAACGGGCGAGCCGATCAGCCGCAAGGTTGGCCGGTTCGGTCCCTACATCGAAATGGGCAGCGGCAAGGAAGCCAAGCGCAGCTCGATCCCCAAGGACGTTCCGGAAATGAACCTGGACTGGGCGGTCAAGCTGCTCAGCCTGCCGCGCACGGTCGGCGTCCATCCTGAGAGCGGGGAAGAAATTACTGCATCCATAGGCCGTTACGGCCCCTACCTTGCGCACAATGGCAAGTATGCGAAGCTCGGCGGCACGGCGGAAGTGTTCGACATCGGCATGAACGCAGCGGTCGCGCGGCTGGCCGATGCGGCCAATGGCGGAGGTCGCGGCGCGCGCACTCCGGCGGAACCGCTCAAGACCTTTGGCCCGCACCCGGACAGCGGCGGCGAAATGAAGCTGATGGCCGGGCGCTATGGTCCCTACGTCACCGACGGCACTACCAATGCCACCCTGCCGCGTGACAAGAAGCCGGAAGACCTGACCGCCGAAGAAGCAACCGTGCTGATCACCGAAAAGGCAGCCAAGGGTCCGGCCAAGAAGGGCGGGCGCAAGAAGGCGGCGCCGAAGAAGGCTCCCGCAAAGAAAGCTCCGGCGAAGAAGAAGGCCGATTGACAGTTTTGGAGATGACCAGCGATCCCTGCTTTCGCGGGGATGACTCCAAGCGGCTCGTCGTCCCCGCGAAAGCGGGGACCGCTGGCAAATGGCATAAAGTTTCGTAGAATAACGAAATCTTGTTTGCCTGTGCCAAGGAGGTGCCATGCGCGGCGGGTTTGTCTATATCATGACCAATCGGCCAGGGGGTGTGCTCTACATCGGCGTGACGGCTGATTTGTTGAAGCGCATTCACCAGCATCGGTCCGGCCAAGGCTCAAGTTTCTGCCGACGATATGGTTTGGATCGCCTCGTCCTCGTTGAAGACTATCCCACGATTGAAGAGGCAATCGTTCGGGAGAAGCGCCTTAAGAAGTGGGAGCGGGCCTGGAAGATCGCGTTGATCGAAGCGGCCAATCCCGGCTGGCAGGACTTGTCCGGATTTCAGCTATAGCGGTGGCCGAATTCGGGCGGGGCGCTGAACCGCGCGCGATCCCCGCCTTCGCGGGGATGACGAGATGCGATAGGGATTGCAAAAGGGGGGCTGGACGACGGTCAGCGAACCCAGTCCAGGCCCAGTTCTTCGTAGATTTCCTTGTCTTCGGTCCAGCGCTCGTCGACCTTGACGTGAAGGAACAGGTGGACCTTTACGCCCAGCAGTTCGGCCAGCTCCTTGCGGGCTGCCTCGCCAATGGCTTTCAGGCGTGATCCGCCTTTGCCCAGGACGATGCCCTTCTGGCTGTCCTTGGCGATGACGATCTGCTGGTGGATCTCGATCGAGCCGTCCTTGCGGGTCTGATAGCTTTCCGGGCGGACCGTGCTGTCATAGGGCAGTTCGTCGTGCAGCTGGCGGTAAAGTTGCTCACGCGTGATTTCGCAGGCGAGCAGGCGTTCCGATGCGTCGGAAACCTGGTCTTCCGGATAGTGCCACGGACCTTCCGGCATCAGCTGCGCCAGCCGCGTTTTCAATTCCGGCACGCCGTCGCCGGTGAGGGCGGAGATGAAGAATACCTCGTCAAATTGACCTTCGCCCGCCAGGGCCTGGGCGGTGACCAGCAGCGGCTCCTTGGCCACTTCGTCAACCTTGTTCAGCACCAGGATCTTGCGTTCCGGGCGCCCTTGCAGGCTGGCTAGGATGCTTTCCAGATAGTCCAGCTTCTTCTTGCGGCCATCGACCACCAGCAGGATCGCATCAGCCTCTGATGCGCCCTCCCAGGCCGCATTGACCATGGCGCGGTCGAGGCGGCGTTTCGGCTCGAACAGGCCGGGGGTATCGGCGAGGATGATCTGCGCGTCACCTTCCAGCGCAATCCCCATCAACCGCGCGCGCGTGGTCTGCGCCTTGGCGCTGACAATCGCGACCTTCTGCCCGACCAGCGCATTGACCAGCGTGGATTTGCCCGCATTGGGCGCGCCAAGAACGGCAACCAGGCCGCAGTGTTGTGTCATGTGATCGTCCAATTCTTGTTCAGGTGCGGGCCAGCTTAACCGGAATCACCCGAACCTCTTCATAAACGCAGCGGCGGCTGCTGTCTCGGCATCGCGCATGCTGGAGCCGGTGGCTTCGGCTTCGCCCACGCCCTTGATCCCGACCGCTACGGTAAAGCGGGCGTTATGATCAGGGCCGGAGCGTTCGACCAGCCGGTATTCCGGCATCTTGCGCCGGTTGCCCGCAGCCCATTCCTGCAGTGCCGATTTGGGATGCTTGGACTTGCCAGCCTGCCCGGCGACCATGTCGGCCCAGAGCCGCCGTACGACCTGAGCCGTGGCGTCAAAGCCCTGGGTGACGAAGCTGGCGCCGATCAGGGCCTCCATTACGTCCCCGAGGATATTGTCGCTGTCCTGCCCGCCGTCGTCGCGGGCCTGTTTGCCCAGCTTGATGTGTGGACCAAGTCCGATGGCGCGGGCTACCTTGGCGCAGGTGGCGCGGCTGACCAGGGCGTTGAGGCGCTGCGAAAGCTTGCCCTCATTTCCCGTGTCGAGCTTGTAGAGCCATTCGGCAATGACCATGCCCAGCACCCGGTCGCCCAGGAATTCCAGGCGCTGATAGTCCCGCGCCGCGCCGGTGCTGCCGTGGGTCAGCGCTTCAAGCCACAGGGCTTCATCGACCGGCGGACGGCCCGCCAGTTCAGTCAGGAAATCGTGGGTTTCCCGCGATAGCACTTAGAACGTGCCGCCGATGCGGTTCCAGCGGGCGGCGGTGAACCAGGTCCACGGCTTGAGCCATTCGGCCCCGCCATCGGTGGACCACATCATCACGGTCGCCCGGCCAATCACGTTGTCGATCGGGACAAAGCCGATCCCGCCGCCGACTTCGGCCGGAAAGCGGCTGTCTTCGGAATTGTCGCGGTTGTCGCCCATCAGGAACAAGTGGCCTTCCGGCACGACATAGGGGTCGGTATCGTCCGAAGGCTTGTTGAACAGGTCCAGCACTTCGTAGGTGCGGCCACCCGGGAGCGTTTCCTTGAAGCGGGGATAGCGGCAGACGTCGATCCCTTCGGCATTCTTGGCTTCGAAGGTGGTCGAGAGGCAGTGCGTGTTGGGGCTGACCGCAACCTCGAACGGGGCGATTTCCTCCTTGGGGATCGGCTGGCCGTTCAGCCAGACCTGGCCGCCCTTCATCTGCACCGTGTCGCCGGGCAGGCCGATGACGCGCTTGATCCAGTCATCCTTGCCCAGCGGCGGGTTCTTGAACACCACCACGTCGCCGCGTTCGGGAGTAGAGGCCAGCACGCGCTTCTCAGGCAGCAGCGGCACGCCCAGCGGGAGCGAGCGGTTGGAATAGCCGTAGGGCCACTTCGCCAGCAGCAAATAGTCCCCGTTGATCAGGCGCGGCAGCATCGATTCGCTGGGGATGTAGAACGGCGAAAAGATGAAGCTGCGGAAAATCAGCACCACCAAGGCCAGCTTGAGCACGAAGACGGGAAACGAATCCTCTTTCTTCTCGGCTTTCTTGGCCTTGATCGGCTCGGCAGCGGCGGCGGTGGTCGTATCGGTCATATGCCTGTCCATGTTTGCCCGCCGCCGCTGCGTCAAGTGCTTACGGTATGGGGCCTGAATACGTTTTTAGCTGCTTGGCCTGCGCAGCCCGGGCGGGCATAGGCTCTTTCGACCAAAGGCAGGAGCGATACGATGAGCGATACGGTGGCGGGAATCTGGCAAGCCCTTGAAAAATTGGAAAAGCCGACGCTGGGTACGCTCTTTGCCGATCCGGCGCGCGTGGCGGATTGGTCGACGCGGCTGGACCTTCCGGGCGGGGCGATCCGGTTCGACTGGTCCAAGACCCACCTCAATGCCGCTCATGCCGCGCAGTTCGATGCTCTGGCCGATGCCGTCGGCTTCAAGGTCAAGCGCGGCGCGATGTTCGCGGGCGAAGTGATCAACGTGACCGAACACCGCGCGGTCGAGCATACTGCCCTGCGCGGGATCGGACGCGACACCTCGGTCGAGGAAGCGACTGCGCTGCACCTGCGGATGAAAAGCCTGGTCGAGGCGATCCATGCCGGGGCGCTGGGTGAGGTAAAGCACCTGATTCACATCGGCATCGGCGGTTCCGCGCTGGGTCCGGCCCTGGCGATCGACGCGCTGACCCGCGACGGGGCGAAGGTGGACGTCCAGATCGTCTCCAATATCGATGGCTGCGCGCTGGAAGCCGCCTTTGCCAAGTGCGATCCGGCGACCACGCTGATTGCCGTGGCGTCCAAGACCTTCACCACGACCGAAACGATGACCAATGCCGATTCGGCGCTGAACTGGCTGCGGGAAAATGGCGTGGGCGATCCCTATGGCCGGGTCGTGGCGCTGACCGCCAGCCCGGACAAGGCGGTTGATTGGGGGGTGGACGAGACGCGCGTCCTGCCGTTCCCGGAAAGCGTCGGTGGGCGTTATTCGCTGTGGTCCTCGATTGGCTTTCCGGTCGCGCTGGCGCTTGGGTGGGACGATTTCGCCGAATTCCTGGAAGGGGCAGCGGCGATGGACCGGCACTTCCTGGAAAGCGACGGCCTGGCCAACCTGCCGCTGCGCGCGGCCTATGCCGACCTTTACTACGCCCGTTTGCGCGGCTGCCAGACGCGGGCCTGCTTTGCCTATGACGAGCGGCTGCGCCTGCTCCCCAGCTATCTCCAGCAGCTTGAGATGGAATCGAACGGCAAGAGCGTGAAGGCCGATGGCTCGCCAGTGGACGGCCCGACTGCACCGATCACCTGGGGCGGGGTGGGGACCGACGCGCAGCATGCCGTGTTCCAGTTGCTCCACCAGGGCACGAACCTGGTCCCGGTCGATTTCATCGCGGCGATCATTCCGGGCGACAGCCTGGATCCGGCGCATCACCGCAACTTGCTGGCCAATTGCTTTGCCCAAGGGGCGGCGCTGATGGCGGGCAAGGAAGCGAAGGACGGCGCACGCGCCTATCCGGGTGACCGCCCCTCGGCCACGATCCTGTGCGAAGACCTGAACCCCGCCACCCTTGGCGCCCTGATCGCGTTCCACGAACACCGCACTTTCGCCAATGCCGTGCTGATGGAAATCAACGCCTTCGACCAGTTCGGGGTGGAGCTTGGCAAGGAAATCGCCAAGTCGATCCTGGGTGGAGGCACGAAGTTCGACGCCAGCACCGAGGCGCTGCTGGCAGAGGCGGGGATCAAGTAGGCAGCTTCTGAAGGCTACCGTCACCCTGAACTTGTTTCAGGGTCCATGGTGCGGACGAAACCAGTGGTCTGGGATACTAGGCTACGGTGCCGTTTGCTCCTCCGTGCACCAGCTGGGCTAAGCGGAGGGATGGACCCTGAAACAAGTTCAGGGTGACGGTAGGTGCGAACTGGGTGTTTGCCGGTCAATCACTCTGACCAGCAAAACCGTTTGGCAAAGCGGCCTGCCAGGCTCCATATCCGGCGCATGACAAATTTTGACTACGACCTTTTCGTGATCGGTGCCGGTTCGGGCGGAGTGCGGGCCAGCCGCATTGCTGCCTCCCACGGGGCGCGGGTGGCTGTTGCGGAAGAGTTCCGCGTGGGCGGCACCTGCGTGATCCGCGGCTGCGTGCCCAAGAAGCTGCTGGTCTATGCCTCGCACTTTGCTCACAGCCTGGAAGACGCGCCGACCTATGGCTGGACCCTGGAAGGCAAGAGCTTTGACTGGGCCAAGCTGCGCGATTTCGTCGCTAGCGACGTGGACCGGCTGGAGCGGGCCTATACGAACACGCTGGACAGCAACAAGGTCGATCACTTCCACGAACGCGCGACCGTTGCCGGGCCTAACACGGTGCGACTGGCCAGTGGGCGCGAGATCAGCGCGAAATATATCCTGATCGCGGTCGGCGCCTGGCCGGTCATGCCGGAGATCGACGGAGCAGAGCACTGCATCACGTCGAACGAGGTGTTCCACTTGCCGGAACTGCCGAAGCGGGTGGTGATCCAGGGGGCGGGCTATATCGCGCTGGAATTCGCCGGGGTGTTCAACGCGCTGGGAAGCCAGGTGACCGTGATCAACCGCAGCGACAAGATCCTGCGCGGCTATGATCATGACCTGACCGACCGCCTCCTGCCGATCATGCAGGCGCGCGGGATCGAATTCGGCTTCAACCGTCCGATCAGCAAGGTCGAGAAGCAGGCCGATGGATCACTGCTGGTCCATGCGGGCGAAGGGGAACCAATTGCCGCAGACGTCGTGATGGTCGCCACGGGTCGCCGGCCCAAGACCGCTGGGCTTGGCCTGGAAAACGCCGGGATCGCGTTGGGTGCGGGCGGCGAAGTTCCGGTCGATGAATTCAACAAGACCAGCTGCGACAGCATCTATGCCGTGGGCGACGTGACCGACCGGGTGCAGCTGACCCCGGTCGCCATCCGCGAGGGCCATGCCTTTGCCGATACCGTTTTCGGCAAGGCGCCGCGCACGACCGCTTATGACAATATCCCCAGCGCGGTTTTCACCCAACCGCCGATTGCCGCAGTCGGCCTGACCGAAGAGCAGGCGCGGCTGGTCCACGGCAATGTGAAGGTGTTCAAGTCGGACTTCCGCCCGATGCAGAACATGTTCTCGGCCGTGGCAGAGCGGGGATACTACAAGCTGGTGGTCGATCCGGAGACGGACAAGGTGCTGGGCGTGCACATGATCGGCCCGGATTCCCCGGAAATCCTCCAGGCCGCTGCTATCGCGGTGAAGGCGGGGCTGACCAAGGCGCAGTTCGATGAAACGGTCGCCTTGCACCCAAGCATGGCCGAGGAACTGGTGCTGATGCGCTGATGGACCGCTACGTTCCCGAGCTTGACGGCCTGCGGGCGCTGGCGGTGCTGGCAGTCGTGGCTTTTCACGCCGGGAACGGTCCCTTTGGCGGCGGCTTCATCGGCGTCGATATCTTCTTCGTCCTGAGCGGTTATCTGATCACCGGCATCCTGGCCGGGCAGTATGCGGCACGGGGACGCATTGCCGTCTGGCCATTTTATCTGCGGCGCTTCTTCCGCTTGATGCCTGCGCTGCTGCTGCTTTGCCTGGTGTACCTGGTCGCCGCGCCGTTCGTCTGGCCCGAATATGGCCTTGCCAACCATGTCCGCGACAGCCTGGTCAGTGCCGCCTACCTTTCCGATTATGGTCGCGCCATCTGGGGCGTGCCGGAGTTTCTGCGGCACACCTGGTCGCTGGCGGTGGAAGAGCATTTCTATCTCGCTTGGCCGCTGGTCCTGCCCTTCGTGCTGCGATCCCGCCGACCTGCGCAGATGGCCTTGCCGCTCTATCTGGCGGCGACGCTGTGGCGGACGCTGAACTTCCTGTCGGTCGAATGGGACCTGGCCTACTATCGCTTCGATACCCGCTTGGCGGGCATCCTGCTCGGTTGCTGGCTGGCCTTGTGGTTGCGTGAGCGGGCTGCGAGCGGAAGTGCACTACCGCAGATCGGCCCGCAGTTACCCGCGCTGCTGCTTGTGATCGTAAGCATCGCGCTCCCATGGCATCACCGGCTGATCTATCCGATGGCGGCGGTGGGCGTAGAAATCGCTACTGCCGCCTTGATCGTCGCTCTGGTCCACCCGCGAAAGCTGGAGGAAGTGCGGCTTTTTCGGTCTGCTCCGGCAGTGTTCCTCGGCAAGCTTTCTTACGGGATCTACCTCTGGCACTTCCTGATTTCGCTGATAACGCGGGACACGCTGCCCTATTGGCAGTCGGTTGCGGTCTGCCTGATCGGCGCAACCTTCTGCGCCTGGCTCTCGTGGCACACGGTCGAGGCCTGGGGACGGCGCGCCAAGCAGCAAGTCCCGGCGACGACCCGGACCCTGGCGGTCTGACCTTTCGATTTGCATCCGCCCGGCGCCTCATTAGTCTGCACCGCAAACAATAAAGGGGAGAATGCCATGCAGATCGCGGGCAAAACCATTTTCGTCACCGGCGGCACGGACGGGATCGGGGCGCAATTGATCCGCCAACTGCGCGGCAAGGGCGCGACTGTCATTACCCAGGGGCGCAATCCGGAACGCTGCGCGGCGACGCGGGCCGATGGGTTCGAAGTGATCGAGGCCGATCTTGGCGCACAGCCTGGAGTAGACGCGGTCCTGGCGGCGCTTTCCGGTCGGCAGATCGACATTCTGGTCAACAATGCCGGGGCGGGGGTGGATCATGACTTCCGCGATCCGGGGCTGCCTGACCTGGTCGCCAGCGATGCGACGATCTTCCTCAACCTCAATGCGCCGATCCATTTGATTACGGCCCTGATGCCGGTGCTGAAGGCGCGGCCAGAGGCGATGATCGTTAACGTCACTTCAGGCCTTGCCATTGCGCCGCGGGCAGGCGGCCCGGTCTATTGCGCGACCAAGGCGGCGCTGCGGTCCTATTCCCAGGCCTTGCGGGCGCAGTTGAAGGACACCTCGGTGCATGTCCTCGAAGCGCTCCCGCCGGTGGTGGAAACGAAGCTTACCGCAGGGCGGGGCAACCGCAAGATGGCCCCGGATGAATGTGCGCGCCAGATCGTCGCCGGGATCGAAAGCAATGCAGACGAAGTGAACGTCGGCATGGTCAAGGTGCTGCAACTCGTCCATTCGATCTCGCCCACCCTGGCGCGGTCGATCATGCTGCGGTTCTAGCCCACGCGGTACGGCACGACCCCGCGCTGGTCGGGGTCGACGCTGATTGGGCGGTCGCTGGGCGGGAAGGCGCGCTGGTCGCAGTCGCCGCGCGGGCAGATGCGGCAGGATATGCCGATGCGGGTTGCGGCGGCGGCGGCAGTCAGGTCCAGCCCGTCGGCATAGACGAATTCGCTCGCGTGCTCGGCCTCGCAGCCGAGCGCGACGGCATAGCGGCGCGGTGCGCGCTGGTAGGAGCCGCTGGGCTTCACCAGCCCCTTGGCCATCGAGACATAGCGCACCCCGTCCGGCGTTTCCGCCAGTTGCACCAGGATGCGGTCGGGAATCGCCACGGCTTCGTGCACGATCCACAGCGGGCAGGCCCCGCCGAACCGCGCGAATTGCAGGCGGGTGGCGGAGTGGCGCTTGGTGATGTTCCCGGCCATGTCGACCCGGCAGAAGAAGAACGGGACGCCCTTGGCCTCTTCGCGTTGCAGAGTGGAAAGGCGGTGGCAGGTCTGTTCGAAGCTGGTGCCGAAGATCTGCGCCAGCCGGTCGATGTCATGACGCACTTCGCGTGCTTCGGCGCGAAAGCGGCGGTAGGGCATCAGCAGGGCACCGGCCGCATAGTTGCATAGGCCGACGAACAGCAGCTGGCGCGATGCCGCACTGTTGAGCCGCGCGTTCTCAACCACGGCGGCAATTTCATCCTTCAGCGCCAGGGCGGCCAGTTGGTGTGCCAATTGAAAGCGGCGGCTTTCGCTTGGTTGCCCCGGATCGACGGTCAGGTGCCCCATTTCGGCATCGAACGAGCGCAGTCCCGCCTGTTCGGAATAGATCAGGGAGATAGAAAGCGCTTCCTTCAGATAGGTTTCGATGGCGCCGGTATCGGGCGAAAGCCCGCCCAACTGCCCGGCAAGCGCCTCTGCCGCACGGTCGAGGCTGTCGACGTAGTTGTTCTCCAGGTGGAACCAGTCGCGCACTTCCTCCCACGGCAGGCGAGCGACCGAGCCGGTTTCGGCTGACAGTGCCTCGTCCACCATGGCCAGCCGCTGCCCCGCGCGGCGGTAGGCTTCGTGCAGGGCAATGAAGCGTTCGGCCAGGGCAGGCTGCTGCTCTGCAAAGCGCGCGAGATGGGCAGCGTCGATTGGCTCGGCAAAGATCGGATCGGCATTGGCCTCGCGCAGGGCAGCCAGCCGCGTTTCCGCATCGCCCGCACCGATCTCGCGCCAGTCCAGCGGGAAGGCGCGGCTCAGCCGCTCGATCAGGGCCGGGGTAAGCGGCCGGTCGTCATTCTCAAGCTGCGAGAGGTAGCTGGTCGAAATCCCCAGCAGGTCGCCCATCGCCGCCTGGTTCAGCCCCCGCTCCGCGCGCAGCGCCCTCAATTGTTCCCCTGCAAAAATCCGCCGTTTCATCGCTATCCCTCTGCGTCTCGGTGGTTCTTCTCTGCGTCTCTGCGTGAACCAATCTTCGGATGAGTTCACGCAGAGACGCAGAGAAGAAAAGGAGGCGCTGAGGTTATTGGCAGTTTATGGAAGTTTTGCAAACTCTGACTTTGCAACTTTGCAAATTCACATTGGACATTGCCTGTCTCGCTCGCCATGCCCGACCTTTCGGAATTACCGGGACGAGGGACCATGTCCGCAAATATCGCAGAAATGGAAAAGCGCCGCGCTGCAGCCCGACTGGGCGGTGGGCAAAAGCGGATCGATGCACAGCACGCCAAGGGCAAGCTTACCGCGCGAGAGCGGCTTGAAGTGCTGCTTGACGAAGGCAGCTTCGAAGAACTCGACATGTATGTTGAACACAACTGCGTTGACTTCGGCATGCCCGATACGACCATTCCGGGCGACGGTGTGGTCACCGGAAGCGGCACGATCAATGGCCGCCTGGTCTATGCCTATGCCCAGGACTTCACCGTGTTCGGTGGTGCCGTGTCGGAACGCCACGCGATGAAGATCTGCAAGATCATGGACGCGGCGATGAAGGTTGGCGCGCCGGTGATCGGCCTGAACGATTCCGGCGGCGCGCGCATCCAGGAGGGGGTCGCCTCGCTGGGCGGCTATACGGAAATTTTCCAGCGCAACGTGCTGGCTTCGGGTGTGGTCCCGCAGCTTTCGCTGATCATGGGGCCCTGTGCGGGCGGGGCGGTCTATTCGCCCGCGATGACCGACTTCATCTTCATGGTGAAGGACAGCTCCTACATGTTCGTCACCGGTCCGGACGTGGTCAAGACGGTCACCAACGAGATTGTTACGCAGGAAGAACTGGGCGGCGCGGTGACGCACGCGACCAAGACTTCGGTCGCAGACCTGGCTTTGGAAAACGACATCGAGGCATTGCTGACTGCGCGTGACCTGATCGATTATCTGCCGCTCAACAATCGCAGCGGTGTGCCGGAGCGGCCGACCAATGACCCGTGGGACCGGATCGAGGACAGCCTGGATACCCTGATCCCGGCCAATGCCAACCAGCCCTATGACATGCATGAAGTGGTCCGGAAGGTCCTGGACGAAGGCGATTTCTTCGAAATCCAGCCGACCCATGCCGCCAATATCATCGTCGGCTTTGGCCGGATCGAAGGGCGCACCGTAGGCGTGGTTGCCAATCAGCCGATGGTGCTGGCCGGGGTGCTGGACATCAATGCCAGCAAGAAGGCGGCCCGCTTTGTCCGGTTCTGCGATGCGTTTGAAATCCCGATCCTGACCTTTGTCGACGTGCCGGGCTTCCTGCCGGGAACGGCGCAGGAATACGGCGGGATCATCAAGCACGGGGCAAAGCTGCTGTTCGCCTACGCCGAAGCAACCGTGCCCAAGATCACCGTCATCACCCGCAAGGCCTATGGCGGGGCATATTGCGTGATGAGTTCCAAGCACCTGCGCGGCGATCTCAACTATTCCTGGCCGACCGGGGAAATCGCCGTGATGGGGGCCAAGGGCGCGGTGGAGATCATCTTCCGTCAGGACATCGGCGATCCCGACAAGATTGCCGAGCGGACCAAGGAATACGAAGACCGTTTCGCCAATCCCTTCGTGGCGGCGAGCAAGGGCTTCATCGACGAGGTGATCCACCCGCACTCCACCCGCCGCCGCATTGCTCTCGGCCTGCGCAAGCTGCGCAACAAGAGCCTCGAGAACCCGTGGAAGAAGCACGACAACATTCCGCTGTAAGGAATTACCCATGAAGCTTGGCCGTCTGAACCACATCGGCGTTGCAACGCCGTCCATCGCGGAATCCATCGTGTTCTACCGCGATGTGATGGGCGCGACGAAGATTCACGAACCGTTCGACCTGCCGGACCAGGGCGTGAAGGTCTGCTTCGTCGATACCCCCGGCGCGGATGGCGCGCTGAACGGCACGCAGATCGAACTGATCGAGCCGCTTCCCGGCAACACCTCGATCGCCAGCTTTCTGGAAAAGAACCCGGCGGGCGGGCAGCACCACGTCTGCTACGAAGTGCCAGACATTCACGCGGCCAAGGCCTGGTTCGAAAGCCAGGGCAAGCGCGCGCTGGGCGAACCCCGCATCGGCGCGCATGGCACGCTGATCTTCTTCGTCCACCCCCGCGACATGCAGGGCGTGCTGACCGAGATCATGGAAACGCCGAAAGAAGCGCACTGAATAGGGCTTCGCTCACCCGGCGGGCCCCAAAGAATGGAGAGAGGGAAAGACGATGGCTGAATACGAAACGATCCTGACCGAACGCGTGGGCAACGTGCTGAAGATCACGCTGAACCGGCCTGAACGCCTCAACGCGGCGTCGATCCCGCTGGCGGAAGAACTGGGCGCGGTGTTCTATGACCTGGGCGATGCGCGTGCGGTTCTGATCACGGGTGCGGGCAAGGGCTTCTGCTCGGGTGCGGACCTGGCAGCGCGCGGCGAACAGAGCGCGATCCAGCAGAAGGGCGGCAGCCACCGTGCGCTGCAGAACTATTACAACCCGCTGATCACGCAGATCCTGCGCTGCCCTGTGCCGGTGGTGACCGCCGTCAACGGTGCAGCGGCTGGTGTCGGCTGCTCGATTGCGCTGGCGGGCGATTTTGTCCTGGCGGGCAAGAGCGCCTATTTCCTGCAAGCCTTCGTCAATATCGGCCTGGTGCCGGACGGCGGCAGCACCTGGCTGCTCGCCCGCGCGATTGGTCGTGCCCGTGCCACCCGCATGATGATGCTGGGCGAAAAGATCGGGGCCGAGCAGGCCGAGGACTGGGGCCTGATCTACAAGGCGGTCGCCGACGAAGCGCTGATGGACGAAGCCATGGCGCTCGCCACCCGCCTGTCGGAAGGGCCGACCGTGTCCTACTCGACCATGAAGGCCAACATCCAGACCGCGCTGGACGGCACGCTCAGCCAGGTTCTTCTGGCCGAAGCCGAAGGCCAGCGCGTGGCTGGAGCCAGCGAGGATGCGGCGGAAGGCGGCATGGCCTTCCTGCAAAAGCGCAAGGCCGAGTTCAAGGGTAAGTAAGCAGTTCTTTGCTGGACTGGGTCCCGGCCTGCGCCGGGATGACGAAAAGAAGCGTCACCCCGGCGCAGGCCGGGGCCCAGTCCGGACAAAGACACCGCGCAAGTGTCAACTTAATCGAGTGGAAGTAATGGCGAAGATCGAAGACTGGCAGGCCGCAGCGGCGAAAGAGGTCAAAGGTAAGGACCTGACCTGGCATACGCCCGAAGGCATCGCGGTAAAGCCGCTTTACACGGCGGACGACGTGAAGGCCGATCCGGGCCTGCCGGGCTTCGCGCCATTCACGCGCGGGGTGCGGGCCAGCATGTATGCCGGGCGTCCCTGGACGATCCGCCAGTACGCCGGTTTTTCGACGGCCGAGGAATCGAACGCTTTCTATCGCCGCAACCTGGCGGCAGGGCAAAAGGGCCTGTCGGTCGCCTTCGACCTTGCCACGCACCGCGGCTATGACAGCGATCACCCGCGCGTGGTGGGCGACGTGGGCAAGGCCGGGGTTGCCATCGACAGCGTCGAGGACATGAAGATCCTGTTCGACGGCATCCCGCTCGACAAGATGTCCGTCTCGATGACCATGAACGGCGCGGTCATCCCGATCCTGGCCTTCTTCATCGTTGCGGGCGAGGAACAGGGCGTTCCGACCGAGCAGCTCGACGGGACCATCCAGAACGACATCCTCAAGGAGTTCATGGTCCGCAATACCTATATCTACCCGCCCGAACCCAGCATGCGGATCATTTCGGACATTTTCGCCTATACCAGCGCCAAGATGCCGAAATTCAACAGCATTTCGATTTCCGGCTATCACATGCAGGAAGCCGGGGCGACGCAGGTTCAGGAACTGGCCTTCACCATTGCCGATGGCATGGAATACGTGAAGTACGGCGTGGCCAGCGGGCTGGACATCGACAAGTTCGCCGGACGCCTGTCGTTCTTCTTCGCCATCGGCATGAACTTCTTCATGGAAGTTGCCAAGCTGCGCGCCGCGCGCGTGCTGTGGCACCGGGTGATGACGCAGTTGGGGGCCAAGGACGAACGCTCCAAGATGCTGCGCACCCACTGCCAGACCTCGGGCGTGTCGCTGCAGGAGCAGGACCCCTACAACAACGTCATCCGCACCACGATCGAGGCCATGGCCGCGATGCTGGGCGGAACCCAGTCGCTCCACACCAATGCCCTGGACGAGGCGATTGCCCTGCCGACTGATTTTTCGGCCCGCATTGCCCGCAACACCCAGATCGTGATCCAGGAAGAAACGGGCATGTGCAACGTGGTCGATCCGCTGGGCGGGTCGTACTACATCGAAGCGCTGACTCAGGAACTGGTCGATAAGGCGTGGGAAATCATCGAACGCGTCGATGCCGAGGGCGGCATGGCCAAGGCGGTTGCCGCCGGTTGGCCCAAGGCGATGATCGAGGAAGCCGCCGCTGCGCGCCAGGCCCGGGTGGACCGGGGCGAGGACGTGATCGTCGGCGTCAACAAGTACCGCCTCGCCAACGAAGACCAGCTGGAAACGCTGGAAGTCGATAACCACGCCGTGCGCGAAGGGCAGATTGCCCGGCTGAAGCGCGTGCGCGAAACCCGCGACGAGGCGAAGTGCCAGGCCGCTCTTGCCGCCCTGACCGAAGGCGCGAAGTCAGGTGCCAATCTGCTGGAGCTAGCAGTCGAAGCTGCCCGCCAGCGGGCCACGCTGGGCGAGATCTCCGACGCAATGGAAGCCGTGTTCGGCCGCTTCGGCACTGTACCGACTCCGGTCAAGGGCATCTACGGCGCAGCCTATGCCGAGGATACGCGCTACAACCAGGTGATCGAAGGGGTTGAGGCTGTGACCCGCCGTCTGGGCCGCAAGCCCCGCATGCTGGTCGCCAAGATGGGTCAGGACGGGCACGACCGCGGCGCGAACGTGATTGCGTCCGCGTTTTCCGACATGGGCTTTGACGTGACCAGCGGACCGCTGTTCCAGACCCCGGAAGAGGCCGCGCAACTGGCGCTTGCGAATGACGTCGACGCAGTCGGTGCATCCTCGCTTGCCGCCGGGCACAAGACGCTGATCCCGGAACTGATCGGCCATCTCAAGGCTGCTGGCCGCGCCGACATCAAGGTCGTCGCGGGCGGGGTCATTCCGCCGCAGGACTATGACTTCCTGCGCGAAGCCGGGGTGCAGGGCATCTATGGCCCCGGCTCCAACGTGGTCGAATGCGCGGCGGACATGCTCCGCCTACTGGGCCACAACATGCCGCCGCTTGACGCCTGAAGGAGGCACCGATGACGCAGAAGCTTGAAACGCTGACCATTCATGCCGGGTGCGAGCCTGATCCGACCACCAAGGCGCGGATCACGCCGATCTATCAGACCGCCAGCTATGTGTTCGACGATGTCGATCACGCGGCGGCGCTGTTCAATCTGGAGCAGTTCGGCAACATCTACACCCGCCTGATGAACCCCACCAACGGGGCCTTCGAAGGCAAGATTGCCGCGCTGGAAGGCGGCGCGGCGGCGCTGGGCTGTGCCTCTGGCCATGCCGCGCAGTTCCTGGCGTTCCACACCCTGATGGAGCCGGGCTGCGAAATCGTTGCGGCGAAAAAGCTTTATGGCGGCTCGCTCAACCAGCTGGCCCATTCGTTCCGCAAGATGGACTGGCACGCGAAGTTCGTCGACGCCGACGATCCGGCCAATGTGGCGGCTGCGATCACCGACAAGACCCGCGCGGTGTTCATCGAAAGCCTCGCCAATCCGGGCGGGGTGGTTCAGGACATTGCCGCCATTGCCGAAGTGGCCCATGCCGCTGGCGTTCCGCTGATCGTCGACAACACCATGGCTTCGCCGATGTTGTGTCGCCCGATCGAGCACCGCGCGGACATCGTGGTTCATTCGGCCACCAAGTTCCTCGGCGGCCATGGCAATTCGCTGGGCGGCGTGATCGTGGACGCGGGTCGGTTCGACTGGGCGAAGGACGGCAAGTATCCGTACCTGTCGCAGCCCAACCCCAGCTATCACGGCAAGGTCTTTACCGAGGCCTTCGGCAATCTGGCCTTCATTCTCGCCTGCCGCGCGCTGGGTATGCGGGATCTGGGGCCGCAGCTGGCACCGATGAACGCCTTCCAGATCCTCACCGGCATGGAAACCCTGGCCCTGCGGATGGAGCGGCACTGCGCCAATGCGCTGCACCTGGCGCAGTGGCTCCAGAACCATCCCAAGGTGGCCTGGGTCAGCTATTCGGGCCTGCCGGAAAGCCCCTATCACCAGCTTGCGCATCGGTACCTGGGCGGCAAGTTCGGCTCGGTCTTCACCTTTGGCGTGAAGGGCGGGTACGAGGCCGGGGTCAAGCTGGTCCAGTCGGTCAAGCTGTTCAGCCACCTGGCGAACCTGGGCGACACCCGCTCGCTGATCATCCACCCCAGCTCGACCACCCACCGCCAGCTTGAAGAAGCCGCGCAGGTCGAGGCCGGGGCCGGTCCGGACGTGATCCGCGTTTCGGTCGGTATCGAGCATATCGACGATATCGTGGCCGATCTGGCCCAGGCGCTCGAGCAGGTCTGAGCGCCATGTCGGCTTTCCGTCTCTTCCGTCATGCTGAACTTGTTTCAGCATCCATCTCGCCGATCCAGCCAAAGGTCTGCGGGGCGCGATGGACCCTGAAACAAGTTCAGGGTGACGAGAGTGGCGAACAACAAGCTCCAACCAATCCAATTCAGATCAGACTGGATCGCTGAATGTTCAAGAAAATCCTCATCGCCAACCGTGGCGAAATCGCATGCCGGGTGATCAAGACTGCCCGCCGCATGGGTATCCAGACCGTCGCGGTCTATTCCGATGCCGATGCCCGCGCGCCGTTCGTGCAGATGGCGGACGAGGCCGTGCACATCGGCCCGTCGCCCGCCGCGCAGTCCTATTTGATCGCGGACAAGATCATCGCCGCGTGCAAGCAGACCGGGGCCGAAGCGGTTCACCCGGGCTATGGCTTCCTGTCCGAGCGTACCTCGTTTGCCGAGCAGCTCGCGGCTGAGGGCATTGCCTTCATCGGCCCGCCGGTCGGCGCGATTGCGGCGATGGGCGACAAGATCGAATCCAAGAAGCTGGCCAAGGAAGCGGGCGTCAATGTCGTCCCTGGCTTTGTCGGTGAGATCGAGGATACCGAGCACGCGGTGCGCATCTCGAACGAGATCGGCTATCCAGTGATGATGAAGGCCAGCGCGGGCGGCGGCGGCAAGGGCATGCGCCTGGCCTATGACGAAAAGGACGTGCGCGAAGGCTTTGAAGCGGTGAAGCGCGAGGGCCTGAACTCGTTCGGCGACGACCGCGTCTTTATCGAGAAGTTCATCCTCAACCCGCGCCACATCGAAATCCAGATCCTGGGCGACCAGCATGGCAACATCCTCTACCTGAATGAGCGCGAATGCTCGATCCAGCGCCGCCACCAGAAGGTGGTGGAAGAAGCGCCGTCGCCTTTCGTGACGCCCAAGATGCGCAAGGCGATGGGCGAACAGTGCGTCGCCCTGGCCCGCGCGGTCGGCTATTACAGCGCCGGTACGGTCGAGCTGATCGTCTCGGGCGCGGACCCCAGCGGGGAGAGCTTCTACTTCCTGGAAATGAACACCCGCCTGCAGGTGGAGCATCCGGTCACCGAATGCATCACCGGGATTGACCTGGTCGAACAGATGATCCGCGTGGCTGCGGGCGAGAAGCTGGCCTTCACTCAGGACGACATCAAGATCGAGGGCTGGGCGATCGAGAACCGCGTCTATGCCGAAGACCCCTATCGCGGCTTCCTGCCCAGCACGGGCCGTCTGGTGCGCTACCAGCCACCGGTCGATGGCTGGACCGAGGATGAGGACGGCAACGGACGCCGCGGCGTGGACGGCGTGCGCGTGGACGATGGCGTCTATGAAGGCGGCGAAGTCTCCATGTTCTATGACCCGATGATCGCCAAACTGATCACCTGGGGCAAGACCCGCGACGAAGCGGCCGACAAGCAGATCGAAGCGCTCGACCGGTTCGAGATCGAGGGGCTGGGTCACAACATCGACTTCGTTTCCGCCATCATGCAGCACCCGCGCTTCCGCTCGGGCGAACTGACCACCGGCTTCATTGCCGAGGAGTATCCGGACGGCTTCAGCGGCGCGGCGACTTCGGACGAGGCGCTGGGCCACCTAGCCGCAATTGCCGGTTTCGTCGCCACGGCGCGGGCCGACCGGGCGCGGCAGATCGACCAGCAGCTCAACGGTGAGCTTGAACCGCCCTACGATTGGTCGGTGAAGATTGGCGGGCGGACCTTCACGGTTGAGCTGGAAGAGGAAGTGCTGGTCAACGGCGAGCCGCTCGACATCGGCATCAGCTACACTCCCGGCGAGCGCCTGATCGAAGCGCACGTCGAAGGGCAGACCTACGGCGTCAAGCTGGAGCCGACCCGCACCGGCCTGAAGATGACGACGCGCGGCGCGATCCACAATGTGCAGATCCTGCCTGCACGGGTGGCGAACCTGACCCAGCACATGATCGAGAAGGTGCCGCCAGACCTGTCCAAGTTCCTGATCTGCCCGATGCCCGGCCTGCTGGTCGCGCTGCACGTGGCCGAGGGGGACAAGGTCGAGGCCGGACAGCCGCTGGCCGTGGTCGAGGCGATGAAGATGGAGAACATCCTGCGCGCCGAGAAGTCCGCTACGGTCAAGAAGGTCAATGCCAAGGCGGGCGACAGTCTGGCGGTCGATGCGGTGATCCTGGAACTGGAGTAAGCGGCGGGGCGTTTCGCCTTGGTCATGCCCACGATCTGGACCATCGGTTACGAACAGACCACCATGCCCGCCTTCCTTGCCGCCTTGCAGGGGGCGGGGGTGGAGCTTGTAGCCGATGTCCGCGCCATTGCGGCCAGCCGCCGCCCTGGCTTTGCCAAGAACGCGCTGGCCGCGAACCTGGCCGAAGCGGGAATCGACTATCGCCACTTCCGCGCGCTCGGCACGCCGCCCGATGGCCGGGCTGCTGCCCGGGCGCTCGACCTGCCCAAGCTGGAGCGGATCTATGCCGGGCAGCTTGAACTGCCCGAAGCCATGGCCGCCGGGGCAGAACTGGCCGATCTGGCGCACCAGCGCCGGGTCGCTCTGCTCTGCTACGAACGCGATCCGGCCTGCTGCCACCGCACCCTGCTGCGGGGGGCGGTGCTGCCGGACTGCGTGGCGGTTGACCTCTATCCCTAGCCGTCGATCAGCGCGACCGCGCGGATCCAGCCCGCGCTCGCCCCTTCGATCTTCACCGGAAAGCAGCTGACCGTGAAACCTGTCGAGGGTAGGGCGGCCAGATTGGCGAGCTTTTCGATCTGCCAATAGGGACGGATGCGCCCGGCCTTGTGGCCTTCCCAGATGATCGCCGGATCGCGCGTTTCGGACCAGCGCCGCGCGGTGTGGCTGAAGGGCGCATCCCATGACCAGGCATCGGTGCCGACCACTTCCACGCCCCGCTCAGTCAGCCACAATGTCGCTTCCGCGCCCAGGCCAACGCCCTGATCGGTGAAGTTGTCCGTGCCATAGATCGCCCCGGATTGGACCAGAACGATGTCGAGCGGTTGCAGCGCATGGCCGATGCGCGCCAGTTCCGCCTCTACCTCGGCAGCGGTGACCACGTGGCCGTGGGGCAGGTGGCTGAAATCCAGTTTCACGCCGGGGCGGAAGAAGCGGTCGAGCGGAGCCTCGTCAATCGTCGGGGCCGGGCGCGCGCCGCTGTCCGTGGTCGAATGGTAATGCCACGGTGCATCCATGTGCGTGCCGTTGTGGGTCGAGAGGGTGAGCGTCTCGACCGCCCAGCCTTCGCCATCGGGCAGGTCCTGCTTGGTCAGGCCGGGGAAGAACAGCGCGATCTGGGCCCAGGTCTCGGCATGATCGGTATAATGGATCTGCGGCAGCATCTGGGGCGGATCGGAGATCACCTTGGTCGTGATCGGGATCGACAGGTCGATGAACTTTGTCATGGGGAGAGGATTGACCCGGTTTCCGTTTACGTCAATGGAAAGTGCATGAGCCTTCCTCAAGTCCTTGCCGCCGCGCGGCCGATCGACGGCGGATTTGCCGCCACTGTTCCCGCCGACTGGATGCAGGGCCGCACGGCCTATGGCGGCTTTTCCGCGGCACTCGCCCTGATCGCGGCGCAGCGCGCTGCGGACGACCTGCCGCCGCTCCGTTCGGCCACGGTCAACTTTGTCGGCCCGCTTTCGGGCGATGTCGAAGTGCGCGCCAAGGTGCTGCGGCGCGGGCGCAATGCCAGCTGGATCAGCGCCGAAGTAACCAACGAGAGCGGCGTTGGGCTGACGGCTACTTTCGTGTTCATGGGCCCGGTCGAGGCGAGCAGCCTGCACCTGCATGACGTGCCGATGCCCGCCCACACCGTGCCGCTGGACCAGGCCGTGCCGCTGCCGGAACGCGCCGGTCCCAGCTTTGCCCCCAATTTCGAGCGCCGCTTTGCCCAGCCGCGGACCGAGGAGAAGGTGCCGGAAATCCTGTGGTGGGAACGCCTGAAGGACACCGAAGGCCTCGACCCGATGGTCGCGCTGATCCTGCTGGCCGATGCGCTGCCGCCCGGCGTCATGCCGCTGACTGGATCGGTGCCGATCAGTTCGATGACCTGGCTGATCAACCTGCTCACCCCGCTGCCGCAGACCGACGACGGCTGGTTCCTGCTCCAGGCGCTAGGCAACTATGCCGAGAAAGGCTGCTCCAGCCAGGACATGGCGATCTGGAACACGCGCGGCGAGGCGGTTGCCGTGGGGATGCAGTCCATCGCGGTCTTTGGCTGAGGCGCCGCACCCGGTCATGCCGGGGATGCGGCCAGCCGTTTGCCCATGACCGCGCGGAACAGCGCAAATCCGACCAGACCGGCAAAGGCGGAGCCGACATGGACCAGCCAGAAGGTCGGCGTGTCCATGGTCGAATACCAACCGCCGATGATCCCCACCGTCTTGTTGGCGGTGAAGAAGGCCAGGTAGTAGATCCCGACCACCGTGGCGTTGATCGCGCGCGGGGCGACCTTGGTGAACAAGGCCAGGCTGACCGGCATGATATGGGCAAAGCCGATGGAGTTGAGCAGGTGGAACAGCACCGGCCAGCCCAGGCCGATCTTGCCCGCGCCCTGGGTGAGCGCGGCGGCATAGAGGCACAGGCCGCCAGCGATCACGAACAGGCTACCGATGATCATCTTGCCGATCTCGTCCGGCTCCCAGCCGCCCTTGCCGCTGCGCCATTTCCAGTACAGCGCGACTGCGGCCAGCATCGAAAAGCTGAGCGCCGCGTCGATGGTGATCATGTAGCTGGTGGGCAGGGTGGTGCCGAAGAAGGTCAGCTGGAAATGCTCGTCCGCCCAGACGAGGTAAGCGTTGAAGATTTCCTGATTGGTCAGGACCGACAGTGCCAGGATCGGAATCAGCAGCAGCAGCGCGAACACGCGGGGGCGGTCTGACCCGCTGACCGCGCCAAGCAGGCCCAGCGCAACGGACAGGCCGACCTGCCCGGAAATGCCCATTTCAGCGATTTGCGGAACCGCAGGCGCCAGCAGCATGAGCACGGCCAGGGACAGCGCGGCAAAGCCCAGCAGCCTGGCCCCGTTCACCCCGTCGGAGGACTGCGCGGCCCGCTCGGCCCGGTCCTCGCCCGGGAGCCACGGACCGGCCTTGATGTACAGCAGCAGGCCCGCAACCATGACCACGCCCGCCGCGCCAAAGCCGTAATGCCAGCCGACCTTTTCGCCCAGGGTGCCGGAAATCAGCGGGGCGACGATCACGCTGACGTTGATCGCGATGTAGAAGATCTGGAAGGCCATGGCCCGGCGCAGGTCGTTCGGGCCGTACAGCTCACCCACCTGGCTGGCGATATTGCCTTTGAACAGGCCGACACCGATCACCAGGGCGATCAGCGCGAACAGGAACAGCCCTTCGAAAGCCATCAGGAAATGGCCCACGGCCATGACCACGGCCCCGGCCAGCAAGGTCGCCCGCCGGCCCAGCCAGCGGTCCGCAATCAGCCCGCCCGCGATGGGGGTGAGATAGACCAGGCTGGTGTAGTCCCCAAAAATCGCCGAGGCGAGCGGCTGGCCTTCCTTGCCGTCATAAGCGACGGCTTGAAGCCATTGCAGGCCGAGCACATTGCCGATGTTTTCCGGCAGCAGCAGGTACTTGACCATGTAGAGCACCAGCAGGGTCTGCATGGAGTAATAGGAAAACCGTTCGCACCCTTCGACGAAGGCGAGGTAGCCAAGGCCCTTGGGGTGGCCCAGGAAGGCCCGGTCGTGCGGCGGGGCTTCCAGCTCCGGCGTGGCTTCGGCAGCAGTCATGGCAGTCCCCGCAATAGTTTCGTTTGCAACGGGCTAGCGGCATGGTCCCGCGCTGGCAAGTTGACACAGTTGACACCCTGTTCACTTCTTCCAACAGGCGCAAAGCCGCAGGGAAGGCGAAGTTCCTGCGTCAGGCGGGACATGTGCGCGCGTGGGAAAAGGAAAAAGTTGCCGCTTAGGCGCGCTGTTGCGGCATGGGAAAGGTGCACGGGTTTCATCCTGCCGACGATGTCAGATTGCGGCAGAGTAGGAAAATTCGGTATATCCTCCGTCATCCCGGCGCAAGCCGGGACCCAGTACAAAACAAGATGCCGCCGCTTCGCGGCACCGCTTTCTATTTGAGGGCTGGGCCCCGGCCTGCGCCGGGGTGACGGGATTGATTGGTGTAGGACGTAGCGCTAGTCGCTCTTGCGCACGTGCTCCGGCTTGCCCTTGCGCTTGGTCGAGGCGAAGTCTTCCAGTTCGTCCTCGCTCATCGAGGCTTCCATTTGTCTGGAGGCCCCGCGCAACTTGCTCTTGGGCGTTTCGCCGCGCTTGGCGGACAGGGCGGCTCCGGCGGCTTTCTGCTGGGCCTTGGACTTGGCGGGCATGACGGGTTCCTTTGGCTGGGGTGGCAAAGGAACAGTACGGGATGGGATCGGTTCCGACCTTCCCCGCCAAGCACCGTCACCCTGAACTTGTTTCAGGGTCCATTCCTCGGTTTAGCCGAATGTTTCGTGGAAGGCGCGACCGCGCGGTCGTGTGCCGGTCGAGGCTTCGGCGCAAACTGCCCGATGGATCCTGAAACAAGTTCAGGATGACGGGAAGTGGGAGGTGAGGGTCGCTTGGGACGCCCTGGATTGCTTCGCTGCGCTCGCAATGACTTCGCCCGCAAACCAAACCTCCGTTCGTGCTGAGGAGGTTCCGAAATCGAAGATTGAGGGACCGTCTCGAAGCACAGCACGCGGCCCTTCGAGACGCCTTTCAGCTTGCAGCTTCAAGGCTCCTCAGGGCGAACGGCTTGGAAGTATTTACCCCGCCAGTTCCCCGTCCAGGAACCGCGCCACTTCGGCCAGATCGACGTCCTTGGCCAGGAAAGCCTCGCCGATGCTCTTCAACAGCACGAACGGCAGGGTGCCGGCGTCCATCTTCTTGTCGTGCAGCATGTGCTGGACCAGCGCCTGACCGTTGCAGTTGAGGCCCAGCGCAGAAATCTCGCTCGCCATGCCGACTTCTGCGAAATGGCGCGCGATGCATTCCGCGCTGTCCTGCGTCATCAGGCCGCGGCGGGCGGAGAAGCGGGCGGCGAGGACCATGCCCAGCGCGACCCCTTCGCCGTGAAGCAGGCGGCTGGAAAATCCGGTCTGCGCCTCCAGCGCGTGACCGAAGGTATGGCCCAGGTTGAGCAAGGCGCGCAGGCCCAGGGTTTCCTTCTCGTCTTCCTTGACGATCCGCGCCTTGGCCGCGACCGAGTGAGCCACGGCATATTCGCGCAGGGCCGCGTCCCCGGCCAGCATGGCCGCGCCGTGGGCCTGGCACCAGGCGAAGAAGTCCGCGTCGCCCAGCAGGCCGTATTTCACGACTTCGGCGTAACCGGCTTTCAGTTCGCGCTCTGGCAGGGTGTCCAGAGCCGCGAGGTCGGCCAGGACCAGCGAGGGCTGATGGAACGCGCCGACCAGGTTCTTGCCGGCGGGCGTGTTGATCGCGGTCTTGCCGCCCACGCTGGAATCGACCTGGGCGAGCAGGGTGGTGGGAAGCTGGATGAACTTGCAGCCGCGCTTCAGGATCGCGGCGGCAAAGCCGGTGAGGTCGCCAATGACGCCGCCGCCGAGCGCCAGAACGTGGTCGCCGCGCTCCACTTCCTCGGCTAGCAGCCAATCGACCGTGGCGGCAAGCTGCTCCCAGTTCTTGCTCGCTTCGCCGGGGGGAAGGATGCGCCAGACCGCCTCGTGCCCGCCTTCGTGCAGGGCCTGTTCGACCACGCCGCCCCAGGCCTTGTGGACCTGGGCGTCCGTAATCACCGGCACCCGGCGCTTGCGCAGGCGGCCGCTGCATTGCTCGGCCAGGCTGGCGAGCAGGCCCGTGCCGATCCGCACTTCATAGGGAGCGCCGGCAATGTCGACGGGGATCACAGCCATTCGGCAATTCCTTTCAGCACGCGCGCCACGGTGCGGCTTTGCGGGCCGGTGGAGCTCATCACCCGGATCGGCGCCTGGGCATAGGCCGGTTCGCGCTCTGCCTTCAGCCGGGTGAGGATTTCGCGCGGGTCGCCATCCTTCAGCAGGGGGCGCGTGTCTTTCCGCCCGACGCGGTCGACCAGCACGTCGATCTCGCTGTCGAGCCAGACGGCAATCGCCTTGTCGAGGATCAGGGCGCGGGTTTCGTCGTTGACGAAGGCGCCGCCGCCCGTGGCGATCACGCAGCGCGTGCCGGGGCCGTCGATCAGGCGGGCAATGACGCGGCGTTCCCCGTCGCGGAAATAGGGTTCGCCGAACTGGGCGAAGATTTCGGAAATCGACATCTGCGCGGCGCGCTCGATCTCGTCGTCGGCATCGACGAAGGGCACGTGCAGCAGGCTCGCCAGCTTGCGCCCGATGCTCGATTTGCCCACGCCCATCAGGCCGACCAGCACGACCGGACGGTCGATCCGCTGGACCAGTGCCTCTATTTCAGCGGGCGAAAGCGTGGATTCGTCATGTTCCATTGCGGCCCCGCCTATAGATAGGCTAACCGGCAGTGCAAGTTTCCGAACATGGAGAAGTGGCGCGTGGCAATAAGTGGGCGCAAGTCGGTGTTGGGTTTCGCTGTCGTGCTGATCGTTGCCGCTGTCCTTGTCTGGGCGTGGAGCGATGGCGGCGAGCGTCCGGTTTCGCCGCAGATCGCGCCTGCGACCCTGCCGGGAGTCGCCCGGTGAAGCGCCTGCTGCTGATCACCGCCGGGGCCGCCGTGGCGCTGTCCTCGGCCCTGGTCATGGCGCAGGATTCGCCCGAATCGCTGCTGCCGCCGGGCTTTGAACGGCCCAAGGCCGCGCGGCCCGCAGCCCAGCCGCAACCGCAGCCCGGCTCCACTCCGGTGATCCAGCCCCTGCCGAGCGAGGGCACTGCCACGAGGACCGCTGCGCCGCGTACGCTTCCCAATGGCCAGCGCATTCCGACGCTGAAAGAGATCGAGGCGATGTCGCCGGAGGAGCTCGACGAGCTGCTGGGGCTCAAGCCCAAGTTCGACATTCCGCCCGCTGCGCGCCGTTCGATGAGCCAGGTCGGCGTGCTGGGCGCGGGCGAGGGCGGCTTCTCGCCCGGATCGCTGGGCGGACAGGACGCGCGGCTGGTCGGGCGCTTGCTGGATGGGAACAAGGGGCGGCTGGTCTCGCGCTGGGGGCATATCCTGCTGCGCCGCGCGCTGGTTTCGCGGCTGGATGCGCCGCAGGGCATGAACCCCGCCGACTTTGCCGGACAGCGCGCCAGCCTGCTGATCCGCATGGGCGAAGGGCCGCTGGCCCGCTCGGTCGTGCAGGACGTCGATGCGGCCAACTATACCCCCAAGCTGACCGATGCGGCGCTGGATGCCTATGCCTTTACCGGCGACATTACCGGGGCCTGTCCGATGCTGGCGGTGCAGGGCGGGGCACGCAAGGACGTGGACTGGCGCGTGCTGCGGGCGATCTGCGCCTCGTTCCAGGGCGATGGCGCTGCGGGCATGGCCCAGCTTGACCGCCTGATCGGCCCCAATGGGTGGAAGCGGACCGACGGCCTGCTTGCGATGAAGTACGCCGGGGCCGCAGGCAAGGTGCGCCGCGCGGTCAAGGTGGAATGGGACGATGTCGAGGGGATGACCCCGTGGCGTTATGCCCTGTCCATCGCCGTCGGGCTGGAACCGCCGGAAAAGCTGATGAAGGATGCAGCGCGCCGCTATACCCTGGTCAATGCCACGGCGCCGATGCTCTCGCTGCAATCGCGCGCCCTGGCGGGGGACAAGGCGGCTGGGCAGGGCATCCTGTCGAGTGCGGCCATGGTCGATCTCTACAGCCAGATCTATGCCCAGCCGGACATCGAGGGCGATCTCGCCACCATGGCAGAGACGCTGCGCACGGCCTACGTCGGCGAAACGCCGTCGGAACGGATGGCCGCTATCCGCAAGCTGTGGGACGGCGCGCCCGATGCAGAGGCGCGTTACTCCCGCCAGGTGCTGACCGCCTATGCCGCCGCGCGCATGCCGGTATCGGAGGATTTCGCGGACGACGCGCCGGAACTCATCGCCTCGATGCTGGCGGCGGGGCTGGACCGCAATGCCCTGCTCTGGACGGCGCAGGCCGAAGCGGGTTCGCAGGCCTGGGCCCTGCTCGCACTGGCCGCGCCGCAGCGCGCCCCGGTCGAGGCCGGGCCGCTCTACAGCTTCTACGACGATGATCCCAGCGACGACTATCGCAAGAGCGCCTTCCTGCTGGCGGGGCTCTATGGCCTCAACCGGCTCGACGCTGGCCTCGCCAAGGAATTTGCCGACAAGTTGAAGGTCGACCTCAACCGGCGGAGCAACTGGACGCGCCTGATCGATCAGGCCGCCGATGCGAACAACCAGGCGCTGGTCGCCATGCTCGCGGGCGTGGGGATGCAGGGCAATAGCTGGGAACTGATGACCCCGCTGCACCTCTACCACATCGTCTCCGCGCTTAACCGCGTCGGGCTGGGGGCAGAGGCGCGGATGATTGCCGCCGAAGCGGTCGCGCGGGGCTGACGATTACCGACGCGGTAGAAACCTTCCTGGCCATGCTGGCGGCAGAGCGCGGCGCGGCGGCCAATACGCTGGCCGCCTATCGCCGCGACCTGGAGGGAGCAGAGGAAGCGATCGGCGATCTGGTTCATGCCGACAATGCCGCACTCGCCTCTCTTGGAGCGGCCTGGTCGGGCCTGGCACCCAGCAGCCTGGCCCGCAAATGCTCCGCGCTGCGGCAGTTCTATGGCTTCCTGGTGGACGAGGGCTGGCGCAAGGACGATCCTTCGCCCGCCCTGCCACGCCCGCGCGCGCGCCGCCCACTGCCGCGCCTGCTGAGTCACACCGAGGTAGAGGCCCTGTTCGCCCGCGCCGAGGAAGAAGCGGCGGGCGACAAGCCGGATGCCGTGCGGATGCTGGCGCTGCTGGAACTGCTCTATGGTTCGGGCCTGCGCGCGACGGAGCTGGTGTCGCTCCCGCTTTCCGCCGTGCCACGCGACGCTCCGTTCCTCACCGTGACCGGCAAGGGCGGGCAGCAGCGCATGGTGCCGGTCAGCACGCGGGCGCGTAAGGCGCTGACCCGCTGGCTGGCCCTGCGCGGCGATGCGGGCAAGGCCCTGTTTCCCTCCACCAGCCGCCAAGGCCACCTGACCCGCATCCGCCTGTTCCAGCTGCTCCGCGCGCTCGCCGCCCGGGCCGGGATCGATCCGGAAAAGGTCAGTCCGCACGTCCTGCGCCATGCCTTTGCCACGCACTTGCTGGAGGGCGGGGCCGATCTGCGCGTGTTGCAGACCCTGCTGGGCCATGCCGATATCGCCACCACGCAGATCTATACCCATGTCGATTCGGCGCGGCTGGTGGCCCTGGTCAATGCGCGGCACCCGCTTTCGCGCCAAGCGAGCTAGGGATAGTGGCCCGCTTGGCTCTTGCCGAGCGCGGGAAGGGGGGCTAGCGCGAACAGCATGATTTCCTACCTTGAGTTCGAAAAGCCCGTTGCAGCGCTGGAAGCCCGGATTGCCGAGCTGCGCCAGACCGCTGCCGAAGGTGACGTCGATATCGCCGCCGAAATCCGCCGCCTGGAAATGAAAAGCGCGGACCTGCTGGCCGCGACCTACAAGGCGCTGACCCCGTGGCAGAAGACGCAGGTTGCGCGCCATCCGATGCGCCCGCACTTCGTCGACTATGTTGCGCAGTGCTTCACCGATTTCATGCCGCTGGGCGGAGACCGCTATTTCGGCGACGACCAGGCGATCATCGGCGGCTTTGCCAAGCTGGGTGACCGCCGCGTCATGCTGATCGGCCACGAAAAGGGCCACGACACGCAGACCCGCATCAAGCACAACTTCGGCATGGGCAAGCCCGAAGGCTATCGCAAGGCGATCCGCCTGATGGACCTGGCCGGGCGGTTTGGCCTGCCGGTCGTCACGCTGGTCGATACGTCCGGGGCCTTTCCGGGCGTCGAGGCGGAAGAGCGCGGCCAGGCCGAGGCCATTGCCCGCTCGACCGAGGCCTGCCTGGGCCTGCCGGTGCCGATGGTCGCGGTGATCGTGGGCGAGGGCGGTTCGGGCGGCGCAGTCGCGCTGGCCAGCGCCGAACGCGTCCTGATGCTGGAACACGCGGTCTATTCCGTCATCAGCCCGGAAGGCTGCGCCTCGATCCTGTGGCGCACGGCCGAAAAGGCCGCCGATGCAGCCGAGGCGATGAAGGTTACGGCGCAGGATCTGCTGGCGCTGGGCGTCATCGACCGGATCGTGAAGGAACCGATCGGCGGCGCGCACCGCGATCCGGCCCTGACTGCGCAGGGACTGTCCAAGGCCATCGGCGAAGAGCTGGACGAACTGGGCAAGCTCTCTCCGGAAAAGCTGCGGGCCAAGCGCGAAGAGCGCTTCCTGCGCATCGGCGAGAACTGAGCAGAGCGGAACCTTCGGGGGTTTCCATGCGTTTCAACGGTGTATAACCGTTAAACGTCGGAAATTGCTGAAAGGATAGTCCGCCATGCCCGCCAGTTCCTTCCCCGCCAAGCGCGCGGCAACCCTGCTGATGGGCGCGGCCCTGGCCCTGCCGGCCTGCGCCGCCGGTACCTCTGGCTCGACCGCGAGCGCTCAGGGATCGACCGGCGCGGTCCAGGCGATCAGCACGCAGGAAAAGCAGGAAGGGGCGAAATATCACCCGCAGCTGCTCGCCGAATTCGGCGGTGCGGTTCAGGGGCCGCAGGCGAATTATGTCGCCTCAGTGGGCAAGAAGATTTCGGTCCAGTCGGGCCTGTCCAACGCGCAGAGCGACTTTACCGTCACCTTGCTGAACTCGTCCGTGGACAATGCCTTCGCCATTCCGGGCGGCTATGTCTACACCACCCGCCAATTGGTTGCGCTGATGAACAACGAGGCGGAACTGGCCGGGGTGCTGGGTCACGAAGTCGGCCACGTCGCGGCCCGCCACTCGGCCAAGCGCCAGTCGAACGCGATGAAGAACCAGATCATCGGCGTGCTCGGTGCGGTCCTTTCGGGCGTGTTCCTGGGCAACAGCCAGGTCGGCCAATTGCTGCAACAGGGCTTCATGCAGGGGTCGCAGCTGCTCACGCTCAAGTTCTCGCGCACGCAGGAGAACGAGGCGGACCGGCTGGGGATCGAATACCTGCGCCGGGCCGGTTACGATCCGCGCGCCATGTCCACCGTGCTGGCCAGTCTGGCCGCGCAAAACGCGCTGTCGGTGCGGCTGCTGGGCGCGCAAGAGAATCGCGTGCCGGAATGGGCCTCGACTCACCCCGATCCCGCGTCGCGCGTCTCGACGGCGCTGCGCCTGGCCGGAGCCAATCCGGGGGGCGTGCTGAACCGCGACGTGTTCCTGAATAATGTCAGCGGGCTGATCTATGGTGACGATCCGAAGGAAGGGATTGTCGAGGGGCGGACTTTCACCCATCCGGTCGAGCGATTCGCCTTCCAGGCGCCGCAGGGCTTCTTCCTGGTCAATGGCACCCGCGCGGTTTCGATCAGTGGCCAGACCGGCAAGGGGCAATTCACCATCGCCCAGTTCAATGGCGATCTTGATACCTATGTCCGCTCGGTCTTTGCCGGGATTGCCAAGGACAACCAGGTCCAGCTGACCCCGGCGGCGGTGCAGCGGACCACGGTGAACGGCATTCCGGCCGCCTTCTCGGTCGCGCGCGTCGCGCAAAGCAGCGGGGCGATCGACGTTACCGTGTTTGCCTATCAGATGGATGCGAACAAGGCGTTCCACTTCATGACGCTGACCCAGGCGGGGAGTTCGGGCGTGTTCGATTCGATGTTCGGCTCGATGCGCCGGATCAGCGCGAGCGAGGCAGGCTCGATTCGTCCGCGCAAGCTGACCGTGGTGACCGCGCGCAGCGGCGATACGGTTCAGTCGCTGGCGTCGCGCATGGCCTATACCGACGCGCCGCTGGACCGGTTCCTGGTGCTCAATGGCCTCAACGCCAATTCGCGGATCGTGGCGGGACAGCGGGTGAAGCTGGTCACGTACTGAGCCACGCGTCTCCCGCGCGCATAAGAAAAGGGCGGCAGGTTTCCCCGCCGCCCTTGTCTGTAAGAGCTTGCCAGCCTTAGGCCGCCGGAGCGCTCGAGTTGGCGGTCTGCATAGCGCCCTGTGCGCTGTTGAAGGTGGTCTGCAGTTCGCCACCCAGGCCCTGCAGGGCGCCGATTGCGGCAACGGCGATCAGAGCGGCAATCAGACCGTATTCGATAGCGGTCGCACCAGCTTCGTCGCGGAACAGCTTGTTGATGAACTTCATGGTCAGTCTCCTGTTAGCAGTCATTTTTCCCGGCTCTTTCCCTGTCACCCGGATCGAGCGTTTTCAGGGCTAGGTCCAATTCCTTGATATTTATTTAATTGCCGGGGTTTGTTGCTTCGCGGGTCTTGTCGGCGATGGTATCCCACATGTTGATGGCTTCGCCGGCGAATCCGTTCAGCGCTCCAAGCAGGGCAAGGACGATCAGCGCGCAAAGCAGACCCATCTCGACCGCGGTGGCACCGCGGTCATCCTTGAGAATTGCGATAAAGGTCTTCATGCGTGTGATTTCCCGCCCTCTGGTGGAACGGTCAGCGCATAGGCCGATCGTCCCTAAGGATTCGTTTAAGGAGCGGATAGGAATGAAAAAAATCCCGACAGTCGTGCTCGTCGTGGCCGTCGCGCTGCTTGACGATGCGGGGCAGGTGCTGATGCAGCGCCGCCGCCGGGGGGCGGAACATGGCGGTTTGTGGGAGTTTCCGGGCGGCAAGGTCGAAGTCGATGAAACGCTTGGCGAATCGCTTTGCCGGGAAATTTGCGAAGAGCTGGGAATCGCGCTGAACCCGGCCGTGCTGGAGCCGCTGACTTTCGCGACTTCGCCCGATCAGCCGCATGTCATCCTGCTTTACACTTGCCGCGACTGGACTGGCGAGCCGGCTTGCCTGGACGGGGAGGAGATCGCCTGGTTCGCGCCGGAGGCCGTTCTTTCGCTGGATATGCCGCCGCTCGACGTGCCTTTGGCACAGGCTCTGCTGGCTCGTGAAAAAAGGTCAAATTAGTCGCTTGCCAAGCCGGAATGTCGCCCCTATTAGCGCCTCTCCAACGCGCCCGTAGCTCAGCTGGATAGAGCATCAGACTACGAATCTGAGGGTCGGACGTTCGAATCGTTCCGGGCGCGCCATTTTCCCAAAGGGGTCTTCCGCAAGGAAGGCCCTTTTGCGTTTCGGGCCTTGCATCGGGCGGCCCAGAAGGAACCTGAACCGCCGCAGGGCGTTAGGTTCCACGGGGGTGCAATCCAGCCTGCGCTGACCAGCCTGCGCTGACGTTTTGCCGTGCGGTTTCCTGCGGCAATGCCTTGCGCTCTGGAAGATCAGAGGCCCCGCGATGCTGCTTTCTCCCGATACCGCCCAACTGGAACAAGGCCTGCTTGGCCGCATTGCGGAAAGCAGCTTTCCCTGCCTGGGCGCAAAGTCCGCCCTGGCGCGCGGGACGCTCAAGGTTCTGGCCTGCCACTCGCTGACCAGCACCTGGGATGACCTGCGTGTGCACCGCGAACTGCTCGCCTGGGCGGCGGACTATGCGCTTGAACCCGGCGGCCTGCGCAGTCTGGCCGTCGTGTTCGAAGGCCCGCTCGACCTGGACGAACCCGCGTTCGAGCGCGCGATGTGGAAGCGCATCCAGTCCTTTGCCGACAAGGACCACTGGCTGGGCCTGCCCTATGACGCGCGGGTCAGCGCCGATCCGGACGATCCGCATTTCTCGCTCAGCTTTGGCGGAGAGGCATTCTTCGTGATCGGGCTGCACCCCCATGCCTCACGCCCGGCGCGCCGCTTTCCGGCGCCGACGATGGTGTTCAACCTGCACGACCAGTTTGAAAAGCTGCGCGAGGAAGGGCGCTATGAAAAGATGCGGCAGCGGATCGTTGCGCGCGATTGCGATCTGGCCGGTGCGCCGAATCCGATGCTCGCCCGCTTTGGCGAAGTGAGCGAGGCGCGGCAATATAGCGGGCGACTGGTCGGCCCGGAATGGCGCTGCCCCTTCAGGGACCAACGCGCATGAGCGGCATTGTCGAGATAGCGCCGCGTTCGGGCACGGCCTTTCGGCTCAGGGCGGGCGAGCTTCTGACCGTGATCGATCCCGAGGGCGAGCAGGTCAGCGACCTGGTGGCCTTCGCGGCGCGGGACATGCGCGAAGTGCTCTCCAACGGGCGGACGTTTGATTACGAAGAGACGATCCGCCTGACGCAGGGAAACCGCATCTGGTCCAACCGCTCGCGCCCGATGCTGGAGATCGTGGCGGACAGCGTGGGGCAGCATGACTTCCTGCTGACCCCGTGCAGCGAGGCGACCTTCCGCGACTTCTATCCCACCAAGCCGGTTCACCGCGGCTGCATGGGCAATCTGGTCGAGGCCCTGGCACCCTATGGCGTGGAGGAGCACCAGATCCCCACCGCCTTCAACCTGTTCATGAACGTGCCGGTGGATGGCGAGAGCGGGAAGGTGCGGGTCCTTCCGCCGGTCAGCAAGGCGGGCGACAGCATCGCCTTGCGCGCGCTGATCGACCTGGTGGTCGGCCTGACCGCCTGTTCGGCCTACGATTCGAACGGCGGGAGCTTCAAGCCGATCCACTACCGGATCGATCAAGCGGCGGCCTGAGCGGCTGCTTCAGTGGGACTTCGCGGCGCAGGGTGGCAAGCGGGGTGGCGGCGCTTTTCAGGCGGCCCTGGCGATAGATCACGCCGCCCTGAAACACCCGGGTACCCAGGGCGAGCCATGCGGTGACGCCCCGTTCGGCCAGCCAGGCCGGACCCCATAGGGCACTGCTGGCGGGAAAGACCTTTGCTCCGCCTGCTTTCCGGCGTCCCGCTTCGGCGGCCAGGACTGCGACGGCGGCCGCTCCGGCAAGGCCCGCCAGACCCTTGCGCCGGGCCAGCAACGCCGCCAGCGGCAGGATCGCCAGTTGCGCGGCGAGGCGGCCCGGGCGGGCCCATTCATCATAGGCCTGGCGCACCCGCTGCGAGCGGAAATGCTTCGTTTCCGGCGGACGGCGGGTGACGAACAGGTCCAGCGCCAGCGCTTCTTCGCCCCCGGCTGCCTGGACCGTGCGGACCATCTCCAGGTTCTCGAACAGGACATCGCCCGAATAGCCTCCGGCCTGGATCAGGACATTGCGGCGCACGCCCAGCGTTCCGGGCCAGTCACCATCGCCGAGGCGGTTATAGAGGCTGCGCGCCGTGTCCCAGCGGGCGTGCCAGGGCAGGGGATGGAAGTGGTTCTGCGGCCGCACCACGTCATGCCGGTCGAGCAGGTCGAGCATCCGGCCCAGCTCCGCCGCGCGGTAACGAACGTCGTCGTCGGCGATCACCACGCGGTCATGGCGGGCGGCGTGAACTCCGGTCAGCACTCCGGCGACCTTGCCGTTGGTGGTGCTAAATTGCGGAGCCATGTGCCGCACCTGGCTGCCCCACAGCGCTGCATGGGCCTGGAATACTTCGGGCGGGGAGCCATCGACAACGATGACTTCATCCACTTGCCGCGACAACCGCCGTAAATAGCCGGTCAGTTCGCGCAGCTGCGGCGTGGATGCGGCAATTGGCAGGACATAGCTGGCTTCTAGGAGGGGGCGGCGATCAGTACTTTGCAAATGGTCCATCGGGCTGAAACGCACCGCGCCGCAACTGGTTCTCCCGCGTAAAACATTAATTCAAAGCGGTGTTTGCTTGTTGTAGCATGGGCATGCGCGCCCTAAGTTGAAGGCCATGGAAAGCGCGCCACCTGCCACGACGCAGCCGCAATCGGTGTGGCGCTTTGCCCGCGCCACGCGGGCGCACGTGGTGGTCGATGCCGCCGCTTACTTCGAGCTGATGCAACAGGCCATGCTGCGCGCGCGGCAACGCATCCACATGATCGGCTGGGATTTCGACACGCGGGTCCGGCTGGGGCCGGGACGCAAGTTCTACAACCTGCCGGACAAGGACGTGCAGCCTGCGCGCCTGGGGGCCTTCGTGGTCTGGCTGGTCAAACGCAACAAGGGCCTGCAAGTGCGGGTGCTGAAGTGGAATTTCGGCGCGCTGAAGTTCATTTTCCGCGGCTCGATGATCCTTGACCTGATCCGCTGGTTCTTCAAGCGCGGGATCGATTTCAAGTTCGATTCCGCCCACCCGCTGGGGTGCAGCCATCACCAGAAGATTATCGTGATCGATGACAAGTTCGCGGTCTGCGGCGGGATCGACATGACCAGCGACCGCTGGGACACGCCCGAACACCTGGAAGCCGATCCGCGCCGTCGTCATCCCTATGGCACGCGGCTTTACGGGCCGTGGCACGACCTTTCGATGCTGGTCGAAGGGGAGGCGGCGGGCGCCCTGGCCGAACTGGGCCGCGAACGCTGGGTCGCGGCGGGCGGGGCGGCGCTGATCCCCTGCGCTCCGCAGCAGGACAGCGCCTGGCCGGAAAACCTGAAGGCGGAATTCACCGATGTCGAAGTCGGCATTGCCCGCACCCGCTCCGCCTGGGGCCGGCTGGACGAAGTGCGCGAGATCGAGGCGCTGTTCGTGGAGCATATCCGCCGCGCCACGCGCTTCATCTATGCCGAGAGCCAGTATTTCGCCTCGCGCGCCGTGGCCGAGGCGATTGCCGAGAAGGTGGCCGAGCCGGACCCGCCGGAAATCGTCCTGATCAATCCCGCCACGGCCGAAGGCTGGCTGGAACAGACCGCGATGGACGGGGCGCGGGTGCGCTTGTCCCACGCCATCGCCCAGCGCGATCACAAGCAGCGCTTCCGCATCTTCATCCCGCGCAATGCGGCGGGCACGGCAATCTATGTCCATGCCAAGACCATGATCGTAGACGATGAGATTCTGCGGATCGGCTCGGCCAACATGAACAACCGCTCGATGGGGCTGGACAGCGAATGCGACCTGTTCATCGACGCCGCGCGGCCCGGAAACGAACACGCGGCCGCGCCGATCCACCGGCTGCGGGTCAACCTGCTGGCGGAACACACCGGGATGCTGCGCGAAGCGGTGGAGGAAGACCTGGCCCGCTATGGTTCGATGATCGACCTGATCGAAAATGCGCCGCGCCAGGGCAAGCGGCTCGATCCTTTTGTCTTGCGTCCGCTGACCGATGCGGAGAAAGCGGTCGCCGACAATGCGCTGCTCGATCCCGAGCGGCCAGAGGAACTGTTCGAACCGTTCAGCGCCCGGCGCGGCTTGTTCCGCCGGGGAGGGCTGCTGCGGCGACCGGGTTGAGGAGGTTAAGCAATGTCCTGTGCTCATGATGGTGGCGATGAAGGCCCCATGGCCAAGCTGCCTGTTCCCGATGACGTGCAGGACGCGATCCGCACCCTGATCCGCTGGTCGGGCGACGATCCGGCGCGCGAAGGGCTGATCGACACTCCGGCACGCGTGGCGCGCGCCTGGCGGGAGTATTGCCAGGGTTATGACGAGGACCCGGCCTATCACCTCTCGCGCCAGTTCGAGGAAGTGGGCGGCTATGACGAGCTGGTCCTGCTCAAGGACATTCCGTTCCAGTCGCACTGCGAACACCACATGGCCCCGATCACTGGCAAGGCCGCCATCGCCTATATGCCGCGTAACCGCGTGGTCGGGATTTCCAAGCTGGCGCGGGTGCTGCACGGTTTCGCCCGGCGCTTGCAGATCCAGGAGCGGCTGACCGCCGAAGTGGCGCAATGCATCTGGGACAATCTCAACCCCCAGGGCGTGGCCGTGGTGATCGAGGCGCAGCACGGCTGCATGACCGGGCGCGGCGTGAAGACGCCGGGCGTGGGCATGGTCACCAGCCGGATGATGGGCTGTTTTCTTGAGGACCACCGCAGCCGCAAGGAAGTGCTGAGCCTGATGGGTTACTGACCGGTGACTCCGGTGATGAGCGTGGCTGAGCTGGAAGCGTTCTTCCGCAAAGCCTTTCCCGACGTTGCCGAGGAACATCACGCCCGGATCGACGCGATCGAGCCGGGGCGGGTGCGCCTGACCTTGCCCAGGGCGGCCCTGGCCTTGCGTCCCGGCGGGATCGTGTCCGGTCCGACCCAGATGGGCCTGGCCGACCGCGCCGCCTATGCCGTGATCCTGGCCCATATCGGCCCGGTGGCCATGGCGGTCACGAGCAATCTCAATTTCAGCTTCCTGCGCGCGGTCGAGGCCAAGGCCGTCCATGCCGATGCGGTCCTGCTCAAGCTGGGTCGCAGGCTGGCGACCGTGGACGTGCGGCTGTGGCAGGACAGCGAGGCCGTGGTGCTAGCCCAGGCGAGCGTGACCTACGCAATTCCGGCCTGACGAAAGAAGTCTTGTGCTTTGGTGGCCGGCTTCGACAGGCTCAGCCTGAGCGGGGTTTTGAATCCCAGGCCGTCACCCCGGCGCAGGCCGGGGCCCAGCGGACCTTGCGCAAGGCCGGGAGGTATCAAGGTTTCGCGCAGAGAACGCAAAGGACGCAGAGGCGCTAAGGAGTTGCGCTTGCCGGAGCGCTGCCTGGTCCTTCTGCGGTTGGCTTGGAGGCCCGGAATATTGACAAGCGCCTGCGGCGGTCTGAACCCTTTGCGCCTTCCTTCTTTTCGCGCCTTTGCGTGAATCCTTTTCCCGGAACCCCGGCTTCGACAGGCTCAGCCTGAGCGGGGCTTTACCGGGCCGTCACCCCGGCGCAGGCCGGGGCCCAGCGGACCTTGCGCAAGGCCGGGAAGTTTCCAGGTTTCGCGCAGAGAACGCAAAGGACGCAGAGGCGCTAAGGAGTTCCGCTTGCCGGAGCGCTGCCTGGTCCTTCTGCGGTTGGCTTGGAGGCCCGGAATATTGACAAGCGCCTGCGGCGGCCCGAACCCTTTGCGCCTTCCTTCTTTTCGTGCCTTTGCGTGAATCCTTTTCCCGGAACCCCGGCTTCGACAGGCTCAGCCTGAGCGGGGCTATCAACTCTTTCCGGCCTGACGAAAAAAGGCCCGGAAGGCCTTGCGGCTTTCCGGGCCAAGTGAGGGAAGGCTGTTGCCTGTCCCTCCGGGTCGCAAAGCCAGATATAAGAAGTTTAACTTAAGTTGCATTGCGCAGAATCAAAAACCCCTCCCGCAGCGCGAGAGGGGCCTTTGTTTTGTTTGAAGCGATCTTAGAGCTGTTCGAGCATGTACTCGGCGCTGCTGACCTTGAACTCGCCCGGTGCTTCGACGTGGAGCTGTTCGACGGTGCCGTCGTTGACCACCATCGAGAAGCGCTGGCCGCGCTTGCCCAGGCCGAATGCGCTGCCGTCCATGGTCAGGCCCAGGGCTTCGGCAAAGTCGCCGTTGCCATCGGCCAGCATGGTGACGTCTTCGCTGCCGCCCGACTTGCCCCAGGCGCCCATCACGAAGGGATCGTTGACGGCGGTGCAGGCGATTTCGTCGATGCCCTTGGCCTTGAGGTCCGCGGCCTTGTCCACGAAGCCGGGCAGGTGCTTGGCCGAGCAGGTCGGGGTGAAAGCACCCGGGACCGAGAACAGCGCAACGCGCTTGCCCTTGAAGTAATCGGCGCTCTGCACCGCTTCCGGACCGTTTTCGGTGGCCTTGACCAGCTTAACGTCAGGCAGCTTGTCGCCAATAGCGATCGTCATAATCTCTCTCCTTGATACGGGGAACGGTTGGGGGAATTTGCGATTCCCTCGCAATATAGGTGCCCTTCGCGCGGGGGCAAGGCGCAGAGCACGTGGTTAATTTCGCTTTACCGGGGCAGTTGAAGATTGGGTAAAGGCATTGCGCGAAACTTCGCTCCAGCGGGATCGTCCCGCCGGAGGAATTTGCCATGCGTTCAAGCAAAGGCGTCGCGGCTGGACTGGCTGCCCTATCCCTGCTTCTTGCCCTTCCGACCGCTGCTGCCGGGAATGGAGCCGACCAGGCGGAAAAGATCCGCCGGCTGGACATCATGCTGATGGTCACGGGGCTGCGGTGCCGGACCACGGCGGACAATTTCCAGTCGGACTATGGCCGCTTCACCAGGGCCCATCTCGGCACGCTGAATGCCGCGAGCGATTCCCTCAAGGCGGACCTGTCGCGGCGGTTCGGCGCTGCCGGGGCAAACCGCGCGCTGGACCGGCTCAGCACGCAGATGGCAAACCAGTACGGGCAGGGGCACCCCTGGCTGAATTGCGGGCAATTGAAACAGGTTGCGCGTTCACTGGCTGACATGCGCGGCTCTGCGCCGCTGGTCGAAGCGGCAGACGCCTTGCTGGAGCGCGGGCCGCAGCGGCTGGCCTGGCTGCGCAAATAGCGGGACTCTGCTGATGGTGCTCGAAAAGATGATATAAAGGTTCTGTTATATTTGCCTCGCAGGCTCCAAGCGGCTAAGGGCAGCGTCAGGACGGCGCTGCCTTTTTGCTTGCGCAAGTGCCGGTTGTATCAAGACAGGAGTTGCCCCACGTGGCCAATGAGCACGACTATGTGATCGCCGATATCGGACTTGCCGACTTCGGCCGCGCCGAAATTGCCATCGCCGAAACCGAAATGCCCGGCCTGATGGCCCTGCGCGAGGAATTCGGCGCCAGCCAGCCGCTGAAGGGCGCGCGGATCACCGGTTCGCTGCACATGACGATCCAGACCGCCGTGCTGATCGAAACGCTGGTCGCGCTGGGCGCGGAAGTGCGCTGGGCGACCTGCAACATCTATTCGACCCAGGACCATGCCGCCGCCGCCATTGCCGCACGCGGCATTCCGGTGTTCGCGGTGAAGGGCGAAAGCCTGGCCGATTACTGGGACTATGTTGGCCGGATCTTTGACTGGGACGACGGTTCGGGCCGCACGGCCAACATGATCCTGGACGATGGCGGCGATGCCACCATGTTCGCGCTGTGGGGTGCGCGGGTCGAGGCGGGCGAAGAACTGTTCGAACCCAGCAATGCCGAGGAAATCGAATTCTGCCGCGCGCTCAAGGCCTTCCTCAAGGCCAAGCCGGGCTACCTCACCATGTCGGTCACCCATATCAAGGGCGTGTCGGAAGAAACCACGACCGGCGTCCACCGCCTCTACCAGATCGCCAAGGACGGCAAGCTGCCGTTCCCCGCGATCAACGTGAACGACAGCGTCACCAAGTCGAAGTTCGACAACCTCTATGGCTGCAAGGAATCGCTGGTCGACGCGATCCGCCGCGCGACCGACGTGATGCTGGCCGGCAAAGTTGCATGCGTCGCGGGCTTTGGCGACGTCGGCAAGGGCTCTGCCGCTTCGCTGCGCCAGGGCGGCGCGCGCGTGATGGTCACTGAAATCGACCCGATCTGCGCGCTGCAGGCGGCGATGGAAGGCTATGAAGTCGTCACCATGGAAGAAGCCGTGCAGCGCTGCGACATTTTCGTCACCGCCACCGGCAACGAGGACGTCATCACCGCCGAGCACATGAAGGCGATGAAGCCGATGAGCATCGTCTGCAACATCGGCCACTTCGACAGCGAAATCCAGATTTCGGCGCTCGACAACTACAAGTGGACCGAAGTGAAGCCGGGCACCGACCTGGTTGAATTCCCGGACGGCAAGCAGATCATCGTCCTGGCCAAGGGCCGCCTGGTGAACCTGGGCTGCGCCACCGGCCACCCCAGCTTCGTCATGTCGTCCTCGTTCACCAACCAGACCCTGGCCCAGATCGAGCTGTTCACCAAGAACAGCGAGTACAAGAACGAGGTCTATGTCCTGCCCAAGCACCTGGATGAAAAGGTCGCGGCGCTGCATCTGGAAAAGCTGGGGGTCAAGCTGACCAAGCTGAGCCAGAAGCAGGCGGACTATATCGGCGTCTCGGCCGAAGGACCGTTCAAGCCGGATCACTATCGCTATTGATCCCAAAGGACTGGCTGGCCGAAGGGCGCCTGCTTTTCGGCCAGCCGCCCCCGCTTTCGCGGGGATGACGGGGCCATGCGTCTTGCCATTGCCCGCGTCGGCGCATAGCTGAAAGACATGACGCTTACCCCCACCGCGCTGGTCCTGCTTGGCCTCTTGCTGGCGGCCTGGACCATCGCCGCGCTGTGGGCCGTTGCCGCCGCGCGGCTGCGCCAGCGCAAGGCCGAAGCCGGGCAGCGCAATGCCCGGCGGCTGGCGCGGATGGTCGATGAAAGTCCGGCCCTGCCGCTGCTGGTGCGGGCCGATGGCCGGATCGAGGCTCCGCAGCGCCTGGCCAACTGGCTGGGGCTGGACAGCGTCCCGCAATTTCTGACCGAACTCGACGGGGGCCGCATTGACGGCGGGGGCGGGGGCCTGACCACCGAACAGCTCAATGAACTGACCGAGGCGGTGCGCCGCTGCCAGCGCACGGCGGCGCCGTTCCGCATGGTCGCCACCCCGCGCGGATCGAGCCGCAGCCTGGCCCTGCGCGGACACCTGGCCGACCCGCAGATTTCCCCGGGCGGGGCGGCGCTGGTCTGGGTCTTCGACTTTTCCGACAGCGAGAGCGAACTGGTGCAATTGCGCGGCGAAGCAGCCCGCGCCCGGGATGATTTCATCGCGCTGGTCGGGCTGATCGAGGCTGCGCCCATGCCGATGTGGTTCCGTGGCCCGGACGGCGATCTGCGGCTGGTCAACCAGGCCTATGTCGAGGCGGTGGCAGGGCAGGACGCCCGCCAGGTCGCGGCGGACGGGGTGGAATTGGTCGAAAGCGTCGACGGGCTGACCGCCAGGCAGGTCGCGCTTCAGGCTGCGGCCAAGCAGATGCCGATCGAGCGGATGGTCTCTGCCACGATCAATGGCGAGCGCCGCGCGCTGCGCGTGTCCGACCTGCCGCTGGGGCAGGAAGGCGTCGCCGGTTACGCCGTCGACGTCGAGGAAATGGAAGAGCTGTCGCGCACCCTGCGCGCTTTCCGCGATGCCCAGCGCAACATGCTGGACCAGCTTTCCGCCGGCGTGGCGCAGTTCGATGCCAAGCGGCAGATGACCTTCGCCAACCGCCCGTTCCAGCGCATCTTTGGCATGAACGCGGCGGCCATGCTGGACCTGCCGCAGTTCGACCGCCTGCTCGACATGGCCCGCGATGCCGGGCGCGTGCCCGAAGCGCGCGACTTCCCGGCCTGGCGGCGCGAACGCGCGGCCTGGTTCATGGCCAGCACGCCGCAGGAAGAAGCCTGGATGCTGGCCGATGGCACGCACCTGCGCATCGTCGCCCAGCCGCTGCCCGATGGCGGGCTGATGCTGATTGCCGAGGACCGGACCGAGCAACTGCAACTGGCCGCGGCGCGTGATACCCTGCTGCGCACCCGCACCGCCACGTTCGACAGCCTGTTCGAATCCATCGCGATCTTCGCGCCGGATGGCCGCTTGCAACTGTGGAACCGCCGCTTTGCTGCCGACTGGGGGCTGGACGACACCCTGCTCGACACCCATCCCCGGATCGAGACGCTGCTGGAGCAGATCGCGCGGCAGCTGACCAAGCCGGTGAAGGTAAAGGCCGTGGGCGACGTTGTCCGCGCCGCCACGCTGGACCGCCGCCAGACCGGCGGGCGCGCCCTGCTGGCCGACGGGCGCACGCTGGAATTCGCCGGGGTGCCGCTGCCCGATGGCAATGGCCTGCTGACCGTGCTCGACATCACCGACTCGCAAAAGGCCGAAGAAGCCCTGAAGCAGCGCAATGCCGCGCTGGAAGAGGCTGACGCGATGAAGACCCGCTTCCTTGCCAACATGAGTTACGAATTCCGCACCCCGCTTACCTCCATCGGCGGCTTTGCCGAATTGCTGGAGGCCGGGCTGGGCGGTGAATTGAGCGAGAGCGGCAAGGAATATGTCGGCGCGATCCTGCAATCGGTCGACCGGCTGGGCGAACAGATCGAATCCGTTCTCGACCTGTCGCAGAGCGAGGCTGGAATGCTCCCGCTGGCGCAGGAGGAAATCGACCTGCTGCCCTTCGTCACCAAGCTGGTTGAGGACCGCGCGGCGCGGATCAAGGCGGCGAACCTGACGCTGGACATGCGCGGCGACCGCAGCGCCGGACGGTTGCAGGGCGACCGCCGCCGTCTGGGCCGCGCCATTGGCCACCTGATCGACAATGCCATTGCCGCTACCCCGGAAGGCGGGCGCATCCTGGTCGAACTGGGCGTGCACAAGGGCAAGGCGCGGCTGGTGATTTCCGATAACGGCGCGGGCATGGACGCGGCCACGCTGGCCCGCGCGCTGGAAGGGATCAAGGTCAGCAGCGACGGCAAAGGCGTGGAACGCCGCCAGGGCCTGGGCCTGCCGCTCGCCCGCCAGTTGATCGAGGCTCACGGCGGCACGCTGGAGCTGATCAGCGAGCCGGGGCAGGGCACGGCTGCCATCGTGGACCTGCCGTAAGCATGATCATCGACCTGCCCGATCTTGCCGCGATGGAGCAGCTGGGCGCGCGCCTGGCCGAGGCGCTGCGCCCCGGTGACGTGATCGCCCTGTCTGGCGGGCTGGGTGCGGGCAAGACCACCCTGGCCCGCGCGATCATTGCCGCACTTGGCCATCAGGGTGAAGTCCCGTCGCCCAGCTTTGCGATCATCGAAACCTATGATCCGCCCGCGCTGCGCCTGCCGCTGGTCCACGCCGATTTCTACCGCCTGAAGCACCCGGAAGAGGTGGAGGAACTGGGCCTGGACGACTATCGCCACGGTGCCGCGCTGATTGCCGAATGGCCTGAAATGGCGGGAGGTTTCGCGCACGAGGCAGGCTGCCTGTCGATCCGCCTCGAAACTGCGGATAGGGGGCGCAAGGCGATTGTCGAACCCGGCCGCGATTGGCTAGGGCGCTTGGCATGAGCGACAGTCTGCCGGACGGCATCGAAGCATTTCTGAACACTGCGGGCTGGTCCGCGGCGCAGGTCGAACCGCTGCCGGGCGATGCCTCTTTCCGGCGCTATTTCCGCATCCGGCAGGGTGAAAAGTCGGCCATGCTGATGCACGCGCCGCCGCCGCACGAAGATCCGCAGCCCTTTCTGCGCGCCGCCAAGTGGCTTGACGCCAATGGCCTGCGCGCGCCGCAGATCCTGGCTGAGGACGCAGCGGCGGGCCTGGTCCTGCTTGAGGACTTTGGCGAAGTGCGGATGCGCGAATACCTCGACGAATGGCCCGATGACGAGGCCGAGGTCTACCGCGCGGCGATTGACGCCCTGGTCGAATTGCGCCGCCTGCCGCCGGGTCCGTTTCGCGACTATTCGCTCAGCGAATATCTCCGCGAGGCACGGCTGCTGACTGAATGGTATTGCCCCGCGCAGAACCTGACCGTTGACGAGGCGGGCTATGCCAGCGCCTGGGAAAAGGTGCTGGGCGACATGCTCCCCCGCCAGCGTCCCGGTATCTGCGTGCTGCGCGATTACCACGCCGAGAACATCATGCTGCTGGGCGCGCTGCGCGATCAGGGCCTGCTCGATTTCCAGGACGCGCTGAACGGCCATCCGGCCTATGACCTGGTCTCGCTGCTCCAGGATGCGCGGCGCGACGTGTCGCCCGAACTGGAAGCGGAAATGTTCGACTATTATGTCGAGAAAACCGGCGCGGATGCGGAAGAATTTCTCGCCGACTATGCCCGGCTCGGCGCACAGCGCAATGCCAAGATCGTCGGCATCTTCGTCCGCCTGTGGAAGCGCGACGGCAAGCCGCGCTACCTGGATTACATCCCCCGCGTCTGGGCCTTGCTGGAACGCGACCTGAGCCATCCGGCGCTGGCCCCCGTGGCGGAATGGTTCGAAGCGAATATTCCGGCCGAGCTGCGCGCGGCAGGCGGAGGCGTGTTCCATCCATGAGCGGCACGGCGCTGGTTTCCGATACCGCCATGGTCATGGCCGCAGGGCTGGGCACGCGGATGCTGCCGCTGACGGCGGGCACGCCAAAGCCGCTGATCGAAGTGGGCGGCAAGAAGCTGATCGACTACATGATCGAGCATCTGGCCGATGCCGGGATCGAAAAGGCCGTGGTCAACGTCCACTACCTGCCCGATCAGGTCGAGGCGTACCTGCGCACGCGCCAGCATCCCTCCGTTGCTTTCAGCGACGAACGTGACCTGCTGCTGGAAACCGGCGGCGGCATGGTCAAGGCCTGGCGCAGCGGTCTGCTGCCCGACCCGTTCTATTGCCTGAACAGCGACAACATCTGGATCGACGGGCCGCGCAATACCTTGCTGGACCTGTCCGATGCCTGGGATGCGGAGCGGATGGACGCGCTCTTGCTGCTGGTCCCGCGCGAACGGGCGTTTGAGCATCGCGGCAAGGGCGATTTCCATCTCGAAGCCGATGGCCGCCTGCGCCGCCGCGCCAAGGACGAGGACAGCGCGCCCTATATCTTCATCGGCGCCCAGATTGCATCGCACCGGCTGCTGCGCGATGCGCCGGACGGGCCGTTTTCCACCAATGTCCTGTGGGACCGGGCGCTGGCCGAAGGGCGGCTTTACGGCGTGGTCCATGCGGGTGAGTGGTTCGATCTGGGCACGCCCGAAGCGATTGCTCCGGCAGAGGCGCGGCTGGAACGTGCCTGAACGCGCCGGGCCAAAGGTCTATTCCATCGCCGCCCACCGGGGCTTTGCCGACGCGCTGGTGGCCGGGCTGATCCCGCGCTACGCGGACAAGGAGCTCGGGCTGGCGCGGCTGACCCTGCTGCTGCCCTCCAGCCGCGCGGTGCGGATCGTGACCGAGGCTTTCGTGCGCCTCTCGGGCGGCGGGATGCTCTTGCCGCGCATGGCGGCGGTGGGCGATCTGGACCTGGACGAGACGCTCGGCCCGCTGCTCGATCCGCTCGGCGCGGGAAGCGAAGTGCCTCCGGCCGCCGATCCGACGCTGCGCTGGCTGCGGCTGGCGGACCTGCTGCGCGAGGAGCTTGGCCCGGATGCGCCCAAGGCTCCCGGCCTGCTGCGCCTGGCCTTTGAAACGGGCCGGACCATGGACCGGCTGACGGTTGAGGGGCTGGAACTGGGCGACCTGCTGGACGAACGGATTGCCGGGATCGTCGGCGATCTGGCCAGCCACTGGCAGCAATCGACCCGCACTTTCGCCCGCGTCCAGGCGCGCTGGCTGGCCGAACTGGCCGCGCGGGGAGAGGTTGACGCGCCTGAGCGGCGCAACCGCCTGTTCGCCCATGCCGCGCGGCGCTGGCGCGAGAGGCCGCCTGCTCATCCGGTCGTCGCTGCCGGGGTGACCAGCGCTTCGCCCGCGCTCGCCAGCCTGCTGCGCGTCGTGTCCGAATTGCCGCAAGGCGCGGTGATCCTGCCCGATCTGGACCTGTCGCTGGACGAAGCGGTCTGGCAATCGCTGGGCAGCGCCGGGATTCCGGCGAGCGAGGGCGAGGCTCCGTTTGGGGAGCGCGATGCCCTGGCGCACCCGCAATATCACCTCAAGCTGCTGCTCAACCGCATGGGCGTCAATCGCGGCGAAGTGGATGCCTGGCACCGCGCGGGCATGGCCGCCGCTCCGCCAGAGCGCAGCCGGGCGATCTCCAACCTGTTCCTGCCGCCGGAAGGCAGCGCGGGCTGGGTTGACCTGAAGCCCGACCAGCGCCGTCTGTCCGGCGTGCGGCTGATGGAATCCGCGCATCCGGGCGAGGAAGCGCAGGCCATTGCCCTGCTGATCCGCCAGGCGCTGGAAGTGCCGAAAAAGCGCGTCGCGCTGATCACTCCGGATCGCGGACTGGCGGGGCGGGTGGTGGCGCACCTCAAGCGCTGGGACATTGTTGCCGATGATACGGCGGGCCGACCGCTGCCGCAGACCCCGGCGGGCCGCATCCTGCTGCTGCTGGCCGAAGTCGCGGCAGAGCAGGCTACGCCGGTTCCGCTGCTGTCGCTGCTGACTCACCCGCTGGCCGGTGCCGGGGAAGGGCGCGCGGTCTGGCTGGATAATGCCCGCGCGCTCGATCTGGCGCTGCGCGGTCCGCGTCCCTCTCCGGGGCTGGAGCCGCTGGCGGAAATCGTGCGCGAACAGGCGCGGCGCGGCAAAGGCAGCGACATCGCCGCCTGGTGGGACGGCGTGCAGGCGATCCTTGCGCCGCTGCTGGCAGGCGCGGACGAAGTTAAACTGGGCACGGCCCTGGCGCGACTGGCCGAGGCGGGGGAAGCCCTGTGCGGCACGCGGCTATGGGCCGAGGCGGACGGGCGCTCGCTCTCTGCCTGGCTGGAGGAACTGCGAATCGCGGCGGATCAGGCCAGAACGCGCCTTGCCGCCAAGGACCTGCCCGGCGTGCTGCGCGACGCGATGGACCGGGTTTCGGTGCGCCCGCCATGGGGCGGCCATCCCCGCGTTGCCATCTATGGCTTGCTCGAAGCGCGGATGAGCCGCGCCGATCTGGTGATCTGCGCCGGTCTGGCCGAGGGCACCTGGCCCGCCGCGCCCAGCCCGGAACCCAGCCTGCCGCCGCCGGTGCTGCGCGCGCTGGGCGTGCCTTCGGGCGAATTCCGCATCGGCCTGGCCGCGCATGACCTGGCCGGAGCGCTGGGCGCACCGGAAGTCGTGCTGAGTTGGGCGCAGCGCAGCGAAGGCGGCCCGGTGATCCCCAGCCGCTTTGTCCTGCGGGTTCAGGCCATGCTGGGCGAACTGGCCGAAAGCCACCGCGAGACGGAGGCGGTCGCGCTCGCCCGCGCCATTGACCATGCTTCGCCCGCGCCGGCCTATCCCCGGCCCCAGCCGCGCCCCAGCGCCGAGCAGCGCGACGTGGCCCTGGCCGTGACCGCGATCGACCGGCTGCGCGGCGATCCCTATCAGTTCTATGCCGGTTCGATCCTGCGCTTGCGGCGCAAGGACGGGCTGGATGCGGAACCGACCGCCGCCTGGCAGGGCACCGTGGTCCATGCCGTGATGGAACGCTGGCACAAGAACGGCGGCGGTGCGGGCGAACTGACCGCGCTGGCTCAGGAAGAGCTGGCCAAGATGCAGGCCCATGTCGTCACGCGCGGGCTATGGTGGCCGCGCCTGTCCCGCGCGCTGGAATGGATCGACCTGAAAATCGCGCAGGACCGGGGCGAGGGGCGCGAAGTGCTGGCCAGCGAGATCAAGGGCGAGATGACTCTCGCCGGAGTGAAAGTCCATGGCCGCGCCGACCGGATCGATCGCCGCGCCGATGGCCGTCTGGTCGTGGTCGATTACAAGACCGGCAAGCCGCCATCGGGCGGGCAAGTGAAGGATGGCTTCGCGCTCCAGCTTGGCACCCTGGGCCTGATCGCCAATGCGCGCGGGTTCAAGGACGTGGCCGGAATGCCCGACGGGTTCGAATACTGGTCGTTCGGCAAGGACGACAAGAGCGCGACCGGCTTTGGCTATGTCTACGAGCCGGTGGCTGACGGCAAGAAAGTGGGCATTCCGCGCGACGAATTCCTGATGGAAACGCAGCGCTATCTGCTGGAAGCCATCGACAAGTGGATCAAGGGCGACGAGCCGTTCACGGCGCGGCTCAATCCCGATCTGGGCGGCTATAACGACTATGACCAATTGATGCGGCTGGACGAATGGCAGGCGCGCGGGGAGGCCGAGGGATGAGCCGGCTCTTCCCCCTGACCCATGAACAGCACCCGGCGGTCGATCCGGGTGAAGTGGTCTGGCTCTCCGCCTCGGCGGGAACGGGCAAGACCCAGGTGCTTTCCGCCCGCGTGCTGCGCCTGTTGCTGCAGGACGGCGTGCGCCCGGATCAGATCCTCTGCCTGACCTTCACCAAGGCGGGCGCGACCGAAATGGCGGCGCGGATCAACGAAGTGCTGGCGCGCTGGGTGCGGGCCGATGCCGTGTCGCTGGCGCAGGACCTGCAGGCCATCGGCGCGGACTACGGCCCGGCGGCGCAGGAAAAGGCGCGGCGGCTGTTTGCCGAAGTGCTCGATTGCCCCGGCGGCGGGCTGCGGATCGACACGATCCACGCCTTTGCCCAGTGGCTGCTTTCGGCCTTTCCCAGCGAGGCGGGGCTGCTGCCCGGCGTCAAGGCAATGGAGGATCGCGACCGCGACCTGCTGCTGCGCGAAGTCCTGTCCGACATGCTGCTGGAGGCAGAGCGCAGCAACGACGTTGCCACCTTTGCCGCGCTGGAGCAGCTTTCGGTCCGGCTTGGCCCCATGGCCGTCCCCGCCTGGCTGCTGCGCTGCGCCACGGCGCGCGAGGCGTGGGAAGGGCCGGGCGGCTGGCAACCGCCGATGCGGGCCAACGTGCTGCGCCTGATCGGCCTGCCCAGCGATGCCTGCGCGGACGACCTGGCCGACCTGTGCAGCAACGGGGTGTTCGATACCGATGCCTTGCAACTATGCCTGGGCACCTATCGGCAATGGTCTTCCCCAACCGGACAGAAATGCACGGCGGCGATCCAGTCCTGGCTGGAAAGCGGCCCGGCAGAGCGGCTGGAAGCCCTGCCGGAACTGGTGAAGGAGCTGTTCACGCTCGACGACCGGCCCAAGAACCTGCGCTACATCGCCAAGTTCGAAGAGTTCTATGAAGAGGCGGCCCAGGCGGTGCTGGACTGCTGCAAGGCCGTGCGCGACCGCCGTGCCTTGCTGGAACTGGCCGATTTCCTGACCCCGGCGCTGGAACTGGGCCGCAAGTTTTCGGCCCTGTGGGACGATGCCAAGGCGCGGGCTGGCTATATCGACTTTGACGACCAGATCCGTCAGGCGGCGGGCCTGCTGACGCGCGGCGATCTGGCCGAATGGATCCGCTACAAGCTGGACCGGCGCTTTGACCACATCCTGGTCGATGAAGCGCAGGATACCAACGAATCGCAGTGGGAAATCATCAATGCCCTGACCGGTGATTTCTTTGCCGGGGAAGGCGCGCATGGTGACAAGCTGCGCACCCTGTTCGTGGTTGGCGATTACAAGCAGGCGATCTTCCGCTTTCAGGGGACCAGCCCGGAAAACTTCGCGCGGGCCAAGGACCGGGTGCGCGGGCAGATGGAAGGGCTCGCCGCCAATCTTGCCCAGCTGCGCACCGCCAGCCAGGCGCGCAGCCTGCGCGACCTGGACCTGGGGCAAAGCTTCCGCACGGCGCGGGCGATCCTCGACTTCGTCGACCGCGCAATTGCCGACATTGGCCACGAAGGATTTGGGCTGGGCAAGCCGGCAGAGCCGCACAAGGGGCAGGACCGCCCCGGACAGGTCGTGTTCTGGCGCGTGCTGGGCGCTCCATCCGAAGATGAAGGCGAACCCGGCGAAGCGGCGGAAGAGGGGCAGGAAGGCTGGCTTTCCCGCAGCGACCGGCAATTGGCGGACCGCATCGCGCGGCAGGTCAAGGCGTGGATGGACCACGGCTTTCCGCTGGTAAAGGGCGAACCGGAGGGCAAGGCGCGGCGCGCCACACCGGGCGATGTCATGGTGCTGGTGCGCAAGCGCAAGGAACTGGCGGGCCTGATCGTGGCACGGCTCCATGCGGCTGGCGTCGCCGTGGCGGGGGTGGACCGCTTGCGGTTGGCCGCGCCGCTGGCGGTGCGCGACCTGATGGCCGCGCTGCGCTTTGCCGCGCAGCCGCTGGACGACCTGAACCTTGCCTGCCTGCTTGTCTCGCCGCTGATCGGGTGGAGCCAGGACGACCTGCTGAGCCACGGCTGGCGGCCCGAAGGCGTCCACCTCTACGATCATTTGCGCAAGCTTCGGGGCGAGCCTTTGGTGGACCGCACGTGGGAGCAATTGACGCAATTGCTCCGCATTGCCGACTACGACCCGCCGCAAGCGCTGCTCCACTGGATCCTGACCGGTCCGTGGCAGGGGCGGCGCAAGCTGGTCGCGCGGCTGGGGACCGAAGCGGGCGATCCAATTGACGAACTGCTCAACGCCGCGAGCGCTTTTTCGGCCAGCAAGGTGCCCAGTCTCAACACCTTCATCCAGTGGTTCGACGCGGGCGAGGGCGAGCTTAAGCGCGAGGCAGGCAAGAACCGCGACGAAGTGCGGGTGATGACCGTGCACGGCTCGAAAGGCTTGCAGGCCCCTATCGTGATCCTGGCCGATGCGGCGGACAATCCCCGTGCTTCCCGCAGTTCTGCTCTGGAATTAAGCGACAACCTGTCAGGTAGGAAAATTCCTCTTCCGCGTTTAAACAAGCACGAAGTGGCGGGCGCGATTGCCGAGGCCAAGGCGCAGACCGAGCAGGAGGAAATGCAGGAGCATTGGCGCTTGCTCTATGTCGCCATGACCCGCGCCGAAGAGGCGCTGTTCATCGGCGGGGCGCTCAGTTCCCGCGAAAAGGAACCCAATGCCGATAGCTGGTATGCCCGGCTGGAGCCGCTGTTCGATGGGGACTGGCTGGACGATCCGCTGTGGGGCGCGGTCAAGCTGCACGGCGAGGCGCCGGACGTGGCGGTCCCGCCGCTGACCGGCGCGGTCGGCCAGCTGGCCCTGCTGCCCCCCTGGGTGGCCAGGACTGCCCCGGCTGAACCGCGTCCGCCAAAGCCGCTTGCCCCCTCTTCGTTGGGTGAGGACCGCGCCAGCGATCCGCCCTGGCCAGCGGGTGCCGGTGCGGCGGCGGCGCGGCGCGGGGTCTTGCTCCACCGCTTGCTGGAACGCTTGCCCGAAGTGGCCCCGGCAGAGCGCGAAGGAGCGGCGCAGGCCTGGCTGGCGCGGTCCGCGTCCGAACTGGAAAGCGCGGCGCGCGGCGAAATGGTCACCTCGGCCCTGCGCGTGCTGGCGCATCCCGCCTGGGCCGATCTGTTCGCGCCCGGTGCCCTGGCCGAAGTGCCGATTGCGGCAACCGTCGGCGGTCAGGTCGTGGCCGGAACCATCGACCGCCTGCTGATCGAGGGCGAGCGAATCCGCCTGGTCGACTTCAAGACCGCGCGCCGCCCGCCCGCTGGCCTCGACGAAGTGCCGGTGTCGATCCTGCGGCAGATGGCGGCCTATGCCGCCGCGCTGGAAGCGACCTATCCCGGACGGCGGGTAGATGCGGCGCTGCTTTACACGCAAACGCCTGTCCTGCTGGAAATTCCGGCGGAGCTTCTGGCCATTCACAAGCAGGGTTTGGGTGGAGACTAGCAATCCTATGTGCGGGAAAGCGTTGCCAAGCCCGCCTTCGACCCTAGATTAGCGCAAGAGAGATCAAAGGAGATTCCCATGGCCACCAAAGAAGTCACCGACGCCAGCTTTGCCACTGACGTGCTCGGTTCGGACAAGCCCGTTCTGGTCGATTTCTGGGCCGACTGGTGCGGTCCGTGCAAGATGATTGCCCCCGCGCTTGAGGAAATCAGCGAGGAACTGGCCGACAAGGTGACCATCGCCAAGGTCGACATCATGGAAAACACCGACATCGCAGCCAAGTTCGGCGTGCAGTCGATTCCGCTGATGGTCCTGTTCAAGGACGGCCAGCCCGTCGCGCAAAAGCTGGGCGCTGCACCCAAGAGCCAGCTCAAGGGCTGGCTGGAAAGCGTACTCTAAGCGGGGAGGGGAACCCGGCTTCGACAGGCTCAGCCTGAGCGGAGCTTTGAACCCCCCAAGCCGTCACCCCGGCGCAGGCCGGGGCCCAGTGGGCCTTGCACAAGGTCGTGGGGTTTTCAGGTTTCGCGCAGAGAACGCAAAGGACGCAGAGGCGCTAAGGGGCGTTGGCGGCGCTGTCGTTCATTCCTTTTGCGCGGGTTCTGGATGCCCTGAAGGGTAGCAAACGCCTGCGGCGCCCGTCAGCCTCTGCGCCCCCTTCTTCTCCGCGTCTCTGCGTGAACCATTTGTCCAACGACCGGCTTCGACAGGCTCAGCCTGAGCGGAGTGGGAGGGACTATTCTTCCCGCCAGCTTATCAGCGCCGCAAAGACCCCGCTCAGGCTGAGCTTGTCGAAGCCGGATTGCACACGCAACACCCGCGCCGAATTCACAGTTGCGCCAGCCGCCCAGCCAGTTCGTCCCATAGCGCCGGGCTGGCCGCGCCGATCAGGCCGGGCAGGTGCGCCTCGTCCACGCGGTAGGCTCTGCCATCGGGCCGCGCGGCCTTGCCTCCGGCCTCGTTGACGAACAGCACTCCGGCGGCATGATCCCAGGCGAGGGTCCGCTCGAAGATCGAGACATCGTTCACGCCCAGGACCAGCCGGGGATATTGCTCGGCGGCGCAGCGCGGAATGTCGACCAGGCTGTAATGCGGCGCGATGTGGGACTTCATCGCCTCGCGCTGGGCCGGGTCCATGAAGACGAGGGAAATCGCCGCAATCGGCGGCTCCTGTCCGGTGTCGCGGGCGGTGATCCGGTCCTTGCCGATGAAGGCCCCGCCATCCCGGTGCGCGTGGCACAGCCGGCCGCTGAGCGGATCGAGAATCCACCCGGCAATCGTCTCGCCCCCTTGGCTAAGTGCGACCATCAGGCCGAATGGTGGTTTTCCCGCCGCGAAGTTGTTGGTTCCGTCCACCGGGTCGATGATCCAGCACAGCGCATCGCCCAGACGGTCGAGCAGCCCCGGATCGGCATGGGCGGCTTCCTCACCCACGATGGCCGCTTCCGGCAGCAGCCGCGCCAGGCCCTCGGCCAGGATCAGTTCGGCTTCCTTGTCGGCAATGGTGACGACGTCGTCCGCCGCCTTCGCGTCAATCTCATGCGCGGCGAGCGACTGGTAACGCGGCATCACCGCTTCGCGCGCGGCGCGCTGCATGATCGCCAGGACATCGTTGGTCAGGGCCTTGGTCAAGAGCGATAGTCCGCGTTGATCGAGATGTAGCCGTGGGTCAGGTCGCAGGTCCAGACCGTGGCGCGCCCTTCGCCCAGGCCCAGGTCGACCTCGATGGAGATGTCCTGGCCCTTGAGGTGGGCCGCCACCGGCGCCTCGTCATAATCGGCCAGCGGCTGGCCGTCGCGCGCGGCCCAGGTGCCGCCAAAGCCGATGGAGAGTCGGTCGCGGTCTGCCGGTTCGCCCGCCTTGCCCACGGCCATGACCACGCGGCCCCAGTTGGCGTCTTCCCCGGCAATCGCGGTCTTGACCAGGGGCGAATTGGCGATGGCGAGGCCGACCTTGCGGGCGCTCTCGTCGCTCACCGCGCCGCTGACCGTCACGGCGATGAACTTCTGCGCGCCTTCGCCATCGCGTACGACCAGGTGCGCCATCTGGCGGCAGACGTCCTCCAGCGCGGCGGCAAAGGCATCAGCGCCGGGGCTGTCATCACCGGTCAGCGCCGCATTTCCAGCTGCGCCCGTGGCAAAGGCCAGTACGGTGTCGCTCGTCGAAGTGTCGCTATCGACCGTGATGCAGCTGAAGGTGCGCTGGTTGGCCGCGCTCAGCAGCTTTTGCAGATAGGCCGGGGCAACCGCGCAATCGGTGAAGACATAGCCCAGCATGGTCGCCATGTCGGGCGCGATCATGCCGCTGCCCTTGATGATGGCGCAGAGCGTCACGGTCTTCCCGTCAACCACGGCCCGGGCCATGGCACCCTTGGCAAAAGTGTCGGTGGTGCCGATGGTATTGGCCGCGTCCTGCCAGGTGCAGGGCTGGGCGACCAGCGCCGCCTCGATCCCGGCGCGGGCCTTGTCCTTGGGCAGGGGAACGCCGATCACTCCGGTCGAGGAGACGAACACCTGATCCGGCCCGCAGCCAAGATGCGCGGCGACCTGGCCCATGATCTGCTCCACCGCCTCGCGCCCGCGATAGCCGGTGAAAGCGTTGGAGTTCCCCGCATTGACCACCAGCGCGCGGGCGTGCCCCTGCGCGACATTGGCGCGGCCCAGCTCGACTTCGGAGGAGCAACAGACGTTGCGCGTAAACACGCCCGCCACCGCAGTGCCCTCGGCCAGTTCGACATAGGTCAGGTCGCAGCGGCCCCAGTCCTTGTACCCGGCCCGAACCACGCGCAGCGTCACGCCAGGGATCGGCGGCATGTCGGGAAACGGACGGGCGAGCGGGGATACGGGGTGGGTCATGGAAATCCGCCTAGCCTTGGCGCCGCGCTGGAGCAACGCCCTAACGACGTAACCCGCTTACTTCCCCAGCTGAACCAGCGCCATCGGCCCGGTCTTTTCGCGCGGGGTGATGGTCCATTCCAGGCGCTTGCCGGTCGGCACGGCGGCCGGGCCTTCGTCAGTGTTGTTGGCGAGGATCGTGCCGTCGGTGGTCAGGACGAAGCGACCGTCCAGCACCGGAAGCTGCGGGTCGGTTGCTTCCGCAATCTTGCCGTCCTTGCCCGCACGCTCGGCGGCGATGATCTGGGCCAGGCTGCCGAAGGGGGTGGAGCCCTGGTTGGCATCGGTGAAGGCCGGGGAATCGAGCCGGACCGAACCGTCGGCGCGGCGGTTCAGCGCGAAGAAAGGCACGACCTGCGGCATCTTTTCGATCGTCGGGAACTGGAAATCGTGGTCCAGCCGCCCGGCAATGCTGAAGTCCACTTCGTAAAGGCCGTTGCCCTTGTAGATCACGCTGTTCCACCCGGCCTGGCGGCGCAGGCGGGCGGCGAGTTCTTCCGCGGCCTTTGCGTCGCTGGCGTCGATCCCGCCGAGCAGCGCCTTGGCCATGTCCTGGTCCTTCTTGCGCCGCTCCGCATCGGTTTTGCGTTCTTGCTCCCAGTCGGCCTTTTGCTGCTCCAGTTCTTCCTTGGTGCAGGCGCGATCCTCGCCGCTGTCGCTTTCATAGCAGGGCAGGGGCGTGAAAGACTCGTCGGCTGACTGGCCGACCTTCATCAGTTCGGACAGGCCCAGCACGAAAATCTCGCCCTTGTAGGAGTAGGTGAACCGTCCGTCCCGGCGCAGGTCCAGCGCGGCATCGAACTTGCCGGGGGAGATCAGGCAAGCGCTCAGCAGCAGGCTGAAGGCTGCGGCCATGCCGGCGGCGGCCATGCGGCGCAGGTTAAAAGGTCGGTTCATCGGTGCCCCCCCCGGCGTGGAAGATCAATCGCGCGTGGCGATGGCGTAAAGCGAAATGGCGGCTGCGTTGGAAACGTTCAGGCTTTCGATGGCGCTGGCAATCGGCAGGCGGGCGATAGTGTCGCAGTGCTGCACGATGTTGTGGCGCATCCCTTCGCCTTCTGCGCCCAGGACCAGCGCGACAGGGCCGGCTGGCAGCGCCTCGGCCAGCGTGGCCTTGCCATCGCCGTCGAGGCCAATGCGCCAGTAACCGGCCTCGGCCAGTTCATCGAGCGCGCGGGCGAGATTGACGACGCGGACCCATGGAACCACTTCCAGCGCGCCCGAAGCGCTCTTGGCCAGGGTGCCCGATTCCGGCGGCGCATGGCGGTCTTGCGTGACAATCGCAGCCGCGTTGAACGCCGCGGCAGAGCGCAGGATCGCGCCGACGTTGTGCGGGTCGGTCACCTGGTCGAGCACGACAATGGGGCGGGTGGGATCGCCATCCAGCACTTCGTCCAGGAACACGTCCTCCAGCGCATCGCAATCGAGCACCAGCCCCTGATGCGGGGCCTCGCGCGCGACGAGGCGAGCCAGATCGGCCGGTGCGGCCCATTCCAGCGGGAAATCGGCCGGAAGCTCGCCATCCAGGGAAGCGACACCCTCGCGCGTGGCCCACAGCTTGCGGTGGCGGCGCTCCGGATTTTTCAGCGCGGCTTCAACCGCATGGCGGCCCCACAAGCGGACCGCGCCCGTGCTGGCCCGACCAGAGCCGCGTCCGCCCTTCATCCGCCCCGCGCGCCCGCGCAGTGCCTTGCCCTTCTTGCCTTCGTGCTGGCCGCTCATCTGGAGAATCCCCTTTGCATCGCCGCTCTCTAGGGCACGATGCGGCTTTGGGCTAGGTTGCGTAAAAGCGGTCAATCGGGATAAGTGCTGCTACTTATATATTTCCGGCGCGCCGGTATTGTAGAAGCGTTGCCGGAGTGTGATGCCCTATGCCACGACTTTTGAACTTCATGGTGAGCGTGCGGCGGCTGCCGCCACTGTCCGAATTGTCCGGCGATGAAGAGCGGATGCTGTTCGAACTGCGCGCCCTGTGGGAGCAACGCGGCGCCCTGACCGTGGCCGATGCTTATGATCTTGGTGCGGGTAGCTCGTCGATCACCTCTTACCGCCGCCTGGTCGCCCTGAAGGACAAGGGCCTGGTGGACATTGCCGTGATGGAGGAGGACCGGCGCAAGCGGACGGTCACCTTCACGTCGGTGGCCGAAGACCTCTTTGCCCGACTGGCCCTGTGACAGCAGGCGCGGGCCGCATCTGGTCCAGCGCGGCATTCGGGCTGCTTTACATTTCGCTATACCATCTGTCCGCACTGATTTCCGAGCCGCAGGAAACCGGCGGGCTCGCTTCCATCTTTTTCCTGCCTGCGTTCGTGCGGTTGCTGGGCTTCCTGATCGTCGAGTTCTGGATCATTCCAGCATTGTTTCTGGCAAGTATCTTTCTCATCCTGACCGGTGCCTATGACCTTGGACCGGGCAATGGTCCGGAAATGGTCATTACAGCCTTCACTTCGGTCGGCGGCCCGTTCGGCGTGTTCATTGCCAGCCGGATCGGAGATCTCAAGCCCAGCCTGGTCAACCTGACGCCGCTCAGACTGCTGGGTCTTTCCATCGGCTGCGCGGGGGGCAACGTGGCCGCGCATTATCTCTCGCTCCTGGCCATCGGCTTCGATCCGCCGACAGGGCACGTCATGGCGACGATCTTCCTTGGCGATCTAATCGGCACCTGGGTGATCATCTACCTGATCAAGATCGCGCTGACCGTTTACGGCCGATCCATTCGCAGCTGAACCGGTCGGGTTTTCAGCCTATCCCGTAGCATTCGCTGTCATTTGGCGAGCAATCCGGTTTGCAGTCAGCAACTGATTGAAAAGCAAACAAAAAATAACCTCAATTGCTGACGTCGTGCACAAATATATATATCTATTGCAATGAATTAGATTGGCTGTAAAAGGCGGAGCGCTTTGAACGCTCCTAAGTGTCAGTACTTACATTAGTTTGGCAGTGATACTTTTTTGCAACATATTGCAACTATATTCACCTGGGTTTCTTTTTTCTCTTTTCCGATTTGAAATGAAAACCTAGTTGGCCTCCAGCTCTGAGGAGCAAATAGGAGGATTTTCAATGCGTAAGTTTGCAATCGCCGCCGCAGCTGTTGCTGCTGTTGCTTCGGCTCCGGCGTTCGCTGCCAACTCGGGTCCGTACATCGGCGTTGGCGTCACCCACGACAACGTTTCGACCGGTGGCGACATCGAAGGCGTTGGCTTCAATGGCGTTGGTGGCACTGTGTTCGCCGGCTACGACATGGCTCTGTCGGAAACCACTTTCGTCGGCGTCGAAGCCAACTTCGACCTGGCTTCCGCCAAGATCGGCGACGATGTTGACTCGCTGAAGGCCGACAACATTTTCGGTGCGACCGTGCGTCTCGGTGCGAACGTGAGCGAAGGCGTCGCTCTTTACGCTCGCGGTGGTTATCAGCGCGGCCGCATGTCGACGACCGTCGACAGCGTGAAGACTTCGGAATCGCGTGACGGTCTGCGTTTCGGCGCTGGCATCGAAGCTGCTGTTTCGGAGCAGGTTTCGGTTCGCGCCGAGTACAACCGCACCCACTTCTACCCGACTGCTGAAGACAAGGCTCTGGCCGAATCCGACAACGTCGGCATCAACAACGACCAGTTCTCGCTGGCAGTCGTGTTCGGCTTCTAAGCCAGCCAGACAAATTCACTCCGCTCGCCCGAGCGGAATGGATCGAGAAGGGGGCGGGATTTCCCGCCCCCTTTTTTCGTGCGCGCGAGAAAGACGAGGAATCGCTGCGGCTTAGACCATTCCTGCGATTCTGCGCGATCAAGTGCGGCGTTTCTGCAACACAAGCTGAAAAAGTCTTCTGATCAATCGCTTAACCGCTTGATCAACTTAATCAGATCCTTAGGTGGCCCGCATCCTTTCAGGATAAACAGGAGAAATTTCAATGCGTAAGATTGCTTTCGTCGCCGCCGTTGCTGCTGCTGCCGTTTCGGCACCTGCTTTTGCACAGGGTCCGTACATCGGCCTGGGCGTGACGCACGAGAACACCGCAACCAGCGGCGACCTGGAAGGCCTTCTTGGCGTTTCGGGCATCGGCGGCACGGTTCTGGCCGGCTACAGCATGCCGCTGTCGGGCAGCGTCTTTGCTGGCATCGAAGCGAACTTCGACCTGTCCAGCGCGAAGCTGGGCGACAACACCGCTGGCTTCGAAGCTGACAACTCGTTCGGCGTTTCGGGCCGTCTGGGCACCAACCTGAACGAAAAGACCTCGCTGTTCGGCCGCGTCGGTTATCAGCGTGGCCGCCTCAGCTTCACCGCTGACAGCGTCAAGGAAAGCGAATCGTTCGACGGCCTGCGTTTCGGCGCTGGCGTGCAGACCGCCGTTTCGGAAAAGGTTTCGCTGCGCGCTGAATACAGCCGCACCCACTACTCGCTGAGCAAGGAAAGCCGCGACGACCTGGCTCCGGAAAAGGGCGGTTACAACACCGACCAGTTCTCGATGGCAGTCGTGTTCGGCTTCTAAGCAGAGCATAGCTTTCGCCGGACTTTGCGGTCCGGAGAACGAGAAGGGAGCAGGCCGCGCGCTTGCCCCCTTTTTCGTGCGCGTGCTTTTCCAGTGATTCAGATGCACGAGCAGCGAGGGCGTGAAATAGGGGTGCCCCCTGGGGGGTAACGTGGTTCGCTCTGCTAGGAAGGGCGGTGGTGGACAGGGCTAGATTCGAACTAGCGTACGCTTGCGCGGGCAGATTTACAGTCTGCTGCCTTTAACCACTCGGCCACCTGTCCACACCAGCTTGCCGGTGTCGGGTTGCCCCGATTTGCTTTGCTTCGAAACGAAGCGTCCGGCCGAGGAAGCGCGCATTTGGCGAAGCAATTGCCTGCTGTCAATGCCCGATTGAAGCGCGGGTGACTTGCCGGGGGTGGAAAGGCCCGGTAGGACCACGCGCCATGAGCGAAATCATCCCCGTCATCTCCGCGACCGGCCTCTATACGCCGCCGGAAATCGTCACAAACGAAGAGCTTGTGGAAAGCTTCAACACGTACGTTGAGCGATTCAACCAGCGCCACGCCGCCGAAATCGAGGCGGGTGAAGTCGCTGCTCTTGCTCCCAGCTCGGTCGAATTCATCGAGAAGGCCAGCGGGATCAAGGCGCGCCACGTGATGAGCAAGGCGCCGCTGCTAGATCCGGAGATCATGGCGCCGCGCTGGGCCGAACGGCCTGACGAGGAACTGTCGGTCCTGGCGGAGATGGGCGTGAAGGCCGCGCGCGACGCACTGGAACGCGCCGGGCGGGATGCCGCGGATGTCGACGCGGTGCTCTGCGCCTGCTCCAACATGCAGCGCCCCTATCCGGCCATGGCGATCGAGATCCAGCACGCCCTGGGGATCGAGGGATTCGGCTTTGACATGAATGTCGCCTGTTCCTCGGCGACCTTCGGGATTCAGACCGCGGCGGACTTCATCCGCGCTGGCCATGCCCGCTCGGTCCTGGTGGTCAGCCCGGAAATCTGCACCGGCCACAACAACATGCGCAACCGCGACAGCCACTTCATCTTTGGCGACGTGGCCACCGCCGTGCTGGTCGAGGCCAAGGACATTGCACCGGCGCAGCACTGGGACATTCTGGGGACGCGGCTGAAGACCGTGTTCTCCAACAATATCCGCAACAATTTCGGCTTCCTGAACTGCGCGACGCCGGAAACCATCGGCACGCCGGACAAGCTGTTTGTCCAGGAAGGGCGCAAGGTGTTCAAGGAAGTGGTGCCGATGGTCGCGGCGATGATCGTCGATCATGCCGAGACGCTTGGGCTCGATCCGGCAGCCTTGCGGCGGCTGTGGCTGCACCAGGCCAACCAGGGAATGAACCGTTTGATCGCCCAGCGCGTTCTGGGTCATGAAGCGAACGAGGACGAAAGTCCGACCGTGCTCGATACCTATGGCAACACGTCGAGCGCCGGTTCGATCATTGCGTTCCACCTGAACAGCCAGGACCTGGCAGCGGGGGATACGGGCGTGATCTGTTCGTTTGGAGCCGGCTATTCCGCCGGCAGCGTATTTGTGCGGAAGGCGGCCTGATGCCCGGAGATATTCTTGACAATCGCGGGCGGGGTGAAGCGACCTGGTCCTGGCCCACGGTTCATCCCGAAGGCCGCGTCTTTGCGGTGATTGCAGCGGCGCTGTGCCTGACTGCCGCTTTGTTCGCGTGGGAGACGCTCGCCTGGCCGCTGGGCGGTCTGGTGCTGGGCATCCTGGCATTCTTCCGCGATCCGCGCCGTGTCACGCCGCTGGGCGACAATCTGGTGATTTCGCCGGCCGATGGCCTGGTGACGCTGATCAAGCAGATGGACGCCCCGCGCGAACTGGTAATCGACGATGGCACCGGCGCGCCGGGCCTGTCGAGCGGTCCGGTCACGCGCATTTCGATCTTCATGTCGGTGTTCGACGTGCACATCAACCGCGCCCCGATTGGCGGGACGGTGCGGCGCGTGGTCTATATTCCGGGCCGGTTCCTCAATGCCGACCTCGACAAGGCCAGCGAAGAGAATGAACGCCAGCACATCCTGATCGAGCGCGGCGATGGCACGCGGATCGGCTTTACGCAGATCGCTGGCCTGGTGGCGCGGCGGATCGTCCCCTTCGTCAAGCCGGGCGACATGCTGGCGGCAGGGCAGCGGGTCGGCCTGATCCGCTTTGGCAGCCGGGTCGACGTCTATCTGCCCGCCGGGACCGAGCCGAAGGTGCTGATCGGGCAAAAGGTCATTGCCGGTGAGACGGTGCTGGCCGAGCTTGGCTCTGCCCCGCTGATCGAGGGTGCGCGCCAGTGACCGTGCAGGCGCCGCAGCCGGCGGGTCTGACCCTGCGGGCCATGGTGCCCAATGCGATTACCGCCGCCGCGCTGTGCGCTGGCCTGACCGGTATCCGCTTTGCGATCACCGGCGATTTCGAGAAGGCGGTGCTGGCCGTGGTACTGGCAGGCGTGCTGGACGGAATCGACGGACGGATCGCCCGCTTGCTCAAGGCGCAGTCGCGCTTTGGCGCGGAGCTGGACAGCCTGGCCGACAACGTTTCGTTCGGCGTTGCTCCCGCGCTGATCCTGTTCCTGTGGTCCTTGAACGACCTGCCGCGCCTCGGCTGGTTTGCTGCCCTGGCCTTTGCCGTGGCCTGCGCGCTGCGCCTCGCGCGCTTCAACGCCCGGATCGACCTGGCGGACGAGCCGCGCAAGACGGCGGGGTTCTATACCGGAGTTCCGGCTCCGGTCGGGGCAGGCCTCGTGTTCCTGCCGCTGTACCTGTGGTTCGTGACGAATGACGAGCAGTTGCGGGAGCAGCTTCGCGAACCGATCCTGGTGGGCGCATGGCTGGTCGCCATGGCCTTCTTGATGATTTCCGCCGTTCCGACCCTGACCTGGGGCAAGCTGCGGCTGCGCAAGAATTTCCGGCTGGAGGCGCTCTTGCTGTTCGGGCTGGTCGGCGCCGCGCTGCTGACCGAGACCTGGTGGACCCTGATCGGCATTTGCGCCGTCTACCTGGCCCTGCTGCCAGTGGGGTGGATTGCCTATGCCCGGATCAAGCGGCAGCGCGCGCACCAGGGCGAAGAGTCAGCCTGACCGGCTGCCGCTGGCGCAGCGGCACGACCTTGCCATCGTTGTAACGCACCACGACTTCGCGGATGGTGAAGCGCACTTCGCGCTGTTCCGGGCATTCGGCCAGGGCCTGCCGAATTGCCGCGACCTGGGGCAGAGCGGCTCGCACCGACTGGACCAGCGAAACCCCGCCGAGCAGCGCGGAAAGACCCAGGAGAACCGAGAATTCGACCGTGAACATCGCCAATTCCTTCACCTCGTCGCCTGTGTACAGGCTTGTGGATAAGTCCGGGATGGAGTAGAAAGTTCCTATTCCGTTCCGATATGGACGATGTTCTCTATTTGTTCTCCCGAGTCAAGCGGCTTTTTTCACGGCGCCTGCGCAGGCTCGAATTTCCGCTGGATTTTGCTGGGCGGGGCGGTTAAGGGCGCCGGGCTTGCAGGCGGAATGGCTGGTTTGGCCCGTCCGTGTCGTGCAGGCAAATCCACATGGGAAGCGCCGACATACCGGTGCCGCAGCGGCAGATTTCCGCACGGTTCCAGCTTCCCAGAGGTGAAACCGGAAAGGAAAGTCCTATGGCGGCTCCCGTCGTCACCATGCAGCAATTGATCGAGGCCGGCGCACACTTCGGCCACCAGACCCACCGCTGGAACCCGCGGATGAAGCCGTACATCTTCGGCGCCCGCAACGGCATCCACATCCTCGACCTGTCGCAGACCGTGCCGCTGATGGCCCGCGCTCTGGACTTCGTCGACGCCACTGTCCGCGCAGGCGGCAAGGTCCTGTTCGTCGGCACCAAGCGCCAGGCGCAGGAGCCGATCGCCCAGGCAGCTCGCCAGTCGGGCCAGCACTTCGTCAACCACCGCTGGCTGGGCGGCATGCTCACCAACTGGAAGACCATTTCGCAGTCGATCAAGCGCCTCAAGGGTCTTGAGGAAAAGCTGGCTGGCGACACCGCCGGTCTGACCAAGAAGGAAGTCCTCCAGCTGACGCGTGAGCGTGACAAGCTGGAACTGTCGCTGGGCGGCATCCGCGACATGGGCGGCATCCCGGACGTGATGTTCGTGATCGACGCCAACAAGGAAGAGCTGGCGATCAAGGAAGCCAACGTCCTGGGTATCCCGGTCGTCGCGATCCTCGATTCGAACGTTTCGCCCGATGGCATCGCGTTCCCGATCCCGGCCAACGACGACGCCAGCCGCGCCATTGCGCTGTACTGCCAGGCCGTCGCCGCTGCCGCGACCAAGGGCCGTCAGGAAGCCGTGGTCGATTCCGGCGTTGACGTCGGCGCTCTGGAAGAAGCCCCGGTTGAGCAGGCCGTGGTCGAAACTCCGGCCGCCGAAGCGACCGAAGCCTAAGCTTTCGTCATCAATCTGTAGCGTGCCGGGGCCAATGGCCCTGGCCGCCAGTTCATTTTCAAGAAGGACAAGTCAAATGGCCTATACCGCCACTGACGTGAAGAACCTGCGCGAGCGCACCGGCGCCGGCATGATGGATTGCAAGAAGGCGCTGGACGAAACCGGCGGCGACTTCGAAGCCGCCGTTGACGCCCTGCGCGCCAAGGGCCTGGCCGCCGTTGCCAAGAAGTCCAGCCGTACCGCCGCTGAAGGCCTGGTCGGCGTGGCCGTTTCGGGCACCAAGGGCGTTGCCGTCGAAGTCAACTCGGAAACGGACTTCGTGGCCAAGAACGACCAGTTCCAGGACTTCGTGCGCAAGACCACCGAAGCGGCCCTGGGCCTGGATTCGGACGATGTCGAAGCGCTGAAGGCTGCTCCCTATCCGGACGGCGGCACGGTTGCCGACACCCTGACCAACAACGTGGCGACCATTGGCGAAAACCAGCAGGTCCGCCGCATGAAGACCGTTTCGGTCAGCAATGGCGTGGTCGTGCCTTACATGCACAACGCCGCGGCCCCGATGCTGGGCAAGATCGGCGTGCTGGTCGCGCTGGAATCGGAAGCTGGCGCCGACGTGCTGGAGCCGCTGGGCAAGCAGATCGCGATGCACATCGCGGCTGCCTTCCCGCTGGCGCTGAACGCAGAAGACCTCGACGCCGAAATGATCGCGCGTGAACGCAAGATCGCGGCGGAAAAGGCTGCCGAATCGGGCAAGCCCGCCGAAGTCCAGGCCAAGATGGTTGACGGTGCCGTCGCCAAGTTCGCCAAGGAAAACGCGCTGCTCAGCCAGCTGTTCGTCATGGACAACAAGACCCCGATCGCCCAGGTCGTCGAGCAGGCCGGCAAGGCCGCTGGCACCAAGATCGTGCTGAAGGACTATGTCCGCTTCCAGCTCGGCGAAGGCATCGAAAAGGAAGTCACCGACTTCGCGGCCGAAGTGGCGGCTGCTGCCGGTCTGAACTGATCGCCTTTCCGGGCCTGGCCCGGATCGACGCGAAAACAAGGGCGCAGGCCGCAGGGTCTGCGCCCTTTTTCGTGTCCGGCGCGGGCGTCGTTCCCCGGCAATTCCCCCTAGCTGCCCTTGGCATCGGAGGCGTGCCGGTATAAGGCCGCGCAAACCCTTCGAGAGTGATGCCACCACCCATGTCCAAGCCTGCCTACAAACGCATCCTGTTGAAGCTCTCCGGCGAAGTGCTGATGGGCAACCAGCAGTTCGGGATCGACCCGGAATTCGTGGCAGAGCTGGCGCTGGAAGTGAAAGCGGCCAAGGAAACCGGCCTCGAAATCTGCCTGGTCATCGGCGGCGGCAATATCTTTCGCGGCATGGCGGGCGCAGCCAAGGGCATGGACCGCGCCCAGGCCGACTACATGGGCATGCTTGCCACGGTGATGAACGCCCTGGCCATGCAGAACGCGCTGGAGCAGATCGGCGTCGAAACCCGGGTGCAGAGCGCTGTCCAGATGGACCAGGTGTGCGAACCGGTGATCCGGCGCCGGGCTGAACGCCACCTGGAAAAGGGCCGCGTGGTGATCTTTGCCGCCGGTGTCGGCGCACCTTATTTCACCACCGACAGCGGGGCGGCCCTGCGCGCGGCAGAAATGCGCTGTGATGCGCTGCTGAAGGGAACTTCGGTGGACGGGATCTATGACAGCGATCCCAAGTCCAATCCCAACGCCTTGCGTTACGATACAGTTGATTACGACACGGTCCTGGCAGATAACCTGAAGGTGATGGACGCTTCCGCCGTCGCCTTGTGCCGGGACAACAGCATTCCCATCGTCGTCTTCTCGATCCGCGAACAGGGCAACCTTGCCCGGGTGCTGGCCGGGGCGGGGACGCAGACCATTGTAAAGAAGGGTTAGAACCATGGCCAAGTACGACAAGGCCGATCTTGAGCGCCGCATGAAGGGCGCCGTCGAATCGCTGCGCAGCGACCTGTCCGGCCTGCGCACGGGCCGCGCCAACACGGCGTTGCTCGATCCCATCACGGTTGAGGTTTACGGCGCGCATATGCCGCTGAACCAGGTCGCCACGGTCTCCGCGCCGGAGCCGCGCCTGCTTTCAGTGCAGGTGTGGGACAAGTCGAACATCGCTCCGGTGGAAAAGGCGATCCGTTCGGCAGGCCTGGGCCTGAACCCGATCAACGATGGCAACAACATCCGCCTGCCGATCCCCGACCTGACCGAGGAACGCCGCAAGGAACTGGCCAAGCTGGCGCATTCCTATGCCGAAAAGGCCCGCGTCGCGATCCGCAACGTGCGGCGTGACGGGATGGATGCGCTGAAGGCGGACGAGAACAAGAAGGAAATCTCGGAAGACGATCGCAAGCGCGGCGAAGCCGAGGTCCAGAAGCTGACCGACGACATGATCAAGGAAGCCGATGCCGTCGCAGCCCAGAAGGAACAGGAAATCCTGGGCAAGTGACCGCAGGCCGCGCCACTGAAGGCGCGCGTCACGTTGCCATCATCATGGACGGCAACGGGCGCTGGGCCAAGCAGCGTCATCTCCCTCGCGCCATGGGTCACCAGCGCGGGGTCGATGCCGTGCGCACCCTGGTGCGTGCGGCGCGGCAGATGGGGCTTGAGGTTCTGACGCTCTATGCCTTCAGCACCGAGAACTGGCGGCGCAGCGAGGACGAAGTCTCGACCCTCATGGGCCTGCTCAAGCGCTACATCCAGGCCGACCTTGATGAATTCGTCGCCAACAATGTCCGGCTGAAGATCATCGGTGAATACCGCGCCTTGGCCAGCGACATCGTCGAATTGCTCGACCATGCGCTGGAACGGACCGCGCAGAACGACGGCACCACGCTGGTCGTCGCTCTGAACTATGGATCGCAGGACGAAATCGCCCGCGCGGCAGCCAAGGCTGCGGCCAAGGGACCGATCACGCCGGAGACCATCGATGCGGAACTGGACACGGCGGGCCTGCCGCCGCTCGATCTGCTGATCCGCACTTCGGGCGAAGTCCGCCTGTCGAACTTTCTGCTGTGGCAGGCGGCCTATGCCGAGATGATCTTCACCGACGTGCTCTGGCCCGATTTTACCCCGGACCACCTGCGCGCCGCGCTGGAGGAGTTTTCGACCAGGGAGAGGCGCTATGGTGGACGCTAAGCCGCGCAAGAACGCCGATCTTCCGGTGCGGGTGGTCTCAGCCGTGGTCATGGTGGCTGTCGCCGGGACCGCGCTCTGGCTTGGCGGGTGGGGCTGGACGCTGTTCGTTTCTGCGGTCGGCCTAGGCGTGCTGTGGGAGTGGTGGGGGCTGGCCCGCGCCATTGCCAAGACTGTTCCTAGCCGCCTCGTCTGGCTGCTGGGCGGAGCGATCTATATCGGCCTGGCAATTGTCATGCTGGTTCGCCTGCGCGGCGAATCCGCGATTGGCTGGCCGCTCTTGCTGATCGTCCTGCTGGGCGTGATCCTCACTGATGTCGGTGCCTATTTCACTGGGCGTACCTTTGGCGGGCCCAAGATTGCGCCGGCGATCAGTCCGTCCAAGACCTGGTCCGGCCTGCTCGGCGGTGCGCTGGGTGCGGCGCTGGGCATCTACCTGGCCATCCGGATTTCCTTCAGCCAGCCGTTTCTTGACGCGATGAACGCTGCGCTGGGGCCGGAGCATCCGGTGCTGGTTCCGGCCAGCGCTTCGCCCAGTCTGCTGGGCTGCCTGATAGGCGGCGCGGTGCTGGCGGTTGTCGCGCAAAGTGGGGACTTCTTCGAAAGCTGGATGAAGCGCCGTGCGGGGGTGAAGGATTCCGGCCATCTCATTCCTGGCCACGGCGGTCTGTTTGACCGGACCGATGGCCTGATCGCGGTGCTGTTCGTGCTCGCCCTGATCGGCTTGCCGGGATTCCTGGCGGCATGACCGTGCGGTCCATCACTGTCCTGGGCGCAACCGGCTCTATCGGCGCATCGACGCTCGACTTGATCCGGCGTGAGCGGGACAAGTGGCGCGTCGTGGCCCTGACGGCCAATTGCCAGGCGCAGGAACTGGCGCGACTGGCGCGGGAGTTCGGGGCGGAAATGGCCGTGGTTGCCGATCCGGCCTGCCTGCCGGAACTCGAAGCGGCCTTGCAAGGCAGCGGCATCCGCGCACTGGGCGGGGCGGAGGCGCTGGTCGAGGCGGCTGCTCTGCCTGCCGACCTGACGCTTGCAGCCATCGTCGGCTGCGCGGGCCTTGCGCCGACCATGGCCGCGATCGAGCAGGGCCGCACCGTGGCGCTCGCCAACAAGGAAGCGCTGGTTTCGGCGGGCGACGTGATGACCGCCGCCGTGGCTGCCCATGGCACGACGTTGCTGCCGGTGGACAGTGAACACAACGCGATTTTCCAGTGTCTGGCAGGCAACGATCCGGCCCACGTCCGTTCGATCACGCTGACGGCCAGCGGCGGACCGTTTCGCGATTGGACCCTGGAGCAGCTTGCCGCCGCGACCCCGGCCCAGGCGGTCAAGCATCCCAACTGGTCGATGGGCGCGAAGATCAGCGTCGACAGCGCGACCATGTTCAACAAGGGCCTGGAACTGATTGAGGCGCACCACCTGTTCCCGGTCGGGCTGGATAGGCTGCGGATCGTGGTGCACCCGCAATCGGTGGTCCATTCGATGGTCGAATACCGCGACGGATCGACTCTGGCGCAGCTTGGTCCCAGCGACATGCGCGTGCCGATTGCCTCGTGCCTGGCCTGGCCGGAGCGGATGGACACGCCCTGCGATCCCCTGAATCTGGCCGCCATTGGCGAACTGACCTTCCGCGCGCCGGACGAGGTGCGCTTTCCCGCCACCCGCCTGTGCCGCCAGGCAGCAGAGCAGGGCGGGGCGGCTCCGGCCGTGCTCAATGCGGCGAATGAAGTCGCGGTTGCGGCGTTTCTGGCCGGACAGATTGCGTTCACCCGGATCGCCGTAATGGTGGAGGAAGTCCTGGCGCGCTATGTTCCCGCTGCGCCGGTCTCGCTGGCCGACGTCATCGCCATCGATTCCGAAGCGCGGAACCGGTCGCGCCTGTTGTTGGAGCTGAACTGAATTGCCCGAGTCGCCCTCTATCCTCCTGACTGTCGCTGCTTTTCTCCTGCTGCTGGGGCCGCTGATCGTCCTGCATGAACTGGGCCACTACCTGATGGGCCGGGTCTTTGGCGTTCGCGCGCTGACCTTTTCGGTCGGGATCGGCAAAGAGCTGTGGCACCGCATCGACAAGCGCGGCACCCGCTGGCGCATTGCAGCCATTCCGCTGGGCGGCTTCGTGCTGTTCGCCGGGGACGCTGACGCCACCAGCAAGCCCGATCCGGCTATGCAGAACGCTTCTCCCGAAGAGCTGAAAGGCACGTTCCCCGGGGCGCCGCTGTGGCAGCGCACGCTGATCGTGCTCGCCGGCCCCATGGCCAACCTGCTGGTGGCCGTGGCGATCATTGCGGCTTTCGTGGCGGTGATCGGCGTGCCATCAAACCCGCCGATCGTAACTGGACTGCCAGAGAACTCTCCTGCACGGTCCGCGGGGATCGTCCAGGGCGACCGGATCGTGGCAGTCGATGGCCAGGTCACGGAATCGTTCAAGGACGTGGCCAGCACGGTCATGATCTATCCCAACCAGACCGTTCGCCTGACGGTGGAACGCGACGGTCGCGCCTTCGACGTTCCGGTGAAACTGGGCGAGCGCGTGGTGACCGACCGGTTCGGGAACGAAAGCCGGTTCGGCCTGCTCGGGATCGAAGGCGGGCAGCTGGAAATGCGCGACGTCTCGCCGATTCAGGCGGTCGGCTATGGCTTTACCGAAAGCGTTGCCATCATGAAGACGATGGCGATCGGTCTGAAGCAGATCATCGTTGGCGAACGCTCGGTCAAGGAAATGGGTGGGCCGGTGAAAATCGCCAAGTATTCCGGCGAGATGATGAGCCTGGGCTGGCTCGCTTTCATTGAATTTGCCGCGCTGATCTCAATTAATTTGGCATTCATCAACCTGCTGCCAATTCCCACCCTCGACGGTGGGCACCTGGCTTTCTACGCCGCGGAAGCAGTCCGCCGCAGACCGCTGGGTGCGCGCAGTCAGGAATGGGCGTTTCGTGGCGGCATGGCCCTGGTGCTGACCGTTGCGGTGTTCGTGACTTTTAACGACCTGATTTCCCTTTTCGCCAAATAGGGCGGAACGTGCTGGAAAGCGGGAAAACTGCGGAAGGCAAGGGCGACTTGGCTTGATCGAAACCGGCGCATCGGGCAGAGGGCAGCAACGTGCCTGCAAGCTGCGCAAGGTGTCCCTAAAGGCAAGCCGCCCGCAGCCAAAATGAAGACTGGAACTGTCGTGCCGAAGAACAAGACCATGGTGGAACGCAAACAGCCGATGCGCGCCAGCCTGCCGATGGCCGCGCTGCTTTTGGGCACCACGGTGCTGGCTGGCCTGCCCCAGGCCGCTTTGGCCCAGGCCGCGCAGCCTGCTCCGTCTGCTCCCGCCACGGGCGAGACGATCCAGTCGATCAGCGTCTCCGGTGCACAGCGGCTCGAGGCGGATACCATCCTCACCTACATCAAGCTGCGCCCCGGCCAGGCCTACACCCAAGCCGCGGCTGACCAGGCGCTGAAGGACCTGTTCGCCACCGAGCTGTTCTCGGACGTGCAGATCCGCAACGAAGCAGGCAAGGTGACGATCCAGGTGACCGAGAACCCGGTCATCAACCGGATCATCCTGGAAGGGAACAAGCGCCTCAAGTCGGAAAAGATTCTGCCGGAAATCAAGCTGGCCGCGCGCCAGATCTTCACCCGGTCCAAGGTCCGCGCCGACGTGGCCCGCATCATCGAGCTGTACAAGCGCCAGGGCCGCTTTGCCGCTTCGGTCGAACCGAAGATGGTGATGCTGGAACAGAACCGCGTCGATATCGTGTTCGAAATCAACGAAGGTCCCAAGTCCAAGGTCCGCAAGATCAACATCATTGGCAACGAAGCCTTTGACGATGGTGAACTGCGCGGCGAGATGATCACCAAGCAGTCCAGCTTTACGCGCATCTTCAGCTCCGGCACCACCTATGATCCGGACCGCATGGCGTTTGACCAGCAGAAGCTGCGCCAGTTCTATCTGACCAAGGGCTATGCCGATTTCCGCGTCGTTTCCGCCGTGGCGGAGCTGACGCCGGACAAGAAGGACTTCATCCTGACCTACGTGGTCGAGGAAGGTCCGCGCTACAAGTTTGGCGATGTGAAGGTGGAAAGCCAGTTGCGCGACTTCGATGGCGACCGCTTGGCGGCTCAGCTGCCGATGAAGAAGGGTGACTGGTACGACGCCAAGATGGTCGAAGACACGATCGAGCGTCTGAACCAGACCCTCGGCACCTTCGGTTATGCCTTTGCCGACGTGCGGCCTGAATATGCCCGCAACAAGGACGACCTCACCATGAGCTTGTCCTTCCAGATCGCGGAAGCGCCGCGCGTCTACGTCGAGAAAATCGACGTCAACGGCAATACGCTGACCCAGGACAAGGTGATCCGCCGCGAATTTCGCCTGGCCGAAGGGGATGCGTTCAACTCGATCCAGGTGAAGCGCTCGACCGCGCGCATCAATTCGCTCGGTTACTTCCAGGAAAAGTTCGAGGTTGAGCAAAAGCCGGGTTCGGCACCGGACCGGATCATCCTGGAAGCCAATGTCGAGGAAAAGCCCACCGGGCAGCTCCAGCTGTCGGCCGGTTACTCGAGCCTTGAAGGCCTGATCTTCCAGGGCGCGGTAGAGCAGCGCAACTTCCGCGGTCGCGGCCAGACGATCGGCTTGAACCTGGCTTATTCGAACTATTCGAAGCAGGTCGACGTGAGCTTCACCGAACCCTATATGTTCGACCGCAACGTCAGCCTGGGCGTGAACGTCTATCGGCGCGACCTGAACAGCTTCAACTATTTCAACAGCAACCGGAACACGATCTATCAGCAGGCCACGACCGGTTTCCAGGTCCGTGCCGGGGTGCCGCTGACGGAATTTATCTCTGCCGTTGCCAGCTATACGCTGAACTATGACGACATCAGCGTGGACCAGAACCAGTACTTCACCCGGCGCAAGAATCCGCCGGCGTTTGAATGCGATCCGCTGGTTGCCGGCCTGTACCTGTGCGAAGCACTGGGCAAGCGGACCAGCTCGATCGCGGGTCTGTCCATGATCTATGACGCGCTGGACAACCGCTATCGTCCGACCAGAGGCAAGGCTGCCTCGGTCAGCGTGGACTTCGCGGGCCTGGGCGGCTCGGTGAAGTACGTCCGCGTTCGCACCAATTCGTCGGCCTATTTCCCGGTCGGCAAGGGCTTCGTCTTCTCGCTGCGAGGCGAGGGCGGTGCGATTGCTCCCCTGGGCAACAGCAACGTCGGCAGCGATGCCGTCCGCCTGACCGACCGCTTCTACCTGGGCGAACCGCAGCTGCGCGGCTTTGACATTCGCGGCGTTGGTCCGCGCATTATCCGCGAATTCTACGATTCGAGCGGTAACCCGATCACCGATCGCAATCAGGTGGTCGATAATGCCCTGGGTGGACGCTATTACTACCTCGGTCATGCCGAGCTGGAGATTCCACTGGGCTCGGGCGCGCGTGAACTGGGCCTGCGTCCCTCGATCTTCATGGATATCGGCGCGGTCTGGGGCGTGAGGCAGCCCGCAGGGGAGTCGAGCCCCTATCCGGACGGCATCAAAATCTTCGAATACGATGGCAGCGGGCAGCAGCTTTACAACCAGATCAACGTGGCAACGCTGGTCAACGGCGTCTGCACCCCGGGTACGGCGGCTGGCGATATCACCAAGGTGACCAGCCCGACGAACCCGAACCCGCCTGCCTGCCTTACGTCGGCTGCAAACTCGCCCAGCGTGCTGCAGACCATCGCACCTTTCCGCGAACGCTTCGTCGGAAATTCGCCGAAGCCGCGTATCTCGATCGGTGTCGGCGTAAACTGGAATTCACCGTTCGGTCCGTTCCGGATCGACTTTGCTCATGCCCTTACGAAGGTCGATGGTGATGACACCAAGTCCTTCACCTTCAACGTAGGAACCCAATTCTGATGACCAAGATTTTCAAGGCCCTGTGTGGCACCGCAATCGCACTCGCTCTGGTTTCGCCGGCTGTTGCGCAGAAGAAGGACAAGTCGGCTCCGGCTCCGGTGGCTGCTGTTTCCAGCCCGGTTGTGCCAGGTATCGGCGTTGCCAACCTGAATGCTGCCGTTGCCGGTTCGAACGCCTTCCAGGTCGCTGGCCAGCAGCGCCAGACCACCTACAAGGCAACCTATGACGCGGCCCAGGCCCGCGCGACCCAGATCGACACCGAACTGAAGGCGCTGGCCGACAAGTTCAATGCCGACAAGACAGCGAAGAAGCCTGACGCCATCCTGCAGCAGAGCGTCGTCGCTTATCAGCAGCGCCAGGAGCGCGGTAAGGAAGAGATCCGCCAGATCCTGATGCCGGTGATGCTGTCGGAAGCCTATGTCGAAGAACAGATCACCGACAAGCTGGACCAGGCCGTCCAGGCCGCGATGACCAAGCGCGGCGTCAGCCTCCTGCTGCAGCCGGACACCGTGATCGCCCGCGCTAATGGCTATGAAATGACCGCCGCAATCGTTGCCGAGCTCAACGCCCTGATCCCGTCGGCCAACATCGTTCCGCCGCAGGGCTGGGTGCCGCGCCAGGTGCGCGAACAGCAGGCTGCGCAGCAGCAGGCCCAGCAGGCTCAGCAGCCGGCAGCCGCCGCTCCCGCCCAGGCTCCGCGTCCGGCCGGTCCGCAGACCGACGGTCGTTGATCCGGCACCCGGGGGCATAAGATGAGCGAGGAAGCCAGCGCCGGTTCGGCCTATGACATCCCGAAAATCCTGGCCGCCCTGCCGCATCGCTATCCGATGCTGCTGGTCGACCGGGTGATCGAGGTTGGCGAGGAAGCGATCACGGCGGTCAAGGCTGTCAGCTTCAACGAAGGCTTCTTCCAGGGGCATTTCCCGGGCCGTCCGATCATGCCCGGCGTGCTTCAGGTGGAGGCACTGGCCCAAGCGGCGGGCATCCTGGCGATTGAAAGCCTGGGGCTCGCCGGTACGGGCAAGCTTGTCTATTTCATGGCCATCGAAGAGGCGAAGTTCCGCGCTCCGGTCGAACCCGGTGTCCTGCTCACGCTGGAGGCCGGGTTCGTGCAGAAGCGCTCGCGCGTCTGCAAGTTCTGGGGCCGCGCCTCGATCGAAGGCAAGGTGACCTGCGAAGTGCAATTCACCGCCATGATCGCCGACGCACCCGGAACTTGATTTTACAGCGCGCCGCGGTTAAGGGGCGCGCTTCCTGTTTCAGGCCGGTCGGAACCGGCCATTAGCGAAAGAGAATTGCCATGAAGGCCGAAGGACATCCCGACTACCACATGATCAAGGTGCAGATGACGGACGGCACCGTGTTCGAAACCCGCTCCACCTGGGGCAAGGAAGGCGACACGCTGGTGCTGGAAATCGATCCCACCTCGCACCCGGCCTGGACCGGCGGCACCCGCCAGGTTGACCAGGGCGGCCGCGTTGCGCAGTTCAACAAGCGCTTTGGTGGTCTGTCGCTCAAGAAGAACTGAGCGTTCGGCTTCAGCCAGAAAAACGAAGGGCGGCCTTGCGGGGCCGCCCTTTTCGTTTGTGGAGGTGGATGGGGGGATCAAGTCCGTTCGTGGTAAGGAAGATGCGAAACCGAAGGTTGAGGACCTGCCTCGAACCACAGAGTTTTCCGCAGTCCTTCGAGACGCCAGTTCAGCCTGCGGCTTCACAGGCTCCTCAGGGCGAACGGCTAAAAACAGTGCCCCGCTCAGGCTGAGCCTGTCGAAGCCGGGTTACTGGAAAATGCTTCACGCAAAGGCGCGAAAAGAAGGAAAGGCGCAAAGGGCTTCGATGTCGCATTCACCCGCGCACTGCGGCAAGCGCAACCCTTAGCGCCTCTGCGTCCTTTGCGTTCTCTGCGCGAAACGTTGAAACGTCGCCACATTGCGCAAGGTCCACTGGGCCCCGGCCTTCGCCGGGGTGACGCACTAGCCTGAATTCCCGCTCAGGCTGAGCCTGTCGAAGCCGGGTTGCAGTCGCCGCGTCAGCGCGAATTTACTCCCCGCCGGAAAGCTCGCGCGCGTCGGCCTGGCTGATCGGGCGGAGGAATTCCGCCCCCGCGCGGCCATTGCAGACCCAGCGCAGGATGGCCTGGATGGTCCAGCCATCGGCAGGGGTGATGGTCAGGAACATGCCAGTGCGCAGCCAGCCCGCTTCGCTGTCCAGCGCGCAGCCGAAAGTGGAAACGTCGCGCAACACGGCGGTGCTGGCGTGGCCCTGGTTGCAGCGGATGCCGACTTCGCTGTGGGCGACCATCCGCGAGACCCGCCGCGTGCGCCGCTGGAGCGGCCGGCTGGAGACGCTTTCAAGTCTTAGTTTCGCGACCACAGCTTACCTCTTTATTGCGCTTGGACCCCATAATCCTACGGTGCGGTGGTTAACAAATTGCTGGCCATGCGCGCTTCCGCGGCGGCCTTGCGCACAAGGCAGCAGTTTTTCCTTCCATTCGCGCAGGTCTTGTGCAAAGGCGCGCGCCTGCGTTGCCTACCTCTTGCAGGGGCAGCCTGTGGCGATCGTAGCTCAGTTGGTTAGAGCGCCGGTTTGTGGTACCGGAGGTCGTGGGTTCGAACCCCATCGATCGCCCCATTTCTCTTTGCGCTGGGTCAATGGCAATTGGTGAAGATCCGCTACTTCGCCCTTGCCGCGAACGTGCGCTCCTGCCAAAGCGTGGCGCAGATTCTTCATAGCGCTGGGTCCATGCACGGCTTTGCCAATCCTGCCCGTTTTCTGCGCCTTGCGCGCTTGCTGACTGGGCCATTCCTTATCATCGGGATCGCTGTTGCCATCGCGGCCATGGCCTGGGGGCTGCTTGGCGCTCCGGCAGAGCGGTTGCAGGGCGATTCGGTGCGGATCCTGTTCGTCCACGTCCCCGCCGCATGGCTGGGCATGGGCGGGTGGACCGCGATTGCGATTGCCAGCCTGACCGAGCTGGTCTGGCGCCATCCGCTGGCGGGAATCGCGGCCCGCGCCGTGGCTTTGCCGGGCGCGTTCTTCGCCTTGCTGTGCCTGGTGACGGGATCGCTCTGGGGCCGTCCGGCCTGGGGCACCTGGTGGGTGTGGGACGGGCGGCTGACCTCGATGCTGGTCCTGTTCTTCCTCTATTGCGCCTATATGGCTCTGGCCGACGCGGCCAACCGCGACGGGGAAAGCGGTTCGCGTCTGCCGGCGATTTTCGGGCTGGTCGGGGCGGTCAACATTCCGATCATCCATTATTCCGTGCTGTGGTGGAACAGCCTGCACCAGCCCCCGTCGATCAGCGTGGGGAAAAGCGAAATGGCCGCGCCGTTCCTCTATGGGCTGCTGGCCGCGACGATCGGTTTCTCGCTGATATTCGGTGCCGTGGTGCTGATGCGGATGCGCGCGATCCTGGCCGATGCCCAGGCCGAAGCCCGCCTGCGCCGCCGCGCGATGGAGGCTGTCGATGTATGAAGGTCTGAACCATTGGGGCTTTGTCGTCGCATCCTATGCGATCACCGTGGCGGGCACGGCACTGCTGGTAATCTCCAGCCTGGTTTCCATGCGTCGGGCCGAATCCCGGCGAGATAAGGCACGCGAAAGATGAGCGGACCGGTCAAGGCAAAGCACCAGCGTCTCGTGCTGGTCCTCATCGCGCTGGCGGCGCTGATCGGGGCAGGGCTGCTCGCCGCCTGGGCGCTGCGCAGCCAGGCCTCGTTCTTTTACCTGCCCGCCGAAATGGCCGCCAACCCGCCCGAGGAAGACCGCGCGGTCCGCCTGGGCGGGATGGTCGAACCCGGCTCGCTCAAGACCGATGCCGATGGGGTCACGATCCATTTCGTCGTGGGCGACGGCAAGGCGCGCATTCCGGTCATGTTCAAGGGCATTGTGCCAGACCTGTTCAAGGAAGGCTCTGGCGTCGTGGCAGAGGGCAAGCGCGGTGCGGACGGCACTTTCGTCGCCGACAACCTGCTGGCCAAGCATGACGAGAAATACGTGCCGCGCGAAATGAAGGACATGACCGAGGCCCAGGCCCGGCAGACGGTGGAACAAACCCAGTGATAGCCAACCTAGGTCTTGCGGCGCTCTGGTTCGCAGCCGCGCTTGCCCTGCTGCAACTATTGGCGGGGGCGATGTCGGTCCGCACTGCCGGCCATCCCCTGCAAGGGATCGTGCGCCCGGTCGCGGTGATCCAGGGCGCGCTCGTCACGCTGTCGTTCCTGGCGCTGGTCTGGCTGTTCTGCGTCACCGACCTGTCGGTTGCGCTGGTGGCCAAGAACTCGCACTCGGCCAAGCCGTGGCTGTACAAGTTCGCCGGAACCTGGGGCAATCACGAAGGCTCGATGCTGCTGTGGGTCATGGTCATGGGGCTGGCGGGCGCATTCCTGGCCCTGCTGGAACGCCGCCTGCCCGAACGGACCATGCTGGCGACCCTGTTTGCGCAGGCCTTCGTCAGCCTGGGCTTCTATGCCTTCCTGCTGTTCGCATCGAACCCCTTTGCCCGGAACAATCCGGTTCCCGAGGAAGGGCTGGGGCTGAACCCGCTGCTTCAGGATCCGGGCCTCGCGTTCCATCCGCCGACGCTTTATTTCGGCTATGTCGGGCTCTCCATTGCGTTCAGTTTCGCTGTCGGCGCGCTGCTGACCCGTGAAGTCGGGCCGACCTTTGCCAAGGCCATGCGCCCCTGGGTGCTGGGCGCGTGGATTTTCCTGACCATCGGCATCACCGCTGGATCCTACTGGGCCTATTACGAGTTGGGCTGGGGTGGCTGGTGGTTCTGGGACCCGGTCGAGAACGCATCGCTGATGCCCTGGCTGGCGGCGACCGCATTGCTCCATTCCGTGTCCGTCCTCGCTTCGCGCAATGCGCTGCGGACCTGGACGATCATGCTGGGCGTCGTGGCCTTTTCGATGTCGATGGTCGGCACCTTCCTGGTCCGCTCCGGCATTCTCACCTCGGTTCACGCCTTTGCCGTGGACCCGACGCGCGGCGCCTTCATCCTGGCCCTGCTGGCGATCTACATTGGCGGCGCGCTCAACCTGTTCGCCCTGCGCGCATCGACGATCAGCGAGGGCGAGCAGTTCAAGGTGACCAGCCGCGAAGGCGCGCTGGTGATGAACAACGTGCTGCTTTCCGCCACGCTGGGCGTGATCCTGATCGGCACGCTCTATCCCTTGCTGGCCGAATCGCTGGGGGCCAAGGTCTCGGTCGGGCCGCCCTATTTCAACCCGATGTCGGCGGTGTTCATTATCCCGATGCTGGTGGTCATGGCGATCGGCCCGCTGCTGCGCTGGCGGCAGGACAGCTTTGCCCGGATCGGCAAGATGCTGCTGCTTCCGCTGGGGCTGACGCTGGCAGGAGCGGCCATCGCGATCGGGGCAGGGGTGAAGATCCTGCCGCTGCTGGGCTTGGCGCTGGGCCTGGGTCTGCTGGTCGCCAGTGTCCTGCCGCTGCGTGGCCGCAAGCTGCGCACGGTTAAGCTGCCGCTGTGGGGCATGGTCATCGCGCACCTCGGCGTAGCGGTGGCCCTGCTGGGTATGGCGGCCGAGTCGGCCTTTACCAAGGAGCGGCTGGTGGCCGTGCGGATCGGCGACAAGGTGGACGTCGGCCCGTGGACCGTGCAGCTGGAACACGTCAGCCCGGTGGCCGGCCCGAACTGGACCGCGATCGAGGCGAACATGTTCGCCAGCTACCAGGGCGGAAAGCCGCGTGAACTGCACCCGCAGGCCCGTGCCTTCTGGTCGCCGGCGCAGGAAACCAACGAATCTGCGCTAGTCACCCGCTGGAACGGTCAGCTCTATGCGGTTCTGGGCGAGGAGTCCGAAGACGGGCGCTGGCAGCTGCGCTTGTGGTGGAAACCCTTCGTGACGCTGATCTGGTATGGCGGCCTGATGATTGCGCTGGGCGGTCTGCTCGCGCTGCTGGGCCGGGTGGCCAGTGACATCCGCCGGATCGTCGCCAAGGACAAGATCGCCTATCGCCGCATGAGGCAGGGCCGATGACCGAGCCCGCCGCTCCGCGCAAGTCCTCGCCCTGGCTGCTGTGGCTACCGGTGATCATGTTCGCCGGTTTCATCGCGGTCGTGGCTTACAACCTGCGCAACCCGGCGGAGCGTGAAGTGCGTTCCGCGCTAATTGACAAGCCCTTGCCGGAATTCGCGCTGCCAGCCGCCTTGACCGGCCAGCCGGGGCTTGCCCGCAAGGACATGGCTGATGGCAAGGTCCGCGTGCTCAACATCTTCGCCAGCTGGTGCGTACCCTGCGCTGTCGAAGCGCCGCAACTGGCCGAGCTGCGGGCCAAGGGCGTGGACGTGGTCGGCGTTGCCATCCGTGACCGCCCGGAAGACCTGGCCGCGTTCCTGGCACGCCACGGCAATCCGTTCAGCCGGATCGGGGGGGACAACCTCAGCTCGATCCAGTTCGCGCTTGGCTCTTCCGGGGTTCCGGAAAGTTTCGTCATCGATGGCAAGGGCGTGATCCGCTATCAGCACATCGGTGAAATCCGGCCCGAGCAGGTGGCCCTGATCATGGAAAAAGTGCGGGAGGCGGGCGAGTGAGGCTGCTTCTGATCGCACTGATGGCCCTGGTGATGGCCCAGCCGGTTCTGGCCGACGGCACCATGCCGCCCGCGCCCTATGCCTATCGCCAGCTGGACGACCCGGCGAATGAGGCCAAGGCCAAGGCGCTGATGGAAACGCTGCGCTGCCTGCAATGCCAGGGTCAGTCGATTGCCGATTCCGATGCGCCGATTGCCGGGGACATGCGCCACCAGGTACGCGAACGCATCCAGGCGGGCGAGGATCCCGAGGCGATCCGCGCCTGGCTGGTCGAACGCTACGGCGACTATGTCAGCTATGCGCCGCAAATTACGCTGAAGACCTGGCCGCTCTATGCCGCGCCGCTGGCCTTTCTGGCCTTGGCCCTGCTCATTGCGCGGCGCCGTTTTGTGAAGAGGACGGGCGCATGACCTGGCTCTGGATTATTGCTCTGGCCGCCGTCTCCTTCGTGGCGCTGGCATTCGTGCTGAAAGCGCCGCGCGGGGGCTGGACGGCTATCGGCGCCGCGCTTGCCCTGGGGTGTGCCGGTTTTGCCAGCCAGGCGAGCATTGCCCTGCCGGGGGCGCCCAAGGAAGCGCAGGAGCGGACCAACAAGTCCGGTGCGGCCCTGATCGAAGCGCGCCGCGAACTCGCCAGCGAAAACGCCATGCCGAACCAGCCGAACCGCTGGATGGTCATTGCCGATGCCCTGTCGCGCAATGGCCAGTTCGGCGATGCGGCGGGCGTGGTTCTGGGCGCGGTGGAGAAAGACCCGAAGAACGCCGACGCGTGGCTGTCGCTGGCCAACAACCTGGTTGCCCATGCCGATGGCAACCTGACTCCGGCCGCGCAATATGCCTATCGCCAGGCCGCATTGGCCAATCCGGCGCACCCGGGGCCGCCGTTTTTCCTGGGCCTCGCCTTGGCCGGCAGCGGCAAGCTGGCAGAAGGCCGCGCGCTGTGGGCCGATCTCCTTGCGAAAACGCCTGCCGACGCGCCTTACCGTGCGGATCTCGAGGAACGTTTGAAGCGCCTGGACGCTTTCATTGCCATGCAGGACAAGCAGCAATAGCGCCATTGCTGGACCGCATTTTGCCCAGGTGCTAGGCGCATCGCGTCGCGCCGACTCAAGGGGGTAGCAGGTTCGATGAGTGACCAAGTCCACACCGGTGGCGACGCGCCCGAAGCGGTTCACTCCGCCGAAGGGCACGGCCATCACCAGGGCAAGCTGATCGCCCTGGCCATTGGCGCCATCGGCGTCGTCTTTGGCGACATCGGGACCAGCCCGCTCTACGCTTTCCGCGAAACCTTCGCCTCGCACCACGGCGCGCCGGGGATTCAGGTCGATCCGGTGCACATCCACGGCGTGCTCAGCCTGGTGTTCTGGTCGATGATGATCGTGGTGACCTTCAAATACGTCCTGACCATCATGAAGGCGGACAACAAGGGCGAGGGCGGCAGCTTGGCCCTGCTCGCGCTGATCAACCGCAAGTCCGAGAATGCCAAGTGGACCGGGCCGTTCGTCCTGCTCGGCGTATTCGCCACGGCGCTGTTCTATGGCGATTCGATGATCACCCCGGCCATGTCGGTGCTTTCCGCGACCGAGGGCCTGCAATATGTCGCGCCCGGCCTGAAGCCGATGATCGTGCCCATCGCGGTGGGCATTCTGGTGGGGCTGTTTGCGATCCAGTCGCGCGGGACGGAAAAGGTCGGCAAGCTGTTCGGGCCGATCATGATGGCCTATTTCCTGACCCTTGCCGCGCTGGGCATCATGCACCTGTCCGTCATGCCCAGCATCGTGCTGGAAACGGTCAATCCGCTCAACGCTTTGAACTTCTTCCTGACTGACGGCTTCCGTGCCTTTGTGGCCATGGGCAGCGTGGTGCTGGCCGTGACCGGGGCAGAGGCGCTTTATGCCGACATGGGCCATTTCGGGCGCAAGCCGATCGGGGTCAGCTGGCTGTCGTTCGTCCTTCCCTCGCTGATGCTGAACTACATGGGGCAGGGGGCTTTCGTCCTGTCGCAGGACCCGGCCGAAGCCGCGGCGATCATCAAGGATCCCTTCTTCCTGATGATCCCGGACTTGGTCCGCGTGCCGGTGATCTTCCTGGCCCTGGCGGCCACGATCATTGCCAGCCAGGCCGTCATCTCCGGGGCGTTCAGCCTGACCCAGCAGGCGATCCAGCTGGGCTTCATGCCCCGCATGCAGATCAAGCACACCAGCGCCTCCGCCGCCGGACAGATTTACATTCCGACGCTCAACTGGGGCCTGATGATCATGGTCATCATCCTGGTCCTGTTCTTCCGTTCCTCCAGCAACCTGGCTGCGGCCTATGGCATCGCGGTGACGGGGGCGATGTTCATCGACACGCTGCTGCTGGCCGCCGTGCTGGTGACGCTGTGGCGCTGGCCATTGTGGAAGGCCGCGCCGCTGGTGCTTGTCTTCATCATCGTCGATCTGGCCTATCTGGGTGCGAACCTGATCAAGGTGCCGGATGGCGGCTGGGTGCCGCTGACCATGGGCCTCTTGATCTTCACCATGCTGACCACCTGGTCGCGCGGGCGGGCACTGATGCGCCAGTCAATGGCCGAGGGCACCATCCCGATGGAGATCTTTGCCAAGAGCGCCCATTCCAGCGCACAGCGCGTGCCCGGAACGGCGATCTTCATGGCCAGCACCAGCGCGGGCGTGCCTTCCGCCCTGCTGCACAATATCAAGCACAACAAGGTGCTGCACGAACGCGTGATCGTGCTGACGGTCGAGATTCAGGACGTGCCCTTCGTGGCGGAGGAAAACCGCAGCCAGTGCAAGGACCTGGGCCAGGGCTTTTACCGCGTTTCGCTGAAGTACGGTTTCCTTGAGGAAACAGACGTTCCCGCCGCGCTCAAGACCGTCAACATGTGCGGCGAGCCGTTCGACATGATGAAGACCAGCTTTTTCCTGTCGCGCCAGACCCTGATTGCGTCGAGCAAGCCGGGCATGGCGATCTGGCGCGAAAAGCTGTTCGCCTGGATGCTGCGCAACGCGGCCAGTGCGATGTCGTTCTTCCGCCTGCCGTCAAACCGCGTGGTCGAACTGGGCAGCCAGGTCGAGATCTAGGGTCTAGCCGCGCGCGCCCTTGTTGCGCGCGGCGAACCACGGCTCCATCCGGCGGATTGCCTCTTCGATTTCCGGGGTGGAAACGGCGAAGCTGATCCGGACGAAATGATTGCCGTCGACCGGGTCAAAGTCGATCCCCGGAGCCGTGGCAACGCCCGTGTCCTGAAGCAGCTGCTGGCAGAATTCCAGCGCGTTGTCGGTATATTCCGACACGTCGGCATAGATGTAGAAGGCCCCGTCCGGCGGCGCGATGCGCGCAAGGCCGAGCTTGGGCATGGCTTCCAGAAGCAAGGCCCGGTTGCGGGCATAGGTGGCCAGGTTGGCCTCCAGTTCGGCGGTGCAGTCCATCGCCACCAGTCCGGCGTGCTGCGCCAGGCTGGGCGGGGTCAGGAACAGGTTGCCCATGCGCGCCTGGGCCGCGCCGATCCCTTGTTCCGGCACGATCAGCCAGCCCAGCCGCCAACCGGCCATCGACCAGTATTTGGAGAAGGAATTGACGACCAGCGCCTGCGGCTCGAACTCCAGGATCGAAGGCGTTTCCACGCCATAAGCGATGCCGTGATAGATCTCGTCCGAAATGATCACGATGCCGCGTTCACGGCAGACCCGGGCGATGGCCTCAAGCTCGTCACGCGGGATGATCGTTCCGGTCGGATTGGCCGGGCTGGCGAGGATCAGGCCTTTCGGAGCCGGTTCCATCTCCGCCAGCGCCTCGGCCGTCATCTGATAGCGTTCCGCTTCGCCGCAAGGCACTTCCACTGGTTCAAGGTGCAGCGCGCGGCAATTGTTGCGGTAGGCGACATAGCCGGGCCGGGCAAAGGCGATGCGGTCGCCCGGGTTGAAGCTCATGTTCAGGGCCATGACCAGGCCGGGCGAAGCGCCGTTGGTCAGGATGACCTGCGTCGGCTTGATCGTGACGCCGTACCAATCGGCATAGTGCTGGACAATGCGGGCCTTGAGGTCCGGGCTCTGCCAGTAACCCATCGGATCGCTGTCGAGCACGCGGTGGGCGGCGGCGATGGCCGCGGCGGGGGCGCCGGTGGACGGCTGCCCGAATTCCATATGGATCACGCTGCGCCCTTCGGCCTTGAGGCGGTGGGCGAGCTCTGAAACGGCGATGGCGCGGAAGGGATCGATCTTGGCAGTCATGCCAGCGCCCTAGTCAGACGCCGGGCAAAAGAAAAGCGCGACGCTCGTTTCCGGGCGCCGCGCCTTTCTTTTGATGATTAGCTGGTTCAGCCCAGGTTGGCGCTGACCATCGCGTAGAGCATCGGCAGCGACAGCAGCACGTTGGTGCGGCTGGCGTAGAGCGCGCGCGGAGCGGCTGCGGCCTTTTCCTCGGCGCTGGCTTCCACCAGGCCCAGGATCTTCTGCTGGGCGGGCCAGATGATGAACCACACGTTGAAGGCCATGACCATGGCCAGCCACATGCCGATACCGATCAGCTTGACCGCGCCTTCACCGGCGAAGGTCAGGGCCGGGACGAGGTACCCGGCGTGTCCGGCAATCGACAGGCCGGTCAGCACGGTCAGCAGCGCGCCATAGCGGAAGAAGAACAGCACCTTCGGCGCGATATAGCCGGTGACGCCGCCCTTCAGTTCGGCCGGAATGGCGGGCATGGTCGGCACCTGGACGAAGTTCAGGTAATAGAGCAGACCGATCCAGACGATGCCGAAGAACAGGTGCAGCCAGCGCATCACATCGTTCACGACTTCGCCCGCTCCGGTACCGGTAACGTCAGCGAACTGCATGATAACCACGACTGCGAGCACCAGGCCCGTCAGCAGCACCAGGTGCAGGTTTCCGAAAAACTTGGCCATTTGCTTCCCCCTAAATTGAAGCGTGTTCGTGCGTTTGAACTTTTGACCCAGGTTAAATGGGTCGCGAGCGCCTTATTGCGCGGTTGAAGCGCTTTTGCGAGTAATTTTCACTCGTGCGGCGGATCGCTCAGCACTTCGCCCTCGGCCTCCTGCAACAGCCCGTGCCGGATCAGCATAGGCAGCTGGGTGAAAGTGAAGAGGAACGAGAGCGGCATGAATAGCCACAGCTTGAGCGAAATCCAGGTGCCGAAATTGCCTTTTTCGACATTGTAGTAATGGCGCAGCACTTCGTTGAGCAGGGCCAGGAACAGGAAGAACAGGCCCCAGTTGCGCGAGAGTTTCAGCCAGCCGGTATCGTTCAGCCCTTCGAAGGCGGCTTCCAGCAGGTACTTGAGATAAGCCTTGCCGCGCGCCGCACCCACCAGCAGGACGGCGCCGAACAGCAGGTAGATGGCGGTCGGCTTGACCTGGATCCAGATCGGATCGCGCAGCAGGATGGTCAGGCCGCCGAAGCCGACGATCAGGACCGTGGAAAGCCACAGCATCGGCGAAATCCGCCCCAGTTTCCAGCGCGAGACGCCCAGCGCAACGATGGCGGCAATCATGAAGGAGGCCGTGCCTTTGACCACGGCCACCACCTCGGCCAGCGCATCGTGCTGATCGCTGGGCGGGGAATACTGGCGGTAGACGAGGAAAAAGACCAGGACCGGTCCGTAATCGACCAGCAGGTTCAGCCAGCCCGACTTCGCCTTGGGTTTCGTTTCTGCCATCACGCCACCCCTGCGATGACGCGGGCGACCAGATCGGGGTCGAACGGGCGCAGATCGTCGATCTTTTCGCCGACGCCGATGGCGTGGATGGGCACGCCGTATTGCTCGGCAGCGGCAACCAGCACGCCGCCGCGCGCCGTGCCGTCCAGTTTGGTCATGATCAGGCCGGTCACGCCAGCAACCTCCTTGAAGATTTCAATCTGCTGCAAGGCATTTTGCCCGTTCGTCGCGTCCAGCACCAGCACAACGTCGTGCGGCGCCTCCGGGTTCAAGCGGCCCAGCACGCGGCGGATCTTGGCCAGTTCGTCCATCAGCTCGCGCTTGTTCTGCAAGCGGCCCGCAGTATCGACGATCAGCGCGTCGATGCCCTTGTCGGTCGCCGCCTTGACCGCATCGAACACGACGGCAGAGGGATCTCCGCCTTCCGGCCCCTTGACGATCTCGATGCCCAGCCGGTCGGCCCAGACGCCCAGCTGCCCGATCGCTGCCGCGCGGAAGGTGTCACCGGCGGCGAGCATCACCGAATAGTCGAGTTCCTGGAACAGGTGTGCCAGCTTGGCGATGGTCGTGGTCTTGCCCGAGCCGTTGACCCCGATCACCAGGATCACTTGCGGGCGGGGGAAGGCGACGATGTCGAGCGGTTTGGCCACGGGGCGCAGGATGGCGGCGATTTCCTCGGCCACAGCCTGACGGATCGCCGTTTCGTCCGCGCCCTTGTCAAACCGTTCGCCCGCCAGCTTGGCGCGGATCCGGGCGGCGGCGCGCGGGCCAAGGTCGGACAGGATCAGCGCATCCTCGATCTCGTCCAGCTGCGCATCGTCCAGCCGGGTCTTGGAAACGATCCCGGCCAGGTTTTCGGTGAGTTTTTCAGAAGTCTTGCGAAAGCCGCCGAACAGGCGGTCCGACCAGCTGGTGCTGCCAGTTTCGTCCGCGCTCATGCCAGGTAGCCTTCGACAATTCGGGTAGGGGTGACGGTCACAATCGTTGCTGCCTCGGTTCCGGGTGGCAACTGCACCCGGGCAAAGTTCGGCGCATGGCCGGTTCCGTCCCGTTCGGCAAGCACTTCCAGCGGCTGTCCGATCAGGCTTTCAAGCCACCGCGCTCGCTCTGCCGCCACGGCTTCGCGCAGCTGTGCGGCGCGGGCTTTAACGATGGGCGGAGCGACCTGCGGCATCCGCGCGGCCGGTGTGCCGGGGCGGGGCGAATAGGGAAAGACATGGCCGTGAACCAGGCCGAGCTCGGAAATGATCGAAAGGTTCGCCGCATGCGCCGCTTCATCCTCGGTCGGGAACCCGGCGATCAGGTCTGCGCCAAAGGCCACGTCCTGCCTTTGCCCGCGCAGCCGTGCGACCAGTTCGGTCGCCTGGGCGCGGCTGTGGCGGCGCTTCATGCGTTTCAGGATCAGGTCGTGCCCATGCTGCAAGGACAAGTGGACATGCGGCATGACGCGGCTGTCGCGGGCGATCAGGTCCAGCAGTTGCGGATCGATCTCCACTCCGTCGACCGAGGACAGGCGCAGACGGCCAAGCTGGGGAAAGGCATCGAGGATTGCGGCGACCAGCGCGCCAAGGGCCGGGCTTCCGTCCAGGTCATGCCCCCACGAGGTAAGGTCAACCCCCGTCAGCACCATTTCGCGGCTGCCCAGGGCCAGGTGCCGCTCGACCTGGCGGAGCGCATCGGCAATCGACAGTGAGCGGCTGGGGCCGCGTCCTTGCGGGATGACGCAAAAGGTGCAGGCGTGATCGCAGCCGTTCTGCACGGCGATAAAGGCGCGGGTGTGCCGCCGCATTTCGGCGCGCTGAGCAGGGACATTCCAGGCGCGCGGATCGAGCTTGGCCGTGTTGGGGATCAGGCCGTCCACTTCGGGCATGGCGGACAGCGCGGCGCGCTCCACCTCGGCCGCGCAGCCGGTGACGAGCAGCCGGGCCTCGGGCCGGTCGCGGCGGGCGCGGCGGATCGCCTGGCGGGTCTGGCGCACGGCCTCTGCCGTGACGGCGCAGGAATTGATCACGACCAGATCGCCTTCCTGCGCCAGAATGCCGCGCAGTTCCTCGCTCTCCGACAGGTTGAGCCGGCAGCCGAGTGAAATCACCTCGGCCCCCATCACTCGGCTCCGAAGTCTGCCGGATCGAAGTCGCCGCGGAAACTGATCGTCGCCGGGCCGGTCATCAGGATGCGGCCAGCCTCGGTCCATTCGATCTGCAAGTCGCCGCCGGGAAGGGAGACCGTCACCCGGCGTTCCACCAGCCCGCGCCGCATCGCGCCGATGGCCGTGGCGCAGGCGCCGGTCCCGCAGGCCCGCGTCTCGCCCGCGCCGCGTTCCCAGACGCGCAGACGGATGTGGCTGCGGTCAAGCACGGTGGCGACATTCACGTTGATCCGGGCGGGGAACATGGGATCGTGCTCGATCTCTGGCCCCAGCCGGTCCAGTTCAACCGCCGTGCAGTCCGGCACGAAGAAGATCACGTGCGGATTGCCGACATTGACGGCGGTGGGATTCTCCAGCGCTTCCCAGGCCAGCGGCATGTGATGGGTGTCCATCGCATAGGCCAGCGGGATCTGGTCCCATTCAAAGCGCGGTTGGCCCATGTCGACGGTAATGCCGCCAGCGCTTGGCGCAACCTCGATCAAGCCGCCCAGCGTTTCCACCATGGCGCGCTGGCCAATCAGCAGGCCGATCGCGCGCGAGGCATTGCCGCAGCTTTCCACTTCGCTGCCGTCCTGATTGAAAAAGCGCGCCTTGAGGTCCGCCTTGCCGGATGGTTCCAGCACGACCAGCTGGTCGCAGCCGATCCCCGTGCGGCGATCCGCCAAGGCCACGGCAAAGGCGCTGCTCAACGCCGGAAGCGCTTGCGCACGGCCGTCCAGCACGACGAAATCGTTGCCCAGGCCGTGCATCTTGATGAAGGGAACGCGCATGTCCTGCGCTCTATGCGCTGGCGGGCGCGGCGTAAAGGTGGCCCGTCAGGCGATGCGCGCGGCGGGGAGCCCTGCTTCGTCAGCAGGGTCGTAGTCGGCGGCGACGACAGGCCGCCGGGCCAGCCCTTGCGCGCCCAGTTCCTCGCGGATTTCGTCGGCCGACTGGGGTTGGCCATAGAAGAAGCCCTGCCCCCGGAAGTCACCGAACTGGCAGAGCCGGACCAGCGCATCCTCGGTCTCGATGCCTTCGGCCGTAATCGGCAGTCCCAGCCCTTCGCCCAGCGAGATGATGGAGCGGACGATGGCCGCGCTTTCGGCGGAATGGTTCAGCGTAGTGATCAGGCTGCGGTCGATCTTGATCCGGTCGAACGGCAGGGCGCGGAGCCGGGACAGGGCGCTTTGCCCGGTGCCGAAATCGTCCAGGATGATCCGCACGCCCTGATTTTTCAGGCTGGTGATCATCGTGCCCAGCAGGCCCAGGTTTTCCTGCAAGGCGCGTTCGGTAATCTCGATCTCAAGCCGGCTGGGCGGGAAGTTGTTTTCGATCATCAGCTTGAGCAGCTTTTGCGCGAACCACGGATTGCGCAGCTGGCAGGCTGAAATGTTGATCGAGAGGCTGAGCCGGGGTGCCCAGTCGCGGGCGTCGATAAAGGCCTTGCGGATCAGGCTTTCCGACAGGACTTCGATCAGGCCGATTTCTTCCGCGATCGGAATGAAGACGTTCGGGCCGATCTGGGGCGGTCCGGCGGACTCCCATCGCGCCAGCATTTCGAAGCCGGTCAGCTCGCCCGTGCGCAGGTCGATCTGCTTTTGATAGAACGGAACGAATTCATCCTGGGCGACCCCATGGCGAACCCGCGATTCCAGCTCGCGGCGCAGGCGCAGCGCCTGTTCCATCGCCGGATCGAACCAGCAGTGACGGTTCCGGCCGCGCTTTTTCGCGTGATACATCGCGATGTCGGCATTGTGCAGCAGGGCAGGAGCTTCTTCGCGCGAATCCGGAAGATGCGCGGCCATCCCGGCGGAGATCGTTGTTTCGATTTCCGCCCCGGCGAAATGGACCGGACGCGCGACGGCACCGATCAGGCGCTCGACCAGATGGTCGATCTGGTGCGGACGTTCCGGCGCATAGCTGACCGCACAGGCAAATTCGTCGCCGCCGATTCGCGCCAGCAAGGCATCCTCGGGCAGGATTTCGGCGAGGCGGCTGGCCGCTTCGACCAGCAGGGTGTCCCCGGCAGCGTGGCCGTTCAGGTCATTGACCTGCTTGAACTTGTCAAGGTCCAGCATGATGATCGCCACGGCCTTGCCTTGCTGGGCGGCTTCCTGGCACAGACGGTTGGCGGCGGTGCCCAGCGAGCGCCGGTTGAGCAAGCCGGTCAAGGCGTCGGTTTCCGCCAGCAGCCAGGCCTTTTCCTCGGCGCGGCGGCGGGCTGCAACCTCGTCGGTCAATTCGCGGTAGCGCTGCCAGCCCAGCATCACGATGGCGATGTTGAGCAGCAGCGCGGTGGTCAGCAGCCGGTCAGGCCCGGGCCCATCGCCCAGCATCGCATGTATCGCATCAGGGATGACCGCGCTGCCGATGCCGACGAACATGATGATGGCGGCCAGGGCAATCCCGCGCGCAGCGACATCGCTCTCCGTGCGCCCCAGGTGCTCCTCGCACCTGGGTTGCAAACGCTGCAAAGCAGGCGTTGACTGCGGTTTGTCCTGGGCACCCATCGGCATAGTTTTTGAAACTTGCCAAAAGGTACTGAAATTTAGGTTAATGTACCTGAAAATTGCCTGTAAATCGCTATTTTTTAAGGCCAATTTCCTTCAGGCGCTGCTGCAAAAATTCGTCTGCGGTTATTGATGCAGGATAACGATCGGGATTTTCAGGCGTGATGCACTGCGGCAGCGTCTTGATCGGAAAGTCGCTGCGCAGGTGCAGGAAGAACGGCATCGAGTAGCGGCTGAAGGCCGCGCGTTCGGGGTTCGGATTGCGGACGCGGTGGATCGTGGAGGGCAGGGTGTGGTTGGTCAGCCGCTCCAGCATGTCGCCTACGTTGATGACCATGGCCCCTTCTGGCGGGGATGCGCTGATCCACTCCTTGCCCTGGTAAAGCAGTTCCAGCCCCGCCTCTTCTGCGCCCAGCAGCAGGGTAATCAGGTTGATGTCGCCATGCGCCCCGGCGCGGATCGCTTCCCCTTCGATGTTGTTGAGCGGTGGATAGTGCAGCAACCGCATGACCGAATTGCCGTCCTCGATCGCCGGATCGAACCAGTGCTCGTCCAGGCCGAGATAGAGCGCGATGGCGGACAGGATCGTCGCCCCGGTCGCGTCGAACTGGCGGTAGAGTTCCGAGAAGACTGCCTGGAAATCATCCGGTCGATTCGGCCAGACGTTGGGCGGCATCGATGCATCGGCCAAGGGGCTGCCTTCGGGCAGGTCGCGCCCGATGTGCCAGAATTCTTTCAGGTCGTGCGCCTTGGCATCCTTGGCGATTTCGACGCCGAACGGGGTGTAGCCGCGCGCTCCGGCAATGGCGGGGTTGTGATAGCTGCGCTTTTCTTCCTCGGGCAGGGCGAAGAATTCCTCGGACAGCTTCCAGGCGCGGTCGATCAACGCGCGGTCGATGGCAAAATCCTTCACCATCGCAAAGCCGAATGTCTTGAAACTGTCGCCAATTGCCTGGGCAAATTCGGCCTTGGGCATGGTCAGGGAAAGAACGGGGAGGGTAGTCAGGCTCATGGAGTGGACGCTTTCGCAAATCTGATGCAATGGGCGCGCCATAGCCCCTTTCGAGAGTTCTGGCATGACGAAAATCAAGAGTTACTGGCTGATGAAATCGGAACCCGATGTGTACAGCTGGGACGACCTGGTTGCGGAAGGGGAAGGCACCTGGGACGGAGTGCGCAATTACACCGCGCGCAACAACATGCGGGCGATGGAGCCGGGCGACCAGGTATTCTTCTATCACTCGAACATCGGGGTCGAAATCGTTGGAATTGCCGAAATTACGCAATCGAACATTCCCGATCCCACCGACGATACGGGCCGCTGGTCAGCGGTGAAGCTGAAGCCGGTGCGCAAGCTGAAGCGCAGCGTGACGCTGAAGGAAATCAAGGCCGACCCGGCCCTGGCCGACATGGACCTGCTGACCAAGTTCCGCCTGTCCGTCTCTGCCGTCAAACCGCAGGAATGGGATCACATCCTGCGGCTGACGGGGGATGCGGCTTAGAATTCGTCGCAGACCTATCTTCATTCTTCCTTGCGAGCGGAGTGAAGCAATCCGGGGCGGTTTAAGCGGCCCTGGATTGCCGCGTCGCTGCGCTCCTCGCAATGACGAGTGAAATGGGGAAACCGTTCGTGGTGAGGAGGGTCCGAAATCGCAGATTGAGGAGCCGTCTCGAACCACAGCACCAACCGCAGTCCTTCGAGACGGCGCTTCAGCCTGCGGCTTCACCGCCTCCTCAGGACGAACGGACTAGAGGATTTCGCGCAGAGGACGCAGAGTTGTAATTTCTCTGCGTCCTCTGCGATCTCTGCGCGAAACTTTACTCCGAGCTAACCCTTCGCGCGGGCGCGCAGGGCGGAGACGGTTGTGCCGGCGGCGCTGAGCTGTTCAACCTCGATAATCAGGTGAAGCAGGCGCAGGCCCTTTCGCTCTTTCGCTTCGGCCAATGCCGCGTTGAATTCGGCAGTCGTTTCCACCCGGCGCGCCCAGCCGCCATAGGCGATGGCCAGTGCGGCAAAGTCCGGGTTGTGCAGGGTGGTCCCCGAAATCCGCTCTGGAAACTCGCGCTCCTGATGCATCCGAATCGTGCCGTAAGCGCCATTATCGACCAGCACGACCAGCATGTCGCAGCCGTACTGGACGGCGGTGGCCAGTTCCTGCCCGTTCATGAGGAAATCCCCGTCTCCGGCCAGAGCCACGACTGTCCGTTCCGGATGGCGCAGGGCCGCAGCGACGGCGGCTGGCACGCCATAGCCCATGGCTCCGGCAGTCGGGGCAAGCTGGGTCGGAAAGCCGTTGTAATGCCAATAGCGGTGCCACCACCCCGAGAAGTTACCCGCGCCGTTGCAGATGATGCTGTCATCCGGCAGGGCTTCGCGCATCGCGGTGACGCAGGCCGCCATGTCGAGCGCATAGGGGGCAGGCGCGGCGGTGGTCCATTCCAGCCACTCACAGTGCGCCTCGCGCCCGGCGTCGAAGGAGACGATGTCATCGTCCCACAGCGCCGCCGTCTCGGCGAACTCCGCCATGTCGGCACAGATGGCCAGGTCCGCGCGGTAGACGTGCCCCAGTTCGTTCGGGTCGGGATGGACGTGGACCAGGGTCTGGCCTGGATGATCGGGCGTGATCAGCGTATAGCCGTCCGTCGTCGCCTCGCCCAGGCGCGCGCCCACGGCCAGGATCAGGTCGGCCTCCTTGATCCGCTGGACCAGCTTGGGGTTGGGGCCATAGCCCAGGTTTCCGGCCCAGACCTTGCTGGAGTTGGAAATGGCGTCCTGGCGGCGGAATGCTCCGGCCACGGGCAGGCCGATACGCTCGGCAAATTCGGTGAAATGCTCGCGCGCCTTGGCGTGCCAGCCTGCGCCGCCGACGATGGCGATGGGCGCTGCCGCATCCTCCAGCAGGCCCATCAGCGCGCCCATGGCATCGGGGCAGACCGGCTGGGCTGGGCGATAGACCGCCGGGCGGGGCAGGACGTCGCTGACTTCTTCCAGCAGCATGTCCTCGGGCAAGGCAATCACCACCGGACCGGGACGACCGGCCTGGGCCACGGTCCAGGCGCGGGCGATGTATTCCGGAATGCGGCGGGGATCGTCGATGCGCAGGACCAGCTTGGCGAGCGGGCCGAACATCTGGCCGAAATCGACTTCTTGGAACCCTTCGCGGTCCTTCATGCCGCGATCGACGTCGCCAATGAACAGCAGCATCGGCTGCGAATCCTGCATGGCAACGTGCACGCCGATGCTGGCATTGGTGGCGCCGGGACCGCGGGTGACGAAGCAGACGCCGGGGCGCCCGGTCATCGCGCCATCGGCACAGGCCATGAAGGCCGCGCCGCCTTCCTGGCGGCAGATCACGGTCTGCACTTCGGGCGAATCGTGCAGGGCATCGAGGACCGCCAGGAAGCTTTCCCCCGGCACGGTAAAGACGCGGTCGGCCCCCTGGGCGATCAGGCAATCGACGAGCAGCCGCCCGCCATTCACGGTCGAAGTCTGGTTCATGGGTGGACCTTAACCGCCTCAAATCAAACCGGCAACGCGAGTGAAGGCAATTCCCCCGCATGGTTGTTGCCGGACTACGAGAATCTACGGGTTAACCACGTTTTCCGGCTGGTCCGATGGTCAACAAGTCCTTAATCTGGAGGCATGAAGCGGCGGAGCCTGGTCCTGACGAATGAAGCGGCGCGACACCCGTTGCGCGCGCGGCTGGGCCTGGGGCAGTGTCAGGACCTGCCGCAGCCAAAGCGCGGCTGGCGCGGCATCACGGCGCAGGACGTGCGCGAATTCCTGCTGGCCTATTGCGCCTGCTTCCTGGCGGTCAGCCTCTATATCGCCTGAGCGGCGCGCTCTGCCTGGACCAGTTTGCGGGCCAGGTGCGCGGAATAGATGCACATCACCGCGCTCAGCAGGACCTGGTTCACGATCGAAACGCCTGCTGCCGATAGCCCGCTGGCGAGCAGCGAGCCGATCACCATGGCCCCGGAATTGACGATGTTGTTCGCCGCGATGGTCCGCGAGGTCTGGGTCTTGTCGACGAAGGTGGTGAGAAAGGCATAAAGCGGCACCACGAACATGCCCCCGGCCACGGCAATGCCAAGCAGCGCCAGCAGCAGCGGAATCGCCAGCGGCATCGCGATGAACCCGGCGGTGTCGTAAAGCGATCCTTCCGGAAGCTGCGGCCACTGCCGGCAGATCAGGAAGAACACGCCGACGAAGGCCGCCATGACCAGCACCGAAGCCGGAGAATAGCGCGCCGAAACCGTGCCTTTCAGCAGGGCGTTGACCGACATCGAACCAATCGCCACGCCGACCGAGAAGATCACCAGGAACAGGCTGGCCACTTCCTTGTTGGCGTGCAGCACGTGCTTGGCGAGCGGCGGGAACTGGATGAACAGGACGGTGCCGACGGTCCAGAAAAAGCTGATCGCCATGATCGCCAGGAACACTCGCTTGTCATGGGCGGTACGCTTCACCAGGTCGATCGAGGCGCGCACGAAATGATAGTCGAGCGGCTCTATCTCTCCCTGCGGCGGGGCAGGGGGGACGTGGCGGCTGGTGATGTAACCGACCACCGACGTCGCCAGAACAGCCAGGGCCGCCCATTCCACCTCGATCCAGCCCGCAACGATGGTTCCGGCCAGGATCGCGATATAGGTGCCTGCTTCGACCAGCCCGGTCCCGGCCAGAACCTCGTCCTGGTGCAAGTGCTGCGGCAGGATCGCGTACTTGATCGGGCCGAAGAAGGTGGAATGCACCCCCATGCCAAGCAGGGCCAGCAGCATCAGCGGAATGGCCAGCGTGGTCACCATGGTGCCTTGCCAGGCGAGGAACAGGCCCGCGCCGCCAACCAGCATGATGCCGATTTCAGCCGCTTTCACCATGCGGATGATTCGCGCTTTGTCGCGCATGTCGGCCATTTGTCCGGCAATCGCGGAAAGCAGGAAGAATGGCAGGATGAAGATGGCCGAGGCAATCGCGCTGAACTGTGCGCCTTCCTGCTCGGACTGATAGACCTGGTACACGACGAACAGGACCATCGCGTTCTTGAACAGGTTGTCGTTGAAGGCGTTGAGCAGCTGGGTGACGAACAGCGGCAGGAAACGCCGACTGTGGATCAGGTGGGTCTGGGTAGTCATGCAGGTTTCAGCGGTCCCCGTTTGGCGCGGACCCTAGCGGCGATTGCCTATGGGACAAGTGCAAAGTCTCCTCTTTTGCACCGGGGACTTGGTCGCTATCGAAGGGGGCGATGATGTCTCTTCCCAACATCCTTACGCTTTCGCGGATCGTGGCCTTGCCGCTGCTGGCCTTCCTGATGTGGTGGCCGGACTGGGAGTGGGGCTATCTGATGGCCTTTGCGCTGTACTGCGCCATGGGCATTACCGACTATTTCGACGGCTATCTTGCCCGGTCGAGCGGGACGGTCAGCAAGCTGGGGATCTTCCTCGATCCGATTGCCGACAAGATCATGGTCGCCACGGTGATCCTGGTGCTGGCCGCGCAAGGCGTGCTGCGCGGGCCCTATGTCGGCGATGCCCATGTGATTGCGGGGCTGATCATTCTGGCCCGCGAAATTGCCGTATCGGGCCTGCGTGAGTTTCTGGGCGGATTGCAGGTCTCTGTGCCCGTAAGCCGCCTGGCGAAGTGGAAAACGACCTTTCAGATGGTCTGTCTGGGTGCGCTGATCCTGGGCCGGGCCATGCCCTGGTGGACGGTGGAGCTAGGAGGCCTCAGCATGAACGTGCCGCATACCGTGGGCCTGACCACGCTGTGGGCCGCTGCCGTGCTGACCGTGATCACCGGCTGGGATTACCTGCGGGTCGGCCTGAAGCACATGGATTGAGCGCCTAGCCGGCGCGCAGTTCCTCCGCCAGCAGGCGGAATTCCTCGGCGCGCGGGCTGTTCTTGCGCCAGACCAAGGCAATCTCGCGGTTGGCGCTTTCGCTGATGAGCGGCCGCGCCACGACCTGCGTTCCGTTCAGGATGCCAGCGTCCAGCGCCATTTCCGGCAGCATGGTCAGGCCCAGGCCGTTGTCGACCATCTGCACCAGGGTATGCAGGCTGGTCCCGATCATCGTGGCAGAGGCGCGCAGTTCCGGGCGGTTGCAGGCGGCCAGCGCATGCTCTTTCAGGCAGTGCCCGTCTTCCAGCAGCAGCAGGCGGTTCTCGTCGATAAGATCGGGCGAGATTTCCTCGGGCGGATCGCGCGGGTCGTCCTTGGGGAAGGCGACCCACAGCGCGTCCAGCTCGATCGTTTCCTTTTCCACTTCGCCAGTCGGGAAGGGCAGGGCGAGCAGCACGCAGTCCGACCGCCCGTGATGCAGCGATTCGATGGCGGCAGCGCTGGGTTCTTCGCGCAGGAACAGCTTGAGCTGCGGCCGTTCACGCCGCAGGCGCGGCAACATGCGCGGCAGCAGGAAGGGCGCGATGGTCGGGATCACGCTCATCCGCACTTCGCCCGACAGCGGCTGGCCAGCGGACTGGACCATGTCAGACAATTCCTCCGCCTCACGCAGCAGACGGTGGGCCTTGGACACGACCGCATTGCCCAGCGGGGTAAAGCGCACCGCGCGCTTAGTCCGTTCGACCAGGGCCACGCCCAGCAGCGTTTCGAGGTCACGCAGACCTGCGGAAAGCGTCGATTGCGAGACGAAGCAAGCGTCCGCCGCCCTGCCGAAGTGCCCATGTTCGTGCAATGCCACCAGGTATTGCAGCTGCTTGAGCGTCGGCAGGTAGGTGCTCATTCGCTGTCCTCCGCTGCCGGTTCGGACAGAGGTTCGGCTTCCGGTTCTGACTGGGCTTCCGGTTCAGCCTGGGCTTCCGGTTCAGGCGCAGGTGCTTCGATCCGGGTCATTTTCAGGCGGCCATTGACCACGGCAAAGGCCATCTTGCCCTCGACCAGGTCCAGCGCGTCCTTCCCGAACACTTCGAAACGCCAGCCTTGCAGCAAGGGCAGTTCGCGAATCCCGGCGGCGAGCAGTTCCAGATCCTCGCTGCGGGCCAGCAGGCGCGAAGCGACGTCGATTTCGCGGCTGCGAATCTTGAGCAGCAGCTTGAGCAGGTCGGCCACCAGCGCGCCTTCCTTGCCCAGCGGCGCGCCGCGCGGGGTGCGGGCGGGCATTTCCGCCTCGGTCAGCGGTTTGGCCGCCTCCAGCGTCGCCATCAACCGCTTGCCGATCTCGTTGTCCTTCCACGCTGCGGAAAGCCCGCGCACCTTGGCCAGGTCGGCCTGGGTCTTGGGCGGGTGGGAGGCAATGTCGGCAACCGTTTCATCGCGGGCAATGCGGCCGCGCGGGATGTTCTTGTCCTGCGCTTCCAGTTCGCGCCAGTGGGCCAGAGCCTTCAGCCGTCCCAGCATGGCCGGATTGCGGCCCGGCGCCTTGATCCGCTGCCACGCTTCGGACGGGTCGTTGCGATAGCCAGCCGGATCGGCCAGCTTTTCCATTTCGATGTCCAGCCATTCGCCGCGCCCGGTCTTGATCAGGCGTTGGAGCAACTTGGGGAAAATCCGGGCGAGGTGGGTAACGTCGCCAATCGCATAGTCGATCTGGCGTTCCGTCAGCGGGCGGCGCGACCAGTCGGTAAACCGCGCGCCCTTGTCGATGGTCATGCCCAGCCACGATTCGACCAGGTTGGAATAGCCGATCTGCTCGCTCTGGCTGACGGCCATCATCGCGATCTGCGTGTCAAAGATCGGGTGGGGGGTCTTGCCGGTCAGGTTGTAGACGATTTCGACGTCCTGCCCGCCCGCGTGAAAGACTTTCAGCACGTCCTCGTTATCGACCAGCAGGTCCAGCAGCGGGGACAGGTCGATGTCCCTGGCCAGCGGATCGATCGCGGCCGCTTCGTTGGTGTCCGCAATCTGGATCAGGCAGAGTTCCGGCCAATAGGTGTTTTCGCGCATGAATTCGGTGTCGACGCACACGAAATCGGCCTTGGCAAGGCGGGCGCAGAGTTCCGAAAGGGCTTCGGACGTGGTAATCAGGGGATGGATTTTCATTCTTCTTTTTCTTCAGGTAGGCCCGTGCGGGCCTGCGGCTTGACAAATCTGCGGCTATCGCCTGTTAGCCGCGCTTTCGCCCCTGCAACAAAGTGGGCCGCTTGGAAAGAGTTTCGATGCACATTTATCGTTCGCACACCTGCGGCGCCCTGCGCGCCAGCGACGTCGGCCAGACCATCCGCCTTTCGGGCTGGGTCCACCGCAAGCGCGATCACGGCGGCGTCCTGTTCGTCGACCTGCGCGATCACTACGGCATGACCCAGATCGTCGCCGACGTGGACAGCCCGGCCTTGCCGGTGCTGGAAGGGCTGCGGGTGGAATCGGTTGTCACCATCGAGGGTGAGGTCAAGGCCCGCAGCGCCGGAACCGTGAACCCGAACCTGCCGACCGGTGAGATCGAAGTGTTCGCCCGCTCCGCCACGGTGCTCAGCCGCGCCGAGGAACTGCCGATGCCGGTCGCCGGTGAGCAGGAATATCCCGAGGACGTGCGCCTGAAGTACCGCTTCCTCGACCTGCGCCGCGAAACGCTGCACGCCAATATCGTCAAGCGCACCCAGATCATCCGCGAAACCCGCCGCCGGATGGAAGACATCGGCTTCACCGAATATTCGACGCCGATCCTCACTGCGAGCAGCCCCGAAGGCGCGCGTGACTTCCTGGTCCCCAGCCGCATCCACGCGGGCAAGTTCTTCGCGCTGCCGCAGGCGCCGCAGCAGTACAAGCAGCTGCTGATGGTCGCCGGGTTCGACCGCTATTTCCAGATCGCGCCGTGCTTCCGCGACGAAGACCCGCGCGCTGACCGCCTGCCGGGCGAGTTCTACCAGCTCGACCTGGAAATGAGCTTCGTCACCCAGGAAGAAGTGTGGGAGACGATGGAGCCGGTCATGGCCGGGATCTTCGAAAAGTTCGCCGATGGCCGCAAGGTCACCCCGGCGGGCGAATTCCCCCGCATCCCCTATGCCCAGGCGATGCTCGACTATGGCACGGACAAGCCGGACCTGCGCAACCCGCTGATCATCCGCGACGTAACCAGCGAATTCGCCGCATCGGGCTTTGGCCTGTTCGAAAAGATCGTCGGTTCGGGCGGCGTCGTGCGCCTGATTCCCGCGCCGGACACGGCGGACAAGAGCCGCAAGTTCTTTGACGACATGAACGAGTGGGCGCGCAGCGAAGGCCATGCCGGCCTGGGCTATGCCACCCGCAAGGATGGCGTGTTCGGCGGCCCCATCGCCAAGAACCACGGCGAGGACAAGATGGCCGCGCTGTGGGATTCGCTGGGCCTTGGCCCGAACGACGGCGCGTTCTTTGCCGCGGGCAAGGAAGACCAGGCCGCCAAGCTGGCCGGTCAGGCCCGCGTCCGCGTTGGGGAGCAGCTGGAACTGACCGAGCAGGACGCGTTCCGCTTCTGCTGGATCGTCGATTTCCCGTTCTACGAATGGGACGAGGACAACAAGAAGCTCGACTTTGCGCACAACCCGTTCTCGATGCCGCAGGGCGGGCTTGAGGCGCTGGAAGGGCAGGACCCGCTCACCATCAAGGCCTATCAGTACGACATGGTCTGCAACGGTTACGAACTGGCCTCGGGCTCGATCCGCAACCAGCACCCGGACCTGATGGTCAAGGCGTTCGAACTGGTTGGCCTGAGCAAGGCCGACGTTGAAGAACGCTTTGGCGGAATGTACCGCGCGTTCCAGTATGGCGCGCCGCCGCATGGCGGGATGGCCGCCGGTGTGGACCGCATGGTCATGCTGCTGTGCGGGGTGCAGAACCTGCGCGAAATCACGCTGTTCCCGATGAACCAGCGGGCCGAAGACCTGCTGATGGGCGCACCGTCTTTCGCCGAACCAAAGCAGCTGCGCGAATTGCACATCCGCGTGGTGGAACCTCCGAAGGCCTAAGCGCTTTTGTGGGCAAACTGCTTCGTTTCCGTGAGGAAGCCGCGCACCCTCTTGCCAGCGCGCGCGGCGTTCTCTAGGGCGAGGTCCGAACAAATTTCATCTGCCGTTCACGAAGGGACATATCCATGAGCGACACCGCCGATCGCGTTAAGAAGATCGTTGTCGAACACCTCGGCGTCGAGGCTGACAAGGTTACCGAAGATGCCAGCTTTATCGACGATCTGGGCGCCGACTCGCTCGACATCGTTGAGCTGGTGATGGCGTTCGAAGAAGAATTCGGCGTCGAAATCCCGGACGATGCTGCTGAAAAGATCAGCACTGTCGCCGATGCGATCAAGTACATCAACGACAACAAGGGCTGATTGCCTTTGGCCCACAGGCCCGACCGGCGTTTCCCGGCCCTTGAAGGTACGGTTTGACGTAGTTCGCGGTCTTTGACAGGCTCGGCCCCGCAAAGGGCTGGGCCTGTTGTGTTTTGAGGTTTTGGAGATAGTGCAATGCGGCGTGTCGTCGTAACCGGACTTGGCCTTGTCACCCCCCTGGGCGGCGATGTCGAAACCACCTGGGCCAACCTGATCGCCGGCAAGAGCGGCGCGGGCAAGATTACCCGCTTCGATACGGCCGATCACAAGTGCCACATCGCCTGCGAGGTAAAGCCTGCGGATCACCCGTGGGGATTCGATCCGATGAAGCGCGTGGATCACAAGATCCAGCGCCAGGTCGATCCGTTCATCGTCTATGGCATCGATGCTGCCGGACAAGCGCTGGAAGATGCGGGCCTGGCCGAAATGGACGACGATCTGAAGCTGCGCACCGGCTGCTCGATCGGTTCGGGAATCGGCGGTTTGCCGGGGATCGAAAGCGAATCGATCGTCCTGCACGAGAAGGGTCCGGGCCGCGTCAGCCCGCACTTCGTCCATGGCCGCCTGATCAACCTGATCTCTGGCCAGGTCTCGATCAAGTACGGCCTGATGGGTCCGAACCACGCTGTGGTCACGGCTTGCTCTACCGGCGCGCATTCAATCGGCGATGCGGCGCGGATGATCCGCGATGGCGATGCCGATGTGATGCTGGCGGGCGGTGCGGAAAGCACTGTGAACCCGCTCGGCGTGGCTGGCTTTGCCCAGGCGCGCGCGCTTAATTGCAGCTATAACGACCGCCCCGAACAGGCCAGCCGCCCCTATGACAAGGACCGCGACGGTTTCGTGATGGGCGAGGGCGCGGGCGTTGTCGTGCTGGAAGAATACGAACACGCCAAGGCGCGCGGCGCGAAGATCTATGCCGAAGTGGTCGGCTATGGCCTGTCGGGCGATGCCTATCACGTCACCGCCCCGCACCCCGAAGGAAAGGGCGCGGAACTGGCCATGCGCATGGCGCTGAAGAAGGCCGGAATGGGCCCGGGCGACATTGACTACGTCAACGCCCACGGCACCTCGACCATGGCCGACACGATCGAGCTGGGCGCGGTAAAGCGCGTGCTGGGCGACGATCTGGCCGGTGCCTCGATGAGCTCGACCAAGTCGGCCATCGGCCACTTGCTGGGCGGTGCCGGTGCGGTTGAGGCGATCTTCTGCATCCTGGCGATCCGCGACCAGATCGTGCCGCCGACGCTGAACCTCGACAATCCGGACGAAGGCACCGAAGGCGTCGACCTGGTGCCCAAGGTGGCCAAGAAGCGCACCGTGCGCGCCGCGCTGAACAACTCGTTCGGCTTTGGCGGCACCAATGCCAGCATCATCGTCAAGGCTGTGGAAGACTGATGTTCGGATCTCGCAGGGGCCGCAAGCCGTTCATCGCGGCGGCGGCCCTGCTGCTTGGCTTCATGGCCTGGTTCCTGGGCGGTTGGTACGTGTCCGGCCCGCTGGTCAAGGAAGCGGCTTTCCGCGTGCCCGATGGCTCGAGCCTGTCCAGCGTGGCGGCTAAGCTTGAAGCGGAAGGGGCTATTTCCTCGGCCACCGCCTTCAAGCTGCGCGCCCGGGTGCTGGGCATGGGGTCCAAGGTCAAGGCAGGGGAATTTGCCCTGCCGGCCGGGGCCTCCATGGCGCAGGTGTTCCGCTTGCTGACCGGCGATGAAGTGCTGCGCCGCTTCGTCACCGTGCCCGAAGGAATGCCTTCGATCATGGTCTATGAGCGGCTGATGGCCAATCCGCTCCTATCGGGAGAGATCGCCGTTCCCGCCGAAGGCTCGATCCTGCCCGATACTTACGAAATCCAGCGCGGCGAAAGCCGCCAGGCGGTCGTTGCGCGGATGCAGGCAGCGATGAAGCAGGCTCTGGCCGAGGAATGGGCCAAGCGCGGCAAGAACGCGGTCGTGCAAAGTCCGCAAGAAGCGATCATCCTGGCTTCCATCGTCGAGAAGGAAACCGGCAAGGCCAGCGAACGGACCATGGTGGCCGGGCTCTATTCCAACCGCGTGCGGGAGGGGATGCGTCTACAGGCCGATCCCACGATCATCTATCCGATCACCAAGGGCAAGCCGCTGGGCCGCCGCATTCTCCAGTCGGAAATTCGCGCTGTGAATGACTACAACACTTACACCATGGCGGGCTTGCCCAAGGGGCCGATCACCAACCCGGGGCGCGATTCGATTGCTGCCGTGACGAACCCGGCGGATACCGATGTGCTGTACATGGTGGCCGATGGCAGCGGCGGCCACGCCTTTGCCAAGACCCTGGACGAGCACAACGCCAACGTCGCCAAGTGGTTCAAGATCCGCAAGGAACGCGGCGACTTCTAGGCAAAGCCGCCGCGTCCGGTGATGCCGATTACGGCTCGACGATATTGAACCCGCTGGGCACCGGATCGAGCGCGGCCTGGATCGCGCTGACCGCAGCGGCATCGCCTTCGACCTTCAGGCCCGCCGCCTGCAATCGGTCCAGCGGCAGCTTCATGAACAGCAGCGCCAGAATCAGCTGACGCGGCCCGGTCACCGTGGCGGCCGGATTAGCGGAAGGCTGACCGACGCGGGCAATCAACACGTTCTTGCCTGCGTCCAGCCCGACCGTTTCCTTGCGGTCGGTCACCACCAGGTTGATGCTTTGGCCGGGCCGCGCATTCTTTGCCGGGTCATAGCGGGTGGCCATCGAATCCATCAGCAACTGGGTCGGCACAGCGGCGATCATGTCGCTGCTCTGGGTCGTGCGGGCCCCCGAAGGCGCATAGCCTTCGCGCAGTTCGCGCGCGGCGGAAAGGAACTGGTTGCGCCAGATGCCGCTTTCCGCCTGGTAACCCTGCTGCTCATAGCTGTCGGCCAGCAAGGCGCGGGCCTGCTTGTTCGTTGGATCGGCAAAGACCAACTGGTTGAGCAGGTCCGAAGCCCAGCGATAGTCGCCCGATGCCATTGCCGCCTTGGCCGTGGCCAGAACCTTCTTCCCGCCGCCCATGGCCGCAACATAGCGCTTGGCCCGTTCCTGCGGCGGCCAGGGGTTCAGGTTGGCCGGGTTGGCATCGTACCAGCCCAGATACCACTGGTAGATCGCCTTCGAATTGTGGCTGTAGGTGCCGTAATAGCCCCGGTTGTACCATTGCTGCGAAAGCTCTGCTGGCTGGGTCAGGCGCTCGGCAATTTCGGCCTGGGTCTCGCCCTGGTTCATCAGGCGCACGGTCTGATCGTGGAGATAGCGGTAATTGTCGCGCTGACTGGCCAGCATTCCGCTCACTTCCTGCGGGCCAAAGCGCGGCCAGCAGTGGCTGGAGATCACCACCTCGCTGCGATTGCCGTAAAGCCGCAGCGCTTCGTCCAGAAAGCCTGCCCAGGCATGCGCATCGCGCACCTTGGCCCCGCGCGGGGTGAGGATATTGTGCAGCGAACAGGTGCTCATTTCCGATGACAGGAAAGTGCGCTGCGGGACGAGGTAGACGTTCAGCTCGCTGGGTGCCTCGCTGCCCGAGACGATCTGGAATTCCATCGGAACGCCATCGACCACACGGGTCTCGCCGGTCCGCTCGACACTGTCGGTCGGCGCGATCAGGGTGATTTCCCCGGCCGAGGTTCCCACCCCGATGCCCGAACCCATCTGGCCCTGCGCGCCCGGTTTCAGCGAGGTGCCGAACTGGTAAGTCGCGCGGCGGCCCATCGCCGCACCGGCCATGACGTTTTCCGAAGCGGTTTCTTCCATGAACTTGGCGGGCGCGATGATCGTGGTCTTGCCGGCCTTGACGTCTGCGTCGCTGGTGATGCCGCGCACTCCGCCGAAGTGATCGGCGTGGCTGTGGCTATAGATGACCGCGCTGACCGGGCGCTTGCCCAGCTTGGCATTGACCAGTTCCAGAGCTGCTGCCGCCGTTTCACGGGTGGTGAGGGGGTCGATCACGATCCACCCGTTCGCGCCGCGCACCACGGTCATGTTCGAAATGTCAAAGCCGCGGACCTGCCAGACGCCCTCACTCACTTCGAACAGGCCATGCTTGCGCAGGTTGCTGACTTCCCGCCACAGCGAGGGATTGACGGTGGCCGGGGCAGGGCCATCCACCCAGTCATAGGCGGCGAGGTTCCACACCGGCTGCCCCTGGGCATTGCGGATGATCGGATCGGTCAGGCTGCCCAGGAAGCCGCGCGCCGCGAAGTCCGCATCGCGGCCATCCTCCACCGGCAGGCCTGCCTGCGCCGCCTTTTGCGCGGCAATCGTGGCAGCGCTGGCGGGCTTTGGTTGCAGCGCCGGGTCTGCGATTGGGGCGGGGGAAGCGTTCTGGGCCAGAGCGGCAGTGCCGCTCAGAAGCAGGGCAGCGGCGGTCAACCGCAGGGCGGGGCGGTACATCGGCAAGTCTCCTCTCTCCGTGGAACGGGATGCTGCCACTGGCGTTTTGACGCAAGGAATTTCTAAGCAGGCAATTAATCGCCTCAGCCGATCATTCTGGCCGCGTTTGCCTGTTTTACGGATCAAAGCCTGCCGCCTAGTGCGGGCGGCGAACAAGGAGACACTCACATGCTTGGACGTACCATCCCCGACGTTACCCTGAAGACCCGCGTGCGTGACGAATCGATCGGCGGGCCGAACCCGTTCCGCTGGCAGGACCTGAACGTGCGCGATGAATTCGCGGGCAAGAAGGTCGTGGTATTCTCGCTTCCCGGCGCTTTCACGCCGACCTGCAGCAACGAGCAGTGCCCGAATTACGAGCGTCTTTACGACCTGTTCAAGGCAGCCGGCGTGGACGAGGTGTACTGCCTGTCGGTCAACGACGCTTTCGTCATGTACCAGTGGGGCAAGAGCCTGGGCCTGGAAAAGGTCAAGCTGCTGCCCGACGGTTCGGGCCACTTCACCCGCCGCATGGGCATGCTGATCGACAAGGATCACCTGGGCTTCGGCTATCGTTCGTGGCGCTATGCGATGATCGTTGACGACAACCAAATCACCCACTGGTTCGAAGAGCCGGGCATCAACGATAGCGGCGCGGACAGCGATCCCTATGGCGAAACCGCACCGGAAAAGCTGCTTGGCGCGCTGACCAACGACCCGGTGGCCTGATCAGCCGATTTCAGTTAGGTGCGGGCGGTGGACCCTGACCCCCTCTCCCAAAAGCCGCCCGCACCGTTCATTGTCACGGGGGAATTGCCCCCGGACATTCTGGCCTGGGCCGATGGCCTGCGCCGCGCGCATTTCCCGCCAGAGCGCAACTGGCTGAAAGCGCATGTCACGCTGTTCCACTCCTTCGCCCCCTCGCTGAAAGAAGAGCTGCCGCGCTTTCTGGCGGCCATGGCGGGTGAGTTCGCTCCGCCCAAGGCCGAGGTCACCGGGTTGATGGACCTGGGCGGCGGTACGGCCATAGCGCTGCGCTCGCCCGCCTTGCTCGCTGTGCGCAAGCGGATTGCCGATCATTTCTGGGACATGCTGACCAAGCAGGACCAGGGCGGCAAGAAACTGCACATCACGGTGCAGAACAAGGTGAAGCGCGAAGATGCGCTGGCCTTGCAACGCGCGCTGGAACCGGTCCTGCCGCACCCACAATTCGCCTTCACGGGCCTAGGCTTGCACATTTATCGCGGACCTCATTGGGAGCCGGTGCAGGTGTGGAAGTTTCGCGGCAAACAGGACGCTTGACCGCAGCGAAAGCGCACCTTATGAGCCGCCGCCTGCCCCCGTGATGCGGGGCGCGGCATTGGTATGGCGGAGTAGCTCAGCCGGTTAGAGCAGCGGAATCATAATCCGCGTGTCGGGGGTTCGAGTCCCTCCTCCGCTACCATAACCCTATCCGGAAGCTTCCATCAGCTTCCGCATTTTTCCAAAAATCGAAGAAAAAGCAGAGGGTTGCGGGTGATTCGCGTCCGCATGCGCCCGTGCCCTTCCACATGCAGCCAGATTTGGTGTGGGGGTATTTTGGGGGTAGTTTTGCGGAGTATCGGAAAGGAGCGATACCCCCATGCCTCTGACGGAGACTCAAGCCAAAAATGCCAAGCCCCGCGAGCGGGCTTATAAGCTTGCCGATAGCGAGGGCTTGTTCCTGCTCGTCCAGCCAAATGGCACGAGGCTTTGGCGGCTGAAGTACCGCTTTGCAGGAAAGGAAAAGCTGCTGTCGTTCGGGGCTTATCCGGCGCTGGGGATCGCAGCTGCCCGGGATAAGCGCAAAGCCGCTAAGGCGCTGCTTGCCGAGGGCAAGGATCCGATGAAGGCCAAGGGCGAGGTGACATCGGAGAACGGTGACACCTTCTACATGGTGGCGAAACGCTGGCACGAGAACCGCCAGTCGGCGTTGAATCCGGCACATGCCGAACGTGTCTGGTCACGAATGGAGCGGGACGTGTTCCCCTCCCTGGGACAAAGGCTGATCCACGAGATCACTGCCCCAGATGTCTTGCAGATGATCCGCAGAATTGAGACACGAGGTGCGCTCGATATCAGTCGGCGAGCCAAGCAAGGGGTAGGGCAGGTCTTTCAGTTCGCGATTGCTTGTGGGCTGGCATCCAGCGATCCCACTGCTCATCTTCGCGGAGCGCTCAAGCCCAGGCCCAGGGTGCAGCACATGAGCCGCCTTCCTTTGGCCGAAATACCGGCGTTCCTCGAAAAGCTGCGAGCCTATCAAGAGGAGGGTGACCGGCGCTCGGCTATCACCCGCGATGCGGTACTATTCGCCTTGCTGACCTGGGTCAGAACAAAAGAGCTTCGGCTAGCAGTCAAATCTGAATTCGAAAATCTCGATGGTACGGAACCCGTTTGGCGGATTCCGGCTGCTCGCATGAAGATGGGGCGTGAACACCTTGTTCCGCTTTCCGCTCAGGCCGCACTCATTGCTAGAAAAATGGTATCATCGGCGGCCGGCGATTACCTGTTTCCTGGGACCCACCCAGACAAGCCGCTTTCTGAAAACACCATGATCTATGCGCTGTACCGCCTTGGTTATCATAGTCGGCAGACCGTCCACGGATTTCGAGGGCTTGCCAGCACATGGGCGAACGAGCAGCTGGTGGAGTTTGGCAAGCCAGCGATGTGGATCCGGAAATACCATGAGGATTGGGTTGAGATGCAACTTGCCCATTCTGAGAAGAACGATGTCCGGGGTGCCTACAACGCTGCTGAGTATCTCGCCCCCCGCCGGCGAATGATGCAGGATTGGGCTGATTTTCTCGATGGGCGCAAGGTGGTCGACATCAGGAAGGGGCGGAAGCGTGCCGCGTGACGCCGATCATTTTATGCGTCAGTTCAATCTAATCTCACTCGATTCAGTTCGTATCAAAGCTGCCAGTGTCGGAGGACGTCGCGGACATATCCGGGGGTCTCGCCATTCCGCGGAATACCGCCTGCGCGTTCGACTGCGCCTGGACCGGCATTATAGGCCGCCACGGCGAGGTGAACCACGCCGAACCTGTCGAGCATCTGCCTCAGATACCGCGCCGCGCCAAAGATATTGGCCATGGGGTCAAAGCGATTGACGACGCCGAGTTCCTTTGCAGTTGCTGGCATCAGCTGGCCAAGGCCCGCAGCGCCTGCCGGGCTGACAGCAAGGGGATTATAGCGGGATTCCGTCCAGACGAGCGCGTCGAGCAGGCCGGTGGGTAATGAATACTTCGCTTCGGCCGCATAGACGTGAGGCAGGTAGCTCGCCCGCCGAAATCCGGATGGGCCAACTTTGGTCGTGGGCTCATACCTGTACGGCAGGTTCACCCGTTTGTTTTCCGCAGCGCTCGAACTTTGTGCTGCGGCGGCCTGCGCGGATTGCCAGAAGCCATGCTCGACCAGCTGAAACCCGTTCGATGCTTCTGCAATCCTAATGCCGCCGGATGGACCTGCATGTTGCTCGGGGACTTCTGGCCTTGGCAGATCCTGGGCATTGGCAGGAATGGCTGATGCGATGGCAATGCCACCGATCAAGAGGACTTTCATTGTCATTTCTCGATCCTTCTATAGCCGAATCGAGTGAGAACATATAAAGAACAAATGATGTAGGAAAATGCTTTGGCGCTGGTGCAGAGCGGAGGCTGCACGGGGAGTGCACCTCAACCGGAGTAGGTCGATGCCCCTGCTAAAGAACACTCATCAACTCGAACGCCGCGCCCGCACGATCGTCGAAAGTCTCAAGGGAACATGGCGCCAGAGCAGGGGCATGTGCTGCTGTCCCGCTCACGACGATCGCACACCGTCGCTGAGCGTGACGTTGGGGCGAAAGGCCATCCTGTTCCATTGCTTCGCCGGATGTTCGAATGAGGACGTCATTGCAGCATTGGATAGCCAGGGCGTTCGGAGCCGAGAGCTCTTTGATGGTTCTGGCGCTGGGACCGCCGATCGGCAAAATCGGGGTGACTTCAGTCCCAATGCGCGACGCTTGTGGCAATCAGCTTCGGCGATCTCCGACAGCCCCGTCGAACGATATCTCTCACAGCGCGGTCTCCAGCGCTCATCTGACCAGTTCCGTTACCTGGAACGTACGCCGCTCGGACCACGCGGGGCAGTTCAATTTCTCCCTGCGATGTTGGCGGCAGTCACGACTGACATTGGCATTATCGCAGTACATAGGACATTTCTTGATGTGGCGAGCGGCAAGCTGGCCAGTTTCGAGCGGCCCAAGCGTGCGCTCGGCAGCCTTGGCTATGGTGCTGTCAGGATTGCCCCTGCACTTCAGGGGCGTTTGGGCCTTGCCGAAGGAATCGAGAGTGCACTCTCAGCCATGCAGCTGTTCGGTATCCCGTGCTGGGCAACGCTTGGGAACGAGCGGTTCGGTCTGGTTTCGATCCCTGAAAGCGTGCGCGAGCTCTTCCTGTTCATCGACAATGACGCCGGAGGCGCTCTCGCCGAGGAGCGCGCGCTCAAGGCCTACGCTGCGCCTGATCGTGTCATCCACTCACGAGCACCAGCCTCGCTAGGTTTTGACTGGAACGATGAGCTGCAGTCGCGGCTTGCCCGAAAACCTGATCCATCGGGCAGAGCGGAGGGAGCCTTTGGCTGATTGAGGCCTGCCCGCCGCAGGACCTCGTCAGGAGGTTCCCATGTCCAATTCTTCCCTCGCCTTCGCATTCGATGAACCATCACCGCCCGTCGTTGTGATGGCGGCCCAGACCATGGCATCCGAGTTGGAGGCAGGCCGCGCGCTTTCACGCAGCGACGTCACGCGCATCATGACAGAGCACTTCGGGGGGAGCGATGCTCTCGGGCGTTGGTCAGTTCGTGACGCCCATGCAGCTACCGAGCTGGCACAGGTTCAATACCTGCGAGCAGCGGATCAGATCCTGCTCTCGGCGTCGATCGACGAGGCGGAACAGTTCTTCTGCTCCCTCGATGCTCGACTGCCGACCCAGACCAATCGCAGCGACGAGCAGATCGAATGGCAGCAGTTTGCGACGCCGCCGCGCCTTGCCTGGCTTGCTGCCCGGGCTTGCGCGCTGGCCACTGGCGAGCTTGTGCTGGAACCCTCGGCCGGAACGGGCATGCTCGCGGTCTGGGCCGCCAAGGCTGGCTCGCGCCTTGCCCTCAACGAAATCTCGCCGCTCCGCCGCGACTGCCTGAATGCCCTGTTCCCGGCTGCTCGAGTGGCCGGTCATGACGCTGAGCTGATCGATGAACTGCTTGATCCCGCCATCACCCCAAGCGTCGTGTTGATGAATCCTCCCTATTCGCACGGCATCGAGCGAGGGCACGATAGTCGCACCGGCTCGCGCCACCTGAAGCCGGCCTGGAACCGTCTGGCGTCCGGCGGTCGGCTTGTCACAATCATGCCCGAATGGTTCGATTGCGCGAGGTTTCTGGCCGGGCTGAACGGGCCAGCTTCGCTGCGGCTCAATGTCGCCGTCGAACGTGCGTTCGTCAGGCATGGCACCGGGATCACCACCCGGCTGCTGGTCATCGACAAGGTGGGAGGCTCCAAGGAGACCGTCACAATCCGTATCAGCGAAATCGGCCAGCTGGTCGATCTAGTCGATGCTCTGCCGGCTCGCGCCAGCTTGGAGGCTGTTCCCGAGCAATCGAGCCTTCCAGTTCGTTCGCCGTTTCGCTTGGTGGCCTCGCCGCGCAGGCCACTGCCCACACCGACCAGAATCACTTCTGCAGCCTCCGCCATCGGGTCGCTCACCTACCAGACCCTCGAAATGCCTGCGCCGCTTGCGCCTCAGGTCGGCCACTATCTGCCCTATCGTCCGAGCAGAATCGTGATCCATGGCGCAGCCGAGCATCCGACGCCGCTCGTTGAGTCCGTCGCCATGGGGTCGATCGCCGCGCCGATGCCCGAAGCTGTGCCGCAGCTGCCTGACGGGCTGGTTGCCAAGGGGCTGCTGTCTGCTGCCCAGGCAGAGACGCTGATCTACGCTGCAAGCGCTCATGCGCGCGATCTTCCCGGTCGGTTCGAGCCAGAGGACAAGGGCTGTTCGCTCAAAGCATCTGCGGAAGGCCAGACGTACCGCCAGGGCTATTTCCTCGGGGACGGAACGGGCGCCGGGAAGGGCCGTCAGGTTGCCAGCGTCATCCTCGATCGCTGGGTGCGCGGGGCACGCCGCCATATCTGGATCTCGAAAAATGAGGCACTGCTGGAAGATGCCCGGCGCGACTGGGCTGCGCTTGGCGGCCTACCGATCGACATCCAGCCACTGGCTTCCTGGAAACTCGGCACCCCCATCGCCATGCGCGATGGCATTCTCTTCGTGACCTACCCGACCCTGCGTTCGGGCCGAAACGATGCAACCCGCCTCGACCAGATCCTGGCTTGGGCTGGTGAGGATTTCGACGGCGTGATCGTGTTCGACGAGGCGCACGCCATGGCCAATGCCGCTGGCGGGGAAGGATCGCGCGGCAAGGTCAAGGGATCGGAGCAGGGTATCGCTGGCGTGCGCCTGCAGAACCTCCTGCCGCGGGCACGCGTGCTCTACGCCTCGGCAACCGGCGCGTCAGACGTCAACAACCTGGCCTATGCGACGCGCCTTGGTCTGTGGGGTCCGGAGACCGCCTTCGCCAATCGCGAGGCGTTCGTCGCCGACATTCGTGACGGCGGGATCGCAGCGATGGAGTTGGTCGCCCGGGACCTCAAGTCGCTCGGCCTATACACCGCGCGCGCATTGTCCTTCGCCGGCGTCGAATACGAGATCCTCGAGCATCGCTTGAGCGAGGATCAGGTTGCGGTTTACGATGCCTATGCTGAAGCCTGGGCGATCATTCACGCCAACCTCCGCGAAGCGCTGGAGGCCACCCGGATCGTCGATAGCGAAACCGGCGGGACGCTCAATTCCGGTGCCAAGTCCGCAGCGCTCTCGATCTTCGAGGGAACCAAGCAGCGCTTCTTCGCGCAGCTGCTTCTCTCGATGAAGCTGCCCAGCCTGTTACCAGCTATCGACGCAGCGATTGCCGAGGGGAACGCCGTGGTCGTCCAGCTGGTCTCGACCGCAGAAGCCATGCTCAATCGTCGGCTTGCCGACATCTCTGATGAGGAGCGCGAAGCGCTGGAGATCGATCTGTCCCCGCGGGAATATGTGATCGATTACCTCGCCAAGAGCTTTCCTGTCCGGCTGATGGCGGTCTTCACCGATGAAAACGGCAATCCTCGCTCAGAACCGATGAGCGATGAGCAAGGCGCGCCGGTACTATGCCGATCGGCACTCGCCGCCCGCGACCGGATGATCGAGCAGCTCTGCGCGTTGCCGCCCATCGCGACCGCGCTTGATGCCATCATCGAACGCTTCGGCGTCGACCAGGTGGCGGAAGTGACTGGCCGGACGCGTCGGCTCATCGTTAGCGGGGATGGCCATCAGAAACTCCAATCCCGATCGCCGCGCGCGAACGTCGCTGAAACCCAGGCCTTCATGGATGGCAGCAAGCGCATTCTCGTCTTTTCCGATGCCGGAGGAACCGGACGCAGCTACCATGCCGATCTGGCCGCCAAGAACCAGGCCCGCCGCGTCCACTTCCTGCTCGAACCGGGCTGGCGCGCTGATGCTGCAATCCAGGGGTTAGGGCGGACCAATCGTACCAATCAGGCATCAGCCCCGCTGTTCAGACCAGTGACGACCGATGTGCGCGGTGAGCGCCGGTTCATCTCGACGATCGCACGCCGCCTCGACAGCCTCGGAGCTCTGACGCGCGGGCAGCGCCAGACCGGCGGACAGAACCTGTTCGATCCGGCCGACAATCTCGAAAGCATCTACGCCAGGGAGGCGCTCCACCGCTGGTTCGGCTTGTTGTTCACCGGTAAGCTCGAAGCGGTCAGCCTCGGGCACTTTCAGGAGCTGACAGGTCTCAGGATCGAAGCCCCTGACGGGTCGATGGTAGATGACCTGCCGTCGATCCAGCGCTGGCTTAATCGCATCCTCGCGCTTGCCATAGCCTTGCAGAACGCGATCTTCGATGAGTTCATGGGGCTGGTCGAGGCGCGTATCGATGCTGCCCGGCAGGCCGGTACGCTCGATCTCGGCCTTGAGACCATCGCGGTCGAGGACTTTACGCTTCTGTCGGACACGCTGCTGCGCACGGATCCGGCGTCGGGCGCAACAACCCATCTGCTGGAACTGGAAATTGCCAGAGCCCTGAAGCCGCTGACGCTGAAGAGGCTCGAGGAGCTCCACGGCCTCACTGGGCAAAGCCAGCGGCCTGTTCGGAACGCCCGATCAGGACGGGTCGCCTTGCTCGTGCCCGCCCGCAGCATTCTTGCCGATGACGGCACGCGCATTTCCCGCTTAGAATTGCTGCGCCCGCTGAAGCGCAGCCACATCACCGAGGATCAGCTGGCTGAGAGCAGCTGGGAGGGAATCTCCGTCGAGGCATTCCGTGAAGCCTGGGCTGCCGAGGTTGAGGAAGCGCGGACCAGCCACAAGCGCGAGCGCCTCTATCTTGCGACGGGCCTCCTGCTGCCGGTCTGGGACAAGCTGCCTTCGGATTTCGTGAGGGTGAGCCGCATCTCGGCGGCGGATGGCCGGTCGCTGCTTGGCCGGGAGGTTCCTCTCCATTGTGTTCCGGAACTGTGCCGGGCGCTGGGTCTGGAACGCGAGCAAACGCTTTCCGCCGATGACGTCGTCCAGACCGTTCTGGCGACTGGCCGTGCCATGGAATTCCCGGGTCGTGAGCAGCTCTTGGTCAAGCGCAGCTTGGTCAATGGCTCACAGCGAATTGAATTGACCGGATGGAGCGTAGCACGCCTTGACTGGTACAAGGCCCAAGGCTGCTTCACGGAAATCATCCGCTACCAGACGCGGCTGTTCGTGCCGATCGAGGGCGCGGCGAGCGTGGTTGCCAGATTGGCATCATCCGCATAGACCGTTGCCAAATGGCATTGAGTGGCGTATATGATGCCATATGGAGATTTGCCATGCTTGCCCTGCAACCCGTTGATACTGCCGTTACCGCTTTCCATCCCGATCCGATTACCCAGGACGAGGCAGCTGCCATGTTCCGGGCAGTCCTCAATCTGTTCGGCAAATGGGAGCTGACCGACGACCAGGCGGCAACGCTGCTCGACATGCCAGTGCGCTCCTATCGTCGCTGGAAGGCCGAAGGCCCCGGGCGCGTTTCGCGTGATGGGCGTGCGCGTCTCTCCAACCTTATGGGCATCCACAAGGCGCTTCGGATCATCTTCTCGGAGGCAACCCGCGGCTATGCCTGGATCAGGTCGGCCAACGATGCCTTTGGCGGATCCAGCGCGCTTGATGTGATGCTCGGGGGCGAACTCACCGACATCATGCGGGTGCGTCGCTACCTCGACGCCGAGCGTAGTGGCTGGTGAGCGGAATAGCGGATATCCCCGTTTCTCGAATTGAGTGGAGGGGCGCTGTCAGGATCATCCGCAGCGCCTTTCCGCCGATCGACCTGTTCGAAGACATCGCTGATCCAGCCGACTGGCCGCTGCTGATCTCGGCAGAGCAGAAGACCAATCCGCGCATCATGGCCACGATTGGCAATCTCGACCTGGTGCCGATCGATCGCCGAGTCGGCGGCAAGGGTGCATCTTACCTCATGGCGCCATTCACCCATGTCAGCACTGACCGGCCAAGCCGCTTTACCGATGGCAGCTACGGCGTGCTCTACGTAGGCGATCGGTTTGAAACCGCACTGTTCGAGACGATCCACCACCATGCCCGCTTCATGGCCCGCACGAAGGAAGCATCTGGCTGGACCTCGCAATTCCGTGAAATCGTCATGTCAGTCGATGCTGACCTCCATGATCTTAGAGCTGCAGATGCAGAACCGACCCCGATGCTGGACCCTCACAGCTACACGGCATCTCAAGCTCTCGCTGCCAATCTCAGGGGCGCGGGATCAAACGGGATTGCCTACCCGAGCATCCGGCATCCCGGTGGGGAATGCGTCGCTCTTTTCCACCCGGACTGCGCGTCAAATCCTTTGCAGGGGCGCCACCTCGACTATCACTGGGATGGGGAGCGCGTTGACCTCGTCCGAGATGCCGGATCGGGAGCTGTTTTCCGTATCGTAGATTTGCCAAGCAATGACTGAATAGGTTGCGTCCCTTTTACAGGCCGTACACCCTGCTTCTTATCGGCCTAACGAGAGCTGCCATACGTTCCGGCTCTCGCAAGATGTGGCGATTGGGCCGTTCTACAACAGGCCACTCCATGACGTCGAGGATCGATTACGGGACGTTGTACGAGGATTGATGTGAACACTGCGCCCACCCAACCATGGCCACTACATGATCTACAAACGGGCAGTATTTTGGGAGGAATAAAGTTCAAACCACGATCTGCGTCATCAAGGTGGCAGCCCGTGCGCTACGATCCTGCAAGTAGTCGCGGTAGCGAGACAGCAGGCCGTCGTGATCTGCTCCTTCCCCAATCAACTTATCCGTTTCCGTCAAAGCAAGCGCGTATGTGAGGCAGCCGGATCCATCTCCAGCCAATTGATTTGCCAATCGGAGCTCTATTTCGGCTCTTACCGTTGCTGGAAGAACCCTTCGGGCTTCGGAATATATCAGGCGTAAGCCCAACCACCGAAGACGCTCGTCTTCCAAGCCTTGTACAATTTGGAGGCGATCAGGCCAGGAGGCTTGGTGAAAATTATTCATGCGCATCTCGTCATCCGGCCCAGGGAAGCCATTGTAAATTTGCTCCTCCAGATGAGGTGAGAGGGGAAATGGCTCGCGAATAGCGTTGTAAGCGGCGAAAACCCTCTCACGTAGATGTGAGTCAGCCTTCACGCGCCGGGCCTGTTCTTCGATGCGGCCAATCGAGCCACCTTCCATCATGTGTTCGGGAGCATCGAAGAGAGCGGTCAGCGTCGGTGCTGCATTGACCCTGAAGCGACGGATCGGACTGGGTTTTTGCGTCAAATGGGCCTGAAGCTCGAGATCACCCATCGCAGCGAGATGGTCGAGGTCTTCATTGAGGTTGAGGCAAATGCGACCGTTTGCTTGGTCAGGGTCAACACCGATACATACGACCGGCGCATGATAAGCCTGCCCGCCGTAGAACTCCGTCAGCACGAAACCATCTTCGGTGTCGACGAAATCTGAAACAGTTGCCTTGTTCGAGAACCGCACGAACCGTTGCCAAAGCTCCGGGGACCGCTGCCGGACTAGTCGGCAGAGCTCGACCGTTGCAAGCACATCGGACATCGCGTCATGCGCTCGAGGATGAGCCACTCCATTTGCCGCCGCCAAGTGCTGCAGACGAAATGTCCTTCGGCCATCATCGTTGATTGGCACAACAAGCTGAGCTGGCGAGACCGCATCAGCGGCCATCACCAGACTGAGGGCATCGGCCCTGCAGTTGCGGTGATTGCTTGTTAAATAGGCAGGGTATAGGCATTGAAAGAGCGCATTGCGCAGCATCTCCTCGTCGAAGCGGATCGAGTTAAAGCCGACGAACACGGCCGGACTCCAAGACAAAAGATTCCGACGAATGTCGCTTACCATCGCGTAGTGCGAAGGCAGGTTGGTGTCCGTCAGCCAATCGATCGGCAAGCCGTTCGTACGCAACGCCGAGGGATGGGGGAGCACATGGGGCTGGAGGCGCGAGCGCGCTTCGAAGCGCCCTAATTCATTCAGGTCTGCGTCGGTGCGAACTGCCGCGAAATGGATGATCTGATCAAACCCGCGCTTGAGCCCCGTCGTCTCTGTATCGAAGAATACGAAGCTCAAGGCGCGCTACCAGCGAATTAGCCGAAAACGCATGGCCGCGGCGCTCACTCTGAACCGACGGGCCAACCCTTCGATCGCCGCCTCGTCCTCTAGATCGACGCCACCGCCCTCCAACGCAGCAGCCAAGAGGTAACCGGGGATCAGGAGCTCTGACGCGAACGCGTTGGCCTCGATTTCCATCGGCTCAGTCCCCAGCGCTGACACATCGTTACGGAATAGGACGCGAATCCCCTTATCGACATGGACAGCTTGGCTGATCACAGGCGCATGGAGTATGTGATGTGCTAGCTCATGAGCAGCCGAGAACCGCTGTCGGTTCGGATGATGCAGCGCATTGACCCCAATGATGCCGACGCCATCCTTGATGTACGCCATACCCGAGAGGTCCTCGTCGAGCGGTGCATACTGAAGGACGATTTTCCGCGACTTAATTATACGCTCGATCGGGACTGGTGGCGTCGACACGCCAAACTCCTCGAGGATCGAACGCGCAGATGCACGCGCCCGATCAAAATCCGCATCAGCCATAATCAAGCCTTGCCGCGTCGAGGCTGCAACGCGGTTGTGATCAGGTCGGCGACTTGAGCTTCAGCATGTTGCGAAAGCGTCTGCTGATTGGAAACCATCATCTTCAGTCCATTCCCCAAAGGCTTCTGCGGCGTCGGAGGCAGGAGTTCTGCCACCTTGGTAAAATCAAGTGCGGCGGCGAGCGCGTAAACGTGATGCAGGAGGATGTTCTGTCGGCCGCTCTCGATGTTTGCGATCGACGCACGCGACATCTTCACCTTGCCTGCCAGTTCCGCCTGGGTAAGGCCAAGCGCTTTCCTGCGCGTTGAGACCGCGCTGCCGAAAGCCTTGTAGAGCGCTTCGCTTGCCATGCATTCTGTTTGCGCTGCGTTCTCAGGAATGTCAACTTCGCAAACATTGTGTGCTCTATACAAACATGTATTCGTGCTCATAGCTTGACATGACGCTCAGACTCGGAGACCTACTGTGTAAGGGCGCGGTGCCCCGGATGAGTCGGAGGATCAACGATGTCGAAGAGGATTCACGTAGTGCCCCACGGGTCGGGGTGGGCCACGCGTCGCGAAGGTGCCACCCGCGTGGGATCGACACACAGCACCCAAGCCGATGCAACACAGGCCGCGCGTGGCACCGCGGTTCGCGAACGCGGCGAAGTCATCATTCACCGACCGGACGGTCGCATCCGCGACGCCAATTCGTACGGCAACGACCCCTTCCCGCCGAAGGGGTGACTGGGCACCTCGGAGGCACCCTGGCTCCGGCACGCGGATAGGGCAACTAGGTCGTTACAAAGGAAGCATTGCGTAAATGGGGAACGGCGAAAGACAGTACGGCGCTGAGCGACCATATCGCGTGCTCAGCTTGGACGGCGGAGGGATGCGGGGCATTTATACGGCCGCGTTTCTTGCGCGCCTGACTGATCAGTTCGCGCGCATTCGCGGCGAATCTGCCCTCGATCTGGGACGCGGCTTCGACTTGATCACCGGGACCAGCACCGGCGCGATTGTCGGCTGTGCGCTGGCCGTTGGGCGCCCGATGACGGAAGTGGTGGCGCTTTATCGCGATCACGGCCCCAAGATTTTCCCGCATCGGATCACAGGGAAGCAGAGTGCTATCTACCGAGCGAGCCAGGGCAGCCGTTTCGTGCGCACGGGCGACAAGGCGCTGCGTGAGGCGCTGCGCGGCGTGCTCGACGACATCACTATGATCGACGTGTTCGAAAGTCGCGGCATCTCGCTAGCAATCCCGACCGTGCTGATGAGCGAACACCGCGCCTGGGTCTTCAAGAAAACTCCCAAGAGCGGGGTGCGCGACGATCACTATCCGCTGGTGGACGTTTGCATGGCCACGAGCGCCGCGCCAATCTACCGCTCGCTCGCCGCCATCGATGACCCGAACGCGCCGGGCGGACCCAAGCAGGTGTTCGCCGATGGGGGGCTGTGGGCCAATAATCCGATTATGGTCGGGCTCGTCGACGCGCTAACGGTGGCACCGCCCGATTGTCCGATCGAGATCTACTCACTCGGAACATGTCCGCGCCCCGAGGGTGACCACCTCGACGCAGAGAGCGCGCACCGCTCCATGCTCGACTGGTCGCTCGGCGCTGACGTCGCGCCTCTTAGCATCTCGGCGCAGGAGTTTGCTTTCGACCACATGGCGAGGCTTTTGACGAACGCCATCAGCAACTGCGGTCGCTCGATCCGGCGCGTGCGCTTTCCCAACAAGCCGGTGCCGGCAAGTATGATGCCGTACCTCGCCCTCGACGACACTCGGCCAGAGGCGATGGATCGGCTGGTCGGCCAGGCGCACACCGACGCCGATCTGACCAAGAGTGCTTGCGATGATTCCAACAGCGCCGACGGGCGCATGATTCGCCAACTCATGCTCGATCTACCGACGATGCCGGCCACCGGTGCCGTCTGGCGTCCCGCTTCCACCGATATGCAGAAAGGATAGGTGATGTTCGACTGCGCCAAAGATGTTCGTGCTTACCACGACCAGGATGTGACCCTGCCCAAGAGCGAGCAGGATGCAATGCGCGACCGACGAAACTCCAACCGGACGCGGCTGCGGAACGGGCTGGAGAAGGCTGGCAAGCCCAAGCCGATCGAGTTCGTCAAACAGGGCAGCTACGCCATGAAGACAATGTGCCGCGACCCAGACAACGACTATGACATCGATGACGGGGTCTATTTCCACAAGAATGATCTGGTCGGTGATCGCGGGGCCGAGATGACGTCCCTACAGGCGCGTTGGATGGTGCGCGATGCGGTCGACGACGGCAAGTTTAAGCGTGCGCCTGAGGTGCGATCGAACTGCGTGCGCGTCTTTTATGAGAAGGGTTATCACGTCGATCTGCCGGTCTACCGCCGCGTCGTCACAAACACCGTCTTCGGCGAAGAGGTGCAATACGAGCTGGCGGCGAGCAGCGGCTGGAAGCGGTCTGACGCCCGCGACGTGTCGGACTGGTACGAGGACCAACGCGCCGCATCAGCCGACGGCATCCAGCTGCGCCGCATCAATCGCGACCTGAAGAAATACGCCCGCAGCCGCTATAGCTGGCGCGGCTCGATCCTTAGCGGCTTTGGCATCTCGATTCTGACGACCGAGAAGTTTCGCACGAACGACCGCGAGGATCGCGCGCTATATGACACTATGGTTGCCATCCGTGATCGGCTGAACTGGAACCTTGTCGTCGCCCACCCAGTAACACCAGGGGACACCATCACCAATGGGGGCGACGATGCCAAGGCTCGCTGCTTCCGCGAGAAGTTGACTGAGGCAATCGACACGCTGGCACCGCTCTTTGACACCGACTGCACACGCGAGAAGGCACTCAAATGCTGGGACAAGGTGTTCGCGACGACATTCTTCAGCGAGCGCTTGGAAGATGAGCAGCGCGCCTCTCTAGTTGCTCCGGCGATCATCAGTTCGGCTGCCCTGTTGGGCGCGACGTCGGCGGCGGCAAGCGCAGTCAGCAGCGCCGGCGGCGGTCGCCATGCCTAGTGATGCCTTACCACTCGGTTGGCGACAGGCAGCGCTTCGCCTTGAAGGGGCCTTGCGCGAGCATGCGGGTCAGACGCCAGAGCGACTCGACGCCACGACGGTTGGCGCAGACTATCCCACCCGCGATTGGATCGCGGCCGGTTGGCGGATCAGAGTTGCCTTCTCCGACGGCGTGACCCGACGCATCGACCTGCTGGCGGGAAGGCATTTCCCAACGACGCCGGTGAGAACGGCGCTAGTTGACCACCCCGAGGCGATGACTTGGCCGCATGTCGAGAGCGACGGCGTCCTTTGTCTATTGCCCAATATGGCCGAGTGGGATCCGGACGATCCGTCAGCGGTCGCCCTGGGCCTCCTCCATCGCTCGATCATTTTGATTGAGGAGCTGCTGGAGGGTGGCATAGTCGATCGCGATTTCCGCGAGGAATTCGTGACCTACTGGGGCTACAAAGCGCATTCACAAGGCAAATCGCTGTTCAGCTTGATCGTGCCAGGCCCGGTCTCGCGGCGAGTGCGGATTTGGCGCGGAAAAGGCATCGAGGTAGTTGGAGAGGACGAAGAATCCTTGGCCGCCTGGGTCCGTCATCGCTTTGGGGATAAGACGCCAATCAAGACTGAAGCGGCGGCCTTCCTCTGGCTGGAAACGCCGCCCTTGCCGGTCGAGTACCCGGAAACCGCTGCTGATCTCTATCTGATGGCCGAACGAATCAACGATGATGCGCGGACCGTTCTTGAAGAGGTGGCAAGCGACGAGCCCGAAGAGTTGTTAGTACTGTTGGGCGCGGTCGGGCGCGGCGGCGCTGCGTTGATTGGAGTGAAGGCGCTTAATCCGAAGCGACGCAAGGGCCGGCCACGCGCGCCGGACGAGCCGCTGTCGGTCGGGTTCCGACCGGGCCATACGCCACAACCTCTCCTTCTGGGACGCTTCTTCGGCGCGCTTCCGATCGTGCGGACCCAGGTCCAGCGCGCGGACGCTGATTGGGTACATGGGCGCGCTCAGGATTCTCGCACGCATCATCTGCTTGGCGCGACCGTTGTCGTGGTCGGCTGTGGTTCGGTCGGTGCGCCCGTCGCGTGCACTTTGGCACAGGCGGGGGTCGGGCGGATGGTGCTAGTCGATCCTGAATTTCTGGGCTGGCCGAACGTCGGTCGTCATCCGCTTGGTGCGACGGATGTCGGCCGTAACAAAGCCGAGGCTTTGGCGGAGCAACTTCGGACCAACTATCCGCACCTCACCGTCGAACATCGTCCGTGGGGTCTCCATCAGCTCATCGCGCAAGACGGGAATGTGCTCTCGGAGGCCGACCTGATCGTCGCCGCGACCGGCAATTGGGGTGCCGAAAGCGCCCTCAATCGGTGGCATGTCGCGCAGGGCCGCGCGAGACCCATTCTTTACGGGTGGACTGAGGCGCATGCCTGCGCCGGCCATGCAGTCGCGATCGGTGCGGGCGACGGATGCCTGCAATGCCATATCGGTCGGACCGGGGCGCCGGATGTGACGGTGATCGAGTGGCCGGAAGGGGGCGACGCCACCCTAGAGGAACCAGCGTGCGGCGCACATTATCAACCCTACGGTCCGGTGGAACTGGCCTATGTCACCGCGATGATCGCAGACACGGCAATGGATTGCCTCCTCGAACCGCCCGCGCAATCTTTCAGTCGCGCATTCGTAGCTTCGGGGCGCCGTGTTGCAGCACTTGGCGGACAACTGACTAAAGGCTGGCGCGCTGCTTTTGGCGAGCTTGGCGAGAGCATTCAAACGGTCGACCGGCCTTGGCCGTCTGCCAGCTGCGCTGCTTGCGGGCCTCGGCGTTTGGACGAAGCTGCCTAGCATTTTGCAGAAGTCTTACGAATTCGACGAGACCAGCAAAAGGTGTCGTCTAAGAGTCTACCGCGGAAGGCTGACGTCATCGAGCACGGGTTAAAGCGGAAGCTTATTGCGATCTTGCATTTCGACGCGAGGATGCTGGACCGTTGTCAACCTCGATCATTTGTCTTGGCTCGCGAATGAAGCGAGCTGTGCTTCGAACGGACCAGAGGGGAGTGGGCTTTGCCCCGATTGAGCCATTTGGGCGTCGATGGTCGATGCTCTTGGCTCACATCAGGAGTGTGTCCCATGATCAAGTCGATCCCGCTGAACAAGCTCGTTCAATCGCCCCGCAATGTCCGCCGTCACGGCGATCCAGGAGCCGATGCCGAACTCAAGGCCAGCATCGCTGCCCATGGGCTGCTGCAGAATCTCATCGTCCGGCCTGCCGCAAAGGGCAAGTTCGAGGTCGAAGCCGGCGAGCGTCGCCGCCGCGCGATGCTGGCGCTCGCGGACGACAAGATCCTCGCGCGTGATCACGAAGTCACATGCCTCGTGCTCGAGGACAGCGCCGAAGCCGCGGTCGAGACTAGCCTCGCGGAGAACTTCCACCGCTTGGCCATGAACCCTGCCGATGAAGCCCAGGCATTTGCGGCACTCGTGACAGGCGGTGCGACTGTTGAGGATGTTGCGCGCCGCTTCGGCCTGACCGTTCGCTTCGTCGAAGGCCGTCTGCGTCTCGCGACGCTCGCGCCCGTCTTGTTCGAGGCACTTGCATCGGGCCAAATCACCCTCGACATCGCCAAAGCCTTCGGGGCGACTGCGGACCAGGAGATCCAGACCCGCGTCTTCGAACAGGTTTCCTCGGCCTACTATGCGCCCAATCCCGACAGCATTCGGCGAATGGTCCTCTCCGGGACCGTCCGGGGCAGCGATCCCCGTGCCCGGCTAGTTGGCCGAGACGCCTACATCGCTGCCGGCGGCCGGATCGAACGCGAACTGTTCGATGACGATGACAGCGAATCCTGGGTCGATGTCGCGCTGCTCGAGAGCCTCGCGGCGGCGAAGATGGAAGAACAGGCGAAGGCGCTCGCAGCCGAGCAGGGCCTAGCCTGGGTCAAGCCCACGCTCGATCCCTATGCCAGCCACGATCTGGTCGAAGGGCTGGTCAGGCTTCCTGCCGAACCGGCGCCGCTCACCGAGGCGGAACTGGCGAGGCTCGACAAACTCGATGCCTCCTATGACGAACATGCGGCGATCCTCGAAGACGAGGATAGCGCCGAGGAAGCCATGGCGGCAGCCGAAGCGGCTATCGAGGCCATCGAACGCGAATGCCAGGAAATCCGCGCACGCCCGCCAGTCATTGCGCCCGAGCTGAAGGCCGAAGCGGGCATGATCCTGGTGCTTTCACGCGATGGCACTCCGGTACTCCAGCCGGTTTTCTATGGTGAGAGGCAGGCTGAGCCCGCTGAAGGCGACAGCGGAATTGAAGTCGTTGCTGGCGAGGAAGGTTTGGACAAGCGCCGGACCACCTTGTCCAAGCGCCTGGTCGATGAGCTCGCCATGCAGCGTCGCGACGTCCTTGCGCTGCATGTTGCCTCTGACCCGGGGATTGCGCTTGACATAATGGTCTTCACGCTGGCCGATGCCGATACCCACGACTGGCGGGCGCGGGCTGCGACCACGCTGCGCGCGCCTCTTCCGGCAGGCCCGATCATCGGCTTCGAAGCCAAGGATGCTCCGGCCAGCAGCGCGCTTGCCGAGCTCAGGTCCAATCTCGACGAAAGCTGGCGCGCGGGCACCGATGCGACTTCTCGCTTCGACCTGTTTCGCGCGCTGTCCGATGACAGCCGCGCCGCATGGCTCGGCTATGTCGTTGCCCGGTCGCTTGAGGCGGGCCTCAACATGACCGGCGAGCGTCAGCTGCCGTTCCAGGACCACCTCGGCAGCTTGATCGGCATCGACATGGCGCAGTGGTGGCGACCGACGGCGGCCAACTACTTCGACCGAGTGTCAAAGCAGGTGATACTCGACGCGCTCACCGACGTCGGCGGTCTCGAGCTTTCCTCGCGCTTTGCCTCGGTCAAGAAGGGTGATCTCGCGATGAGCGCCGAGCGCGTCTTCGCTGGCACCTACATCACCGAGGTCGAGGTGCGCGAGAAAGCTCTGGCCTGGGTGCCTGAGGTCATGCGCTTCGCCTCCGCTGCGCCGGAGGCTGGCGCCCCCGAGATTGACGCCACTGACGCTGAGCCAGGCGTCGACACCGAGCATCAGTCCCCCCGCGAGCTGGCCGCCTGACCTCCTCCTGACAGGTAAGGCCACTCGTACCTCGAGAAGCGGTCCTTCGGCTTACGCCGGAGGGCCGCTTACTTTTTGGAAGAAGAGCAGAGGAGGCTTTGGGACCTGCGGCACTGACCGGCGAACCCATCGCCGACTGTCCAGATGCCAAGATCAGGAGAACCAGCATGGCCTATCGCAAGGGGCAGAGCGACGGTCTGTCGCCCGCTACCCGCATCACCCTGGAAATCATCGCGCGTCTGGAAACCGGCACGAAGCCGTGGATCAAGCCGTGGCGCGGCGTGCCCGTTTCGCGGCCCCTGCGGGCCTGCGGGATTCCGTACCGCGGTATGAATGTGTTCTGGCTGTGGATGGTCGCTGACATGTGCGGCTACGCCTCGCCGTTCTGGATGACCTACAATCAGGCCAAATCGCTCGGTGCCCAGGTCCGCAAGGGTGAGAAGTCGACCATCGCGATCTTCTACAAGAGCTACACCAAGGAGGTGGAGGCTCCCGATACCGGTGAAAAGACCGACGAGGCCCGCCGGGTGCTCAAGGCCTATCCGGTCTTCAATGCCGATCAGGTCGAAGGTCTGCCCGAGCGCTTCCATCCGGCTGCAACGCTGGAGCTGGTCGAGCCTGAAGGGCGCGAGGCCAAACTCGACGCCTTCTTCGCCGCCATCCCTGTCAACCTGCGCCACCAGGGCTCTGAAGCCTATTACGAACCTACGGCTGATCGCGTCACGATGCCGCCTACCAGCCTGTTTTCCGGCTTCGATCACTACTATGCGACGCTCGCCCACGAGCTCTCGCACTGGACAGGCCATGCCAGCCGCCTGGGACGTGACCTCAAGAACCGTTTCGGAACGGCGGCCTATGCCGCCGAAGAACTGGTAGCCGAGCTATCGAGCGCCATGCTCGGCGCTGAGCTGGGCCTGCCCGTCACGCATCTCGACAGCCACGCGAGCTACATCGAGCATTGGCTCAAGCTTCTGAAGGATGACGATCGCGCCATCCTGACCGCTGCCGCCAAGGCTGAGGAGGCGTCGACCCTGCTGCTGAAGCTTGGCGGAAGGGCCACGCTCGAACAGTTCGACGACGCGTCAGACGACGCTGCGCTCGCTGCCTGAGGGAGGATATGATGGGCCGATCGGTCAGCTATCCCAGCGGGGCAATCGTGGCGTTCACGGTTCTCGAGGTCGAAGCCGAGTACGACTGGGAGTTCGAATACGAGTGGCTGCGTGACGACCTGCGCGAGCGGGCCGGCCGAGCCTTCCCGTCGCTGATCCCGCATGACGGCTGGCGCGGCCGGGAAGACCGGATCCTCATGCGCAATGCCTATGCGGATTTCGGCGTATCGGTCTTCGGCGGGCTGGTGGCCGTCTGGATCGTCGAACGCGATGACGGCGCCTATTGGGACGCCGATTGGCGCACGGCCCGCTCACCGCGGGCACAGCGCTGGCTGTCCCAGATCGCATCCCGCTTCGATGCCGTGTTCGGCGACTATGACTGTCTCGGGCATATGTCGAACGGAGAGGGTGTCTACACCAAGCGAGCGGCCTGAGCCGAGCCGGTGCGGTGCATGCAAGAGGCATAGGGCGTGCCCCTGCCAATATCTGTTCCGACCGCCCATGGTCTGGCGCCATGCGAGAGAGGCCCTGGGCCAGCCGCCAGTCTTGCGCAACCCGGCTTGGTCGGGCCCGAGTTGGCCTCCGCCCTTTGGGCTCAAGGCCTGCCCGCGCCAGCCCGCCAAGCCAGGTTTCCCCTGACGGGTGCGCAACCCTGCCTGAATGCTGGCCCTGATGGGCTCTCGCTGGCGCAGCCATGAGCGGGTGCGTCGGCCTCACGTCAGTCAGGAGGACATCCCATGCACACGTCATTCGCCGATCAACTCGCCGGGCTCGATCTCGCCGGCTTTTCCATCGGTCCTGCCCCCGTATCGACAAGCGATTTCCCGGTCCGGGAGGCTGTCGTCCAAACCATCGAAGCGGTCTGGTCCGATCTTTTCGCCATGGTGTCCGGGACAGCTCTTGAAGCCGACGCCGAGGATCTCGGCTGGGCTTTCGTCAACATCTTTCACCGCTCCGCCGAGCGCAAGTCGACTGCCCTTGACCGGGCGACCGACGAGATCCGCGCGCTTCTTGCGACGGCTGACGGATCCGAGATCCACACCCATGAACTCGAGACCCAGGTCGAGCGGGCGCAGTGCGCCGAAGGCGCCATGCTGGCGCTCGAAGAGATGCGCGAAGTCGCAGCAGCCCTATACCTGAACGAGTTCGGTTCCTCCTGGAAGCCAGTCTCGAGCTCGCGCTTCAACCACAGCGCAATGCTGACGTCCGCGCTCGTCGAAGGGCGCGATTTCCTGCGCGCCCGCGCCGAGGCCAAGCGCCGTGCGGCCGTGCCCGAAGGAACCCCGGTCGTATTCGCTGGCGGGCGCACCCGTCATGTTACCGAAGACGATGCGCTGACCTTCGGCAACAATGTCTGGGCCACACTCGACAAGGTCCGCGACCGCGTGCCGGACATGGTGCTCATCCACGGCGGCGACACCAAGGGCGTCGACCGTCTGGCATCGAGCTGGGCTGAACGTCGCGGCATTCCGCAGGTAACGTTCTCGCTCGATATGCGGCTGGGCGCCCGTGCTGGCTTCAAGCGCAACGAGCGGATGCTCTCGCTCGAACCGCGCTACGTCATCGCCTTTCCTGGTAACGGTGTGCTCGAGCGGCTCGTAATCGAAGCCAAGGCTCGGCGGATCACCGTGGTCGATCGTCGCGGGCCCCTTGGCACCAATCCGAAGAACACTTCGGCCAGCACCGACTGAGACCCTGTCGGCCTTCGCGCCAGCGCCGGATCGGCACTGGCGTCGTCCGTCAGAGGAAAGGCGAGCGCCTGTCGGTTGGAGCCAGCGGATGGTCGCCGGCTCCGTTCTACAGGAGGCATTCCATGATCGATATCGAAGCCGTGATGGCCGACTTTGCCGTTCGCCAGGCCGAGCGGCAGACCCAGGTGGTCGAAGAGATTCAGCAGCTCAAGACCGTCATTCTCCCGCGCTTGCAGGAAGCCGGCATCGCCCGCGTCGAGATCCGCTTTGACGGTTGCGGCGACAGCGGTGCGGTCGAGGAATGTGTCTGCCTCGATGCAGCCGGCGCGGCGATCGCGTGCCCTGATGTTACGCTGCAGGAAGGCGAAGCACATACGGCGGATGGTGCCGGTTCCGAGCAGCTGCCGTCGCTTGGGCAAGCTCTCGAGCAGCTGACCTATCTGGCGCTCGAACGTCACCACCCTGGCTGGGAGATCAACGACGGTGCCTGCGGCGAACTCGTGATCGATGTGGCTGAAGCGACCTTCGTGCTCGACTGCAGCCTGCGCTTCACCGCGACCGATGATCACTCGACCGAGCTCTAGGAGACCCGGCATGGCACACTGCTACTACCACGCCCTCTCGTCGGTCCGGAAATGGGGCGGCACGGTCGATGACTATCTGCCGCTTCACCAATGGTTCGACCAGTCCAAGGCAATCCTGGCAGACCCTCGGCACCGCGCGCTGCGGCACCATGCCGAGGGGATATTCATGTTGGAGGCAACCTTCGGCGAGACCCTCGTCAATGCCGATGGTCGGGTCGTTCCGGTGCGACTGGTCGGCGAGCAGCACGTCCGCGAAGACTTGGGCTCGATCCCCTCCTTTGCGGACTGGGCGCGCTTGATCACGCCGCAGGCCTGGATGCTGCGAGGCAACCCTCTGGACGGTGCTGAAGGAGTGACGATCGACATGCCTGTGCCCGGCAATGCCGTTGCGTCCAGCAGCGTGTCACCTGCTGGAGGAGCCGTCCGTACCGAGATTTAAGAGGGGGTTCTCCGGTGGAGGGCTGGGGTGGATAATCCGGCCAAGACCGGAGGGAAACGAGCCAGGGCAAACCTTATCAAGGCATCCGGCTCCACCCGGCTTCGATACAAACCTGTCCCTGAACCACCCCCCGTCGAGACGCGCAACCCGGATCAGGTCCGGCCGAGTTGCCGGGCTGTGCCCGGCTGCCCGCACCACCCGAACCAGTTCCGGGTTCCCCTTCGGTGCGCTTCGCCGCGGGGCGCTTCTGCTCGGGTTTGCAGCCGGGATGGACCCGGAATGCTCGATCAGGAGAAAGCCCATGACCAATCTCGTTATCCTCGTTGGCCGCATCGCTCGCGACCCCGAAACCCGCACCACCCAGGGTGGAACCAGCATCACCTCGATCTCGGTTGTGACCGACCGTCCCGCCCGCAAGGATGGCAAGACCTACAAGGACGAGAACGGCTACACTGCCAAGGACAGCGAATTTCACCGGATCACCTGCTTCAACGGCCTTGGCCAGAACGTCGCCAAGTACTGCACCAAGGGCCAGCTCGTGACGGTCGAGGGGCGCATCCACTACACCCAGTGGGAGGATCAGAGCGGCACCAAGCGCTACGGCTGCGAGATCATCGCTGACAAGGTCGACTTCCTCACCAAGGGCCGTTCGGGTGGCAACGAGGGCGCTCCCGATATCGACGAGGACTGAAGGTCCTTACCCCACGACAAGGCCCCGGTGGCAGATGCCATCGGGGCCTTTTCTTTTGCTCTGGGGCGATGCGGCGGCGCGGGGCAACGAACCCCTTGCCGCCGCTGGGTTGGCCTTAAGCGGTAGCGATCCGCTTCAGCGTTTCCTCGATCCCGAGTGCCATAGAAGCACGCACGATCTGGCGCAGTTGTGCCGGTTCGATCGTCTCGGCGCCGCACTCGATCAGCAGCCTGCCGAGTTCGGTCGCTGCCTCTTCGCGAAGACGAGCTTCCTCGCTTTCGAGTTGGGCACGCTGTTCACGAAGCTTCTTCAGCGCATCGCGCGCAGTGGGTTTGGACCTGGCCATAGGGTTTCCTTCTTGCTGGCCGTTGGTCCCCTCCGCTGACGATATTGGCATTCCGGACGCGTGTAGGAAAATGGTTTGTGGGGCGATTGGTGCGCTTTCCCGCTGACGTTGGAGAGGTCTCTCTCGCAGAAAGACCAAGTCTGATGCGGGCTTTGGGGCTGCGTCAAGGACGACGGGGCCCCACCATTTTTACCGGGCAAGCCCGGCAAAAATTGTTGCCCCCATCGCCGCTTCGCGGCCGCTGACGCGGTCCCTGACCCAGCCCGTCACCCACATCTTTCGCAATCCCTGATGCGACGCATCGAACATCAGGAGGAAAGATCATGTACGCTTCGCTGAACATTGCCGATGCCGGTCTCAAGGCAGATCAGGCCGCCTTCGTTGCCGCACTGGATCAGGCCCATGCCCGGTCCTTTCACAGCTACTACACGCAGTATGTCCTGACCGATGACGAGGCCGGATACATCGCGGTCGATGAAGGCGACTATGGCGCCTTGCCGAAGGCCATGCTGGACCGGGTAATAGACACGGTTCCGGGCCGTCTCAGCGATGAATTCTGATCCGCCGGTTCGGGAGGAAGTCCGTCAGGGCTTCCTCCTTTCTTTTTGCTCGCAGACTGTTTCGGCATCTCTCAGCCGGGACGGGAAGGCGGCACGCAAGCTTCAGTCGGGGGTATCGGAACGGTCGAGATCGGTGAGCCGCTCCGGCATATCCAGGACCTTCAACGCTGCGGCTTCGATTGCCTCTGCCTGCGTCGGGAAAGCCTCGGAAGAACTGATCGACACCCCGTTCGGGTAAGTGACTGTCGCCTGGAAGCCGTTGCCCTTCGGTGTCGCACTCAATGTGACCTGGCCCATGCCGTGCTTCCTTGTTGCCCGGGGTAATGCCCGCATCATAGGCATCGATCCCGTCTGTGCCTATTAGGATCCGAGGCATCGGCAACCTGCAGAGCGACCGGCCGAACCGACATCGCAGACCGCATCATCCGTTACAGGCTCAATAGCTGGTTCCTGTCCTCGCAGCTGGGGACGGTTGAGCACACCCTACGCGACCGGTCGCAGGAAAGATGGGCGATAAACCACGAAAATACAGATATTTGTGTGGGGGATACTGGATTGGCAGCTTCTCCGTCAAAAATGACGTGGGCGAGGGGAGTTACGTGGAATTGACCCAAGCAGCGCAGCGATTGGCGGAATTTCGCCGAATTCGATGTTCTTGACATGTTCTTGAATCTGACTTAGCTTCGATCCTGCCTTTCGCAGTGTGAACCGGGCTCCTGACCACAAGGAGTCCGTGCATGACACGGCCAATCTGTCTCCAAGTTTACATCTCGGCCGAGCTCAGCTCGCTGATCCGCAAGGCTGCCAAGGCCAAGGGGATCAGCATGAGCGAATGGGTTCGTGCCTTGCTCGCCAATGCCTGCGCCGAGGACGATCTTGCCTCCCGGCTCGACGCTTCCATTGAACGCATTTCCCGCCGCTCGGTGTTCCTCATGGTCGGTGTGGATGCGCTACTGGCAGGGCACCCCGACCACGCTTTGCGCGGTCGGGCTCATCAGGCTTACGTGCGCAAATGCAAGGAGCTCGGCCTCTCCACCGCTACCGGCGAGGGAGGTTCCGATGAAGCGTAACCTCGTCAATTTCACGCGCGGCAGCCAGCTGCTCGGACACTTCAGCTTCATGTTCGCGGCAGGTCTCAAGGGCCCCTTGATCGTTGCCGCGCTCGTGATCTCATGGACATCTTGGTGGACCATTTCGGCAGGGCTCACCGACCACGAAATCTACCTTGTCTGGATGCGGATCTATGCCGCCATCTACGGTTTCATGGAGTTCGATCCTGCCAAGCGTATCACGCTGGAAACCGCCTTCGGCGCCGCCATTCAGTTTCCTATTGCACAGCTCGACCACTATCCACCGGTTGTCCATGCGTGGGATAAGCTGACAGATCTTCTGACCAGTGCCTTGTGGCGATCGGGGCTCCTGCTGGTCCCTGCCTTTGCCGTCTTTTACTGGTTTGCTGAGCGGTTCGGTGGTCGTTCCAAGGAACGCAAACACGAGCGCGGCGCCATGCTTGTCACGCTTCCCGAGCTCGTCGATGAACTCACAAGCCACAACCGGCGCGAGCGCACCCGTGAGCTCGATTCCGCTATGGGCTGGAGATGGCGGCTCAGCCTGCCGCGAGAGATCGCCCGGGTCTTTCCCTATCGACCATCGCATATCGCCACTGTGGCTTATCCCTGGCGGCTCGAACAGAGCCACGCGATGCTCATTGGCACGACGGGCATGGGCAAGACCGTGGCGATCTCGGACATGATTGCGGAGGCAAGAGCCAAGGGCCAGCGCTGCGTGGTTTTCGATCTGACCGGTGCCTTCGTCGAGCACTTCCATGCCGCCCATTGCGACATCATTTTGAACCCGCTCGATGCGCGCTGCCCCCAGTGGAGTCTCTTCGACGAATGCCGCACCGAAGGCGAATTCTGGGCCGCTGCCGATGCCCTCGTGCCCCATGACGGGGGCGGGGAAGCCCAGTTCTGGGTGATCGCTGCCCGCGCCCTGTTCGTCGAATTCTGCCTCAAGCTCGTGGCGGAAGGCAGGGCAACCAATGATGCCCTGGCGCGCGAGCTGATGACCGCGGACCTCTCGCGCGTGCATGCCATGATGCGCGGAACGATCGCCGATCCGCTGACCGCGCCGGAAGCCGCGCGCATGGCGGAATCGATCCGGGCCGTCTTCAACGTCAACGCCAAGGCGCTCAAGCTGCTACCGACTGCAGGTCCTCGTTTCTCGGTCCGCGAGTGGATTGAGGACGGAGCCGATAGCGCCCCGAACCAGGGGTCAATCCTGTTCATTTCGGCCCGCTATGTCGACATGAGTGTTTGCGCGCAGCTGCTCACACTCTGGCTCGACACCGCGATGAACACGCTGATGACGATGCCTCGCACGCGCGATCTCAAGTGCTGGTTCTTCGTTGATGAACTGGGCGCATTGCATCGCCTGCCAGCCCTCGAGAAGGGCTTGCAGACGGCCCGCAATTTCGGCGGCGCGATTGTCCTTGGCCTTCACGCCTATGCCAAGCTCAAAGAAGTCTACGGCGAGAACATGGCGATGACGCTGGCATCGCTGGCCCGGACGAAACTGATCCTCGGAACTGCCGATCGCGAAACGGCAACCTGGTGCTCTGACTTCATTGGACATCGCCAGGTCCGGGACATGGAAGAGGGCTATACCTACGGGTACAACAATGCCCGTGATGCGGTCAGCCTGACCCCGCGCAAGCACATTGAACCGCTCTTGCTGCCCGACCAGCTCATGAATCTGCCGCGCTTGTCCGGGTATATCAAGTTCCCCGATGGTTTCCCTGCTGCGCCCGTCAAGCTCACTCCCGTCGACCGTCCCAAGCGGGCGGAGACCTTCATCGCAAGAGTGAAGGAAGGGCCAAAGGCACGCGTCGTTGAGCCCCGGCCGCCGGCGGAGCAGTCTGAGCCATCCGCTGCATCGGCGGGCAATGAGCATCCCTCGGCCAACGACGACGGGGCAGGGAAGCCGGTCGTGCCCAAGCAGGGAGAACTGGCTCTCGACAATGCGCCGGAATCCGGGTCGAGGCAGAAACCCGAAGCGACCGCAAAGGACTTGCAGCGGGCTGTTGAAAGCACATCGGGTAAGACCGCGAAGCAACAGGAACGAGCAGCCCGATCCGGGAAAGAGAAGGCGGGCAGGGCCAACCGGGATGTTTCGAAAACCCGAACTGATGCAAGGCCGAGAAAGACTGGCCCCTCCGCCCGCCCGCTCCTTCCTACCGGCGAGACCACCCCGACGCAGGAGCAGCCGGCTACTCCCAAGGGTACTGCTAGAGCCGGAACAACGGACGTAAATCCGCTGCAAGAGGGCAAGCAGGATGGCCCTAAGAGCGTGCGACCCAGCGATGCAGTAGCGCGCAAGCTGATGCTCGAGGATGGGCTGCGCGAGCAGGAACCGCCGCCAATCCCGGGTCCCGACCTCGGCGACATGGAGATGTGATCATGCCGCCGATTGCCGCAGCCTCGGGGGACAAGCGATGCTATCGGTAGCCAATGTCCGCACCGCAGGCGGCGCGGCCAATTACTTTGCTGCCGACAACTACTACACGCGCGCAGACGCTGATCGCTCCGGCGAATGGCTGGGTGAAGGCGCTACCGCCCTGGGGCTGGTTGGGGCCGTGGATGCGCGGCAGTTCGAGGCAGTCCTTAAAGGAATGCTGCCGGATGGTAGCCGGGTTGGAAGTGACAATCGGGCGCACCGCGCGGGGACCGACCTAACCTTTTCGATGCCGAAAAGCTGGTCGGTCCTTGCTCTGGTGGGCGGCGACAAACGGATCCTCGATGCCTACTCGTCAGCCGTCCGGGAAACCCTGCGCTGGGCCGAAAAGAACCTCGCTGAGACCAGGATGGAGGTTCGGGGCAAGGAGCGAGCCGTCCAAACCGGTAACCTCGCGATCGCGCTCTTCCAGCACGACACCAACCGCAACCAGGAACCCAACGCCCACTTCCATGCCGTCATTGCCAATGTGACCCAGGGGCCAGACGGCAAATGGCGGGCGCTGCGCAACGACAAGCTCTGGCAGCACAACACCTTGCTCAATGCCATGACAATGGCCCAATTTCGGTTGGGCGTGGAGAAGCTCGGTTACGAGGTTGGGGAGTTCGGAAAGCACGGCAATTTCGAAGCTGTCGGGGTGCCCAAGGCCGTGCGCGATGCCTTCAGTTCCCGGCGCGCAGAGATCCTGGAGGCAGCAGCTCAAATGAACTTCTCAGGGCCGAGCGTCCTTGATGCCGCAACCTTGATGACCCGGGCCAACAAGGGCCGGATCGAGGATCGCGATGCGCTTACACAGCAGTGGCAGGAAACGTCCGCCAGGCTTGGTTTTGATCCCGCCACGATCATTGCCAGTGCCAACGGCCGAAGTGCACAGGATCTTGGGAATGTGGCCGGCATCGGTCCAACGATGCGCGGGCTTGTCCGCCATGCTCAGGCCCTCGCAACTTCCTTTGCCGAGCGTCTGGGCCTGCGGGAAGGTGATCCTCTGATACCTGCCCGGCTGACCAATCGCAGTGTCGAGCAGGTCGCCGCAATTCATGCAGTCGCCTCGGCTGTCCGGCATCTGGGCGAGCGGGAAGCGGCATTCACGCGCACCGAGATCTACCGCACAGCACTTGGCTTTGCGCTCCCCACATCGCTTGCCGCGGTCGAGCATCGCGTCGATCAACTGCTCCGCCAGGGATATCTGAAGAAGGGCAGGAGCGCAGAAGGGGGCCTGCTGACCACCCGCGACGCCGTCAGCCTTGAGCAGCGCATCATCGCCGGAGTCGAAAGCGGGCGAGGGGCCGCCCCGGCGATTGTACCTCCCGACCTTGCCGGGACCCGCCTCCAGGCACTTTCCCAAATCAAATACGGGCTCACCTTGAATGCCGGACAGGAAGGGGCGGGGCGCCTGCTGCTTGGATCGAACAACCGCATCGTCGCCATCCAGGGCGTTGCCGGGGCAGGCAAGAGCACGGTCCTCAAGCCCGTCGCGGACGTTCTGCGCGAGGAGGGCAGGGCCGTGCTAGGGCTCGCGGTGCAAAACACGCTGGTCCAGATGCTCGAGCGCGAGACGGGCATCCCGTCCATGACTGTATCGCGGTTTCTCGCGCGGCACCGCGATCTTCTCGAAGGGGCCGATGCGGACCGCCTCGCCGAGGCTCGGGCCGATATGCGCGGCAGTGTCGTGCTGCTCGATGAAGCCTCTATGGTCGGCAATGCCGACAAGGAAAAGCTGGTGCGCCTGGCCAACCTGCTCGAACTCGGCCGCTTTGCCAGCATCGGGGACCGCAAGCAGCTTGGTGCAGTCGATGCCGGCAAGCCGTTCGATGTGATGCAGCAGGCCGGGATCGAGATGGCGGTTATGAGCACCAATCTTCGCGCGCGCAGCGAAGGCCTGCGCGCAGCCCAACAGGCAGCTCAGGAAGGGCGCATTGAGGATGCTATGCGCCATTTGGCACCCCAGGTGATCCAGGCGGGGAACGATGCTGCTGTCGAAGCTGCCGCCGCTTGGTTGTCGCTCTCGTCAGCCGAGCGCGAGACAACCGCAATCTATGCCTCAGGCCGGAACTTGCGCAGCGCGGTGAACGATGCGGTGCAGACGGGCCTTAAAGCGAGCGGGGAGCTCGGTCCTGCGACCATGCGGCTCCAGACCCTGTCGCGCGTCAATGTCACCCGCGAGGAGCTGCGATATGCGAGCACCTATGCCCCCGGCATGGTGGTCGAGGTCGCGCGGCGTCAGCGCAGCCAAGGCCTTGCAGCAGGCGAGTACCGGGTGGTCGGGACCGATGTGGCGCGCGAGCGGATCACGCTCGAAAACGAGCGCGGCCGCCAGTTCGAGTTTCGTCCTGGTCAGATAAGGCCGCAAGGTGAACAGGATCCGCTACGCCTGTTCGAAGTCCGGGCACTCGACATTTACACCGACGACAAGATCCGGTGGACCGAGACCGATCACCAGCGCGGCCTGCTCAATGCCGACCAGGCCCGGATTGTCGCAGTCGAAAAAGAGGCTGTCGTGGTGAAGACATCCTTGGGCGCAGAGCACAGACTCGAACGCGAAGATCCAATGCTTCGACGTCTCGATCTCGCCTATGCGCTCAATGCCCATATGGCGCAGGGGCTAACCTCCGATCGCGGCATTGCGGTCATGGACAGCCGCGAGCGCAATCTGGCCAACCAGCAGACGTTTCTGGTCACGATCACACGGCTGCGCGATGGCCTCACCCTCTATGTCGACAATGCTGGCAAGCTTGAAGCCGCGGTCGAGCGCAATGCCGGTATGAAGCGCTCGGCGCTGGAAACGGTCGATCTCCTCCGCGACGCTGCGTCCAAAGGGCAGGCCAAAGATCGTGTCGACCTTGCACCGGAACGCAAGCCGCCAGAGCTTGACCGGTCGATCACGAAGCCCTTCGAAATCGGCATCTAGCCACCTGCTGTCCCCATGCGTCCGCACACTGCCGGTTGACGATAAGTTCTTTATTTGTTCTCATTGCCCCATGCCACGAATCTCCGACGATATCCTTCTCACGCACCTCGAAGTCGCGCTGGCCGTTGCGCCGGAGCACACGCTCTTGCGTCTCAATGCCGATGATCCACGCGCCCAACGCAGCGCCAGGGTCGATCTTGCTCGTCATCTGGTTGAGAGAATGCGCGGCTTCACCATCGAAAGCGACGGCGATGGCGGCGCAGGCGCGCAATCCTGTCTCTTTCCTGGCGATCTCTCGCCAATCGGATGACCCGGCCGGTTTCGTCGGTGACGCTTAATGCAGTGGCTTGTCAGAGGCGTTGGAGCTCAGCTGGACAATCCGCTCAGCGATAGCCTGCCATATCCGGATGCCTGCTTCGTCGCCAACAAGTGCCAGGGCCCCAATCTGATCGGCGACATGGACGGGTGCCTGATCGCCGTGGGTTTGCAGGACATGGTTGGCGCAGGCCCAGAGTTCCCAGTCGCTGAGCATCAGCCTAGCGCGCTGACGAACGCGCCAACTGTCGCGTAGAGACCATAGGCGACGAAGCCGGCCGCAAGAAGGAATTCGATGCGGAGTTTGAAAGCTGTCGGACGAGGCTGATCGGCCGGCCATATCTGTTCGCAGGTAAACCCGTTGAACCCCGAACGCTCCCCGACCACTTCGACGCGAGAGCCGATAAATTTGCGTACCTGGCGACTGTTGTCGAGTTCCCAAGTCCCGCCACCATCGGTGCGTAGCACCGGTCCGTTTCCTGCCCGCTCGACGAAACCGGTCAGATGCGTGGAGCTGTTCACCGGCAAGCCGGGCCTTTCCAGTAGCGATCCCAGCGCAGGACAGTGCCGGTCTTGATCATGGCGCATGACAGATCTGCGCCTGAGGGCAGCCGGCACCAGGCAGCGGTCCTGTTTCCGCCTGCGCCCCCCTCGGAGCGGCATGTCAGTCGCGGGCCTCTGACTACCACATGACCGGTCGAGATCGTTCCGCGCGCGCCGCCCATCAGCTGTACCAGCGCATCGCGCGCTTCAATCGCCGAGGCATCGGGGCAGGGCTGATTGGTGCGGCAGGTGCCGTCCATTTCCCGCGCAGCGATGCCGGCGATCCGCAAGTGAGGACCTTCCGCACACCAGACCGGACCGTCACCATCCCAGACGTGGGTCGGCGTGCAGGTGAATGTCTGTCCGGAGGCGACGATGGAGGCGGCAAGCAAGGCGAGTATCATGTGGCCACCTTAGAGCGCCCGTCCGAACCAGAGAACCCGCCCAACGATATTGAGCGTCCGCTTCTCGAGACCGCGCCAGCTCGGATAGGCCGGGTTGTCGCTCAGAACCGAAGCGCGCTTGCCCTGCGGTTCGAGGGCAATCCGCTTGACGCTCAGCATGTCGTCCATCCGCAGGACATAGATCCCGTCTCTCAGGCGCGCCTGGCCGTCCCCGAGATCGACCATCACTTCGTCGCCATCATGAAGAGTGGGCTCCATGGAGTCGCCATGCACGGCGATGATCGACAGGCTCGATGCCTTGCTCGCGGTCAGCCGGCGTAGCCACTTCTCGTCGAAGCCGAATTGCGCTGATTTGGCTTCCATCTCCGCGAGCGCGCCGTGGCCGGCTGATGCCTCGACATTGAGCAAAGGCACATGGACCAGTTCGACGACCGGACCTGAACGACGGGCGGGGGCACCGAGAATTTTCTCATCGACCCCGAAAAATCGCGCCAGAACCGAGCGATCCTGCTCGTCCAGCTGCCGCGGGCTTCCGCGCCGGATGTACTGCTGGATGTAAGCGGCATTGCGCCCCAGCAGGCGTGAAACCGAGGAATAGTTCACGCCTCGCTTCTGAATGAGCTCGTCCAGGGCTCTTCGTGCGTCGTCCATGACTGCCAGTCCTATCGCGGGCGCCTAGGAAAATCGATCCTAGACTCTAGGAAGCCTTCCTAATAAGAACATACCAAGAACGCAAGCGTAAAGCGAGTCTACGGCCATGCAGCTTCTGGAGCAGATCGAGGAATATTTGGCGCGAACCCGGACGTCGCCGAGCACCTTTGGCAGGTTGGCAGTTGGGGACCCAAGGCTGGTAACCGATCTGAAGTCGGGTAGGCGGCCTCGTCGACGAACCGAGGAGCGCTTGCAGGGTTATATGAATGAAATCAGGGCAATTGATGGAGTCTGACAGTCTGTGCGATGCGCTCGCAAGCGATAGGCTTGCGTGAAGTTCGCACGATACAGGGTGAGCACAGGTGTTCCCGAGCGCGCCACCGGTAGCTTGGCTTCTCCGTCGCTGATCACATAGCTGCTACGGGTTCCGGCGGTCTACCTTTTGTGCAATAACGCAATTGCACAGGCATTTGCGGGGCAGTTCATGCGCTTTACTGACACCAAGAGCGAAACCCTGAACCTTCGGGTGTCCCCCACATTCAAGCGGGCATTGAAGGAAGCCGCAGATCATGAGCAGCGCAGCATGGTGAACATGCTCGAGGTGTTGTTGGGTGACTACTGCGACAGCAAGGGGATCGTCCCCCATGGATCGACAACCAAAATGACGCCCACATCAAAACCGCCACGTTCGAATCGCAGGTCAGAGGCTGGAGCGGCTGCAGAATGACCTTTCGCTATATTGGATCGAAATCGAGGCTGGTCGACCAGATCATCGATTACATAGGGGAGCCTAAAGCTGGGGGCTTCTTTGTGGACGCCTTTTGCGGGACCGGTGTAGTAGCCGAGGCCGCAGCTGCTCGAGGTTGGAATGTTCGGATAAACGACAGCTTGCACTCGGCAGTTATTTCTGCTGGCGCACGACTTATCAGCCATGAGCAAGCCGCCTTCAAAAGGCTTGGTGGCTATGCGGAGGCCATTGCCAAACTCAATGCCGCGAAGCCTGTCTTCGGCTTCATGTGGCGTGAATATAGTCCAGCATCATTTGACTCTTGTGGCCTCGAGCGGCGTTACTTCACTGAGGAGAATGCTGCACGTATCGATGCTATGCGGACGCTGATCGCGTGTTGGCGAGCTGCCGGTGAAATTAATGAAGTTGAAGAGCGGCTTCTAATTGCCGATCTCTTTGGCGCCCTCAATCGCGTAGCAAATATTGCGGGGACCTTCGGGTGCTTTCTCTCCAAGTGGACTAGCCAGTCTCAAGGAAAGATCGTCATGCGTTGCCGGGAATTGAAATCTACCAATGTCCTCGTGGAAGCCTCGGTTGGCGATGTTTTCGACGTGGTCAATGAGCTCCAAGACTTAGTGTACCTCGACCCTCCATACACAAAGCGCCAGTACGCCAGTTATTATCACATCCTTGAAACCGTGGCCTTGGGAGACGAGCCAGAAGTTGAGGGTGTAGCAGGCCTTCGGCCCTGGAAAGATCGGGCATCGGATTTTTGCTACAAAAGCCGCGCCTTGAAGACTCTTTCACGTTTGGTACAAAGCTTGAAAGCATCGAAAGTTCTTTTGTCGTATAGTAGCGAAGGCCACATTTCCATGGAGGGCATGAACGAGGAACTCTCTAAAATTGGAAAGTTCACGATGCATCCACTCGGATCAGTAGGTCGATACAGACCAAATAAGATCGCAAGCAAGTCTGCATCTGATGTGAACGAATTTTTGGTCATGATTGAGAAGTGTCCGGCTGCACCCGATATTATCCAAGTCGGAAAATTTAATGGCACAGAACCGGTTCTTTTGGAGAACTATGCATGAGTGCCCCCCGCCCCTTTGAAGCTGAGTGCCTCGCTCCGGTAGAAGCAGCCCTTACCAAAGCTTGTGGCGGCGTGCATGGAACGGCCAGCTTTGAACTTCGGCTGCAGGTATTAGAAGCTGCTTCGGCCCGCTTTGGCGGGTTCGACTTAGCATCGTATCATGAGGCGTTCAGCATTCGCAGCAAGAGACGGCCTTCTGAACTGATGGAGCTGGCCGCCCCCGTCGCGAGTGCAATTGAACGATCACCGATCCATCACGCCCTTGCATTGAGCGCACTTGCTAGGGAACCCTTGCACGAACATAACCGGAAGAACACTGGCGCCTATCACACAGACTTCCGACTAGCCACCAGGCTGGCGGAGCTTGCAGCGCCAAAATTGACTCATGAAAGTCGGGTTATCGATCCGGCCTGCGGCGCGGGGATTCTGCTGGCGGCGCTGACCCACGCGGTATGCGGCCTAGATCGGGCTAAAGCTGCTAAGTGGCTAGCGCACGGTGTCAACGCTGCGGACTTGTCAGCCAACTCGTTGCGGGCTGCCTTGCTGAGCCTGGCGTCTTTCACCGACGATGTCTCAGTCCTCAAAGCCATGAGAGCCCGTTGGCATTGCGGCGACAGTCTTATTGCAGATCACAATATATGGACCTCGATCTCTCCTGATGGCTTCGATGCCGTGATCGGCAACCCCCCTTGGGAGAAGGTTAAGCTGTCTCGGCATGAGTTCCTAAAATCTTCAGGCGCGCAGCGTCACTACGGAGACAAAATTCAGGAACTAGACGAGCAGCGCTTCGCCAAAAACCGCGACGAAGTTGCGAACTATTCACGCCTCTTGCTCGAGCGCTATCCCGATTTAGGTGCCGGCGAACCCGATCTTTATATTGCCTTCACCGATCTCTTTTTTGATCTCTGCAAGCCGAAAGGTGTTGTAGCTGCACTCGTGCCAGGTGGTCTAATTCGGTCACAAGGCACGCAGGCCATACGCCAGAAGATCGTCAACGCGAGCCAGAGCGTCTCGATGTCAATCATCGACAATCGCGCTCGGTTCTTTGCGATCGACACACGGTTTAAGTTTCTTGCGGTCGCTCTGGTCAAGGCTGGCTCCACCAAATGCAAGCGTGAACCCATCCAGCTCTTGCACGAACGCGGCACAGCAAAGGGCTTGGAAACAACAGGAGCAGCAACGATCGGTCGCACTGCCTTGGCTTCCGTAAGGGCTGATCTAAGTTTGCCTGAGGTGCGCAGTGTTCCCGAATGGAAGCTCTTCTGTAAGATCGTAGAGGCAGGCATAACGTGGGAGGAACCTGGCTTTGGCTGGACGCCAAAGTTCTGCCGCGAAGTCGACATGACCAAAGAGCGATCGAAATTTCTGAGTCATGCAGGTTCTGGAGTCATGCCATTGATCGAGGGCCGCATGGTCCAAGCTCATAGATTTGGCGTGAAAGGGCATGTGTCGGGCACTGGCCGTAGGGCTGTGTGGGACGCCTACCCCATTGGCGGCTCACAGCTGTCACCACAGTTTTGGATTCGTCGCTCGGCTGTACCCAAGGCAAACCAGTACAGGGCCGATTTGCTGCGGGTAGGCTTTTGCGACGTCGCGGGTCAGACCAATGAGCGTTCGCTGATGGCCGCCTTGATTCCTCCCGGCGTGGTGTGCGGCAATAAGGTTCCTACGATCCTTTTCCCTGAGGACCCAAGCGAAGAGAGGCTGTTGGTCTGGACCGCAATAGCAAACAGTTTTGTCTTCGATTGGATGTTGAGGCGCGTGCTCACAACCACTGTGAATTACTTCCTGCTGCAAAGTGTGCCGCTGCCGAGGCTAGCCAAAGAGGGCTTGCCATGGAAAAAGCTGGAAAGCGCAGCCCGCGAACTTCGGATGATCGACAACGCTGGAGTTTCGCGCGAAGCTTGCGAACGCATGGCCCAGCTTCGAGGAGAAATTGATGCTGAAGTGGCCGTAGCCTATGGGTTAGATTTGAAGGACATGGAGCTGATACTGCAAGACTTTCCAATTTTGGATCGAGGCCAGATTCCACTGCGGGGTGAGGCAAAGTCGACGATCACCCGAGACAGCGCGTTGGCGGCGGTGGCAAAGCGTACAGGGCGACGCTCTACAGTTTGGGCTCGTCGGGCGGAAGAGGCAAAGGCACTTGGGGCCTTGGCTTACGTTCCATCGGAACTTGCCTTGGGCGGAGACGAAATTGAAGAAGGGGGAAGCCAAAGTCATGGCTAGCAACGCCGGGCAAGTGGCCCGCATTCTGTACAAAGAAATTGTCCCGGGAGATCTCAGGAAGATCCTCGCTCAATCGAATGATGCCGATACAGGTGGCGGCGCTCGCGATTTTCGGTTTGGCTCGTACGATTTGCTTTTGCCAGTCATTAAGCAGATGTTTCCGAATACGATCAAAGAAAATCGAAAACGCAATGGATCTGTAATTCAGATCGACGTGTTTCAGGGTAAATTCTTTTGGTATAATGCTAGCAATCAGGTCGTCAGCAAAGACTCATTCTTTGAACCTCCAACCGATGTGCGCCCCTCGGAAGGGCGGATCGCGCGGGTACATGAATATGGCTGCTTCGATACTAGCCGTGTGCCCAGTGGGGGCGCTGGTAATCGCGTTTTGCTGTTGTTGATTCAGCTAACTGACCGATCAGTATGGCCTTATTATGCTGAGGAAAAGACACTCCGCACGCCGGGGGTTTGGGATCCCGTCGTGGCCAAAGAAATATTGGACTGCTTGGACGCCGTGCGTCCCAGTAACCGTGCCGTAATCGGATACAGGGATTTCACTAATGCGGGTCGTTACTGCAATGGCAAGTGATGATTGCAAGCAGGCCTTAAAGCTTCTCGCGCGTTCACGAAACGTATTGGTGTCAGGCGCGCCGGGTACTGGCAAATCGAGGCTCTTGGCAGAGGTCGCGCTGGCTTTCGAGACAGCCTTTGGCCTAGCCCCTGCAGGAGGGCCGCCTCAACACAACCCTGTCGGAGGAATCCCTATCCCACCTGCAGCAGGTGGGACTGTCAAGGATATCCCGGCTCCAGCCAAGATGAACCGCAAGGTTTTTCGAACAGTCTTTCACCAGAGTTCCAAATACCGCGATTTTGTTTCTGGAATCACCCCGGCAGTGAACAAGGCTGTAGGAAGTCCAGATTTTGCAATCGTTAAAGGTACTTTATATCGAGCGAGTGAACATGCCAAAGTCACCAATGGAGCTGCACTCTTAATCATTGACGAGATCAATCGAGGGCCTGCAGTGCAAGTATTTGGTGGCGCCATTGTGGCCATCGAATCTGACAAGCGATTGGCCGCTGATGGCTCTAAACGAGCCGAAACGCAATTTTTTGAAATCCTTGATCCTGTCAGCGGCGATGTGATTGAGTACGCCTTGCCCCACGACCTATACATCTTGGCAGCAATGAACCAGGCAGACGCCTCTGTTGAGCCTCTCGATGTGGCGTTTTTGCGCCGCTGGGAGCCGTTGCGGCTTGAACCGGACGAGAAAGCTTTGAGAGCCTTCTATGGCCTTGGAGCATTGGGCGCCGATGCGCTGCCCGAGGAGCCTGTCACATCGGCTAATGCTTTGGAAGCTTCAGTAAGAGCGTGGGTCGCCGTCAACGAGCAAATCGCCCTCGGTAGAGGCCCTGAGTTCCAGATCGGCCATGGCGTGCTCATGTCGGACGTGAAGCCTCAGGCACTGTCTTTGAGCGAAGCTTTGGGCATGCTTTGTGTTGGGTGGGCCAAAGTAAGGGCCCACATCGAAGAGGTATTCTTCGGCGATACCCGAGGAATTGCCGCTACCCTCAACGCACTGGATGGCCCGCTCTTCAATCCCTTTAAATTCAGCGAGACGACTTTTGCCGACGACCTTCGGTTCCGGCTTGAAGGCCCCACGAACTTCAACGAGGAAAACATCTATGCGGCCCTTAGGGCCTTTGCGAGGGGCTAGCGTTTGGCTCACACTCGCATTCGGTTGTCGCTTGTAGAATATGGCTCACCAGTCGATCTCAGTCATGAGATCGCAGCGTCTGTTGGCGTGGATCGGACCAAAGCGAACAGCCTGCTCACTGACGCTGGCGCACGCGCTGCTTCAAGCCTTGGGTTAAATTACAACCCAATCAGTGTGGATGGTAAGGGCGCGCGGGCTATCGACTTTGCAGGTCTCATCCGCTTGGCGCCCTCTGTCGAACTCGAAGTTGCACCGAAATTCTTGGGGCTTGATGAAGCCGATTCTGCCTGGCGAGAGGACTTTTTCTTTCTCTCCACACTCTCCAGGCATGGCCGACTTTTGGCTACAGAGCGCTTATCGGCTGCAGGTGGCGCACCTCGTGACCTTTCCACTTTGGTGGCTAGATCTATCACGAGCATGTACGATTCGCGGAAGCGAAGACCTCTCCGCAGTTACCGTAGGGTCAAGGAGGCTGACTTCTTTATTGATGGGGATCCGGATCCCGTGGATCTCATTTTTCCTTCGCCTGATGGTTTCGAACAAGAACTAACCCGCTTTGATCGGCGCAACGGATGGAACGCCGACATTGTTGCTGCAGCTAGAGAGCTACTGCCCGAGGTGAGCGACCCCTCCGTTGTTAGCGCGTTGGTGCGAATGATTGAAGATTTGTCCCCGCAAAACACCCCAAGCAATCGCCGAAAGTCAATCCCTGCACGGCACCGGGCCTGGAAGCCGTTGCACGAGCTATCGGTCGACGTGCTTGGGGGCCTTGGGATCAGCTATAAGCAAGGCAACGCACATGCCCCCGGCTATCTCGTCAGCACTTGGCGTGTTTGGGAGGACCTGTTGACGCTGGCAACGCGAATGGGCTTTGGTCGTTCAGCTGTGATGCCGCAAAAGGGCTTCCACCTAGGCACTAAGACCAAGATCAGCACAGGAAAAGTGAGCAAACTATCAGTATACCCTGACTGCGTACTTCTGGCGGATGGCTCTCGGCCAACCATGCTATTGGACGCCAAATATAAAGGCCACATAGAGAAGAGTCAGCTTCGAATTAGCGAGGCTGATATATACGAAGCTCTGGCATTTTCCCGAGCCACGGGCTGTAACCTCGTGGTGCTTGCCTATCCCGCGCAGCCAAACGAGCCATCCCGACCAGTGGGTACATGCGTTGTTTTCGAACGGGTCTTGGTGGATGATGTGCACATTGTTGGTGTCGAGATCGAAGGAAGATTTATTTCCAGAAAGGGGGCCCTGCGTGACTTCTCTGCCAACTTGGCTGCAGGCATTGTCGGACTATTCCCTTAAAGCGGAGTTTATCAGTAGGAGCCTAGAGGCGTCCATCGAATTTTCCTAGCTCCGCGCGAGTGTTTTTCCTATGTTCTAAGGGGAAACGAGATGAACGCGATCATGACGAATTTCGAAATTGATACCTCCAAGGCGCGCGGCGTCCCTAAGTGGGAAGGACTGTCTGAGATCGATCAGGCCATCCGCGACAACCGCTTGATGGAGTATCGGATCAAGAAGTCTTGGGCCGACCCGTGGGGGCGCAGGCTAACGATAGCGGTCTTGGTCGTCATTGCAGCTGGTTTCTCTTACTTGGCTGGTGCGTCATTCGGTCTGTGGTGACCGTTGCAGGTCACCACTCCTTCACATCATCCGCTGCTTCTGCACTGGCACCTTGGGCTCCCTTGGTGATCGCGTCCAGACGCCCCCTAGAGCCGGTAATCTTCTGGCGACCGGCCGCCTGAGCCCTTTGCACCTCTTCTTGGAGACCGCCAGCACCGACCCGTGGTACCGACCCGGAAGCTCCGCCACCGGTTTGTGCTCGGCCGCGCACCGATCCCGCGCCAGAGACCGCTGGACGGGATACGGGCAACCCGGGGGCGAGTACGAGGCGATCGTCGATCCCGTCGCGAAGTTGCTCGGCATAGCTTTCGATGAACTTTGCCTGCAATGCCTGGCCTTCCGGACTGAGTTGGAAGGTGATGTCATCGAACCGCGCATTGCCATAGAAATCGCGATTGCTTTCGATCTCGGCGAGACCCCATTCACGGTAGGCTTGGGACAGGTTAAGACTGCCTGCAGCACTGTTTCCTTCGAAGAAAGACGCCTGGCTCTCGAGACGATTGGCAAGCTCCTCGGCCCGACGAGCCTCGCTTGTGAAGCTCTGGGCTTCTGTCAGAGATGCGTTCATGCCGCTCGCGGTGCTCGAGATCGACGAGCTTGATGAGGTACTGACTGAGCGAACGAACCCATCGCGGGTGCTCGACCAACTGCGGCTGTCAGCCATCTGGGACAGGCTCCCGAAGATGCGCGAACGGTCTTCCGAAGCGATCCCGATGTCGCTATCGGTCCATGTACGTGTCCCGCCGCCCTTTAGGCCGACGTTAGCCGAAGCGACACCGTTCGAGATGCCCGCTTTGGCGCCGGCTTCACCACCGAGGAACCAGGCCGTTGAAATGTCATCGGCTGCTCTGCGCGATAGTCCGAATTGCCGCTGCAGACTGGTCGATGCCTGATCGACCTCGCTGAATGCGGTCTGGATGCTGTCGGAGTTCGAGGTGCCGGTCGCGCTCTCGAAGGATGCGCCGCGGCTGAACTGGTCCCTGAGCTCGCGGAACTTCGTGACGGCGCTGGTCGTCGATTCCGTCGCGACATTGGCATAGGTCTCGCTGTTGGAGCGGGCCTGCGATGCCATCGTCGAAAGCCGCGCCGTGAACTCCTGGCCGAGCGTCGGCGTGAAGGGGTAGCTGGAGGTCGGGATCTGGTCGTAGCTGCCATCCGGGAAGCTTGTGGTCATCGAGCCGGTGTCGCTGAATGTCCGCGTCTGCGGTGCACCATAGGTGAAGCTCGGAGCAATCGTGCCTTGGGCGAACTGGCGCGTGAGGACGCTCGAGTTTTCGAAGCTGCTGTTGCCGAGCGAGATATTGCCTGTGCTCGCCTCTCGGGCAGCTTCTTCCGCCGCGTTCTGGCTTGGGTTGAGGTAGCTCGTCGCATGGTGCGAGATTGCCATGGCACCCTTGGCCACACCGCCTGCCAGGAACGGAACCGAGGCGATGAGGTAGCCTGCCAGCAGACCGATATCGCTGTTCACGTCGGCCATGCCAGTGAAGCTAGCAAGGCTGAGGCCGTTGCTGCCTGTGACCGCGCTCATGTCGGCGGCGCCCTTGTACATCAGCATCATGTGGAGGATCACGAACAACGGTCCCCAGGCCGCGAGATAGAAGAAGCCCGTCACATAGCCCTTGAGTGCGACAGGCCCCGTCTTGGGAAGCAGGAACAGCGGGAACAGCACCGGGAATAGGGCGTAGAACAGCACGGTCAGAACGACGTTCAGGAGCGGGACCCACTTCATCGCGTTGCTTGCGATCGAACCATAGGTCCGCTCGGTTTGGATGTCGGCGCGGGTCTGGGCATAGACGTCGACATTGCCAGCGCCGCTGCTGCCGGACATCGAGTGCATGGCCTGGCTCATCGCGTTGATGGTCAGCGTCTGCTTGAAGATCTCAGTCGCATTCGCTGAGACCCCGGTCAGATACTGATAGGCCACCGGCAGATCGGCAAAGAGCTTGGCCTTGGCGAGCGCGGCTGTCTGGTTGGGGTAGAGCTGACGGCCAAACACCGATCCCATCGCGTCGACAAGCCCGGCCCATTGCGCATTGAGCGTGTCGTAGGCCTCACGGCAGGTCACGATGTTCGAGCTCACCTGGCCCGAGGTCGCATCGCGGGTCAGGAACCGTTGGGCCCGGGCCTGGCTGCCCGGTGCGATCGTCGCCCAGATGTCACCCGTCTCCGCCAGTTCTTTCATCGAGTAGCGGCCGAGCAGGACGTCGTAGAACACGCATTGCCGGAAATGCTCATCGAGATTGGCGGCGAACTCGGGATCGGAAATCCGCAAGGAGCGGGTCGCATCGTAGAGCCGCGCGCCGTAGATCATGCCGTTTTTCGAATAGTTGAGATCGCCAGGCAGGCCGAACACCACCTCGGCCGAGCCCGTCAGATAGTCGCCGACCTGGCTGGTGAAGCTCGCCATCAAGGCTAGGCCCAGTGGCACATTGCTGACATTGGCAGGCGCAAGGCTGGGGTTGAGCCGGTCGGTCACATGGACGTCGAGCCGCGGCACCATCAGGCAGGAGTAGATGAGCGTGGCGCCCAGGAACCAGTTGATCCAGGCGCGCCAGTCCTGGTTGAACGCCAGGGTCAGGGCGGACAGGCCAAGGCCCATCACCATGACCACCTGGAGCAGGCTTTTGTAGCCGCCGTTGCCGGTCCAGGCGGCGACTGCCTGGAAGACGTTGACCAGATAGTCCCCGCCGCCGACCGTGAAAATCTCGACCATGTCTATTGTCCCGCCTGGATGTGGTTGGGCCGGTCAGTGAGTGAGGGCGCGGCTCTGGACGCCGCGCGACCAGTCCAGCGATGCGGCCATTCCGGGTGACATCGAGGCAGCCAGCACGTTCTCAATGAATGCCGTCTTTTCGATGATCTGCAGCACCGCATTGACCTTGAGATGCGTGTTGGCCTGCCGGTCAGCGAGTGCCTGACGCACGACATTGACCTGGTTCTGCCACATCGCGATCTTCGCTTCGTCGGCCCCGATGAAGCTCGACATCGATCGGCCCGCCTCGCTGACGATGCGGTCGAGCACGGCAAACAGCAGATCGACACTGGCGATCTCGGCCAGGGTCTCGCGGTCGTCGGTCGGCATGCCGCGGCCATAGGCCGCCTGGACGGTCAGGATCTTGTAGAGCGGGATCGACGCGACCTGCAGCAGTTCCTTCTGCTCTTCGGTGATCGCTGTATCATCGCGGATCGCCTGAACCATCCCACCAATGAGCGCCGCGACGCGCGGCCGCAGCGCTTTCGATGCGGGCAGGCTCAGCGACTTGAAACCTGGGTTGAGGCACTTCTCCGTCTCGTCGCAGTCGAAGATCAGGACGTTGCCGTTCGTGGTGCCATCCAGCAGCGAGGTGACGAGCGTTGACGAGGCTTCGCCGACGATCGGCACGAACTTGCCCGGTTCATCGTCCTTGGGCGGCACGTAGATGATCGTGCCCAACAGCGTCATGGCATATTCGGCGAGCTCTTCGTCGAAGCGGCCTCCGGGCGAGAAGAACGCCGACTTCTTGAGGATCGTCCAGGTGTAGTTTCGCGGCACGCCGGGATTGACGTCGTCATACTTGCCCGACCCTTGCGCAGTCGTGTTCGAACGCTGCCCCCTGGTGCCGCAGCCGTGCTTGGCTGCGGCATAGTCGGTGAAGATGCCTTCGGAGTTGCCGATAGCTTCGCAGACGGCTTTGTCGGCAAGGTCGCCTTTCGGCCAGATCCCGCCCACCAATCCTTGTGCCATCTCGCAGGAATTGATGTTGAGGTTGTTCATGAGCTGAGCCTTCTGGCTGAACTCCTGCATGATCTTCGAACATTCCGGGCAGACCGTGTCGATCGCCAGGCTGAAGGCGAAGCCGACGGCATTGTTGGCGACCGCCTTCAGCATCGCCACGATCTCGCTCGCGTTGATGAAGCTGAAGGATCCCGCGAAAATGTCGATACCGCCGCACCCTGCGCGGGCGCGCGGCAGCTGCAGGTTGGCAATGTTGGTCGTCTTCTGGGGAAAGCGCGTCCAGACATTGCCGAGGCTGTAATAGCCAGCTGACTGCCCCTGGAACGCGGTCGGCCCGTTGACGTTGGCTGCGCCGCCGACGTCGTTCAGAAACGAGTCCATCGAACTGCCGACGTCGGCCGATGCACTGGTGAGAGGAAGGGTAGCTGCAAGGATCGCAGCGACGGCTCTTTTCATCCTAGTAGTCACGTCCAGCTTCCTTCGATGTGAGGAGGTAAATCCGGTCCTGAAGCTCGTCGGCGCTCATCACGCCGTAGCCGATCGGAATAGGGCGGCCGGTCAGGGCGTCCCAGAGCACGACAGCTGGCGTAATCTTGGGCTCCAGGCCCATGCGGGTGCGCTGGTTGGTCTCGACCGTGTAATTCGGGAAATGCCGCGATGGGCCGCCGTCGGTCGAAATCGCTCGGACAGCGATATGCCACGTCGAGGCAACACTCTGTACGATCGGCGACATGACCTCGCAGGCGCCGCAGCTCTGGGCGAAGAAGTAGAAGAGCCCGTAGCGCTCGGAGAGCTGCGCCATTGCCGCGTTCCGTTCCGCGCTGCGCGAATCCTGCCACTGGCGCTTGCCGAGCGTCGAAACCGGGCGCTGCAGCGTGTAGTCGAGCTCGGGATCCTGCCAGATCGCCCGTTGCCAGACGTCGCTGAAGAGTGAAGCCCGGTCGAGCTGGGCGCGCTGGAACCGAATGTAGGCCGTCACATTAGCAGGCGTGGGCTCGAGGATCGCCTTGGCCTTGAGCTCCCGCAAGGTCGCCGTGATTGCGTCAAGCTGGCTCGTGGCGCTCGCAGCCGGCGCGGGTGCCTGCTGTTCCGGCGGCTTGGGCCGGTTGCAGTAGAACCAGTACCCAAGCCGGCGCTCCTCGCAGTAGAAGCTGTCCTGCCGCTCGCTCGTCTCGGCGCGTGGTGGCGCATCGGTCTGGGTGGTGGCCGTCTGCGCGTTTGCGGACGGAAGGACGCAAACGGCATTGGCAATCGCGCAGGCGGCAAGCAGCCGCCACGCGGCCTTATTGGCGTGCGCGGGCATAATAGTCCTCGATCTTCTGTTGGATTTCCTGGGTGGCCTGCAGTTCATCAGGCAGGCGGGCGGCGTCGGTGAACTCGGCATAGACTTCGCTAAAGTCCATTCGGCTCAGATCAAGCCGGGCGAACTCGTCGATGGTGAACCCGGAGCATTGCTCCGTCTTCGGCTTGCCCCAGGGCTTGTTCAGCTGCTGGCGGCCTTGTTCCTGCAGGATCCGCGAGAGCTTGGATTCAAAGCAGCAGTAGACCTTCCGCTTGGTCAGGCACACGCCAAGGAAGGAGGACGAGCAATAAGTGCCGACGTAGGCGCACAGACCCTGTGCGTCCTTTTGATGCAGCAGCATCTCCTCGCGGCTGCAGCCCAGTGCCACGAGCAGCTGGATGCCCGGAATCAGCGGGAAGCCTTTGCCCTTGCAGCAATTGAGAATGCCGAACACCTTCGACGAGCAGCTTTCGCGGGTCCCCTTGAACAGGGTTAGATTGTCTGGATCGAATTCGCGGCGGGCCTGATTCATCGCGTTCAACGCGACAACCGCGTCCTTGAACTCGTCATTGGCTTCGCGCTGGATGGTCTCGCACGAGCCATCGATGCAGTAGACATCGCCATCGCAGATGAACTGATTGCTGTTCGCGGGCTGGTCCGGAACCGGGCAATCATAAACCCGCTCCCAGGTGCGGCAGGGCTCGCCAGCAAGACAGTCTTCGCGCACGAGCTTGCAGCCCGGGGTGTCTTCAAGTGTCTGGCAGTCCTGAGCCTCGGTAAACTGTGCGCAGCTGTAACTACGGCTCCATGCCCAGCAAGGCTGCGTCACGGCGATGCCATCGACAATGCGGGTCACCGGATCGCTGTCGGTGCACGTCTCAGTGTCCTGCTGACATGAGCTGTCGGCTGCGAGGCCAGCGCACTGGCTTTCGTCGCGTGTCGTCGTGACGACGTTCTCGCCCGTCACCGTATAGGGCGTGGCGCCCTCGACCGGCGCGGTGCAACTGACGAGGTCAACCCTCAGATCGCCGGAGTTGCAGCCCCAGTAGATCCCGAAATAGGGATCGCACAGGTTGATCGGATAGGACTGCGTGACCGTGCATTGCGGCGCGGGGTAGCGGTTGCAGTTGTAGACCGAAGCCGGGTCAACCCCGCTGCCGCCAACGCAATAGTAGCCGTAGACCTGACGTTGCTCGACCCGCGCGGTCAATGTCACGGGGCAGGTCCGGGTTTCTTGGCTGGCGGTGTAGCCGACATTACAGGTTGCCATGTAGCGCGCTGCGGTTCCGCTGGCCGGCGGCAAGGGCACGCAGCGTCCTTGCGTGCCGCCGATGGCCATCCCGCTTGTATAGGCGAGCGGATCATCGCTGATTACATTGCTGCGCGCGATCGTCGCATCGAGATCCTGAGGGGCAAACTGGGCCCGCCGGTCCATCGAGTCCCGCATGGCTTTGTAGCCGGTACTGGTGGTGGCCTGGCTAGCCGCTTCGCGGCTCATCCGGTCCGGATCGTCGAAATAGCCCGACTGACTTGGTGTGCCGCCGAAATTGGGGATGCGACTGGCATCCGGGTTTGTGGTTGCCGCACTTTGCGCGGATGCCGCCTTGTCTCGCCCGAATGCCTTGCCGTCCGCCTTGGCAGCATCGGTTGTTGTCTGGGCGTGAAGCGGTCCGGCGAGGGTGAGCAGGAGCGCGAACACGCCTGCGCGACAGAGGATTGGTCGTTTCATGGATCCTGCCTTTCAAGACGGGCGAGGTGCTGGGCCGCGAGCAAAGCGCCGGGGCCGCCGCCGTGCGCGAAGGTCTCAAGGGCGTAGGCTGCGCTGACATTGCCGCTCATCCGGTCGTGGGGCGGGACCTGCGTCCGACAATCGAACCCGTCGCACAGATCGAAGTCGCTGCTGGTGACGACGTAGGTGGGCACGGTCTCGATCCCGAAAGCACGGAAAAGCCGCGGGTCGATACCGACGCCGTCCAGCTGCTCGCCGGGCTTTGCGACTTTTGCCAATGCGTCCGTCAGAGCCTTGGCGCTGTTGCCAGGCAGACCGCGCAGGGCGACGATGCCGCCGGCCTTGGCCACGTCGTCGATCATTGCCCGTAACGCCGCCGGCGGCATCGAGAGCGAAGCAAAGGCTATAAACCTTGGCGCATCGCCCATGCCTTCGCTGGTCATGGTGCCGGCATCGGCCACCATCCGGTCAAAGTCGAAGGTGCTGGCCGGATCGTGCTTAGCACTTGCGGCGGCCTCACGGGTGAAGCGGCGAGCGTGCGCCTCGGCCTCGCTGGTGCTTGTCATGGCCTCCCGCGCCAGCGCCTCGGCCCTTGCGCGAGCATTGGCAGAGAGCGCGTCGGCATCACTGGCGCCAGCGCTGGCGCGTGCCCGGATGGCCGCCACATCAAGGTCCGGTTCGGCCGTCTGCGCCGACGCGCCAGCGAAAGCGGCAAGGCTCGAAAGCGAGGCGATCACAATGAGATGAGGAATGGTTTTCATAGTGCGCAGCAGTTCCGCTTGCGCCAGACCAGATAGCCCATGTCCTCGCCAATGGCGGGATAGACCTGGCCTGCCGACATGAAGGTGGTGGAGGCACCAATGGGCGCGCAGGCGTAGCGGCCCTTGGTCTGCGGATTGGGATTGGTGGCCTGGAAGCGGTATTGCTGCTTGCGCATCACCGGCATCAGGTACTTGCCGCAAAGCCCCTTGCTCCCCATCGTCCCCCAGGCGACGAGCTCGCGGTGGAGCTTGTAGGAGAAGCGGGCGAGCGCGAGCCGCGAGGCTTGGACATGGCCAATGGTCGCCGAGACATTGCCGTTAAGCGGATACATCGTGCCCTGACAGCCCGCGCACCAGAACAGTTCATCGGTCGGCAGCTTGGCCGTTGCCGCCACGCAGTCGGCCGCGCAGGCCGCAAGCGCCAGCGGATTGGCGAACAGGACCGCCTCGGGGTTGATGATCGCGGTGAGTTCGCTGTCCTGCCAAAGCGGATCGATTTCGGTGATGTAGAGGATGTCGATCGAGCCGGACTCGAGGCACAGGAAGTCGGCAACGATCTCCATCCAGTAGATCAGCGGATAGGCATACCAGTGGACATGCCACTGCGAGTTGTACTGGGTATTGCCGCCAACTGCAGATGGCCCCGCCATCGACTTGAAGCCGATGTCGAACCCAGGATCGAGCTTCATCCCGCCCAGATTGACGAAGCACCAAGGCTTCATGCTGACGTCGGCAAGCCGGACCGGCTCCCAGAACCCCATGGCGATACCGGGCCGCAAACCGCAGAGGCAAACGGGGAGAGCTGGATTGCTGGTGTCGGGCCGACTTGACGGCCAGATTTTCAAGCCTCCGATCGAAATCGGGAAAAGGCACGACCAGCAGATGTCCGTGATCGGATTGACGAACTTCCCGGTGCAGCGGCCGGGACCGGCCGCAGCCTGGGCTGGAGCGGCTGAGATGATGTTCATGCTGGCGAGCAGAAGTGCTCCGCAAAGCCATGACAGAAGGCGATGTTTCCTGCTCATGATGGCGCCCGCTCGTTGGGAGTGACCGGCTGTTCAGTGATGAGGAGCGCGCGACCCTGCTGCTCGACGGTTGCCGGTACTGCGCGAATGCCGAAGTGCTTCACCAGCGTGCCGCCTTGGTCGAAGTAGAAGCGCCGCTGGCGGGCTTTCATGAGTTCGAGCGGCGCGCCGGCCACGAGGATGAACTTGGCCTTTGTGCTGGCATAGCGACGGGTGGCCCAGGCGAGCTGTGCCGGGTCGTCGCCATCGAGGAAGACGAGCGGAGCCCGCAGCGGCACGGTATCGAGCGGATTGACCCTTGTGCCTGCGGCAATGATGACCCGGCCCTTGTCGTCGGCAATATCGCGCTCGACGGTGATCGTCGGATCGAAACGCCAGCTGCGTGTTGCCGGAGCGAGGGAGAGACCTGTGACAGGCTCTGGCCGGTTGACCCGGGCGATCGTGCGCCGCTTCAGCTCCTCATTGAGGCGGGCGGTCTCGCCGGTCTTCTCGAGCTGCGTAAGCCTGGCATGGATCTGCTGCAGCAGGTCCGGTTCGATGACTGGCCAGACCGTGCCGTGCTGACCGTAATCGCGAGCCATTGCTTCTGGCGCTATGGCCAGCGCCAGCGCAGTGGCGCATATGGGGAAGGTAAGGAGCCTCACAGGATCGGCCTCCCGACCCCGAGAATGCGTGGGCCGCAAATCCAACCGATTGCGGCGTAGCGGCTGTCGAAACCGTCCTTGTGTTCGCTTGTGACGAAATAGCAGCTTTTCGGAACGCGGCCCGTCGGGCCGAGCGCGAGGGGTTCACCAAGGCGGCTCGTGAGCTTGGCCTTTGCGACAGCCTGCCCGTTGACGAAGTAGGTGCGGTTTTGCTCGGTGACGATGTCGCCCGGCACGCCGCTCACCCGCTTACCGAACGGTTTCGGCGCCGCTCCGAAATGCTTCACCAGCAACGAGGAAGCAGGCGGATCGAATAGGATGATATCCCCGCGGTGCACGGCCGCCCCGCGCGTCACCCAGATGGCCCAGTAGGGCAGGCTGGGGCTCACGTTGATCATGAGCGCGTGGCCCTGAGCGAAGGCGGCGAGCGAGGAGAGTGCCAGCGCCCCGGCGCCAAGCCCGCCCCAAAGCACGACACGGCGCGCGGACGCAGAGCGGATCAGGCGATCAGCGGGCAGCATCGGGGATGGCTCCCATCCGGCGCACAACATCGGCGCGAACAGATTGCGTCAGGTCCGGCGTGCTCCCGGCCACCACGGCTTCGGCAACGAGGACCGTGCGGCCTTCGCGGCCCAGCTGCTGCACCGAGGCTTCCACGGCCTTGAGGTAGGCCTGCACGCGCAGCCTGGTTTCTTCCGGAGGACGACCAGATCGTGCTTCGGCTTCGATGAAGTCGCCCATGATCCGGCTCAACTGGACCGTCACGACCTCGCGCTTCTCAAGGGTGAGCAGCTTGTCGGTCGTCCAGACGCCCCACAGGACCTGCCCGATCATGCCGACGCCGAGCACGACAGCGGTGAGATTGATCGATGCAAGCCGCCCGCGCAGGTTGGATGTTGCCAGAATGTTCCTCACAGCTTTTCTCCCGAGAGTTCGCGGTCGAGATCACGGATGAAGCGCGGCATGCGCCACACGACGACGAGCGTGGCGAGACCGATCAGAACGAACTTGCACTGATCGACGAATGTGACGCGCCGAGTGAAATCCGCCGCCAGGAAGCGATCACCGAGATTGGCGACATGGGCGAAGAAGGCGTCGGGATTGCCGCCCGATAGAAGCAGGAAGAAGAGCAGCGGCAGGCCCAGAGCCATCAGATAGGACGAGCCCAGAAACAGACTACCGCGCAGCACGATGTAGCAGCCATCGGCGATGCGCGAGCGCCAGGTCGGCACCGGCGAGAAGAGGGGCTGTTCGTCTTCGGGCGCATCGGGCCGGTCGAAAGGGGTGACGAGATGGAGAGGCATGGAAATAGGGATCCTTTGATCTGGCGATGTCAGCGATTGGCGAAGGCGATGCGCTCGATGGCATCGGCGAGCTGGTGGCCGCGGGCGATCTCGGCATCGATGGCGGCGAAGGTCTGGGGCGAACTCGAGAAGAGCGTTGCCGAATAGTCATCGAGCACGAGCCGCCCGATCGCCTCGGTCTCCGGGCCCTTGATGAACACCTCGGAATAGTCGCTCCCGGAGCGCTTGAGGCTGCGGATCAGCGTCTCGGTGCGATCGTCCATATCGAGGCGCTTGCTCGCCTTGAAATCGGCGATCGTCTCCGGCTTCTGCTGAAGGATCAGCATCCAGTCGCTGTTCTCCAGCGCTGCCGTCGCCCCGTCGGACTTGTAGTAGTCGTTGAGCGACTGTGTGGCGGTCGCGAGGGCGCCGCCATATTTCCGGCAGGTGCGGGCATAGGTTTCGACGAATTCACCCATCGAACCGCCCTTCAGCATCGACCAGGCTTCATCGATCAGAAGCAGCTTGCGCAGCGACCTTGGGCTGCGCGTCATCGCCTGGCTGGTCATGAACATGATCGCGGAGAGGACCACGCTGCGCAGGTCTTCCCGGCTCGCGAGGTCGGACATCTCGAACACAGTGAAATCCGCATCAAGGTCGAGACTGGCCTGGCCTTCGAAGAAGGCGCCGTAGGTTCCGCCAGCCATGTAGGGGGCAAGCGCAGTCGCAATGTCTGCGGCCGTGTCATGGCCAAGAGTGGCCAGCATCTCGCCGACGGTCGTGACCGTGGCCGCCGCGCCGTGTTCAGCCCAGACTATGTTGACCGCCCGGTCGATCAGCCCGCGCTCGGTATCGGTCAGCTTTGCGCTGTGGCGGGCCATTTGCCCGACGATCGCCTTGATCATCCCGACGCAGTCGAGGCGATAATCCTCGTCCTCGGCGGCGCGGGTTCCGTCGATCATCGAGAAGGGGTTGAGGCAGAAGCCCGCTTTCATTGTGAACTCGACAAAGCGGCCGCCTTGCAGCTTGACCGAATGCTCGAAGCTGCGACCATCGTCGATCACGACCACTTGCGCGCCGGCGCCGCGCAGCGCGGCGCACATCTCCTGGAGCAGCACCGACTTGCCAGATCCCGACTTGCCGCAGATCGCGACATTGTGGTTGCCCGCCTCGTTCTCGAACGGCGACCAGAAGAAGGGCTGGCCGCGCCGACCGACGAACAGCAGGTGAGGGTGGGCGCTTCCGAGATACTCGCCCTGCATGGGCGCGATATTGGCTGCCGTGGTCGACAGAACGGTCTTGAACCGCTTCAGCCGCTCCATGTCGGCACCGAGCCCGTCGGCTAGCGTCAGCGGCATCGCCGCGAGAAGCCCCTGGATCTGCAGATAGCGCTCGTCGGTGAGGTCCCAGCCTGCCGCCTTGTAGATCGACTTGATCGCGCGCTCGTGGCGGTCGCCGGACCCAAGTGGCGAATAGGTCGTCACGCCGTAGAACACGCGCACCAGACGGCGGCCTTCCTGCAGCTCAGCCTGAACATGTTGCCACTCGGCGGCCTGTTCCCCGATCCGTGGCAGGAACCTGGCACTGCGGGTTCCGGCGAGGCTGGTTGTCCGCATGAACTTGAAGCCGGCCTTCGCCGATGCAGCCTCTTGGTCGGGATAGACGAGACACAGCATGGTCGCGGCCGGGCAGGGGAAGCGCAGCTTGTCGGTGAACAGGTCGCCGATCAGCCGCGCGCATTCCCACGGGGCCCAGCGCGATGGCATGTTGCGTACGGCAAAATGCCGGACATCGAAGGCATCAGGATAGACGGTCCCGATCTCGGGCACCCCGTCATTGACCTTGCCGGTGGGACGGAACCGCTCGGTCACCAGGCGCATGCGGTCTTCTGCCACGACCAGTTCGATGTCGTGGCGGATTGCCTGGGAGGCGATCGGATCGTTCGGGTTGTAGGGCACCGCGTCGTCCTGCGGCGCGGTGGTGGGCGAGGTCAGATCATCGATGACCGCGATCAGCGCTTCGGGCCCGACTTCGACCACGCCGAGGTTCAGCGACTTGAGCATCGCCACCAGTCCCTCGCGGGTCTGTTTGAGATCCTCGTTGCTGACAGCCTTCGATGTTGGCACGCCGACCGAGACGATGACCTGGTGATGCCGCGCATGAAAGGGTGCGTCCGCAGAGCCGGACTCCCAGACGAGCGAATAGAGCCGCCGCGCGCGGTGACGGGCAATCGCCTCGTACACGCCGCCCTGCATGTACCGTGGCGCAAACCACGGGGCGATGATTCTGCTGATGCGCGGGCTTGCGAGGTGGAGCACCTGCAGGCAGGCGCCCGCTGGTAAGCCTTCCGAGAAGAATTGCCCGAGGATTTCCCCTGTGCGCTCGTCCGCGCCGATCAGCGGCGTGACCGAGAGGACAAAGCCCTTCGAGCGTGCGTTGAAGTACAGGCGCGTTGCCGGATCATAGACCCTGTAGGGCAGCCAGTCGGACAGCATGTCGACCATCAGCTGGGGGCGGGGCTTTTCGACGTGCTCGGCGTCACCCAGCAATCCGCTAAGCAGCCGATCAATGACGGACTTGAGTTGCTCGGCCATTACTTGGGTTCCTCGGGCTGCGGGGTGCTGGCTATCGGCTGTTCACCGGCCCTGGCTGCGGGGCGGATCGCAGCTTTCGCGGCTTCAATCGCCGCGGCGCTGGGGAACACGGGAGCGCTGTGCCCCGCCTCTGGCCGAGGGGTCCGATCACGCGGGGGAGGCGGCGTGTCGAACCCCTCGACCGCCGGTGCTTTGGCACCGGCAACGGCCTCGCGCGCCGTGGAGGGGAGGACCAGCGGCGAGGCATCTGAAACGGCATTTTCGGAACTGGGGGCATCAGCGCCCGGGGTCTCCAGGGTGCTGGTCCCGTTCGTGGGCGCGGATGAAAAGGGCGACGCAAGATCGACGGTAGCATCCGAGTGTCCGTCTGCGGCTTCGTGTGCCGACGCAGCTTGCGCGGCCTTCAACTGCCGGCGGACCTGACGCATGACGGCCCCGCTCTTGTCCTCACCCGCCTTGCGGCGCAGTTCGGTTGCCCAGCGCGGGTTGTCGACGACTGTCCAGGCGACCGCTTCATCATGGAGCGTTCCTGCCTCATCGACATGCGCTGGGAAGACGACCCGCAGGGTCCGCTCCGCCGTACGCGTGGTGTCAGCCTCCACCACGCCCGACCGGGGGCGTGTCTCGGCACGAGGCGTCGTGCCCGACGACAGAGTGTTCGTCGCCTTGGCATCGATGACGTGGGCCGGTGCGCAGTCGCCCTTGGGCGCCCGGCAGGTGAAGTCGCCTTCGACATTGGTGCCGAACGTGGCGCAGCCACTGGAGAAGCCGGCCAGGCAGGCGCAGACAAGAAGACGTGATGGAAACCGCATGGGGTTATCCTTTCGGAGCTGGGGTGGGAGCCCGGGTGGAGGTTGGGCGCAGGAATTCCCGGAGCACTGCAGCAGGCCGGAAACCCTCGAGAACGGCGCCATCGGCGGGGCGCACGATCACCGGCGTGCCGCCAAAGCCGTGTGCCCGGGCGAAGGCCTCGTTGGCATCGAGGCCGCTCGTGTCGCAGGGTTTGGGATTGGCGAGCGCCAGACCCGAATAGGCCATGTGCAGCGCCAGCTCGGGTCGAGGTGAGCACAGAACCCGCTCGGCGTCGCGGCGGCTCTCTGCGCCGAAAATCGAGATCGGCCGTTCTTCGACCCGCGCCCCGATCGCCTTCAGTTCTGCCTCAAGCTTCTTGCAGTAGCCGCAGTGGAAGTCCGAGAAGACAACGACACGTGGACCATTGGCAGGGCCCCAGGTGATCGCGCCATTTGATGGAAGCTTGCCAAGCTGCACATGCCGCGGTTCAGCGTTCCGGGCTGAAGCTGCTGAAGGGTTTGGGCTCCCATCCGCTTGCGCTTCGGGATTGCTGCGCCGCGCAGCGCCTGCCGCCAGCAGATCCGGATTGAGGGCAAGCAGCCGCGCAGCCGTCAGATCCTGACGGGCTTCCATGTCGTAGACCCGGCCGATCACCAGGTATTTCGCAGCCCGGTCGACATAGAAGAGCGTCGATTTGGACGCGACTTCGCACAAGCCCCCAAGGCCTTTGCAGTTGATCGCGTCGATCGGCGTCTTGGGCAGGCGCAGCTTGAGTGCCTCACGCACCTTCGCCGTGTCCGGAGCGGCAGCAGGGGCTGCAAGGCTTGCTACACCCCATCCGGTCGCGGCCGACAAGACGATGATTGCTGCCAGCCCGGCGCTGGCACGCAGCCAGCGGCGCCGACCATTGCCGTGCTCTAAAAGCGAGTTTTCGATCATTGGGAGTTCCTCACGTAGACGCCGTCGAGGAACACGATCTCGACATCGATGCCGGTCGGCATCTCGACGACGGGTTGGTACTGTTCGGCGCGCTCGATCAGGTATTTGCTGACCGTGTCGGCGGCATCGGCGGCGCCTTGGCCAAGCCCGCCACCAAGGATGTCACCAGCCGAGAGCTTGGAGCGACTGCCATCGGGGTTGGTCGTGACGCCGGAGAACACGCTGTTGGCGTTTGCGGAGAAGCCGCGCCCGAAACCGCCGACGATCCCGGCGAGCAATGCCTGGCTGACGAGGCTGCCTTCGCGGCTCACGACGCGACCCCGGACCCCGGACTTGCCAGCGAAGCTGATGAAGCCCTTGACCTCGCTCACTGCGACCCGGCCACCAGGCTGATCGCAGGTCATGCGGGCAAGCTTCACATAGACCTTCTCGCTGCTGAGATCCCCGCGCGCCGCGCCGTTCACAACGCAGCCCTGGATCCGAGTGGTCAGAACCTTCCCGTTCTGCATCACCGATCGGGCCGGGCCGGTGATCCTCAGCACCACGGGCAGCGGATCGGTCTGGCTGGCGACGCCCGCCGAAGCATCGACGCCAACGATAACCCTGGCCGACGCATAGGAATTGGGCGGCAGGTAATCAGGCGAGTCCTCGACGACGACCGGCGGCGCATCGGGGCGGCCCACCCGGAGACCACTGCTCCCTGCCTTGTCAGAGCTGAAGCTCATCAGCTTCACCTCGCCAGAGGGCGGGATCATGCCGCCCTGAGGATCACCACCTGCGGACACAGCACTGGGCTGGGGCGAACGCCCCCGCGCGTCATAACCGCCCGCCTGCGGCCCATAAGCCGGTGGCGGTACAGTTGGTGCCGTCGTCGCCGGCTGAGCGGCAAGCCGTGTCTTGAGCTCGGCATTCTCTGCGGAGATGGCATCGATCGCGGCCTGCCCATCGACCCGCATGGCCTGGTTTTCGGCCTTGAGAGCAGCAAGCTGCGCCTCGATCTCCGTCCGCGGAATGCTCCCCTCCTTCAGGGCCTTCTGTTCGCGCGTGACCGCATCCAGCCGGTTGCCGTAGGTCGCGACGAACTCGCGCTGCGATAGATCGCGGTTGACGAGGCCCGCCGTGTCGATCGTCTGCGCCGCATTGGGATCGCCGGTCTTGGCCTTGTCGTCACCGCCAAGGATGAACCAGCTCCCGCCGAGCAGCGCGAGCGCTCCCAATGAGCCCAGCAGGAGCTTCTGACGGCGCGCAGTTCGGGCGTTGAGCCCGGAAAGTTCGGATGGCGCCGCACTTTCGGCCTGCAGAGGGGCAGGGCTTGGCGTATTGGCTGCATCAGTCATGGCCGGTCTCCGCGTTTGCGCCGACCACAAAGGCCGTGGTGCTGGTCCCGGGCTCGAGCTTCGGCTCGGCGATCGAGACAGCGAGAGTGTCGCGGGGCGCGAGATCGCGCTCAGCCAGTGTCACCGGCTTCGACCCGCGATTGTGGATGCGGACCACCTTTCCGGTGAGACTGGCGCCGCGATAATCTGCGATGAGCTGGACTTCGAGATCGCCGACTCGGGCAGGCATGGCGGCCCTCTGGCGGACCTCGAAGCCATCGACAGTCCGGTCGTTGGCCATCGCCTGGATCAGCCTGACGGCGCTGGTCTCGAGCGGGGTCTGGCTTTCCCAGTCCGCCGCGCGGTTCTTCGCGATCGCGGGGTTGGTGACGAAGACCTGGGTCGCCGGAATTTGCTCAACCCGGCACGCGACCTTGTAGACGAAGCCCTTTTTCGTGGTGGCGAAGAAGCTGATTGCCCGGGCGGCGTAGGTTTCCGGCACGGACACGTAGATATCCCCGCGCACCGGCTCGTTGGTCACCGCAAAGTCGTTGTAGGGCGTGCCGGTCGAGATCTTCGAGACGCTGGCGAACTGGTCGTCGACCAGCGCAAAGCGGGTCAGTTCCCGCGCCGAAACACTGCACTCGATCCCGGCACCATCGGCCGCTTGCTTGAACTGGTCGGCGGCATGAGCGGGGGATGCTACTGCTGTGAGCAGTGCTGCCGCACTCAGAAGTCGGACCCGAGCGTAAGCATCTTTTCGGTAAGCCATCACTGGGCCTCCTTTGATTTGTCCTGTGGGGGGAGCTGGGCGAACCCTGCCAGCGCCAGGCGCAGGCCGCGGTAAGTCCAGCTGAAGCGGAAGCGGCGCTCGTCACTCGCAATCACCTGTGCGCCGACGAAGGTCTTGAGAGTTCCGGTCACATCCGAGGTCAGCCCCTTCGGATCGACAGTCATCGACCGGATCACGAATGCCTGGGTGACGTCCGAGCCCCGCTGCTCCTCGACAATCCGCACGAGCTCAGCTTTGAGCCGCCCATAGCTTGCGGGATCCGCCAGCTTCAGGATCTCGTTCATCCAGTAATCGAGGCCCTCGGGGCTGCGATTGAGGAGCACAAGGGCGGCATCGCGGGTGACGAGCTCGAGATAGTCGGCCTCGACCCCGGCGCTGCTAACCGTGAGTTGCTTGGGAACGGTCGGCACCAGCACAACCTCACGGTCGCGGGTGGCGGCAAGGCTCCCTGCTACGACCAGTGCGAGGCCGAGACCGGCACTGGTGAGCGCGAACAGGTTCCGCTGGCGCAGCAGCGATTGCTGACGTTCGTGTGATATGTCGGAAAACATCGGTGTGCCCCTCAACCGGCAAGCAGTCGGCAGTGAGAAGGCGGCGTTGCCTTGAGGCCCAGAAATCCTGCAGGCAGATACCAATATGCGGCATGGGCTACCCAGGAGCTGGCGCGTCCTGCTTTTGCCTTTCGCAATGCGAACCAGGCGCCGAAGGCGACTATGATACCGATAAAGATATGCTGGGTGAGGATTCCCCAGGTGAAGGGGACCAGCATTCCCGCGAACTCGTCGATGGTCCAGAAGCCGATAAGCTCCGGGTCATCGAGGCGCCGGGGAATGATGTAAGGGTCTGCCATGGCGACGCCGCCTTCTCGGGCCGTGTTCAGATGACCGCGGTCACGACCGAGGTGACGATCGGAACACCGGTGCCGACACCGATGCCGACGCCCACCGGAACGGCGACCTGGCCGAGCGAAAAGCGCCCGGATGCCAGACCGATCAGGCCGCCAGCGAGGCTGAGAACCGTGATGATCTTGCCGCCCGAACCTTCGAGAAAGTCGGTGAACTTGGTGAGGGCAGGGGTGAAGGTCGTGTCAGCGCCCGCATAGGCGGCGCTCGCCGCAAGCGCCGCGACTGCGAACGGGATGGCAATGTTGAGGGCCTTGCCGAGACCGGTGACGCCGACGCGCCGGGGGAGGGTGAGAGACTGCATGTGAAGCTCCGGTTGGAGGGGTGGTCACAGCGTCCTTGCGTTCGCTGTGTGTTCCACATGCATCTAGGAAGTGTTTGTAGGAAAGAGTTGTGATCTGATCTCCGCTGGAGGCGGACAGATGCGGACACATCTTTTCCTGCCCGACGATCAAAACCGACGATAATGGCGCTAAATCAGTCTTTATGTGTCGGTGACTACCGTCACGCTAGACGCGATTCGGCGACGACTCGGATAGAGGAACTGATTCGCCTCTAAACGAGATGTTCTATCTATGTTCTTTTCATTTTCCTACATGGGATGCTTCGCGATATGCCTGCGAATCGCACCATTGAAGAAACGAGGAGACAACCATGCACCATCCAACCGCCGCCGACAGACCGGCCAATGAAAGCCTGGCTCGCGTGCTTGCCCATGCGATCGATGCCGCCGGCAAACCACGCCACAGGATTGCCAATGAAAGCGGGATGCATCGCGAGACCTTGCTTCGCGTTGCGCGCGGCGAGCGGCCTATCGGGCTCGACGAAGCATCACGCGTGCTCGCCGCCTGTGGAGCACACCCCCGCGCTACCATGATCCTAGCGCTCGCCGGGCAGGAAGATCTCGCTTGCGAATGGATGCATGGCGAGATGGGCGAATTTCTCGAAGAGTTCTTCACCAGCCTGCCCGTCCATCTGCAGCGAACCCTCGGCCGCCGGATCGAGGATCTGCGGCCTCGGTGGGCGGGCGGCACGGCGCAGCTGGTGGCGCGAATGCTCGCCAAGCACATCGATGATTTCGCCAATCGCGACATCGCCATGTCGCTCTCACGGTAGGCCTGGGAGTTCGGAGGGGACCGAACTTTACGATTGAGATCAGCAATGTCGCATTCAGCTCAAGATGAAGCGCCCTACCTGCCGCCGGCGGAAACTGTGTCGCCGGCCCGACTTCTTCGACTGCCGGAAGTGATGGCCCGCGTCGGGCTGCGTCGTTCGGCCATCTATCAGCGGATGAGCGAAGGGCGTTTCCCCAAGTCACGATCGCTGGGGCCCAAATGTGCAGTTTGGGTCGAAGCGGAAATTGATGAGTGGATCCGCGCCGTATCGCGAATTCCAAACTGATCACGCCGTAGTCTATTCCGTTAGGATTCCTCGCGCTAAGCTGCGCGCATGGTTTATCGATATCCGCTGGGCAATACTCTTCATCCCGAAGCTCTGAAGGAGAAGCAGCGTTCGCTGCGGGACGGCTTCCAGAAGCCTTTGGGGCTTCGCGTGCACCGTGCGCTATCTTGGCTTCGACGAGCCGAAGCTGAGGATGAAGACCATGATGTCCGCTTCATCCTTCTCTGGATTGGATTTAACGCGGCCTATGCCGGTGATGTCGAGGCATCGGCCAGCAGCTCAGCGCCGGAAGGCGAACGCGGTCTCTTTCAGGCATTTTTCTCGACCTTGGTGAAGTTCGACGCCCGCCACCGGGTCTACGATGCCGTCTGGCAACGGTTCAGCCAGGAAATCCGGCTGCTTCTGGATAATCGGCATGTCTATCACCCGTTCTGGCAGCACCAGAACGGGGACCCGGGCTATGCGGATTGGGAGCAAAAGCTTGAGCGAAGCCAGACAGCCATCAAGCACGCCTTGCGTGAGCACGATACAGCCCGGATTCTCTCTATCCTGTTTGATCGGCTGTACGTTCTGAGGAACCAGCTGGTGCATGGCGGCGCAACCTGGAACAGCGACGTCAACCGTGACCAAGTCAGGGATGGCGCCTCTCTTCTGGGTTGCCTGCTGCCCATCTTCGTCGATCTGATGATGGATAACCCGGATCACGCTTGGCCGATGCCGAATTACCCTGTGGTCGACTAGCTCGGCCGCTTCGGGGTGAGTTCACGCTGCCTCGTCCAAGTCTTCTGTGCGTTGACGTGGCGCAGGGGGCGAGTGGACGTGAAACCCCATCGTACCCCGCATCTGGTCGCCACGCGCATCGATCTCGTCACGTAGCCACCTCACTAGGACAGCTGGATCCTTCTCCGCCAGCAGCTTCGCGCGGTGCGCAACGACCGCAAAGTCACCCGGCGTTTGGCCATGGTGGATGGGCCACTCCGATGGCCAGTCGAGGCCAAACCGGGCTTGGAAAAGCTTGCCTGCCTGCGCTGGCGTCATGGCATTGAACACAGCGCGGATCGTGAAGCGACGCTGGGTCGCTGGATCGAGATTGTCGGCCAGATTGGTCGTGGCGATGAAGGGAGTGCGGAGGTGTTCGAGCTGTACCAGCATCTCGTTGACCTGGCTGACCTCCCAGCTCCGTTGACCGGCTTCCCTGCGGTAAAGGAAGCTGTCGACCTCATCGATCAATAGCAGCGCACCGCGGTCGGCTGCCTTGGCAAAGGCTTCAGCAATGTTTTGTTCGGTCTCGCCTACATAGGGACTCATCAGGTCCGAGCACCGCCGCTCTTCAATTTCCAACCCCATGGTCTCGGCGAGGTGCCGCGCAAAGGCGGACTTACCTGTACCTGAAGGCCCCGACAGCAACAGGCTCCAGCCTCGATCTGGGGTCGCGGCCAGACGCTCAGCGAGACGAGACAAATCAGTGTCCGCCCGTGACAGCTTCGGATCATAAACCGAACTGCCTGGTGCGTCGGGGGCGCAGGACTGGCCAAGAGCACGCATCACACTGTGGATGGCGGTCTTCGCAACGTCGGCCCCGCCGCTGGCGAGATGGGCGGCCTTCAGGCCGGCCGCAACGACTGCAGGAGGCGCCTTCAGACTCGCGATCTCACGCAGTTCAGCCGTGCTCAGGGCAACCGATGCTGTCTGAGCGGACCTCTGGGCAACCCGCTCTCGCACTGCAAAACGCGGCCTGTCGAAGCCAATTGCGAGGGTCATGCGCCGCAGGACGGCAGGGTCCAACCGCGAACGCTGATTGACGATCCAGATCGTGGAAACTTGGGGAGCCTCAACGAGGCGGTTGATCCATTGCTTGGAACTGCCCTTGCGCTCGCTCATCATCAGGACATCGTCGGCTTCGTCGACGACGATAACCCTGTCCCGGTGATGGCGACACATGGCGCGCAGGATCATGAGATGATCGAGGCGCTCGGAGCGATCGGGCTCGTTGCCGAAGTCGTCGCTCAAACCGGCAAAGATCGCGCCGCTTCCTGCCTCGCTGGCGAGCGAGCGGGCGAACTCGGTCTTTCCCGTGCCGGGCTCGCCGAACAACAGAATGCTAACGGGTTCCTTGCTTACAAGGATCTTGAGGGCGACGCTCCGCAAAGGATCGAGGTGCTCGAAATCATCCCAAAGCAGTCCCCCTTGCTCCGGTTCAGGCATGAGCCAGCGCAACATGTCCTCCCGGGTTTCCGCATGAACCCGAATGAGGCGCCTGAGAAGCGGGCTCAGGCTGTATTCTCCGTCCCGGCCGTCATGAAGGAGACGGGACGCGAAGAGCGGGGCGCCGGGCATAAATTTCTGCTCGACGGTATTGTTGGCAAGGCCAGATAGCTGAGCGACGGCACTGGGGGTGAGGTTGCTGCATGAGATTGGGGCACGGCGCACGAGCTCCCGCCAGCACTCAAATTTCCCCCAGCGAGCGAAAATAGTGAGGATGGTGATTTCAGCGGGATCCAGACCGAACAGTTCACCAACCCATGCAAAGACATTGTCCAACTGGGCTTTCTCGGCACGCTTCGCGGCCAATTGCCGAGCTACCGCCCGCATTTCGACCACCGAGGGTTTTTCCCTATTGGCAAGTTTTTGCAGCGCAGCAACCGGCACCTCCCGGTCAATGAGATCAATCAGATCCTCACCGCACCGCTTCACTTGGTTGACGCTCAACCCTTGCAATACGCGCGCAGCAGCATGCGCGAAATGCGCTGTTTCACCCTGCTCGTGCTGGCCGAACTCCGCTTGTGCTGCCCTTTGACGTGCCATCTTGTGCGCAATCTCCCTGAGCTCCAGTTCCATGAGGAGCCTTCAAACATACGAGTGCGACAAGAATGGTCGTATAATGTGGGGATTGCGCGTGATCCGACTTGCGCTTGTAGGACAGGCAGTTAGCAATGGCTTTAATGACAAAGCGCCTCAGTAATCTCGATCGCACACTCAAACTCGTGCACGCGTTGACGCAAAGCATCGAAGGCTTGTCGCTCGATGAGATGGCTGTATTGCTTGAGGTTAACCGCAGGACTGTTGAGCGTCTGCGCAACGTCATACTCATTCATTTCGACTTGGAAGAAGCGGTTGATGGCCGCATCAAGCGGTTCAGAATCAAGGATAGCCCCGGCAGGGCCTATGCAAGGCCAAACGCGGCCGAAGTCGCCGCGCTCCAGGCCGTGGTTGAAGCCGGACGCATTGAAGGCACCGCCAACACTGAAGCACTTGAAAAGCTGCTGTCGAAGATCAAGATCGCCTTCGACAGCGCGGAGCGTCGTCGGCTCGACAATGATCTCGATCTGCTCACCCGGCTGCAGCGATCGCGAGTTGCCGCAGGGCCTGCCGTCATTGCCTCGCCTGAGGATCTGACAACGATCCAGTCTGCGATCCTAGCCGCCCACTGTGTCGATTTCGACTATCAGCCCGATTGGGCAGCCGAGCCTTCTTGGCGACGGGTCATCCCGTACGGCCTGATCCATGGGCCCATCACCTATCTTCTGGGCAAGATGCCCGACCGGGATGATCCGCCATTCACCTTTCGGCTCGACCGTATGAGCAACGTTCGAGACAGCGGGATCGTCGGCTGCCCGCCGGATGATTGGGATCTCGACGGCTGGATGGCCCGGAGTTTCGGCATCTGGCAAGAAGAAGACCATGACATTGTGCTGAGAGTCCTCCCACATGCCGTGGAGCGTGCGCGCGCATGGCGATTCCACCCGCTTCAGCAGTTCGAAGATGATGGCGAAGAGCTGCTGGTGCGGTTTCGTTCCGGCGGCCTGTTCGAACTCGCCAATCATCTGTTCGGATGGGCGGGCGACTTGGTCATCGAAGGACCTGCGGCACTCCAAGAAATGATGGAGAAGCGCCTGGCAGTGGCTCAGGCAATGCTACGACCTAATATGTCGTAGCTGATGTGCAGAAAAGGGCAGGGATTGGTGCGACGATTGTCGAGGGGATTCGTTTGAATGTTTGAGAATTGCCATCTTCGGATCGGCGACGCGCCATTTGCGAGCTGCATGCCGCTCAGCCCGCAGCTCCTGGCGAGCCTCTATGCCTTGCCTCACTGTACCGAGAAGCCCCTGCGCGAGGTCCTGGAAACGTTGGGCGACAATGTGCCCTGGGCGGAAAGCTTCGCGGTCGCCCCTGAACAGACAGCCTCGGCCATCGGGGCCATGCTGGGCCATCTGATGATGGCCACGCGAGACCTGGAGCCAGGATCGATAACGACCGATGCTTTGCCGTCGGATGGGCGGGCGCGCGTCCACATTGATGCGCTACGGGATCTTTGGGCTGGTAGTCCAGCGATCGTGCCGTCCGACCTGGCAACGCTGAAGGCAATTCTGGCCTGTGAAGCGGCCGAGGCACTGCAGTCGTTTCAAGTCATTTGGGATCGAAACTGCACCCAGCTGACGTCTCTCGAGCGTGCTGTGCTCGAGCACCTTGAAAGCCACCATGGCAAGCTCGACGAGGACGACATTGACCATGTGCGGTTGATTTCGGATCGCAAGATTTGCCGCGCGCCTGCCTCGGTGCTTGCCGGTCATGTCCAACGGCATCTTCTGGACCCGTCGGCGCCTGTCGCGCCCATGGACGACAGCCTCGCGGTTCTCTCCGTCCGGGATGCATTGACCGAATGCGAAGCAGCCGCAGCCATCGTCCAGCGCTGGCTGACCGAAGATCAAACTCTGGCCGCCAGTGAGATCGGCATCATTTTGCCATCCGGTCCGGAATACATTCATTACCTGTCCGAAGCATTCGGGCAGGCTGGGCTCACAACATCGTCCTTGCCTGGTGTGCCGGAACGCAGAAATGTTGGGGGTGAGACGCTCCTGCACTTCCTGCAATGCCGACGGCGCCCAGCACCTGCCATGGCGCTCGCCTCGCTCTATTGCTCCCCCATCCTTTGCTGGTCCCCGGACGTGGGCACGGCTCTGGCCAGTGCCGTCATGGCTGGCGATTTTCAGCCGATGCTGGTGCATAGCCTTAGTGGGAAACAGGCGGCGCTCTTCTCGCTCATTCGGTCAGCATCACCTGCGACGAATGGTCAGCTCAAAGAGCAGGTACGCTCCTTCCAGAGGCTGCTCAGTGACGACGAACTCTTCGCGCCGGATGTAGCCGAGGCGAAGCAGTTGGCATCGCGCCTCCTGGCCGCTCTGGGCAATGCTAATGATGCCGCCGAGGCAGAACTGGAGAAGGCCATTCAAATGGCCGCTGCTTATCAGGCGCCGCCTTGCCCACGGGGCGACTACTTCCTTGGCGGCATCTCGGTGATGCTCGCCCATGAAGCGCCCAAGCGGCAGTTCCGCAAGCTTCTCGTTCTTGGCTTCAACGATGGTGCCTATCCGCCGTCACCGTCGGGCAATCCGTTCTTCCTCGATAGCGAGGTTGTGGCGATTGGCGGGGCAACTGGCTTGCAGCTACCGTCGCAGGCTAAGCAGCTCGATGCTGCGCTCGAGCTGTTCGCGCGTCAGATTGGAGCTGCCAGTGAACAGGTGATCTTCCTCCTGTCAGAGCGCGATCGCGGCGGCAACTTTCTCTCCGTCTCGTCGAGCTTGCCTCTTATCTCGCGTCTCGTTGCAGGCTTGGAAGACCCAGAATCACTGGTCGTGCCGCTGACGCATAGCGAAGGGACTATCTGGGACAGGCTGGTGGCCTGGAAGCCACGTCCTGTTGTGGAACCGCTCCAGCCGCTTGAGGTGCCGAGCCACTACGAGTTCGATCTCGATCTCCTTGGTCTGCGCAAGAAGGATGATGGCAGCCCGAGGGCGCAGAGCCCGAGCCGTCTCGAGAAGCTGCTCATCAGCCCATTGGCCTGGGTTTTGGCCGAACTCGGCGCCGAGCATGTTTCGTGGCAGCCGGAGGCGCTTGACGTTATGCTGCGTGGCTCGCTCGCGCACGAGGTGTTTGAGCGCTTGTTCCCACCAGGCAAGGATCATCCTTCGAACGAAGTCATCGAAGAAAAGGTGCCTGAGCTGCTGCTGGAACGGATTCGTGCGATTGCGCCGTTCCTGCAGACGTCAGTCTGGGCTGTCGAACGCAATACGCTCGAGGCGGAGATTACAAAGGCGGCCAAGCACTGGTCGATGGTCCTCAGATCGCTCGATGCCGAGATCGTGGGCAACGAATTCTGGCTCTCAGGCACCCTGTTCGGCCATCCCGTCCACGGCAAAGCTGACTGCCTGCTTCGCCTTCCCGATGGGCAGCCGATTGTCGTCGATTACAAGAAGAGCAGCTCGGGAACGCGGCGCCAGCGCCTTCAAAAAGGCTGGGACCTGCAGGTCGACCTCTATCGACGCATGAGCGTGCAGATCGATGAGCGCAGCCATGAAGGCGTTGTCCGAATTGGCGAGACTCTGAGCGGTTGGTCCAAGCTCCCGGCCGTTGCCTATCATACGCTGAACGACGGGAACGTCCTCCTCAACGGGATTGAGGTCTTCGATAGCACGGAGGTCGAACTCGTTGCCGGCGACATCGCTGCCAATGCACTTGCCCTGATTTCGGCTCGGTTCGAGGCCCTCAAGGCTGGCCGACTGGAAACAAACACCACGGCCGATGCCAAATTCTTCCAGAAGGCAGCAGCCCTTGGCACCTACGCCTTGGAGGACAGTCCGTTGATCACCGCCTTCATGCGCGACGACACCGCTCCCTCCGTAACCCTTCCGGACGATCAAGATGACTGAACTTTCGATTGTACCCGCAGGGGCAGGGGCGGGCAAAACCCACCATATCCAGGAAACCCTCACCCAATGGGTCAGGGACGGCAAGGTGCGGCCCGAGAAGATCCTCGCGGTTACCTTTACCGAAGCCGCCGCCGGGGAACTGCGGCAGCGGATCAGGGGCGCGCTCATTGCGGACAGCAATCTTGCAGCAGCGCTGGCTGTCGAACGAGCCTATGTCTCTACCATCCACGGGCTGGGCCGCCGTTTGCTGATCGAGCATGCCTTCGCATCGGGGTCATCCCCTCAGCAGCGCCTTATCGCCGAAGACGAGCAAGACTTGCTGATCCGCCGCTCGATCGAAGAAAATCCAGGACTGAGCGAGATCACCCGGAACCTGGCCGCTCTTGGCTATCAAGGAAGCTTCTCCTCCGACGAAACCGCAGAGGACAGCTTCCGCAAGAGGTTGCTCGGCGTCATCGCTTTGTTGCGAACGCTAGGACCGCGGGGCAGCGATCCGGCCATGGCCGACTTTGTCGAGGCATCCATCCGAGCCGGGTACGGAGCGCCGATCGGCAAATCCGATACCCTTGCAGCAGGGCTGAAGAAGGCTGTCGATGCCTTGCTTACCGCCTTTCCGCGATCGCTCGCTGACGAGGCAGGCAGTGCCGCCGCCAAGACTGCATTCCGCGAGAATTTTCGGGCTCTGAAGCAAGCGCAGCAGCTCCTCGCCGCCAATGGTAAGGACTGGCGGCTGTGGCAAAGGCTGCGCGACCTCCGTCTGTCGAAGCGCGGCAGTCCGACCCCTGATGGCTACGATGATCTTGCAACTGCGGTCATGCTCGCGGCCGACAACCTGGTTACTCATCCCGGACCGCTTGAGGATGCGGTCTCGCATGCGCGCGCTCTGGTGGAAGGCGCACAGTCGGCGATGACGGACTACGAGACCCGCAAGCGTGAGCTCGGCGTCATCGACTTTAGCGACATGGTGACGAACGCCGCGCGGATCCTCGAGGAAAAGCCAGCCGTGCTTGGCGCCATCATGGACGAGGTCGATTGCGTCATTGTCGACGAGTTCCAGGACACCAACCCGATCCAGTTCACCTTTCTGTGGGCACTCGCGCGTAGGGCCAAGCGGGCGCTGATCGTTGGGGACACCAAGCAGGCGATCATGGGCTTCCAGGGCGCGGATCCCCGGCTGACCGTCGCGCTTACACAGCAATTTGAAACCAGCCCACTCGACCGGAACTGGCGCTCCGATCCGCGCATCATGGATTTCGTGAACGCGCTGGGCCCGTGCCTATTCGGAGACGATTACACTGCGCTTGCCGCGCAGAACGCCGCCGGGCACGACACCGCCCTGGAGGTCATCGAGTTGGCCAACAAACGCGGCGCCCGCTCTGGCGGAAAGCCCCAGCATTTCATCGCTGATCGGCTCCTGTCTTTGCTGACGGATGATCAGGTCACCATCGTCGACAGGCATTCCAAGGCCCTGCGCGATCTGGAGCCGCGGGACGTTGCAATCCTGTGTCCGACGCACAACCACTGCGCGAGCTACGCGGCTGCGCTGCGTGCGCTGGGTTTGCCAGTCCGCGTCGCAGAAGGTGGCTGGTGGCAAAGCAAGATCGTCCAGGCTGCGTGCTTTGCTCTCCGCTTCGTCGTCGATCCTGCAGACAATCACGCAGCTATCTGCACCGCCACGCTCGGGCCTGGGGCGACACCTCTCACAGAGGCCCTGGGCGCGCTGGCCCGCAAGGGCCGGATCGATACACCCGAGCTAGCGGCGTTGCAGGGGCTTTGGCCGGACTCCCTTGCGACGCCCGTGGACAGACTGGTTCACCAGGTGATCCAGGTCGTCGGACTGCGCGACTGGTGCGACCGGCTTGACGACCCAGCCCAGATGAGAGCGGATCTCCTTCGCTTCGAGGCTGAAGCGGCGGCTTTCATGGAGGCACACCGCGATATGCGAGAAGCCTCCGGTTTCTATGGTCAGAGTGCCAACGTCTTCCTTGGCTGGCTCGAAAACAAGGTGGGATTGAAGGGCGAGGATTTGCGCCCCAATCCTGCCGGCGCCGAGGCCGACGGCATCGAGATCGTGACCTGGCACGCATCGAAGGGGCGGGAGTGGCCGGTCGTGGTCGTATGCGGTCTGGACCACAAGCTTGATCCTCGTGCTGGGACATTCAGCACAAAGTTTCCCGGCTTCGACGACCTCGATCATGTGATCGAAGAGGCGACACTTGCCTATGCTCCTGATTTTGCGGCTCCAGAGGCGACAGCGCGCTTTCTCCACGAGCTCTATCCCGAGAGTGAAGAAACAGCGCGCCGATTGCTGTACGTCGCCCTGACGCGTGCGCGTGATCGCCTGATCATCGAATGGCCACAGGACGACGACAAGGTTGAGCCGCCATTGCCAATAACGGCGCGCCGTCTTTTGCACGACGTCTGTGGCATCAAGTTACAGGGCAATCAGATCACTGTCGGTTCGGCGAACTTCCCGTCCCGCATGACGATCTGTGACAAGGAGATCCCGGCATCGTTCGATACGGTAGGCAGAATCTGCTTGGCGAGCAGCAACCGCGAACCCAGATTTGCCATTGAAAAGCGAGCTATCGGCCAGCTGACCTCGGTAATCAGCCCTTCCCAGGCAATCGCCACCGCTCGGCCGCTGCCCTCGCAAATTGACACCCGGGCGATTTCAGTGGGTGTCCGGCTCACCGGATCGGATCTCGCCCAGGCAACGGATAAGGGAACTGCAGTCCACGAAGCCTTGCGGATTTTGCTGTGCAGACCAAATCTGCGGGGCAGGGTAAGCCAGCATTGCCGGGTCTCCGACGCTGAGGTCGAGCTTCTCGCGCAACAGGCGCAAGCGCTTCGTCAGACCCTCGCGGAGCTTGGCTATACGCGCCTGCATATCGAACAGCCAATCGAGCTCGAACTGGCCGACGGAGGACGTCAAAGCATCATCGTCGATCTGATTGCGGAGGGGGCTGAAGGCTTCATTATCATCGACCATAAGAGTGGCCCGATTGCTGACCATGCAGTCCGCTTCGAGAGCTATTGGCCGCAGCTAGCCGCCTACATCGACGCCGTCGGTAATCGAGGAGGCAAACCCGTCAACGGAGCGGCTGTATTTTGGACGGAAACCGGCGAACTGACGCTCGGACTTGGGATTTGAGGGGCAGTCACTTGGCGCAAGGCATGAATTCAGCGATCGGCTGGATCGATTTTGATGAGTCGGAACGCGACCGTGCGCAAAGGTTGATGGACCTGTTTCGTGAGCAGGACAGCCGCGATGAGCTTGGGCTTGGCGCGATTAGAGATTCCATTGCCGATCATCTTTTTCCTGGGACAAGTACGATCCAGACGCGGCTGCGGTACATGCTCTTCATTCCATGGGTGCTTAGGTCATTGCCTTCGAACCTTGGGGTCCGGGAAATGGCCGCCAAGGCGAGGCAAAAGGAAATTGAACTCGTCAGAGCCTTGATCGCCGGAGCGCCGAAAGATATCGGAATCATCGGACGGGACGCGGGCGACAAGCTCAAGCGCTTGCCCAGCAGCGTCTACTGGTCGGGCTTGGAAAGCTGGGGCATTCGCTACTTTCCCGGTTCGATTGAGGCCTACTTTGCGGCGCTCCCGCATTGGCCCAAGGATGCTGCGAAAGATCACGCAGAAGATGATCTTGGAGGTGCTCCGCGCGGTCGCTCGTTGTGGCACGAGCGCTTGCCTGATCCACCGGCAGGGTGGCCGGAAAACGTCGACTTTGAGCTGAAGCCAGACGAAGCGAGTTTCCTGCTTGATCGCCTAATCGAACGTCATCCTAACAGCCTTTTGACTTATCTCGCGTGCAGACAAGATCGAGCCACGGCGGACGCGATTTGGTTGCACCCCCATCTGGCAGATTTCCCTGCGCAAGCACGGAGGCTGGTTGACCACGCCAGGGTATTCTCGGGCGTGATGCATGGCGCTGCTTTGCTCTACAATCTGCTGCTGAGTGAGCTGCGACGCAAAGAGGACTGGATCGAAAAGTACCAGACCGCGCTTGCTAATTGGAGTGACGAGTTTGATTCCAAGGCGCTAGCGTCCTGGTCGTTGGACGACTTCTGGCATGAGACGCGTCACACAGGGCACCAAGTGCTTGAGCCAGCCAAGCGTTTTGTCACCGAGTGGGTGTCTCTAATCCGCAAGGAAGGAGGGATAGGCCGCAATCGCGACGCAGCCAATGCCCTGATCATCTCGCGTGAACGTAAGCTCAAAAAAGGCCAGTCACGGTTCGCAAACACGAGTGCCAGAGATCGTTGGCAAGGAGCCTCCGGTATTGAACGGTTCCAGTTTCGCTGGCCCATCGCCCGCAGCTACCTGAAGGATCTCAGACCTTGACCCGGAACACGCTCGATCCGGAGACTCGGCTACTCTACGGCGACAGCCTCCAGGCACCACCCGGATATCGCTTCGATGCTGGGGTCGCGACGACCTTTTCGCTCGATTTTGAAACGGCGTTGGCGGTTCCCGTGAGCCTTGCTCTGTTTGCCGCAGACAATCGAGAGGAAATACTGCAGCACCCCATTGCTTTGCTGGAAGGTGCAGAGCGGATTGCTGGGCGCTTGGCCGTCTTTGCCGAGGCCGGTCAGATTCATGCGGCACACGCCCAGCAATCTCGCCTCTGTTCGTTGCTCGAAAAGGTTATCGTCGAGGTCCAAGCCCCCAAAGAGGGTAGCTTCCATCCGAAGATCTGGGCTCTGCGCTTCAAGCCGTTGGACGACGAAGGCGATGATCTTCTTCGTGTCCTCGTGTTGTCGCGCAACCTCACGCGAGACCGATCCTGGGACATCGCCGTTCGTTTGGACGGACGCCGCACGCGTCAGCCGAAAGCGCAGAATCGTCCGCTTCACGCGCTGATTTCAAAGCTTCCAAGTCTCGCTGTCGGCAACATCTCCCTGGAGCAGCGCGCTCTTACAACGGAGCTCGCGGAGGACATGCGCTTCGGGGAGTGGATTTTGCCTGACGGGTGTGAAACTCTGGAGTTTGCAGTCAACGGCTTGGGAGGGCGACCTTGGCAGCCGCAAGAATGCACCCGTATCGGCGTAGTCTCGCCATTTTGTGACAACGAAGCGCTGGCGACCTTAGCGAGCAAAGCACGCCGATCCGCTGAAGTCCTGATCAGCAGGCCTGACCAGCTGGCGTGCATCTCCGCAGAAACGTTGAACGATTTTGGGCGTGTTGCCGTGCTCGACGAAATGGCTGAGCGCGAAGATGGTGAGGAAGCTGAGTCGACGGCTTTCGAGGGGCTTCATGCCAAGATCATCGTTGCCGAGCACAGCTGGGACACTCGCCTGACGCTGGGCTCGGGAAACGCCACCACGCCGGCGTTCATTTCAGGGCGCAATGTCGAGTTTTTCGTAACCTTCACCGGCAAAACATCGAAGCTCGGGTCAATCGACACAATCCTCGGCGAAAGCGGGTTCGGGCGATTGACGCGTGCCTATGTCCCGGGAGAGCTGGCCGCTGCTGAAGCATCCGAGCGCGCAGCTGAACGTGTTTTGCTGTTTGCTCGGCGGGCCCTTGCGCGAGGTGGTCTCACCATCCGCTGCGAAGCAGTGGCAACCGAAGGTCCAGGGAACTGGCGCTTATGGCTGGTTCCGCCGGAAGAGGGAATTGCGCTTGCGGGAATCCAGCAAGTGCGGGTTTGGCCAATAACGCGTGGGGAAGGGCACGCCCGTGATGCCAAAGATTCCCTTGCTTCCGGTCAGCCGCTCGATCTTGGGGTTGTTCCGCTGGCCGATGTGACCCGCTTTTTGGCGATCGAGTTGAACGAGCAGGCGACTGGTCGAACGATCCTCTTTAGCACGGGTTTGCCGATTGAGGGGCTGCCGGCTGAACGCGATGCGGCGATCATGCGGTCTGTGATCAACGATCGAAAGACATTCCTTCGCTACCTGAGGCTCTTGCTCACGGCCCTTGGTGATCCGTTTTCGGCCGCTCTAGCGGCTACAGGAAATGGTAGCGGAGCAGGTTGGGCGATGTCAGTCGCGGACGACGAACCGATGCTTGAAGAACTGGTCCGGGCCCTGTGCGCCAAGGATGGTCGGCTGGACGCGGTTGATCGACTGATGACCCGGCTCGACGAAACGACCTCTGCGGGCACCGATCCGATACCAGAAGAATTCCGTACGCTTTGGCAGGTCTTCCGCTCCGCGCTTGAGGAGGCTGGCCATGGACGATGAGCGGTTCGACGCTGGACCTGCCCTAGCTCAGCTCAAGCGATTTCAGCGTCGCACGGTGGACTATGTCTTCGACCGTCTGCACGGCGCAGATCCTGTGCGGCAATTCCTCGTCGCGGACGAGGTGGGCTTGGGCAAGACGATGGTCGCCCGTGGGGTCATTGCCAAGACTATTGAAGCGTTATGGGATCGATCCAAACGGATCGACATTCTCTACATCTGCTCCAATCAGGCCATCGCTGCGCAAAACCTCAATCGCCTGAACGTGTTGGGAAAGCGCGCGATGGCGCTGCCCACCCGGATGACGCTGGTCCCATTGCAGCTACGCGGCGAGCAAGACCTTTCCGCGAACAAGGTCAACTTCATCAGCCTCACGCCTGGGACCACGTTCAACCTTCGATCGACGACCGGGGTCGTGGAAGAACGGGCACTCGTGCATCGCCTGCTCGAAGCCATGGGCTACCCGTTCACGCCGCTCAGGAACGCGCTTCAAGTGGACGCTGGAAATGGGCGGTGGGATGCCTGTGTGAGCGGCATGTCACTTCAAGGCATCGATCCGACGATCATTGCGAACTTTCAGGAGGCAATTCGCGCTGATCTGGCTCTGACATCTGCGATCGAGGAAATGATCGCGCTGTTTCCGCGCCGACAGCCCACTTACCCTGATGAAAAGCGATGGAAGCGCAACGACGTGATCGGGACGCTGAGGGGTAAACTGTCGCACGCCTGTGTCAGCGCGCTCAAGCCCGATCTCATCATCCTCGATGAATTCCAACGTTTTCGGGAATTGCTGCGTGGTGAAGGGGAGCCAGCTGAGCTAGCACGGGCTCTGTTCGAATATTCCGACGATACAGCCAGCGCGCGTACCCTTCTTCTCTCCGCGACGCCTTACAAGATGCTGACGCTGACGGGCGATGAGCCGGAGGATGGCGATCATTACGAGGACTTCCTCGAAACGATCGAGTTTCTCTATGGCCGTGACAGAGGTGCTGACATCAAGGTCGAACTCGACCGGGAAATGCGCCGCTTCCGCAACCTCCTCCAGCAATTGCCGACGAGTACGAACGATGCCAAACGAGCGCGTAACACGGTTCAGCGCACACTGAAGCGCGTTATGGCCCGCACCGAGCGTGTAGGCAGCACTGCTGAGCGAGATTCGATGTTGGCAGAGCCGACGATCGATGTCCCCCTCGCACCTGTCGATCTCCATCAGGCGGAAGCTTTTGCGCGCGTTGCGCGCGCTGTAGATGCTCGCGAAATCATCGAATATTGGAAGTCCGCGCCTTACCTCCTGAATTTCATGCGTGACTACACGCTGAAGCATCGCCTCAAGGACAAAGCTGCAAACGCGGACCCGGCCTTGCTGTCCGCATTGAGCGCCGCGCAGGCGCTGGGGATCAGTCGCGAACAGGTCGAAGCCTATCAACCGATTGATCCTGCGAACGGGCGCCTTCGTGCATTGATGGCAGACTTGTTCGACCCCGGGCTCCACCAGCATCTTTGGCTCCCTCCGGCACTTACATACTATGGACCCGTCTCGGATGGTGCGCCGGCGACGAAGGCGCTCGTCTTCTCGGCATGGCAGATGGTGCCCGATGCACTTGCTGCCCTGCTATCCTACGAAGCCGAGCGGCGCATGGGTGCCGGGTCTGTCGTCCGATCTTATTCCGAAGCTACGCGCCGTCGTCCATTGCAGTTCAAGCTGGTTGATGGCCGCCCGGCAGCGATGCGTGCTCTGCACCTGATATATCCATCGCCAACATTGGCCCGAGTTGGTGATCCTCTCGAGGTGTTTGCCGGCTCGCCGACACAGTTATCAGTAGAGGAAATGCGCGCAGCGATTGCGGAGCGCATTAGAACAGAGCTTGGATACCTGTTCGCCGGAGAATCTGTCGCCGACGCAGCTGGTCGGGATACCGAATGGTCCACCCCAGCGACGATCGACGCACTTCTAGGTACCAAAGCGTCGGGCTGGCTTAAGTACCTCGGTTACCGATGGACAGCCCAGGAAGACGGCTTCCGGGAGCATATCTCAGAATTGCAGAGGACGTCGGCTGACGGGTCAGTAGAGACGCTTGACGACGAAACGTTGAGTTTGCTGGTAGACGTTGCCCTGGGAAGCCCAGCCGTTTGCGCGTTGCGAGCTCTGCGTCGTATTGCGCCAGGATTGGCCTGGGATGATCCTGATCTGCTCGAAGCTGCGGCCTCAATTGCTTGGGGCTTCCGCGCACTCTTCAACCAGCACGACGCTGTCGCTTTGCTTCGACAGGAGCGAGATGAGCATTATTGGCGCAGTGCTTTGGCGCACGGGGTCCAGCACAACCTGCAGGCTGTGCTGGACGAGTATGCGCATTATCTCGTCGAGGGCGAAGGCTTGGCCGATAGCTCAGAGCGTGATCGCATCGCCGGGGTGGCCAAAGCCATGACGCACGCGTTGGCGGTACGCCCCTCACAGATCGACGTCGATGATGTGGTTGTCGAGGACAACAAGGTCATCTTCCATCCGCCGATCAGGATGCGTGGGCGGTTTGCCATGCGTCTGGCTGAGTACAAAGATGATGAAGGCGGAACGGTCCGGCTGGGGAGCGTCCGCGACGCCTTCAATTCTCCTTTCCGACCTTTCGTTCTGGCCACGACTTCGATAGGTCAGGAAGGGCTGGATTTTCACCCCTATTGCTATCGGGTCTATCACTGGAACCTTCCTGGGAATCCAGTCGATCTTGAGCAGAGGGAAGGGCGGGTTCACCGGTTCAAAGGACATGCCGTTCGGCACAATGTCGCGAAGGCACATGCAGATACAATCCGCATTGCTGCGAAGACTCCGAAGGATCCTTGGAGGGCGATGTTCGACGCTGCGCGGCGTGCAACGAAGAGCTCGTCGGAACTTGTGCCCTATTGGGTTTATGACGGTCCGGTGAAGGTCGAACGGCGCGTGCCCATGCTGCCTATGAGCCGCGAAAACACGCGACTGCGTTGGCTGAAGCGCAGTTTGACACTCTACAGGCTGGCGTTTGGGCAGCCGAGGCAGGATGATTTGTTGGCCTACCTTGATCGTCTCGTCGACGAAGGCGTCGACATAGCCACATTGGAGGAATTGCAGATCAAACTCGAGCCGTGACCCACGGGGCGGGCGATTTCCCCGTCATTCAGACGGGACCAGTCTGCACAGGAGGAATCTCAAGCAGCATATATGGAAGTGCCGAACTGCATTCAGACCAGCGGAATGCGTAGCTCCCGGCGAGGGTGATGGGCGGACCATACGCTCCGGTCTTATAAGTGAGTGTTGTTCCCGCCCCGTACTGGCGTTCGTGCCGGAAATCGAAATCACTCGTATCGCTCGAATAGCCGCCTTGATCGACGTAGTGGCGATGGTCGGTCGCTACCAGCATAAAGCCGATATCGGCCACGTCGGCGCACTGTTCCAAGCGGGCGATGTCCTTGAAAACGTCGTACCGGTTGTTCGGCTCGCGGTGGTTCTCTCGTTTGAAGAATTTGAGCTCGATCGCACAGCGCCATTCGCGGGCTTCATCGTCGGTGAGCCGGAACCAGACATCAATCCGGCCTCGCTTGCCGCCATTGCTGCGAAGCGGTTTTTCCAGTTCTATCGAGAAGGTCTCCCGTTCGCTGATGATCTCGAGATCGGCAGCAGTCGAGATGATGCGACCAAGGTGTAACTGAAGCGTTGCCTCGCTTTCGCACCGGACACGCCCTCCGCCGATCTGGCGAAAAAGCGTAGGCACTGCGAGGTTCACGATATTGCGCAGACGAACTAGTGACATCTGGTCCTGATTATACAAAGATTGGCGCGGCTAGGTGTCCGGCCGAAAGCCTGATAACTTACTGCGATAGTTGTTGGAAGGAGCCAGTCTCGTCTCCAAACGATTACTGGAAATGGCAAGCGGCAACTACGACCGCTTTTGACGGAAGATCTCCATAGGCCGACCTCATGAGAAAACCTGATTCTGTGGCGGCGCTGACCGAATTTGGCCGCGTTCGCCTATCAAAGTCATTCTTTATGCGCGATTTCCTGTTCTCTGATATCGCCGCGGTTCATGGGCTAAGCAACGTGCCTGATGATCCTGACCTGGCGATCGCGGCAGGAAGCAGGCTCTGCGAAGAACTGCTTGAACCGTTGCAGGATCGGTTCGGCCGCATCGCTATTCGATCCGCCTTTCGCTCGTGCGAAGTCAACGGGTTGGGCAATGAGATGCAAGCTGCAGGGAGGGGCGGCTACAACTGCGCTTCGAACGAGGCCAATTTTGCCGGGCATATTTGGGATCGACGCGATGCCCAAGGCAAGATGGGGGCCACGGCCTGCGTCGTCGTTCCGGCATTCTGGGATACATTTCAGGCAGAGGGGGATTGGCGCAAGCTGGCCTGGTGGATCCACGACCATCTGCCCTATTCGAGCCTCTATTTCTTCCCGAAGTTCTGGGCCGTGAACATCGCTTGGCGCGAGGAGCCGGAGCGACGGATCGACAGCTACACCTATCCCAAGGGCTGTTTGACCAAGGCGGGCATGCCGAACAATTCTGGATCACACGAGCAGGAGTGGGCCGGCATCGAGGCAGCAATGGTGCGTGGATTTGCGTGAAGGGGCACCCGGCATGACGATCCCAGGCCAGCTAATCACTGCCGTCGATATGGCCATTGCGAACGGAATAGATCCGAAACGCTTTCGAGCTGCCCTTCGAGCTGCAAGTCTCGATTGGCATCCTTACAACGGACGTTGGGAGGTCGTGCGAGGGAGCGATCAGCACCAAGACATGGAAAGGGTCATGGCCCAGTTGAGCGGAAAGCGCTTCAAGCTCCGATCGACTTCAAAGGCCGTAAAAGGCGTTGTCCCGGCCGCAGTTCGTGACGAGCATTACGTGCTTGATCTCTGCGACGCAGTTCTCGGGCTGAAAGCCGTCCGGCAGCATTGCTTTCCGTTTTTGACCGGAGATCCAGATCGGCGCGGTTACCGGAAGCCATTGCCTGTCGATGGCTTTTATCCGGCGCTTGGCCTCGTCGTGGAATATCATGAGCGCCAACACCGCGAACGTGTCGAATTCTTCGATGATAAGCCAACGATTTCCGGCTGTCCTCGGGGTGAACAGCGCCGACGATATGATGAGCGCCGCGCCGATTTGCTGCCGAGGCATGGCTACAGTTTAGTCGTTCTCAATGTGGATGAATTCGCGCACGATAGGGCCAAGCGCCTGCTCAGGAGCCCTCAAGATCAGGCCGTTGTAAGCAGCCGCCTTGCAGGCTTTATCGGCTAGTTAATGGCTATCAGGGCAATAGTGCAAAATGGCCAATGAACCTCGCACCCCACGTCTTGCTGTCTTGATTGACGCAGACAATGCATCCTCCCGGATCGCACCGCGCCTCTTTGAAGAGATTGCAAAGATCGGTGAGGCAAGTGTCCGCCGCATTTACGGTGATTTCTCCGGCACTCGGCTTAAATCCTGGGCCGACGTTCTTGCCACACATGCGATCAAGGCGCACCAGAACTTTGCATATACCAGCGGCAAGAATGCCTCGGATATTGCGTTGGTCATCGACGCGATGGACCTTTTGCATACCGGTCGTTTTGACGGGTTTTGCCTTGTCTCTTCCGATAGTGATTTTACCGGTCTGGCCTCGCGTATCCGTGAGCAGGGCATAGATGTCTACGGCTTCGGAGAGCAGAAAACACCCGAGAGCTTCCGCCAAGCGTGTCGCCGCTTCATCTACACTGAGAACCTGCTGCCAGAGGCGCCAACGTCAGATGAGCCAGGTCGACAGGATGCCCGTCCGGCTAGCGTAAAGAAATCGCCCACTGCTGCGGCACCTTTGATCCGAACTGCCATCTCACAGCTCGATGATGAAGGGGGCTGGGTACCTCTTGGGCGGGCGGGGCAACGCCTTGCAGCGCTCGCCTCCGACTTTGATCCCCGAACCTATGGTCACGGCAAGCTGAGCGACTTGGTCGAAAGAGCAGGGGGCTTCGAATCACGCAGAACTGAAACCGGTCATTTGCAGATTCGCGTCGTTCCCTCTGGAAAGGCGAGCCAGGCGAAGGCCAAACAAGCAAAGCCCGCATGACAGTCCCGGTTCACCCCTGCGCGAGCTTGAACTTGCCGTGCGCGGCAGGGATTTGAAAAGGGAGCACCGCAGTTGGCTCGCCTCACCAAGGCGCATTTGCGCTACTTGAAGCACCACGGGATTGAACCTGAAGAAGCGTTCGATGCCTCGGGCCTCAAGCGAGCTGAATATCGACCCAGAATGAAGGCGGAGGGGAAGTTCGTCGCCTACGGTGTCACCCCGTGTCATAATGGCCACGCTTTGCGCAATCGATACGGAAACTGCATCCAGTGTTTTCCCGCTTCGATCGCCTTCGCGCGTCGAAGTGAATTGTCAGGCTACCTTTATCTCGCCCGGTCATCGAGCTTGGGCCTGATCAAGGTTGGCTTCTCCAGCGACGATCCGGATAATCGAATCTACATCGCGAATCTCGACGGATACGGCGGAGCATGGGACTGGCAGATTTGCGCGACGGTTTGGGCAGATCATGCAGGGGTGAAGGAGATTGCCGTTCATCAATCGCTTTCCGACTTTCGCGCTGAAAGGGCCTGGATACGGAATGGGACGGCTATCGTTTCTAAGGAGCTGTTTGACTGTGATCTGGCCGCAGCCATCGGTGCCTTGTCGGCACAGCTCACAGCCAAAGAACTGCAGATGATCGAGTACAGGTAAGCAGTCGTGGCACTACGATGCATAGATGCGCTGACTGGACAGAGCCTGCACGCGTTCGAATTTGATCCCATGGAATGGGACAATCTGGCGTTGAGGAACAAGCGGGAAGGGCATCTGCGAGCACCCTGCTGTCAGGCTGACGTGATCCTCAGGCGCTCCAAGTTGGGGACGCAGCATTTCGTGCACAGAGTTCGCGGCACTTGCGACAGCGCGCCCGAAACGGAAGAGCACAGGCAGGTGAAGCGCGTTATCGTAGAAGTGGGAAGAGCCAACGGTTGGCTGGCTGATGCGGAAGTGGGTGGCCTAAGCCCGGAGGGCGAAGTCTGGCGCGCCGATGTCCTGTTAAGCAAGGGCGCGGCTCGCATCGCCATTGAAGTCCAATGGTCAAAGCAAAGCGATGATGAGACAGTGCGCCGTCAGGCCCGTTATGCCTCGTCTGGGATCCGGGGGCTTTGGGTATTCCGGCAGCAGCGTTTTGCGGCATCCAAAGACATTCCTGCCGTTCGGATCTGCGGGACGCTTGCCGATGGCTTTGAAGTGTACGTACCAACTGGAACGGGCGAGCAGGTTCTGCCGCTGGCACCGTTCGTTTCAGCCGTTCTGAACCGGCAGTATCGCTTCGGGCTACCGTTGGGGGCACCAGCGGTAGTTGCCGTGCGCTGTGGGATCATAGACTGCTACAGGTGTGGTGCGGAAACGCCGATCATCACCGGGCTCGACATCAAAGTTGGCCCGCACAAGCTCTCCGCCACCATCCCGGAACTCGACCGTTGTCCTGATCTGATAGCGCGCGCGCTGCAGGTGATGCCACAGCACATTTCACCTGGCCGGATCATGCGCCGTCACAGCCAAGAAGCGAATTCCCGCTATCTGAGCAATGGCTGCGCCCATTGTGGCACCCTGATAGGCGCCCATTACGAGTATCTGGCGTGCGAAAACCAGGCCGTGGTTGGGAAGTTCCAGGTGGTTGTTGATGATCGCATGCGCCAATTGGCCATACAACTCGGTGAGGAGCCAGGATGGGGCGTTCACCCGGAAATTTCCCCGATCTAGGCTCTCCGGTTCAATTCTTTGCAAAGGCCAAACAGCCAAGGCAGTTGCGACCACTTTTGACGGGTACGGAAAATAGGAGGAGATGATGAGCGAACTTTTCCTCCCTGGCGTCCCAGAGCATCTCGTCCGCCAAGAATTAGATCGAGCTGGGGGCAACGAATTGGCCTCGGGCAAATTTGCAAATCCAGAAAGCAGCGCAGCTTTGGCGGCGAACGGTTTCGGTTGGTTTATTGAACGACCCGCTTTGCTTCCGGCTTTCCCGGGCCTCGACGACATCGATTGGCCCGCTGTATCGGTCGAGATCGAACGTCAGATGCGTTTTCCCTGGTCTGGCGGTCGTCACCCATGGCTCGATGCCGCGGTTGTTACCGAGACCCACCTCATTGGCATTGAGTCCAAACGGTTCGAGCCATTTCGTGATAGAAAGCAGGCCGTCCTGGCCGAAGCCTATGATCGCGATGTTTGGGGCGAATCGATGGAGCCCTGGCTGACCATGCGCGACGCCTTGAGAAGCGATCCGTCCGCTTATTGCTTTCTTGATGCGGCACAGCTTGTGAAGCACGCTTTCGGGCTGGTTACCGAAGCTGGGCGGATCAACCGATCGCCGGTCCTGGTGTACCTCTACGCCGAGCCATCACGAGTGGCTGCATCTGCGTGTTCGGCGCACCGCGCGGAAATCGAAGTCTTCTCTGCCGCAGTGCGTGGCGCACGTGTTCGTTTTGCGGCGGTTAGTTGGTCGGACTGGCTGAAACGCTTCGATACGACAGCAGTGTCATCCGGAGTTAGGGCCCATGCTGAGGCATTGCGCCGCAAGTTTGAGCCATAAGTGGGACGAACGAACTCTTTCACACGATTTCCATCGGGAATGCCCCATTTCTGCACCGGTGGTTGAGATGTGCGGGCGATGCAAGATCGACAATGAGGAGTGTGTGCGACCGATTTTGTCGTAATGAGGATGTACCCAGCCGCAATGAACAGAAACATCCGCACGAGCTTTACCGACCCGATCCAAATTGCGACGCTGTCAGCTCGCAATGGCCGCATTGGGGTGTCCTTTTGCCCAGGCAAGCAGAGTAGATCCGTCGGTGGATTTGACTGGCGGCGTGACCTGGCTGTGGACCTCGACGCGGTGTCTGAGTGGGGGGCGGCTGCGGTCATCTCACTCATCGAAGACCATGAGATCAGTACGCTAGGCGTATCGAATCTGGGCTCGGAGGTGGCTGCCAGGAGGATGGAGTGGATCCATCTGCCAATTCCTGATGTGACGGCTCCCGGCGAGGAGTTTGAACAAGGATGGCTTTCGGCTGGGGCTCGCGTCCGCGGCTTGCTCACCAGTGGACAGAGCGTTTTCATTCATTGCAAGGGTGGGCTCGGCCGCGCGGGAACCGTAGCGGCGAGACTCCTCATTGAGCTTGGAGAAGCCGACTCGAAAAGCGCAATTGCGCGAGTGCGCGAAGTCCGTCGCGGCGCAATCGAGACTGTGCCCCAAGAGGACCACCTACACTCGATTTGGAACATCTACGATCGCGCTCGCGGATGCCTGCTTGGATTGGCAGTTGGAGACGCCTTGGGGACGACTCTCGAGTTCAGAACCCGTGATTCCTACGACCACATTACGGACATGATCGGGGGAGGGCCGTTCGGCCTGGATGCGGGCACGTGGACCGATGACACTTCGATGGCATTGGCGCTCGGCGAGGCACTACTCGCGAGTGCAGCCAAGGGCTCGATCTTCGAGCCAGCGGAGGCGCAAAAGCGTTTCGTAGAATGGTGGAGGAATGGATCGTACAGCCCAACCGGTGACTGTTTCGACATCGGGATAACCACCCGCCAAGCGCTGTCTCGGTTTGAACAGACCGGCGATCCTATCTCCGGCTCAGCTGATCCTTTTTCAGCCGGGAATGGTTCGCTCATGAGACTGGCGCCCGTCGCAATCTGGGGGACCCGCGCGGATCCTTTGGTAATGACCAGAGTAGCCCGTCGGCAGAGCATGACTACCCATGCGGCCGAAGCCTGTCTGGAAGCCTGCGATGCTTACTCACTCATACTGCGAGCGGCGATTCTCGGTGCTGATTTCTATGGGGCACTGACCCACGCTCGCGGAGACTATGGACCCGAGATCGGGCCAATTATCGCCGGCAGCTGGCGCGGGAAGCAGCGCGATCAGATTTCGAGCAGCGGCTTCGTGGCGCATAGTCTCGAGGCGGCCCTCTGGTGCCTGGATAACACGGACAACTTCGATGAGGCCGTGCTTTTGGCGGCAAACTTGGGTGACGATGCCGACACCACTGCTGCTATCACAGGCCAGTTAGCTGGAGCCCTTTATGGATCCTCGTCCATTCGGCCATCATGGTTGGAAAAGCTGGCATGGCGCGAGGAAATTGAGGGTCTTGCTCGCAACCTGGCTTTCCCGACAACCACGCCGCCGAGCCGGCACTGATCGATCTCAGTGATCTAATCGCAGCACAGTTCACCAGTATGAGTTCGGGTAGAATCCGCGATCATCGTCGCTACCGAACACGTTTTGCTCCCGAAACAGTTCGTCCAAACCGACTGCGCTCAAACTGCGATCCGCAGAAGCAAGCTTCTTTCTGGTCCAGGCCACGAACTCGGAAACCCTGATGCCCTGATCGTCCGCAAGTTCTTCCTCCAGCCTTTCGACAAAGTTCCTCAAGCGATCCCTGTGTTCAAGGCGAGCGAGCACATCCTCGAGAACCTTGCTTCGGCGGTCGTCTATGTAGGCCAGCCGCTTGGCTTCGATACGCCGTTGTTTGGCTTCCTCTTCCCGAAGACGAGCTACCTCGGCCTTTTTGTCATCCTCGACCTTGGCTGCTGCCAGGACGGCGAGCCCTACAGCAATGTCTGGCGCCAGATTCTCAAGTCGTTGGAGCTTGGCATCCTTGAATGCTCTGCGAACCTGCGACGCATACCTTAGATGAATATCAAACTCGAAGGCCAGCTGACCGGTGGGCACATAGTCCCATTCCGGTCGTCCAAAACTAAAGCTGTGAGGCGTCCAATCGCTGCGGCTCCAATCCCGCGATCGCCGTCGTTGGCGACGCTCGTCTTCGGCGATCTCCTCAGGTGTCAGAACATGCTTGATGCGTTTGTAGGCTTCCTTGATGGCGAACGGGATAGCCACGGAGCCGTTGGTGAAAGTCGCCTTGCTTGCCTGTGCGGAAAGCTCAAATCCTTGGGACCTGGCGGCAGCTACGATCTGGAGGAGACACAACTCTGCCCGGTCGATTGAAGCCGGAGCCATTTCGAGATGGACATATCCGTCCGACGAAAGGGTGACGAGGCCGGTGTTCCCGGGCTTTGCCTTTCGCAGCTTGTCGAAGCTCTTTTTCACCAAGGGGTGCGAGAGCACCTCTCCCGACAGATCGAGTTCGGACGCCTTTACGCGTGCTTGTTCTCGTGCCGACGCCAAGTTGTCAGGTTCTTGCCGGACCTCACCACTCGCTATGACGACTGTGAGGGCCACCCCAGCTTTGGCCTTCGGAAGCGGGATTTGCTTCACTTTGTGGCCGGCGGCATGCTTGGCCCACCAGCCGAGGGGCGGGTTGGGGATATCATGCTTCCTGCAGATCTTGTGAAGCGCAACGTCTGACAGTCTGAAGTCCTTGGCTAAGTGCGTCATCGGCTTCGACCAAACCAGTTCGTAGAATTCTTCGCGCGTAAATCTCTGACTCATCTCGGTTAGGTTCCAGTCACGCAACCAAGATCCCAACAAAGGAGGATGTCCTCCCTTATTGGAAGGGCTCTATCAGATTCCATGCTTGGCTTTTTCGAGTCTCAAGATTCGCTACAGCATCTCGGCCTTTTGCCCTTAGCGGCGGCAAGGCCGCCCCTCGTACTGGCGACGATGAAATGCGTACGCTCGCCCATTCCAACGCTCCACCGGGAAGCAGAAGCCTGGTCCACCAATTTCTATATCAGGCCAGCCACCAACGCCCTTGGTTGCAAGAAACGTCGCCATGCCTGTGCGGGACGCCATCAGCCTCCAACTGCCATTGGCTTGCTTGCTGACCAATTCGAACCCGGTGCCTGTCATACCAAAGCAGAATGTGCTGCCCTCGGTGATGACCGCCTCCGGGAGGCCGTCGCCGTTGAGATCCTTCACCTGCTCCACGGACCCTGCCGTATAGCCAGCCGTGCCGGGGTCGTCGCATTTGCGCCATTGCCCGCCAGCTCGGGTGTATCCGGCTGCACGAAATGCTGCCGCCTGATCTGCGCTCGGCAATGCTGTCTGAGCAATGGCCGATGGGGCGGCAATGGTTATCGACATGGCGAGAATGGGAATGATGCGCATGGTCAATTCTCCCGGGGTGTAATCCTTCCAGACCAAAGTTCGATGGTCGGCCGCCACTCGCTGAAGGGGATCCGGGGGGACTGAGGCCGACCATCGAATTGAGGTGATCGTTGCTTTGGCAGGGTGGCAACGAGCCCTGGAGGATTTCCTCCTTGAGCATGTATTGGTTACCGCAGCTCGGCGACAGTGGCACCTAAAAAGGTCATAATAGAGATCACGCGACAATGTCGGTGGCTTGGTTATGTTTCGTTTGGAGATTGGCAATCAGCTTCCCTGAGGAGGAGGCGAGACCGCCATTGGCGCGCCAGCGACAGCCGCCATGTGAGGTGAACCACGCCAAAGCCGACAGTGGCCGAGACGGTCGCAAACAGGAGGAGACCGGCGATTGTGGGCAGCGAGGCCCCCATCACCAAGCCGAGCATCGACGTCGGCGCGTCGCTCGCCGCTACAGGTATGGCGCCGGTCCCGCCAGATGAGCCAAGCAGAAGGTTGCCTACGCGAAACGCGGCATAGTAGATCGGGGGGAAGGTGAACGGATTTGTGACCAACGTCGCCAGCGCTGCAACGAGGAGGTTCCCGCGCGCAGAAGCAGCGAGAAGGGCCGCGACGACAATCTGCCCGATCGGCAGGACAAATCCCACGAAAAGCCCCAAGGCGATACCGCGAGCTACGTTGCGGCGGTTGAAGTGCCAGATGACGGGATGCGTCAATCGGTGCGCAACAGGCCTAAGCCAGCGGTTGGCGAGCAGAGCTTCACGCTCGGGAGAAATCCGCTTGAACCATTTCCTCATGTAGACGGCCTGCCATCAGGTTTAGATGCACCGCCATGCCGCGCGTCAAACATGGGTCGTTTCCAGGCAGGGATTGGATCATCTGCCTGCGCGCAGGACTGCTGCGCCAAAACGAAGGCCAAATCTCATGGGAGAGTTGACCTTCGGTTGGTCAACCTTGCGTCACTTGCCCTTTTTGGCACCCTCTTCGGCCTTGGGCGACGCAACAGGCGCAACCATCGCGGCGGCACTGTCCGAAGCATCGGGGGCCATTTCTGCAGCTTCGCTGGCATCGTCTGCCTGAGGCTGCGCATCGGTGTTCTTCTTGCAGGCCGTGAGGCTCAAGCCCAGGGCGACAACGCCCGCGACCAGCATGCTCTTCGAGATTACCTTCATTTCAGTCACCCTCCTCAGTTGAAGATCGGATTTGATGCGTGATCTACCGGGTGGGAATCGGACTGGCACCTAAAAAGGTCATAGTAACCCTTGCGCGCAAACGGGCCGAATAGGGGGCAATGTCGAATTATACCGCTCATTGACCATGTTCTGGAAGAAGCAATCCCAGGAACCTGCCGGTGGCAAGCCGGCTCTGATCTGGTTGATCATGCTGATCGGGATCGCGCTCGCTATCGTTGCCCACTCGGTATTCGGCAGCACGGCCAAAATTGTCCCGGTTCAAGAGGCAATCGCTGATCGACCGTTGGGCACATCGGCTCCCGCAGAAAGCGCGGAACCCCCGCAAGGCCTGCAGTCGCGACTGGAACAACTCACCGCTACGTCGCCGGGCAAGGCTGCTGTCCTGGTGAGAGCGATCGACGAACAATGGGTCGCAGGCGTCCGCGGCGCCACAACGTTCCCGCAGGGTAGTCTGCGGCGCATCTGGTTGGGTGCTGCGCTGCTCGAAGCCGTCGATCATGGCGATATATCGCTTGATCAACGGGTGCCGCTTCTTGCCAGCGGTTCACACCGTTCGGCGCAGAGTGAACAGGTCCGATCCCTGCTTCGAAAGGCAGTCGCTGAAGATGACCGCGTGGCGCAGGATGAAATCCTTGCCGGCCTGACAGGACCTGCAGGAATGGCCGCATGGCTGGAGCGCCGCGAATTTGGCGAAGTGGCTTTCGGTCCTTCGAACCGGGATCTGGCGCGACCTGGCCCAGCCAAGGCTGCGCGAGGCACTCCTCCTGATGGCGCCACCCCGGATGGCATCGCGTTTGCCTTGGGGGAGCTGTTTGCAGGCAAGGTGCTCAACGAAGAGACCACAGCGCTCCTCTTGCAGCAGTTTGCGCCGCATCAAGGGATTGAGGATGCGGCGGGCTGGCAGACCTTGCGGCTGACGGGCACCTCGCCCTTGATCGGACCCGTCGCTTCGGCAGGAGGAATCGCACTTGTCCGCGCGCGAACCGGACAACGCTACGTCGTTGTCGTGTTTGTCTCGGGCCGGGGGGAGCTTTCCCGAAACCGTGACAGGTTGCTGGCCGACGCCGTTGCAACTCTGCAGCAGTACTGATCAGACCGGATCGCGCACCAGCAATCGATAGCCTACCCCCGGCTCGGTTACGATGAGCTCGGGCTCGGATGGGTTCTCCTCAAGCTTCTGGCGCAGGAGGCCCATATATACCCGCAGGTACTGCAAATCCGAGGTTGTATTGCCCCATCCGGCCGTCAGCAGCCGTTTGTGCGTGACGACCTGCCCGGCGTTGCGGGCAAGGGCGTGGAGCAGCATATATTCCTTGGGCGAGAGCTTGATCGGCTCGCCCATCAGTTCGACCTCGCGTTTGGCGAAGTCGATCCGCAGTGGACCACCTTCAAATACGGCTGCATTTGCTGGCTGCGCCAGCGAACGGCGCACGGCCACGCGCATGCGGGCCATCAATTCGCCGATCTCGAAAGGCTTGTTGACGTAGTCGTCCGCGCCTTCGTCGAGAGCCGCAATCTTTTCGGCTTCCTGGTGCCGTGCCGAGATGACGATGATCGGAACCTGACTGGATTCGCGAATAACGCGGATGACGTCCTTGCCGTCCATGTCGGGCAGACCAAGATCAAGCAGGACCACGTCGGGATCCTTCGCGATCACGCCGCTGATCGCTCCGTTACCATCGGTCGCGACGGTGACGGTGTAGCCGGCAGCCTTGAGCGCTGGTTGCAGTACAGTAATCAGGGCCGGTTCGTCATCGACCAGCAGCACATGCCCCTGCATCATGCCTTCGCCTCGCTGACGATTGGCAGCGTGATCGTCACAGTTGTTCCTTTCCCGCCGATGACCGGCGAGGTCAAATCGATAGTCCCGTCAAAGGCTTCGACAAATCCCTTGGCGATCGCAAGCCCAAGTCCACTGCCCTGGGGAGAGGTCTCGCTACGCTTGACCCGATAGAACCTTTCAAACACGCGGGCCTGCTCGGTTTCCGGAACGCCGCAACCTTGGTCGGTAATCGTCAGAACACAGCGGTTGCGATCGCCACTGCTCTGCACAAGGATAGGCTTTGCCGGCTCGCTGTAGATGAGAGCATTCTGGATGACATTGGTCAGCGCCAGTTCGAACAGGGCTGTATCCGCCGTGACTAGGATCTCTGGATCGGTCGAAGTGACGGAGATTTCCCGCCCAGCGAAGCGCGTCCGCAGCCTCTGGACGACCGAACGTATCACGTCGTTCACCGACAGGACTTGTCCAGCAATGCTCGGGCCGCCAGCCTGAAGACGGCTCAGTTCCAGCAAGTTCGCGGTGAACCGATTGAGACGCTCGCATTCATCGACGATCCCCTGGAGCAGAGTCTGCGAGGTTTCGTTATCAAATCGGCTGCCGAATTCGATCAGACTCGACGCCGAAGCGCTAATTGCGGTGAGCGGGGTACGCAGATCGTGACTGACCGAAGAGAGCAGCGCCGATTTGAGTTCCTCGGTGCGCACATTCGCCTCCGCCTCCGCAATGAGCGAGGCAAACCGGGCACGTTCGAGTGCCAATCCTACCAGACTGGCAAGTGCTTCCAGAAAGGCCTGATCGACCCGCGCGCCGCTCACGTTCTCGACGACGAGGGCCCCTACGCAGGAGCGGCTTCCATCCAGTCGAAACGCAATACTCTCGCCATTGCGCACGATGCCGTCACCTTCGATTGCCTGCCGGGCGAGCGCTAGGGCCTCGGGACGCCGATCCGAAGCGGGGAGCGCCTCGGTCGATCCGTCCTTGATGCCGTATAGCGAAAGCCTGAACCCCAGCCTCCCCGGCACGGTTGCGGCAAGTGCTGCTTCAACTGCGGCGACGTCGGGTGCGGCCTGGAGCATGCGACTGGTTTCAAGCAGACTCTCGAGCTGGAGATTGGTCCGGCCCAGCTGGAATGTCTTGTCCTTGAGCCTGCCGGCCAGAAGCCCGGAGACCACCGCGCACGCGGTAAAAATCACCGGCGGTGCGAGGTCTTCGCCGGTCGACATCCGGAATGTCAGCACCGGGTCGGCGAGGAAGAAGTTGAAAATGGCTGCGGCCAGTACCGAAGCTATCAGCGCCGGGGTAAGGCCCGAGTTCGCACCGACCAGCGTGATGCCGAGTACAAAGATCAATCCCGACGAGACTTCGCCATCGAGCAAAGGCTTCAGGACGACTGCGAGGATCGCTGTGACCAGGAAGATGATTGCCGGGGTGCGCCAGGCCATCGCGCGCTGCAGACTGCTGCGGCGCAGCTCGTCGCGAAAGCTGGCTTCCGTCAAAAACTGCATAGCGGACAAATTCTCTCAGACGCTTATTGAATACGGTGCCTTCTGCGCTTCGTGGATACGGTGCGTCCATGCATAAAAAACCTATAATACCGCGCGCCTCGCAAGCTGGGCTAGGTCTTCGTGCAATTCACGGACAGGAGATCCAGCCCCATGAACCGCACGCTTGCCATTACACTTGTTGCCGCCGGCGCCCTTGCCCTTTCTGCCTGCGGGCAGAAGCGCACGCCTGCCACGCTGCCGCCCGCTCCAGGCGGCGAGGTTTCAAGCACGGCCAACGATCCCAACTACGACGCCAACGGCAACTACATCGGCCCGGGCAGCCAGACCGACCTGCGCCGTTCCGCGGGCAGCGACCGGGTATTCTTCGACCTCGATTCCTACGGGCTGGATGACACTGATCGCGCGACCTTGACTCGTCAGGCTGCCTGGTTGGCGCAGTACCCGAATGTCAACGTCACGATCGAAGGCCACTGCGACGAGCGCGGCACGCGCGAATACAACCTCGCGCTTGGCGAGCGCCGGGCCAATGCGGCCAAGAACTTCCTGGCCTCGCTTGGCGTGGCACCGGGCCGGATGTCGGTGGTATCCTATGGCAAGGAGCGCCCCGAAGCGCTGGGTTCAGACGAGCAGTCCTGGGCACAGAATCGCCGTGCGGTCACGATGGTGATCCGCTGAGATCGTCAGGCTGCGCATGGCCTTGGCGATGAACAGCAGCACCGAGCGCGCCTTCCTCAGAGCACGAGAAATTCTGCGCAAGGAAGGCGCGCTCACCAGCGCCGAATGTAACGAACTGGAGGAGTTGTTTGACGAGGTAAGCGGCACGCAGTTCATGGCCCTGACGCAGGACCCTGAACACAGCCGCGCTCTTCGCGAATATGATCGGCATACCAGGCGACCGGCCATGCCGATCATCATCACCATGGTGGTCTTGCTGATCTTCAGCATTGCCATGGGCATTTACGTGTCCTTGCGGAATTAGCGACAGCTTGCCGCCGCAAGCAGATTAATCGGGAAGTTAACCATGAAGCAGCGCCTGCTTACCGGTCCCGTCCAGGCAGCGCGTGCGTTCTTTGCGACCGAGGCTGCGGGCGGCATTGTCCTCATTGCTGCCGCAGCTGCGGCCATGATCCTCGCGAACAGTCCGCTGGCAACGGGCTATTTCGGCCTCATCCATCACAAGCTTGGCCCACTCAGCGTCGGGCACTGGATCAACGATGCGTTGATGGCACTCTTCTTCCTGCTCGTCGGCCTCGAGGTGAAGCGCGAACTGCTGGAAGGTGAACTGTCGAGTTGGCAGGAGCGGCGGCTACCGGGCGTCGCCGCAATTTGTGGCGTCATTTTCCCAGCCCTGATCTACATCCTTTTCAACCGGAACAACCCGGCGGCGCATGCCGGTTGGGCCATTCCGACGGCGACCGACATCGCCTTTGCACTCGCAATCCTTGCCATAGTCGGTAGCCGCGCACCAGCATCACTCAAGATACTACTGACGGCGATCGCCGTCATCGACGATCTGATCGCGGTCCTGATCATCGCCCTCTTTTATAGCGGAACAATCGATCTCGTCCCCCTGTTCGGCGCGTTTGCCGTGCTGGCGATCATGCTGCTACTCAACTCGTTGCGGATTTCGTCGTTACTCGTACGCCTGCTTCTGGGCGTGGCGGTCTGGTCGGGTGTCCATGCATCCGGTGTCCACGCTACGGTGGCGGGCGTTCTGGTCGCGCTTGTTATCCCGATAAAGTCATTGTCGCCAAAGGCCGCCGATGAGCCTTCGTTGCTCCATAAGCTGGAGCATGGCCTTCATCCTTGGGTGGCCTGGTTGATCATTCCGCTGTTCGGCTTCGCCAACGCTGGTGTTTCCCTTGCTGGGGTAGCCCTCGAGGGCGAGACCGGCGACGTCGCACTCGGCATCGGCATTGCGCTCGTCCTGGGCAAGCTGCTCGGCATCTTCGGGGCAATCCGGATTGCTTGCGCGATTGGCTGGGCGCGGCGCCCGCGCGGCGCGAGTTGGCCGCAGGTCTTCGGCCTCGCTTGTCTGTGCGGCATCGGTTTCACGATGAGCCTGTTCATCGGACTTCTTGCGTTCGGCGAGGGGTCTGCCTTCGGCGATGCCACCAAGATTGGAATTCTTGCAGGCTCACTCGTCTCCGCGTTCGCCGGTTTTCTGGTCCTGCGTTTTTCGCACCCGTCCGCTCCTTCCCATTGATCCAAGGTCAATCCTGCCCATGCCCACCGATGCCGTTCCTGCCGTTACCGACTTCTCTCCGATCACGCTGTTCATGCAGGCGGACATTGTCGTCAAAGTGATCATGCTCGGCCTTATGGCCGCCAGCATCTGGACCTGGGCGATCATCGTTGCGCAGATCCTGAAAAACCGCAGGGCCCATGCGGCGAGCGACCAGTTCGAAGCGGAGATCAAGGAAGCCGGAATCACGAGCGAGAGCACGAAGCATCTCGGTCGTGACTCATCGCCTGCCGCTGCCTTGTTCAAGGCGGCGATGACCGAATGGACCAAATCGGTCCGCGCCAAGGCGAGCCTCGATAAGGACGCTGCGCGCGAGAGAATAGCCGACGTTCTCGAAGGTGCGATCGAAGGCGAGGTCGACCGCTTATCGGAACGACTGAATTACCTTGCGACGATTGGCTCGATCGCCCCGTTTGTCGGCCTGTTCGGCACGGTCTGGGGGATCATGCGCAGCTTCACTTCGATCGCTGCGTCCCAGAATACTTCGCTCTCGGTCGTCGCTCCCGGCATCGCTGAAGCCTTGCTGGCAACGGCAATCGGGCTGTTTGCAGCCATTCCTGCCGTCATTGCCTATAACCGCTTCGGCCACGGCGTGAACCGCTTCGAGGCCCGTCTTGTGCGCTTCGCCCGTTACCTGCGCGGAAACCTCAGCCGTGAACTGGACGCGCTCTGATGGCGGTCAATCTTTCTGGCGGCTCGGGCCGGGGTCGGAGTGGCTTCGGCGGGCGTAGCCCAATGTCCGAAATCAACGTGACCCCGCTCGTTGACGTGATGCTGGTACTGTTGATCATCTTCATGGTCACCGCGCCACTACTCAAGGCCGGAGTTCCGGTGAACCTGCCTGAGAGCAAGGCCAAGACGCTTGGCGATGAGAAGGATCAGGTGACGCTGAGCATGGCGCGCGATGGCCGGGTCTATCTCGACGACGTGGAAGTGGCTCCCGGTGAACTGTCCGACCGCCTTGCCGCCTTGCCCAGAACCGAGGCTGGAGAACCGCCGCTGATCACCCTGCGGGCTGACCGTTCGCTCGATTACGGGCGGATCATGGAAGTCATGGGCGAGCTCAACCAGGCGGGGTTCAATTCGATCTCGCTAATCACGCTCGCCTCGGGAGAAGCCCGCCCGCGCGCTCGGGAGAAGCAGGCGCAGTGAACAGCCTTGCTGCCCGGTCCATGCCTCCAGTGCCGAGTGACGAGCGCATCGGGCTCGCCGTGGCGGCCGGGCTGCACGCCTTGCTGCTTGCATGGCTGGCCTGGAAGCCGGTCTCAGTGGCTCTGCCGCCGCCGCCCGAGCGGATGACCGTGACACTGACGCAATCGGTGGGTCTGACTTCGACTTCGCCGGACCCGGCTGCTGAGGCTGCGCCGGACATTGCGCCGCAACTGGGCGAGCCGGCACCACCCGTCACAACCGCGCCGAAGGCAATCCCTGACATCGCGGCCAAAAGCGTGCCTGAACCGGTCCCCGCGAAACCTTCACCCATCGTAAAGGTGGAGCCGAACCCGAAGCCACAACCTTTGCCCAAGCCGACTGCAAGTCCGGTGGCGAAGCCAGATCCAGCGCCCCGTGTCGCTTCGCAGCCAGCCCCGCGCCCAGCCACTCCCGCACCCATGGCACCAACGCCAAGAGCTACACCGGTACCTCGCCCCAAACCGGTACCGACCCCAGCGCCACGCCCCGCGCCGGCTCCCACCGTTCGGCCGGCACCTGCTCCAGCACCCGCCCCGGCACGTCCGGCGGCACCGGCAAGCCGGATCGGCAACGATTTCCTCAAAGGCGTGCCTGCCCCGCGCTCAGGCAGCCAGACGGTGCGTCCCCCCGCGACGCCCGGGGGCAGCCGACTCGGCGAGGATTTTCTCAAAGGTGTCTCCGGCGCCCAAAACAGCGGAAGCGCTGCGACACCGACTGCCGCAGCAATCGGACCGGCAGTGCAATCGGCCCTCGCGGGTTCGATCTCGCGTCAGCTCAAGCCGCACTGGACCGTACCGCAAGGAGCGGATGCCGAGAAGCTGGTGACGATCCTGTCCTGGTCCCTCAATCGCGACGGCAGCCTGGCAGGCGCACCGCAAGTCGTTCGCCAGGAGGGCGTAACCGATGCCAACCGCGCCCAGGCTGCACGACATGTCGAGCAGGCCATCCGCGCGGTTCAGCTAGCGGCACCATTCAATCTGCCCGCCGAATATTATGATGCGTGGAAGCGCGTCGCCTCGTTCCGATTTGACAGAAAGTTGTCACAATGACGTTTCGCACCCTTTTCGCTCTCGCTTTGCTGGCCGCTGCTCCTGTTCAGGCGCAGCAGGCCGCCACGCCGCCGGTAGAAGAGGGCGGCCTGTCGGGCGCGGTTTCAGATGACAGCGAGTGGCAGGATCTGGGCATTGCGATCCCGGCTTTCGCAACCAATGCCGATGTGCCGACCCCGACAAGCGCTGGCTCCACCGCTTCGCTCGGACAGGCACTCGCCCAGATCATCACCGCTGACCTCAGGAACAATGGCCTGTTCAAGCCAGTGGGTCCCGAAAGCCTGCCCAGACCGGCATTCGAGCACGTCCAGGCACCAGAGTTCGCAATCTGGTCAGGACGCAGCGCGGAAATGCTTGTTCAAGGATATGTGCGCCTGAATGCCGACGGACAGCTGACCGTTGGCTGCTACCTCTACGACGTTGCACTGAAACAGCAGCTCGAGAAGGCAGGCTGGACGGTTGCTCCGGGCGAGTGGCGCCGCGCGGCGCATAAGTGCGCGGACATGATCTATGCACGCCTCTCAGGCGAAAGCCCGTTCTTCGATAGCCGCATAGCCTACATTGCCGAATCCGGCCCCAAGGACCGGCGGATGAAGCGGCTCGCCCTCATGGATTCGGATGGGGCCAATCACCGCTTCCTCACCACCGGGCAGGCGACCGCGCTCACGCCGCGATTTTCTCCGGACTACAAATCAATCCTCTACTTGTCCTATCTCGACGGCAAGCCGCGCATCTACGTCTATGATCTGACGACGAACTCGCAGCGCCTGGTCACACAAACGCTGGGACCAACCTTTGCCCCCCGCTGGTCGCCTGACGGGAAGTGGATCCTCTATTCGATGGCGACCGGCGGCAACACGGACATCTACAGAGTCCCCGCGAGTGGCGGCACCAGTCAGCGACTGACCGACACGCCAGGGATCGATATCGGCGGCAGCTTCTCGCCTGACGGGTCAAAAATCGTCTTCGAAAGCGATCGCTCCGGCAGTCAGCAGATATACGTGATGAACGCCGACGGCACCAACCAGCAGCGGATCAGCTTCTTCGGTGGCCGCGCTGCGACGCCTGAGTGGAGCCCGCGTGGCGATCAGATCGCCTTCACCCATATCGCCGGAAATTTTCGAATTGCTGTCATGAGTCCGGGCGGGGGAGAGCTCCGTTACCTTACAGATAGTTGGCAGGACGAGGCACCGAGCTGGTCGCCCAATGGGCGTATCATTCAGTTCTTCCGCACCGAGCGGGGCTCGGGCAAAGCCAGCATCTGGCAGGTCGACCTAACCGGTCGTAACGAACGGCGCTTGTCAACGCCCGGCGATGCTTCCGACCCGGCCTGGGGGCCGTTGCTGCCGTGACCGGCGGGGCCATGTCGCCATCGTGGGGCGAGCCGGTGCCATGGTTCAGGGCAAAGGCGCTTTCGGGCAATCCAGCCTATGCGCTCGATACGGCAGCCGGTCGGCCTATGCTTTTGCTATTTTTCGGATCAGCGGCCCAACCTGCCTGTGCCTCTGCCCTGGCGCGGGTTTCTGCGAACAGGGCTTTGTTCGACGACGTGCGCGGCTGCTTCTTCGGGGTCACTATCGATCCATCCGACGAAATCCAGGGGCGGATTGCCCAGCGAATTCCAGGCCTGCGCTTCTTCCTGGACTATGATCGAGCCGTGTCGCGTCTGTTCGGAGCCAGCGAAGGCGACGCCTACACACCATTCTGGCTTGTGGTGGACCGGCAATTGCGGGTCGCAGGACGGTTTAACCTCGCCGAAGCCGAGCAGGCCTTCGCCTGCTTTGCGGCTTTGACAAAAACTGCGGCTGAGAATGCAAGTGCTCCGGTCCTGATCGCTCCGAGTGTTCTGGAACCAGAGCTCTGCCAACATCTAATTGCCCTTTACGAGGTGAACGGAGGCGAAGAATCCGGGTTCATGCGCGAAGTCGAGGGCAAAACCGTCGGGCTGGTCGATCCCTCACACAAGCGTCGCGCTGACATGCAGATCGAAGACGAGGATCTGCGACGCGCTTTGATGGTGCGCATACATAATCGCCTTGTGCCGATGATCGAGCATGCGTTTCAGTTCCGGGCCACCCGTATGGAGCGGTATATCGTTGCTTGTTACGACAGCGCGGTCGGAGGACATTTCCGGCCGCACCGTGACAATACGACGAAGGGCACCGCGCACCGCCGCTTTGCAGTTTCCATCAACCTCAATGCTGACGACTTCGACGGCGGCGATCTGTGCTTTCCCGAGTTTGGTCCGAGGCTGTATCGCCCACCAACCGGCGGTGCCGTCGTCTTCTCGTGTTCGCTGCTTCACGAGGCGAAGCCAGTCACCCGTGGACGGCGCTATGCGTTCCTGCCTTTCCTGTATGACGATGCAGCGGCGATGATCCGCGAGCGGAACAATGCCTATCTGGGGGATAATGTGTCCGCCTATTCGCAGGAAGAGGGTTAGCGCGGAGCCATGGACATCCAACTTGTCGAGAGCATCCTGCCATTCGTGGCCGTCGGGTTCCTGGCACAATTGATCGATGGGGCTCTTGGCATGGCGTTTGGCGTCATCACCAACACGCTCCTGATTTCCGTACTGGGTGTGGCTCCTGCACGGGCATCAGCCAGCGTCCATATCGTCGAGTGCTTCACCACCGCAGCATCGGGGATCAGCCACATCGCTCATGGCAACGTCGACTGGCGCCTGTTCGGTCGGCTTGTTGTCCCGGGTGTAGTCGGTGGGGTTTGCGGGGCCTACCTGCTGTCGAGCATCGACGCTGCTGTCGCTCGGCCTTTTGTTATGGCGTATCTGGCAGGGATCGGAATTTACCTGATCTGGCGGGCTTGGGAGATGAGCCACCATCATGTCCATAAGGCCCCCCGTTATATCGCGCCGCTTGGGCTGGTGGGCGGATTTCTTGATGCAGCAGGTGGGGGTGGCTGGGGGCCGGTAGTGACCTCAAACCTGCTCGTCCAGGGCAGCGAGCCGCGCCGCACGATCGGTACAGTCAATGCCTCCGAATTCGTCCTCACCCTGACGATTTCAGCGACGTTCTTGTTCGCCCTTGGAGCCGACGCCTTTACCAAGGCCGCTGTCGGCCTGATCATCGGTGGCTTGCTTGCCGCACCGGTCGGTGCGATGCTCGTCAAGCGAGTGTCTGCAAAATTGTTGCTCGGCTTGGTTGGGGTAGTCCTACTCGTGACAAGCCTTTTCAACTTGCTGAGAGCCGTGTTTGCCTGATCGATGCGGTCTTCAGCGCATAGGTCGGAAATCCACCGCCAGATGAAAAATCAATCTGTCGATAAGTCCCAGTTCGGGGGTAGTGTTGGGGGTATCTGGGGGTATTCCTGAAGGAAATTGTCGATAAAACAAACAATTATGATGCTCGGTGGATCCCTCCTCCGCTACCATCCCTTCACGTTCAGAATTCGGCAGGTAGGGGGGCGGTCAGGCGCATTGGCGTCCGTGCGATTGCCTCTTCCATGCGCTTCGCCCGCTCGGCGGCCCGGCGGTGTGTGCCGCCAGGGAGCAGCAAATCGAATTCTCGCCCCCTGGTGCGCATGAAGCGCGGGGCAGTGCCGGGATCCCAGCCAGCGTTTTGCAGCAAGTGCAGGGCAAGAAGGTCAGCCTCGTCCTCGAATTGGCGGGCGAGGGACTGGCGCTTTCGCTTTGCCGCCCGCGTCCCTGCGGATTCCAGCGATGCCAGGGTTTCGCGGTGTCCACGAATGGTGTGGGCAAGTTCGTGAGCAAGGACAAAGGCCAGTTCTGCATCGTCCAGCGGCTCAGCGAATGCCTGCCCGATCTGGATCGTCTTGCCATCCGACCGAGCCTTGACCGCGTCGCCTGCAACCACCTCGATGCGGCTGCTGCACGCCGGGCTTGGTTTCAGGTCCGATGTAATGGATTTGCCATCTCGATTAATATAGATTTTGATTAATGATGTATTATCCAAGCCAGATAAGTATTGCTCCAGTTGATCTCGTTGGCTTGTTGCGTTGGCCTTATCTTCGTTCCCCGGAGAAAATCGACGGTCATTGACTGCCTCGATGCCATCGCCTGGACGCAGACCTGCCGCTTGGGCGGGGCTGCCGGGGACAATGGCTTCCACGGATACGGGACTGGGAAATTTCCACTCGCGCAGGGCATCGTCGCGCACCGCGCTGCCATACTGTCGGAGCGAGTGGAGCACGAGGCCGGTCGCACTCCCTCGCTTTGGGCATAGCGCATGATTGCGCGTGAGCAGCCGGTAGCCGACCGTCGCGACTCGGAGGTCCGAATCGCCCAAGCGCTGGAGCGTGTTTTCGCGTGCGGCCACGGTGCAGGGGGCGAGGGCCAGAGCGGCACCCATCACCATGGCCACTGCCCGATCACGCCGCCGCATTACGGTTCCCGCGCGGATAACAATTCACCCCCGTTCTCGCACCACTCATCGTGTAGGCCTCATCATAAATATTGATCCATGTTTACTTGATTGCGCTGCGGCTGGTTATGTAGATATTTGCCATTGCTTAAAAAAATTGGCTCTAGAGTGCTTTCTGTAAATTGCATTGTATAGCTGCCGCTGTTACAATCGCGTAGCAATACCTACCCGATCAGGAGCCTCGGCAGATGACGTTGACGAAGAAATTGATGGCCGCCACAGCGGCATTCGCCCTCACCGCCACCCCGGTCATGGCTGCGGGTAACGCAAAGCCTGCGCCGGTTCGCGAAGCCGCGCCGGTTGGCCAGTCCGAACAGCTGTTCGGCGAAGATGGCGGTGGCTGGCTGCTGTTCGTCCTGTTGGGCGCTGCCGCCGTGATTGGTCTGATCCTCGCACTGGACGATCCTGCCAGTCCGTAATGAACAGCGGCTGTATCGGCGCATTTCGGTGCGCTGGGCCGGTAATACAGAAAGCCAGAGCAGCGATGCTCTGGCTTTTTTGCGTCTTGGTGAAATGGCTGCGCGGCGCCGGATCGAGACGCCAAGGGCGCTGCCGCAATCAGATCTGGAGCATCTCTTCGCGTTTGCCCGCACCCGTCTCGGCCGCCCGGTGCGGCTTTGCGCCAGGCACTTCGGCCGGCCTTCGTGCCACCACGCAGCACAGGGCGATCAGGCTGCTGATGGCTGCCGTCCGCAGCGGGTAATCGACCAGGCTGTGCGCCATGACCGCAGCTATCGCCAGGGTCGATCCCAGGGCGACGCGGTGTTCGCGGCGAAATCCGTGCCACAGGTTCCAGGCCGTGGAGGCGAACCAGCGCGCGAAGAGCAGCACCAGAACAAGCCCGAAGACCCCCTTCTCGATCAGCAGTTCCAGCAGGTCGTTGTGGGCGTGGTTGGCATAGGTGGTGCCGACCTGGGCGTGATCCTCATACCACGGATAGAGTTCGCGGAAGGTCCCCAGCCCCGAGCCGAATGGGGCGAAGTCCGCCAGAATCCGCAGACCGTTGCGCAGAAACTCGCCGCGGCTGATCCCTGCGGTGGCGGACGTGTTCATCAGGTCATTGGCCACCAGGCCGGACGCCAGCAGCCACGCCAGGCCGACGGAGAACAACAATCCGCCAGCCAGCAGCCAAGGCCACCTGAGCGTCAGTTCGGGCCGGGCAAGCAGATAGACGCCGCAAATCATCGGGATCAGCAACAGAATGCAAGCGAGCGAATTGCTCAGGAATACGCCGATCACCAGCGGAGCGAGCAGGGCGGACAATTGAAGCGGGCGCGCAAGGGCCTTTTTGTCAGCCCAATTGTCCCGGCTGTCATGCAACCATTGCGCCGCGATCAGGGCGATCGCCATCAGCATGAACGTGCCGAAGTGATTGCTGTTCGAAAACGCGCCGACCCCGTTGCCCCGGTTCGTCACCGTGTAGACGTATCCGGTGTTCTGATAGACCTGCAAACCGGCCATGAGGACTGACGCATAGGCCACGGCGCCGATCACCCAGACGGCGTGGCGGGTGGACGGTGCATGGCTGGACCGCATGGCCATGAACAGCGCCAGTGCCGGAATCCACCAGACCAGGCTTTGCAGGGTGCTCCAGGGATCGAGGGACAGGGTCAGCCAGGGGAGTGGCATCCGCGCCAGTTCGAAGCCGCTGGCAATCGCGGCCCGGCCCGGCATCAGGGTCCAGAGTGCCGGCGGCAAGGGCAGGAACTGTATTGCCGCTATCAGTGCAAGAGCCGCGAGGAACAGGCGCAGCCCGGTCCGCGTGGCTGCGGTTCCCGGTCTTTTCCACCAGATCCAGGCCATCAATCCGGCCCCGGCAATCTCCAGAAGTCCGTTCGCTCCGAAACCTGCCGCGCTCGCCCCGCCCAGCAGCAAGACCGCCGCGAGGTATGTCAGGATCGCGCCTTGCCCCAGGGAGAGATTCATTGCCCGCCTCCGGCTGCGACCAGGTCGATCCGCCTGATTTGCAATTGCGTCTCGCCGCGCTCCTCGCTTGCAGTGCCCAGAATGCTGATCCTTTGTCCGGCGCAGCTGGAAAGCGGCACGATGAAGTTGACGGCAAGGCGGTTAACCCCCGGCTTGCGCGCGACGAAAGCGGCCTCGGCCAGGGTGGCGGCGCTGTCGTTGCAGGCGATTTTCAGGTGTACGTTGTCTGCCGTCCCGGCGAGCACTTCGAAATCCGCCACGGCGCGGTAGGCGCCCGGTGTCAGGGTCAGAAGCTGCTCTGCCAGCGCACCAGGATTGCGGTCGTAATAGACGACGCTGAGGCCGCCCGAACGGTCGCGTTCCGCAGCGCCGGTGGAGTTGACCGCCAGTTCCCAGTTGAACGGTGGCGGCGCCTTCGCGTCGGAAAAGTCAGGGGAATGGATCAGCCCGCTGGCTCCGGCGGCATTGCCTTTCTGCCAGATGTTCCGGGCCGTCGCATATTCGCCCACCTGGACAAGCTGCTTGATGATCGTGGTGCGGATATCGGAGTCCGCCTTGATGCCAGTGGGCAAACCTTCGGCCAGGCGGCGGACCACTTCGGGCGGTTTGCGCTTGCTTGCCATGCGCTCCACAAACGGGCCGTAGAGCGATCTGTGCGGGTCGATGGCGGCGAGCGCCTCGTCGACTTTTTCGGGAGTGTCGATCCGGCCAGTGATGGCTTCCATGACCCGCGCGACAAGACCCGGGCTAAGCCTGCTGAACACGGCCAATTGATCGAATGCGCCTTCCAGATCGCCCGTTGCCGCCATGTGGCGCAGCAACAGGATTCTGGCGGTGCGGGAACGCGGATCGCGCCGGATAGCCTCTTTCAGCAAGGCCGCATCCCGCGCGCTGCCCTTGGGGTTCCTGGCCATGTCGGTGGCGGCAAGTGCGGTGAAGGGATCGCTGGCGAGGGGCAGGCCCGAGAGGGTGCGATGGGCGAGCGCCGGGTCCAGTTCCACTTGCTTTGAGCCGACTTGCGCCAGTTCAAAGCGGATGCGGCCCAATGCGCCGGGCGCAATTGCCTCTAGCCCGGCGTTGCCCCCGGTTGTGGGCGTCTGGGTGACGCGGGCCGATCCGGCAATCAGGACGGCTATGCTGATCGCCGCGAACATGCCGATGGCCAGGCCGAGGCGCGGCAGGTCTTTGGGCAGCGAGATGGTGAGGCCTTTGCGCACTTGGGTTCTTAGGCCCTGCCAACTTCAATGCGGCGCGCGGCTTCCTCTTCGCTGGTCTGCTCGCCCTGATCGTAGGCGTAGTAGCCGTAGCCATAACCATAGCCATAGCCGTAACGGCTACGCTTCAGGGCAATCTTGGTCAGGATCACCCCGGCCAGATTGGCGCCGGCATCGGTCAGGCGGCGGACCATTTCCTGCACGTCGCCGGTGCGCGAAAGGCGGCTTTCGACCACGAGGACGGTCGATTCCGCGACCGAGGCGAGGAGCGGCGCATCGGCCAGGCCCAGCACTGGCGGCCCATCGATCACCACCATGTCGTACATGGTGGAAGCTTCGCGGATCAGCACCGGCAAGCGATTGGAGCTGAGCAGATCGGCCGCCGAACCGGAAAACCGGCCGACGGGCAGCAGGCTGAGATTATCAGTGCGGGTCCGCTCGATCAGGCCCGAAATCGGGTCTTCATTGTTCAGCAGGGAAGCCAGGCCGCGACCGTCCGGGCGGTCGGATGCGAAGGTTGGCTTGCGCAGATCAGCATCGATCAGCAGCACGCGGCTACCTAGCTTGGCGACGCTTAGCGCGATGGCATAGGCCGAGGTCGACTTGCCTTCGCCGGGGCGCGTGGAACTGACCAGCAGGCTCTTGGGCAAGCCCTCTGGCCGCGCGAACTTGAGCGCGGTACGGACCGAGAGATAGGCTTCGGAAAGCTCCGACTTGCGGTCTGCCAGGGCCTCCATCGGCGCGCGTCCTTCGGGCTCCATCGGGATGGCGCCCAGCACCGGCAGGTGCAGCTTGTTACGCACGTCGCGCGGTTCCGCGATGGTATCGAACAGCAGGTGCAGGGCGAGGGCGAGGGCAACGCCGAGGGCCAGCCCGCCGAGCAGACCGATCAGGGCGTTGAGCAGCGGACGCGGACGGAACGGGCCGCGCGGGGCTTTGGCCTCATCCACAAGCGAGATTTCACTTTGCCCGATGCCGCCTGCAACGCCCACTTCCTTGTAGCGTTGCAGCAAGGCGTCATAAAGCGCGCGGTTGGTGTCCGCTTCGCGCTGAAGGATGTTGTACTGGATCGAACGCCCCCGATCGAGCACGACCTCACCCTTGGCTTCGGCCACCTTCTGGCGCAGCTCTTCCTCGATCCGGACGGCGGACTGGAATTCGCCGTAAAGCTCGGCGCGCTTGTTGGAGGTGGAGCGGCCGCGTTCGGACCGGATGGCAGCGTCCAGCCGGTCGATCCGGGCCTTCAACTCGGTCATGGTCGGATAGTCGGGTTTGTAGACCTTCAGTTTCTCGTCATATTGCGCCTGAAGGTCGGTGCGGCTCTGGATCAGCGGGGCAATGCTGGTGGCCGCTTCGCTGGCGAAGTTGATCTCTGACTTGCGATAGCGCTGCTCGGCAGTGATCCGGTTGATTTCGGCCTGCTTCAGCGCATCGTTCAGCTTGGTCAGGTCAGACAGGGGCAGGGACGCGCCATCGACCTTCTTGCCATCGACATCGCTGCCCTGTTCGCGGAAAATCCCGGCGCTGATGGCGTAATTGTTGACGTTGCGCTCGGACTCTTCCAGCGCGTTCTTGGTCCGGGCGATCTGGTCCGAAAGGAACTTGCGGGCATAGGATGACGCATCGAAGCGGCGCTCGATATTGGCCGAGATATGTCCCTGGACCATGGCATTGGCGATCTTGGCGGCTAGCAGGGGATCGCCCGAAATGGCGCTCACCTGGATCAGGGTGCTGCCCTTGACCGGTTCGGCCACGGTATTCTCGCGCACGATGGCAGCGGCCCGTTCGGTGCGTTGCGACAAGGTTCCGGCATCGCCGCCATATTCCGGCATGGCCACCAGATTTAGATCCTGAGCGACCTGACGGGCGAGGGAGTCGCTGTGGAGCAGGCCGATCTGCGTTGCGATGGCTTCCTGATTGCTCCCGCGGATGCGCGGCGCGGAATTGTTGTCGCCCGGTTGCAGGACTTCGGTCGTAGCCGGATCAAACTGCAAGAGAGCGCTGGCACGGTATTCCGGCGGCGACAGCAGAGCCAGGGCGATCCCCAGCAACATCCCGCCACCTGCCAGGGCTGCTATCAGCTTCCAGCGTTCGGTCAGGACCGCCAGCAGCGCGTTCAGCTCAAGCCCCTGTTCCTGGTGGGGGACCGGACCGGAAGCCGGCTGTGGTTGCCCACCGGCGGGCGAATTGCCTTGCCATAGCATAGCGGAAAGTTTCCTTCGTTCGGCTATTGCCGGGACAGATCAAAGCCTGGTGAACAGGGATATGAGCGGCATGGACATGAGCAGATCGCGATAGAGCGGGCGCAGGGTCGAGCTGTCGACCACCACGGTATCGCCCGGATAGATCACCGGATCTTCCATTTCGCCGCGCCGGATCGAGATCAGGTCGAAGGCCGCGGCCATGGTCTTCCCGTCGCTCTTGCGGAAGATCACGACGCGGCGGGGGTTGCCGTCGTTGATCGATATGCCCCGGGCCAGGGCTATGGCGCCGATCAGCGTTGTCTTGCCGGGCAGGGTGTAGATGCCAGGTCCGTTGACGCCGCCTTCCACGGTCACGCTGTTCAGATTGCTGCTGGTGACGCGAACGGTGATGTCCGGATTGTTGAGGTAGGTCGCGCCGTACCGCCGCTCCAGTTCCAGCGCGAGATTTTGGGGAGTCTTTTCCCGGACGCTGATCGGGCCGATCAGCGGCAGATCAAGATTGCCTTTCGCGTCGACCTGATAGTCGCCGCTCAGTTCGGGGACGCGGAATACGCTGACCTTCAGCATGTCGAGCGGACCGAGCGGGAGGTCGTAGGCGGCGTCCGAAGGGACCGCCTTTTCCGGCGGGCCAAAGTCGGCGGGGGCGTAGGGGATGTCTCCCCCACGCGAGGCGCACGCGCCCAGCGCCAACAGGGATAAGACAGGAAGGGCCGTGCGAAGCATAGGTCGCAAGCTGCTGTTAAAAGACATCTGGGTTTCCTAACGAAGCAGGAGCCGGCAGGTTCCGGGGCGAAGCAAAAAATTTTGCTGTGGTGGTCATCTCATGCGGCCGGACGCACACCGGCCTCTGCCAGGGCCTGGAGGTAGAGCGCGGTAACGCGGTTCTGGGAAAACCCGGAAACGATGCGGGCGCGGCTGGCCTGGCCCATCACGCTCCATTCCGCGTCGCTTAGCGCAGCGGCCCGGTCCATGGCCTCGGCCAGGGAGGCGGGATCGCGCACCTTGCACAAGAACCCGTTGTGGCCATCGCTGACGATGTCCCGGCATCCCGGTGCATCGGTGGTAACGATCGGGCGGCACATGGCGGCCGCCTCAAGCAGGACGCGGGAAAGGCCCTCGCGGTAGGAAGGCAGGACGATCACGTCGGCTGCGGCAATGTCGGGCCGGACGTCGGCGACTGGCGCGCGATGCTCGATTATACCCTCGGCGATCCAGGACTGCACTTCCTCGCGCGGAATGGCGGTGCGGTTGGCGGCGCCTACTTCGCCTATCAGGATGAACCGGGCGTCGGCCCAGCGGGAGCGGACGGCACGCGCCGCTTCGACATATTCGCGCACGCCCTTGTCCGCGACGATCCGTGCCAGCATGAGGAACCGGCGCGGCTGGCCGCGTTGGTCATTCGGCGGGCACCAATAGTCCGGGTCGACGCCCGAGCCGGGGAGCAGCCTCGCCTGAGTGGCGCGAACCATCCGTCCCTTGATGAACAGGTCGCGATCATCCGTATTCTGGAAGAACACGGCAGGCGCACGGCGAAACCCGGTGCGGTAAAGCTGCGTGGCGATCAATGTCAGCAGATTGCGCCGGATAAAGGCGGTGCCCAGTCCGGACACGTTGGGAAAGGCGGGAATTCCGAGCATCCCGGCTGCGAGCGAGCCATAGACGTTCGGCTTGATCGTCCAACTGAGCCATGCCGCCGGGCGCAGTCTGTTCAGGATGCGCCAGATTGCCAGAAAGCTGCCCAGATCGCGGGTGGGCGAAAGTCCGGCTGAGTCGATCGATAATGGCGTAAATCCGCAGCCCATGGCGCGCAGCCTGCCTTCCATGGCGGCATCGGCGGGAGCAATGGCCTCCACGGTGAAGCCCTGTTCCAACAGCGCTTCGATCAGGCCGGCACGGAAGTTGACCAGGTTCCAGGCCTGGTTCGCGCAAACCGCAATGACCGAACGGGTTGAAGGGCGGTTCCCGCTCACAGGAACTGGAGTACCGATTGATAGGGCACCCAGTATTCCGCGTGTGAGGCGTAGATCAGCCACACGACCTGGACGGCCACCGCCACTGCAATCAGCAGCAGGCGGAGCAGCACGGCGAACTTGCCGGGCAGCGGTACAAGATTGCGGAACTCTCCGAACATGGCGACCTGGATTGGGGCCAGGAACAGGGCGAGCCGGTCGACTGCGGTTGACGAGGGGGTCACGAGCAGGATCGCAAAGGCAGCGAAGTTGGCGAGGGCTATGCTGATCCAGACCGATCTGGCCTTGTTGCCGGGGGCGAAATACCGCCAGCGCAGCAGGATCATGGCAGAGGCGAGGACGTTCATCAGAACGCGGACGAAAGCGCCTTCGGAATCGTAGTCGGCGTCCAGATAGCCCGCTTCGAAGCCGCTCAGCCTGGGGGCGAGGACGAAGATGTAAGCCGCCGCGCCCAAGGCGGTGAAGATCACCGACAGTGCACGGTGCCGCGTGGAAAGCGCATAGGCAAACATCGGGAAGACGACGATGGCCGTCGAGTGAAACCCCATGGCAAGCGCCAGGAAGAGCGAGGTGCGCCAGGGGCGGGACTGATCGAACGAGGCGATGGCCACCAGGATCAGACCAATCGCCGCGCCTTGGCGAACATAGCCCATGCCCACCACGATCAGCAGGTATGGAACCGCCATGGTGATGGCCAGCCAGGGATCGCGAAAGCGCAGCGCGACCCGGACCACGCCATAGATCAGGAGCAAGGCGCAGAAGCCATTGACCAGATAGACGCCTCCGCCCACCAGCGCAGACAGCCAGTTCAGCAGGCCATAGAGCGGATCGGTCGAGGTCAGCGCATAGCCGAGGCTGTCGGTCTTGATGTCGAGATACTTGGCTTCGTAGTTGCCCCAGTCGCCGCCAATTTCAAAACGCAGCGCCGCAAGCATGGTGTAGAAGATGATGAAGCTGATGATGGCCAGCCCCTGCGCGGCAGAGGCGCGGTAACGCTCCATCGCCGCCGGATAGGCAAGGGCCATTGTCGCCGGGAAGGCAAGCAGGATCCAGTAGATCAGCATTGGGCGCCGTGTTTCCCCGCCAAGATCATCATTCGTGCGGCGCTTTCGTTCAAATCGCGCAATGGCTGGGCGCTGTATTTCCGGGTTAGATCCAGGTCGGATCAATCAGATCGTTGCGGCGTTAAACGTCCTTCGGGGGAGGTTGTTCCGCCGCTAACGTCAATTAATTTTCCGGCTCGATTGCAGCGCGATTTCAGTGCAGCGCCGCGCTTTCCGGCTGTATGGGCTCAATCCAGATATCCGGCGTATTTGTCGGCCAGGTACTCGTCCAGGCAGACCCGCCAGTCGCGCATCGTGTTCACGCCGCGCAGGTCCAGCTTCTTGGTGATCAGCCGTTCAGAAGGCGGGCGGGGGGCAAAGTATTCCTGGGCGAAATAGTCCGAACTGACCGGCTCGACCTTGATCTCTTCGGACTTGCCCAAGGCGCTGACGAGATACTCGGCCACTTCGAAGCGGCTGGTCACGCCCTGGCAGACCATGTTGTAGAGGCCCCACAGCTCCTGTTCGATCAGGACCTTTACCTGAGCAGCGAAATCGCGGGTGTAGGTTGGCGTGCCCAGCTTGTCGTCCACAACCTTCAACTCGCGCGCGCCGTCTTTCAGCTGGGCCATCAGCTTCTGGATGAACTTCTTGTCCTTGTCCGGTCCCGCCCCCATCATCCACCCGGCGCGGCAGACCAGATAGCGGTGCGCATTCTCAACCACGAAGCGCTCGCCCATGTATTTCGACCGGGCATAATGGCCCAGCGGGTTCGGCTGGTCCCAGTCGTCATAGGTTTCCTGCGCGCCGTCGAAGATCCCGGCGGTCGAGATGTAGAGCAGCGGAATGTCCAGCCGGTTGGCCAGCCGCACCGCATCCTCGACCGGCAAGGTGTTCGTCGCATAGGCGTCGTCGACGTTGTCCTCGCAGTATTCAAGGCTAGTGTGGGCGCCGATGTGGAACAAGAAGTCCGGCCGGAAGTCCAGCACCTGGCGCGCATACTCATCGCGGTCCCGGAAATCGAGGAACGAGAGCCACGGCGCGTTGACGTCCTTGTCCGTGCACAGCAATTCGTGGCTGCCGGAAAAGACATGGTGGAACGCTTCGCCCAGCATTCCGCCAACGCCTGCCATGTAAATCCTGCTCATGTTCGTCCTTTCAGCTCGGCGCTCTCGATGACCTTGCGGTATTCGGCGGCGATGGCGTGGGTTGAGTAACGGGTGACGGCATCCTGGCGCGCGGCCTGGCCCAGGCGGCGTCGCAGTTCCGGATCGCGGATCAGGCGTTCCAAGGCCTGCTCCCATTCGGCCTCGGTGCGGACCAGCAGGCCGTTCTCGCCGTCCCGGATCAGCATCGGCGTCGTGCCGACTTCGGTGGCAACGCAGGGCAGGGCAAAGGCCATGTACTGAATGGCCTTGAGACCGGACTTGCCCAGCACCCAGTCGTCGATCGGCAGCGGATAGACGCCGATGTCCAGCGCCTGGAGCTGCGCCACTTCCTGCTCCGCGCTCCACCGCACGACTTCCAGGTCGACCCCGGGCAGGTCGTAATCGAAGTTCCCGATCACCCGCAGCTTGAATGGAACGCGCCGGGCAAGCCGCTGGAACACACCGCGCAGCAGATCCAGGTAGACCCTGGAACTGAACGTTCCGGTCCAGCCGATCACGACTGGCTTGTCGTTGGAATAGGGCGTTGCCGGCTGGAACCGGTCGGTGTCCACCGAAGAGGAAATGTAGGTGCAGGCCCCGTGCCGGTTGAGCGGAATGCACAGGTCATTCAGGAACGGGGAACTGGTCACGACATGGTCCGCGCTGCCGATCAGGTAGCGCGCCTTGCGACCACTTTTGAGCAGTTTGACCAGCGGGCCGATATGATCCGCCACGCCGCCCTGGACATCGGACAGGACATTGTCCTCGACGTCGAAGATCAGGCTTTTCGCTTGCGCGCGGACCAGGCGTTCAAAGCCGGTCGTGCCGAATGGCGTGACCCATTTGAACACGTAGACCAGATCGTAGCGGCGAATGCGCCCCAGGTCGCGAAAGCGGCGCCAGGTACCGCGCAGCACTCCCAGGATCTTGGCCGGGACGTTGCCCTTGGCCCAGACCACGTTCCACATGGCGTGGTCCATGTAGTTGGATACGTCGATCTGCCAGCCCTGGCGGCGCCAGTCATCGAAATACTGTTCGTATTTGAGCCGCTGCCCGGCGGCGACCCCTTCGGGATAGGGGCACAGGACCAGCATACGTTTCATGCGGTCATGTCCTGATAGATCTGGCGGTAGCGCGCGGCGCCGTCGCTGGTCGAAAAATGGGCCAGGGCAACGTCGCGGCAGCGCTGCGCCGTGGATCGATCCTGCGCCAGAGCCAGAAGGCGGTCGACGGCGCGTTCCCGATCCTCTGGCGTGAAGTCCGACAGGGCAACGCCGCACCGCTTGCGCTCCAGGATCAGTTCCATATCACCAACGCCTGTGTTCCCCAGGCATGGCACGCCGCAGCCCAGGTACTCGGCCAGTTTGGTCGGTGCGCTTGCGATCTTGGAATAGACCGGGCGAATGATCGCGGCGCCCGCATGCATCCGGCGAATCTGTTCCGGCACTTCGGCATGGTCGGCCGCTCTGACTTCGATGCACTCGGTTGGAATTCCGGCTGCCGCCGCACTGCTGCGGACCAGGTCCTGTTCGTTGCGATTGATGACCAGGAGCCGCGCATCAGGACGCCGCTGGCGCAGCACGGCAAAGCAGGCGAGTACCTCGTCAAAAAGATACCAGGTTCCGATGGAGCCAAGGTAGCCAAGGACGAACGGACCGTCCTGCGCCGTTGCGCCGGGGCTGAACCGCTCAAGGTCGGCACAGGTGGGAATGACCGTCATCGGCGCATGACCCCGAGACGCGTGATAGGGAAAATCCGCGATCACGCCCTCTGATGCGTGGGTAAGCGTGACGACATGATCCGCGCCGAGGAGCAGCGTCTTTTCCAGCCGCTTGACCACGCGGTAAAGGTGCCCGCCCCTGGGCCAGATGTTGCCGTCGACCCGTTCATCGGCCCACAGGCCGCGCATGTCGAACAGCAGCTTCGTCCCGGTCAGCAGCTTGATCATCCAGCCGATCAAGGCAGGAATGTAGCTGCGCGCGTGGATCAGCCGGACCCGGTGGCGCAGCGTCAGCCAGAGCGCGACAGCCGTTCCCTGGGCAATATCGAATAGCGTGGCGGGCAGGGTGGGGGACTTGTGATAGGTCAGCGGATGCCAGGCGATCCCGGCCCGGTTCAGGCGCTCTCCAATGGCCGCGACCTTGTCCGCTTCGGCCTTGTCGGCGGGCTTCTCGAAACTCACCAGATGGATGGAATAGTCGCCGGAGAGCCGTTCCAGGTAGGCAATCACCTGGCTCTGGCCCAAGGGCTCAAGCATTCCGTCATAACTGATATAGAGAACGGCGTTCTTGCGCATCAGGGCAGCGGCCCGCGCTCGCACAGACCCGCGAGATACCGGCCATAGCCGGTCTTGGCGTAGTCCTCGGCCCGGGAAGCCAGGGCGTCGTCGTCGATCCAGCCCGCTTGCCAGGCGATCTCTTCCAGACAGGCGAGCTGGATTCCCTGCCGGTTCTGGAGTGTGCGGACGAATTCGCTCGCCTCCAGCAGGCTTTCGTGGGTTCCGGTGTCCAGCCACGCGTAACCGCGCCCCATCCGCTCCACGTGCAGTTCGCCTGCTTCGAGATAGAAGCGGTTGAGGTCCGTTATCTCCAGTTCGCCGCGCGCGGACGGTTTCACCTTGCGGGCGAACTCCGTCACGCGCTCGTCATAGAAATAGAGCCCGGTCACAGCCCAGTTCGAGCGTGGCTGCTGGGGTTTTTCCTCAATCGACAGCGCTTTGCCCGCCTCGTCCAGCTCGACGACCCCATAGGCTACAGGGTTTTCGACGCTGTAGCCGAACACGGTGGCGGCACCTGCCTCGGCCCGCTCTCGGGCGCGCAAAAGCATGTGCGAAAGCCCGGCGCCGTGAAAGATATTGTCGCCCAGCACCAGCGCGGCAGGGCCGCCGCCGACAAAGCCGGCACCGATCTGGAACGCCTGGGCCAAGCCTTCCGGGCGGACCTGGATGGCATAGTCGATCACCAGGCCCAGCTGCGAGCCATCGCCGAACAGGCGTTGATAGTTGTGCAGGTATTCCGGCGCGCTGATGATCAGGATTTCGCGGATCCCAGCCAGCATCAGCGCGCTGATCGGAAAATAGATCATCGGCTTGTCGTAGATGGGCAGCAATTGCTTGTTGACCGCCAGCGTGGCCGGGTGGAGCCGGGAGCCAGAACCTCCGGCAAGTACGATGCCCTTCATGCTGCAAGTCCTTCGCTGGCCAGTTCCCCGACAATGTCGCTGACGGCCTCTTCCCAGGGACGAAGCGCAATCCCGAAGTCCCGCGCGATGAGGCTGCAATCGAGCCTGGAATCCTGCGGACGGATGGCGCGGGTCGGATAGTGCGCAGTCCGGATCGGCTCGACCACTTCGGGGACCTTCAGGCCCAGTTCTTCGGCGCGCGCGAAAATGCGCGTCGCCAGTCCGTGCCAGGTCGTTTCGCCGGCATTCGTACAGTGCCATGTCCCCGATGGCTGGTCCGGATTTCCAGTGAACCGCTGCGCAATGGTTACCAAGGCTGCGGCGAGATCGCCCGCGTGGGTAGGGGTTCCGCGCTGGTCCGCCACCACGCGCAACACTTCGCGTTCCGCGCCCAGGCGCAGCATGGTCTTGACGAAGTTGGTTCCGTCCGCGCTGACCACCCAGGCGGTGCGAACGATCGCATGGCGCGCGCCCGAGGTGCGGACGGCTTGCTCACCGGCGAACTTGCTTTCGCCATAGGCGTTGCCGGGCTTTGCGCGGTCATGTTCACGCCAAGGGCCGGTTCCATCGGCGGGGAAGACGTAGTCGGTCGATACGTGGACCAGCGGAATGCCTGCTTCTGCTGCCGCCCGGGCAAGGATGCCCGGCGCCTTGGCGTTTACAAGCATCGCCAGTTCAGGCTCGCACTCCGCCTGGTCGACGGCGGTGTAGGCGGCGCAGTTGACTACCGCAGATACCCCGTGCAGCCACGATCCGACGTCTTGCGGATCGGTCAGGTCGAGCTGCGTGCGATCTGGTGCGATGATCTCCACGCCCGCAGGGGCGCTCCGGCGCAGGGCGAGCCCCACCTGGCCGGTTCCACCGGTCAGCAACCAGCGCTCAGGCATGGGCCAGTCCCAGCCGTTCGCCCTGGTAGGAACCATCCTTCACGCTGCGCCACCAGCCTTCGTTGGCGAGGTACCAGGCCACCGTGTTGGCAATGCCGCTGGCAAAGCTTTCCTGGGGTTGCCAGCCCAGTTCGCGCGCCAGCTTGCTCGCGTCGATGGCATAGCGGAAATCGTGCCCGGGGCGGTCGGTCACGAACCGGATCTGCTCGCAGTAGGAGGCACCGTCGGAGCGGGGGAGCAAGCGATCGAGCACGTCGCAAATGGCTTCGACCACTTGCAGGTTCGTCCGCTCGGCATTGCCGCCGACGCAATAGGTTTCCCCGATCCTCCCCTGTTCCACGACCAGCCGCAGCGCGCGGGCGTGGTCGTCCACGTGCAGCCAGTCGCGCACGTTGGAGCCGTCGCCGTAAACCGGCAGGGCTTCTCCCGCGATTGCCTTGAGGATGGTCAGCGGAATGAGCTTTTCGGGGAAATGGTAAGGCCCGTAATTGTTCGAGCAATTGGTCAGGACCACCGGCAGCCCATGGGTATGGTGCCAGGCCCGGACCAGATGGTCGCTTGCGGCTTTCGTTGCGGAATAAGGGGAGCGCGGGTCGTAAGCAGTCGTTTCGTCGAAACTGCCATCGGCGCCCAGCGATCCGAACACTTCATCGGTCGAAACGTGGTGAAAGCGGAAAGACCGCTGCTCCGCTGCATCCAGACCGCGCCAATAGGCCGTTGCAACGTCCAGCAAAGTGAAGGTGCCAACGACGTTGGTCTGGATGAAATCCGCCGGCCCGTCGATGGAGCGATCGACGTGGCTTTCGGCCGCCAGGTGCATCACGGCCTCGGGCCTGAAGGTGCGGAAGATGGTTTCCATTGCGGGCCGGTCGCAAATGTCCGCCTGGTGGAACTGGTGGCGCGGCGAATGCCGGGCCTCCGCCAGCGAGGCGAGATTTCCGGCGTAGGTCAGCTTGTCGACATTGCAGACCTGCGCGCCCGTTTGCGCGATCAATTGCCGCACTAATGCCGAGCCGATGAAGCCGGCTCCTCCGGTTACCAGAATGCGCCCGATGGCCATGTTGTTCCTTCGTTAGTCCAGTGGGGCGAGTGGGATGCCGTCATAGGGAAAGTCCGCCGTAAACGCGCGAAGCGGCGGCAGGTTCCGATCTTTTTCGGAAAGGTGTGGCTGCGCGCCATCGAGCGGCCAGTCGACGGCGATCTGCATGTCGTCCCAGCTTACGCCCGCCTCGCATTCGGGTGCGTAGAGGTCCGAGCATTTGTAGAGCACTTCGGTTTCATCGCTGAGCGTCAGGAAGCCGTGCCCGAAACCCACCGGGACATAGAGCTGTTCGCCGCGCTCTGCGGTCAGCGTGGCGCCGACCCACTGGCCAAAGGTCGGAGAAGCGCGGCGCAGATCGACTGCAACGTCAAAAATAGCGCCGCGAATACAGCGCACTAGCTTTGCCTGGGCATGCGGCGGGGTTTGGCAATGCAACCCGCGCAGGGTTCCGCGCGTTAGCGACCTGCTGTGATTGTCCTGAACGAATTCGTCCGTGATGCCCAGATCATGAAAAACTGCGCGGTTGTAAGTCTCGCTGAACCATCCGCGCGCATCGCTGAAACGTCTCGGCCGAATTAGTTGAGGGGTCATGTTGGCTCCGGGCAATCAATAATGAAAAGATTTGAGGGAATTGCAGAATGGCCGCGTCGTTGTGGATCGAACTTCCACAAAACTACTGCGCAGACCTGGGGCGAATAATTGTCAGTCGGAAGCAATCGGTGGGTAGATCGTAATGCCACCGAAGAAACTTCGGCTGCAGCGCACGTCCCCCGTGCTCAATCCGCTGTTCCAGCTGGGAGTGGCGGCACTTGCCTGTGTCATCTGGCCCTTCCTCCTCACCGCGCGGTTCTTGCCTGCGGGTGTGAATGATTACGTGGCACAGAACACACTGGTGGCCTGTCTGGTTGCATTGGTGCTGGGATTTATGTTGCACCGCTCGCTCAGCAACCTGCCGGGCACTTTCGAAAGCTATGGGATTCTACCCGGTTATCTGACCTCGTTCGGGCTGGTCTTGGTCACTATCCTGCTGTTCCGGGTGGAGTACACCCGCAGCTTGCTGGTCATGAGCTTTCTGGCCTGCATCGTCTGGTTTTTCGCCGTCTACCTGATGGTACAGCGCCGGACCTTGCTGCGGCTGGGGGTCATTCCGGGAGGCAGGCTGCCGCGCTTTGACGAGTTGACCGGGGTTACCAGCCGTTTCCTGACCGCCCAGTCCGCCTTGGACGACATCGACGCGGTGACGGCTGACTTCCGGCACGAACACAGCGATGCCTGGGAAGCGCGGATTGCGGATTACACGCTGTCCGGAATTCCGGTCTACCACTCCAAGGACCTCTATGAATCCCTGACCGGCCGGGCCGAGCTTGAGAACCTGTCCGAGAACAATTTCGGCGCGCTGGGTCCGGCCAATTCGTGGATGCTCCCCAAGCAGGTGATCGACTGGCTGGCCGCGCTGATCATTGGCCCGCTGGTCCTGCCCATCTGCCTGGTCGCGGCAGTGGCGATCCGGCTGGACGGGCCGGGACCGATCCTGTTCCGACAGAGCCGCATGGGATACCGGGGCAAGGAGTTCACGGTCTTCAAGTTCCGCACCATGCGGGTCTGTACGCCGAGCGGCGGCAAGGGCTCCGTCGACGATCTGATCACGCGGCCGCAGGACAACCGGATCACCCGCATCGGCAAGTTCCTGCGCTTCACCCGCATCGATGAACTGCCGCAGCTGATCAACATCCTGCGCGGCGAAATGAGCCTGATCGGACCGCGCCCAGAGGCGACCGGACTGTCCGATTGGTACCAGTCCGAAGTACCCTTCTATCGCTATCGTCACATCGTGAAGCCCGGAATTACAGGATGGGCCCAAGTAAATCAGGGCCACGTTGCCGGTGTCGACGACATCAAGATGAAGCTTCAGTTCGACTTCTATTACATCCGTAACTTCTCAATATGGCTCGATATTCTGATCGTCATGAAAACTATCAAGACGATGCTCACCGGATACGGTCACAAGTAGGATAACTTCATGACAGAAACGAACCCGCGTATTGCCGTGATCGGGCTGGGCTATGTCGGCTTGCCGCTGACCCTCGCGCTGGCCCGCCAGTTCGAGACCTGGGGGATCGACGTTGACCAGAGCCGCATCGCCCAGCTTCGCGAAGGCCATGACCGGACCGGAGAGATAGACGGCCCGGTCTTGCGGGAAAGCCCGATCAGCCTGCTCGACCGGCTGGAGGACTGCCCGCCGTGCGATTTCTACATCGTCACCGTGCCCACCCCGATCGACGCCGAGAACCGGCCCGACCTTGGCCTGGTGGTAAAGGCCAGCCGCGCCGTGGGTGCCGTACTGCGCCCGGCAGTTGAGGAGGGGCGCCGGCCGGTCGTGGTCTATGAAAGCACGGTCTATCCCGGTGTGACCGAAGAGATCTGCGCCCCGGTTCTGGAGGAAGTGTCCGGCCTGAAATCCGGCGTCGACTTCTTCCTGGCCTACAGCCCGGAACGGATCAATCCGGGCGACCGCGAGCATACGGTGGACAAGATCACCAAGGTCGTTTCCGGCCAGACTCCCGAAGTGCTGGAACGCGTCTCGGCGGTCTATGGCGCGATCACTTCGGGCGGAGTGTTCAAGGCCAGTTCGATCAAAGTGGCCGAAGCGGCCAAGGTAATCGAGAATGCCCAGCGGGACATCAACATCGCCTTCATGAACGAGATTGCGCAGATTTTCTCACGCATCGGGATTTCGACCTGGGACGTCTTGGCGGCTGCGGGGACGAAGTGGAACTTCCTGCCGTTTACGCCCGGACTGGTCGGCGGGCACTGCATCGGGATCGACCCTTATTACCTGGCTCACCGCGCGCGCGATCTGGGGATCGATCCCAACGTGATTACCGCCGGGCGCGGGATCAACGATTCGATGGCAAGCTGGGTTGCGCAGGAACTCCATTCGGCGCGGGGCGGCAGGGTCGGTTCGGTCCTGGTCCTGGGCCTGACCTTCAAGGAAAACATCCCGGACCTGCGCAACAGCAAGGTCGCGGACCTGGCCATGGCCTTGGGGCAATTGGGGCACCAGGTGATCGTCCACGACCCGATGGCCGATCCGGGCGAAGCAGAACATGAATACGGCATCAGCCTGGCCGAGGCGCTGCCGCAGGGCCCGTTCGATCTGGTCCTGCTGGCCGTGCCGCACCGCACCTACCTGGACCTGGGAGAGCAAGCGCTGCGGGGGTTGCTGGCTCCGGGCGGGTCGCTCGCCGATCTGAAGGGAGTGCTGGAGGGCAGGGCGGACTGGTCGCTCTGATCGTCAAACCCGTTGCACTCTGCAACCCGACCTGCCAAGCCATGCGCCATGGTTGATTCCCGCGTTCTGAAGCTCGATGGCGTCCACAATTTCCGCGACTATGGCGGCTATGACACAGCGGACGGCGCTGCGGTAAAGCGCGGTTTGCTGTGGCGTTCGGCCCAGCACGGCGATGCCAGCGACGCGGATCTGGACGCGATCCACGCGCTGGGCGTGACCACGGTGATAGACTTGCGCGGTCCGTCCGAGCGGACTGCCAAGCCGTGCCGCCGGCATGAAGACTTTGCCGCCGAAGTGCTGGCGCACCCGGACGAGACTGCCGGACTTGCTCTGCATACCGAAGCTGCTGACGGGGTCGTGACAGCAGATGAAGCCCGCGCGGCCATGATCCGCCTGTATGATGGCATCGCGTTCCGGCCCAACCTGGTGCCGATGCTGCGGGCCTATTTCGACGTGCTGGAAAGGGCGTCAGTCCCCAGCCTGGTCCACTGCGTTGCGGGCAAGGACCGCACCGGCTGGGCTGTCGCCATGGCCCAGCATGCGCTGGGCATTCCGCGCGATGCGATCATGGAGGATTACCTGCTGACCAACACGGCGGGGAACATCGAAGCGCGCATCGCTGCCGGGGCCACGCAGATCCGGGAAAAGCATGGCGCCATTTCGGATGATACGATCCGCGCCTTGATGGGCGTCGATGCGGACTACCTCAACGCCGCCTTCCGCGCGGCGGAAGAGCGCCACGGCGACCTGGACCGCTATCTGGAAGAGGTACTGGGGGTCGACGCGCCGCGCCGCGAGGCACTGCGGGCGCATTACCTGGAGGGGTAAGAGATTCGGCGCTCCATGAATTGGTGAAGGCCATCAAAAACCGTTCGTGGTGAGGAGGCACCGAAACCGGAGGTTGAGGGCCGTCTCGAACCACAGCGCTGCTACGCGATCCTTCGAGACGCCGGATCAGCCTGCGGCTTCACCGGCTCCTCAGGACGAACGGGGGTAATGTCACCTGTCGTTATCCGCGCAGAGCTTCGTTTTGCTCGCAATGACCAGCTGAGATATCAGAGAAACGCCTTGATCTCGCCCATGAAGCGGTCGAACTGGTCGTGGTGGAGCCAGTGGCCGGCGTTTTCGAATTCGATCACGCGCGCATCGCGGAAGTTCTTCATGCGGCCGTCCAGTTCCGGATTCGATGCCCATGAATTCTCGCCATAGAGCAGCAGCATCGGGCAGGTGATTGCCCGCCACAGCTCCTCGGTCAATTCCTGCGGGGTATCCTCGAACGGCCAGACGTTCAGATAGGGATCGAACTTCCAGCTCCAGGTGCCGTCCTCATTGCGGCTGGCGCCGTGGATGGTGAGGTGACGGGCCTGCTCGTCGGTCAGGAAGGCGTTTTCCTCCTTCATGCGGGCATAGGCGGCCTCGATCGTCGGATAACGGCGCGGGATGCGGCCCGCAGCGGCACGGCGCTTTTCGATCCAGCCCCGGAAGCGGTTGGCATAGCCTGCCGCTTCGCGCTCTGCCCGGGTCTTGGGCGAGGGGCCAAGCCCTTCGATATTGACGAACTTGCGGACTTTCTCGGGATAAAGCCCGGTAAAGCGCGTCGCCACGTTGCCGCCCAGCGAATGGGCCACGATCGTCACCTGGTCATGTCCCAGCGTGTGGACCAACTGGGCAAAGTCATAGACGAAGGCATTGATCTCGTAATTGCCGTCCGGCGCCCAGGCGCTGTCGCCATGGCCGCGCAGGTCGGGCGCGATGACATGCCAGTCCTTGGCCAATTCCTCGGCCACCCAGTCCCAGCTGCGGCAATGGTCGCGCCCGCCATGCTGAAGGATCAGCGGCGGGGCATCGGGATTGCCCCAGTCGACATAGTGGAGGCGCAGGCGCTGCGAGATGAAGCTGTTGGCGGTCGGTCCGTGCGGTGTCATGCAAACTGCTTTGCTATGAAGGGGCACCTGCGTCAATCCGGGGGAAATCGCTTTCGAATCCTCTGGCAATGGCGCGGCGCGGTCCTTATCTGCACGGCCAAACGGAGGGATTCATGACCACCCACACCACGCGTATGCTCATCATCGGTTCCGGACCGGCCGGACTTTCCGCCGCCATCTATGGCGCCCGCGCCGGAATGCAGCCGATCGTGGTGCAGGGCCTTCAGCCCGGCGGGCAGCTGACTATCACCACCGACGTCGAGAATTATCCCGGCTTTCGCGACGTGATCCAGGGGCCGTGGCTGATGCAGGAAATGCAGGCCCAGGCCGAACACGTCGGCACCCGGATGCTGTGGGACACGATTGTCGAAGTGGACCTGTCCGGCCCGCCGTTCCGCGCGATTGGCGATGGCGGGGACGTTTACGAAGGCGAAACGCTGGTGATCGCCACGGGTGCACAGGCCAAGTGGCTGGGCGTTCCCGGGGAGCAGGAGCTTTCGGCCAAGGGCGTTTCCGCCTGCGCCACTTGCGACGGGTTCTTCTATCGCGGCAAAAAGGTCGTGGTGATCGGCGGGGGCAATACCGCCGTGGAAGAGGCGCTGTACCTCACCAACCACTCGCAGGACGTAACCCTGATCCACCGCCGCGATTCGCTCCGCGCGGAAAAGATTTTGCAGGATCGCCTGATGGCCCATCCCAACATCAAGGTGCTGTGGAACAAGGCTGTCGACCACTTTGTCGGCGGCGAAAAGGGCCTGACCGGCGTTGCCTTGAAGGATACGGTCACCGGCGAGAGCAGTCTGGAGCCGACGGACGGAGCCTTCGTTGCGATCGGCCACGCCCCGGCGACCGAACTGTTCAAGGGCAAGCTGGAGCTGGACTCTGCGGGTTACATCGTGGTCCAGCCGGGAACGCCCAAGACCGCGATCCCGGGCGTTTTTGCCTGCGGCGACGTGATGGATCACACCTATCGCCAGGCCGTGACGGCGGCGGGCACCGGCTGCATGGCCGCGCTGGACGCCGAACGCTTCGTGGCCGAGCGGGAATTCGCGGCCAGCCAAGGCTGAGCAGGGAACGCGCCTTAAGCGGCTTCCTGCTTGGCAACGGCGAATTTCAGCAGGCTGCCGTAGGTTTCGAAAATCTCGCCATCGATTTCGTCTTCGTCGATGGTGATGCCCAGCCGGTCTTCCATTTCGGTGAGAAGGCCGGCAACGGCCATGGAATCAAGCTCCGGCAATTCCCCGAACAGGCCCGTATCAGCGGTAAAGCCATCGACCTGTCCGGGCTTGAGGCCCAGAACCTCTTCCAGGATCTGCCGCAGTTTCAGGTCGGTTTCGGGTCGCATGGGAATCCATTCGTGGTTTCGAGCGGGCTCTAGCCGGGCGGCAACACTTTCCGCAAGTGCGAGATGGCCCTTTGGCAAGATCGCTGCGCGCGATTGCCGTGAAACTCTCGGCTTGGACTTCGCCGGGATCATCGCCATAGACGCGGCGGAGCAGTTTTATGGGAGCCATGACAGCCGTGTCCGTGGATGCGCAAACCGATATCCGGCCGCTCGATCATCTCGCCCTGCGGGGTGCGGATGATGACGTGGCCCTGGTGCTGCGCGGAGAAGTGCTGACCTACCGGGACTTGCGGGACAAGGTGGCGGCGCTGGCCGGGTGGCTGGCAGCTTCATTGCCATCGTCGGGCGCGCGGGTCGCAACCTGGGCGGCCAAGGACGCGCTGACCTGCCTGATGCCGCTCGCTGCCGCGCGGGCCGGGCTGGTCCACGTCCCGATCAATCCCTTGCTCAAGCGCAGCCAGGTCGCGCATATCCTCGCCGACAGCGGCGCGGCTCTGCTGATCGGCACGCCCAGCCGCCTCGCCAGCCTGGAACCCGGTGATGTTCCGGCTGCTTGCCGGGCAATGGGCGAAGCCGAAGTCCTGGCCGCGCTGGAACAGGCCGAGCGACTTGGCCCCAGTGAAGCCGATCCGGACAGCCTGGCAGCGATCCTTTACACCAGCGGATCGACGGGCAAGCCCAAGGGGGTCATGCTTAGCCACGCCAACATGTGGCTCGGGGCGCAGAGCGTGGCGACCTATCTGGGCCTGGCGGCGGACGATGTGACCCTGGCGGTCCTCCCGCTTTCGTTCGATTATGGCCAGAACCAGCTGCTTTCAACCTGGTACGCCGGGGGCAGGGTGGTCCCGCTGGACTACCTCACCCCGCGCGACGTGGTGAAGGCGGTGGGCAAGCACGGCGTCACGACACTGGCCGCCGTGCCGCCGCTATGGGTCCAGGTCGCGGAGCTGGATTGGCCAAGCGAAACCGCAGCCAGCCTGCGCCGCCTGACCAATTCCGGGGGAGCGCTGACTGTGGATCTGGTCCGGCGGCTGCGCGGATTGTTCCCGCAGGCGCGGCTCTTCGCCATGTACGGCCTGACCGAGGCGTTTCGTTCCACCTATCTTGATCCCGCCTTGATCGACAGCCATCCCACTTCGATGGGCAAAGCCATTCCCCATGCCGAAATTCTGGTCATCGCCGATGATGGCGCGGTTGCAGCCGATGGCGAAGAAGGCGAACTGGTCCATTGCGGGCCGCTCGTTGCTCATGGTTACTGGCAGGATGCAGAGCGAACCGCGGAGAGGTTCAAGCCCGCTCCCGCGCAGTCGCGCTATGGCGGAAAGGCAGTCTGGTCGGGTGACCGGGTGCGCCGCGACGGGGACGGGCTGCTCTATTTCGTCGGGCGGCGTGATGCGATGATCAAATGCGCAGGAAACCGCATCAGCCCGCAGGAAATCGAGGACGCAGCACTGGCCAGCGGCCTGGTTGCCGAGGCGGTGGCCCTGGGCTTGCCGGACGAGCGCCTCGGCCAGGCCGTGCATCTGGTGGTGCGGGGGCGTCAGGGAAGTTCAAGTCATGCTGAAGAACTCGCTCATTTCCTGCTGAAAGAACTGCCAAACTTCATGCAGCCGAAACAGATTTACTGGCGCGATGCCATGCCGATCTCGCCCAATGGCAAGATCGACCGGACGGGCCTTGCTCAGGAGTTGCAGGCGTGAAACCTCTCGGTCCGATCCCTGCGGGTTACGCTGCGATTGATGGGGAACTCGTCATTGGCGGTCGCAAGGCCTCTGATCTGGTGGCGCAGGCCGGACGCACTCCGCTGTTCGTCTATTCCGCTGACCTCTTGCGGCAGCGTGCGGCTGCGTTGCGCGCTGCCATGCCAGAGCAGCTTTCTTTACATTTTGCAGTCAAAGCAAATCCCTATGCGCCGGTACTTCAGGTCATGTCTGAACTCGTCGACGGGTTCGACATTGCCTCTGCCGGGGAACTGACCCTGGTTCGCGCGGCGGGGATCGATCCGGCGCTGATAAGCTTTGCCGGTCCGGGCAAGCGGGACGACGAACTGGAAGCGGCCGTTGCCGCCGGAGTCACACTTAACCTGGAATCTGAAGGTGAGGCTGAGCGCGCCCTGGCCATTGCCGCACGCCTGGAAACCAAACCCCGGCTCGCCATCCGGGTGAATCCGGACTTCGACCTGAAAGGGTCAGGCATGAAAATGGGCGGCGGGGCCAAGCAGTTCGGCGTCGATGCTGAGCGTGTGCCGGCGCTGGTGCGCAAGGTTGTCGAAGCGGGTGCGGAATGGCGGGGCTTTCACATCTTCGCGGGCAGCCAGGCGCTGGATGCCGAGGCGATTATTGAAACCCAAGCGCAAACCCTGAAACTGGCTGCGCGCCTGGCCGAGGAAAGCGGCGTGCCGCTACCGTGCTGCAATCTGGGCGGGGGTTTCGGCATTCCCTATTTCCCGGGCGACAAGCCGCTGGACATCCAGGCGATTGGCAGCGCGTTGAAGGAGCAATTGGCGCACCTGCCCGAAGTCCTGTCAGGCACCCGGTTCTGCATTGAGCTTGGCCGCTACCTGGTGGGCGAGGCCGGGGTCTACTTGACCCGCATCGTCGACCGGAAAGTCAGCCACGGCGAAGTTTTCCTGATCGTCGATGGAGGATTGCACCACCAGTTGGCCGCTTCCGGCAACTTCGGCACCGTCGTGCGGCGCAACTACCCGGTCGCCATCGCCAACCGCTTCGATTGCCCGGTGGAGGAAGAAGCAAGCGTCGTGGGCTGCCTGTGCACCCCGCTGGATCGCCTGGCCGACAAGGCAGGCTTTCCCCATGCGGGAGTGGGCGACCTGGTCGCCGTGTTCTGCGCCGGGGCCTATGGCGCTACGGCCAGTCCGGCGCAGTTCCTGGGGCACGGACCAGCTGCGGAAATGCTGGTTTAGCGCTCCACGCCGCTTTGTTGATTGTGAGATAAGGCTGCCCGCTGGTGCGGGGCAGAGCGGCACTTTGCGCCGACTGCAGCTTTCGGGTTTGCCCAAATGAGAACGGCCCCGACTTTCGCCGGGGCCGCTTCGAAACTCGTAACGTCGCTTACTTACGACCGAAGAAGCGCTCGAAATAATCGTACATGCCCATTGTAAGTCTCCTGCACTCCACAGCGGGCCCCTAGGGCCATCTGCTGACCCTTAAAATAACCAATTGTTTACCAAAAGCAATAACCAAAAATTAACCATAATTAGCTGCAAGGGCTGGAAAAATGTCGGAATTCAGCCACTTCGGAAACTTGGTGCAAGAGGGGGATGCGCGGCGCGCATGTGCCGGACAAGCCGGAGATGGATAAAAATATCTAGGGCAAAGAGGTGATTCGCGACGCCGCGGCAGAGCGTTAGCTGTTAGGAATCAGCCCTCTGTAGCCAGCATTTTGGATCTTTCGATCAGGCTGCCTTGGGCTGGGTATCCGTATCGAGCAGTGCTTCGAGGCCGTCGAGAGCCATCGGCTTGGCAAGATAATAGCCCTGCGCCATGTCGCAGCCGATGGCGCGCAGCATTTCGAGCGTCTCGGGATCTTCAATCCCTTCGGCAATGACCCGGCGACCCAGGCCATGGGCCAGTTCGATCGTCGATTCGACCAGCAGCATGTCGCTGGCGTTCGATACCAGCCCGCCCACGAAGCGACGGTCGATCTTGATCTCCTGACAGGGGACCGAGCGGAGATATTCCAGGGTCGCGTTGCCGGTGCCGTAATCGTCGATCGAAAGGTCTATGCCGATGGCCGAAATGCCACTGAGGTTGGTTGCAACGATGTTGTGCTCGCTGAAGGGAGCCGACTCCGTAACTTCAAGAGTGAGGTTGGCGGCGGGGAAGCCGGTTGCAATCAGTACCTGCGCGATGTGGGCAGGAAGCTGTGGTTGCTCCAGCAGGCTGGCCGACATGTTCACGCTGAGGCGGAAGTCTGGATTCGTGGCCAGCAGCGGGCGTACCGAGCGGGCGGCCTGTTCCAGCACGTAGAAGGTCAAGCGCTTGATACGGTTATGCGATTCGGCGGGCAGGACAAATGCCTCGGGCGAAATGGCCCCGCGTGTCGGATGCTGCCACCGGACGAGCGCTTCGGCACCGGTGATCTGGTCGGTCCGCAGATCAAACTGGGGTTGATAGGCAATCCAGATGTCGCCCGCGTCAATGGCCGCGTCGAGCTCGCTCATCAGCGAAAGCTCCCAGGCTGCGTCTTCATCGCTGGCGGTGGAATTGAACTGAACCAACTGGTGCTTTGCCGCTGCATTGTCGGCCGCGAGGAGGGCGCGGCCAATGCGGTTCCCGACATTGCGGGCCAGGTCGATGTCCACGCCGAAAGCGACGTGAATGTCCACCTTGCGTCCACGAAGTTCGAAATGACTCTCGATCAGGCGGGCAAGGCCGGCAAGGTGATCGTGCAGTTCATCCGTCGAAAGCGTCGGACCGAGCCAGTAAAGCACGTCTTCTGCCTGATAGAAGGTATTGTCCGAACTGGGCAGCGAAAGCCTGCGGGCCAGTTCCTTTATCAGTTCGTCTTCAACCGAGGCTTCGAAGCTTGAACAGACAGCTGCATAGTTTCGAATGCGCATTGCGATGATCGGCCGGACCTCTGCCATCGGCTCCTGGCGCAAGGCCGACAGATTGGGCAATTGAGAACCGGCGTTCTTCAGACGGGCTTCGGTGATCTCCCGCAGAGTAGCGGAGCGATAGGCGACGATGCCGAACATGAGGAATGCCGAAAGGTAGTCAGCAGAGATCAGGTATTTGTCCAGGACGAATGGCACCACGAGTCCGAGTGCGACTCCCAGCAGGAGGATCGCGTTGGCCGCGCGGCGCGATCGCGAACGCAACAGGGCGATTGAGAACAATGCGGCCACCAGCATCGGCGGCACCCAGCCTGCCTTGATGGGATGTCCTTCCTTCAGCGTTTGCGCCCCGACTGCGTGGACATAGACGCCCGGAAACCAGCCCTGGCCGTAAACCTGCACAAAGTCGAAGCTTTGCTCAGTCGTCACACCGACAAGCAAGTCCTTCCCGCGAAGCCGTTCGGCGGGGACCTTTCCCTGTAGAATGTCGATCAGGCTGATCGTGGGGACCGACTTGACCTGGATCGTCCAGTCCGGGCGGTAGCGCTCTCCAACTTCTCCGGTGCGGCCAGCTATGTCAGCCGAAACCGACGGGACACGCTGGCCGCCGAAGCTGTCGGCGAAGACGAGTTCCGCGGACAGCGAAAACGGCGTTGCTGCGCCGTTGAGCGAGCGAATGGTCGTACCCTGGAACATGGGCAGGGGCAGGATCGCCTCGCGCTCGCCGGATTGCTGGTTGCGGAAATACATTGCGCCGCTGAAGACCCGGCCCTGGTGCCGGTTCAGCGCCTTGGCGAAAAGTTCGTCGCCTTCCGCATCTTGCGGTTTTGAGAATGCCTCGTCGAAATAAATCCGCTTGGCACCGGCAGCAAAGACGCGATCCAGCAGATCCGCGTTGAAGCGGCGCGAATAGGTGTCGTTGCCGAGCGCCTTCGCTGTCTTATCGTCGATTGCGACGACGATAACTGACTGATCAGCCGGGCGCGCCCGCATCTGATTGCGCATTCCGCGCCACAGGTCTTCCAGCGGAAGCGGCATCTGGATTACGCCCATGATCGAGCAAATCAGCAGTGCCCAGGCGAAGATTCGGGTCCTCGTGACCGGTTTTTTCAGGCGATTCTTGCGGAAGGGCCAGATCATTTGCCGCGCTCCCCATGTGATTCGCGGATCGCTCTGCTTTCATTGTAAAACAGCGACTTGGCCGCCGCGGGGGTGGCCAACTGGAATGATCTCGCGGGGCGCTTTCGTGGCCACATAGGACCTTGCTAGGGGCAAAATGGTAATTTTTCGTTAGCCCTAATATCTCTTTATACGGAGGCTATGCGGGAATGCCGCGGATTTCCGACAGCTGTCGCACGCTTTCCTGTAATGAGATATTGTAACAATCCAGCCGGTGAGCTAGGAGGCGGGCACTCCCAAATACCCGATGGATTCAAAATGAACCTTTCCTTTGCCCGTTCCGTTTCGCTGATTTCCATTCTGGCCGCAGGCGCCTTTCCTATGGCCGCCCATGCCAGCGGCGAAGCGGATCAGGTTGATTACCATGCCAGCCATAATGACGAGATCGTGGTCACCGCGCTGCGCGGGGCGAGCCGAGTCGATACGATTTCGGGCGTGGCCATCGTCAATGCCGAACAGCTGGTTGCAAATCTGCGCCCCAGCCTGGGCGACAGCCTGACCCATACCCCCGGCGTTTCGGCAACCTCGTTCGGTCCGAGCGCCTCGCGCCCGGTGCTGCGCGGCTTGCAGGGGGAGCGGGTGAAGCTCCTGTCCAACGGGATTGGTTCGATCGACGTGTCGAACACTTCGGTTGACCACGCTCCGGTCGTCAATCCGCTGCTCGCACAGCGGGTGGAAGTGCTGCGCGGTCCGCAGTCGCTTCTCTATGGTTCCTCGGCGAGCGGCGGAGTGGTGAACGTGATCGACCGGCGCATCCCCAACGCTGTCCCCGACGAGCCGGTGCACCTGTCCGCGATGGGCGGATATGGCAGCGCCGCGAACGAGCGCATGGCGGCCATGGCGGCGGAAGTGCCGCTGGGCGGAAACTGGGTCGGCCACGTCAATGGTTCGTGGCTCAAGACGGATGACCTGCGGATCGGCGGTCACGCCCTGACCCCGGCCTTGCGTGCGAAGGCTCTGGAGACCAGCCTGCTTCCGCCCGAAGAAGGCGCGGAGGAGATCGACTTTGCCGCCAATGCCGCGCTCAAGGGGGAGCTGCCCAACACCGCCAGCCGCACCTGGACGGCCGGGGCAGGGGTGGCCTACGTCACCGATCAGGGCAATATCGGCATTGCCTATGGCCGCTATGACAGTCTGTACGGGGTGCCGGTGCGCTTCGCGACAGAGCAGGGCCAGGGACAGGAATCTCCGCGCATCAAGCTGCGGCAGGACCGGATCGACGCCCGCGCTGAACTGGTTCCTAATGGCGACCTGATCGAAAAGCTGGCCTTCCGCTTTGCCTTTGGTGACTACGTTCACTCCGAGATCGAGCCGGACGGCGCGATTGGCACCACTTTCTCCAGCAAGGGCATGGAGGGCCGCTTGGAAGTGGTCCAGGCGGACCGGGACGGATGGAAGGGCGTCAGCGGCACGCAGTTCGTCACGCGCGATTTCAACGTGGTGGGTGAGGAGGCTTTCCTGCCCCGGAACAGCACTGAACAGGTCGGCCTGTTCACGCTGCAACAACTGGAAAGCGGCCCGCTCCTGGTCGAAGGCGGCCTGCGGTATGAGTACACTCGCCAGGTTTCAAAGCCCGATGCGTCGCACCCGGAATTCTTCAGCGGGACGCGCACGTTCAACACTTTCTCGGCAGCATTGGGCGGTGCCTTGACCGTGGCACCGGGCGTGAAGCTGGCGCTCAACGGTTCGCACACCGAACGCGCCCCTTCTGCCGAGGAACTGTTCGCCAATGGCCCCCATGCCGGCACTTCGTCGTTCGAAGTCGGCAATCCCGATCTGGAAACGGAACGGGTCTGGGCGGTCGAGGGCATTGTCCGCGCCAACCTCTCCGGTATCCGCTTTGAAGCCTCGGTGTTCCACAACTGGTACACCAACTTCGTCTATGAAGACCGCACCGGGAATATCGAGGACGGGCTGCCCGAATACCAGATCCGCCAGGCCAATGCCCGGCTCTACGGGTTCGAAGCGGAACTCGACGCGACCTTGGCGAAGCTTGGCGCCTGGACAGTCAAGAGCAATGCGCTGGTCGACTATGTCCACTCGAACATTGATGGCGTCGGTCCAGCGCCGCGTATTCCGCCGCTGCGCGTGCTGGGCGGTCTCTCTGCGGAATCGGCAAAGTTCGACCTGGGCGCAGAGGTAGAACATGTCTTCGCCCAGAATCGCGTAGCAGCGTTCGAAACGACGACGCCCGCCTATACCATGGTCAATCTGTCGGCGACCTGGCGGCCCATGGGTGAGGACGGCCCGCTCAGCCTGGTCCTGTCCGCAAACAATCTGTTCGATGTGGAGGCTCGGCGCCATGCCTCGTACCTCAAGGACTATGCGCCGCTGGCAGGCCGCGACATCCGCATCACGGCGCGGCTTGAAATCTAGGGCCTATTCCTCGCCGTGACCGGCGGCGAGGTAGTCCTCGCTTTGCATTTCCATGAGGCGGCTGACGGTGCGTTCAAATTCGAACGCGCCGTCGCCTGCTGTATAGAGCTTTTCCGGCTCCGCCGCTGCCGTGGCGAACAGCTTCACCTTGTTTTCGTAGAGCGCGTCAATCAGCGTGACGAAGCGCGCGGCTTCGTTGCGGTTTTCCGGTCCCATGCGCGGAATGCCGACCAGGATCACCGTGTGATAGGTTTGCGCGATGGCCAGGTAATCGCTGGCCCCGCGCGCTTCCTCGCACAGGCGCTTGAAGCTGAATACGGCCACCCCCTTCAGGCTTTTCGGAACGTGCAGGAAGCGTCCGCCGCCCAGGTCCAGATCGGCCGAGGGAACGTGGGCGCTGTCCTCGGGCGGATAGTCCGTCAGGCGAAAGAACGCCTCGCGCACCTGGGCCGTTGCCGCATCGCCCAGCGGCGTATGCCAGGTGTCGATCCCGGCCAGACGCTCCAGCCGGTAATCGTGCGGGCCGTTGAGAGCCAGCACGTCCAGCTCGCGTTCGATAAGGGCGATGAACGGCAAGAAATGCTCGCGGTTGAGCCCGTCCTTGTAAAGCTGTGACGGCGCGCGGTTGCTGGTGGTAACGATCACCAGTCCGTGATCGACGATCAGCGCTGTGAACAGGCGGCTCATGATCATGGCATCGGCGGAATTGTTGACGACCATCTCGTCGAACGCGAGCACCCGCAACCCGCTGGCAATGGCGGCGGCAACCGGTGGGATCGGATCGCCGCTTTCGCTCTTGCGGGCTTCGCGCAGGCGGGCATGGACTTCCAGCATGAAGGCGTGAAAGTGGACGCGGCGCTTTTCCGGGATGGCCAGGCACTGGTGGAACAGGTCCATCAGCATGGACTTGCCCCGGCCGACGCCGCCCCACAGGTAAAGCCCGCGCGGCGTGCTGGCCTTCTTGCCGAACAGCTTGCCCAGCAAGCCGGAGGAGGGCGGCGCAGCTTCCAGTTCGGCCTGGAGCCGGTTCAGCCGCTCTGCCGCACCGCGTTGTTCGGTATCGGCGCGCAGTTCGCCCGCTGCCACCAGCTCTTCATAGCGGTCGATGACGCGGGTCATCGCGGGGCAGTGGGCTTGCGGATCGTGCCAGAGAATGCGGCGACCAGATGACCTTCGCCTTGTTCCACGACGCCCCGCAGGAACACCAGGCGGCGCGTTTCCCTCAGCAGTTCGGTCACCGCGTCGCAGGGAACGCCGGGCTTGCCCGCGCCGATGAACTGGACGTTGAGGTCAAGCGTGACCGCCGTGCCAGCCTCGATAATGCCCAGCATCCGCGAGCAGGCGAACAGGGCAATGTCGACCAGCGCCATGACCGTGCCGCCGTGGATATTGTTGCCAAGGTTGGTGTGGCGGTGTTCGGGGAACATCCGGAGCCGCGCCTTTCCATCGGGATCGGCGCGAACCAGCAGCTTGGGGAACATCCAGCTGTTGAACCGGGTCGGATCATTCAGCTGCCAGGTGTGCCAACCCGGATTTTCCGGGTCCGGCACACTGGTAAAACCGCGGTCGTCACTCATCGGCTGAATGCCTTATACGTGACGTTCTGCCTGCATCTTCTTGATTTCGGCGATGGCACGTGCGGGCGAGAGGCCCTTGGGGCACACGTTGGCGCAGTTCATGATGGTGTGGCAGCGATAGAGACGGAACGGATCTTCCAGTTCGTCCAGACGCTCGCCGGTCATTTCGTCACGGCTGTCAGCCAGCCAGCGATAGGCCTGAAGCAGGATCGCCGGACCCAGGAACTTGTCCGAATTCCACCAGTAGCTGGGGCACGAGGTGGAGCAGCAGGCGCACAGGATGCACTCATACAGACCGTCCAGCTTCTCGCGCTGTTCGGGGCTTTGCAGGCGCTCCTTGCCCGACGGGGTGGTGGAAACAGTCTGCAGCCAGGGCCGGATCGAAGCATACTGCGCATAGAAATGGGTGAAATCGGGGACGAGGTCCTTGATCACTTCCATCGCCGGCAGCGGGGTGATGCGGATTTCGCCCGACAGGTCTTCGATCGCGGTGGTGCAGGCCAGGCCGTTGCGGCCGTTCATGTTCATCGCGCAGGAACCGCAGATCCCTTCACGGCACGAACGGCGGAAAGTCAGGGTCGGGTCCATTTCCGACTTGATCTTGATCAGGGCGTCCAGGACCATCGGGCCGCAATTGTCGAGATCGATGTCGAACACGTCGTAGTGCGGGTTTTCGCCGCTGTCCGGGTCATAGCGATAGACGGTGAACTTCTTCACGCGCGTCGCGCCCTCGGCACGGTGGTGAGTGCCTTGACGGCTGATCTTGCTGTTCGCAGGAAGAGTGAAGTTTGCCATGACTGTCCCTGTATCCATGCGGGCGGCGTGCCACGCTTTGGACCCCTCTCTAGCGATTGATCACGCCGGGGCAAGCCGTCCTAAAAGGAAATTTGATCGAAAAGCGCAATGCGCCATGGCGGTGCCAGGGCTGGTCCGGTGTCCGCTTCGGGACGCAGGAAATCAAGAATGTGTGCAGATGCCGCTTTCCCTTGCGATCCCCTGTGGCATCATGCGGGGGACAATGACGCGCGAAGGGGAGAGAGATGGGCCTAGCGAACTGGTATGAAGAACACGTCGTCCCGCGCCTGATCAAGTGCGCCTGTTCAAGTCCCGCCATCATGCACCTGCGGGAAAAGGTCGTGCCCCTGGCCAGCGGCGCGGTGTTCGAGATCGGTTGCGGCGGCGGAATCAACCAGCAGCTTTACGATACCAGCCGGATCACCAGCTATGCGGGGCTCGATCCTTCGACGAAGGGACTGGAATTCGCCCGCGCTGAGGCGGCCAAGCGGGGCTGGCAGGCGGATATGCGCCAGGGTTTTGGCGAGGACATTCCCTTTGCCAGCGATTCCTTCGATACGGTCGTTTGCACTTTCACGCTCTGTTCGGTGGGAAGCCAGGCGCAGACCCTGCGCGAGCTGCGGCGCATCCTGAAGCCCGGCGGGCGCTTGCTCTACGCCGAACATGGCCGCGCCCCGGACCAGCACGTGCGCACGTGGCAAGGGCGGATCGAGCCGGTGTGGAAGCGCATGGCTGGCGGGTGCCACCTGACCCGTCCGGTGACCAGCGCGATTGCTGAGGGCGGGTTCGACACCCACGAAGCGGGTGAGCGTTATGCTCCCAAGACCCCGCGCTGGGCGGGCTGGATGGAGTGGGGCGAAGCGATCAAGACTGGCTGAACCGTTGGACAGGATACGAAAAAGGCGGCGAGGGTGACTCGCCGCCTTTTTGTTCGCTCGCAGTCGAGCTTATTCGCCGAAAGTGCGCTGCCACCAGCCCCGGCGGGGAGGCCCGGACTGTTCCGGTTCAGCCGGTGCGGCGGCTTCCGGTTCTGCCTCGGCCACAGGTGCCGGTGCTTCCGGTTCGGCAGCGGGTTCAGCCGCTGCGGCCTTCTTGCGGGTGCGCTTGGGCTTGGCCGGGGCTGCTTCGGCTGCGGGTGCAGCTTCTTCTGCCGCGGGAGCTTCTGCGGTCACTGCCGCTTCGTCGGCGACCTTCTTCTTGCGGGTGCGCTTCGGCTTGGCCGGTGCTTCTTCCGCTACTGGAGCAGGCTCGGCCGCTTCGGCAGATTCGGCTTCGACCGGGGCCGCTTCAGCAGGCGCTGCTTCAGCATCGGCCTTTTTCTTGCGAGTGCGCTTCGGCTTGGCCGGAGCTTCTGCGGCTGCTTCGGCAACTTCGGTCTGGGCCACTTCGGCAGGAGCGGCAGGCTCACCCTCTGCTTCAGAGGCTGCCTCGCCTTCGTCCGAAGTGCCTTCGGTTTCGGCGCTGCCTTCACCTTCACCGCGGCCCCGACCGCCACGCCGACGGCGACCACGGCGGCGCTTCTTGCGCGGCGCTTCGCCATCTTCGTCTTCGCTGCCTTCACGGCGCTCGGCCTGTTCGCCTTCTTCGCGCTCGTCTGCCTCGTCGGAGACTTCGCCTTCTTCGCGGGGTGCGCGTTCGTCGTCGCGGCCACGACCGCCACGGCGGCGGCGCTTGCGGCGGCGCTTGCCACGGCCTTCGCCATCGTCGCCGCGCTCTTCGGCTTCGTTTTCGAACTCATCCTCTTCCTCGATCACATCGTCGTCATCTTCCTCGATGACGATCGGATCGAAGCGGGGGGTGAATTCGGGGCGCGGACCGGACGAGGCGACGCGCATCTTGGCGCCTTCGTTCTCACCTTCCGGCAGCACTTCGACGCGGACGCCATAGCGCTCCTCGATCTCGCCCAGGTCAGCGCGCTTGGCGTTGAGCAGGTAAACCGCCGCTTCGGTGCTGGCATAGAGCGAGATGATCGAGCCCTTGCCCTTGGCGGCTTCGTCCTCGATCAGGCGCAGGGCGGAAAGGCCGGCGCTGGACGCGGTGCGGACCAGGCCGGTGCCATCGCAGTGCGGGCACGAACGGGTGGTCGCTTCCAGAACGCCGGTGCGCAGGCGCTGGCGGCTCATTTCCATCAGGCCGAACGACGAAATGCGGCCCACCTGGATGCGCGCGCGGTCGTTCTTCAACGCATCCTTCATCGCCTTTTCGACTTTGCGGATGTTGGAGTTGTACTCCATGTCGATGAAGTCGATCACGACCAGCCCGGCCATGTCGCGCAGGCGCAGCTGGCGGGCGATTTCGCGCGCCGCTTCAAGGTTGGTGTTGAGCGCAGTCGCCTCGATCCCGTGTTCCTTGGTCGAACGGCCCGAGTTGATGTCGATCGAAACCAGGGCTTCGGTCGGGTTGATGACGATATAGCCGCCGCTCTTCAGCTGGACGACCGGATCGTACATCGCGGTAAGCTGGTCTTCCGCGCCATAGCGCTGGAACAGCGGCACCGGATCGGAATAGGCCTTCACCCGCTTGGCATGGCTGGGCATCAGCAGCTTCATGAAATCGCGCGCGGCGCGGTAGCCCGCTTCGCCTTCGACCACGACGTCTTCGATGTCGCGGTTGTAGATGTCACGGATGGCGCGCTTGATCAGGTCGCTGTCCGAATGGATCAGGGCCGGGGCCGTGCTCTTCAGCGTCGTTTCGCGAATGCCGTCCCAGAGGCGAGCGAGGTAGTCAAAGTCGCGCTTGATTTCGGTCTTGGTGCGCTGAAGGCCGGCGGTGCGGACGATGCAGCCCATCGACTTGGGCAGGTCCATTTCGGCAATGATGGTCTTCAGGCGCTTGCGATCGGCAGCCGAGCTGATCTTGCGGCTGATCCCGCCGCCATGGCTGGAATTGGGCATCAGCACGCAATAGCGGCCCGCCAGGCTGAGATAGGTGGTCAGCGCCGCGCCCTTGTTGCCGCGCTCTTCCTTGACGACCTGGACCAGCAGCACCTGGCGGCGCTGGATCACGTCCTGGATCTTGTAGCGGCGACGCAGCGCCATGCGCTTGGCGCGCAGTTCGTCGGCTTCCTTGGCGTGGCCGCGATTGCCACCCTGGCGGCGACGGCCCCGGCCACGGCGGCGCGGCTCTTCGCCTTCGCTTTCGCTGTCGCCTTCGCCCGATTCCTCGCCATCGTGATCAAAGCCGTTTTCGACGTGGCCGTCCTCGATGGTGGCGACTTCGTCCTTCTCGGCAGTGTCGACTTCGGTCACTCCGCCGAAATCATCGTCGTCGTGGTGATGGTCGTGCGTGGTTCCGGCCATGTCGTCGGCCAGGGCCTCGCCCAGTTCGTCGTCGCCAACGAAGTCTTCCTCACCCTCGGCAATGGCGCGCAGGGCGGCTTCTTCTTCGGCATGAGCCGCTTCTTCAGCCAGCAGGGCTTCGCGGTCTTCCTTCGGGATCTGGTAATAGTCCGGATGGATTTCGCTGAACGCTAGGAAGCCGTGGCGATTGCCGCCAAAATCCACGAAAGCCGCCTGCAGCGACGGTTCGACGCGGGTAACCTTGGCTAGGTAGATATTGCCCTTGATCTGCTTGTGTTCGGCAGATTCAAAGTCGAATTCTTCAATCCGATTGCCCTTCAGCACCGCCACCCGGGTTTCTTCCTGGTGGCGCGCATCGATTAGCATGCGCATGGTCATTATAAATACTCCGTGCGCGCCCTGTGCAGACCGGCCCCGCTAGGGCGGTCGAAATGCTGGCGCGACTGTTGGCGGAAACTCCGCGCGCAGCCGGAATTTCCCGGAAAAAGCGCGCGGACCTATCGAATGAGCCGGTGCCACGATGGGTTCCGGCGGCGATGAGCGTGTCTGCTGAAACGAGAATGTACGGCGATTCGGTACGCACTGTGCCGATTACTTGCGCTGCCGCATGCCCTGGGGCATTCGGCACGGAGGCAAGTGAAGGGCTTCTCATTACGGCATCAACCTGTCTGATCCGGCAGATCTGCGCCGGATTCTCCCCCCGGAAGTCTGGATGGACAGTGCCGATCCGGTTCCGGTTGGACATTGCCTAGCATCGGTTTGTCTTATCGGCAAGGCGATTGCGCCAATGCGGCAGGTTGATTAAGTGCCTGACCATGCGTCGCATCGTGCTTTTCACGGCCATTATTTTGCTGCCTTTTGCAGTCTTGGCCGTGATGGTCCTGACTGGTCGGACAGGCGGGCTGCGCGGCGGCGGACAGGACTATGTCGTTTCGGTCAAGCTTGAGCGCGGGCAGAGCATGGTCAGCTTGCCCCAGATCCAGGGACCGCAGGATCCGACCCGCCCGCTGGTCGTGATCGACCCTGGCCATGGCGGTCGCGATCCCGGGGCAGGCAGTGGACCAACCAAGGAAAAGCAGCTGACCCTCGCTATTGCCCTGGCCCTGCGCGACGATCTTCTGCGCAGCGGCGGGGTGCGCGTCGCCCTGACCCGCAGCGACGACCGCTTCCTCGCCCTAGGTGAGCGCAGCGCGATTGCGCGGAAGATGGGCGCCGATCTATTCATTTCGATCCACGCCGACAGTACCGAGGTGGAGGCAGGAGCGGTTGGCGCTTCGGTCTATACCCTGTCGGCCAAGGGTAGCAGCGAAGTGGCCGAGCGGATGGCCGCGCGGGAAAACGCGGTGGACCTGATCGGCGGTGTGCCGATCCGCCAGCAGGACGATACCGTCAGCGCGATCCTGGTCGACCTGTCGCAGCGCAAGACCCAGGGACAGTCTGAAGAGTTTGCCCGCCTGATCCTGCGCGAGGCGCGAGGGAAGGTGCCGTTCAAGGACAGCACCTTCCAGTCTGCCGCTTTCGCCGTGCTGAAATCGCCGGAACTGCCCTCGGTCCTGCTGGAGAGCGGATACATCAACCATCCCTCCGATCTGGCGCGGCTGACGTCGCGGGAAGGGCAGCTTGCCCTGGCCGAAGTGGTCGGACAGGCGATCCGGGTGTTCTTTGCCCGGAACAATCAGACTGTCGCGGCGCTGTAGGTTGGCGCTGGCATTGGTCCGATTTACCGTGCTAGAGCGCCCCATCCATGGCTGACGACGACGCTCCAGAATCCGTCCACCTGCGCATCCGGCGTGAAGCGCGCGGTCTATTTTCCGGCCTGCGCGCGCGGTTTGCTGCTGCCTGGGCCGTGGTCTGGGCAAGCTCGTCTGAATTGCTGGGCAAACTGCGCGAAAGCCGCCTTGGCCAGTGGCATCAACGCCGCTGGCATGAAAGCAAGCGCTTTCGCCTCGCCAACTACACCCTGGGCGGAGGCGTGCTGGCCTTTGCCTTGCTGTGGATCGCGATTGGCTGGAACCTGCCTTCGGCTGACCGCCTGCTGACCTATCAGCCGCGCCTTCCGACTATCGTGCGCGGCGTGAATGGCGAGATTGTCTATGCCTATGCGCGCGAACGGCGGGTGCAATTGCGCTACGTCGATTTCCCGCAACCGCTGATCAATGCCTATCTCTCGGCAGAGGACCGCACGTTCTTTTCGCACGGCGGGGTGGATTTCGGCGGCCTGGCCGGGGCCGTGGTGGACTATGTTGCCAAGATGGGTTCGGGAGAACGGGCCAAGGGCGGTTCGACCATTACCCAGCAGGTCGCGAAGAACATCCTGATCGGCAACGAGTACTCCGTCACCCGGAAGCTCAAGGAAATGGTCCTGGCGCGGCGCATCGAAGGGGTGCTGACCAAGCAGCAGATCCTGGAGCTTTATCTCAACGAGATTCCGCTCGGGCGGCAAAGCTTTGGGGTCGAGGCTGCGGCCCAGGCCTATTTCGGCAAGAGCGTGGGCGACCTGACTCTGGCGGAAAACGCCTTCCTGGCCGCCTTGCCGCGCGGCCCGGAAATCTATGGCCGGGAAAAGTATGCCGCCCGCGCGATTGAGCGGCGCAACTGGGTGATCGACCAGATGGTCCGCAACGGCTTTGCCAGCGCAGCCGAAGCTGCCCAGGCCAAGGCGCAGCCGCTGGGCATCGTGCCGCGCCGTTCCGCAGTCTATGATCCCTCGACCGGCTATTTCGTCGAGGAAGTGCGCCGCAACCTGATCGACAAATATGGCGAAAATGCCGAGGCTGGGCCGAACAGCGTCTATGATGGCGGGCTGTGGGTGCGCACCTCGCTCGATCCGCAGATCCAGAAGGCCACCCAGGATGCCTTGCGCGCCGGGCTGCTGCGCTATTCCGGCGGGCGCGCCTTTTCCAAGCCGATCGAGCATGTGAAGCTTGATCCCGACAAGTGGCAGACCCAGCTGATCGCCCAGGGCAAGTCGATCAGCTATCAGGACTGGCGCATCGCCATCGTGATCGAGCGCAGCGGTGCGCGCGCGACGGTGGGCTTCGCCGATGGCAAGAAGGGCCCCCTAATCAGCGCACCGGATGCCCTGCGCGAAGGGGACATCATCGCCGTTGCTCCGGCCGGCAATGCCTGGGCCTTGCGGGTCGTGCCCGAAGTGTCGGGCGGGATGCTGATGCAGGAGGCGTTCTCGGGCCGGGTGCTGGCCATGCAGGGCGGTTTCGATGCCGGACTGGGCAGCTTCAACCGCGCCACCCAGGCGCTGCGCCAGCCGGGTTCCACGATCAAGCCGTTCGTCTATGGCACCGGCCTCGATTACGGGATGAGCCCGGCCAGCCAGGTCGTCGATGGCAGCTTCTGCGTCTATCAGGGCGCGGCTTTGGGGCAGAAGTGCTTCCGCAATTTCGACATGCGCGGGGCGGGCGGCACCCACACCATGCGCTGGGGGCTTGAGCAATCGCGCAACCTGATGACGATCCGGATCGCCAACGATACGGGCATGGACAACGTGGTGCGGACGATCGACCGGGTGGGTATCGGCAAGTACGATCCCTATTTGTCCTTCGCACTGGGGGCAGGCGACACGACCGTGCTCAAGATGGTCAATGCCTTCTCGTCGCTGGCCAACAACGGGGTCCAGTATCCGCCGACGCTGATCGACTATATCCAGGACCGCAATGGCAAGGTGATCTGGAAGGCGGACAACCGCCGCTGCGACAGCTGCAACATGGCGGAGTGGGATGGCAAGCCGATGCCCCGTCTGGCTCCGCGCGGCAAGGAAGTGATGGACCCGCGCACCGCCTATCAGGTGGTGCACATGCTGGAAGGCGTGGTCACGCGCGGAACGGCCACGACCCTGCGCGAACTGGGCCTGCCCCTGTTCGGCAAGACCGGCACGACGACCGGCCCGACCAACGTCTGGTTCATCGGCGGCAACCAGGAAATCGTCGGCGGCGTCTACCTTGGCTTTGACCAGCCGCGTTCGCTGGGTGGCAATGCGCAGGGCGGTTCGACTGCGGCGCCTATCTTCAAGCAGGTCGTCCAGGCTACCAAGCCGCGCTGGAGCACCCGGCCCTTCGTTGCGCCCAAGGGCGTCTACATGGTCCGGATCGACCGGGTCAGCGGCAAGCGCGTGCTCGACGGAATGCCCAGCAACGATCCCAAGTCCTCGATCATCTGGGAGGCTTTCAAGGCCGAGTCCGAAGCCCGCACTGGCCCCAGCGCGGACGACGCAGCCAAGCAGCGCGATGCCCTGATTGCCGCGATCCGCCGGGGCGCGTCGCGCGGCGCGGATACGGCGGTAGAAGCGCCGGTGGCCGAACAGGCTCCCCCCGCTGCTGCCGGACCGGGACCCGCGATACGCGTCCCATAGGACAGGGTGGACAGGGCCGCGACCTGGGCGCAAAATGGTTGCCATGAAACGCTCCATTCTTGCCGGTCTGGCCTCGCTCGCCCTCTTTTCGGTCCACGCTGCTGCGCCTGCGGTCTTGCCGCAGGGCGCCAAGGCTCCGCAGATCGTCACCCAGGGCGCGCTGGCCGGAAAGCCGTTCAACTTCAACCTGGGTCAGGCGCTGAAGAAGGGGCCGGTCGTCCTCTATTTCTACCCCAAGGCCTTTACCCAGGGCTGCACGCTGGAAGCGCGCGCCTTTGCCGAGGCGAGTGCGGACTTCAAGGCGGCGGGTGCGACCGTGGTCGGCATGTCGGCGGATGACCTTCCTTCGCTCCAGCGCTTTTCCAAGGAAGCCTGCCGCGACAAGTTCGCCGTTGCCATTGCCAGCCCGCAGACCATTGCGGCTTATGACGTTGTCCTGCGCAAGCCCGATGGTGCGAATACCGGTGTTGCCAGCCGGACCTCCTATGTCATTGGCAAGGATGGAAAGGTGAAGTTCGTTCACTCTGACATGGACTACCGCGACCACGTGAAGCTGACGCTGGAGGCGGTTCGCGCGCTACGCCGCTAAGGCTTGCGCTTTACAATCAAGTGACTTGCGCTAAGCGGGGCTGGTGCGCCCGCTTGGCGCTTTTCGTTTTGCCGGAGTGTAAGGTCATGCGTGCCGAAGGGCAGGCTCATATTGAACGGATCGAGGCCGCACTGGCGCTCGTCCGCAAGTTCCTCGATTGGGATCGCGCGCTGCGGCGCCTGGATGAACTGAACGCGCGGGTCGAAGATCCGAAGCTGTGGGACAATCCCAAGGAAGCCGAAGCCGTGATGAAGGAGCGCCGCCGGCTTGAAGCCGCGGTGGGCACGGTCAACGAGATTTCGTCGCAGATGGCCGATGCCATCGAATTCGTCGAACTCGGCGAAATGGAAGGCGACGAAGCCACCATCGATGAAGGCATTGCTGCGCTGGCCGCACTGGCCGACCGGGCGGATGCGGACAAGGTCCAGGCGCTGCTGGCTGGCGAGGCTGACGGCAACGACACCTACATCGAAATCCACGCCGGGGCTGGCGGCACCGAAAGCCAGGACTGGGCGGAAATGCTGTTCCGCATGTACACCCGCTGGGCTGAAAAGCGCGGCTTCAAGGTGGAAACGATCGAATATCAGGCGGGCGACCAGGCCGGGATCAAGTCGGCCACGATCCTGTGCAAGGGCGAAAACGCCTATGGCTATGCCAAGACGGAAAGCGGGGTCCACCGCCTGGTCCGCATCTCGCCCTATGACAGCTCGGCGCGGCGTCACACCAGCTTCAGCTCGGTCTGGGTCTATCCGGTGATCGACGACAGCTTCCAGATCGACATCAACCCGGCCGACCTGCGGATCGACACCTACCGTGCGTCGGGTGCGGGCGGTCAGCACGTCAATACCACCGACTCGGCCGTGCGCATCACCCACACGCCTTCGGGCATCGTCGTCGCCAGCCAGGTTGACCGCAGCCAGCACAAGAACCGCGAAATCGCGATGGGGATGCTGAAGGCGCGCCTCTATGAAGAGGAAATGCGCAAGCGTGAGGAAGCGGCCAGCGCCGAACACGCTGCGAAGACTGATATCGGATGGGGTCACCAGATCCGTTCCTATGTTCTTCAACCGTACCAGATGGTGAAGGACCTGCGTACTGGCGTGACCAGCCCGACCCCCTCGGACGTGCTGGACGGCGCGCTCGATCCGTTCATGGCCGCTGCCCTGGCGCAGCGCGTGACGGGCGAGAAGGTTGAGGTGGAGGACGTGGATTGATCCGCGCCGGGGCGGCAATTCTGATCCTTGCTGCTCTGACTGCCTGTCAGGGCGGGGCCGACGATAGTGCTCGCCCTGCCGGCGCGCGCGAGTTTCCAAAGCCCTTCCGTCCGGTATCCGCTGTCACTTCCAACGAGTTCTCCGACGAGGACGTTCGTGACAACCTGGGTGAGGCCAAGGTGGTCATGGACCTGGCCAAGATTGGCGCTGGGACTTCCGTGGCGGATATTGGCGCGGGCGAGGGTTATTACACCGTGCGCCTGTCAGAGCGGGTCGGACCGCGTGGCCGCGTGCTGGCGCAGGACATCGATCCCGGCGCGATCCAGCGGCTTGGCCAGCGGGTAGAGCGCGAGCGGCTCGACAACGTTTCGATCAAGCTGGGCGCAGCGGAAGACCCGCGGCTGCCGGAACGCAGCTTTGACCGCGTGTTCATGGTCCACATGTACCACGAAGTGACCGAGCCTTACGCGTTCCTCTGGAACCTGCGCCCCTCGCTCAAGCCCGGTGGGCAGGTGGTGGTGGTCGACGTGGACCGGCCCACCGACCAGCACGGCATTCCTCCACAGCTCTTGTTCTGCGAATTTGGAGCCGTAGGCTTTCGCTTGGTGGAATTTGTCGTAAAGCCGGAACTGAACGGCTATTATGCCGCTTTCGAAGCACAGGGCCAAAGGCCCGAACCTAAAGTTATCAAGCCGTGCAATTCGGCAGCAGGAAAGTTGGGGACGTAATGGGTTTCAAGGGGCTGCAACCGATCCTTTATGGCGGCCGCGAAGTTTGGCCGCTGGTGGAAGGCGGCAAGGGCGTGGCAGTATCGAACCACGCCAGTTCCGGTGCCTGGGCAGCAGCGGGCGGCATCGGCACGGTCAGCGCGGTCAATGCGGACTTCTACGACGAACACGGCAATATCGTCGATCAGCCCTACCACGGCGCCACTCGTCGCGATCGCCACGAGGAACTGATAGCCTATGGCATCAAGGGCGGGGTGGAACAGGTCCGCCGCGCGCACGAGATTTCGGGCGGGCAGGGCGCGATCAACATCAACGTCCTTTGGGAAATGGGCGGCGCCCAGCAAGTGCTGGAAGGCGTGCTGGAACAGACCCGCGGCCTGGTCACCGGCGTTACCTGCGGGGCGGGGATGCCCTACAAGCTGTCCGAGATCGCGGCGCGGTTCAATGTGAACTACCTGCCGATCATCAGTTCCGCCCGCGCTTTCCGCGCCCTGTGGAAGCGGGCCTATCACAAGGTGGCGGACCTGATGGGCGCGGTCGTCTATGAAGACCCGTGGCTGGCGGGTGGCCATAATGGCCTGTCCAACGCGGAAGACCCTTTGCAGCCGCAAGATCCCTATCCCCGCGTCAAGGCGCTGCGCGACACGATGCGGGCCGAAGGCATTGCCGACAGCGTGCCGATCGTGATGGCCGGCGGCGTGTGGTATCTGCGGGACTGGGAGAACTGGATCGGAAACCCCGAACTGGGCCAGATCATCTTCCAGTACGGCACCCGTCCTCTGCTGACCCAGGAAAGCCCGATCCCCCAGGCGTGGAAGGATCACCTGCGCACGCTGGAGCCGGGCGACATCCTGCTGCACCGCTTCTCGCCCACCGGGTTCTACAGCTCGGCGGTGCGCAATCCCTTCCTGCGCAGCTTGGAAGCGCGCAGCGAACGGCAGATTCCCTATTCCAAGGTCGAAGCGGGCGAACACACCGCGCGGCTAGACGTGGGCGTGGGCAACAAGAACTTCTGGGTGGCTCCGGCCGATCTGGAACGCGCGCGCAACTGGGTCGCCCAGGGCTTCACCGACGGGCTGCGCACGCCGGATGACACGATCATCTTCGTGACGCCGGAAGAACGCAGCGTGATCCAGCAGGACCAGAAGGACTGCATGGGCTGCCTGTCGCACTGTGGTTTCTCGGCCTGGAAGGACCATGACGACTACACCACCGGCTACCTGGCCGATCCGCGCAGCTTCTGCATCCAGAAGACGCTGAAGGACATCGTTCATGGCGGCGACATCGACCAGAACCTGATGTTTGCCGGTCACGCCGCGCATAACTTCCGCACCGACCCGTTCTATTCGAACAACTTCACGCCGACCGTGAAGCAGCTGGTCGACCGTATCCTTACCGGCGATTGATCCGCTCAGACTGCGCGGGAATCGGGGCCAAAGCGATTTGGCCCCTTGGTTCCCGGCAGCAGGAGCAGGACGATCAGGACCAGATTGGCAAGGCCGCCGAACCAGTCGAGCGGCCAGGCGATCTGGTCTATCCCGAACGGCATTGTCGTATCGGGCACCAGCACCAGAACCTTGCGGACCAGCCACAGGGCCATTCCCGGAACCGCCAGCCAGACCCAGGCGGCGGAGCGCTCCTGATCGTGGAGCCTGCGGATCATCAGCGCCGGGACCGGAATGAAATAGGCCACCAGCAGGACATCACGCGCAATCGCTTGCGTGGGGGCGTCGAGCGCCAGCATCAGCACCAGGCCCACGGCAAGGTGGAACAGGACGACGCAAAGCACGTAATGCGCCAGTTCCGCGACGTCCGAGCGGCCCGAGCGATCCAGGGTGGCCCTGATGGTGCGGCTGAGCCTGTGGCTGTCCAACCGCACCATGGCTGCGTTCAGTCCATTTCCCAGGCGCGTTCGCCATGGCTCGACAGGTCGAGCCCTTCGCGCTCATCGTCTTCGCTGACCCGCATCGGGAAGGCGAGGGCGACCAGCTTGGCGATCAAGACCGTTGCCAAGCCCGACCACAGGGCAACGGTCAGCACGCCGACAAGCTGCGCACCGATCTGGCTGGCCATGCCCATTCCTGCGGCATAACCATTGCCGCCCAGCGCCGTGCTGGCAAAGACCGCCAGCAGCAGCGAGCCAACGATTCCGCCGACGCCGTGAACTGCGAATACGTCGAGCGAGTCGTCGATTTCCAGCTTGTGCTTGATCAGCAGGATCATCGGGAAACAGGCCGCAGCGCCGATGGCGCCGAGCATGATTGCGCCGCCTGCTGAAATGAAGCCGGCTGCCGGGGTTACCGTCGCCAGGCCCGCGATTGCACCCGTGGCAAAGCCGACGCTGGTGGGCTTGCCAACCTTGATCCGCTCGATCAGCAGCCAGGCCAGGGCCGCGGTGCTTGCGCCAAGGTGCGTGTTGATGATGGCGCTTGCCGCGTCATCGCTGGCGGCGAGCGCGGAACCGCCGTTGAAGCCGAACCAGCCCACCCACAGCAGAGCGGCGCCTGCCATGGTCAGCGACGGGCTGTGCGGCAGCATCAGAGTGCGGGGAAAGCCTTGGCGCTTGCCCAGCAGCAGGGCCACGATCAGCGCCGAGACCCCTGCGGTCGTGTGCACCACGATCCCGCCCGCAAAGTCCAGGGTGCCCAGTGCGCTCGCCAGCCAGCCGCCGCCCCAGATCCAGTGCGCAACCGGCGCATAGACGATCAGGCTCCACAGGACGCTGAAGCCGACGACCCAGCCGAACCGCGTGCGGTCGACCCAGGCGCCGACCATCAGGGCCGGAGTGATCGCGGCAAAGGTCATCTGGAACAGCGCGAAGGTCCGCTCTGAAATGTCGGTCCCGCTGCGCAGCAGGTCCTGGCTACCCTTCAGCATCCAGGCTCCAGCGCCAAGCCAGCCGTTGGTTGCCGGACCGAATGCCAGCGCATAGCCGCACAGCACCCACAGGATCGAAACGGCAGAAGCGATGGCGCCGACCTGGACCATGACCGAAAGGAAGTTCTTGGTCCGAACCAGCCCGCCGTAGAACAGGGTCAGCCCCGGCATGGTCATCAGCAGGACGAGGGCTGAGGAAATCAGGACCCAAGCCGTATTGCCGCTGTCCGCCGCCACTTGCGCGGCTTGCGCCGCCTGCGCGTGCGCGCTGGCCGGTGCGATCATTGCTGCTGCAACGGCAAGTAACTTGAAAAGTCGCATGAGATGCTCCCCGCAGCCGCAGTCTACCGCTCGGCCGTTCTTCGGGGCGGTCGTTTAGAGCAATGATTTATATCCGCGCAAGCCGCGAGCGGCACTTTTGTTGCGCGAACCCAGCTTATACCCAGCCTTCAAGGACTTGGTCGGGCGGGCGGTGACCATCCACCCAGAACCGGATGTTGGCGATAACCTTTTCGCCGGCGTGGCCGCGCCCTTCGACTGTTGCGCTGCCCATGTGGGGCAGGGTGATGACATTGGGCAGGGCGATCAGGCGCGGATCGACCTGCGGCTCGTTGGCGAACACGTCCAGACCGGCCCCGGCCAGTTGCCCGCTTTGCAGGGCGGCGACCAGAGCGTCTTCATCAATCAGGTGGCCGCGCGCGGTGTTGATCAGGTAGGAACCGGGCTTCATCGCGGCGATCCGCTCGGCATTCACCAGATGGTGCGTGCCCGCGCCGGCAGGGGCGTGCAGCGAAATGATATCCGCTTCGGCAAACAGCCGGTCGAGGTCCGGTTCGTACTTTGCGCCGAACACGTTCTCGATCGCCGGGGCCAGGCGGCTGCGATTGTGATAGACGATCTCAAGCCCGAATGCCCGGGCGCGGTGTGCCACGGCCTGGCCGATCCGGCCCATGCCGACAATGCCAAGCCGCTTGCCGCCGAGGCAATGTCCCAGCATCGATGTGGGCGACCAGCCGCTCCATTTGCCATCGCGCACCAGCCGTGCCCCTTCGCCCAGGCGGCGCGGCACCGACAGGATCAGCATCATGGTGAGGTCTGCCGTATCGTCGGTGAAAACGCCCGGCGTATTGGTGACGATGACTTTGCGCGCACGTGCGGCAGACAGGTCGATATGTTCGATCCCCGCGCCGAAATTGGCGATCAGGCCCAGCCGCTCGCCCGCTTCTTCCAGCATTTGGGCATCGATGCGGTCCGTCACGGTGGGGACGATCACATCGGAATCGCGCATGGCGGCGACCAGTTCGTCGCGGGTGAGAGCGCGGTCTTCCGGGTTCAGGACCACGTCGAACAGTTCGCGCATCCGCTCTTCGACGGCGGGCAGCAAACGGCGGGTCACGTGTACCCTGGGCTTGCCCGAAAGGCGGCGGCTTGTCCTGGTGTCGGTCACGACTGTCATGGGATAAGCGCTAGGCCGGGGCAGGGCAGGCGGTCAAGCGGCTTGAAGCGGATTGCACTGGCAGTCTATCAGCAGGCATGATTTTCCTGCGCCGATTCCTCCTGCCCCTGTCCCTCGTGGCTTCTGCTGCCTGCGCCCCTGCGGCCCTTGCCCAGGATAACAGCGAAGTGCCCTATTGGGCTTCCGTGCGGGTGAGCGAGGTCAACATGCGTGCCGGACCGGGCGAGGATTACCAGATTCTCTGGGTCTATAAGCGTCCGATGCTGCCGCTGAAGGTTCTGCGCATCAAGGAAGGCTGGCGACTGGTGCGCGATCCCGATGGCGCGCAGGGCTGGGTCCTGGCGCGCTTCCTCAGCCGCAAGGCGGGCGGGTTCGTTCAGGGCAAGGACCCTGCGGACATGCGGGAGAAGGGCAGCAGCGATGCGCGCCTGCTCTGGCGGCTTGCGCCCGGCGTGGTCGGTGAACTGGGTGACTGCGCCAACAACTGGTGCGAATTTACCGTTGGCCCGCGCAAGGGATTTGTCCCGCAGGCCAGGTTGTGGGGCGCAGGACAGCCCTGATCAAAGAGGCCGTCCGGGGGCGATGAACGCGCCCCGGACCGAACCGATCAGAATTTAGGCCAGTTCAACCGCAACGGCAGTGGCTTCGCCGCCGCCGATGCACAGGCTGGCCACGCCCTTCTTCTTGCCATGACGCTGGAGCGCCGCAATCAGGGTGGTCACGATGCGCGCGCCCGAAGCGCCGATCGGGTGGCCCAGGGCAGTCGCGCCGCCATGGACGTTGATCTTGTCGTGCGCGATGCCCAAGTCGTGCATGGCGAACATGGCGACGCAGGCGAAAGCTTCGTTGACTTCGAACAGGTCGACGTCGGCCAGCGACCAGCCCGCCTTTTCGAGAACCTTGTTGATCGCGCCGACCGGAGCAGTCGTGAAATCCTTCGGTTCCTGCGCATGGGCAGCTACGGCGACCACGGTAGCGACCGGAGCCAGGCCCTTTGCCTTGGCCACGCTTTCACGCGTCACGACCAGCGCCGCCGCACCGTCAGAGATCGAGCTGGACGTGGCGGCAGTGATCGTGCCGTCCTTGGCGAAGGCAGGCTTCAGCGCGGGGATCTTGTCCGGGCGGCCCTTGCCGGGCTGCTCGTCGGTGTCGACCACGGTTTCGCCGCTGCGGCTGACGACGGTGACCGGCGCGATTTCGGCCTTGAACGCGCCGTCGGCGATGGCGGCCTGGGCGCGGCGCAGCGATTCAATCGCGTAATCGTCCTGCGCCTCGCGCGTCAGTTGATAGGCATTGGCCGTGTCCTGCGCGAAAGTACCCATGGCGCGGCCCGGTTCGTAAGCGTCTTCCAGCCCGTCGAGGAACATGTGATCATAGGCCGTGTCATGGCCGATGCGTGCACCGGAACGGTGCTTCTTGAGCAGGTAGGGCGCATTGGTCATGCTTTCCATGCCGCCCGCCACGACCAGGTCGATCGACCCGGCGGCGAGAGCTTCCGCGCCCATGATCAGGGTCTGCATGCCCGAACCGCACACCTTGTTGACCGTGGTCGCCTGCACCGACTTGGGCAGGCCGGCCTTGATCGTCGCCTGGCGGGCCGGAGCCTGGCCCAGACCTGCGGGGAGAACGCAGCCCATGTAGACGCGCTCAATCTCTTCGCCCTTTACGCCGGCGCGCTCCACCGCGGCCTTGATCGCGGTTGCGCCCAGGTCGGTCGCGCTGACGTCGGACAGGGCGCCCTGCATCCCGCCCATCGGGGTGCGCGCATAGGAGAGGATGACAATCGGATCGTTCGCGGAAAGCTGGGCCATGTCACTGCAACCTTTCAGGCAGGATGAAGAATCCCGCTCCGTCTAATGTTGCGCCGCAGCAATGGCAATCGCCTCTCGCATCAGCGCTCGCCAAAGACGAACTTGGCATAGGCCTGAACGATGGCTTCCCAATAGGCGACGTTATCCAGAAACAGGTCCTCTGACATTCCGCCCTTTTCAAGGTCGAGGTCGAATTCCAGCGCCGGATCGCCATCCTTGTCGAGATAGACGCGGCCCCAGCGGTTTTCGCGCGCATAGGCGTTTATTGCTTCAAGGCTGGGGCTGGATTCCGGGTTGAAAGCAATGAAGAATTGCAGGGACTTGCAGTTCCGCTTCGTGTCATCGCAGCCATAGGGAAGGACCATGAACTTGTATCCGTCCAGCTCTGCGGTGAGGAAGCGTTCGCCCAGATTGCTGCCCAGTTCGGCCTGGTAACCGGCCTTCTTCATGACCGTGGCAACCTGGTCCAGATCGGCAACGATGTTGCTCGCCTGGCTGGGCTGGGCGTTCAAACCGAACATGGCGACAAGGGCAATAATGGCGGTGCGACCCGAAGTTCTCATTTTTGCGTCTCTCCAAGAGCGGACGCCGCTAGCACGCCAAAAGCCGTTGTAAAATCATGTTTTTATCAGAGTTGCGCAAACTCTTGCCTTGCGGCCTGCCTTGGCGGAAAAGAGTGGCAAAGAGAAACTGGGAAAAACTGGGGAAGGATGCATCAATGAGCAATGCCGAAGTGGACCGCATGGGGGCCGTGCTGGCCAGGCAGAAGGCCGCATTTACCGCCGCCATGCCCGAAGGTCACGCCATCCGCCGCGACCGGATCGACCGCGCGATTGCGCTGCTGGTCGATCACAAGGATGCCTTTGCCAAGGCGGTCAGTGCCGATTTCGGCCATCGCAGCACCGAACAGACGCTGATGACCGATATCATGCCGTCAGTCGGGGCGCTCAAGCATGCGCGCAAACATTTCGAGGCGTGGAGCCGGGATGAAAAGCGCAAGGCGATGTTCCCGCTCGGCCTCCTGGGTGCCAAGGCCAAGGTGGTTTACCAGCCCAAGGGCGTGGTCGGCGTGATTGCGCCGTGGAACTTTCCAATCGGCATGGTCATGGTGCCGATGGCCGGTATTCTCGCCGCCGGTAACCGCGCCATGGTCAAGCCCAGCGAATTTACCGAGCGCGTTGCCGACCTCTTTGCCGAAGTGGTGCCGCAGTATTTCGCGGAAGAGGAAATGGCGGTTTTCACCGGCGGGGTGGAAGTCGGCTCGGCCTTTTCGAAGCTCGCCTTCGATCACCTGATCTTCACCGGAGCGACCAGCGTCGGCAAGCACATCATGCGCGCCGCTGCGGATAATCTGGTTCCGGTAACGCTGGAGCTCGGTGGCAAATCGCCAACCTTCATCGGTCGCAGTGCGGACAAGGCCAAGGCCGGACAGCGCATTGCCATGGGCAAGATGATGAATGCCGGCCAGATCTGTCTGGCGCCCGACTATCTGATGGTTGCCAAGGAGCAGGAGCAGGACGTGATCGCCAGCGTGAAAAGCAGCGTGGCGACCATGTACCCGACCCTGCTGGGCAACGACGACTACACCTCGGTGGTCAATGGCCGGAACTATGAGCGGCTCCAGGGCTATCTCGCCGATGCGAAGGAAAAGGGCGCCGAGCTGATCGAAGTGAACCCGGCGGGCGAAGACTTCGCATCGTCCAACGGCAACAAGATGCCGCTGACGATCCTGCGCAACGTGAATGACGACATGAAGGTCATGCAGGAAGAAATCTTTGGCCCGATCCTGCCGGTCATGACCTATGACTCGATCGACCAGGCCATCGACTACGTGAACGCGCACGATCGTCCGCTGGGGCTCTATTACTTCGGCAACGACAAGGCGGAGGAGGAGAAGGTCCTTTCCCGCACGATCTCGGGCGGGGTGACGGTGAACGACGTCCTGTTCCACAATGCCATGGAAGACCTGCCGTTCGGCGGGGTAGGGCCGTCGGGCATGGGCAATTACCATGGCCTGGATGGCTTCAAGACCTTCAGCCACATGCGCGCGGTCTATCGCCAGCCGGGCCTGGATATCGCGGGCATGTCGGGCTTCAAGCCGCCCTATGGCAAGTCGACCCATGCCACCCTGGCGCGCGAACTGAAGAAGTAGAATCTGCACGGCAGGCGGCGCGCCACGGGGCTGCGCTGCCTGCCGCCAGCATCGGTGCTGCCGCGCTGGCGGTAAAATTCCGGCTTTGCAGGGGCTGTCCCCCTTGCACGCGGGCCACGCCGGGACTAGGGCGCGCCTATCTGTTCAGCAAGGCGAGTCAGCCCCTTGGTAGACCTGTCACAATATCTGCCGATCCTGATCTTCCTCGGGATTGCATTCGCGCTATCGGCGCTCTTCGTGTTCCTGCCCATGGGGGTGGCGCGCCTGACCGGCACGCATAACCCGACTGCGGCCAAGGAAAGCGAGTACGAATGCGGCTTTCCCGCGTTCGAAGACCCGCGCAGCCAGTTCGACGTCCGGTTCTATCTGGTCGCGATCCTGTTCATCGTCTTCGATCTTGAAGCGGCCTTTCTGTTTCCGTGGGCGGTCAGCTTCCTCGATCTGGGCTGGGCCGCGTGGATCACGATGATGGTCTTTATCGGCGAGCTTGTGTTCGGCCTTGTTTATGCCTGGAAGATGGGGGCTCTGGATTGGGAATGACCGACCAACTCGACGCAATCGGCCGTCCGGTCTGGAACCGGCCTGACATCACCCCGCCTGATGCTGACTTTTTCAACAGCCTCAACGCCGAAGTGAACGACAAGGGGTTCCTGGTCACTTCGACCGAGGACCTGTTCCAGTGGGCCCGTACCGGTTCGCTGTGGTGGATGACCTTCGGCCTGGCCTGCTGCGCCGTCGAAATGATCCACGTGAACATGCCGCGCTATGATATGGAGCGGTTCGGCGTCGCGCCGCGCGCTTCCCCGCGTCAGTCCGACGTGATGATCGTGGCCGGTACGCTGTGCAACAAGATGGCTCCGGCGCTGCGCAAGGTCTATGACCAGATGTCGGACCCGAAGTACGTGATCTCGATGGGCAGCTGCGCCAATGGCGGTGGTTACTACCACTACAGCTACAGCATCGTGCGCGGGTGTGACCGGATCGTGCCGGTCGACATTTACGTGCCGGGCTGCCCGCCGACTGCCGAAGCGCTGCTCTATGGCGTGATGCAGTTGCAGCGCAAGATCCGCCGCGTGGGGACGATTGAGCGATGAGCACGGTTCTGCATTCCGCCCCGCGGTTCGCTTCGAACGAAGGCGTGATCGACGCCCTGACCAAGGCGCTGGGCAGCAAGCTGCTCGGCGCGGTCGAGCAGCATGGTGAAGTGGTCCTGACCGTCGCTCGCGCTGAAATCGCGAACGCGCTGCGCCAGCTGCGTGACGATCACGAATACCAGCAGCTCATGGAAATCGCCGGGGTCGACTATCCCGACCGCGCTGAGCGGTTCGAAGTGGTCTACATGCTGCTTTCGGTCACCAAGAACCACCGCCTGCTGGTTAAGGTCAGCGCGGCGGAGCAGACTCCGGTGCCGACTGTGACGACCCTCTGGCCCAATGCTGGCTGGCTGGAGCGCGAAGTTTTCGACCTTTACGGCGTGATCTTCGAAGGCAACCAGGACCTGCGCCGCATCCTGACCGACTATGGTTTTGAAGGCCATCCGTTCCGTAAGGACTTCCCGCTCACCGGCTATGTCGAGCTGCGTTATTCGCAGGAGCAGGAACGCGTCGTTTACGAACCGGTCAAGCTGAACCAGGACCTGCGCCAGTTTGATTTCCTCAGCCCCTGGGAAGGCCCGGACTACGTCCTGCCCGGCGACGAGAAAGCGGAGGGTGCGAAGTGAGCTTCACTCTCGAAGAGTCGCCGACCACCGGCGACGAAGTCATCACCAATTACACGATTAACTTCGGTCCGCAGCACCCGGCGGCGCACGGCGTGCTGCGCATGGTGCTGGAGCTGGACGGCGAGATCATCGAACGCGTCGATCCGCACGTCGGCCTGCTGCACCGCGGCACGGAAAAGCTGATCGAGCACAAGACCTACCTGCAGGCGCTGCCCTATTTCGACCGGCTTGATTATTGCTCGCCGCTGGGGATGGAGCATTCCTACGTCCTGGCCGTTGAAAAGCTGCTGAACGTCGAAGTTCCGCTGCGCGGCCAGTATCTGCGCGTGCTGTTTGCCGAACTGACCCGCATCTGCAACCACATGCTCAACATGGGGTCGCACGTAATGGACGTCGGCGCGATGACGCCGAACCTGTGGCTGTTCGAAATCCGCGAAGACTGTCTCAACTTCTTCGAGCGCGCTTCGGGCGCCCGGATGCACTCGGCGTGGTTCCGTCCCGGTGGGGTCCACCAGGACGTGCCGCAGGCCCTGCTCGACGATATCTCGGTCTGGCTTGAAACCCGCCTGCCGCAGCTGTTCGAAGACGCGATGAGCCTGGTGATCGACAACCGCATCTTCAAGCAGCGCAACGTCGATATTGCCAAGGTTTCCAAAGAAGACGCGCTGGCCTGGGGCTTCTCCGGCCCGATGATCCGCGCCGCCGGCATCCCCTGGGACCTGCGCAAGGCGCAGCCCTATGACGTTTACGACCGGATGGACTTTGAAATTCCGGTTGGCACCAATTCCGACTGCTATGACCGGTTCATGGTCCGCGTCGAGGAAGTGCGCCAGTCGGCCCGGATCATGAAGCAGTGCATCCAGCAGATGCCGGAAGGTCCGGTGGCCAGCACCGACCGCAAGATTTTCCCGCCCAAGCGCGCGGAAATGAAGCAGTCGATGGAAAGCCTGATCCACCACTTCAAGCTCTACACCGAAGGTTTCCGGGTTCCGGAAGGCGAAGTCTATGTCGCCACCGAAAGCCCCAAGGGCGAATTCGGCGTCTATCTGGTCAGCGATGGCACCAACAAGCCGTACCGCTGCAAGATCCGCCCAACCGCATTCAGCCACCTTCAGGCGATGGACTTCATGTGCAAGGGCCACATGCTACCCGACGCGACCGCCATCCTGGGCGCGATCGACGTGGTGTTCGGGGAGTGTGACCGGTGAGCAAGCTTGCCATCGCCGAGGCGATGATCGCCGCCTACAACGCGCAGGACGTGGACCTTTACGTGTCCTACATGACCGATGACGCCTGCGAGGCGAACTATCGCGGCGCCGTGGTGCGCGAAGGCAAGGAAGGGACGCGCAGCGGCCTTGCTGCTGCTTTCGCCAAGTGGCCGCAGAATCATGCCAAGATCGTCGAGAAGCAGGAAATCGGCGACTATGTCCTGTTCCGCGAACATGTGACGCGCGGGCCGGCTTCCGATGGTTCGGAACTGGTCGAACCGTTCGACGTGATCGCAGTCTACAGCTTCGAGGGCGACAAGTGCTCTCGCGTGGAGTTTATCCGGTGAAGTTGAGCAATCTCGATCAATTGCGGGTCTGGGCGGCTCTGACCGGCCTGCTGCTCGCCGTGGCCTATTTCGCCATGGTCTGGCTGGGCATGGACAATCGCGACAGCCTGGTGATGCTGACGGTCAGCGTCGCCGGTTTCGAACTGTTCTTCCTCACCCAGGAACTGTCGCAAGCCTGGAGGCGGCGTAATGGCTGACCGTCATCTCGAACCCGATAGCCCTGAACTGCGGGCGCGCTGGGGTGATTTCGCCTGGACTGCGGAGAACGCGGCCAAGGCGAAGGAAATCATCGCCCGCTATCCTGAAGGCCGCCAGCGCTCGGCGGTCATGCCGCTGCTCGATCTGGCCCAGCGCCAGGTGGGTGCGGAAACCAATACGCAGGGCTGGCTGCCGATCCCGGTGATGGAATATGTCGCGGCGCAGCTCGACATGCCGATCATCCGCGTGGTCGAAGTCGCGACCTTCTACACCATGTACAACCTGGTCCCGGTGGGCCGTTTCCACGTCCAGGTTTGCGGCACCACGCCGTGCATGCTGCGTGGTTCGGACGATATCCTGGCCGCCTGCAAGAAGCGCGGGATGGAGAAGGGCCACACCACGGATGACGGTCTATGGACCCTCACAGAGGTCGAATGCATGGGCAACTGCGCCTCGGCTCCGATGGTCCAGATCAACGACGACAATTTCGAAGACCTGACCGCCGAACGCCTCGACAAGGTGCTTGACGCGCTCGCCGCTGGCCAGTCGCCCAAGACCGGCACGCAGGAGCCGGGCCGTCACACGGTTGAGCCGCTGGGCGGGCCGACCACTCTGACCGAGATGGTCCAGGCCAATCACGATTACCGGAAGGAGTGGTAAGCCATGCTTGCTGACAAGGACCGGATCTTCACCAACCTCTACGGTTATCAGCCGTGGAACCTGAAGGCCGCCCAGGCGCGCGGCGATTGGGACAATACCAAGGCGATTCTCGCCAAGGGCCGTGATGCGATCATCGAAGAGATGAAGGCATCGGGCCTGCGCGGTCGCGGTGGTGCGGGCTTTCCCACCGGCCTCAAGTGGTCGTTCATGCCCAAGGAAAGCAAGGACGGTCGTCCCAGCTTCCTGGTCATCAATGCCGACGAATCCGAACCGGGTTCGTGCAAGGACCGCGAAATCATCCGCCACGATCCGCACAAGCTGATCGAAGGCGCGCTGGTGGCCGGGTTCGCCATGGGCGCGCGCGCGGCCTACATCTACATTCGCGGTGAATATATCCGCGAAGCCGAAGTGCTGTTTGCTGCCGTGCAGGAAGCCTATGACGCGGGCCTGATCGGCAAGAACGCGTGCAAGAGCGGCTATGACTTCGACGTCTTCGTCCACCGCGGCGCGGGCGCCTACATCTGCGGCGAAGAAACCGCGATGATCGAAAGCATCGAGGGCAAGAAGGGCCAGCCTCGCCTGAAGCCGCCGTTCCCGGCAGGTGCCGGCCTCTATGGCTGCCCGACGACGGTCAACAACGTCGAATCGATCGCGGTATCACCGACGATCATGCGGCGCGGCGCGGCCTGGTTCTCCTCCTTCGGGCGGGAGAACAACAAGGGTACCAAGCTGTTCCAGATCAGCGGGCACGTGGAAAAGCCGTGCGTCGTCGAAGAATCGATGTCGATCCCGTTCAGCGAGCTGATCGAAAAGCACTGCGGCGGCATTCGCGGCGGGTGGGATAACCTGCTGGCGGTGATCCCCGGCGGTTCCTCGGTTCCGCTCGTCCCGGCGGCGCAGATCAAGGACGCGCCGATGGACTTTGACGGCCTGCGCGAACTCGGCTCGGGCCTTGGCACCGCCGCCGTGATCGTCATGGACAAGTCGACCGATATCGTCCGCGCCATTTCGCGCCTGTCCTACTTCTACAAGCACGAAAGCTGCGGCCAGTGCACTCCTTGCCGCGAAGGCACGGGCTGGATGTGGCGCGTCATGGAGCGCCTGCGCACTGGCGATGCCGACGTGGAAGAAATCGACATGCTGTGGAACGTCACCAAGCAGGTCGAAGGCCATACCATTTGCGCCCTGGGCGACGCGGCCGCCTGGCCGATCCAGGGCTTGATCCGCCACTTCCGCCCCGAAATCGAGCGGCGCATTGCAGAGAACGTGCGGGAGGCAGCCGAGTAATGCCCAAGGTAACCGTAGACGGCGTTGAACTCGAAGTTCCGCAGGGCGCGACTGTCCTGCAGGCCTGCGAGCTGGCCGGTAAGGAAATTCCCCGCTTCTGCTATCACGAACGGCTGAGCATTGCCGGCAACTGCCGCATGTGCCTGGTCGAAGTGAAGCCCGGACCGCCCAAGCCGCAGGCCAGCTGCGCGCTTCCGGCCACGGAAGGCCAGGAAATTCGCACCGACAGCGAAATGGTCAAGAAGGCGCGGGAAGGGGTGATGGAGTTCCTCCTGATCAACCACCCGCTCGATTGCCCGATCTGCGACCAGGGCGGCGAATGCGACCTGCAGGACCAGTCGGTGGCCTATGGCCGTGGCGGCTCGCGCTATCACGAGCACAAGCGCGCCGTGACCGAGAAGTACATGGGCCCGCTGATCAAGACGGTGATGACGCGCTGCATCCAGTGCACGCGCTGCGTCCGCTTCAGCGAGGAAATCGCCGGGGTCGATGAAATCGGCGCGCTTTATCGCGGCGAAAACATGCAGATCACGACCTATCTGGAACGTGCATCGACGCATGAACTGTCGGCCAACGTGATTGATCTCTGCCCGGTCGGCGCGCTCACCAGCCGTCCCTATGCGTTTGAAGCGCGTCCGTGGGAGCTGAAGAAGACCCTGTCGATCGACGTCTCCGACGCAGTCGGTGCGAACATCCGTATCGACAGCCGTGGCCGCGAAGTGAAGCGCGCCCTGCCGCGCATCAACGACGACGTGAACGAGGAATGGCTGAGCGACAAGGGGCGTTTCCAGGTCGATGGCCTGACCCGCCGTCGTCTCGACAAGCCGTACCTGCGCCGCGATGGCAAGCTCGAGGCGGTCAGCTGGGCCGATGCCTTTGCCGCGATTGGCAAGATCAATCCGGGCAAGTCGGTTGCGGTTGTGGCCGGTGATCTGGTCGATTGCGAGACGATGTTCGCGGCCAAGGCCCTTGCCGGTGCACTCGGCTCCACGATGCTGGAAGGCCGTCAGACCGGGCTGGATTACGACTGCTCGAACCTGGCAGCCGTCAACTTCAACTCGACCCTGGCCGGGATCGAGGAAGCCGATGCGATCCTGATCGTCGGCAGCCACGTCCGCTGGGAAGCGCCGCTGGTCAATGCGCGCCTGCGCAAGGCAGCGAAGCGCGGCGCCAAGGTCTTCGTGGTCGGCCCGGAATGGGATGCGACTTACCCGGTCACCAACCTGGGCAACGACCTGTCCGTGATCGACAAGCTGCCCAAGGATGCTGACGCGGCCTTCAAGGCGGCTGAGCGTCCGGCGCTGATTATCGGCGGCGCTGCCCTGGGCAAGGGCGCGCTGGATGCGTGCCTGGCGCTTTCGGACAAGTACAAGCTGGTGCGCGAAGGCTGGAACGGCTTCAACGCGCTCCACATGGCGGCCAGCCGCATGGGCGGGCTGATGCTGGGCTATGCGCAAAAGGGCGGCATTGCCGATCTGGTCGCGGCCAAGCCGAAGATGGTGATCTCGCTCGGCGCTGACGAAGTGGACTATGCCAAGTTCGCTGGTTCGATGATCGTCTACATCGGCCACCACGGCGACAAGGCCGCCCATGCCGCCGATGTGATCCTGCCGGCAGCGGCCTACACCGAAAAGGCTGGCACCTACGTCAACACCGAAGGCCGCGTGCAATTTGCGGACAAGGCCGTGTTCGCTCCGGGTGATGCCCGTGAAGACTGGACCATCCTGCGCGCCATGGCCGATGCCCTGGGTGTCAATGTCGGCTTCAACAGCTTCGACGAACTGCGCGCTGCCATGGTGGCCGCCGTTCCGGCGCTTGGCCGCGATGGCCTGGCTGGCTACGGCGCTCTGCCCAAGGGCAAGGCCGGGGCTTCGGGCACGATCGAGGCCTATCCGATCAAGGACTTCTACCTGACCAACCCGATCGCCCGCGCCAGCGTGACGATGCAGCGCTGCTCGGCAGAATTGCTGCACGGGGAAAGCTTTGCGGAGGCTGCGGAATGACCCAGTTCTTCCAATCGTTCGGCCTGTCCTATGAATGGTCGTGGTTCATCGCCACGATTGCCGGGATCCTGCTGATCGCCCTGCCGCTGATGCTGGCCGTGGCCATGATCATCTACGTGGACCGCAAGGTCTGGGCCGCCATGGCGCTGCGTCGTGGCCCCAACGTGGTCGGTCCGCTTGGCCTGCTGCAATCCTTCGCTGACGGCCTTAAGGTTTTCCTGCAGGAAACCATCATTCCGGCCGGAGCCAGCAAGGGCCTGTTCCTGCTCGCGCCGATCATTACCTTCACGGTCGCGCTGCTGGCCTGGGCGGTGATCCCGTTCAATTCCGGCGCGATCCTGGCCGACATCAACGTCGGCCTGCTCTATGTCCTCGCGATTTCGTCGCTGGGGGTTTACGGCACGGTGATCGCGGGCTGGTCGTCCAACTCGAAGTACCCGTTCTTCTCGGCCATGCGCGCTTCGGCGCAGATGATCAGTTACGAAGTCTCGATCGGCTTCATCCTGATCTGCGTCGTCATGTACGCTGGCACTTTCCAGATGAACGGGATCGTGATGGGCCAGAAGGCACACGTTCTCGGCTTCTTCAACGGCTATGGCTTCAACCCGCTGCTGTTCCCGATGGCGGTGATGTTCCTGATCTCGGCCATGGCTGAAACCCAGCGTGCGCCGTTCGACCTGACCGAAGCGGAAAGCGAACTGGTCGCCGGTTACCAGACCGAATATTCCTCGATGAGCTTCGCGCTCTACTGGCTCGGCGAATATGCCAACGTCCTGCTGATGTGCGCGCTCAACGCCACGCTGTTCTGGGGCGGATGGCTGCCGCCGGTCGACTGGGCTCCGCTCTATCTGATCCCGGGCTGGCTGTGGCTGTTCATCAAGATCTTCGTGTTCTTCTTCATCTTCTCGTGGGTGAAGGCGACTGTCCCGCGCTATCGCTATGACCAGCTGATGCGCCTGGGATGGAAAGTGTTCCTGCCGGTCTCGCTGCTGTTCGTGGTGATGGTCAGTGGCTGGCTGATGTATGTGAGGTACGGCGTATGACCGTGGCGCAGCTCGTCAAGAGCTTCACCCTGTGGGAATTCGTGAAGGCGCACTGGCTGACCTTGAAGTATTTCTTCAAGCCCAAGGCGACGATCAATTACCCCTTCGAAAAGAACCCGCTGAGCCCGCGTTTCCGCGGTGAGCACGCGCTGCGCCGTTATCCCAACGGGGAAGAGCGCTGCATTGCCTGCAAGCTGTGCGAAGCGGTCTGCCCGGCCCAGGCGATCACCATCGAGGCCGAACCGCGCGAGGACGGCAGCCGCCGCACCACGCGTTATGACATCGACATGACCAAGTGCATCTTCTGCGGCTTTTGCCAGGAAGCCTGCCCGGTCGATGCCATCGTCGAGGGGCCGAACTTCGAATATGCCACGGAAACGCGGCAGGAACTGTTTTACGACAAGGCGAAACTGCTGGCCAACGGGGACAAGTGGGAGCGGGCGATTGCCGCTAACCTTGAAGCCGATGCGCCGTATCGCTAGGGGGCGCGCGCAATGATTACGGCACTTGCCTTCTACCTGTTCGCAGCGCTGACGATCCTGTCCGGCGCGATGACGATCACGGCCCGCAACCCGGTTCATTCGGTGCTGTGGCTGATCCTCGCCTTCTTCAACGCCGCCGGGCTGATGGTTCTGGCCGGGGCAGAGTTCATCGCGATGCTGCTGGTCATCGTCTACGTCGGGGCAGTCGCCGTGCTGTTCCTGTTCGTGGTGATGATGCTGAACATCGACTTTGCCGCCCTGCGCGCAGGCTTCGTTCGCAACTTCCCGCTGGGCATTGCCCTGGCGCTGGTCCTGCTGGCCGAACTGGCCATTGGCCTTGGCGCGGTGGGCTCGGGCGGCATCCAGCTCGGCACGCCTGATGGCAGCGCTGCGATCCCTGCTGGCATGAGCAATATCCAGGCCATCGGTCACCTGCTCTATGGCAAGTACCTGTTCCTGTTCGAAGCGGCGGGCATCCTGTTGCTGGTCGCCATGGTCGGCGCAATCGTGCTGACCCACCGCAAGCGGAGCGACACGCGCGGCCAGATCATCGCCAAGCAGAACGCGCGCCGTCCGGGTGATGCGACGATCAACGTCAAGCCCGAAGTGGGCAAGGGGGTTCAGCTGTGATCGGTATCGAACATTATGTCGTGGTCAGCTCGATCCTGTTCGTGCTGGGCGTGCTGGGGATTTTCCTTAACCGCAAGAACGTGATCGTCATCCTGATGGCGATCGAACTGATCCTGCTGGCAGTGAACATCAACTTGGTGGCCTTTTCCAGCTTCCTGGGCGACCTCACCGGACAGGTCTTTGCGATGTTCGTGCTGACTGTCGCAGCCGGTGAAGCGGCTGTTGGCCTGGCCATCCTGGTCATCTACTTCCGCGACCGCGGCACCATTGCGGTCGAAGACGTCAATCAGCTGAAGGGGTAAGGCTGTCGTGAATCCCATCCTCTTCATTGTTTTCCTGCCGCTGCTGGCTGCCGCTATTGCGGGGCTGGGCAACCGCGCGCTGGGCAATACGCTGGCCAAGTCGGTGACGACGGGCGCGCTGTTCATCGCCTGTGCGCTGAGCTGGCCGATCTTCCTGTCGTTCGTCGGCGGTCATGCCGAACCGCAGGTTGTGCAAGTGCTGCACTGGGTGCAGTCCGGCAGCCTGACCTTTGACTGGGCGCTGCGGGTCGATACGCTGACGGCGATCATGCTCGTCGTGATCACGTCGGTGTCGGCGCTGGTTCACCTCTATTCCTGGGGCTACATGGCCGAGGACCCCGATCAGCCGCGGTTCTTCGCCTATCTCAGCCTGTTCACCTTCGCCATGCTGATGCTGGTGACGGCGGACAACCTGGTCCAGATGTTCTTTGGCTGGGAAGGGGTGGGCCTTGCCTCGTACCTGCTGATCGGTTTCTGGTTCAAGAAGCCCAGCGCGAACGCTGCTGCGATGAAGGCTTTCGTCGTCAACCGCGTCGGCGACCTTGGCTTCATGCTGGGCATTTTTGGCACGTTCCTGGTGTTCAACACCGTGTCTATCCCTGAAATCCTGGTCCGCGCACCGGGCATGGCGGGTTCGACCATCGGCTTCCTGGGCATGCAGTGGGATACGATGACGATCCTGTGCATCCTGCTGTTCATCGGCGCGATGGGCAAGTCGGCGCAGCTGGGCCTGCACACCTGGCTTCCCGACGCGATGGAAGGCCCGACCCCGGTTTCGGCGCTGATCCACGCGGCGACCATGGTAACTGCCGGCGTCTTCATGGTCTGCCGTCTATCGCCAATGTTCGAAACCAGCGCGGTTGCCATGGGCGTTGTCACGGCAGTTGGCGCGGCGACGCTGTTCTTTGCCGCTACCATCGGTACGACGCAGTGGGACATCAAGCGCGTCATCGCCTATTCGACCTGCTCGCAGCTCGGCTACATGTTCGTGGCAGCCGGCGTCGGCGCTCCCGGTGCGGCGATGTTCCACCTGTTCACGCACGCCTTCTTCAAGGCGTTGCTGTTCCTGGGTGCCGGGTCCGTAATCCACGCGATGCACCACGAACAGGACATGCGCTATTACGGCGGCCTGCGTAAGCATATCCCGCTGACCTTCTGGGCCATGACCATCGGTACGCTGGCGATCACCGGCGTGGGCGTGGTCGGTCTGTTCGGCTTTGCCGGGTTCTATTCGAAGGACGCGATCCTCGAAGCGGCGTTCGGTGCGCATACCTCGATCGGCATGTTTGGTTTCTGGATGGGCCTGGGTGCGGCGCTGCTGACCAGCTTCTATTCCTGGCGCCTGGTCTTCCTGACCTTCTTCGGCAAGCCGCGCTGGGAACAGTCGGAGCATATCCAGCACGCGGTGCATGACGATCATCACGGGCACGACCATGCCCATGGCCATGCGCACCACGATGATGGCACTGCGGGCTATCATCCGCACGAGAGCCCGATCAACATGCTGATCCCGCTGGGCGTGCTGTCGCTTGGCGCGGTCCTGGCCGGGTTCGTGTTCCACCACTCGTTCATCAGCGAAGGCACCGGCCATTTCTGGCAGGGCAGCGTGGCGTTCAGCGAAGAGCTGATCCACCACATGCACGGCGTGCCGACCTGGGTGAAGTGGGCTCCGGCCGTCGTCATGATCACCGGCCTGCTGATTGCCTGGTACGGCTATATCAAGAACCCCGGTTTCCCGGCGAAGCTCGTCGCGGCGATCCGTCCGGTCCACACCTTCGTCTACAACAAGTGGTTCTTTGACGAACTGTACAACCTGGTCTTCGTCCGCCCGGCCTTCTGGTTTGGCGACAAGTTCTGGAAGCTGGGCGACATCGGCCTGATCGACCGGTTCGGTCCCAATGGTTCGGCCTGGGCCGTCCTCCAGGGAAGCCGCTTCGCTTCGAAGCTGCAGACCGGTTACCTCTATTCCTATGCGCTGGTGATGCTGCTTGGCCTCACCGCAGCGATCAGCTGGGTCCTGGTGCACTGATATGACCGATTTTCCCATTCTTTCGCTGATGCTGCTGGTGCCGCTGGTGGCTGGCATCGTCTGCCTGATGGTTTCGGCCCAGGCGGCGCGGACCGTGGCCCTGGTTGCTACGCTGATCGACCTGGCCCTGGGTATCGTCCTGTGGACCAGCTTCGACGTCGGCGGTGCGCAGTGGCAGTTCCAGGAAAGCCACGCGATCTTCGCCGGTTTCGCCTGGAAGCTGGGCATTGACGGCATTGCCCTGACGCTGATCATGCTCTCGGTATTCCTGATGCCGATCTGCATCCTGGCGAGCCAGTCCATCGAAAAGCGGGTTGGCGAATACATGGCAGCCTTCCTGTTGATGGAAGTGCTGATGATCGGCGTCTTCGCCGCGCAGGACCTGTTCCTGTTCTACATCTTCTTCGAAGCCGGCCTGATCCCGATGTACCTGATCATCGGCATCTGGGGCGGGGCCGAGCGGATCTACGCCAGCTACAAGTTCTTCCTCTACACGCTGCTTGGCTCCATCGTGATGCTGATCGCGATGATCTGGATGGCGCAGACCGCAGGGACCACGGACATTCCGACCCTGATGGAATACGACTTCCCGTTCGATGCGCAGAAGTGGCTGTGGCTCGCCTTCTTCGCCAGCTTCGCGGTGAAGATGCCGATGTGGCCGGTCCACACCTGGCTGCCCGATGCGCACGTCCAGGCGCCCACCGCCGGTTCGGTGATCCTGGCCGGGGTTCTGCTGAAGATGGGTGGCTACGGCTTCATCCGCTTCTCGCTCCCCATGTTCCCCGAAGCCTCGGCGCACTTCGCCTGGCTGGTGTACTGGCTGTCGATGATTGCGGTGGTCGTGACCTCGCTGATCGCGCTGGTGCAGCACGACATGAAAAAGCTGATTGCCTATTCCTCCGTCGCGCACATGGCGATCGTGACCATCGGCCTGTTTGCCTTCAACACCCAGGGTCTTGAAGGTTCGATGGTGGTCATGCTCAGCCACGGCCTCGTTTCGGGTGCGCTGTTCCTCTGCGTCGGCGTGATTTACGACCGCCTCCACACGCGCGAGATCAGCCGTTACGGCGGCCTGGCGATCAACATGCCGAAGTACGCGCTGTTCTTCCTGTTGTTCACCATGGCTTCGATCGGCCTGCCGGGTACCAGCGGCTTCGTCGGCGAATTCCTCAGCCTGGCCGGGATCTACCAGATTTCCAGCTGGGTGGCGTTCATCGCCACGACAGGGATCATCCTGGGTGCGGCCTATATGCTCTATCTCTATCGCCGGGTCGTCTTCGGCGATCAGAAGAATGCGGACGCCGCCGCCATGAAGGACCTTTCGGCCCGCGAATGGTTCATGCTCGCTCCCATTGCCGCAGCCGTGCTGTGGATGGGGGTCTATCCTGAAAGCTTCCTTGCCCCGATGCGCAAGGACATCGCGACCCTGGACGCGCGGATCGCCCGCGCCAAGCCGGAGAGCGATGCTCGGCTGACTGCCGCTGTGGCAAAGCCGCATGAAGAACACGCCCAAGAAGGGGGGGCGCACTGATGGACTGGATGCAGTCGCTGCGCCTAACCGCGCCTGAAATTCTGTTGAGCGTATCCGGCCTGATCCTGCTGGTCGGGTCGGCCTGGGGGCAAACCCGGCGCGACGCCCGCGCCGTGAACTGGCTGTCCGTGCTGGTTCTGATCGCCGCCAGCGTTATTACCGCGCCGACGCTGCTGAACGGCGTGACCGGCGATGCCGCCCTGGCATTCGACGGTCTGTTTTCGGCAGACGCCTTCGCCGCTTTTGCAAAGTTGCTGATCTACGTCGCTGCTGCGGCGTCGCTGCTGCTGGCTCCGTCGTTCTTTGAACGGCACGGCGGTTACCGCCCGGAATTCCCGGTGCTGGTGCTGTTCTCCGTACTCGGCATGGGCATGATGGTTTCGGCAACGAACCTGCTGACGCTCTACGTCGGGCTCGAGCTGAACTCGCTCGCTGCCTATGTCCTTGCGGCATTCCTCAAGTCGGACGAGCGTTCGGCAGAAGCGGGTCTGAAGTACTTCGTGCTGGGCGCGCTGGCCAGCGGCATCCTGCTGTTCGGCATGAGCCTGACCTATGGCTTCACCGGCACGATCAGCTTTGACGGCATTGCCGCCGCAACCAGCACCGGCCTGTCAAAGGGCGCGCTGTTCGGCCTGACCTTCATGATCGCCGGTCTGGCCTTCAAGATCAGCGCCGTGCCGTTCCATATGTGGACGCCCGACGTTTACGAAGGCGCGCCGACCCCGGTGACGACGCTGTTCGCTTCGGCTCCCAAGGTTGCGGCTCTGGCGTTGACCATCCGCGTTGCGGTCGAGGCCTTTGGCAACCAGACTGCGGCGTGGCAGCAGATCATCGGTTTCGCCGCGGTTGCCTCGATCGTCGTCGGTGCGCTCGGTGCGATCTGGCAGACCAACCTCAAGCGACTGCTGGCCTATTCGTCGATCAACAACGTCGGCTTCATGCTCGTCGGTCTGACCGCCGCCAGCCCGGAAGGCGTTTCGGCCATGCTGGTCTACCTGGCGATCTATGTGCCGATGACCATTGGCGGCTTCGTCGCGGTCCTGATGCTGCGCGATGCCGAAGGACGTCAGCTTGAGGCGATTTCGGACCTGGCCGGACTTTCCAGCACCCGTCCGCTTCTGGCGCTGGGTCTGGGCTCGGTCATGTTCTCGATGGCGGGGATCCCGTTCTTCTTCGGGTTCTGGGGCAAGTTCGTGGTTTTCCAGGCCGCCGTTGCCGCTGGGCTGGTGCCGCTGGCCGTGATTGCAGCCGCAGGCAGCGTGATCGGTGCGTTCTATTACCTCAAGATCGTCAAGGTCATGTACTTTGACGAGCCGGTAGGGAAAGCCACGGGGCAGAGCGACATGGTGCACGAATGGCTGCTGGCCATTTCGGCCCTGCTGATCTCGCCGCTGGGCTGGCTGCTGACCAAGGGCCTTGGCGTGCTGGCAGCGCTGGCCGCCGGCGTATTGTTCGCCGCAGCTTGATCCAGACCGTCCAGGAAACCGGTTCGACCAACGCCGACCTCGCCGCGCGCCTGCACCGCGGCGAGGTTGTGGCGGAGGGCGATTGGCTCGTTGCCGAGCGCCAGACGGCAGGGCGCGGACGCCAGGGCCGAACCTGGTTTGACGGGTACGGCAACTTCATGGGGTCCACCGTGGTTCGTCTGGTAGCGGGCGATCCACCTGCAACCAGCCTCGCCTTGCTTTGCGGCCTGGCCTTGCACGAAGTCGTCGCTCCGCTGGTTCCCGCCCCAGCGGTTGCACTGCTCAAATGGCCCAATGACGTGATGATCGGCCAGGCCAAGCTGGCAGGGATATTGCTGGAGCGGGTAGGGGACAGCGTGATCGTGGGGATCGGCGTCAACCTGGCCCATGCTCCCAAAGTGGCGGGGCGGGAGACGATAGCCCTTTCCGCCTTCGGTCCAGCGCCGGACCGGGATCACTTTGCCCGCAATCTTGCTATCCAGTTCGCGCAGGAACTGGAACGCTGGCGCAGTTTCGGGATCGAATTGCTGGTGCGGCGCTGGCAGGCTGCGGCCCATGCCCAAGGCACTGCGCTGGCGGTGGGCGAGCCGGGGGAAGTGCCCATATACGGGCAGTTTGCCGGATTGACGCCAGATGGGGCCTTGCAACTGCGGCTTGCTGACGGCACGACGCGGTTCATCCACGCCGGCGAGGTTCGCCTGGCCGAGGGAAGCTAGGGACAGGGAAATGCTGCTCGCAATCGACAACGGCAACACCAATGTGAAGTTCGCGCTGGTCAACGATGCGGGCGAAATCGTCCAGCGCTGGCGGCTTGCAACGGACATCAAGCGCACGGCAGACGAATACGCGGTCTGGCTGGATCAGCTGCTCCGCATGGAAGGTTTCCAGCGGTCTGACGTGCATGCCGTGGTGATTGCCTCGGTCGTCCCGCGCGCCTTGCACAATCTGCAGGAACTGGCGGCGAAGTACTTCGGGGTCGAGGCCCTGGTCGGCGGCCGCGCGCCGGTCGAATGGGGGATTGCCCTGAAAGTTGATGAGCCGCGCGCCCTGGGTGCAGACCGGGCGGTCAACGCCATTGCCGCCCAGGCGCTAGAGCCGGGAGACAAGATCGTCATTTCGTTCGGCACGGCGACGACCTTTGACCACATCGGTGCGGATGGCGCCTACCTTGGCGGCTCCATCGCCACCGGGGTCAGCCTGTCGCTGGACGCGCTCTACAATGCGGCGGCGATGCTGCCGCGCATCGCGATCGAACCGCCCCCCAGCTCGAGCGTTATTGGCCGTGATACGGTCGGCCAGATGCAGATCGGCGTTTACTGGGGTTACGTCAGCATGATCGAAGGAATGATTGCCCGCATGAAGGCCGAAATTGGCCGCCCCGTGAAGGTCATTGCGACCGGGGGCCTGGCTCCGCTGTTCCAGCGCCATGGCGACCTGTTCGACCGGGTTGAACCCGACCTGACCCTGCGCGGCATCGCGCTGCTTTATGCCAACCGGGACCGGTGACGTCATGAAGCCCGGCAAGGAACTGCTGTTTTGCGCGCTCGGCGGATCGGGCGAGATCGGCATGAACGTCAACCTCTACGGCTGCAACGGCAAGTGGTTGATGGTCGATCTGGGGATGAGCTTCGGAGCGGCTGAATATCCGGGCACCGAACTGGTCTTTGCCGATCTGGAGTTCATCGAAGAGCGCCGCGACGATCTGCTCGGTGTGGTTCTGACCCATGCGCACGAGGACCACATCGGTGCCATTCCCTATTTCGCCAAGGAATTGGGCGTTCCGCTTTATGCCACGCCGTTCACGGCCAAGCTGGTCAATGAAAAGCTGGAGGAAGCGGGTAACCGCCACGAAATCGAGCTGAACGTGATCGACCACCTCGACCGGTTCGACCTGGGACCGTTCGGCATCCGTTATCTGCCGCTGGCACACTCGATTGCCGAGGGCAATGCACTGGTGATCGAAACGCCGTATGGGCGGATTTTCCATACGGGCGACTGGAAGTTGGACGACGACCCGCTGGTCGGCGTTCCGGCAACCGCTGAGGAACTGACGCAGATTGGCGACGAAGGCGTTCTCGCTCTGGTTTGCGATTCCACCAACGTGTTCAATCCGAAGGCATCCGGCTCCGAAGGCGCAGTCCGCAAGGCCTTGCTGGAAGAAGTGGCGCGGCACCACGGCAAGCGGATCGTCGTCACGACCTTCGCCTCGAACGTGGCCCGACTTCAGACTTTGGGTGAAGTGGCGCGGGCCAGTCGGCGCAAGCTGTGCGTGGCGGGGCGCTCGCTCGACCGGATCATCAAGGCGGCGCAGGGCTGCGGCTACCTGATGGACCTGCCGGAACGGGTCGACTTCGACACGGCCATGTCGCTGCCGCGCGGTGAAGTGCTGATCGTGGCAACCGGCGGGCAGGGCGAGCCGCGCGCGGCCTTGTCCCGGATTGCCGAGGACAACCACCCGATCGGCCTGGAAGCGGGCGACGTCGTGCTCTTCTCCAGCCGCCAGATTCCGGGCAACGAAATCGCGATTGGGCGCATCCAGAACCGTCTGGCCAAGCGTGACATTACTATCGTTACCGACCGCCAGAGCGGCATTCACGTGTCCGGCCATCCCGGACGCCCGGAACTGGAAGCGCTCTATGGCTGGCTGCGGCCTGAAATCCTTGTGCCGGTCCACGGCGAGATGCGGCACATGAAGGAACAGGCGCAGCTTGGCAAAGCCTGCGGGATTGCCAGGACCGTGGTGCAAGAGAACGGGGACATGGTCCGACTGGCTCCGGGTAAGCCGGGCAAGATCGATGAAGTCCGCTCAGGCCGCCTTATCCTGGATGGCGATATCATCTCGCCGGCTGATGGTGAGGCGATCGTCATGCGGCGGCGCCTTGCGGCGAGCGGTCTGGTGATCGTGGTGCTCAGCGGTAAGGGCCGCGTCCACGTGGAAGGCGTCGGCCTGCCGTTGGACGAGGACCTGGAAGATTTCATGGCCGAAGCGCGCGAAGATGTAAGCGCCGCGCTTGCCCGCCTGAAGGGTGGCCAACGCCACGATCGGGAGGCTATAACCGAAGCGGCCCGCCTGGCCGCGCGCCGCGCCGCGCTGCGCTGGTCGGGCAAGAAGCCGCAAGTCCGGGTGATCCTCGCGGAGCATTGATCGAATGAAGCTGACCTCTGCCTTGGCGATCTATTTCCTGTTCTGGGTGATGAGCGCCTTTTTCGTGCTGCCATTCGGCGTGCGCACCCATGACGACGAACGCGCGGAAACCGTGCCGGGCCAGGTGACCAGCGCACCGGTCAACTTCAGCCCGCGCAAAGTGGCGATCCGCGCCACTTGGGTGTCCATTGTCCTGTTCGGCCTGTACTACGTCAACTACGTGCAGGGCTGGCTGACTATCGAGGATATCGACGTCACCCGCTACATTTTCTAATTGCGCAGCCGTTCGATGGCCTGGGCGAGCGCAACGTAGAGCTTGCCCATGTCCGACGACAGCAGCGTCACACCCAGGGCATGGCCGTCGCGGGTGGAGAGCAGCTGGCGCAGCATGGCTTCGAAATCATGGATATAGCGGCTGACGTGATCGCGGAACGCCCGGTCTTCCTCGTACAGGTGTGCAATCGCCTTGGCCTCGCCGCTGTCGAGCAGCCGCACCGCTCGCCGGGTAAAGATCCCGCGGTCTCCTTTCAGATAGGCTGACCACGCCGTATCGGTCACTTCCGTGTCGATGACCGAGGCAATGTCGATGGCGTTGGAATTGAGGCTTTCCGTGATCAGCGCAACCCGGCGGGCGAAATCGTTGTCCACCTGCTCTTCCGCGCGGCTGCGGGCATGGGCGACGCGCTGTTCCAGGTGCGCGGTGAGTTCGCTGACCTTGGCCAGTTGGTCGCGCAGTTGCATGGCGGCCTCGCGGCTGATGCTGGCGGCACTGGCGGCTGCCTGTTCAAGCTGACCCGCTACTTCCTGCGCGCGTTCACGTATGGCCTTGTCGATAGCGAGGGTGCTTTCGTCGCCCAGCCGGGCGGCAACTTCGGAGATGGCGCCAGCGCTCATCGTTCCGATGTTCGTCACGGCATCCCGGGCTGAGCGGTCAAGCTCTTCAATCGCCTGCTTGAGCTGGCCTTGGGCCTGCTCGGCGATGGCCAGGCTTTCGCTGCGCACCTTTTCGAGCGAGGCGGTCAGCTCTGCAAAGGTTCCGGCCTGGCGCGCTCCGTCCGCGTCCAGCTGAGAGGACAGCTTTTCGATCCGGGAGATGGCGGTCTGAAGCTCGCTGCTCCCGCGCGCGATATGACCCGCTACCCGATCACCGCTCAACTCTGCTTCGCCGAGCGTCTGCTTCAAGGCGGTCACCCGGCTTTCAACCTCGGCAAGCTTTGCTTCACTAACACCCATCGCGCGGGGCAGGTCGGTGGACGAATGCTGGACACTGGCCTGGATCAGCTCCAGCAAGCGCACGCTGCCATCGGTCAGGTCCGCAATCGCCGCGTCGGTTCCCTGGAGCGCTTCGCGGCTTGAGGCGAGGTTATGGCCGAGCGTCTCGAGGCTCTTGCCAATCCGGTCTTCCGCCTCGCCGCCCAAGGCGGTGACTTCGTCCAGGCGGCGGGCCAGGACTTCGAACTGCTGCGCCACGGTTTCGCTCTGCGCGACAAGCTGACGGCCATGCTGATCCTGCGCGGCGCGGCGTTCATCAATCTGGAGGTCCAGCGATTCCAGCTGGCCGGTCAGCTGCGCGATAAACTGGGCGTGGCGCTGTTCGAAGGCGGCCTGGCGGCGCTCCAGCTCGTCGGCAAACAGGCGGTCCCGTTCGGCCATGCGGCTGTCCAGTACAGCCGCTTCATTGGCCAGATCGGTCAGGCGATTGCGGGCAGAGGTCATCGCCTTTTCGTCGATTTCGGTGACCCGCGCGATGGCGCCGGTCAGGTCTTCTTCAAGCTGGACAATGGCGATCTTCCACGATTGCAGGGCCGTGCTTTCTCCATCGCGCAGGGAGCGGACCAGCGCGCTGCTTTCGTCGCGAATGGCGGTCAGGCGTGCGCGCAGCGAAGTCAGGCTTTCGGATTCCTGCACGTCGAGGATCTTGCGGGCGTCTTCCAGTTCATCGGACAAGGCCGTGGCCCGACTGCGGATTGCGGCCAGGGCTTCGATTTCATGCGTTTCAAGCTGGGTGCGGAATTCCGCCCCGCGTTCTTCCAGAGCCGAAAAGCGACGATCGATCATTTCGCCCAGTTCGTCCGTCCGCCGGGTGAATTCGGCAAGCGTATCGTCAACCACGCGGCTCAGGCTGGCGACCTGGCGTTCGCTGGCCTTGCCGAATTCGTTGAGGCGGTTGAGGCCCGCAACCAGATCGTCGATCTGGGCATTGGCCGTGCGGCCGGCGGTGCCGATGTTGTTGGTCACGTCCTTTGCCGAACTGGCGATGACCGGCAGGTGACCGCGCAACGATTCCATGTTTTCCAGCGCGGCGGCGCTGACCGTCTGGATCGAATCCAGCCGGTTGCCATTGTCGGAAATCAGGGTCGACAGGCGTTCCGCATGTTCGGACAGCCGCTCGGTAGCGACGCGGCCCAGCGATTCGATATCGCGCGCCTGCGAGGCGATGAATTCCCGCGCCAGGCTGAGTTCGCGGTTCACGACCGACAGGCGTTCTTCCAGCCTCGCCGATTCCACGCTGAGCAAATGGGCCGTACGGCCAAAGCGCAAGGCCTCGCGGCGGCTGTTGCGCATGGCGACCAGCCAGGCTACCGCCACCAGCAGAACCGGAACCGCCCAATCGCGCAGCCAGCCCGTCCATTGCTGCAAGGAGGCGCCCGCCTGCATTTCGGCCAGGTTGGCGAGGATGAACAGCACGGTCCATGCGGCAACGGCGGAAAAAGTCAGGGTTACCGCAGCGATTGCTCCCCACGAACGGCCTGCCGGAGCGATTTCCTCATCTGCATCGGGTAGCTGATAATCTTCGGCAGGCGCTTCGATGGCTTCGATCACGGCTTCGGGAGAGGGCGCGCCTTCCGGCTCGCCAGCGTCGATCGCAACAATGCGCGTCCTGCGGGTCATGGTCCTGCGTTTACCATGTTAGCCGGAAGGATAAACCCCAGTTTAACCTTTCCCCGATTAGCGTCGGCCGATGGCCTATGAAGCAGGATCACTGGACGCGACCATCGCTCTGGCAGCAGGGCAGGATGCCGCGCTGTTCACGGAACTGCGCAATGCTTTCGGTGAGAGTGCGGCCCGCCAACTGGACCTGATGAAGCGCGCCCGCTGCGATGCGAACTGGCACATGGCGGCCTTGCGCCTGAAAGGTCTGGCCGCTTCATTCCATGCCGAGGCGTTGATGAACCTGGCTGACGAGGCCTTGGATGGCGCACCTGGCGATCCCCTGGTCCTGCGCCGCATCGGCAGTTTTCTGGAAGAATTCGCAGCAGCTTAGCCGCCAGCGGACAGGGATTGCTTGGCACTGGCGCAATAGTCCATTAGACAACGCGCACCCCCAAAAGTGCGGAGAAAGACGCTGCGCGTTGCCGTTCTGACAATGCTTGAACCGATGGCTGCGGGCAGTTCGTCCGCGCGGGCGTTTCTGCGGATCGGTGGGCTTACGGTCGCGCGCCAGCAGGCAACGCTGGCGCTGCAACTGGGGTGTGAGCGGATTATTTGCATAGCGCCTGGGCTTTCTCCGGAACTGAGCGATTTGCAGCAGCAGATCGAGGCGGGCGGGGCGCAGTTCCACCTGATTTCCCATGCGCGCGCCCTGGTCGGGCTGGTCAGCGCAGTGGACGAGGTCCTGGTCCTGGCCGACGGTCTGTTTGCCACCAATTCCGCAGCCCATGCGCTGCTGGAAGAAGGACAGGCCGTGCTGGTCCAGCCGATCGAGCAAGGCCTGGCCGCCGGTTTCGAGCGGATTGACCTGAACCACGCCTTTGGCGGTGCCATGCGCTTGCCCGGCCGCCTCGTTGAGCGCCTGGCCGAATTGCCGGCGGATTGCGATGCGACTTCGGCCCTGCTGCGGATCGCGCTGCAAGCCGGAGTGCGGCAGAAAGCCATTCCGCAGCCGGATCAGGCGCGCCTGTTCTGGACCCTCGTTCGCAGCGAGGAACAGGCCCACGCGCTGGAACCGCAATGGATCCGCCAACGCACGCGCGGAGAGGGCGGGTTGAGCCTGTCAGGCGGGCTCGCGCTTCTGGCCGTGCGCAGTTTCGGACCGGCGATGCTGCACGCCGGAAGCGGCGCGAGAGTGCTGGTGCTTGCGGCTGCCGTCCTGTCGCTGCTCGCCCTAGGCGCTGGCTGGCTAGGCTTTGCGGCGCTGGGCTTGGGCTTCGTTGCGTTGGGCTGGATCGTGCGGGAATCCGCCGCCATGATCGCCCGCATCGAATTCGAGCAGGACCCGTTGGCAAGGGGGTTCGACGCAAAGGAGATCTATGGCTGGCTGCTCGACGTGCTGATCGTCATCCTGGCCGCTTTCGGATCTGAACCTGGCCAGGGACAGGATCTGGGCGCGCGGCTGTTCGCGCCTTTCATGCTCGTTGCTCTCCTCAGGATCGTGCCGCGACTTCTTCCGGGGAGCTGGTCGGCGTGGTTCCACGACCGGGGCTTGATCGCCTTGCTGCTGGCCGGCTCGATCCTGGCCGGACTGGGCGGCGCAACTGCAATGATCGCGTCCAGCCTGATTGCCCTAGGTGTAATCCTCCTGCCTCTTGGGCAATCGCGGCTAACGCGGCATTAACCAACTTGGTCTAGGTCGGCGCAATGACCGAAGGATTCACTCGGGCCTCCAGTCCCGTTGCAGCAGAGGACGCGCTGCGGCAGGATCTGGCGCGCGGCGATGCCGTGATTGAATCGGTCGGGCCGGTCCTGCGGCATCTGCTGTCCAGTGAGGACCATTCGGTTTTCCGCGACGAGATCGTAGCCGCGACACGCGGAATGCTGACTGACCTGACGCGCCAGTTGCTTGAAGGTTTGGCGGCAGAAGGAAATCCCACGGACCAGAATGCGGAGTTGTCAGCCGCTTTGGTTGAGCGCCTTGTCGGTGAGCCGGAGCTGCTGGTCCACGTCCACGCCCTTGCGCTCGAAGTGCAGCTGGCCTTGCGCCTTGAAGCGCGCCTGGGGCTTGATCCGGTGGTCTCGCCTCTGTTGCAGGCTCTTCTGGCCTCAAGCGATGAACACGTGTCGGCCTTGGCCATGGGGCTGGTCGCCGCCCAGGCGCGGTTTGTGCAGAACCAGCGGCGGATGCAGCTTCCGCTGGGGGAGCTGCCGGGCGATCTGCTGCACCGGGTCCTGATTGCATTCCGCGATGTGGTTTCTGGCCAGGATACTGCGGAACGTTGCGAAGCTGCGGTTCGCTCCGCCTTTGACGAGAGCCGCAGCAGGCTTGGTCTCCTCTCGCGCCTCGTTACGGGGATGGGGGGAGGGGCGACTGCCGGGCTTTCGCTGGGCCATGCCGGGGGCGCGATATTCCTGACCGCGCTTTCCCAGGCTTCCGGCGAGGAGCGGGAGAAAGTGGCTCTGATCGTCAGCCAGGAACAATTGACCCGGCTCGCGCTTGCCCTGCGCGCTGCTGGCATCAACCCCGACGGGATCGTCCAGCAGCTTGAGATCCTGCAACCCGACGCGCGGCTGCAAGCTTACCTTGAACACCTTGGCACCGATCAGGCCGCAACTTTGCTGGCCCAGTCGGCCCTGAACAGGCTAGGGTGATCGCCCATGGCCGCACATCCTCCCCCCCTGGCGCAAGGCCGCAGCGATGCCGCAGGTCATCTGGTCAACGCCAGTGAGCGCTTGTCAGAGCTTCAGTTCGAATGCGGCGGAGAGCTTCCCGGGGTGATTGCCATTCCGGCGCTGCGCGAACTGGAAACGAAGGCGCGGACCTTCGGGCTGAAGCTTGCCCGGACCATCCGCGCGAGCAATGGGCGCGACGCAATCACGGCCTGGGTTGAGATCGAGCCTGATGCGGACGGCGGAACGAACATGCGGTTTGCGTCATGGCAGTCCGCGCCGCTCCCACCCGAGGACACCGCGCAAATTGCCGAGCATCGCGCCGCAATCGACCGCACGCTCGCCGAACTGGTGGCGCGGCTCGACCGGCGGCAATGCCTGCTTTCGGTCGATTGCGAAGCTGCTGACTTGGCTGAACTGTGCAGCGCGATGAAGGGGGGACTGGGACGGCCCTGGACCGATTTCGTTTCGGTTGACGGTGCCAACCATCACCAGCCGATGCACTGGCGCCTGCTTGATGGGGCGAGCCTGACCATTCCCGGATCGCAGCGCAAGTGGCGCGCCACGCTCTTACCCCAGCAAGTGCCGGGGCGCGATCCGGCGGGGTTCGAACTCTGCCTTACCGCCGATGTTCCCTTGGCACGGCCGCAACTGCACGAGGCCGAAGTCGCCGCGCCCCGCAACAGCCAGGGCTTGGTCGGGCGGAATGTCGCTCCTGTCCTGCGCCAGCCGATCTCGCGGATCATTGCCAATGCCGAGACGATCCGGACTCGCCTGGCCGGCCCGATTGCGGACGAATACAGCCAGTATGCGGCTGACATTGCCGCAGCCGGGCAGCACTTGCTTGCCCTTGTGGAGGATCTGTCCGATCTTGAAGTGGTGGAATCGGAGGATTTCAACACGGCGCCGGACCGGATCGACCTTGCGCAGGTAGCGCAGCAGGCGGCCAGCATCCTGGCTGGACGGGCGCAGGAAAAGGGCATCGCGATCGACGCGCCCCGCCAAGGGGAGAGCCTGGCGGCCATCGCGGAATCGCGCCGCGTTCTGCAAATCCTGCTCAATCTGGTGGGCAATGCGATCCGCTACTCTCCGGAAAATTCTCACATCTGGATCCGCCTCGAAGACGAAGGCGCACGCGCTCGGGTTATCGTTGCCGATCAAGGCCCCGGTCTGTCGCACGAGCAGCAGGTCAAGGTGTTCGACAAGTTCGAGCGGCTTGGTCGCAGCGGGGAAGATGGCGGGTCAGGCCTTGGCCTCTACATTTCGCGCCGCCTCGCACGGGCCATGGGCGGAGATCTTACGGTGGAGAGCGCGCCGGGGCAGGGGGCGCGGTTCGTGCTGGATATTCCGGCGGACCTTTCGGCCCAGACGCCTGCCGCAGCAAAAGCGTACCGTCTCGACTAACGAAAAAAGCGGGCGCAATGGCCCGCTTTTCCCTTTTATCAGATTTGCCGCCACCGTTCCGGCCCTGCATCACCGGGAAGCAGGGTGCCGAAAGCGGGCGCGCGATCAGCGCTTGTCGAGCGGTACGTAATCGCGCTGCGTCGGGCCGGTGTAGAGCTGGCGCGGACGGCCGATCTTCTGGCCTGGATCGCTGATCATTTCGTTCCACTGCGCAACCCAGCCGACGGTGCGGGCCAGGGCGAACAGCACGGTGAACATGGTGGTCGGGAAACCGATCGCCGAAAGGATGATGCCCGAATAGAAGTCCACGTTCGGGAACAGCTTCTTTTCCACGAAGTAGGGATCGTTCAGGGCGATCTCTTCCAGGCGCAGCGCGGTTTCGAACAGCGGATCGTTGACCTTCAGCGCGTCGAACACTTCGCGCACGGTCTTCTGCATGACGGTCGCGCGCGGGTCGTAGTTCTTGTAGACGCGGTGACCGAAGCCCATCAGGCGGAACGGATCGTTCTTGTCCTTGGCGCGCTCGATATAGTGCGGGATCTTGTCCGGCGTGCCGATTTCCTTGAGCATGTTGAGCGCGGCTTCGTTCGCGCCGCCGTGGGCAGGACCCCACAGGCAGGCAATACCGGCAGCGATGCAGGCAAAGGGATTGGCGCCCGACGAGCCGGCCAGACGGACGGTGCTGGTCGATGCGTTCTGTTCATGGTCGGCATGAAGGATGAAGATGCGGTCCATGGCCTTTTCGACTGCCGGGATCACTTCGTATTCTTCAGCCGGCACGCCGAAGGTCATGCGCAGGAAGTTGCCGGTGTAGGACAGGTTGTTGTCCGGATAGAGGAACGGCTGCCCCACCGAATACTTGTAGGCCATGGCCGCGATGGTCGGCATCTTGGCGATCAGGCGGTGGCTGGCGATCTTGCGCTGCACCGGATCCGAAATGTCGGTGGAATCGTGGTAGAACGCCGAAAGCGCGCCGACTACGCCGCACATCACGGCCATCGGGTGTGCATCGCGGCGGAAGCCGCTGTAGAAGCTGGTCAGCTGTTCATGCACCATGGTGTGGCGGGTGATGGTATTGGTGAACTGGTCAAGTTCAGCCTTGCTGGGCAGTTCGCCGTTCAGCAGCAGGTAGCTGACTTCCATGAAGCTGGAATGTTCCGCCAGCTGGCCGATCGGATAGCCGCGGTGCAGCAGGACGCCTTCGTCACCGTCGATATAGGTCAGCGCGCTTTCGCACGATGCCGTCGAGGTGAAGCCCGGGTCATAGGTGAACATGCCCGTCTGGCCATAGAGCTTGCGGATGTCGATGACATCCGGCCCGACGCTGCCCGAAAGGACGGGATATTCCGTTTCGCCAGAACCGGCGCCGAGTTTAACCGTATTGCCCACCTTAGCTACCTCCTCAAACTTTGCCTGCATCGACCGAGGCCTGGGCACCGATCCGGGCCAGACTTTCTTCCCGGCCGAGCAGGACCAGAACGTCAAAAATACCTGGGGAAGTCGTTTGCCCGGTTAGCGCGGCCCGAAGGGGTTGCGCAAGCTTTCCGAGTCCAAGCCCAAGTTCTTCGGCCATAGCCTTCAAACTTGCCTCAAGCGTGTCAATTGCCCATTCGTCCAATGCCGCGATCCGGGCGTGGATGCTGCCGAGCAGCGCGCGGGCATCGTCGGTCAGCAGTGCCTGGGCCTTTTCCTCGATCGCCAGCGGACGCTCGGCAAAGAGGAAGGCGGAACTGGCAGCCAGTTCGTTCACGTCCTTGGCACGGACCTTCAGCACCGGCATGGCCTGGGTCAGCAGGTTCAGGTCGACATCAGCCGTCAGCTTCGCGGCGACCAGCTCTGCCAGCCGCGCATCGTCAGCCTCGCGCAGGTAGTGCGCGTTCAGGTTGAGCAGCTTGGCCAGGTCGAACCGCGACGGGCTCTTGCCGACATGGGCGATATCGAACCATTCAACCGCCTGATCGCGGCTGATGATCTCGTCATCGCCGTGGCCCCAGCCGAGACGCAGCAGATAGTTGAACAGCGCTTCAGGCAGTACGCCCATCTCGTCGCGATAGGCATCGACGCCCAGCGCGCCGTGACGCTTGGAAAGCTTGGCCCCGTCGTGGCCATGGATCAGCGGAACATGGCCATAGGCCGGTTCGGGCCAGCCCATCGCGCGGATAATCGCCAGCTGGCGGAATGCGTTGTTAAGGTGGTCGTCGCCGCGGATCACGTGGGTTACGCCCATGTCATGGTCGTCCACCACGACGGCCAGCATATAGGTCGGCGTACCGTCCGAACGGAGCAGGACGAAATCGTCAAGCTCCGCGTTCTGCACCGCGACGCGGCCCTGGACGAGGTCTTCGATGACCGTCTCGCCTTCGCGCGGGGCCTTGATGCGGACCACGAAGGGTTGATTTGTCGGAGCCGTCGCCGGGTCTGCATCGCGCCATTCGCTGTCAATGCGGAACGTGCGCCGCTCTGCCTGGGCCGCTTCGCGCCGGGCCTGGAGCTCTTCCTGCGTCAGGTAGCAGCGATAGGCATGGCCATTGGCCAGCAGTTCGTTCGCGACTGCGGCATGGCGGTCGGAGCGGGCGAACTGGAAGGTCGCGGGCTCATCGCCGCCCAGGCCGAGCCACTCCAATCCATCGAAAATCGCTTCAATGGCGGAATCGGTGGAACGGGCGCGGTCCGTATCTTCAATCCGCAGCAGGTACTTCCCGCCATGGTGGCGTGCAAACAGCCAGTTGAACAGGGCCGTGCGGGCCCCGCCGATGTGCAGGTAGCCCGTGGGCGAGGGGGCAAACCGCGTAACGACGCCGCGGGGTTCGCCCGTTGCCGCCATGACGCTATCACTTGCCATCAATCGTCCCTTCCTGTCATCTACTGCCATGGGTCGCGAAACTTTGCCGCAGGTGCCTATGGGCAGCGATGCGGCGCATACCGCTGCACTGCAACATGGCCCTTGGCGCATGACTCGCGACTTGTCCAGCGGGCTTGAGCAGGTTGAACGATTCCTTGTCCGGTCGCGGTTCGACCTTGCGCCCTGGGGCCTTGTGGCGCTGATTGCAGGGATCGCCAGCTGGTTCATCACGCCCAGCGCCTGGCACTGGGGGGCGGTCATTGGCGCGGGCCTTGGCATCGCCCTGGCCGCAATCGGATTCTTCCGGGCGGACGGACGCTATCCGTACCTGCGCCGGTCGCTGGCGGTCGTGGGCATTGCCGTGGCTCTCGGCTGCGCTCTGGTCTGGATCAAGGCAGAACTTGTTGGGGCAAGGCCGATTGCGCGGCCCATTGCCGCGACGCTGGAAGCGACCGTGCTGGACCGCGAAGACCAACCGGCGGAGCAGCGCGTGCGCCTGATCCTGGCGACCCGCGAACCGGGCGGTGCAAGAGCGATCAAGGTGCGGCTGAACCTGCCACTGGATGAGGCGAAGGGTTCGATTGAAAAAGGCGCGCGGCTCCGCCTTCGGGCGCGGTTAGTCCCGCCGCCTGCGCCGATGCTGCCGGGTGGCTATGACTTTTCCCGCACCGCCTGGTTTGCCGGATCGCCGCCACAGGCAGCGTGCTTGGCCCGGTGGAAGTCCTCCAGCCAGGAGAGCGCGGCCCCATCGCAGCGGCGCAGCGGCAGCTTTCTGGGCACGTCCGGGCCAATCTGGACGGTTCTGCCGGGACCATTGCCGCCGCTTTGGCCAGCGGCGATCGCGGGGCCATTGCTGAAGCGGATGACCAGGCGATGCGCGACGCCGGGCTGACGCACCTGCTGTCAGTCAGCGGGCTACATGTCAGCGCAGTCGTGGCGGCAGGCTACTTCGTGGCGATCCGCCTGCTGGCGCTATGGCCCTGGCTGGCCTTGCGGGTGCGCTTGCCCCTTGTCGCCGCCGGGACAGGAGCGTTGGTCGGGATTGGCTATACCTTGCTGACCGGCGCGGAACTGCCGACGATTCGGTCCTGCATCGGGGCCGTGTTGGTCCTCGCCGCCCTCGCCATGGGCCGCGATCCCTTGTCGATGCGGATGGTCACCATCGCCGGTTTTCTGGTCGTCCTGTTCTGGCCTGAAGCCGTCGTCGGGCCGAGTTTCCAGATGAGCTTTGCAGCGGTAATCGCCATCGTTGCCTTGCATGGATCTGTGGGCATGCGGTCCTTCAATGCTCCGCGTGAGGAAGGCTGGCTGGCGAAAGGAGCGCGTAACCTGTTCGGCCTGCTGATTACGGGCGTGGTGATTGAACTGGCCCTGATGCCGATTGTCCTGTTCCATTTTCACCGCGCCGGGGTTTACGGAGCGCTGGCCAACGTCGTCGCGATCCCGCTGACGACATTGGCTTCGATGCCGCTGATTGCCCTCGCACTGCTGTTCGATCTGGTGGGGATCGGTGCGCCGTTCTGGTGGCTGGCGGGCAAGTCGCTGGAACTGCTGCTGGCTCTGGCGCACTGGGTTGCGGCCATGCCCGGTGCAGTCACGGCCATGCCGGGCATGGGGAGGGGCGCGTTTGCCCTGTTCGTGGCGGGCGGCTTGTGGCTAGCACTCTGGCAAAGCCGGATCCGCTTGCTGGGTTTGGTCCCCGTCGCGGCCGGACTGATCTTGCTGAGCCAGGTGAGAACCCCGGACTTGCTGGTCTCCAGCGACGGAAAACATGTCGGGATTACACGCGTGGCAGGCGAAGATCTGCTGGTGCTGCGCGACAGCAGAAGTGGATACACCCGCGACAACCTGCTCGAAAGTGCGGGCATGAGCGGTGCGACGAGGACGATTGCGGAATGGCCCGGAGCCAATTGCAATGCTGATTTCTGCGCGCTGAAGCTGGAACGCAGGGGCAGATCGTGGCGTTTGCTGATCGGGCGGGGGACGGATTTTGTTCCGGAACGCGCACTCGCTGCCGCCTGCGACCGGGCCGATATCGTCATCGCCGGACGATACTTGCCGGGATCGTGCCGCCCGCGCTGGTTAAAGGTGGACCGGCGTATGCTCGATCAAACCGGAGGGCTGAAAATCGACTTGGTCCAGCAGAAGCTCGCCACCGTCGCTGAGGACCAGGGTCAGCATGGCTGGTGGAAGCCGAGGCAGGCCAACCAGCCATCTGCAAAAGCGCTGCCGGCCGAGGAGGCAAGCAGCGCCCCGGATCAGTGATAGCGGCGCAGCAATCCGGCCAGCTTGCCCTGGACCACCACTTCGCGCGGATCATAGATCTGCGGTTCATAGGCCGCATTGGCGGGATCGAGCCTGACGCGGCCATTCTCGCGGCGCAGGTATTTCAGCGTTGCTTCCTCGCCGCGCACCAGGGCTACGACAATTTCGCCATCGCGTGCCGTATCGGTGCGGCGGATCAGGGCATAGTCACCGTCCAGAATGCCCGCTTCGATCATCGAATCGCCGGAAACTTCCAGGGCGTAATGATCGCCCGCGCCCAGCAGGGCTGCCGGGACTGGCAGGGTGGCCGACGTTTCCATCGCCTCAATCGGGACGCCCGCCGCAATCCGGCCGTGCAGGGGAATTTCGATCACGTCATTGGCCGGAGCAGGGCGCGCTTCGGGCGGACGAATCACGGCAGCTGCCGCGCTGTTGCTGTTCGCCGCGCGAGCCGGAGCCTTGGTCGTTACGTCATCGGGCTGACGCAGCACTTCCAGCGCCCGGGCCCGATTGGGCAGGCGGCGGATGAACCCGCGTTCTTCCAGGGCGGAAATCAGCCGGTGAACCCCGGACTTTGACTTGAGGTCCAGAGCCTCCTTCATTTCCTCAAACGAGGGGGAGACGCCGCTTTCTTCAAGACGGGCCTGGATGAAGCGGATCAATTCGTGCTGCTTGCGAGTCAGCATGCCGGCATCACTCCGTTGGAATCGGTCCGGAACGGGAATGTTCCTGCACCGTTCAGTGAACGAATGAGGAACAAGTAAGCAACCTTTCGGAACGAGTCAAGCAGTTACGCCTTCCGAACAATCAATCCTCTGCGCGCCAGTCTCCGGACTTCCCGCCGCGCTTTTCGATCAGGCGCATGCCGGAAATGACCATGCCTTTGTCGACCGCCTTGGCCATGTCGTAAATGGTGAGGAGCGCCACCGAGGCGGCGGTGAGCGCTTCCATTTCCACACCGGTCTTGCCGGATAGCGAGGCGCTGGCGGTCACGCGCACGGCGCTCTCTTCAAAGGCGAAGTCCACTGTTGCCGCGTCGAGCGAGAGGGGGTGGCACAGCGGGATCAGGTCGGCGGTTTTCTTGGCGGCCATGATGCCGGCGATGCGCGCCGCAGCCAGAACGTCGCCCTTGGGAACCGCGCCATCACGGATTGCGGTAAGCGCCTGAGCGGACATGGTGATCCGGCCCTCGGCAATGGCCACGCGGCGCGTTTCTGACTTGGCGCCGACATCGACCATGCGCGCCTTGCCCTGTTCGTCGAGGTGGGTCAGCTCGCTCATCGTTCCTCCGTCGATCGGTCTGACCGTCTTGTTGCAGCTTTCGGCGCCAGTGGACAGGCGCTATCCGTTGAGCAAGGTGCGGGTCGCGGCTTCAACGTCATCTTGCCGCATCAGGCTTTCGCCGACCAGGAACGTGCGGATGCCGGACTTTTCCAGGCGGAGCAGGTCGGCATGGCCGTTGATCCCGCTCTCGCTGACCAGCAAGGTGCCCGCCGGGGCGAGGGGGGCGAGGCGTTCGCTGTTGGCCACGTCAGTCACGAACCGTTTGAGGTCGCGGTTGTTGACGCCGATCAGGCGGCTGCTCAGACGAGCGGCGCGTTCCATTTCGGCCTCGTCGTGCACTTCGACCAGAACGTCCATGCCGAGTTCCTTCGCAGCCGCTTCGATCTCAGCCATTTGGGCGTCGTCGAGGGCGGCGACGATGATCAGGATCGCATCGGCGCCGATGGCGCGGGCCTCAGCCACTTGCCAGGGGTCGACCATGAAATCCTTGCGCAGGACCGGCAGGTCGCAGGCCGCGCGGGCGGCGACCAGGTAATCCTCATGCCCCTGGAAATAGGGCGCATCGGTCAGGATCGAGAGACAGGCCGCGCCGCCGGCCTGATAGGCTCGGGCGTGAGCGGGCGGATCGAAGTCGGGGCGGATCAGGCCCTTGGACGGGCTGGCCTTCTTGATCTCGGCAATCAAGGCGAAGCCGGTCTCGGCCTTTCGGCGCAAGGCAGCTTCAAACCCGCGCGGGGCGGTTTGCTGCGCGGCCTTGGCGTCGAGGTCGGACCAGGAGGCCAGCGGCTTGCGGGCGGCAACTTCTTCGCGCTTGGTGGCGCAGATTTCTGCTAGTTTGTCGGTCATCTCGGGGGCGCTCTAGCTTGGATTTTCGGGCGGTGTCGAGTTTTGTTTGATTCTCACACGAAGGCACGAAGACACGAAGGCGTTTCAGCCGAAACGTTGCGTAGGAATAATCTCACGCAAAGGCGCGAAGGCGCCAAGGTGTTGCGCTGGTCGCCGAAGGCGTTTGCCTCTCAATGGTTGCGGCAAATTCTACGTCCGTATTTCACACGGCTTCGCCGAATGTCCGGCATCTTAGCGTCTTTGCGGCTTTGCGTGATTATCCAATAAAAGGACGATCCCCGAAAGAAGCTCTTCGTGCCTTCGTGTCTTCGTGTGAGTCCCAAAAACTCACCGAACCATGTCGATCCAGCAAGCGAGCAGCGCCTTGGCCAAGCCTTTATCGAGAGCTTCGGCCGCCTCTTCAACGCCTTCCAGCCAGTCCTCGACCTGTCCCGCCACCAGCAAGGCGGCTGCGGAGTTGAGCAGGACCGCAGTGCGATAGGCGCCTTGTTCGCCCATCAGCACCCGCTTTAGTGCCTCTGCGTTATAGGCCGCGTCACCCCCGCGCAGTTCTTCCAGTGGATAGGGTGCAAGGCCCGCATCGTCAGGCGAAATTTCCGCTGGCAGGGGCGGCAAGCCTATTGTGGCGAGATAGCTGGGACCAGCGACGGAAAGCTCGTCCAGCCCTTCTGCACCGGAGACGATCATCGCCGCTTCGGTGTCGAGCAGCTGCATCGCGTCGCGGTAAAGCGCGATCAGGTCCGGTCTGGCCACGCCGATCAGCTGGCGGCGGACACCAGCAGGATTGGCCAGGGGGCCAAGCAGGTTGAAGATCGTGCGGCGGCCCAGCGCCTTGCGGATCGGAGCAACGCGGGCGAGGGCCGGGTGGTGGGTCTGCGCAAAGAGGAAGGCAATGCCCAGGTCGGGCAGGGTCTGCTCTGCCAGTTCCGAGGCCCGCGCGATGTTCAGGCCGACGGCTTCCAGCGTATCGGCTCCACCCGCGAGGCTGGAGGCGGCGCGGTTGCCGTGCTTGGCCACCGGTACCCCGCAGGCCGCCACGACCAGCGCCACGGCAGTCGAGACGTTCACACTGTGCTGGCCATCGCCGCCCGTGCCGCAAACGTCGATCGCGCCTTCGGGTGCCGAAACGCGCTTCATCCGCGCCTTCATCGCCCGGACGGCACCAGCGATTTCCTCCGCCGTTTCGCCGCGCTCGGCGATTTCAACCAGGGTCGCGGCGATCTCCTCATCCGGCACGAGGCCGTCGAGGATCCGTCCGAACAGGTCTTCCGATTCTGCGAGATTCACGCGACTGCCTTTGGTTCCAGTCCTGCCATGCGCAGGAAATTGGCCAGCATGGCGTGGCCGTGTTCGGTGGCGATGGATTCGGGGTGGAACTGCACGCCGTGGATCGGCAGATCCTGATGGCGGAAGCCCATGACGTGGCCATCGTCAGACTTGCAGTTGACGACCAGCCCTTCCGGAACGTCGTCCACGATCAGCGAGTGATAGCGAGTGGCCATGAAGGGCGAGGGGAGGCCGGCGAAAATGCCCGTGCCGTCGTGCGTGACCGGGCTGGTCTTGCCATGCATCAACCCGCCGCGAACGACCTGGCCGCCGAAATGCTGGCCGATGGACTGGTGTCCCAGGCAGACCCCCAGCAGCGGCAGGCGCGCATTGGCGCAAGCTGCCACCAGGTCCAGGCTGATCCCCGCCTCGTTGGGCGTGCAGGGACCGGGCGAAATCAGAAAGCCCTTCGCGCCGCTGGTTACGGCCTCAGCCGCGGAGATCGCATCATTGCGGACCACTTCCACCTTGGCGCCCAATTCCATCAGGTAATGGACCAGGTTCCAGGTGAAGCTGTCGTAATTGTCGATGACAAGGATGTCGGCCATGGACAGGCCCATAGGCGGCTGTGCGGCGTTTTGCCAGTCACACTTGGCATGATCGTAAAAGCCAGTCCGTTCGTGCTGAGGAGGAGCCGAAATCGAAGATTGAGGAGCCGTCTCGAAGCACTCCGCGCAGCCCTTCGAGACGCCTTTCAGCTTTCAGCTTCAAGGCTCCTCAGGGCGAACGGGTCAGGATAGCGGCACCGCAAACCTGTCGGCGGCGCGGACCAGACCGTCGGTAATGCCGGGTTCGGTGAACAGGTGCCCACCATCGGGGACGATTTGCAGGTCCACTTCCGGCCAGGCCTGTTTGAGCGCCCAGGCGGCAGCGGGCGGGGTGCAGCAATCGTGGCGGCCCTGGACAATGACCCCCGGAATGCCGCGCAGCTTGCCCGCGTCGCGGATAAGCTGGTCCGGCTCCAGCCAGCAGTTGTGGCGGAAATAATGGTTCTCGATCCGGGCAACGGCCAGCGACTTGCGGTCAGCCTCCGGTCCGGACTCGTGAGGCTGGGGCAAGAGGGTCACGGTAGTGTCCTCCCACTGGCTCCACACCCGCGCGGCGGCAAGGCGGACCGCTTCGTCATCGCTGGTCAGACGGCGGTGATAGGCTTCGACCAGATCAGCGCGTTCTGCTTCGGGGATATGGTCCCGGAACGCCTGCCAGGCCTCCGGGTAAAGTTCGCTGGCGCCGTATTTGTAGAGCCAATCGTATTCGCCGGACGTGCCCAGGAAAATGCCGCGCAGCACAAGTTCGCTCACGCGGTCGGGATGCCTTTCGGCATAGGCGAGGGCCAGGGTGGAACCCCACGAGCCGCCGAAGACCAGCCAGCGATCATGCCCCGCCATCTCGCGCAGCCGCTCCATATCCGCAACCAGGTGCCAGGTGGTGTTCGCCTCAAGGCTGGCAAAGGGGCGGGACCGGCCGCAGCCACGCTGATCGAACAGGAGAACGTCATAGCGCTCCGGATCGAATTGCTGGCGCTGCTTGTCGCTGCACCCGCCGCCCGGTCCGCCGTGAAGGAAGACGGCCGGCTTGGCTCCGGGCGTGCCGCAGCGCTCCCAATAGATTTCATGCCCGTCGCCCACGTCCAGCCAGCCGCTGGCATAGGGCTCGATAGGCGGATAGAGCGTGCGGCGCTCCGTCACTTGGTTGCCAGCAGCTTGGCGAGGTCACTCTTCCAGAACTTCGCCCAGGTGTGCGTGCCGTGTCCCTTGGTTTCGGGTGTAGCCGGGATAAGGATGAAGCGCGCGCGGGGCATCAGCTTCGCATGCTGCTGCGCCAGGCCAAGTTCCGGCGGGTTGATGAAATCGTCGGCGGAATTGATCCACAGGACTGGTACAGTGATCTTCTTCAGGCCCGGCAGCGGGTTGTAATCGCGCGAGGAATCGAGCTGATAAATCTGGTCGTTGGCGTCCAGGTCCCCGGCGGCGCGGGCAGCATAGGCTTCGTTCAGGTACTTCACCGCCGCATCGCGGGTGGGGTACTGGGCTTGAAGCGCGACTGGGTTTCCGCCCGCGATCATCGAGATGTAGCGCGCGGTGCGCAGGCCGCTTTCCGGCTGCTGGGTGTAATTGCCGCCGTTCCACAGCGGATCGGCCTTGATCGCGTCAATCGACATCTGGCGCCACATGCGGTTGCGTCCGGCGATTTCCATGGCGTTGCAGGCAAAGGGCGCCAGGCGGCGGGCAAAGCCCGGATATTCGGTGCCCCAGACGAAAGCGTGCATGCAGCCCATCGAGGTCCCGAGGATCAGTTGCAGCCGGTTGACCCCTAGACCTTCGGTCAGCATCCGCTTTTGCGCCGCCACCATGTCGAGATAGCCATAGCGCGGGAAGGCCATGCGCTGCCCATCGCTGGGCTTGGAGCTTTTGCCGTGGCCGATGTTGTCCGGCAGGATCACGAACCATTTGCTAGTGTCGAGCACTTGGCCGGGGCCGAACAGCTCGTCGGCGAATTGCGGGCGATAGAACTGGTGGCCCGAACCGCCGGTGCCATGCAGGATCATCACCGCGTTTTCGATCTCACCCGCAGCATTGCGGCGCGGCGTGCCCAGCGTGGTGACATGCAGGTTGAGGTCCATGACCTCGCCCGTGCCAAAGCGGAAATCCTTGAGCACGACATCGCGCTCGGCCCCGCGTTTGGACCAGTCTTCGGCGTGGAGCGGGGCGGCGAAAAGGGCGGCGATCAGGAGGAGAAGTTTGCGCATGGCCGCAGGCTAGCCATGCGCGGCCCCGGCGGTCAAGCTATTGCCCGTATCCCGCTTCACCCGCGACGCGAACAGCCTCGCGCGCGGCGGCGATCAGGGCACCGGCCTTGGCCTCGCACTCGCGCTGTTCATAGGCAGGGTCGCTGTCGGCCACGATGCCGGCACCGGCCTGGACGTGGAGCATGCCGTCCTTGACCACTCCGGTGCGCAGGACGATGCAGCTGTCCAGGTTGCCGTCGGGCGCAAAGTAGCCGACGCCGCCGGCATAGGCGCCGCGCGTTTCGGGTTCCAGCTCGGCAATGATCTCGCAGGCGCGGACCTTGGGGGCACCGCTGACCGTTCCGGCCGGGAAGCCTGCGAAGACCGCGTCGATCGCATCGTGGTTCGCCGCATCAAGGCGCCCGACCACGTTGGAGACGATGTGCATGACGTGGCTGTAACGCTCGATCGTGTAGCTTTCCGTGACTTTCACCGAACCGGCCTCGGCCACGCGGCCCACGTCGTTGCGGCCCAGGTCGAGCAGCATGAGATGCTCGGCGCGCTCCTTGGGGTCGGCCAGCAGGCTCGCCTCGTTGGCGCGGTCCTCGTCCGGAGTCGCACCGCGCGGGCGGGTGCCAGCGATAGGCCGGATCGTCACTTCGCCATCGCGAACGCGAACCAGGATTTCCGGGCTGGACCCCGTCAGGGCAAAGCCAGGCAGGTCCAGGAAGTAGAGGAAGGGCGAGGGGTTCACGCGCCGCAGCGCGCGATAGAGCGAGAGGGGCGGCAGCGTGAACGGGCAGGTAAAGCGCTGGGCCAGCACCACCTGGAAGATGTCGCCTGCTTCGATGTAGTCCTTCGCGCGCAGCACCATGTCACGGTACTGGCCGGGAGCCATGGTGGGTTGAAGGGCTGGCTCCGGCAGGCTGGCGTCGCGCACGGGCAAGGGTGCCGCCTTGGTTAGGCGGAGCAGCGCGGCGTCGATCCGCTCTTCTGCCTGTTCCAGCGCGCGATCGCCGCTGTTCGGCCATACCGGCGCGACGCACCACAGCGCGTCGGTCAGCCGGTCAAAGATCAGGATCAGGGCCGGGCGGACAAACAGCATGTCCGGCAGGGCCAGCGGATTCTCCGCCGGGCGCGGCAGCTTTTCGACCAGGCCATAGGTTTCATAGCCGAAATAGCCGACCAGGCAGGACAGGACCGGCGGCAATTCCTGCGGCACGTCGATCCGGCATTCGCCCACCAGCGCGCGCAGCTCCGCCATGCTGTCCCCGGGCAGCGGGGCAAAGGCGGCGCGATCATCGCGCCATTGGCGGTTCACTTCCGCCGCCGCGCCGGTTGCCCGGAACACCAGGTCAGGATCGAGGCCCAGCAGGCTGTAGCGCCCCCGGACTTCGCCGCCCTCAACCGATTCCAGCAGGAAGTCGCCGCGCCCTTCTTCGATTAGTTTGACTCCCGCGCCGACCGGGGTTTCGGTATCCGCCACCAGCTTGCGCCAGATCAGGCTGGAACGGCCTGAGGCGAGGGCGGCGGACGCGGCGGTCCAGTTCTCGGGACGGGTACTGCTCATGATGGGCTTATTGTCCGGTCTGGAGCCGCTTCTTCAGTGCGGAGATGTGCTCTTCGTTACGGGTAGTGCCGATTTCCGTCCGCATCGCATTGCTCAGCTGGTCGTCGTATTCCTTGCCGAACGCGCCCTGCAGGCTTTCCTGAAGACCTGCGAGGCGCGGATCGTTCGGGGCGACCTGACCGGGGATCACTTCGCTCACCGTCACGACGTACCAGCCCCGATTGCGCGGCGCGGCGAGCAGGCGGACCTTGCCCTTGGCCATCGAGAACAGCAGCAATTCGGGCTTGGACGCGTTCTGCCCCTGGCTCTGCACATCCATCCGCGCCTTTTCCACCCGGTCCACCGGGGGCAGCGGGACGCCGAGCGAGGCGAGGGCGGCTTCCGCCGAAACGCCCTTCTGCATCTGGGTCTGGACCTTTTCCGCAGCAGCCTTGGCCGCCTTGGCGCCCTTTGACAGCTGGATGTCGGCAATCACCTGGTCGCGGATCGCAGCCAGCGGCGGCGGTGCGGCGGGCGTGATCGACCCGGCGTCATAGATCATGAAGGTCTTGCCCGGTTCGGTTTCCGTGAGTTGCGCCTGACGTTCCCCTTCCATGGTGAAGGCGGCTTGCAGGATCGGTGCGAGTTCCTTGGGCGCGGTCAGGCCCGGCTTGCCAAAGACATTGCCGTCCGCAGTCAGCGGCGCGGTTTCCTGGACCTGAAGGCCCATGTCCTTGGCCAGATCCGGCAGGGTTGCGCCGTTGGCCAGGTCGTCTTCGATCTTGGCGGAGAATTCGGCGATGGCGGCGCGGCGCTTGTCTTCGGCCAGTTGCTTGACCAGTTCGGGGCGTGCCTGTTCCAGCGTCTTGCCAGGGTTGCCGTCAATCCCGTCAACCCGGACGAGCAGCCAGCCCAAGGGCGACTTGAACGGTCCGGCAACCTTGCCGGTCGGTGCGGAGAACACGGCATTGGCCGCATCGCCCGTGCTTTGCAGGGCAAAGGCGGACTTTTCCATGCTGCCCAGGTTGGCAACCGACAGGCCCTTGGCCCCGGCAGATGCTTCAAGCGACTTGCCGCCCGCGATTTCGGCCGCAACGGCCTTCGCCGCCGCCTCGGTGGGGAGGACGAGCTGCGAAAGCTTGCGCTTGTCGGTCGGCGCGTACTTCGCCTTGTTGGCGTTATACAGCGCAGCGATTTCGGCATCGGTGCTGGCGGGCACGCTCTTCAGCACGTTGTCGCCAAAGGTGATGTAGCGGATCGTGCGGCGTTCGGGCAGGGCATAGTCGCCCTTGCGGCCATTGTACCAGCCGGTGATTTCCGCCTCGCTCGGCGGGGCGGCAGGCGCGAAGGCGGCGGCGGGAAGAGTGACGATTGCACCCTTGCGCCGCTCGAGAATCACGGCGGCATAGCGCATCGAAATCTTCGCCGGCAGGCGCAGGCCAAGCTGGTTTGCCCCGGTCAGCTGACGCGCAACCAGGTCTTCGGCGACTTCCTTGCGGAACTCGGCATCGGTCATGCCGCGTTCGGCGAGGAACTGGCGGTAAAGCGCCGGATCGACCTTGCCATCGGGAGCCTGGATGCGGGTGATCTTGGCGATCTCGCTGTCGATCAGGCGGTCGCCGATGTAGATGCCGTGGCGCTGGCCCCACTGGCGTGCCGCCTTGCGGTCAATCAGGTAGGAAAGCAGGTCTTCCAGGCCGTTGCGGCCCAGGAAAGTAGCCATGTTCACTGTCGGGTCCTGCTGGCGCATCCGGGTGAGGATCGTCTGGACCGAGCGTTCAACCTCGGCATTCTCGATCTTTTCCTTGCCGACCTTGGCCAGGGTGGTCTTCCCGCCGGCCGAACCCAGTCCGCCCATGTTCGCCACGTCGCCGCTGGCAAAGGCAAAAGCGATCAGCGCGACGAAGCCAAGGGTCATGGCGACCCCCCATTTGGACTGGAAAAAACTGCGGAAAGACTGAAGCATTGCTCGCTCGCCAGGAAGTGAACCCGCGCCGACCATCGGCGCATCAGGCCGGGCTTTAGCAGCATTGCGCCTGCAAGCAATGGTTTGCGGGCACCATCCCCGGCGCTTTGCCGCATCCCCTTTGACAACCTGCGATGCACTCGCCTAGGCGCGGTTCTGAGCCTGCCTGTCGAGCGGGAAATTTTTGTTCAGCGAGGAATCCAGATGCCCAACCGGCCTTTCATAGTCGGCAATTGGAAGATGAACGGCACGCGCGCCATGCTGGCGGAAGCGCGGGCCATTGATCGCGGCGCGGCCCGCCATCCCGGCGTGCGCGTTGGCATTGCTCCGCCGTTCACCCTGATCCAGGCGATGAGCGAGGCGGTGCAGACTGCCTCGGTCGGCGCGCAGGATTGCCATGCCGAGGTTTCGGGCGCTTTCACCGGCGACGTCGCTGCTCCGATGCTCGCGGATGCCGGCGCGCAGTTCACCATCGTTGGCCATTCCGAACGCCGCGCCATGCACGGGGAAAGCGATGCAGTGGTCAAGGCCAAGGCAGAAGCTGCCCTGGGTGCTGGCCTCGAAGTCATCGTCTGCGTGGGCGAGACCGAGGCAGAGCGCGATGCAGGCCAGGCCGAAGCCGTGGTCTGTGCCCAGCTGGACGGTTCGCTGCCCCGCGGCGAGGGGCTGACCCCGCGCATCACCGTAGCCTATGAACCGGTCTGGGCAATCGGCACGGGCCGTGTCCCTTCGGTGGACGATGTGGCCGCCATGCACCGCGCGATCCGTGCGCGCCTGCTGGACATCTATGGCGAGGATGGCGCGGCGATCCGCATTCTCTATGGCGGTTCGGTCAATGCCAAGAATGCCGAGGAACTGTTGGGCGCGGACCAGGTGGGCGGGGCATTGGTCGGCGGCGCCAGCCTGACCGCCGACAGCTTTCTGGCCATTGTCCTGGCGGCAGCCGGTCCTGACGCGGAATAAGCCAGCGGCTTGCACTTGAGCCGCCGCGCGCCTAGATGCGCGGCAACAGACCAGTTTTTCCGGGAATGCCATGTCGCTTATCATCTTCCTGACCGTCGTTCAGGCCATCGTCGCCTTTCTGCTGATCGTCGTGATCCTGATGCAGAAGTCCGAAGGTGGCGGCCTGGGTGTGGGCGGCAGCCCGGCGGGCCTGATGTCGGCGCGCGGCGCGGCGGATTTCCTGACCCGGACGACGACGATCCTGGCAACTGCCTTCGTTGCGCTCAGCATCCTGCTGGCCGCCCTGGCAGCCAGCAACGGGACCGATCGGCAGATCGAGGACAGCCTGAACCGCTCCTCGGTTCCGAGTCAGCCGGCTCCGATCAACCCGCTGGGCGGCGGCACGGTTCCGGCCGGTCCTGCTGCTCCGGCAGGAGCCGATCCGCTCAGCGCACCGGCTCCGAAGCAGTAAAAACGCTGCTCCAAGGATGGCCCGCCGGTCGATTTGGCCGGTGGTTGCCATTTTTTCACCCGCTAATTGTGGATTGCGGTAAGCCGAGCTTGCCGGATCCCCCCACTTCGGCTTAAGGCGCGACTCCCATGGCGCGGTACATTTTTATCACCGGCGGCGTGGTCTCCTCGCTCGGCAAAGGTCTTATGGCGGCAAGCCTCGCGGCTCTGCTCCAGGCTCGTGGATTCAAGGTCCGGATCCGCAAGTTCGATCCCTATCTGAACGTCGACCCCGGCACGATGAGTCCCTATCAGCACGGCGAAGTCTATGTGACCGACGACGGCGCCGAGACGGACCTGGACCTGGGCCATTACGAGCGCTTTACCGGCGTCTCGGCGCGCCAGGCCGACAACATCACTTCTGGCCGCATTTATCGTGACATCATCACCAAGGAGCGTCGGGGAGACTATCTGGGCGCGACTGTGCAGGTCGTTCCGCATGTCACCGACGCGATCAAGCAGTTTGCGCTGGACGATACCGACGACCTCGATTTCGTGCTGTGTGAAATCGGCGGCACGGTCGGCGACATCGAGGGGCTGCCCTTTGTCGAAGCGATCCGCCAGCTGCGCAACGAACTGGGGCGCGAACGGTTCTGTTCGGTCCACGTGACCCTGGTGCCGTACGTATCCGCTGCGGGTGAGCTCAAGACCAAGCCGACCCAGCATTCGGTGCGCGAACTGACCAGCCTGGGCGTTCAGCCGGACATCCTGCTCTGCCGCTGCGAGCATCCGCTGCCGGAAAACGAACGCGCCAAGATCGCGCTGTTCTGCAACGTCCGCAAGGAAGCCGTGATCCAAGCGCTTGATGCCAGCAGCATCTATGCTGTGCCGCTACAGTATCACGCCGAGGGCCTCGACGCGGAAGTGCTGCACCACTTCGGCCTGTCCAGCCCCGCGCCGAACCTGTCGCAGTGGGAAGATATCGTCGACCGCTACCAGAACCCCGAGGGCGAGGTGACGATTGGCGTGGTCGGCAAATATGTCGGCCTGCCCGACGCCTACAAGAGCCTGAACGAAGCCCTGATCCACGGCGGCATGGCCAACCGGGTCAAGGTCAATATCAAGTGGATCGACGCCGAACTGTTTGAAGGCGGCGACGACGAGATCGTGACCAAGCTCGAGCCGATGCACGGCATCCTGGTGCCCGGCGGCTTCGGAGTGCGCGGGACCGAGGGCAAGATTGCCTCGGTGCGCTTTGCCCGTGAACGCAAGGTGCCGTTCTTCGGCATTTGCCTGGGCATGCAGATGGCCTGCGTGGAAGGCGCGCGGAACACCGCCGGAATTGCTGGCGCCGGCTCCACGGAGTTCGGTGAACCCAGCGAACCGGTCGTCGGCATCATCACCGAATGGATGAGCCCGGAAGGCCTGCAAAAACGCGGTGCCGATACCGACCTGGGCGGGACCATGCGGCTTGGCGCCTACGAGGCCAAGCTTGGTGCCAACAGCCATGTCTCGTCGATCTATGGCGGGGCAACGCAGATCAGCGAGCGGCATCGCCATCGCTATGAAGTGAACGGTGCCTACCGCGAGGCGCTGGAGAAGGGCGGACTGGTTTTCTCTGGCATGTCGCCTGATGGTCTGCTGCCCGAAATCGTCGAGCGGCCCGACCACCCGTGGTTCATCGGCGTGCAGTTCCATCCTGAGCTGAAGAGCCGTCCGTTCGAGCCGCACCCGCTGTTCGCCAGCTTCATCGCGGCTGCCCTGGCGCAAGCGCGGTTGGTGTAACGCTTTCCAAATTCTCTGCGGATTTGAAAAAGTTAACGCAAGTTATCCAATTCCGAATCGCTCCAGTTTCGGCAATCGTTTGTTGAAACCCGGGGTCGGTATTATCAGCGCGTTAGGCTAAAAAAATTACACTTGGCGTTCACTCAAAATTATCCATGTAGGCCAGTGATTTGCCTTGGATATGCGTTGTGAATACGTACCTTTAGGGCTGGAGGGGCATTCCCCAGTCTTTACGAGCGGCAAAAAAGCGCTACTTCCCAATACGGTAGGAAGGCCGGAAAACACGGCCTCCTGTACAGCTTGTCGCGATCTGATCATCTTCTGCGACCCGGATGATCGCGATGCGACAGGCGACGCGCAAGCGTCGCGGGGGTGAGGTTCTGCCTCACCCCCTTTTTCATATCCGCTTTCGATATATGGGCTTAGGCGGCCTGGCTGTCGCCGCCGCTCGCTGCGTCGTGCACGACGCTGAGCGTCTTTTGCGTGCCGACCGCAATCTTCTTGGGCTTCATCGCTTCGGGCACTTCGCGCACCAGGTCGATGGTGAGCAGGCCGTCTTCCAAGTTAGCGTTCTCCACGCGGACATAATCCGCCAGTTCAAAACGGCGCTCAAACCCGCGCTGGGCGATGCCGACGTGCAGGAACTGGCCTGCCGAAGCTTCGTCCGCCTTCTTGCCCTGGATCACCAGCAGGTTCTGCTGGGCGGTAATGTCGATGTCAGCCGGCTTGAAGCCCGCCACGGCCAGAGTGATGCGATAGGCGTCCTCGCCCCGGCGCTCGATATTGAAGGGGGGATAATTGTCGCCGCTGTTCATCCGGCCCTGGTTTTCCAGAAGATCGAACAGGCGGTCAAAACCGACCATGGTGCGGCGATAGGGGGTGAAATCGAAACGGTTCATGGCATAATCCTCTTGAAATGAGCAATCATGGTTTGGCGGGACCCAAGGTGGCATCCCGGTGAAGCCATGCCCTTGCGGACCATGACTTCGCATCCGAGATATGCTAGCCCGGCTGCGTTTCAAGAGGAGTGCGCGCGTGTCTGCTGCGAAGGTTGAAATCTACACCAAGTGGGGCTGCCCCTATTGCGTCCGCGCCAAGGCGTTGTTGGACGGGAAGGGCGTAAGCTACACCGAGTACGACATTACCATGGGCGGACCCAAGCGCGCGGAAATGCAGGAGCGCGCGCCCGGTGCGATGACCGTGCCGCAGATCTTCATCAACGATCAGGCCATGGGCGGGTCGGACGATATCCACGCGCTCGACCGGGCGGGCAAGCTGGCCCCCCTGCTGGGGCTATGAGCCGATGACCCGCATCGCCGTCCTGCAAATGACTTCGGGGATCGACCCCCTGCACAATGCCGAAGTGCTGACCGGAGCGATTGGCGCTGCGGCCATGGGCGGGGCGGAGATGATCTTCACGCCGGAAATGACCGGCCTGATCGATCGTGATCGGGCCCGCGCCACTCCCCACGTCGTTCCGGAGGAGCAAAGCCCGGTCCTGGCCGCCGCGCGTGAAGCTGCTGCGGGTGCAGGAATCTGGGCGGCGGTGGGCAGCATCCCGGTGCTGCGCGAGGACGGGCGCTGGGCGAACCGTTCCTTCGTGATCGACAGCAACGGCGCGATTGCCGCCCGCTATGACAAGATCCACATGTTCGACGTGGACCTGGACACCGGCGAAAGCTGGCGTGAATCCGCCGCCTATGCGCCGGGTGAAGCCGTCGTGACCGTGGATTGCCCGGTCGGCAAGCTGGGATTGGCGATCTGCTATGACCTGCGTTTTCCGGCCTTGTTCGAAGCGCTGGGCAAGGCGCGCTGCGATGCCATTGCCATCCCCGCCGCTTTCACCCGGCCAACCGGCGCGGCGCACTGGCACGTGATGCAACGCGCCCGCGCGATCGAGGCGAGCGCCTTCGTCATTGCTGCCGCCCAGGTCGGGCAGCATCAGGACGGTCGCGAAACCTATGGTCACAGCCTGGTGATCGACCCCTGGGGCGATGTCATCCTGGACATGGGCGGAGAGGCGGCGAACCTCGCCTTTGCGGAACTGGACCGCAGCCGGATCACGGCGGTTCGCGCCCAGTTGCCCAGCTTGGCGAACAAGCGGCCGATTGCGCAATGATCGTATTCGACCTGGCTTGCGATGCAGGCCACCGTTTCGAAGGCTGGTTTGCTTCTTCCGACGATTTCGCGGGCCAACAGGCGCGCGGCCTGGTCACTTGCCCGGAATGTGGCTCGGCTGAGGTGACAAAGGCGCCGATGGCTCCGGCCGTGCCGCGCAAGGGTAATCAGGTGGCCGAAACGAGGCCGCAACAGGCAATGGTCTCCGCGCCGCTTCCGCCCGAAGCGGTCGAGGTTCTGGCCAAGCTGGCCGCGCTGCAAAAGGAAGCGCTCAAGCAATCGCGCTGGGTCGGCAAGGATTTTGCCGAGCAGTCCCGCGAAATGCATTATGGCGAGCGTGACGTCGAGACGATCCACGGACAGGCGACGCTGGAAGAGGCGCGCGACCTTCTGGAAGAAGGGATAGCAGTCATGCCGCTGCCGTTCCCGGTTGCTGCGCCGGAGGATCTCAACTGATTGCCAGAGCCGCCGGCTCCCCCTATGGGAAGCGCGGGGCGCCCGTAGCTCAGCAGGATAGAGCACAAGATTCCTAATCTTGGGGCCGTGGGTTCGAATCCCGCCGGGCGCACCATTCGCGAACTTCACGTGTAGTTACCGGCACCTGCTGAGGCGCCGCTGTGGTCTGCTCACGCACACGGAACAAATCGCACTATTGGTGCATCACAGTTCCTTGCTTTCTCATGGGCATAATGGGGGAGCGTAAGGGCGATCCGGTAAAGTGACCTAGGATTTTTACACTATGTCTAATTAACATAGGCTGCTATTCTGCGCCAAGCGTTCGCGAAGCGGAAGGATTTCGCCATGAAGATAGAATCGCTTAAGCCCCAGTTTATTATGGGTTTATTGGTTGGTCTTTTGGCAATGCTCTTGCTACTTGCCTCCCTGCCTGCAACTGTCCAATTTGCTTCAAGCGAGAGCTCAAATGCTCATGGCCCGTCCATTCAGTCCGGCACATATCAAATCACTCTGCGAGGATTTGTGCCAACCATCTGCAGGGTCTCGGTGGAGCCAAAGGTCACCCCGGCAGGAGGAGTTCTGGTTGATCTGGGTGAAATGAAAGAGTTCTGTAACAGTCCGAATGGCTACATTGTTTATGCTGACCACACACCGAACGTGACTGGAGCAGTACTCATCATTGATGGGCGCAGCGTTGTTCTATCCCCTCATGGATCGACAATGCTTCTGGAGTCGCGTGGACCCGGAAACCGGACGCACAAAGTTTCACTGGACCTTCGCAATCATCCGGCACCCAAAGGCTATATCTCGTTTCGAATTCAACCCCTTTGAATTCAGCGAAAGTACCTGACCGTCATGGAGATTTTCGCCCTGCCGTTGCGATATGTAACTTTACGGGTTGCACGGCCCGGTTAACTGTGATTCTAAGGGGCTATGGGCGGACGCAACGAACCTAAATTGGCCAAGGAAAAGGTGACGCAGGGCTTTGCTCTGTTCTCGCTTATGGCCATGGGTGGCTGGGTCCTGTTCGGGCCGAGCGGGTTCCTGGCGTGGAGCGACAACAACCGCATGCTGGCCGAGCGCCAGAAGGAACTGGCCCAGCTTCAGGCGGAACGCGCAGAGCTGAAAAACCGCGTTGCCCTGCTTAACCCGCAGCAGGTTGACCCCGACATGGCCGGCGAATTGCTGCGCTCCAATCTCAATGTCGTGCATCCGGATGAGGTCGTCCTCATCATCAAGTGACGCTACGGCGCTCTTGCTCACATAACGGACATTCCGGCATCAAATTCGTATGCGGCGGATTGCCACGCGCGCCGTTCTCCCTATAGCCGGAACAGTAGTTCCATACCCTAGGGGATACGAAATTGGCTAAATCCGGATCGAGCCGCAAAGCGCCTGAAACGGCAGCCGCGGACGAGGAAACCTTCGCGCTGCGCAGCTTGCAGGACGCGCATGATGCTAACCCCCGCTATGCGGCCAGCGACGACGAACTGCTCAAGTTCTATGAGCAGATGCTGCTTATCCGCCGTTTCGAGGAGAAGGCCGGTCAGCTCTACGGTCTGGGCCTGATCGGTGGGTTCTGCCACCTCTACATCGGCCAGGAAGCCGTTGCGGTCGGCCTGCAATCCGCTCTGGAAGAGGGCAAGGACAGCGTCATCACGGGCTATCGCGATCACGGTCACATGCTCGCCTATGGCATCGATCCCAAGGTCATCATGGCTGAGCTCACCGGGCGCGGCGCCGGGATTTCCAAGGGCAAGGGCGGGTCGATGCACATGTTCTCGACCGAGCACAAGTTCTACGGCGGGCACGGCATCGTCGGCGCGCAGGTGCCGCTGGGCGCCGGTCTGGCTTTCGCCCACCAGTACCGCGGCGATGGCGGGCTGTGCATGGCCTATTTCGGCGACGGTGCGGCCAACCAGGGTCAGGTCTACGAAGCCTTCAACATGGCGGCGCTGTGGAACCTGCCGGTGATCTTCGTGGTGGAGAACAACGGTTATGCCATGGGTACGGCCGTTACGCGCGGTTCGGCCGAAACCGAATTCCACCGCCGCGGCACGGCGTTCCGCATTCCGGGCATGAAGGTCAATGGCATGGACGTGCTGGAAGTGCGCGCCGCTGCAGAGGTGGCCGTGGCCCATGTCCGTGCTGGCAAGGGGCCGGTGCTGATGGAACTGCACACCTACCGCTATCGCGGACATTCCATGTCCGACCCGGCAAAGTACCGCACCCGCGAGGAAGTGCAGGAAATGCGCGAGAAGCACGACCCGATCGATGCGGCCAAGGCCGAGCTGTTGCAGCGCGGCATTGCCGAAGACCGGATCAAGGAAATTGAAAAGCAGATTCGCAGCATCGTCAACGAATCCGCTGATTTTGCAGAGAATTCACCGGAGCCAGATATGTCCGAACTCTACACCGACGTCCTGGTGGAGAGCTACTGATGAGCATCGAACTGAAAATGCCCGCACTGTCTCCGACGATGGAAGAGGGGACGCTTGCCAAGTGGCTGGTCAAGGAAGGGGATGCGGTCAAGGCCGGTGACATCCTGGCCGAGATCGAGACCGACAAGGCAACGATGGAGTTCGAAGCGGTCGATGAAGGCACGATCGGCGCGATCCTGGTTCCGGAAGGGACCGAGGGCGTGAAGGTCGGCACGGTCATCGCGGTGATCGGCGAAGAGGGTGAGGCGGTTGCCGTTGCACCTGCTGCCGTCCAGAAAGCCGCCGAATCCGAAACGCCTGCCGCCAGCCCCGCCACGACCGCCCCTCCGGCACCGCGTCCGCGCGCGGACGATCCGGTGGTTCCCGCTGGCACCAACATGAAGACCTCGACCGTGCGCGAAGCCCTGCGCGATGCCATGGCCGAGGAAATGCGCCGGGACGAGCGCGTTTTCGTGATGGGCGAGGAAGTGGCGCAGTACCAGGGCGCCTACAAGGTCACCCAGGGCCTGCTCGACGAATTCGGGCCGAAGCGGGTGATCGATACGCCGATCACCGAATATGGCTTTGCCGGGATCGGGGTTGGCGCGGCGATGGGCGGGCTGCGTCCGATTGTTGAATTCATGACCTTCAACTTCGCCATGCAGGCGATTGACCACGTCATCAACTCGGCGGCCAAGACGAATTACATGTCGGGCGGGCAAATGCGTTGTCCGGTCGTGTTCCGTGGTCCCAACGCGGCGGCCAGCCGCGTGGGTGCGCAGCACAGCCAGAACTATGCACCGTGGTACGCCAGCGTACCGGGCCTAATCGTGATCGCGCCATATGACGCCTCGGATGCCAAGGGCCTGCTCAAGGCCGCGATCCGCAGCGAAGACCCGGTGGTCTTCCTGGAGAATGAGCTGGTCTATGGCCGCAGCTTCGAACTGCCCGAGCTCGATGACCATGTCCTGCCGATTGGCAAGGCGCGGATCATGCGCGAAGGCAAGGACGTGACCATCGTCTCCTACTCTATCGGTGTAGGCTTGGCACTCGAAGCGGCGGAAACGCTGGCTGCCGAGGGGGTCGAGGCCGAAGTGCTCGACCTGCGCACCCTGCGGCCGCTGGACAAGGAAGCCGTCCTGGCGTCCCTCGCCAAGACCAACCGCCTCGTCATTGCGGAGGAAGGCTGGCCGGTCTGCTCCATCGCTTCGGAAGTGATGGCGATCTGCATGGAGGATGGCTTCGACCACCTCGACGCGCCGGTGCTGCGCGTTTGCGACGAAGACGTGCCGCTGCCCTATGCCGCGAACCTGGAAAAGGCCGCGATCATCGATGCTCCGCGCATCGTCGCTGCCGTGCGCAAGGTCTGCTATCGGTAACAAGGATAATCCCGCCCGGCCTCGCTTGATGGCGAGGCCGGACGGGTCTTCCTGGTCCGGTCAGGCCGCCGTCGGGGCGACTACGAAGACCGGGCGCGTATAGGTAATGGGAATTTCGTCGATGCCGATGATCGAGAGCATCGTCGGCACCATGTAGGTCAGGGTGAGCGTATATTCCGTCGCCCCGACTACCCGCTGGACCGGTGCATTCTGCATCGTCGCCAGAAAGCGGCTGCGCTGGAGGCCATAAGGCGGGCGCGTTGCGATACCATTGGCAAAGTCGCTGAGCTGGCCCGTCGTCAGCCGGGTATCCGTCTGATAGTTCACCACTGCATAGCGGGCCACGTCGCCAGAGATACTGCGCAGCGCGTTATAGTTCTGCATCCCGATGCCGAAGTGCAGCACGGCCAGGAACATCGTGAGCAGGGCAGGACCGATCAACGCGAATTCGACGATCACCGAGCCATCCTGACGGTGCCAGATCTGTTTGAGCATGGCGCGCATCACACTTCATCCTGTTGATACAGCACGTAGCGGGTAACGTTGTAATTGATCGGAGAGCCTACGCCGAAATTGGTCCAGCTCGGTGTGTAGGTATCGCGCAGATCGATCTTCACGAACGAGGATACCACCTTGGCGGAGCTGCAACTGTCAGGCGAAGTAACATAGCTGGTGCTGTCGTCGCAGCGATAGGCTGCAGTGACAGAAACCTTGTCCGCCGCAAGTCCGCTGGATCTTTCGATCACCTGCTCGACAACGGTCCGCTTGGCGGCCGTATCGGGCGCAGCGGCGAGTGCGATTGCCACCGCTTCGGCGGCTGCGCTCTGCAATTCCGTCTGCCGGGCTACCATGTTGCTGACCTGGTAGGAACCCAGAGTGAGCAAGACAAGGACCGGCGTGACGATGGCCGTTTCGATGACCATCGTACCGTCGCTATCGCGCCGCAACCGGCGGAGAAGGGCGAGCAGGCCCGTCATGCGACCAGCTTTACCTTGGCGCGGCCAGTGGTGACCTCGTCCACGTTGCTCATCCCCGGCGGGCAGAAGCTGGTCATGTTCGCATCCCCTTCCAGCGTGATGTTGGCAGCCGCGATCAGCAGGCAGGCGCTGGTTACCGATGCGCTGCCACTGAACCGGATGTCGCTTTTCGGCAGATAGATCTTGCCGTTAAGGACCGTATCGGCGTTCCCGTTGAGGGAGTTGCGGCCATCGCTGCCTTGCGAGGCGCGGTCTTCAAAGACGAGCATCCCTGCGAACTCCTGCGCCTGCGTAGTGGACAAGCCGCCTACGCTGCTGAGCTGCGCAGATGTCGCTGCGGTAAGGGCGATGTTCGAGCCGCCGGTAATGTCGATATAGGCCCCATTCTTCAGGACGATCAGGATGCCCGCACCGGTAACCTGGTACTGCCCGGTGATCTTGAGGCGTCCGCCGTCGATGACATAGATCCCGGGGTTGAGGACGGTGGTGCAGCTGACGTCAAATCCGCCCCGATAGGTGCCTTGATTCAAGGTTGCCTGGGTATTGGTGCCCACTGTCACGGCATTGGCAACCTCGCTGGTCGTGCGGAAGACCGTCTTGCGCCACTTCCGGTTCTGTCCGGAGCCGCCCAGTGAGGTCCAGGTGGGCGTTCCATCGGTCGTCGTAACGCCATTGACGGTGTTGACCGGAAGAGTGGTGTTGTACACCCAGGGCGTCCACGAGCCGTTGACGTTGGGCAGGTATCCAGTGCCGCTATAGGTTGTCAGCTGCGTGGCGTTGTTCGTGTTTGAGCCCTGCCAATAGGTGTAAATGGTGTCCGTTTTCGTACGACGGTCCCCGGTAGTCGTCGTCGTTGCAGCGATGCACTGATATGTCTGCGCCGGATTGGGATTGGGCGTCGGCGTGGTCAGATCGGCAAACGGGTCGGCCAGACCGCTCAGGTATTCACGGATCTCGGCATCGGTGTGCTGGTTGAGCCAGTCGTCGATGCCGCCTGCCGAGACAACCCAGCCCGGATCGAGCGTGGGGTTACCGTTGATCACGATCGAGCTGTCAGAAGTCGAAAGGGCCGCAATGCCGCAGGCCGCCGTCAGGGTGGCGCTGCCGCCGATGGTGATTGCGCCGCTGTCGTCTTCGTCGACGGCGATCAGGCACGCGGTATAGCGTTCCCCGTCGGTGAAGCTTGCCTGGGAATAGACGCTGACCGTGGCGCCTTCGCCGGTGAGAAAGCTGGAGAACGGCAACTGCTGCGAGGCTGCCACCGTCACGACCACGCTGTTGTCGTCGCCGCCATTGTAATCGGCCAGGCGAACCGTCGGTTCCGTCGTTATCGTGCGCGTGGTTGAGAGGTTGGCAGCGAATTCCTGCTTTGCGCGCGTGACGTAGACGTCCCGGGAATCGTCATTGCTGCGCGCCCATGCGCCGGCAAGCGCCGCCTGGTCTGCGGCGTACTGGATTTCGCGCTTCCACATATACCACTGCGCCGTGTCGACAGCCAGGCCCGATCCTCCGATCAGAACCGGCAGGCCAAGGGCCACGAGCATCGTCGCGTTGCCGCTGGTGCTGTTCTTCAAATTGCGGAAACTTCGCCGAATCGACTGAAGCATGGTGCCCCCAGATGGAATCTTGTTGGCAGGCCATATACGTAGTGTGGTGTGCACACTGTCTAAGGGTGTGGTTAACGGCGCGCTAAGTTGTCGTTCCGCTTGGAATTTGTTTAACGCGCTATGCAGGGCTCATGCGGAGCGGTAGGCGCTGGCGCATGGAACCTGCAGCCCTGCTGGACGAATTGCCCCCTGATCGCCGCCTGGCCCTGGCCTATGCTCCGGCTGCAACGCGTGCCGATTGTCTCGCGGTATTCTCGCTTGATCTGCGACTTTCGCGTCTGCTCGCCCAGCAGCGCGAACCCATGCTGACCCAGATGCGCCTGGCCTGGTGGCGGGACCGCTTGAGCGAAGAAGCGACCGGCTTTCATCACGATGAACCCGTGCTGGCCCTGCTCGCACCATGGGGGGCGCAGCGGGCCCAATTGGCCGCCCTGGTCGATGGCTGGGAAGCGCTGTTGGCCGAGCCGCCGCTGGCTGCCTTTGCCGTCCGCAACTTTGCCCAGGGCAGGGCTTCAGCCTTTGCTGCGCTGGCGGAGCGGGCAGGGGCGGCAGGACAGGCGGAGGAAGCGGCGCGGGCGGGCTTCAACTGGGCCCTGGCGGACCTGGCAGCGCATATTTCTGACCCGCAGGAGCTGGCCGTGGTCAAGGCATTGATCCAGACGCGCGACTGGGGCAGGCCAAGGATCGGCAAGGATTTACGTCCCCTGGCTCTGCTCCACGGGCTGGCTGCCCGCCAGCGCGGGAATGGAGCATTGCTGGGCGGAATACGGGACGGACTGGCCGCGATCCGGCTTGGCTTGCTGGGCAGATAGGCTATTGCTTCCAGACGGTTACGGAGGACTTGGCATGAACCGGATTGTCCTGGGTGCGGTTTCGGCGCTGTTGCTGGCCGGGGCGGGCCTGTTCTGGTGGCAGGGCAAGGCCGCCGTTGAAGCGGCAGCTCCTCCCCCGCCGCCCATGCTGGCGGAGCGGCAGGACGATCTTTTGCCCATTCCGGAGGAAGACGGCGAAGGGCTGGTTGGCGCGGACCTGCCCGAAGTGGACGAGGCCACGCGAGAGGAGCGCCGCTTCAACCGGCTCGACCGCAACCGTGACAATCTGATCAGCCGGGCCGAGGCGCTTCAGCCGCGTGTCGCCGCGTTTCGCAAGCTGGACAAGGATGGCAACAACCTGCTCAGCTTTGAAGAATGGGCCGTGGTATCCAGCAACCGGTTCCGCAAGGCGGACGCCGATGGCAACGGCAGCCTGACCCGGCCCGAATTCGCCACGACCAAGCCCAAGCCGGTAAAGAAACCCGCCTGCAAGTGCTGATCGGTCAGGCGCTCGCCAGCCAGCCTTGCAGGTCGTGCTTGGCGCGCTGGGTATAGGCCAGCTTGCGCTGCTTCTTGCGCACCTCGGCATCCACTGGCGGGAACAGGCCGAAATTGACGTTCATCGGCTGATAGCTTTCCGCCTCGGCGTCGCCGGTAATATGCGACAGCAGCGCGCCCAGTGCGGTGGTGCGGGGCGGGGAGGTCCAGCCCCGGCCAGCCACTTCCGCAGCGGTCATCAGGCCGCCCATAAGGCCGACCGCGGCGCTTTCGACATAGCCTTCGCAGCCGGTGATCTGCCCGGCAAAGCGGACGTGCGGGGCAGATTTCAGGCGCAGCTGCCGGTCCAAAAGGACGGGGGAGTTGAGGAAGGTGTTGCGGTGCAGCCCCCCCAGCCGCGCAAACTCGGCATTTTCAAGGCCCGGAATGGTGCGGAACAGGCGCACCTGCTCGGCATATTTCAGCTTGGTCTGAAAACCCACCATGTTCCACAGCGTGCCCAGCTTGTTGTCCTGGCGCAGCTGGACCACGGCATAGGGCCAGCGGCCATTGGGGTGTTCCGGCGTGGCCCAATGCGGATTGTCCAGGCCGACGGGCTTCATCGGGCCAAAGCGCAGTGTGTCCTCGCCGCGTTCAGCCATGACCTCGATCGGCATGCAGCCCTCGAAATAGGGCGTATTGGATTCCCATTCGCGGAATTCGGTCTTTTCACCCGCCAGCAGGCCTTCGCGGAAGGCGACGTACTGGTCCTTGTTGAGCGGGCAGTTGATATAGTCCTTGCCGCCCTTGTCCCATCGTGCGGCTTTCCATGCGATGTCCATGTCGATCGTGTCGTGGTGGACGATGGGCGCGATGGCGTCGAAGAAGGCCAGGCTGTCCGCACCGGTGGCTTGCCCGATGCTGTCAGCCAGAGCCGCAGCAGTCAGCGGCCCGGTCGCCACGATGGTCAGGCCCGATGCGGGCAGGCGGTCGATCCGTTCGCGGACGATCTCCAGATTGGGCAGGGCGGAGAGGCGCTTTTCCACCTCGGCAGAGAATACGTCGCGGTCCACCGCCAGGGCCGACCCGGCCGGAACCTTCGCAACTTCCGCCGCGCCCATGATCAGCGAGTCCAGTTCGCGCATTTCCTGGTGCAGCAGGCCAACCGCATTGTTTTCATGATCGTCGGAGCGGAACGAGTTGGAGCAGACCAGTTCGGCAAGGCCGGTGCCTTGGTGCGCCGGAGTGGTATCGCCGCCGCCGCGCATCTCCGACAGGCGGACCTTGATTCCGCGCTTGGCCAGTTGCCATGCCGCCTCGCTGCCGGCCATCCCGCCGCCGATAATGTGTACATCGTAAGCCATGCCCATGCGGTTAGCCTTGCGCGCGGAAAATTCCAACGGCAGCATGTGCGAAAGGGAAGGGGAAACCGATGCCGAAACGTGCGCTCGCGGAAAAACGGCCCTGGCTGCTCGCCAGCCTGCTGGCTGGAATCAGCTATTACTTCGTCCGCGACGGGCAGATTCCCGGGCTCTACCTGATGGCTTGGAAGGGGGCTGGCGTGGCCTTGCTCGCGCTCTATGCGCTGGCCAGGCACAAGGGTGCGGATTCGCGGCAGATTGCAGCAGTCATGGCCTTTGGCGCGCTGGGCGACGTCCTGATCGAGCTGGTGCTGGAATGGGGCGCGGTGGCGTTCCTGATCGGGCACCTGATTGCCATACACCTCTATTGGCGCCACCGGCGGGCGCGGCTCAGCCCCAGCCAGAAACTTGCCGGCATAGCTTTTGCGGTTTTGATCCCGGCCATCAGTTTCATGCTTCCATCGGACCGCGCGGCAGCCCCCGGCGTGGCGTTCTACGCCCTGGGGCTTGGCGTGATGACGGCTGCCGCCTGGACCAGTTCCTTTCCGCGCTACCGCGTCGGGCTGGGCGCGGTCATGTTTGCCGTGTCGGACCTGCTGATCTTCGCCAGGATTGGCCCGATGGCGCAAAGCCCGCTGCCGAACCTGCTGATCTGGCCGCTCTATTACTTTGGCCAGTTCCTGATCTGCACCGGGGTGGTGGGGGAACTGCGCAGGCGCAGCGCAACCGCGTGAAGGGTGGCGCGTTCCTGTCGGACCACACCGCAGGCGCTGCATGGACCTTCTCTATTACGACGCGAACGGACACGACCGGCGGCTCGAACCGGACGAGGTGAGCTCCGTTGCCCTGACGGAAAGCAGCCTGCTGTGGCTGAACGGCGAGGCGGAGGATCTGGCGAGCCTGAAACCGACGGCCCCGCTGAGCAAGGCCTTGGCCTGCGCGGCGCGGGTACCGGACAACGTGCGGGTTTACCAGGAGTTCTACCACCTCGCCATTCCGGTCCTGCCGCCATCGGGTGAGGCGATCAGCGCGCAGCTGGTCCTGCTGGTGGGGGATCACTGGCTCGTTTCCATGGGGCCGCCGGACGCGACCGACTTTGCCGATCTGATCTCGCGCGATGTGGGCGAGACGATGAAGGGCAACCTGTCTGGCACCACCCTGGCAGCCGCGCTTTTGGCGGAGCACTTCGGGCGGTTCCACCAGCATATTTCTGCCATCGATGCGGAGATCGACAAGGTCGAGCAGCGCACCCTGACGGGGAAGGAGGGGCGCAGCACCCTATCGGTCCTGACAGTACTGCGACGCCGGACGGCGCGGATGCGCGGGGTGCTGAGCGATTTGCGGCCCATCGTCACGTCGCTGATCCGCCCGGACTTCCTGCCCGAAATGACTGCCGAGGACCGTGAGCATTTGCGGCACCTGGAAGCCTCGTTCGAAAAGCTCTCGGATGAAATCGTGCGGCTGCGCGAAACCGTGGTCGGCAGTTTCGAGCTCTACGCCACGCAGATCGCGCAGAACACGAACCGGCTGCTCAAGGCGCTGACGATCCTGACCCTGGGCATCGGTCTGATCGGGGCCGGAGCCGGGATCATGGGGATGAATTTCAAGCTCGACTGGTTCGACCACGGGGTCAGCGCTTTCGTTCCTGTGGTTGTCACCATGGCGGCGCTGTTCCTGGTGACGGTAATCCTGGCGCTGGACGCCTATCGCCGGGATTAGACGCCGTTCCAGGCGGCGATGGTCGTGCGGTGCAGTTCGCGGCGGTAGCCCTCATAGCCGCCGGTCGCGCGGTGCAGGACCGAGCGGTTGTCCCACATCACCAGCATGCCCGGTTCCCATTTCTGGGCGAAGACAAAGCGCTCGTCCCCCTGCCAGGCCTGCAGTTCCATCAGCAGGGTAATGGCCGCGTCCTGGGCCATGCCCTCGATCCCGACGATATAACCCAAGGTCGAGTAGAACCCGCGCCGTCCGGTTTCGGGATGGGCGGGGACCAGCGGGTGGATCTGGGTGGCCAGCGCCGCCTCGCTGGGACGGATGTCCATCGACCGGCCCTTGTCCTTCGCTCCATAGGTCCCGTCCGGCGCGTAGGGCAGGCGGGCCGAGTGGATCGCGATCAAGTCGGCATAGCGTGATTGCTGATCCGTTGTCAGGCTTTCCCAGGCCAGGTGCTGGTTGGCAAACAGGGTGTCGCCGCCATGCGGAGGAATGTCGATGGCCAGCAGGCAAGTTCCTGCCGGAGGGCGCGCCTGGAAGGACCAGTCCGCGTGCCAGTTCTCGGCAAACAGAGGGCTTTGTTCATCCGCCTCGCGCCTGATCGCGGCGATGTGTTGCCGGCCCGGGATCGGCGCGAAGAACGGATCGTCGCCGAACCCGCCGAAATAACAAGTGAAGCGCTCAAGATCGTCGTCGGTCATCGCCTGGTCGGGAAAGGCCAGGACGTGATGCTGCAACCACGCCGCGCGGACGGCGGCGACGGTTTCAGCATCCAGCGGCTTTGACAGGTCGAGCCCGGTGACGCGTGCCCCGCACGCGCCGCCCGAGGGTTCGACCCGCAGCGGCATCAGTCTTCGCCGCCTTCGCTGGTTGCGGCGACCTCATCCACGACCGCTTCGCCGATCTCCTCAGCATCGTCCTCGCCATCGTCGGCCAGACGGACGGCGGAGACGACGTGTTCATCGTTCGAGACGTTGAACAGGCGCACCCCGGCGCTGCCGCGGCCAATGACGCGCAGGCTTCCCAGCGGCAGGCGGATCAGCTTGGCCTGGTCGGTCACCAGCATCAGCTGATCGGCCTGGGTGGCCGGGAAGCTGGCGACGACCGGACCGTTGCGGGCAATGTTGTCGATATTGGTGATGCCCTGGCCGCCGCGACCCGTGCGGCGATATTCGTAGGCGGAACTGAGCTTGCCATAGCCGTTGGCGCAGACCGTAAGGATGAACTGTTCGCGCTCGGTCAGTTCGGCCATACGCTCGGCGGACATGGTCGGCTCGCCCTCGCGCTCGCCCTTCCACGGTGCGAACTTGACGTATTCCTCGCGCTCTTCGCTGCTGGTGCCGACGCGGTGGAGGATCGACAGGCTGATAACCTCGTCATCGCCCTTCAGCGTCATGCCGCGCACGCCGGTCGAAGTGCGACTGGTGAATTCGCGCACTTCGTCGGCGGCAAAGCGGATCGCCTTGCCCGCGCGGGTGGCGAGCAGGACGTCGTCGCTCGATTCCAGCAGGGCGACACCGATCAGGCGGTCGTCCGAATCCTCTTCGAACCGCATGGCGAACTTGCCGTTGCTGGGAATGTTGGCGAAGGCGTCCATCGCGTTGCGGCGGATATTGCCCTTGGCCGTGGCAAAGACGACCGAGAGCTTGCCCCATTCGGCTTCGTCTTCCGGCAGCGGCAGAACGGTCTGGATCGTTTCGCCCTGGTCCAGCGCGGGGAGCAGGTTGACGATCGGACGACCGCGCGTGGCCGGACCGCCTTCGGGCAGCTTCCACACCTTGAGCCGGTAAACCTTGCCTGCGGTGGAGAAGAACAGCACCGGGTTGTGCGTGCTGGTGACGAACATGGTGGTCACCACGTCTTCGTCCTTCGTCGCCATGCCGGCGCGGCCCTTGCCGCCACGGTTCTGCGCACGGAAGGTCGAAAGTGGGGTGCGCTTGATATAGCCGTCCATCGTGACGGTGACGACCATCTCGTCCCGCTCGATCAGGTCTTCGTCGTCGATACCATCGGCAGCCGCGGTGATTTCCGACATGCGCGGCGTGGCATAGGCTTCGCGGACCAGGACCAGCTCGTCGCGCATCACGCCATAGAGCTTCACCCGGTCAGCCAGGATCGAGAGGTATTCGGAAATGGCCGCAGCCAGTTCCTTGAGCTCGTCGCCGATCTCGTCGCGGCCCAGGGCGGTCAGGCGGTGCAGGCGTAGGTCGAGGATCGCCTTCACCTGGATTTCCGACAGGCGGTAGGTGCCGCCTTCCTGTTCGGCGCTCGGCTCGACTGCCTCGACCAGCTTGATGTAGGGCGCGATGTCGCCAATCGGCCATTCGCGGCGCAGCAGGGCTTCGCGGGCGGCGGCCGGGTTGGAGGCACCACGGATGATCTTCACCACCTCGTCCAGGTTGGTGACGGCTACCACCAGACCCAGCAAGATGTGCGCCCGGTCACGCGCCTTGCTCAGTTCGAACTTGGTGCGGCGGGTAATCACTTCCTCGCGGAACGAGATGAAGCTGGTGATGATGTCGCGCAGCGTCAGCACTTCGGGACGGCCGCCCCGGATCGCCAGCATGTTCGCCGGGAAGGAGCTTTGCGCCGGGGTGTTGCGCCACAGCTGGTTCAGCACGACTTCCGGGGTCGCATCGCGCTTCAGGTCGATCACCACGCGCACGCCCAGGCGGCTCGATTCGTCGCGGATGTCGGAAATGCCTTCGATCCGCTTTTCCTTCGCGGCCTCGGCGATCTTTTCGACCAGGTTGGACTTGCCGACCTGATAGGGGATGCTGGTGAGCACGATTGAGCGGCGGTCGCCCCGACCTTCCTCAATCTCGTGACGGCAGCGCATGATGATGCTGCCGCGCCCTTCGGTATAGGCCTTGCGCGCACCGGCGGTGCCCAGGATCAGAGGCGAGGTTGGGAAGTCCGGCCCCGGAACGATGGCGATCAGGTCTTCGTTCGAAATCGCCGGATCGTCGATAGTGGCAAGGCAAGCGTCGATGACTTCGCCCAGGTTGTGCGGCGGAATGTTGGTCGCCATGCCGACCGCGATGCCGCCTGCGCCGTTGACCAGCAGGTTCGGGAAGCGGGCCGGGAGGACCGACGGTTCCTGCCGCGAACCATCGTAGTTGTCGACGAAATCGACGGTATCCTTGTCGAGGTCTTCCAGCAGCGAACTGGCCACCCGGGCCAGGCGCGCTTCGGTATAGCGCATCGAGGCTGGCGGATCGGGGTCCATCGAGCCGAAGTTGCCCTGGCCGTCGACCAGCGGCAGGCGCATCGACCAGTCCTGCGTCATGCGCGCCAGCGCGTCATAGATCGCGGCGTCGCCGTGCGGGTGGTAGTTACCCATCACGTCGCCGACGATCTTCGCGCTCTTGCGGTAGGGACGGCCCGCGACGAAGCCGCCTTCCTGGCTGGCGAAGAGGATGCGGCGGTGAACCGGCTTCAACCCGTCGCGCACGTCGGGTAGTGCGCGGCTCACGATCACGCTCATCGCGTAGTCGAGGTAGCTGGTCTTCATCTCCTCGACGATGTCGATGCGCTGGAATTCGCCCAGCGGACCGGTCGGTTCGGATGAAGGTTCAAGGATTTCGGTGTCGTCGCTCACGCGCTTTGGGTCACTTGTTCTGTTGTCACTGCAAACGGTTCGATGGCCCTAGGACAATGCCCCCCGCAAGGCCAGCATAACCAGCCTGAAAGCGGCCTTGAGAGGGGTTTTTTCCACACTTTGCAGCGCAATCCTGAACGGGCGGGCGCGCGGTCATTCAATTGCCGTTCAACCGGGCATGGCTAGTGCGCTGGCCTGTTGCCAAGGGGGCGTGCGAACGCCTATGGCGAAGCAGAGGAAGTTAGCTGCCAAAGCGCCACGGGCGCCATGGATGCCAAGGAGAAGATTTCGTATGGTTCGTGCCAAGTTTTTCGCCCGCACTGCGCTGGGCCTTGCCCTTGCAATGGGTGTTGCCGCTGGCGGCGTAAGCGCTCCGGCCATGGCCAAGGAAAAGGAAAAGAAGGCCGAAGCGCCGAAGATTACCCTGTCGAAGGGCTTCATGCCGGCCTACCAGGCTGCCAAGACCGCGCTTGACGCTGCTGCCAAGCGTCCGGACGTGGTTGCTGGCCGCGAGGCTGCGACGGCTGCTGAAAACGCATACCGCAGCGCACAGGGCAAGGCTGCCCGTGATACCGCCCGCGCCAAGTACGATGCCGCGATCGCTGCCCTGGGCACTGTGGTTGCTGCTGAAAACCAGGCCGTCGAAAACGCCTTCACCGCCGCAACCACGCCCGATGACAAGTTCGTTGCCGGTCAGCTCGGCCTGACGCTGGGCCAGCTCTCGCTGGACAAGAAGATGCAGCGCCGCGGCCTGCAGTCGATGGTCGACAGCGGCAAGGTCGCTGCGGCAGATGCGGCCAAGTTCAATTACTACATCGGCGGTCTGGCCTTCGACTCGCGCGATTATGCCGGGGCCCGCGCCGCATTCCAGGCGGCGATTGCTGGCGGTTACACCGAAGGCGGCATCGACGGCCTGCTCGCTGATTCCTACTTCAACGACAACCAGGTGGCCGAAGGCCTGAAGGTGCTCAATGCTGCCATTGCCAAGCGCGGCGCTGCAGCTCCGGAAGACTGGATCCGCAAGGGTATCGTCGTGTCGTACAAGGCAAAGCTGGCCCCTGAGGCGGTCGCTTTCTCGAACAAGCTGGTTGAGGGTTATCCGAGCAAGGACAACTGGGCCCTGGCCATCGCCGTGATCCGCGACATGAGCCAGTTCCAGAACCAGGAACAGCTTGACCTGATGCGCCTGATGGATCGTACGGGCAGCTGGTCGGAAGCTCGTGACTACTTCGAGTATATCCAGGCTGCCGACCCTCGCCGTCTGCCGGCCGAAGCGCTGAAGGTGATCGACCTGGGGATTGCTTCGGGCAAGCTCCAGGCCAGCGACGTCAGCGTTTCTGATGCCCGCAACATTGCCTCGGGCCGCATCGCTGCGGACAAGGCCTCGCTGGTCGGTCTGGAGCGTGATGCCCGCGCTGCCAGCGGCTCTGCCGCAACGGCCATGGCCGGCGGCGACGCGTTCCTCAGCTATGGCGATGCCGCCAAAGCGGAAGCGCTGTACCAGATCGCGCTCAGCAAGCCCGGTGTCGATGCGCCGCGCGTGCTGACCCGCCTCGGTATTGCCCAGACCGACCTCGGCAAGACTGCCGAAGCCCAGGCGACCTTTGCCAAGGTTACCGGTCTGCGCGCACCGATCGCGGCGCTGTGGTCGGCCTATGCCAAGAGCAAGGCTGCGCCCGCGCAGTAAGCTGACGGCAAAATGCCAAAAGAAAGGGCGGCCTTGCGGGGCCGCCCTTTTCGTTTGTGGGATTGCGGGAAGCTATTCCTGCGGGACCGGGGCGTAGGTTCCGGTCTCCTCGTCCAGCAAGTGCAGCATGCCATCGGAGATCGCGAAGATCGCGCCGGTCAGGCGCAGTTCGCCTGCGCGTTCCTTCTGGCGGATGCAGGGGAAGGTGCGCAGGTTGTCGAGGCTGACCTGGACGGCGGCCTGCTCCATAGCATGTTCCGCCTCGCGGCCCTCGGTGCCATGCGAGTGCACCACCGGCCCTCGCACATGATCCAGCAGGCCGATCCATTCGGCAATGAACCCGCCTTCGCCCGGAGCGGCGTCTTTCAGCTCGCCCGTCAGGGCTACCTTGCAACCGCCGCAGCGACCATGGCCCATGACCACGATTTCCTTCACCTGTAGCACTTGCACCGCAAATTCGAGCGCTGCCGAAACGCCGTGACGACCCGGATTCGTCTCGAACGGCGGAACCAGTGCAGCCACGTTGCGGACGACGAAAACTTCGCCGGGATAAACGTCGAAGATCTGGCTGGGATCGACTCGGCTGTCGGAGCAGGCGATGACCAGCACGTCGGGCTGCTGCCCTTCGCGCAGGGTTTCCCAGCGTTTGCGGTGCGGTTCCCAACCGGTGCGGATGAAACGGCGATAGCCGGCGATCAGGCGGTCCAGGCCCGTGGAAGGTGTGCTGTCCATGCCCGGTCCCTTGCCCCCATAAATTCGCACTGGCAAGCCTTGCCGCCTGCGCCTATCTGGGCGCCATGAACGATCTTTCATCGCCCCCCGCACCGGAGCGCCAGCGCAAGCCGGACTGGATTCGCGTCAAGGCCCCGACAAGTAAGGGTTATGGGGAAACCCGTAAGCTGATGCGCGACCTCAAGCTGAACACGGTTTGCGAAGAAGCGGCTTGTCCGAATATTGGCGAGTGCTGGACCAAGAAGCACGCGACGGTGATGATTCTGGGCGATGTGTGCACCCGCGCCTGCGCGTTCTGCAACGTCAAGACCGGGATGCCCCGCGCGGTCGATCCGCTGGAGCCGGAACACGTTGCGATTGCAGCGGCCAAGATGGGGCTGGAACATATCGTCATCACCTCGGTCGACCGCGATGACCTGCCGGATGGCGGAGCAGGGCAGTTCGTCAAGGTGATCAAGGCGCTGCGGGCCGCCACGCCCGACACCACTATCGAGATCCTCACTCCGGACTTTCGCGGCAAGATGCGCCCCGCGGTCGAAGCAATCGTCGCGGCGGGTCCGGATGTTTACAATCACAACCTGGAAACGGTCCCCCGGCTTTACCCGACGATCCGTCCGGGCGCGCGGTACTATGCTTCGCTGCGCTTGCTGGAAGAGGTGAAGAACCACGACCCGCTGGTCTTTACCAAGAGCGGGATCATGCTGGGCCTGGGCGAGGAGCGGCTTGAGGTTCATCAGGTGATGGACGACATGCGCAGCGCCGGGATCGACTTCATCACTATGGGTCAATACCTGCAGCCCACGCCCAAGCACACCAAGGTCATGGAATTCGTCACGCCGCAGACCTTCGACGCCTATGGCTCGATCGCGCGGGCCAAGGGCTTTCTGCAAGTCGCAGCCAGCCCGCTGACCCGCTCCAGCTATCACGCGGGTGATGATTTCAAGCAGATGCGCGCTGCCCGTCAGGCCAAGATCGGAAGCACCCGCCGTTGACCATGGCTGCGTCCCATAACCCGCTCAGCCTGAGCCTGTCGAAGGCGGCGTTGGGCCAACAGGTGCTTCGACAAGCTCAGCACGAGCGGAGGGTGGGCTGATGCCCGGAAGCCGCGAAGTCCGCCGCTTGCCCTATACGGTCGAACAGATGTTCGACCTGGTCGCCGACGTCGCGCGCTATGGCGAGTTTCTGCCCTGGGTCGTGGCGACCCGGATTCGCTCTGACAGCGAGACGGAAATGGTCGCCGACATGCTGGTGGGCTTCAAGGCGTTGCGGGAAAAGTTCACCTCTCGCGTGATCAAGAGCCGACCACACCGGATCGAAGTGATCTATGTCGATGGACCGATGCGCGATCTGGACAATGTCTGGGAATTCCGCCCTGTCGAGGGCGGCGGCTGCGAAATCGACTTCCAGGTCGAATTCACCTTCCGCAATGCGATGTTCGAAAAGCTGGCGGGCCAGTATTTTGACCGCGCCTTCCGCAAGATGGTCACCGCGTTTGAGGAACGCGCGGACAAGCTTTACGGCAGCAGCAGCTCCAGCGCGACCAGCGCGGCCTGACGGCGGATCTCGGAACGGGTCTGGCCATCCAGCAAGCGCTCTTCGGCCACCAGTTCTTCGCTGCCCCGCACTGCGCGGGCAAAGACCACGGTTCCTACCGGCTTTTGCGGCGTGCCGCCATCGGGCCCGGCAATCCCGCTGATCGCGACGGCCACATCGGCGCGGCTGTTGTTGAGCGCGCCCTGGGCCATCGACCAGGCGCAGGCGATGGACACGGCGCCGAACGTCTCGATGATTTCGCGCGGAACGTTCAGCGATTCCTGCTTGGATTCGTTCGAATAGGTAACGAACCCGCGGTCGAGCACGGCGGAAGAGCCGGCAATCTCGGTAAGCGCAGCCGCGACCAGTCCGCCAGTGCAGCTTTCGGCCAGCGCTACCGTCCTGCCGCTCTCACGGTTTGCAGCGACCACGCGCGCGGCCAGCTCAGTCAGGTCTTCGGACAGGATACTCACTTCGGAACTTCCCCTAGCGAATCGCGGAGGGCGCCATGGTCCTGTTAACGGGGAAAATCCAGCCCGGTTTCGTCTAGTCGGCAATAAGAGTGGCCACGGCCTGCGCCGCGATGCCCTCGCTCCGCCCGGTAAAACCCAGCTTTTCCGTGGTGGTAGCCTTTACGCTGACTGCTTCCACGCTTGTCCCCAGAAGTTCGGCGAGGCGCGCCCGCATGGCCGGGCGGTGCGGCCCGATCTTCGGTGCCTCGCAAATGATCGTCAGGTCGACATTGCCGATGCGATAACCCGCTTCGCCCGCCAGCTTTGCCGCGTGAACAAGGAACTGGTCGGAACTGGCACCCTTCCACTTCGGGTCGCTGGGCGGGAAGTGGCTCCCGATATCCCCATTGCCCACGGCACCGAGGATTGCATCGACAAGCGCGTGGATCGCGACGTCGGCATCGCTGTGGCCGGAAAGTCCCGAGTGATGTTCGATGCGCACTCCGCACAGCCACATTTCCTCGCCCGGTGCGAAGCGGTGGACGTCATAGCCCGTTCCCACCCGGATCGGAGTGCGGGCGGCGGCAAAATCGCTGGCGAAGGTCAATTTGTGCAAGGCTTCGTCTCCATCGACCAGGGCCACGGGCAGACCGGCGGCGCGTGCCACCTGGGCATCGTCTCCTGCATCAGCCGCGCCGCTCCATGCCCGGTGGGCGGCGAGAATCTCGGCGTAGCGGAAGGCCTGGGGCGTTTGTACACGGCGCAAATCCTCCCGCCGCGCAGGGGCGCCCATCATGGCTCCATCGGCGGTGGTCAGGCTGTCCACCACAGGCAGGACCGGAATGGCCCCTGGTGCAGTATCGAGCGCGGCCAGCAGCCGTTTTATTACCTCTACGGGCAGCACAGGGCGGGCGGCATCGTGGATCAGGACCATGTCCGGCGCATCCTGCGTCAAAGCCTCCAGTGCCAGGTGCACCGATTGCTGCCGCGAAGCGCCGCCCGTGACCAGGCGGATACCGGCGATCCCGGCCAGGGCAGCCGTGGCTACCTCTTCAGCCCCGGCGGGAATGGCGACAACGATAGGCGCGATACCCGATGCGGCGAGCGCTTCTGCCGAATGGCGCACCACCGGTTTGCCGCGCCACAGGGCGAACTGCTTGGGCAGGGGCTGACCGGCGCGCAGGCCCTGGCCAGCGGCGACGATCACGGCGGCAGTGCGGGAAGGGGAGGGGCTGTCGGCCATGCGATCCCGGTAAAGACTTGCGGCAGGCGGGGCAATTCCCTATGTGCTGCCCAAATTTTAGGCACCCTTACTATGACCGCGCTTCCTCCCTCTCCTGGCCTGGCCCCGATCAAGGTCGGCCCTGTCGCCATCGACTGCCCGGTGATCCTGGCGCCGATGACCGGGGTTACGGACCTGCCATTCCGCCGGATGGTCCGCCGCTTCGGCTCCGGCCTGAATGTGACCGAGATGATCGCCAGTCCCGCCGCGATCCGGGAAACGCGGGTTTCGGTGCAGAAAGCCATGTGGGACCCGGCAGAGGAGCCGGTATCGATGCAGCTCGTCGGCTGCGACCCGGTCCAGATGGGCGAGGCGGCCAAGCTGGTCGAGGATCGCGGCGCGGCGATCATCGACATCAACATGGGCTGCCCGGTGCGCAAGGTGGTGAACGGGGATGCTGGTTCGGCGCTGATGCGCGACGTGCCGCTGGCGGCAAAGCTGATCGAGGCCACGGTCAAGGCCGTGAAAGTGCCGGTAACGGTCAAGATGCGCATGGGCTGGTGCCATGACAGCCTCAACGCTCCGGAACTGGCGCGCATTGCCCAGGATCTGGGAGCGCAGATGGTCACCGTTCACGGCCGCACCCGCAACCAGATGTACAAGGGCTCCGCCGACTGGTCCTTTGTGCGCAAGGTGAAGGAAGCCGTCTCGATCCCGGTCATCGTCAATGGCGACATTTGCGAGATCGCCGACGTCGCAGCGGCGCTGGAGCAGTCCGGCGCTGACGGCGTGATGATCGGGCGCGGGGCCTATGGCCGGCCCTGGCTCCTCGCACAGGTCATGCACTGGCTGAAGACCGGGCAGAAACTGGCTGATCCCACTCTGGAAACGCAGCTTGCGGTGATTCTGGAGCATTACCAGGCCATGCTGGACCACTATGGCACCGACACCGGCGTCAAGATGGCGCGCAAGCACCTGGGATGGTACACGCGCGGGCTGCACGGTTCGGCCTCGTTCCGCAACATGGTCAACTTTGTCGACGACGCCGATGAAGTCATGCGCCTGATGCGTGAATTCTACGATCCCTTCCTGGAACGGGCCGCCGCCTGATGGCCGAAGCCCAGCGCCAGCTTGCCAGCTTGCCCTTTGCAGTGCTGCTGCTGGCTCCAGGGCAGAAGCTGGCTGCAGCCAATCCGGCGGCAGAGCAATTGCTGGGGCAAAGCTTCCGCCGACTTGAAGGCAGACCGCTCGATGCCGTGCTGCGCTTTGAAGAACCGCGCATTGCCGAGCGCCTTGCCCAGGCCGATGGCCAGCTCTCCGCCCGCGCCACTTCGATTGCGCCGCTGGGCCAGCCATCGCGCCACGTCGATCTGACCTTGGCGCCGGTGATCGACCAACCCGGCTGGCAAGTCCTGACCCTGATCGACATCGGCGGGGCAGAGGCACTGCGCGATGCCCCGGCAGCGGGTGAGGGCGGCGTGCTGCGCGCGCCCGAAATCCTGGCGCATGAAATCAAGAACCCGCTCGCCGGTATTCGCGGCGCGGCGCAGCTTCTGGGCCGCAAGCTGGAGGGCAAGGACCTTGCCCTGACTGGCCTGATCGCGGACGAGGTCGACCGGATCGCCAAGCTGATCGACCAGATGCAGTCGCTCTCCAGTCGGACCTCGCTGGACCTGGCGCCCTGCAACCTTCACGAGGCCGTCCGCCGTGCCCGCGCCGTGATCGAAGCCAGCGGCAAGGCCCCGCAGATCGTCGAAGAGTTCGATCCGTCGCTGCCGATGGTCATGGGCAATGCCGATGCCCTGGTGCAGGTGCTGATCAACCTGCTCGCGAATGCAGCGGACGCGACGCGTGACGTAGCAGAGCCGCGCATCGTGATCCGCACCCGCTTTGCCAGCGGGCTGCAATTGCATACCGGTGATGCGGGCAAGGCGCTTCGCCTGCCCATCGAACTCAGGATCAGCGACAACGGACCGGGCATCGATCCGGACCTGCGCGAGCACGTGTTTGAGCCGTTCGTGACGTCCAAGAAAAGCGGACAGGGCCTGGGCCTGGCCCTGGTACGGCGCCTGCTGCGCGACATGAATGGCCGGATCAATCACGACCGCGATCCGAACGGAGGCTGGACCCATTTCCGGGTTCACTTGCCAGTCGCCCGCGAGGGGCGGAAAATTCTGCATGAGGAAGCGGCATGAGCGTCCTGCTGGTTGAAGACGATCCCTCGATCGCACTGGTCATCACCGCAGCCCTGGAAGCGGAAGGCTTCACCGTCGATTGCTGCGATTCCATCGCTGAGCGCGACCGCTTGCTGAAGCGGCAAAGCTATTCCGCCCTCGTGACGGACGTGATGCTGACCGACGGTGACGGGATCGAGACTATCGGTGCCGTGCGCGAAGCCGCACCGCGCATGCCGATCATCATCCTGTCGGCACAGAACACGCTGGATACGGCAGTCCGAGCCAGCGATACCGGCGCTTTCGAGTATTTTCCCAAGCCCTTTGACATCGATGAACTGGCCCGCACCGTGCGCCAGGCCGTCGGCAATGCCGAAGCGGCGCAAAGCGGCAGTGACGAAAGTCCTGTCGCCGGACTGCCGCTGGTCGGCCGCTCTGCGGCGATGCAGGCGGTCTATCGCATGATCACCCGCGTTCTGCGCAATGACCTGACCGTGCTGATCCTCGGGGAAAGCGGCACGGGCAAGGAACTGGTGGCAGAGGCGATCCACCAGCTGGGGCACCGCAAGACCGGTCCCTTCGTGGCGGTCAACACGGCGGCGATCCCGGCGGACCTGATCGAAAGTGAACTGTTCGGCCATGAAAAGGGCGCTTTCACGGGCGCCGTTGCGCGCCATGCGGGGAAGTTTGAGCAAGCCAGCGGTGGCACGCTGTTCCTCGACGAGATCGGGGACATGCCGCTCGAGGCGCAGACGCGGCTGCTGCGCGCGTTGCAATCGGGCAAGGTGCGCCGCGTTGGCGGGCGGGAAGAAATCGCGGTCGACGTACGGATCATTGCCGCCACGAACCGCGACCTGGAACCGATGATCGCCGCAGGCACCTTCCGCGAAGACCTGTTCTATCGCTTGAACGTGGTGCCGATCACCCTGCCGCCGCTGCGCGAGCGGAGCGACGATATTCCGGCGCTCGCCCGGCACTTCCTGCAACTGGCAGCCGGGGAAGGGCTGCCCCGCCACAGCCTGAGCGACCAGGCCGAAGCACTGCTCAGCCGCCAGCCCTGGCGAGGCAACGTGCGCGAACTGCGCAACTTCATCTACCGCCTGGCCCTGCTGGTCCGCGAAGACCGGATCGAGGCCGAAGCAGTGGCCCCGCTGCTGCTTCAGGCGGCGCGCGCCGAAAGCAATGACGGGCCGGTCAAGCTGGACGCAGCGGTGGAGCAATGGCTGCACGATCAGCGGCCCGCTCCGGGCACGGTCTATGACCTTGCCCTCGCGGCCTTTGAGCGCCCGCTGTTCCTTGCCGCACTGCGCGAAACGCAGGGCAATCAGCTTCGCGCGGCCAGCTTGCTCGGCATCAACCGCAACACGCTGCGCAAAAGACTGACCGAACTGGAAATAGATCCAGCCGAAGCGGTACGGTAAATCCACTCCTTTCGGCAAAAGCCGCTTGCATCACTGCAACAGTGCTGTTGTAATATGGCAACGATGGTGATCACCGGCTCTCTGAAACATGCGCGTAGCTGGCCCAACTGGTGGCGGCGCGTTCAGATTGCCGCGCGGCGGGCCAACTTGATCGCTACCCTGGAAATTGCCTCGGTCCTCGCCTTCGTGGTGATGACCGGGCTGACCTGGTACAAGTTCGATTCCACGTCCAGCACCGGCAAATTGCTCCCGACGGAGCTGACTGCCGCTCTGCTGATCGGCACGCTGGTTCCGGCCATGGCGATCCTCGTCCTCCTCGGACGGCGCCTGGCCTTGAAGCGCGCGGCTGAGCGGATCGGCGGCGGAACGGGTCGGCTCCACGTGCGACTGGTGTTCCAGTTCTCCCTCGCATCGGCGGTCTCGACCCTGATGGTCGTGCTGTTTGCCTCGTTCCTGTTCCAGACCGGGGTGGAGTTCTGGTTTTCGGACAAGTCCCGCGGCCTGATTGAAAACGCCAACCAGCTGGCGCGCGCCTATTACGAGCAGACCGAGCGCGACCTGGAGCTGGAATCGCTGGCCATGGCCGCCGACGTCGGTGATTTTCTCAGCAAGGAGTCGTTCTCAAGCCCCGCTTTCCCGGAATATTACTCCTATCAGGTTCATCAGCGGCGGATCAGTGAATCGACCATTCTGCAAAAAGGCAGCGACGGCGCCTTGCACCGGGCCGCGCTGGCGAGAGGGCCAGAGCCGCTGTCCGAACAGGTTTCCGCCGGAGTGCTGCGCCAGCTGGACGGCGGCGCGCCGATCGTGGTCAGCTCTACCGGCAATTCGATCCAGGCCGTGACGCCAATCGACCGCCGCGCCGGGATCTATCTCTACACAGCGCGCAAATCTGACCTGCTTTCAACGGGTTACGCGCAGAACGTGCTGCGCTCCTATGAAGAACTGACCCAGCGCGCACGCATCCAGCAATTGCGCTTCAACGTGCTGCTGTTCGTGGCCAGCCTCGCGCTGGTCGGCCTGTCGGTCTGGTTCGCGCTGCGCTTTGCCGACCGGCAGGTGGAGCCGCTCTACGATCTGGTCGATGCCGCGCGCGAGGTGGGGGCGGGCAACTTTGCCATGCGGATCGAAGGGCGGACCGGCGGCGACGAGATCGGCCTGCTCAACCGCGCTTTCAATCGCATGACCCAGCAACTGGACCGACAGACCCAGGCCCTGGTCGGCGCGAACCAGCAACTGGACGAGCGCCGCGCCTTCATCGAAACCGTGCTGGAGTCGGTCTCTGCCGGGATCATTTCCACCGACGCCAAAGGCCGGATCAGCCTGATCAACGGACAGGCGCTGAAGCTCTTGCTGGATAGCAGTGCCGAGCCGCCTATCGGCAAAAAGCTGGAAAGCATCGCGCCGGATATCGCGGCCCTAGCGGAAAGCGGGCGCGAGGGCGGGGTGGTGCAGTACTACCGGGGCAGCGAGCTGCTAACCTTGGCGGTCAAGGCGACCAAGGGCAGTGCCGGCACGGTCGTCACTTTCGAAGACATCACCCGGCAGTTGCTCGACCAGCGGCAGGCCGCCTGGTCTGACGTCGCCCGCCGCATCGCCCATGAAATCAAGAACCCGCTGACCCCGATTCAGCTGGCTACCGAACGGCTCAAACGGCGCTATACCAAACTCGTTTCCGCCGATGCGGAGCTGTTCGAGGAACTGACCGGCACGATCATCCGCCAGGTTGGCGATCTGCGCCGCATGGTGGACGAGTTCTCCTCGTTCGCGCGGTTGCCCAAGCCGGTATTCCGCGGCGAGGACCCGGTCGATCTGGCCCGTCAGGCGCTTTTCCTGCAGGAAGTGGCGCGGCCCGACATCAACTTCGCTTTCGCGGCGGATACCAACCTGGGCATTATTGCCTGTGATCGCCATCAGTTCGGCCAGGCCATGACCAACGTGCTGAAGAACGCGACCGAAGCGATCGAAGCGCGGCAGAAGACCGGCGATGCTGACTATCGCGGACGAATTTCCGTCTCGCTGAAGGGCAGTGATGACGATGTGATCGTCACCATCGCGGACAACGGGATAGGCCTGCCGCAGGACAAGGAACGCATCGTCGAACCCTATGTCACCACGCGCGAGAAGGGCACCGGGCTGGGTCTCGCCATCGTGAACAAGATCGTTGAAGAGCATGGCGGCGAGATGACTTTCGCCGCTGGAGAGCAAGACGGAACTGTCGTGAAAATGCGGTTCGCCCGCGATCCCCGGTTGAGCCAGCACGGCGCCGACGGGGCAGATGAAAAGGTTTTGAGGTAAGGCAATGGCACTCGATATCCTGATCGTTGACGATGAACGCGACATCCGCGACCTGGTCGCCGGCGTGCTCAGCGACGAAGGCTTTCAATGCCGGACCGCCGGGGACAGCACCTCGGCACTGGACATGATCGACGAGCGCCGGCCCAGCCTGGTTCTGCTTGACGTCTGGCTCCACGGCAGCCCGATGGACGGACTTGAAGTGCTCGACGCGATCAAGGCGCGGGAGCCCGAACTGCCGGTCATCATCTTTTCCGGCCACGGCAATATCGACACGGCAGTTTCCGCGATCAGCCGCGGCGCGATGGACTTCATCGAAAAGCCGTTCGAGGCAGAGCGGCTCTTGCTGCTGGTCGCCCGCGCGACCGAGACAGAGCGCCTGCGCCGCGAGAACGCGCGCCTGCGCGAAGGCTTTGCCATTGCGGACGAATTCACCGGCAATTCCAGCGCGATCAACACGGTCCGCGCCACGTTGAAGCGCGTCGCCAATACTGGCAGCCGCCTGCTGATCAGCGGGCCCGCCGGATCGGGCAAGGAAGTCGCGGCAAGGTTGCTCCATTCTTGGAGCCCGCGCGCTGAAAATGCATTCGTCACAGTCAACTCGGCACGGATCACCCCGGAACGGTTCGAACAGGAACTGTTCGGCGAGGAAGTGGACGGAAAACTGGTCCGCGCTGGTCTGCTGGAACTGGCCGACGGCGGCACGCTTTACCTCGACGAAGTGGCCGACATGCCCGAATCGACCCAGGCCCGCATCCTGCGCGTGCTGACGGAACAAGCTTTCGTCCGCGTTGGCGGGCACCGACAGATCCGTGTTGACGTACGCGTGGTTTCCTCCACCGCGCGCGATCTGGAAAAGGAAATTGCCGAGCGCCGTTTCCGCGAGGACTTGTTCTACCGCCTGAACGTGGTGCCCGTGACGATCCCCAGCCTGGCCGAGCGGCGCGACGACATTCCGACGCTGGTCGACCATTTCTTCGCTCGCTTTGCCTCCGATCAGGGGGTGCCGCCGCCCGAAGTGTCGGAAGAGGCGATGGCCGCGCTGCAAAGCTATGAATGGCCCGGAAACGTGCGCCAGTTGCGCAACGTGGTCGAACGCATGATCATCCTCACCCCGCGCGAACGGCTTGCCCGGATCGAAGCAGACATGCTGCCCAGCGAAGTCGTATCGGGCCGGATCAGCAGCGACAACGGTCTGCCCAACCTGATGGGCGTGCCCCTGCGCGAGGCGCGCGAGAATTTTGAGCGTGAGTACCTGCGCGTTCAGATCAAGCGCTTTTCGGGGAACATTTCCCGCACCGCCAGCTTTATCGGAATGGAGCGTTCGGCCCTGCATCGCAAGCTGAAGCTTCTGGGAATGGCTGACCGCCGCGAAGGCGAGGATGAGGACGAGGTAACCGCATAATTGTAATCGCCCTGTCAAAAAGGGCGTTTACCCTTAACGGTCTTAGGTTTATCAGGTCCCCCAATTAACCGGTCGGTTCGGGCGAACCGGCCAGATTGCGGACTGCACCAGCAGCCGCCAAAAAGAAGGAGCAGACAATGACCTCACGGACTCTTACCGCACGCCCGCGTCCGGCCAAGACTGAAGCCGAAACAGCGGCAGCGGAAACCGCGCCCGCGTCGGTAACCGGCGGCGCCAAGGGCCAGAACCTCCAGGACCAGTTCCTCAACCTGCTGCGCAAGAACAAGACGCCGGTCACCATGTTCCTGGTGAAGGGCGTGAAGCTGCAAGGCATTGTCACCTGGTTCGACAATTTCTCGATCCTGCTGCGCCGCGATGGGCAGAGCCAGCTGGTCTACAAGCACGCCGTTTCGACCATCATGCCCAGCCTGCCGGTCGACGCGCGCCAGTTTGCCAGCGGCGGTGAAGGCGGCAAGAAGGTTCGCCTACTGCAGGACGTGTTCCTGACGAGCGTGCGCGCGTCCGAAGTCCAGGTCACCATGTTCCTGGTCAACGGCGTGATGCTGCAGGGCCGCGTTGCCGCGTTTGACCTGTTCTGCATGCTGCTGGAACGCGAAGGCTATGTTCAGCTGGCCTACAAGCACGCGGTTTCGACCATTCAGCCGGTTACTCCGGTGGACCTGACCGGCGATGGCTGGGACGGTGAAGAAGGCGACGACGACTGAGTTTTCTTGACGACAATCGCGAGGATGTGACCCGCGGCGCGCGGGCGCTGATCGTGTATCCGGAATTCCGTGGCAGGGCCGCTGCCTCGGTCGATACGGCCGCACGCCTGGAAGAAGTGCGCGGTCTCGCCTTCGCCATCGGGCTGGAAGTGGTCGATGCCATCGCCATCCCGATCCGCGAGGCGCGCGCCGGCACCCTGTTCGGGGAAGGGCAGATCCAGAACATCGACATCGCCTGCACCCAGGGCGAGGCGGAACTGGTCATTGTCGATGGCTCGCTCTCCGCGATCCAGCAGCGCAATCTGGAAGAAAAGCTGAAGCGCAAGGTGATCGACCGGACCGGTCTGATCCTCGAGATTTTCGGGGAGCGGGCGGCGACGGCGGAAGGCCGCTTGCAGGTCGAACTGGCCCACCTCGATTACCAGGCCGGACGACTGGTCCGCAGCTGGACCCACCTTGAGCGGCAGCGCGGCGGTTTCGGTTTCCTCGGCGGTCCGGGCGAAACCCAGATCGAAGCCGATCGGCGCATGATCCGCGACCGCATGGCCCGCCTGCGCCGCGAACTCGATCAGGTCCGCCGGACGCGGGGCCTCCACCGCAGCCGCCGGGAAAAGGCGCCCTGGCCGGTCATTGCCCTGGTTGGCTATACCAATGCCGGGAAAAGCACCCTGTTCAACCATCTGACCGGGGCAGGGGTGATGGCTGAAGACCTGCTCTTCGCCACGCTGGACCCGACCATGCGGCGCATCCGTCTGCCGGGTGTCGACAAGGCGATCCTTTCGGACACCGTGGGCTTCATTTCGGACCTGCCGACTCAGCTCGTCGCCGCATTCCGCGCCACTCTGGAAGAAGTGACGGCAGCCGACGTCATCGTCCATGTCCGGGACATTGCGAACCCGGATAGCAGCCAGCAAAAGACGGAAGTGCTAGGCATTCTGGCCGACCTTGGGCTGTTGGAGGAAGACGGCACGGCGCCCAGGGTGCCGATTGTCGAGGCCTGGAACAAGTGGGACCTGCTCGACACGGAACGCGCGGCGGAACTGGCCGACCGGATCAAGGCGCGCAGCGATGAAGTGATCGTGCCTGTCTCGGCCCTGACCGGAATGGGGTGTAACGAATTGCTCGAAGCGGTCAGCAAGTTGCTGACCCAGGGCGCGCGGCTTCATTCCTTTGTCTTGCCGGTCAGCGACGGACAGCGGCTCGCCTGGCTCCACGCGCATGGTGAAGTGGTTTCTGAAGAGGATGCTGGCGAAGACGAGCGCGGACCGCTGCGGCGGCTTGAGGTTCGGCTTGAGCCGCGGGAATTAGGACGCTTTACCCGGCTCTGACGTCTTGACGTCAACCCACAGGGCTTCCTGTTTGTCCAGGGTCAGGCTGGCAAAGTCCAAGCCGCGCGCTTTGGCCAGGGCCTCCATTCCGGCAAAACGGCGTTCAAACTTGGCATTGGCGGCGCGCAGGGCTTCTTCGGCCGGTATGCCGTAAGCCCGGACCAGGTTGACGGCGGCAAACAGCATGTCGCCGGCCTCCTCAAAGCGGTGCTGCTCCGTTTCAGCTTCCGCAAGCTCGCCGATCTCTTCAACCAGTTTCTGAGCTGGGCCTTCCACGTCAGGCCAATCGAAACCGACACGCGCCGCCCGTTTCTGTAGCTTTTCGGCGCGCAGCGCGGCGGGAAGGGCAAGTGCAACGCCGTCCAGAGCGCTGCTTGCCCCTTTGGCCGCGCGCTCTTCGGCCTTGATCCGCTCCCAGCGTTCTTCGCGGGAGTGATCCTGTTCGCTGCTGTCGCCGAAGATATGCGGGTGGCGCGCTTCCATCTTGTCCGAGATCGCTGCGGCCACGTCGGCGAAAGCGAAATGGCCAGCTTCTTCGGCGATGCGGGAATGGAACACGACCTGAAGCAGCAGGTCGCCAAGTTCGTCCTTCAGCGCCGCCATGTCCTTGCGGGCAATGGCGTCCGCAACTTCGTAGGCTTCTTCGATCGTGTAAGGCGCGATCGTTTCGAAGGTCTGCGCAGTGTCCCAGTCACAACCGCGCTGAGGATCGCGCAACTGCGCCATGATCGAGAGGAGACGTTCGAGAGGGGGCATGGACTGGTCGCTTATTTAAGACTGATAATATATATTATGTTAAATTAACTCAACTGATCATTGCTGATACAGGGAGATCAGGATGGTTAATCCGCTGATAATGGTGACCCAGATTGCCGCCATTTGCAGCATCTGCAAGCGGCCATGCCCTGCAATTGCCCGAGCGTGACGGAAAGCGACGAAATCAAGAACCAGGCAACCGATAGCCAGAACAATCAGGCTTTCGGATGAGAAAGCTATCACGCGGTAACCTCAAGCCCGTCATAACCGACCAGGACATGAGCAGGAACTTCGGCCTGCAACGAGGCATAGTCCAGCGACTTGTCGAGATGCGTCAGGATCCCGGTCCCCGCGCGCACCGCGTCGATCAGTTCCAGCGACATGGCCAGATGCGAATGGGTTGGATGCGGATCGCGGCGCAGGCAATCGACCGCCAGCACGTCGACTCCGCTCAGAAGATCGACCATCTCGCGGGTAATCTTGTTGAAGTCCACTGCGTAACCGACTGATTTTCCGTCGCAATCAAAGCGGAACGCGGTGCTGTCCATCGCGCCGTGCGGCATGGTGCAATGCCGCACGCCAATCCCCGCGCACATGCGCACCCGCTCCAGCGTGTCGAGCGCCAAGATCGTTGGGTAGCCATCCTGTCCGGAAAAAACATAGCCGAAGCGCTGCCGCAGCCGCCGGACCGTCTCGTCATCAGCATAGGCGGGAATCGGCCCCGCGCGGCCATAGCGCAGGACGCGCAGGTCATCGATGCCGTGACAATGATCGGCATGGTCGTGGGTCCAGAAAACCGCGTCGATCTTGTCGATCCCGTTGGTCAGGAACTGGTTGCGCAAATCCGGCGAGGTATCGACCAGGATGCGGCTTCCGTCGTTGCTTTCCACCATTACGGACACACGGCTGCGGCGGTTCCTGGGTTCAGCGGGATCGCAGTGGCCCCAATCGTTGCCGATCCGGGGAACGCCCGTGCTCGTCCCGCAGCCAAGAACCAGCAGTTTCATGCCGCTTTCCTGAACAGGTTGAAGAAATTTCGGGTGGTCGCTTCGGCCAGAGCCTCTGGCGTTGTCCCCCGCAGACCCGCCACAAAGCGCGCCGTATCCGCAGTAAAGGCCGGTTCGCAAACTTGCCCGCGATGCGGCACCGGCGCCAGGAACGGCGCATCGGTTTCGACCAGGATCCGATCTTCAGGCAGCTCCGCCGCGATAGCCTGCAAGTCCTTGGCGTTCTTGAAAGTTACGATGCCGGACAGCGAAATGGTCAGGCCCAGGTCAAGCACCTTGCGCCCGAAATCGGCCGAAGCGGTGAAGCAGTGGATCAAGGCGGGATAGGCCCCCTTCTCCATCTCTTCTGCCATGATCGCGTAGGTATCGTCCTCGGCCTCGCGGGTGTGGACGATCAGGGGCAGGCCGGTTTCGCGTGCGACGGAAATATGACGCCGGAACAGGGCTTTCTGAGTCTCTCTGTCCGAATGGTCGTAATAGTAATCGAGGCCGGTTTCGCCGATCGCGATCACCTTGGAATGGGCTGACGCTTCCAGCAGGGCCCCCTCACCCATGTCGCTGTGGCCATCGGCCTCGTGCGGGTGAATGCCGACGCTAGCCCAGACATCAGCCTCGCGCTCGGCCGTGCCGATCACTTGCGCCCATTCGCGCTGGCGGGTGGAGATCGAAAGGAAACCGCCAAGTCCTGCTGCCCGCGCGCGGGCCAGAACGCCTTGCTGGTCCTCGACCAGGCCCTTGTATTCCAGGTGGCAGTGGGAATCGATCAGCATAAGGCGTCCTCAGCCGGAAGTTCAAGCCGCGGGAACACGCCAACCGGTTGTTCCAGCTTGAAGCCGCTGGCCCGCAGTCGCTGATACCAGGCACCATCCGCCAGGTCCGCAAACCCGCGCTCAGCAGCCGGAATGCCCAGTTGGTCGAGTAACTTGTCGGCAGACACCGGAACCACCGGACGGATCGCAATCGCCAGATCGCGCACCGCCTTGAACAGGGTCAGCAAAACCGCCTTCATACGCTCCGGATCGGTCTTTTTCAGGGTCCAAGGCGCCTGCTCGTCGACGTACTGGTTGCAGGCAAAGACGGCGCGCATCCAGGCTTCGATCCCGGCGGAGAAATCGAGCGCTTCAAAAGCGGCGACCAGGTCCTTTCCGCAAGCTTGAGCGACAGTGCTCAGCAATTCATCGTCGGCCGCTTGCGTCGAAAACTCCGCAAGTTCACCGTCCAGATTCTTGAAAATCATCGACAAAGAGCGCTGTGCGAGATTGCCGAAGCTGTTCGCGAGCTCTGCATTGCAGCGCGTCACGATGGCTTCTGGCGAGTAGGACCCGTCCTGGCCGAAGGCGACTTCGCGCATCAGGAAATAACGCAGCGAATCAACCCCGAACTGCCCCGCCAGGGCCATGGGATCGGTCACGTTGCCCAGCGACTTCGATTCTTTCTGCCCGCGATTGAGCAGGAAGCCGTGACCGAAGACCTGCTGCGGCACCGGAAGCTGCGCGCTCATCAGGAAGGCCGGCCAATAGATCGTGTGGAACCGGACAATGTCCTTGCCGATCAGGTGCAGGTTTGCCGGCCAATACTTGGCGTAGTCACCGCCTTCGTCGGGAAAGCCGATCCCGGTCAGGTAATTGGTCAGGGCGTCGACCCACACGTACATGACGTGGTTTTCGCTGCCCGGCACCTTGATCCCCCAGTCAAAGCTGGTGCGCGACACGGAAAGATCGCGCAGCCCCGCCTTCACGAAGGCGATCATTTCATTGCGGCGGCTTTCCGGGCGCAGGAAACCGGGAGTTTCCAGCAGGGTCAGCAGCTTGTCCTGATAGGCGGAGAGACGAAAGAACCAGCTTTCCTCAACGGTCCATTCGACCGGTGTGCCCTGGGGAGAGAGCTTCTCGCCGCCCTCGCCCTGGGTCAGTTCGCTCTCGTCGTAATAGGCTTCGTCGCGGACCGAGTACCAGCCTTCGTAGCGATCGAGATAGAGGTCGCCATTCGCTTCCATGCGCCGCCACAGTTCCTGGGTGGCAGCGTGGTGGCGCGGTTCCGTGGTGCGCAGGAATACGTCATAGGACACATTCAGTCCTTCGCACATATCTATGAAATGCTGTGACATTTCGTTGGCAAGCTGCGCCGGAGTGATCCCCAGGTCGCGCGCCTTTTGCGCCATCTTCAGCCCATGTTCGTCCGTGCCGGTCTGGAAGCGGACATCGCGTCCCATCTGGCGCTGGAACCGGGCGATCACGTCGGCAGCAATCGCCTCATAGGCATGACCGATATGCGGCTTGCCGTTGGGATAGGAAATCGCGGTGGTAATGTAGAATGGTTCGGCCATGGCCGCAGCTTGTCTTTCAAAAGCGGGAAATCAAGCCGCCTCTCTAGGCATGGCGAGGGAGGCCAGCAAGGCCCCGATTTCCATCACGACCAGCGCCGGGTCAAAATTGTAGGTCGGAAGCTGGCCGGACAGGCGCACCAGATCGCCGTGAACCTGGATCACGGCCTGATTGCGGCGTGCATCGCCTCGGCCCAGCTCGGCGGCGACCACTGCCCGCGCGAGGTCAACCGCGGCCTGCTGGCGTTCCCGGTCTGGCCGCGTGCCGATTTCTTCCGCCAGTTCCCCGCGCAGGGCGAAATGCTCGTCCCCCTCGGCAATCAGGCGCAGCATGACCTGGTGCAATCTGCCCAGATCCTGATCGACAAAGTCCAGCGCCGCGCCCGGGGATCCTTCCGCCGCCGCAATTGCCGCCGCCCGCGCCGCCGCTTCGGCCTGGGGCGCGGATTCGCGCAAGATCCGCTCCATCGCGGCGTGATCGAGCGGGTTGAAGCGCAGCACGCGGCAGCGCGAACGGATGGTGGGGAGCAACCGGCCCGGACGGTGCGTGACCAGCAGGAAGTAGGTTCCGGCAGGCGGCTCTTCCAGCGCCTTGAGCAGGGCGTTGGCGGCGTTGCGCTCCAGATCGTCAGCCGGATCGATGATCACCGCGCGGCGCGAACCCAGCGTGGGCCGGGTGTGGAGTCGCTGGATCAAGGTGCGGATTTCCTCGATCGGAATGGCGCGCTTGCGCCGGTATTCGCCGCCATCCTCGCGCTTTTTGGCCTCGTCCTTGTTTTCGGGAGGATGCTCGGGGATCAGGATGTCGGGATGCGCCTCTGCTGGCGGTTGCGGAATGCCGGGTTCGGCAACCAGTTCAGCCGCCGCAGCGCGCGCGAACTGGCCCTTGCCCAGCCCCTTCAGGCCGGTCAGCATCCAGGCGTGGTGCATGCGCGGACTGGCCAAGGCCGCCCGGAACTCGCGCCACGCGCCTTCATGACCGGCGAGATCGGTCATACCTGGTCCAGCATTCCATCGAGCGCAGCCATGACTGCCGAGTGGACTGCTTCGGCATCGCCGTTGCCGTCAATCCGCGCAAAACGCGCCGGTTCTGCCTCTGCGAACCGGGCGAAGGCGGCGGCAACCTTGGCGTGATAGCCCTCGTCCCGCCCGCCGATCCGGTCCGCCCCATCGACATCGCGCGCAGCCGTGCGCTGGCGGGCCACTTCGGGCGATACTTCGATCAGCAGGGTCAGGTCGGGAAGCAAGCCGCCGCTGCCAATGCGGTGCAGTTCGAGCACTTCCGCATCGGACAGTCCGCTGCCGCCGCCCTGGTAGGCGCGGCTTGAATCGACGAAACGGTCGCAGATCACCCATTTTCCTGCCGCCACGGCGGGCTGGATCAGGCGTTCGACATGGTCCGAGCGGGCCGCCGCAAACAGCAGCGCTTCGGCGCGCGGGTTCCACCCCTCCCCCTCGGTCCCCAAAAGGAGCGCGCGGATCGCCTCTGCGCCAGGAGTGCCGCCGGGTTCGCGGGTGATGATGCTGGGCGCGCCGCGCCGTTCCAGTGCAGCCGCCAGCAACCGGGCCTGCGTACTCTTGCCCGCCCCTTCCCCGCCTTCGAATGCGATGAACTTGCCCCGTGTCATTCCCACAGCCCTAGCAGGCCATTCACGATCCTGTCGATTGGTCCGGCGGTGGTGACGGACTTTGTCGTCAGCAAAGGCAGGCGGTAGGCCGGTTGGCCTTCGATCTGCACCTCAAGGGTTGCGATAGGCGCACCCTTGGCAATCGGTGCCCGGACAGGCCCAGTATAGTGAATCTCCGCCCGGAACGCCGGATTGGTGCCTGACGGAACCGCCATGGAGTAGTCCCTTGGCACGGTCACCGGAACCTCACGGGCGGTGCCGTTCTGGACCCTGATCCGGCCCACTTCTTGCCCCGCTGCCAGGAAAGGACGACTATCCCAGGCTGCAAAGCCCCACTCCACCAGATCGCGTGAAGCCTTGGCCCGTGCAGCTTCCGAAGGCGTCGTGCCCACCACCAGCACCAGCCTGCGACCATCGCGCACCACCGAACCCAGGAAGGTGTAACCCGCCTCGCGCGTATGGCCGGTCTTGATCCCGTCTGCACCTGCGACCACGCCGGACAGCGGGTTGCGGCTGAACAGGCGGTGGCCGTTCCGGGTCATCTCCCTGGCGCGGAAATAGCGCTGATAGAGCTCCGGATGCTCCCGCACCAGGGCCTGACCGAGCCGCGCCATGTCTGCAGCCGTGACATAGGTCTTGCCGCCATCCGGCAAGCCATTGGCGCTGGCAAAGTGGCTACCGGTCATGCCCAGCGCCTGCGCCCGCTGATTCATCGCCTGGTGCCACGCCTGCTGACTGCCGAGCGCAGCTTCCGCCAATACGGCGGCGGCATCGTTGGCGCTGGCGGTCACCACCCCGCGCAGCAGGTCGGCAATGCGAATGCGCTCGTTCGGTTTCAGGTAGAGCGAGGTTCCTTTACCCGACAGGCGGGATGCCGTCGCTGGCGGCACGGCGACCAGGGCTTGCTCGTCCAGCCGTCCGGCGCGGATCAGGTCGAAGGCGACCAGCGCGGTCATGGCCTTGGTCATTGACGCGGGCAGAAAGCGGGCTTCCGCCCGGCGCGCGAACAGCATCTGCCCGGACGAGGCATCGACCAGCAGGGCGATCGGCGCTTGCTCTGCCGATGGCGGCGCGGGCTGCTTCGCCGCAGCCGGCGCCGCGACAATCAGCAGGGCCAGCGGCAGCCAGCGCTTAGCGTGCAATCTCATCCGCCAGCAAGGCCACCGACAGGGCGTAATAGTTGGAGCAGTTGTATTGCAGGATCACGCGGTAATTTCCGGTGAGCAGGTAGATCCCGTTGCCCGGGCCATCCGGTTCGAACAGCGTTGCCATGGTCTGATCGGCAATCGCCCCTTGCGGCACCACGCCCAGCGCGCGCCATTCTGCCACGGTTTTCCATACCGAGTGACGATTGTGGACTGCGGGGCAACTGGGCGATTCCAGCCGGCTCGCGATGAGGCTGCGGTTGAGTCCCGCCGGCGTGCTGGCACGGACGCCCCAGGGCTCGCCCGGTCGCCAACCCGCGTCGCGGAAATAGTTGGCGATGGAGGCAAAGGTATCGGCGCGGCTGTTCCAGATATCCGCATCGCCATCCCCGTCGCCATCGCGCGCCACGCGCAGATAGACCGAGGGCAGGAACTGCGGATTGCCAAACGCACCGGCCCAACTGCCGAGCATCCGGGCGCGCGGAACGCCCCGGTCGGCCATTTTCATCAGCGCGATCAGTTCCCCTTCGAACAGCGCCCGGCGGCGCCCTTCATAGGCCAGCGTTGCCAGGGAACGCGCCAGGTCAAAGTCGCCCTTGATCCGGCCGTAAAAGGTTTCCTTGCCCCAGATCGCGATGATCATCTTGCGCGGCACGCCGTACTGCGCCTCAATTCGGCTAACCAGCGCGGCATTGCTGGCCATGGCGGCCCGGCCCAGGTTGATCCGCTCTGCCCCGATATGCTTGACGTAATAGCTGGAAAACGGCGGCGGTGCGCCCGGGCTGGACCCAGGCTGCGCCCGGTCCAGCGAAACCACGCGCGGGTTGTAGGACAGGCCCGACAGGATGGAATCGATCGCCTGCTGGCTGACCCCCTCCCCCTGCGCCTTGGCAGAGACCAGTTGCAGATAGCCCTGGAAGCCGGCAGCAGGATCGGATTGCGCAGCCAGCTGGGCCGGCGGGGCGGACAGCAGTGCCACCCCCACGGCCAGAGGACTTGCCAATCGAATCTTGCGCAGGAATTTCATCGGCCAAGCTTGCCACAGCGAAGTTGATTCTGGAAATGCAACGGGCGTGACAAAGCAGCACTTTGCCGCTAGCGGCGTTCGCACAAGGACAGGTGGCCGAGTGGTTTAAGGCAGCGGTCTTGAAAACCGCCGTGGGTGCAAGCTCACCGTGGGTTCGAATCCCACCCTGTCCGCCACCCCTTCCCTGCATCAGTTGTCCGCACCGCTGCTCTAGTCGTTCAGCCAGAGTTCGTGGCTGTCGATCCGGATCCGGGTGGCGGCGCGGTGGGCTTCGGTGCGGGCCAGGGCTTCGGTGCGGAATGCCTCGCCGGTCAGCCGTTCGGCGGCGAGGAGATCGATCAGATCCAGTTCTCCCAGGTCATAACCACGGCGCATCTTGGTCAGGGTGGCGACTTGGGATTGCAGCGCCTCGCGTGCGCGCTGCCAGGCGGCCAGGCGGTACTCGGCTTCGGCAATGTCCGTTGCGGCGACTTCGGCAACGTTGGCTTCCACCAGGCGAAGGTCGGCAGCCGCAGCGCTGGCTTCGCTTGCAGCGCGATCAGCCAGCGCGGAGCGATGGCCGCCGCCGAAGGGGATCGTGACCACCAGGCCGCCGCCCCGCTCCATTCCGCCCCGTTCGGAAAAAACCCGGAAGCCCAGCGAGGGATCGGCCAGGCGCTCCCGCCGTGCGCGCGCGGCCAGACTGTCGCTGCGGGCCGCTTCGGCGCGGGCAAAGCCGATCTCATGGCTGTTGGCCAGGATCAGCGCGCGATACTTCTCCCAATTGCCGAAGGAAACATCAGGTTCGGGCACCGGCGGAGCATCGACTGGTAGAGCAAGATGCGGGAACTGCGTGGCGAGACGCGCCCGGGCCCGGAGCGCCCGCCCGCGGGACTGTTCGAGCCCGATGCGGGCCGTGGCCAATGCGGCCTCTGCCTGATCCGCTTCGAGCCGGGATGCATCGCCCAGCTTTTCGCGCCGACCAACTGCCGCCACCAGGCGCTGGTGGTTCTCGATCAGCACCTCGTCGATCCGGGCTTCGCTGGCCGCGCTAATCCAGTCCCACCACGCTTCGGCCAAGACCAGCGCCGCCTGATGGCGTGCATCCTCCGCACGGTTTTCCGCAGCGTCGAGGCCATGGCGGCCAATCTCGCGATCAAGCGATGCCTTTCCTGGCAAGCGAACCGGCCGGGTCAGCAAGGCGTCGTATTCCGTGAAGCGACCGTCTATATCGACCGTGCGGCGGACCACGCCAGCGGTCAGGCTGAATTCGTGCGGTCCCTTGGCAAGGGCCCGGGCATCGGCGGCGGCGGACTTCACCCGCGCCTGTGCCGCGATGACCATGGGGTGCTGGTCGAGCGCCTCGGCAACGGCGGCAGGATCAGGCAGGGCTTCCTGCGCCATGGCTGCCGGAGCCAGGCAGAAAGGTGCAAGGGCAAGCAACATCAGGCGCATTGGTCAGCCCTCTCTTCCGGTCATGGAGATCTCTCCAGCGGTGCGTTCGGCATCGCTTTCGCCAAAGCGCTGGTAGAGGATCGGCAGCAGGATCAGGGTCAGCAGCGTCGAAGTGATCAATCCGCCGATCACGACGATGGCCAGCGGCTTCTGGATTTCCGATCCCGGCCCGGTTGCGAACAACAGGGGGACCAGCCCGAATGCGGCAATCGTGGCGGTCATCAGGACCGGTCGCAGGCGCCGTTCCGCACCGCGCCGGACGGCTTCGGCCAAAGGCATTCCCTGTTCCCGCAACTGGCGGAAGTAGCTGACCATCACCAGACCGTTGAGGACGGCGATCCCCAGGAGGGCGATGAACCCGACCGATGCCGGTACGGAGAGATATTCGCCCGCGAGCGCCAGGGCGACGATCCCGCCAACCATCGCGAAGGGGATGTTTGCCAGGATCAGCAGCGAAGCCCGCAGCGAACCGATCGTTGCATAGAGCAGCCCGAAGATGAGCAGCACCGCCAGCGGCAGGACCAGCGCCAGCCGGGCCGAAGCGCGTTGCTGGTTTTCGAACTGACCGCCCCAGACGATCCGGTAACCGGGGGGCAGCTTTACGTTCGCATTCACGTCGGCGCGGGCCTCTTCCACATAGCCGACAAGGTCGCGGCCCGTAACGAAAGCCTGGACCATGGCAAAGCGCGAACCGCCTTCATGCTCCAGCTTGACCGGACCTCCGGTGCGCTCGACCCGGGCAACGTCGCTGGCGCGGACCAGGCCGCCGCTGGGTGTGCGATAGACCTGATCGGCAAAAGCCTGCGGAGAAAAAGCGCCGCTGGATGCTTCGCCGCCGCGCAGCATGATCGGAATACGGCGGTTGCCATCGGTGGAGACGCCCGCGTGCAGCCCTTCGATCTGCGTGCGCATGGAATCCTGCAACAGGTCCACTGGCATTCCGGCGCGGCCGGCAGCGACCGGGTCTATTTCGAATTGCAGGTAATCGACCTTGTCGTCGGCCACGGTCAGGGCCTCGGCCGTGCCCGGGATGGCGCTGAGCCGGTTCTGGATCTGGGTGGAGAGACGCCCCAGTTCCTTGAGGTCCGGCCCGAACACCTTGATGACCAGATCGCCGCGCGCGCCGGTGAGCATTTCCGAAATGCGCATTTCGATGGGCTGCGTAAAAGTGGGTTCGACCCCCGGCACTCCGGCCAGTACTGCGCGGAGCTGGCCGATCAGCCATTCCTTGTCATTCACGCGCCATTCGCTGCGCGGTTTCAGTTTCAGGAAGCTGTCGGTGTCATTGAGGCCCATCGGGTCCAGCCCCAACTCGTCCGAGCCAAGGCGGGCGATGACGTGGTCGATTTCCGGCACTTCCTTTAGCAGGGCTTGCTGGACCTTCAGGTCAACATCGCGGCTATGTTCAAGCGAGATAGTCGGGTGCTTGGCCAGCTGAACGATGGTCGAACCCTCGTCCATGGTGGGCAGGAAAGTCTTGCCCGTCAGGCCATAGGCTGCGCCCGCCATGACGAGGGCAATACCGGCGCCGGCAAAGACCCGGCGCGGGTGGGCAAAGCCCTGCTCCAGGGCGCGGCGATAGCGCGGCGCCAGCTGCCGCATCAACCACGGCTCGTGATGCCCCTGCTTCACCTTGAGGAGATAGAAGGCCAGCACCGGAACCAGGGTGAGCGACAAGGCAAGCGCACCCAGCAGGGCGAGGACGATAGTCAGCGCCACCGGTGCGAAGAGCTTGCCCTCCAGCCCTTCCAGCGTCAGCAAAGGCAGGAAGACCAGCGCAATGATGACCATGCCGGAAGCAACCGGAGTGGCGACCTCGGCCGACGCGATGAAAACGTTGTGGAGCTTGCTGGAAGAGGCGTGCTTCGGATCGGAGAGCCGCTCCACCACGTTCTCCACCACCACCACGGCGCCGTCGACCAGGATGCCGACGGCAATGGCCAGTCCGCCCAGGCTCATCAGGTTGGCGGTCAGGCCAATCGACCCCATCAGGATGAAGGTGAACAGGGCCGCCATCGGCAGGGCCAGGGCCACGATGACCGAGGCGCGAAAATCGCCAAGGAACAGGAGCAGCAGGACCACGACCAGGATGGTCGCTTCGAGCAGGGCCTTTTCCACCGTCCCCACGGCGCGCGAAATCAGGTCGGAACGGTCATAGAACGGGACCACGGTCATTCCGGCGGGGAGGCTGGGCTTCACGTCCTCAAGCGCCTGCTTGACGCCCTTCACCACCTGGCTGGCGTCAGCGCCGCGCAGTCCGATGACCAGGCCCTGCACCGCCTCGCCCTTGCCGTCCTTGGTGACCGCGCCATAGCGGGTCAGGGTGCCGTTTCGCACCGTTCCCACGTCGCCCACCCGGACCACGCGCCCGCCTTCGCTGCGAACCACCACAGCCGCAAGGTCCTGCAATCCCCGGATTGCCCCGGTCGAGCGGACGATCAGCGCCTCCTCACCGGTAATCAGACGGCCGGCGCCGTCGTTGCGATTGCTCCGCTCGATCGCGTCGGCCAGGTCGCGCACGGTCAGTCCGGCAGCGGCCAGGGCGGCATTGTCAGGCGCCACTTCAAGCGTCTCGACAAAGCCGCCCAGCGCGTTGACGTCGGCCACGCCCGGAACGGTTCGCAGCGCGGGACGGATGACCCAGTCGAGCACGCGGCGCTTTTCCGCGAGATTCTGGGGGCCTTCGAGGGTGAACATGTACATGTCGGACAGCGGGGTCGAAATCGGTGCCATGCCGCCGCTGACGGAAGCGGGCAGGCTGTCGGTCACGTTCGACAGCCGCTCTGAAACCTGGCTGCGCGCCCAGAAGATGTCGGTCCCATCCTTGAAGTCGATGGTGATGTCCGCAATCGCGTACTTGGCTTGCGAGCGCAGCACGACCTGGTTCGGAATGCCCAGCATTTCCATTTCGATCGGAGCGATCACCCGGCTTTCCACCTCTTCCGGGGTCATGCCCGGGGCTTTCAGGATGATCTTCACCTGTGTGGAGCTGATGTCCGGAAAGGCATCGATCGGCAGCTTCAGGAACGACCAGGTTCCCCACGCGGCCAGAACCGCAGCGAGGCCCAGCACCAGCAGGCGCAGCGACAGCGCCCGTTCGACGAGTTTGCGCAGCATCCGCCTTACTCCGCCGTCAGGGCTTTGAGTTCGGTGATGCCGCTGACCGCGACCAGCTCGCCGCGCTTCAAGCCAGAGGCAATCACGCTGCGCCCCGCGACTTCCGCCGCGACCGTTACCTTGCGGCGCAGGAACCGTTCGCCTTCGCGCACGAAGACGTGGGGCTGTCCGTCAATGAAGGTCACGGCAATGCTGGGGACCACGATTCCGCTGGTGGTGCCCGCATCGCGGATCACCACTTTGACGCCTCGGCCCGAGACAAGCCCGGGCAGCGGCTCGATCGACGCGCGGGCCATGATCGAGCGGGTGACCGGATCAAGCGACGGGGAGACGGTCAGCAACTTCCCGCGCGCGGTAACCGCCGGTGCGTCGCCCTCTGCGGGCAGTTCGATCTCCACACCCATCCCGGGCTGGACGCGGCGGGCCAAGGCTTCGCCAAGCTGCAATTCCACCTGGAGCGCGGCGGGATTTTCGATGACAACAGGGGCAACCTGCGGATCGACCGCGCCGCCAGTTTCAACGGCAACCTGCGCGACGCGGCCCGCAATGGGCGCGCGCAAGGTCATCGTGCCATCCCCTGCGGTCCCGCCCGAAGCAAGCTGGCGCTGGCTTTCCGCAACCGATGCCCGCGCCTGGGCCAGGCGCGCTTCGGCCTCATCCAGGCGGGCGCGGGCTATGATACCTTCCTTGTGCAACTGGCGCATCCGGCCAGCATGGGCCTGGGCCAATGCAAGGTCGGCGCGGGCGCGGGACAGGTCCCCACCAAAGCGGATAGCGTCCGGGGCGTGAACCAGGGCGAGAGCCTGCCCGCGCCGCACCGGCTGCCCTTCGATCACCAGCAGCCGGGTTACCAAGCCGGGATAGGGCACGGTCACGGCAACCCGGCCTTCGGGAGCAAGCTTTACTTGTCCCGGCACGGCGCCCAGCGGCAAGTCGCTCACCTCTGCGGCGGCTTCCGTGCGGATGCCAAGCCGCGCCATCTGCGCGGCATCGACCTTGCCTGCCTGGGCTGTGGCTTCGACCCGTTCCGACGGCTCCGGCTGCGACCCTGAAAGGAGGTACCACCCTCCCAGTGCCGTAACCGCTAGAACGGCCGAAGCCACAATGCGCTTGTCCATGAATATGTCCCAAAGTTGCTGAACCTGGCCGCGCCATTGCGCTGATTGCCAACCGCCGCTCCCCTATGCGGACCGCGCTACAAATCAAAGACGCCGGGTCCGCATCCGGGGCGCGCAACCCGCTGTAGAGGCCGGAAATAGCACAGCTGCTTATGGGCCTAAGCGAGACGTGTAGGCGCTTTCCCGATCATCACCCGCAGATCGCAGGATTAATCAGGATTAATCCATACCTTGCAGTGAACTGACAGGCTCCTTACGCGCAGTAACGGCTTGCACCGGAAGAAATGGATTCCGCACATGGGTTCGCTGCATTCGATATATCTGACCCGCGATGGTACGCGCGACCTGCCCTGGCGGATCGAGCAGAACCTTGCCTCGTTCCGCAACGCCTATCCCGGCATGGTGCACACCTTGTACGACCTTGAAAGCGGCCGGGCGTTCATTGCCACGCATTTTGTCGGTGACGTCCTGGCGGCGTGGGATGCCCTGATCCCCCTCGCCTACAAGTCAGACCTCTTGCGCTATTGCCTGCTCTACCAACTGGGCGGCATTTATTCGGATGTTGCCATCCACCACTTCTTCCCGTTCACCATCCCGGAAGGGCGGGACCTGGTGGTCTTCCGTGATGCGTTCAACGCTGCGCCGTGGATCGTTGCGACGTCACTGATATACAGCCGCCAGCAGAACCCGGTCTTGCTTCGCTGCATCGAGGAGATCGTGGGGAACGTGAAATCCCGCTTCTATGGCGTCAATCCGCTCTGCCCGACCGGGCCGAACCTGTTTGGTCGACAGATTGCGAAACATGCCGACCTGGGGACGCTGGCCAGCGGGCAAGCGGTGCGGATCAATGGCACCCGGTCCCTGGTCTATGTAGACCAGACCGGGGAAACGATCGCTTCTAACATCAAGCGAGGCGCGGGGCTGGCCTCGCTGGGCGGTTCGCACGATGACTACAACCAGCACTACGCGATGCGCCAGATCTACGCCGGCGAACAGGGGGCGATGTCCTGGTCTGCCGAGGAACTGCGGCGAAAGGGTTACACGAAGCCGCATAGCGGCCAGGCGGGCGAAAGGGAGATCGTGGCTTTCGGCCCCTATGCAACGCTACCGCCTGGAACTTACCGCGCGACCTACGCTGTCGAGGGCGTATCCCCCGGAGTTCTGCCGCGCGAGGCATTGACGATGGATGTCTGCGCGGAATGCGGGGGCAAGCCGCTGCCGCACTCCACGCCGGAAGTCACTGCCGGTGCGGGGGGCGCGGTTGCGGCGTCACTGGTTTTCACACTCGAAACCGTGACCAGCGACATCGAAGTCCGGTTGTTCTCGGCGCAGCGCGTGACCCTGTGCGAACAGGCGCTGAAGATCGAACGCTGCGCCGAATAGAAACACTTAGATATGCAGCGCCTTGCCGTAAGCGGCGAGGACGCTTTCGTGCATCATTTCAGACAGGGTCGGGTGCGGGAAGACCGTGGCCATCAGTTCGGCCTCGGTCGTTTCCAGGGTCTTGCCCACGACATAGCCCTGGATCAGCTCGGTCACTTCCGCGCCGATCATGTGCGCGCCCAGCAATTCGCCGGTCTTGGCATCGAATACCGTCTTCACAAAGCCTTCTGCTTCGCCCAGCGCGATGGCCTTGCCGTTGCCGATGAAGGGGAAGGTTCCGGCCTTGACCTCGTAACCGGCCTCCTTCGCCTTGGCCTCGGTCAGGCCGACGCTGGCGATCTGAGGGTGGCAATAGGTACAGCCGGGAATGTTGCGGCGGTCCATCGCGTGGGGATGAACGTCCTTGTTGCCCAGCTCCTTGGCAATGCTTTCCGCCGCGATCACGCCTTCGTGGCTGGCCTTGTGTGCAAGCCAGGGGCCGGGAGTGACATCGCCGATAGCCCAGACGCCCGGAACATTAGTGCGACCGTAATCGTCAATTGCGATGATGCCGCGTTCGGCCTTTACGCCCAGCGTTTCAAGCCCGATGTTCTCGGTATTGGGCACGATGCCGACGGCGACGATGACGTGGCTGTAATCGGCTTCGACGATCTTGCCGTCCTTGCCCTTGATCTTCGCCTTCACGCCCTTGGCACCGACATCCAGGCTTTCGACGCCCGCGCCGGTCATGATGGTCATGCCCTGCTTGGTCAGCGCCTTTTCCAGGAAGGCGGAAACATCCGCGTCTTCCACCGGGACGATGCGGTCCATCATCTCGACCACGGTCACTTTAGCGCCCATGTCGTTATAGAAGCTGGCGAATTCGATTCCGATCGCGCCCGAGCCGATGACCAGAAGCTTGCTGGGCATCTCCTTGGGCGTCATGGCATGGCGGTAGGTCCACACCCGGTTGCCGTCGGCCGGAGCGAACGGCAGGTCGCGCGCCCGTGCGCCGGTGGCGACGATGATGTGCTTGGCGGAGAGGGTTTCGCTGCCCTTCTCCCCCTTCACTTCCAGCTTGCCCGCGCCTTTCAGCGTGCCGGTGCCCATGTGGACGGTGATCTTGTTCTTCTTCATCAGGTGCGTGACGCCCTGATTGAGCTGCTTGGCAACGCCGCGGCTGCGGGCGACCACGGCGTTCAGATCGGCGCTGATCTTTTCCGCGGCCAGCCCGTAATCCTTGGCATGGTTCATGTAATGGAAGATTTCCGCCGAACGCAGCAGCGCCTTGGTTGGGATGCAGCCCCAGTTGAGGCAGATGCCGCCCAGGTTCTCGCGTTCGACAATCGCGGTCTTCAAGCCAAGCTGCGCACAGCGGATCGCCGCGACATAGCCGCCCGGGCCAGAGCCGAGCACGATCACATCGTATTGTTCAGCCATTTTACGCCACCAGTCCCAGCGGGTTTTCGATCAGGTCCTTGAACGCCTGCATCAGCTGCGCCCCGTCCGCGCCGTCAATCGCGCGGTGGTCAAAGCTGCCAGTCGCGCTCATCACGCTGGCGACGGAAAGCGCGCCGTCGACCACATAGGGGCGTTGCTCACCCGCACCGACTGCCATGATCATCGCCTGGGGCGGATTGATCACTGCGTCGAACTGCTTGATCCCGAACATGCCCAGGTTGGACAGGCTGGCCGTGCCGCCCTGGTATTCGTGCGGCATCAGCTTGCCATCGCGGGCCTTGTCGGCCAGCGCCTTCATTTCCTTGCTGATCTGCGCGACGCCCTTGGTGGCGGCATCGACGATGATCGGCGTGATCAGGCCCGAAGGAGCCGCCACGGCGACCGAGATATCGGCGCGGCTGAACTTGCGCAGTTCGTCACCGGCAAAGCTGACATTGCACTTGGGCACGCGGATCAGCGCCTTGGCCAGCGCCTTGATCAAGAGGTCGTTGACCGACAGCTTTACGCCGTCCGCTTCGAGCGCCTTGTTCAGTTCGCCGCGCAGCTTGAGCAGGGCATCGAGGCGGACATCGACAGTCAGGTAAATGTGCGGGATCGTCTGCTTCGCTTCGGTCAGGCGGCGGGCGATCGTTTTCCGGACATTGTTCAGTTTTTCGGCTTCGTAGGGGATGCCGAAGTCCGGCGTAGCGGTCTGAACGGCCTGCGGCGCGGCGGCGGGAGCAACCGCGACAGGCGCCGCGCCGGGCTGTGCTGCCTCGACGTCGGCCTTCACGATCCGGCCATTGGGACCACTGCCCTTGACCGCCTTGAGGTCAACGCCCTTCTGCTCAGCAATCCGCTTGGCCAGCGGCGAGGCGATCACCCGGTCGCCCTGCTTTGCTACCATGGCAGGGCTTGCTGCCGGAGCCGGAGCTGGCGCTGCGGCTGCGACTGGCTCCGCCTGAGCGGGGTTCGCCGCAGCAGTCTTAGGCGCTGGTTTTGCTGAAGAATCCTCGTCTTCACTCGCCAGAACCGCGATCACGGTGCCGACCTTTACGCCCTCGGTACCTTCCGGAACGGAGATCGAAACGATGGTCCCTTCGTCGACCGCTTCGAATTCCATGGTGGCCTTGTCAGTCTCGATCTCGGCCATGATGTCACCGGAAGAAACGGTGTCGCCTTCCTTGACCAACCATTTGGCGAGCGTGCCTTCCTCCATGGTTGGGGAAAGCGCGGGCATCTTGATTTCGATGGGCATGGTTTGCCTTTTTGATCCTCGCTGGGGAGTGCGTTGTCGCTACGTCCTTGGCCAGAAATGAGCAAAACGGCAAGACGCTTGCGCTGAATTCGTTTGTAGCGGATACCTCGCCTCAAGGGGACCACAGATGCGCGTTTATCTGGTGATCATGGACGAGACCGAGGAAGCCAGCACGGCGCTGCGCTTTGCCGCGAGCCGTGCCGCGCGCACCGGTGGCCAGGTGCACTTGCTCGCCCTGGTCCCGCGCCAGCAGTTCGTGGCCTTTGGCGGCATCCAGGCCACCATCGAGGAAGAGGCCCGCGCCCGCGCCGAGGCACTGGTGACGTCAGCCGCCGGAAGCCTGCTGAGCGACGGCGTAGCCGCGCCCGCCATTGCCGTGCGGCAGGGCGAAGGCGTTGCAGTGATCAAGGAATACCTGTCCGAGCACCCGGAAGTTTCGGCGCTCGTCCTGGGAGCGGCAGCCAGCGGCGGACCGGGTCCACTGGTCAGCCACTTTGCGGGCGTGTCCGGGCAACTGCCCTGCCCGGTCTATATCATCCCCGGTGGGATCGGCGCGGCTGATCTGGAGCGGTTGGGGTAGAAATCCAGCTTCATCAAATGCTGCCGTGCTTCGAGACGGTCCCTCAATCTTCGATTTCGGCCCCTCCTCAGCACGAACGGTAGTAATTCTGCACTCCGTTCGCCCTGAGGAGCCTTGAAGCTGAAAGCTGAAAGGCGTCTCGAAGGGTGGCAATCGACAGTCTACCGCCGCTTGCCCTGGTGCCGGATATTCCCCGGACGGCCACGTTTTCCAGCGAAGTGCTTGCCCTTCTTCTTCAGCTGCATCGGCCGACCACGCGGTTCGATGCGGCCTTCGGAATGTTCCGGTTCAAACTTCAGCGCGCCGGTTAGCGGGTTGGCCTCTGCCAGACGCAAGCGCAGGATCATGCCAAGGGTATAGCGGTCGCCGCTCTGCTCGCCTTCCAGCGCCTGGGCCTTTTCGTCGTGGAAGAAGCGCTCGTCGCCCAGGACGGACACGGGGACCAAACCGTCGCCCCCCAGCCCGATGATCGTGGCGAAGACGCCAAAGCGCTGGACCCCGGTGACGCGGCAGTCGAACACTTCGCCCACACGTGAGGCGAGCCACGCCGCGACATAGCGGTCGATCGTCTCGCGCTCGGCCTCCATCGCGCGGCGTTCAGCGGCGCTGATGGCTTCGGAGACGCGGGTCAGGTCGGCACGGTCGCGGTCGGAAAGACCAGACAGGCGCGGCAGATCGGCCTTGGGCGCAGGCTGCTCCAGGCCGAAACCATCTACCAGCGCGCGGTGGACCAGCAAGTCGGCATAACGTCGGATGGGCGAGGTGAAGTGCGCATAGGAACCCAGCGCAAGGCCGAAATGCCCGGCATTGCGCGGCCCGTAATAGGCCTGGGTCTGGCTGCGCAGCACCGCCTCCATGATCAGCGCCTTTTCGGTCTCGTCAGCCACGTCCTTCAACATGCGGTTGAACAGTCCCGGAGTAATGACCTGACCAAGCGCCAGCTTGCGGTCAAAGGTAGCGAGATAGTCTTTCAGCGCGACCAGCTTTTCCCGGCTCGGCGGCTCATGGATACGATAGACAACCGGGCTGACTTTCGATTCCAGCGCCTTCGCCGCCGCGACGTTGGCGGCAATCATGAAATCCTCGACCACGCGGTGCGCATCGAGCCGTTCGCGCAGGGCGATTTCCTTGATCTTGCCCGCTTCGTCCAGCAGCACGCGGCGTTCGGGCAGTTCCAGTTCCAGGGGATCGCGCCCCTGCCGCGCCTTTTCCAGCGCGCGCCAGGCGCCCCACAGGTTGACCAGAGTGTCTGCCGCCTCGCTTTCGTCGATGCGGCGCTGCGCCTCTTCATAGGCGATGACTTCGTGGATGCGGACAAGCGCGCGGGTGAAGCGCCAGTCGGTGATCTTGCCATCGGCGGCGATGTGCATGTGGCAGGCCATGGCCGCGCGGTCCTCACCCGCACGCAGCGAGCAGACGTCCGCGCTGAGCACTTCGGGCAGCATCGGCACGACGCGGTCCGGGAAATAGACCGAGTTGCCGCGCTTGCGCGCCTCGCGGTCCAGCAGGCTGCCAGGGCGGACATAGAAGCTGACGTCGGCAATCGCGACGACCGCGTTGAACCCGCCCTGCCCGTCCGGCTCCGCCCAGATCGCATCGTCATGGTCGCGTGCGTCGATCGGGTCGATGGCGACGATGGGCAGGTGGCGCAGGTCTTCGCGGTGATCGGCAGAGAGCGGCAGCTTTGCCGCCACTTCGCCCTCTGCCAGGGTTTCGGCATTGAACGCGAAAGGAATGCCGTGCTTGTGGATCGCAATCAGGCTGAACGCCTTGGGCGCCAGCGGATCGCCCAGCACCGCGGTGACTTTCACCCCGGAACGCGGACTGCGGCCCGCCGGTTCGGCCAGGACCAGCTGGCCTTCCTCTGCTCCGCCAAGATCAGCAATCGGCAAGGAGTTCCGGGCGCGCTTGTCCACCGGGGCGAGCCAGCCCTTGCCGCTACGGTCGATCTCCACCACGCCCAGCACCTGTTCGGTGGCATTGGGCAGTTTCTTCATTGGATGGGCGATCCAGCCAGTGGCCGTTTCCTCGGTCCGGGCGAGCACGCGGTCGCCCTTGCGCAGGGCAGAGCCACGCCCCTTTTCCCGCAGGCGCAGGCGCGGCGGCGGGGTGGCATTGTCGGGCGTCCAGCTATCGGGAACGGCAATCGCCTCGCCATCGTCAGTATCGACCACGCGCAGCACCGTGACCTTGGCCACGCCGCCCATGCGGTGAAAGGCGGTGCGGTTGCCGTCGATCAAGCCTTCTTCGGCCATGTCCTTGAGCAAGGACTTGAGCTGGATCTTCTCCTGCCCCTTCAGACCAAAAGCGCGAGCAATCTCGCGTTTGCCCGCCGGTTCCTCGCTGCTCGCGATGAAGTCCAGGATTTGCTGGCGGGTAGGAAGGCCCGGCTGGGGTTTGGAGCGGCTCACCGGGTCAATACGCGCGAGCGACGTAGATGGTTTCCACGGCGGGCTGACCGGTGAACGGGCAGGTTCCGCTGGCCGGAGGCGCGCCCAGCGGCGTGTTGCGCATGGTCAGCTTCAGCGCCTTGAGCTTGGCAACCACTTCATCCAGCGCTGCACCGGTCGGGCGGGACCAACCCAGTTCGACCCAGCCCGGGTACTTCTGATCCTCGGCGAAGAACTTTTCGAGGCCCGCCAGGTCCGTCACCCCGCGGTGGATCTGCGCATCGCGGCGCGCCGCCGCTTCGGCAAACAGGGCGCGCTGGATGTCTTCCAGTTCGGCAGCGGCCTTGCCCAGGAATTCTTCCTTGCCCTGGCCCACGAAGTTCACCTTGCCATCCTCGCGGTAGAGCCGGTCGCGGCGGACGACCGAGACCTGACCGCCCGCAGCATCGCGGCCCCCGATCTCCAGGATCAGCGGCACGCCCTTCTTGACCCAGGCCCAGCGCTTTTGCGTCGCCTTGCCTGCCCGCTTGTCCAGCAGGACGCGGATCGGTTCGCCCAAGGCCGACTGGCTTGCCAGCGCCTTGCGCAGGTCTTCGCAATAGGCGAGCAGCGCTTCGTCGCCATCGTCGTCGCGTAGCATCGGCAGGATCACGATCTGGTGCGGCGCGATGCGCGGCGGCACGCGCAGACCATCGTCATCGCCGTGGGTCATGATGACGCCGCCGATCAGGCGGGTGGATACGCCCCAGCTGGTGGTATGGCACAGCTCCTGCTGGCCTTCCTTGTTCTGGTAGCGAATGCCCGCCGCTTCGGCAAAACCGGTGCCCAGGTAGTGCGAGGTGCCGGCCTGCAGCGCCTTGCCATCCTGCATCATCGCTTCGATCGAGTAGGTCGCCACGGCGCCAGGAAAGCGCTCGTTCTCGGGCTTTTCACCAGCGATCACCGGCATGGCCAGGTCGTCCTCGGCGTGCTCGCGGTACATTTCCAGGGCGCGGAGCGTTTCCGTCATGGCATCCTCACGGTCGGCATGGGCGGTATGCCCCTCCTGCCAGAGGAACTCGCTGGTGCGCAGGAACATGCGGGTGCGCATTTCCCAGCGCACGACATTGGCCCACTGGTTGGTGAGCAGCGGCAGATCGCGCCACGACTGCACCCAGCGCGCCATGGCCTGGCCGATCACCGTTTCCGAAGTGGGCCGCACGATCAGCGGTTCTTCCAGCTTCGCCTCGGGATCGGGGACCAGCCCGCCCTTGCCATCGCCGATCAGGCGGTGATGGGTGACGACGGCCATTTCCTTGGCAAAGCCATCGACGTGTTCGGCTTCCTTGGCAAAATAGGACAGCGGGATGAACAGCGGGAAATAGCAATTGTCCACGCCAGCCGCCTTGATCCGGGCGTCCATCAGCTTCTGGATGCGTTCCCAGATGCCATAGCCCCATGGCTTGATGACCATGCAGCCACGGACACCGCTTTCCTCGGCCATTTCAGCCTCGGCGATGACGTCCTGATACCAGGCAGCGAAGTTTTCTGAGCGAGTGACGGAAAGGGCGTGTTTCATGGCGCGGCGGATAGCCGCTCAGGCCCGATCCGGCAAGGTGCGGGGAGGCAGTGGATTTCCGATGAACCGTTCACGACCGGAACGCTAACCCGCACACACCCGCTCAGGCTGAGCTTGTCGAAGCCGGTCGTCCGGGCACCAACACCCTTCGACAGGCTTAGGGTCAGCGGGTCGAGGGGCTTTCCTCCCCTGGCCGGCCCGTCTTTAATCCTTGCCCAGCTTGTCCAGCTTCGCCTGCATCGCGGCCATCTGCTGGCGCAGCTGGGCCAGTTCATCGTCCTGGGCCTTGTCGTGCGTGCTGGGCTTGTCATCATCGACCAGGCCAGGGACGAAGGCAGAGGCGGCGGCCTTGAACATGGCCAGGTTCTGCTGCGCCAGCTTGGCCAGCGGATTGTTGCCCAGGCTCGATTCGAAGGCTTCGCGCAGCTTGTTCTGGTTGGCGCGGAACTGGTCCATGCTGGCTTCGAGATAGTGCGGGACAAGTTCCTGCATCGAATTGCCATACATGCTGATCAACTGGCGCAGGAAGCTGACCGGCAGCATCTGCTCGCCGCGCGCGGTTTCTTCTTCCATGATGATCTGGGTGAGGATCTGGTGCGTGATGTCCGCGCCGCTTTTCGCATCGAGAACTTTGAAGTCCACGCCGTCGCGGGTCATCTTGGCCAGGTGGTCCAGCGTGATGTAGCTGGAGGACTTGGTGTTATAGAGCCGCCGGTTGGCGTACTTCTTGATGACAACAGTTTCGCCGCTGGCGTCGTTCATGTTCTCAAACCCCGCAGAGTTGCTCCCCAGGACCGGACGTTAGCACTTGCAGCAACGGCAATGCAACAAAACGATGCTGCGCAGCATTAGCGCGAAAATCTGCGGCCCAGCGCGGTCAGGAGTTCATATTGGGACAGGCCGGAGAGGGCCGCCGCCGTGGGCAGGAAATAATCCGCCGTCACCCAGTCACCCTCACCCAGGTCCGCTGCCTGGGACAGGTCGACCACGGTCATGTCCATGGACACGCGGCCCAGGACTTCTAGGCGCTTGCCGCCCGCCAGCATCGCGCCTTTGCCCGACCAGCAGCGCAGGTAACCATCGGCGTAGCCCAAGGCGACCACGCCCACCCGCATGTCGCGCGGGGCAATGAAGGTGGAATTGTAACCGATCCCCTGCCCGGCCTGAACCTGCCGTACCTGCATGATGACGGCTTCGGGAAAGGCAACCTGCCGGATCTCGCCTTCCAGTGCGGCGCAGGGTACGCCGCCGTAAAGCGCGATACCGGGCCGGGTGACATCCCCGTGAAAGTCCGCGCCCAGCATGATCCCGGCGGAGTTGGCCAGACTGCGCTCTCCGCGCCCCAATGCGGCGCAGGCGGCGCTCCAACGCGCTTGCTGCAGTGGGTTGAGCGGGCTGTCCTCTTCCGCACTGGCAAGGTGCGACAGGACTGTGGTGACGTCCAGTTCGGCCAGCAGCGGATCGCTCAGTTGTTCCTGGTTGAAGCCGATTCGGTTGATCCCCGTGTCGACCATAAAGTCGCAGGCCCCGCCATTGGCCGCTCGCCAGAGCTGCACCTGGGCAATGGAGTTCAAGACTGGCCTGAACCCGTTTGCCGCGATCCAGGCCGCTTCGTCGGCACTCTGCGGGCCGTGCAGGATCGACACTTGCGCCGGATCGACGGTCCCGATCAGCTCCGCCGCTTCGCTGGCATAGGCCACGAAGAAATCGCGGCACCCGGCATCGCGGAGCGCGCGCGCGACGCGCACCGCGCCAAGGCCATAGGCATTCGCCTTGACCGCTGCCCCTGCCCGCGCCGCGCCTGACAAATCGTTCAACCGGCGCCAGTTGTGTACCAGCGCGGTTTCATCGAGAGTCAGGCGCAGCGGCGGCTCAGGCAACATTATCGGCAAAATCCTTCGGTTTTCCGTTTGGCAGGCCCCACCAGGCAACGATCATCGCCACCAGCACCACGATCCAGGTGTACCACAGGCCGGAATAGGGATCGCCGGTCCGCGCCACGATATAGCTGGCAATGAACGGCAGGAAACCGCCGAAATAGCCGGTGCCAATATGGTAGGGGATCGACATGGAGGAATAGCGCACCTTGGGCGGGAACATTTCCGCCAGCAAAGCCGCCACCGGGCCATAGGTCGCGCCCGACAGCGCCATCAGCAGCATCAGCCCGCCAATGATCAGCACGGCCTGGCCGAAGTCTGGCTTGTGCTTGGCAAAGTTGAACACCGTCTGTCCGGCGCGGGCCTCGATTTCGGCCTTGCGCGCCTTGGCGTCATCCAGCGCAATGTCGTCGAGCGCGATCACGCGGCTGCCACCGGCGACCAGTTCAAGCCGCTCGCTCTTTTCCAGCGTGTACGGCACCCCCGCCCCGGCAAAGTCGCCCATCAGCTTGCCGCAGCGGGTTTCCTGCGTCGTGGCGAAGGGGGAATAAGAGCAGTCCGGACCGCGCAGGGTCCATTCCACCGCCGAACTTTGTGCCGGGTCCTTGGCTGCGCTGCCAATGAACCAGAAGGTCGGGAACAGCAGCAACAAGGTCAGCGCATAGCCGATCACGATGGGCTTCTTGCGCCCGATCCGGTCAGACAGGTGGCCAAAATAGAGGAAGAAGCCCATACCCAGCGCGGCTGCGATCCCGACGATGATTTCCGCCGTCGTATCCTCGACATGCATGGCCGATTTCAGGAACGACAGGCCAGAGAACATGGCCGTGTACCAGATCACCGTCAGGCCCGCTGCAATGCCGAACAGGGCGACGAAAATGCGGCGCTTGTTGCCGGGATAAGTAAAGCTTTCCACGAAGGGATTTCCGGCAATCTCGCCCTCTTCCTTCATCGCCTTGAATACGGGGCTTTCAGAAAGCTTGAAGCGCATCCACAGCGAAATGGCGAGGAGCAGCAGGCTGAGCAGGAACGGCACGCGCCAGCCCCATTCGTTCCAGGTCTCTGGCGTCATCACCGCCTTGCAGCCCAGCACCACGATCAGGCTCAGCACAAAGCCGCCAACCACGCTCGCCTGGATATAACTGGTGTGATAGCCGCGCCGCCTGAACGGGGAATGCTCCGCCACATAGATCGCCGCGCCGCCATATTCGCCGCCCAGCGCAAGCCCTTGCAGGATGCGCAGGAAAATGACGATGGCGGGTGCCCAGTATCCGATGCTGGCGGCGGACGGGATCAGGCCGACGCCGGCCGTGGCCACGCCCATCAGGGTGACGGTGACCAGGAAGGTGTACTTCCGGCCCAGCTTGTCACCAAGGTATCCGAACAGGACCGCACCCAGCGGGCGAAAGCCGAAGCCGACCGCGAAGACCAGCCAGAACAGCAGCATTTCCAGCGTGGCATTGCCGGTCGGGAAAAAGGTCTTGGAAAGGATCGCGCCCAAGGTGCCATAGATGAAGAAATCGTACCATTCGAACACCGTCCCGGCTGAAGAAGCCGCGATGACGAGCCGCATTTCTTTTGCATTCGGTTCAGCGTGTTGGTGCCCTGCCGCAGCGCTCATGGCCTGCATCTCCCCTGGTTATTTCGCGATGCTCTAGCGCTGCTGGCGCGGTTAGGGAAGCGCATCAAGCGCTGCCCGCCACGGCAGCAGGATCGCGCCATGCCGCCCAGGAAAGTCGCGGGCTGCGGCAATCGCTTCCAGCCCCGGCCAGTCGGGAAGTTCCGTCCGTTTTCCGCTCAGCCAATCCTCGATCTGACCTAGCGCCAGCGAGAGTTTTTCACGGTCGTTCCCGCTGGCTGCCTTTGCAAAAATCGCGGCGGCGGCCTGACCGATCGCGCAGGCGTGAACCTTCATGCCAATGCGGTCGATCGTCTCGCCCCCGTCCAGTTCGAATGCGATCTCAATGGCTGAACCGCAAACCGGCGAGCGCGCAGCGCCTTTGAAGGTCAGGTTGTCGCCCAGCGGATATGCAGCCAGTTCGGTTGCCAGACCCAAGACCTGCGGCGTGTAAAGCGTCGTGGCGATGCTCACTTGCCCGAAAGCATCTTCTTCACCGCGTCCTTGCCCATTCGCTTCGCTTCGGCCTCGGCAGCTTCCTTGCGGCGTTCGGAAATCATCGAGACGAGATATTCGCTACCCGCATTGACGAAGGGATAGGCGCGCGCCTGGGTGATCCAGGTCGGCCGACCTGCCGCGCCCCAGACCGTGTCATAGCCCAGCACCAGGATGGAAAAGGCGAGGACGACAATCACCATGCCCTTTACCGCGCCGAAACCGAAGCCCAGCAAGCGGTCTATCGGGCCAAGGACCGAATTGCGGCTCGCCTCGCCCATGCGTCCCGCAACCACCTTTACTGCGGCGTAGGGAACGAGGAGCAGGATAGCGAAGGCTAGCACCGCAGAACCGCTGCCATTGCCCACATAGGGGACCAGCGCTTCCGTAACCGGCGTGTGGAGATTGTGGATCGCGAACAGCGCAAGCACCCATGCGGCCAGCGCCAGGACTTCCTGAATGAAGCCGCGCATGAACCCCGTGATCGCCCCAAGGCCGACCAGAATTAGAACCGCGATGTCGAAACCCGTCATATTGCGGGCGAAACTAGGCGTGGCCGACGATCCGGTCAACGAGATTTGGCAGCAGGCCAAGCCCGGTAAACCTGGTGGCACTCTCTCCGCCGTTAGCATCGGAAGGTCCGAAGGCGCGGCCGAAGCCCAGCTTCGCGGATTCCCGCAGACGGATCGAGGAATGGGCGACAGGGCGGATCTCACCAGCCAGCGAAACTTCGCCAAACCAGACCGCATCGGCGGCGAGCGGCTTGTCTGCCAGGGCGGATACCAGCGCCGCAGCGACGGCCAGGTCCGCAGCCGGATCGGCCAGGCGGTAGCCCCCGGCAACGTTCAGGTAGACTTCGGCGGAAGAGAAGTTCAGCCCGCAGCGCGCTTCCAGCACGGCGAGCAGCATGGCCAGCCGTCCACTGTCCCACCCGACGACCGCCCGGCGCGGCGTTGCCCCGCTTTGCAGGCGGACGATCAGGGCTTGAACCTCGACCAGAACGGGCCGCGTCCCTTCGATGGCGGGGAACACCGCGCTGCCCGGAACCGGGGATTCGCGGCCGGAAAGGAACAGCATCGAGGGGTTGCCCACTTCGGCCAGTCCCTGCCCTTCCATGGCGAAAACGCCGATCTCGTCCACCGGGCCAAAGCGGTTCTTGATGCTGCGCAGGATGCGGTACTGGTGACTGCGCTCGCCTTCAAAGCTCATCACCACGTCGACCATGTGTTCCAGCACGCGGGGGCCTGCGATCGAGCCGTCCTTGGTGACATGGCCAACCAGGACAAGCGCGACGCCGTTTTCCTTGGCGTAGCGGATCAGTTCGAACGCAGAGGCGCGGACCTGGCTTACCGTTCCCGGCGCCCCTTCGATCTGATCGGAATGCATGGTCTGGATCGAGTCGATCACCAGCAATGCAGGCGGGACCATGCCGGACAGCGTAGTCAGGATGTCGCGCACTGAAGTCGCCGATGCCAGAGAGATCGGCGCTCCGGCCAGTCCCAGGCGGTCGGCCCGCATCCGCACCTGTCCGGCGGCTTCTTCCCCGCTGATATAGACCGAGCTTGCCCCGCCCAGCGCGATTTTCGCAGCGGCCTGAAGCAGCAGCGTGCTCTTGCCGATGCCCGGATCGCCGCCCATTAGGACCGCCGAGCCCGGAACAAGCCCACCGCCCAGCGCCCGATCAAACTCGGCAAGGCCGGTCGAGCGGCGCTTCAGCACTTCGCCCGGAGCATCCAGCGCTTCGAAGATAATGGGCCGCCCGCCCGATGACAGGTCATGCTTGGCCGAAAAGACCGTTTCCGGAGCCTCTTCCGCCAGGGTGTTCCACTCCCCGCAGTCGGCGCATTGCCCCTGCCAGCGGTGGGTGACGCTGCCGCAAGCCTGGCAAATGTATCGACGTTTCGGTTTGGCCATGGCTTTCCCCTAATTGGAACGTAATAAGAACGCAATTGCCACAGCGCATAGGACGTGGAAAGAGGTGACCATGCGCCAGAAGGAACTCCGCATCGCCCTGGTCTGCTACGGCGGTGTCAGCCTTGCCGTTTACATGCACGGCGTGACCAAGGAGCTGTGGAAACTGGCCCGCGCCAGCCGCGCTTTCCATGGCGGCGCGGCGGTGAGCGGCGGCACGGAAGCGGTCTATCAGCGCTTGCTTGACCGGATCGAGCGTCATTTCAAACTGCGCCTGCGGGTTCTGCCTGACATCGTCGCCGGGGCCAGTGCTGGCGGGATCAACGGCGTATTCCTGGCCCAGGCGCTCCATTCCGGGCAGAGCCTTGAGCCGCTGACAAAGCTCTGGCTGGAACGGGCTGACGTGGACGTGCTGCTTGATCCCGACGCCCGGCCCGGATCGCGCATAGCCAAGTTCTGGGCCATGCCCATCGTCTATTGGCTGCTCAAGCGCCCGGGCAATCTCGTCTCGGCCAGCGTTGCCCCGGAAACCCGGCGCGAAGTGCGGGCCAAGCTCTCGCGCCTGATCCGCTCGCGCTGGTTTGAACCGCCGTTTGGCGGGCTGGGTTTTTCCAAGCTGCTGTGCGAGGCCCTGGATGCGATGGCATCGGGAGAGGCCGATGCGCCGCTGCTTCCTCCCGGCCACCCCATCGACCTGTTCGTCACCGCAACCGACTTTGCGGGGCACGCGCAGACGCTTCACCTGCACAGCCCCAAGACGATCGAGGAGAGCGAGCACCGCTTTTCCATCGGCTTTCGCTCCAACACCCCGGCAGAGCCAGGACAGGGCATTGCCCCGTCGCTGGAACTGGTCTTCGCCGCGCGCGCCACGGCGAGTTTTCCGGGGGCCTTCCCCGCCCTGCAACTGCGCGAGATCGATGCGCTGGCCGCAGAAAAAGGCGATCCATGGCACAGCCGTACGGCCTTTATCGAGCGGATCATGCCGGAACACAGCCACCGGGGCGAGGCGGAACAAGTTGCGCTGATCGACGGTTCGGTTCTGGTCAATGCCCCCTTTGCCGAAGCGATGGGTGTTTTGCGCGACCGTCCGGCCCAGCGCGAGGTGGACCGCCGGTTCGTCTATATCGACCCCCATCCGGACGAAGTGGGCGGCAGGCGTCATGCCGATCCGCGCGCGCCCGGGTTCTTTCACATGATCTTCGGGTCGCTCTCCTCCATTCCGCGCGAACAACCCGTTCGTGACAACCTGGAAGCGATCCAGCGCGCATCGCGCCAGCAGGCCAAGCTGAAAGCCGTAGTCGATTCCCTTCGCCCGGAGGTGGAAGAAACGGTCGAACGCCTGTTCGGGCGGACGCTGTTCCTGGACCGACCGACGGCAAAGCGCCTGACTGCCTGGCGGGCCAAGGCGCAGCAGGCAGCAGCGGAGCAGGCTGGCTTCACCTTCCAGGCCTATGGGCAAGTCAAGCTGGCGGGCATCGTGGCCAGCCTTGCTGAAACGATCCTGGCCGCCGCGCCGGAACTCATGCTGCCCAATCCCGATCCGGTTGCGGACCGCCTGGCCGGATGGCTCGCCGCCCATGGTCTGGATCAGATCGGCGGAGCGCGCGGCGGGGCGAGCGATGCGGCGATCGATTTCTTCCGCGACCATGACCTGGGGTTCCGCATTCGCCGCCTGCGGCTGCTGGCGCGCCGCTTGTCGGAGGACTGGGACGATATCGACGCCGCCGCGCCCGACGCGCGCGAGAACGCCCGCAACGCGGTCTACCGCGCGCTATCGCTCTATTTCGACCGCGAGACGAGCGGGGCGCTGGGTACGGACTTTGGCGCGATTGCGCGGCAGGTGATGGAAGAGCCGGAACTGGTCCTCACCACCATCGCGAACCGCCGCCAGCTTGCCGCGACGGACCTGGTGGTGGATGCCCTGCTGGTCGAAGCGCTGGAGACCGTGCCGCGCGAACTGAAGCGGCGGATTCTCCTCAGTTACCTCGGCTTTCCGTTCTATGACATGGTGACGCTGCCGCTGCTGCGCGGCGAGGGAACCAACGAATTCGACCCGGCGAAGGTGGACCGGATTTCGCCGGACGATTGCACTTCGATCCGCACAGGGGGCGCAGGCGCCATGCTGCGTGGAACGGAGTTCTACAACTTCGGTGCCTTCTTCAGCCGCGCCTACCGTGAGAACGACTACATCTGGGGCCGCCTGCACGGGGTGGAGCGGATGATCGACCTCGTCACCTCGGCCTTGCCTGCGGGCATGGTGCTGGAGGGGGCCGAACTGGCCCGGTTCAAGCGCGAAGCTTTTCTGGCCGTGCTGGACGAGGAAGCGGAGCTGAAGCGGGTCGATCCGGCCTTGCTGGAAGGCTTGCGGGACGAAATCGGCGCCGTCGCCTGATCGCCCCGTCAATTTCGGAGACGACGATCAGCCGCCGAACGCTTCCTTGATGCGGTCAAAAAAGCCCTTTGACTGCGGCGTTTCCTCTCCCGTCTCGGTCTCCTGCAACTCGCGCAGCAGTTCCTTTTGCCGGGCAGTCAGCTTGGTCGGCGTTTCGACCAGGATTTCGACCACCAGATCGCCCCGGCCCCGCCCTTGCAGCACGGGCATACCCGCCCCGCGCTTGCGCAGTTGCTTGCCGGACTGGATGCCAGCGGGAATGTCGATGCCGATCTTCTCGCCATCCAGACCCGGAATTTCGATCTCTCCGCCCAGTGCCGCCGTGGTGAAAGCAATCGGCACGCGGGTTACCAGCGTGGTCCCGTCGCGCTCGAATACGGCGTGGCGCTTGACGTGGATGAAGATGTAGAGGTCGCCCGGCGGTGAGCCGAACGGCCCCGCCTCGCCCTTGCCCGCCAGACGGATGCGGGTGCCCGTATCGACGCCCGGCGGAATGTTCACTTCCAGCTTTTGCGGAATGTCGACGCGGCCTTCGCCCCGGCAAGAGCGGCATGGCTTTTCGATGACTTCGCCGCGCCCATGGCAGGTCGGGCAAGTCCGCTCGACCATGAAGAAACCCTGCTGCGCGCGGACCTGACCGTGGCCGCCGCACAGGTTGCAGCGCCGCGTGCCGGTGCCGGGCTCTGCGCCCGAACCGTCGCAAGGTTCGCACTTGGCCGCGACTTCGATTTCAATCTCGGCCTGCTTGCCGTGGAAAGCCTCGTCCAGCGTGACTTCCATGTCATAGCGCAGGTCGGCCCCGCGGCGTTGCTGCTGCCGCCCGCCGCCCCCGCCAAAAGCGGAACCGAAGATCGTTTCGAATATATCGCCAAGGTCGGAGAAGCCCGCACCTGCGCCGGGACCACCGCCGCCGGACATGCCCTGCTTGAACGCTTCGTGGCCGAAACGGTCATAGGCCGCGCGTTTTTGCGGGTCCTTCAGGCAATCATAGGCTTCGCTGATCGCCTTGAACCGGGCTTCAGCTTCCGGGTCGCCGGGATTCTTGTCCGGGTGCCAGCGCATGGCAAGCTTGCGGTACGACGACTTGATCGTCGCATCGTCCGCGCCGCGGGTTACTTCCAGCAGTTCGTAATAGTCGGCTTCGACAGACATGGTCGCCCCTCAACAATCAAGCCCGCCGCCGCGCTTTGAATTGCGGCAGCGGGCCCGATCCATGGCCTGTTTAGCCCTTGTTCTCGTCAACTTCGGAGAACTCGGCGTCGACAACGTCGTCAGCGGCTTCGCCCGCTGCGGCGCCGGCTCCGCCCGGAGCAGCCTGGGCAGCCTGCTCCTTCTCATAGATCACCTGACCCATCTTCATGGCCTTTTCGGTCAGGGCCTGGGTCTTGGCAGTCATCTGTTCGGCATCGCCGCTTTCGATGGCCGTCTTCGCTTCGGCAATGGCCGCTTCGATTTCCGACTTGAGATCGGCATCCAGCTTGTCGCCATGTTCGGCGAGCTGCTGCTCGGTCGCGTGGACCAGGCTGTCGGCATTGTTGCGGGCTTCCGCCGCTTCACGCCGCTTCTTGTCCTCTTCCGCGAACCGTTCCGCGTCCTTGACCATCTGGTCGATGTCCGCATCAGACAGACCGCCCGAAGCCTGGATCTTGATCTGCTGCTCCTTGCCGGTGCCCTTGTCCTTGGCCGACACGTTGACAATGCCGTTGGCGTCGATGTCGAAAGTGACTTCGATCTGCGGCACGCCCCGGCGCGCGGCCGGAATGCCGACCAGGTCGAACTGGCCAAGCAGCTTGTTGTCGCTCGCCATTTCGCGCTCGCCCTGGAACACGCGGATCGTCACGGCCTGTTGGTTGTCCTCTGCGGTAGAGAACACCTGGCTCTTCTTGGTCGGGATCGTGGTGTTGCGGTCGATCATGCGGGTGAACACGCCGCCCAGCGTTTCGATACCCAGCGACAGCGGGGTAACGTCGAGCAGGAGCACGTCCTTCACGTCGCCTTGCAGCACGCCCGCCTGGATCGCTGCGCCCATGGCCACGACTTCGTCAGGGTTCACGCCGGTGTGCGGTTCCTTGCCGAAGAATTCCTTCACCACTTCACGCACGCGCGGCATGCGGGTCATCCCGCCGACCAGTACGACATCGTCGATGTCCGAAGCCTTGAGACCGGCGTCGGCCAGCGCCTTGCGCATCGGTTCCTTGGTGCGTTCGATCAGGCCAGCGACCATCTTTTCCAGATCGGCGCGGGTGATCGTTTCGACCAGGTGCAGAGGCGTCGTGGCGCCGCCTTCCATGCGGGCCGTGATGAACGGCAGGTTGATTTCGGTGGTCTGCGCGCTCGACAGTTCGATCTTGGCCTTTTCGGCCGCTTCCTTGAGCCGCTGGAGGGCCAGCTTGTCGGTGCGGAGGTCCATGCCCTCCTTCTTCTTGAACTGTTCGGCCAGCCATTCGACGACCTGGGTGTCAAAGTCTTCACCGCCCAGGAAGGTGTCGCCGTTGGTCGACTTCACTTCGAACACGCCGTCGCCGATTTCGAGGATCGAGACGTCGAAGGTGCCGCCGCCAAGGTCGTACACGGCAATGGTCTTGCCGTCGTTCTTGTCGAGGCCATAGGCCAGCGCGGCCGCAGTCGGCTCGTTGATGATACGCAGCACTTCAAGGCCCGCGATCTGGCCGGCGTCCTTGGTCGCCTGGCGCTGCGCGTCGTTGAAGTAGGCCGGAACGGTGATGACCGCCTGGGTGACGGTTTCACCCAGATAGGCCTCTGCCGTTTCCTTCATCTTCTGCAGGGTGAAGGCGCTGATCTGGCTGGGCGAATACTCTTCACCGCCCGCCTTGACCCAGGCGTCGCCATTCTTGCCCTTGGCAATGGCATAGGGAACCAGCTCCATGTCCTTCTTGGTCATGGGATCGTCAAAGCGGCGGCCGATCAGGCGCTTCACCGCGAAAATCGTGTTGTCGGGGTTGGTCACCGCCTGGCGCTTGGCCGGCTGCCCGATCAGGCGCTCACCATCCTTGGTGAAAGCGACGATCGAGGGCGTGGTGCGCGCACCTTCCGAATTTTCGATAACCTTGGGCTTGCCGCCGTCCATCACGGCAACGCAGCTGTTGGTGGTGCCAAGGTCGATACCGATTACTTTACCCATTTGAACCCCATCCTTGTACGTTCAACGACACCGCGTCTGTTCGCCTCCCGCAAGATCGGCAAGGCGGGCTCGGCGGCTCTTCAAGGCGCGATATAGGTGTGGTTTTGCTTGGCACAAGGGCACCATGTGTTTAGCGAAAGCGCACAAATGCAATCCGCATGGAAAGGACCTTTATCGTGACCCTCGCCCGCCGCTTTGCCCTGCCCGTCGCCGCCTCGTTTGCCTTGCTGGGACTGTCGGCCTGCGGCGGCGCCAAGGACGAGGAAAAGGCCGCGCCCACCGCTGCTCCCGAAGCAAAGCCGGGCCTTGCCATCAGCGAAGGGACGATGACCCTGCCCGCCGTCAGCGGCAATCCCGCAGGCGCCTTTTTCACGGTCGAGAACAACGGCGACGCCAGCGTTTCCATCGCCGCAATTGCAATCGACGGCGTGGGCAAGACCGAAATCCACGAAACCAAGGGCGGCCAGATGAAACCGGTCGACCGCGTGGACGTTGCGGCCAAGTCGGTGGTGAAGTTTGAACGCGGCGGGCTGCACGTCATGGGCTTTGACCTCGACAGCAAGCTGAAGGCAGGCGGAACGACTGAAATGACCGTGACATTCAGCGATGGCGACAAGGTTTCCGCCCCGCTCAAGCTGGAAGCCATGGGCGCTGGCATGGGCGGCATGTCCGGGGATGAAATGGCCGGGATGGACCACGGGAGCGGCCACTGATCGAGAAGGTCCACCTTTGCCCGGCAGGCGGAGAGCGCCCGCTCACGCCGGGCGAAGTGGCCCTGGTCAGGTCCGTTTTCGGCCATGCGATTGATTGTGCGCGGGTGACGATCCGGCGGCGACGCTGGTTTCCCTTGCAGCCCCGCCGCGTAACCATGGCCCCGCGCGGGCATCTGCACTTTCACCCGGCCTCGCACAATTACCGTGACGATTTCAGCCAGGCGGACTTATCGCTCCAGGGGCATTTCATCCACGAGATGACCCACGTCTGGCAGGTCCAGCAGCGCGGCCCCTGGTTCCTGATCCTAAGCCGCCCTTTCTCGCGCCGCTATGACTACAGCCTGAAACCGGGCTGGCCGCTGGAGCGATACGGGATCGAGCAGCAGGCGGAGATCGTGCGCCATGCGTTTCTGCTGCGGCATGGGGTAAAACTGGCGGGAGTAGGCGATGCCGCCGCTTATGATTCGCTGGTGAATTTCGCGGTTTACTGAGAAGTCACACTTCTCCCATTATTCAACTGCGAATGAACGCACCAACAAACCCGCGCCCTGGTATTGACGCATTCCATCGCACCCGCAGCAGATGCATTGATGCCTTCTCGGAAGTCGAGCAGGCGCTGATCTGGATCATAGAACGCTCGGAAGGGAAGGTAGGTTCGGATTCGTTCGGTCAGAAACTGGAAAAGCTGCGCAAGGCGAAACCTTCTCCGACGCTCTCCAAAAGCCAAATCGAAAAGCTTAAGAAACTGATCGACGGCTGCTCCGCAATCAACGAGTTGCGGAACGACATCGTCCATTCGACACTGCAACTCGCTGTGATCGGAAATGATCAACGCGCCTGCTTCATCAACTCGCGGCAGTGCACCAGCGGCAGTCAGACCGCGCGACTCTTCTCCCTGGAAGGATTACGAGGCCTAACTGCCGAGATGACCGAACTGGCTAAAGAACTGCGCGCTCTTTGAAGGTCACTCCGGCTTCTTGGCCACGGCCACCATCGCGGGTCGCAGCAGGCGGTCCTTGATCATGTAACCGGCCTGGAGTTCCTGCAGCACGGTGCCGGGTTCGGCCTCGGCATGGGGGACTTCTAGCATGGCCTGGTGCTGGTTCGGATCGAGCGGCAAGCCGACCGCGGCGATGCGGCTGATGCCGTGGAGGCCGAAAACCTTGTCCAGTTCGCGGGCGGTTGCCTCGATCCCGGCGACGAGGTTCTTCAGCTTGTCATCCTCGCGCAGTTCGGCAGGGATCGAATCCAGCGCGCGCGAAAGATTGTCCGACACGGACAGGATATCGCGGGCAAAGGCGGTAGCGGCATAGGCGCGCGTGTCCGCAATGTCCTTTTCCAGGCGGCGGCGCACGTTCTGGGTTTCCGCCTTGGCATAGAGCACTTCCTGCTTGGCCGCTTCCAGATCGTCGCGCAGGCGGTCCAGCGCGTCGCCCAGCTTGTCGGTTTCCTTCTCCAGCATTTCTTCCGGAACGCCTGCCAATTCGGCTTCAACCGCGGGATCGCTCTGCGGCTTGGTATCTTCGCTCATGTCAGTCAAAAACCTGTCTATCCGATCAATTTGCCCAGCGACTGGGCCGTGAAATCCACCATGGGGACTAGCCGCGCATAATTCAACCGCGTCGGGCCGATAACCCCCACCACGCCGACCACGCGGCCATCGCGGTCACGATAGGGCGAGGCGATCACGGAAGAGCCGGAAAGCGCGAACAGCCGGTTCTCCGTCCCAATGAAAATCCGCGTTGCCTCCGCCTCTCGCGCAGAATCGAGCAGGTCGGCGATGGACTGCTTGCTTTCCAGGTCATCGAGCAGCAGCCGCACCCGCTCCAGATCGGTCAGCGCGGTTTCATCCAGCAGGTTGGCCTGGCCGCGCACGATCAGGACCGGACGGCTGAGCGCATCCTCGCTCCACACCGCCAGCCCGCGCTCCACCAGGTCGCGGCTTGCGGCGTCCAGCGCGGTCTGGCCAGAGGCAATCTCCGCCCGGATCGCACGCACCGCCTCGGGAAGTGTCCGGCCCGCAAGGTGTGCCGAAATATAGTTCGATGCCTGCTCCAGCACCGTGGGCGGCACTCCCGCAGGCAGGTTGACGACCCGGTTCTCGACCGCGCCGTCCACGCCGACCATCACGGCAAGCACACGGTCCGGCGCCAGCGGGACCAGTTGCAATTGCGCCAGTCGCGGCTCGCGCCGTGGTACCATGACCACTCCCGCAGCAGAGGACAGGTTGGAGAGCAGCGCGGATGTCGCCTCAAGCGCCGCTTCGATCGGGCCGGGCCGGGTAACGCTGCGCTCGATCGCGGCGCGCTCTTCCTCGCTCGGCTCGGCAACCTGCATGATCCCGTCCACGAACAAGCGCAGGCCTTGTTCGGTCGGCAGGCGCCCGGCAGAGGTGTGCGGCGCGGCGAGCAGGCCCAGCCCTTCCAGTTCATGCAGGACCGAGCGGATCGAAGCCGGCGAGAGGTTCAGGGCGCCCGCCCCGGCCAGGGTTTTCGATCCCACCGCCTGCCCGGTAGACAGATAGCCTTCCACCACCAGGCGAAAGATTTCGCGGGCGCGGGTGGTCAGTTCGGTGATCGGCGGCGTGGTCATGGTGATTCCCCCGCCTTTTAGCTGCCTGTCCCGGGCTTGTCGAAGGAGTGCCCTTCCCTTCTTGCGACTATTCAGTAAGGACGGCCTCGATATGCGCTGGGGGATCGGCCTTCCGTGCATCTGGAGATTGATATGCGACCTTCCGGCCGCGCGCCCGACGAGATGCGCGCCATCAGCTTTGAACCGCACTTTACCCGCCATGCGGAAGGTTCGGTTCTGGTCAGCTTTGGCCACACCAAGGTGATCTGCACCGCATCGGTGGAAGAGCGCCTGCCGCCATGGCTGCGCGGCAAGGGCGAAGGCTGGGTCACTGCCGAATATTCGATGCTGCCCCGCGCCACCCACACCCGCGGCGCGCGCGAAGCGGCAAAGGGCAAGCAGAGCGGGCGCACCCAGGAAATCCAGCGCTTGATCGGCCGCTCCTTGCGCGCGGTCTGCGATCTCAAGAAGCTGGGCGAGCGTCAGATCACCCTGGACTGCGACGTGATCCAGGCCGACGGCGGCACCCGCACGGCGGCCATTTCGGGCGCCTGGGTGGCGCTGCGCATTGCAGTGGACAAGCTGATGGCGCAGGGCCTCATCAACGACGATCCGCTGACCCGCAAGGTCGCCGCCGTCAGCTGCGGCATCTTCAACGGCAACCCGGTGCTGGATCTCGATTACGACGAAGACTCGTCGGCCGATGCGGACGCTAACTTCGTCTTGATCGAAGGCGGCCAGATTGCCGAGGTTCAGGCTACGGCGGAAGGCGCGACCTATGACGAAGAAGCGCTGCTGCGCCTGCTGCGCCTGGCCCGGATCGGCTGCGACCGGATCTTCGCGGCCCAGGGCGAGGCGGTAAAGTAAGCGTGATGCGCAGGCTCGGCTCGGAAACGCTGGTCATTGCCACGCACAATGCGGGCAAGCTGAAGGAAATCTCCGCACTGCTCGCGCCGTTCGGGATGAACTGCATTTCCGCCGGATCGCTGGGCCTGCCTGAACCTGCCGAGACCGGAACCACCTTCGTCGAGAACGCCCTGATCAAGGCGCGGGCGGCGGCGGAAGGTTCCGGCCTGCCCGCACTCGCCGACGATTCGGGCCTGTGCGTCGATGCCCTGGGTGGTCGTCCCGGCGTCTACACGGCGGACTGGGCCGAGCGGCAGTGGTTCGAGGGTCCGGCCGGGCGGGACTGGTACATGGCCATGGGCAAGGTCGAAGGGCTGCTGTGCGAACAGGGGCCAGAAGTCGACCGTTCCGGGCGCTTCGTCTGCGTCCTGGCCATTGCCTGGCCGGATGGCGAAAGCGCCGTCTATGAAGGCGAAGTGCGCGGCAGCCTGACCTGGCCCCCGCGCGGTACTCTCGGCTTTGGCTATGACCCGGTGTTCGTGCCGCAGGGGGGCAGCCAGACCTTTGCCGAGATCGATCCGGAGCAGAAGCACCGGATCAGTCACCGCGCCGATGCCTTCGCCAAGCTGGTCGCGGAGCAATTTGGCGGCTAGGAAGCGGCATGGCCCGCGCGCTTTACATTCACTGGCCGTTCTGCCTCGCAAAGTGTCCCTATTGCGACTTCAACAGCCACGTCCGCGATAGCGTCGACCATGATGCGTGGCAGGCCGCCCTGCTGGCTGACATGCGCCACGAAAATGAAGTTGCGGGCGGTGAGGCGCTGGATTCGATCTTTTTCGGCGGCGGCACCCCCAGCCTGATGCCGCCCGCCCTGGTCGAGACCCTGCTGCGCGAAGCGGAGCGCCTGTGGGGTTTTGCTCCGGGAATAGAGATCACGCTGGAGGGCAATCCTTCCTCGGTCGAAGCGGCAAACTATGCGGCCCTGGCCAGCGCGGGGATCAACCGCGTTTCGCTGGGCCTGCAATCGCTGGACGATTCCGCGCTGCGCTTTCTGGGACGCCTGCACAATGCCGACGAAGGGCTGCGCGCGCTGGATGTGGCGCAGCAGCGCTTTGCCCGCGTATCGTTCGATCTGATCTATGCCCTGCCCGGTCAGACGGCGGAGGATTGGGAGCGGGAACTGGCCCGCGCACTCTCCTTCGGCACCGGGCACTTGTCGCTTTATCAGCTGACCATCGAACCCGGCACGCGTTTCGCTACAATGGTCCGCCAGAACGATTTCCGGCCACTGGACGATGACGCGGCAGCGGACCTGTTCGACCTGACCCGCCGGATGACTGCCGCAGCGGGACTGCCGGCGTACGAAATCAGCAACCACGCCCGCCCCGGCGAGGAGAGCCGCCATAACCTGACCTATTGGCGCTATCACGATTATTGCGGGATTGGCCCGGGCGCGCATGGACGGCGCGGCGGGATGGCAACGGTGCGCCACAAAAAGCCGGAAAACTGGCTGGGCGCGGTCAGCGACAAGGGCAATGGTCTGGCCGAAGAACGTCCGCTATCTCAGGGCGACCAGGCATCCGAAGCCTTGCTGATGGGCCTGCGCCTGCGCGAAGGGATTGACCCGGTGGCTCTGGCCCGGCGGTTCGGATTTGATGCCGCAGAGCTGATCGACCAGGACAAGGCGGAATTTTACCTGCGCCAGAAACTGCTGTGGCAGGAGGCGGGGCGTCTTGGGGTGACCGAGGCCGGAATGGCATTGCTGGATGGCCTGCTTAGCGAACTGGTCTGTGCCGACCTGGTGGCGACGTAAGATGCGCTTGAGCACCCGTGCCGATCTGCTGTCCGCCTGGCACGGCCACCTGGCGCAGGGGCGCAGGCGGAGCGAGCATACGGTGCGGGCCTATGTCGCAACGGCGGCGCGGTTGCTCGATGCGTCCAGCCTGGACAGTTGGGACGCGATTGCCCGCCTGGACGCCGCCGCCCTGCGCCAGCAGCTCGCCCGCAGGCGCGCGGACGGGCTAACCAATGCCAGCGCCGCGCGCGAGCTTTCGGCGCTCAAGGGCTTCATCGCCTTTGCCCGCGAACAGGCCGGGATGCTTGATCCTGCACCGCCCCGGATGCGCGGGCCACGGGTAAAGAAGGGCATTCCCCGTCCCGTCACTCCAGACGAGGCGGTAAACCTTGCTGTGACGGTCGATGAAGACGCCAGCGAGGAGTGGATCGGCGCGCGCGACCGGGCGGTCCTGCTGCTGCTCTACGGCGCGGGGATGCGTATTGCCGAGGCGCTGTCGCTTACCGGAAGCGCCCTCCCGCTGGGCGAAACGTTGACGGTCACCGGCAAGGGGAACAAGCAGCGCGTGGTGCCCGTCCTGCCAATCCTGCGCGAGGCCGTGGCCGACTATGCGGCCAAATGTCCTTGGCCCTTGTCCAAGGATGGGCCGCTTTTTCGCGGGGCCAAGGGCGGCCCGCTATCCCAGGGTGTTGTGCAAAAGGCCATGGCCCGCGCGCGGGTCAGCCTGGGTCTGCCGCCCAGCGCCACGCCACACGCGCTGCGCCATTCTTTCGCCACGCATCTGCTAGGCGCCGGGGCAGACCTTCGCAGCCTTCAGGAATTGCTCGGCCATGCCAGCCTGGGCTCCACCCAGATCTACACCAAGGTCGATGCCGCAACGCTGCTCGACGTTTACCGCAATGCCCACCCGCGCGGGGATTAGCTGCGCGGTTTCCAGGTCAGGATGCGATAAACGTATCCCACCACGGCCAGGCCCAATCCACCAAAGATGATGATGTCCATGACCAGAGTGGAGCCTTTCAGGAACTCCGCCAGGAACTTGCCGCCCAGGATCAGCGCCACGTTCCAGATCGCCGCGCCGACAAAGGTGAACAGCAGGAACAGCCCTCGGTTCATGTGGGTGAGACCGGCCGGCAGCGAAATGATCGTGCGCAGGAATGGCGAGAAGCGCAGCGCAAAGACGATCCATTGGCCGTGGCGGCGGAAAAAGGCCGTGGCCTTCTCCACGTCCTCCCACTCCAGCGTCAGCCACCGGCCCCACCGGTCCACCAGCGGCTGCAAGCGGCGATAGCCCAGCTTGTCACCGATCATGAACCAGACGTAATTGCCCAGCGTCGAGCCGACCGTCCCGACCAGCAGCAGCGGCCAGAAGCTCATCGTACCGCGCGCCACGGCAACGCCGCCCAGCCCCATGATCACTTCGCTGGGGATCGGCGGAAAGACGTTTTCAATGACCATCAGGAAGAAGATTCCCCAATAGCCACCCTGCTCGATCAGGCGGAGGATGATTTCGTTCATGGAGTGGCGGGCGTTGGCTCAGCGCCCCATGACCGCATGACGGCGCTCGATCGCTTCCCAGATCAGGCCAGGCGTATCCGTGCCGTTGAAGCGATCGATCGCCATGATGCCGGTCGGCGAGGTCACGTTGATCTCGGTCAGCCACTTGCCGCCGATTACGTCGATGCCCACGAAAACCAACCCGCGTTCCTTCAATGCCGGGCCGAGCGCAGCGCAGATTTCCTCTTCGCGCGCGTTCAGCGAGGTTGGTTCGGCATAGCCGCCAGCTGCCAGGTTGGAGCGGAACTCCCCTTCCCCCGGACGGCGGTTGATCGCACCCGCCACTTCGCCATCGACCAGCACGATGCGCTTGTCGCCTTCGCTGATTTCGGGAAGGAAGGGCTGGAACATGTGGGGTTCAACCCAGGCATTGTCGAACAGTTCCAGCAAAGCACCCAGGTTCGATCCATCCGCCGGAATGCGCACCACGGCCTTGCCGCCATTGCCGTGCAGCGGCTTCATCACCAGGTCGCCGGGATAGCGCGCATGGAATTCGCGCACGTCCTCGATCCGCCGCGCGATCAGGGTAGGCGGCATGAAATGCGCAAAGTCCAGGACAAAGACCTTCTCCGGCGCATTGCGCACGCTGGCCGGATCGTTGACCACCAGGGTCTGCCCCTCAAGCCGTTCCAGCAGGTGGGTCGCCGTGATGTAGGACAGGTCGAACGGTGGGTCCTGCCGCATCAGCACGACGTCCACATCGGCAACCAGATCAATCTTGCGATATTCCCCGCGCGTGAAGTGCGCGCCCTCCACCCGCTGCACCGTTACCGGCGCGGCCCAGGCGGTGAGGCGCCCGCAATCATAGGCGAGCGTCTGGACCTGATATTCATAGACCGTGTGGCCGCGCTTCTGCGCTGCTTCGATCAGGGCAAAGCTGGAATCCCCGGCAATCTTGATGCTTTCCAGCGGGTCCATCTGGACCGCGACGCGTAGGGTCATGGCAACTTTGCTCCACTCACAAAATCAGGGCGTTCGCCATGTGGCGCGGGAAACGCCCCGGCGCAAGGAGGAGCACGTCGATCCGCTGCACATCGCCCGCCCTGACATAGCGCGGCGCAATCGCTTCAGCCGCTGCGGCAACGCGGCGCAGGCGATAGTGATCGACCGCCTGGTCCAGGTCCGCGGCGCTGGCCCGCCACTTCACTTCCACGAAGGCGACGACCCGCCCGCGCCGCGCCACCAGGTCCACTTCACCGCGCGGACTGCGCACCCGCTGTCCGACGATCCGCCAGCCTTTCAGGCGCAGGAACCAGGCAGCGAGCCATTCGCCGCGCCGTCCCCGTGCCTCGCGCTCGGCCCGGCTGCTCACTTCAATTCCATCGCCCGCGCGTAAAGCATCTTGCGGTCCAGTCCCGTGGCGCGCGCAACTTCAGCTGCGGCCTGGCTGGGCTTGCGATCCCGCAGCGCTTCCCTGAGCAGCTCGTCGGCATCCGCTGCGCTCACTTCACGCTCACCCGGCGGCCCGACGACCAGCACGATCTCGCCCTTGGGCGGATGCTGCGTGTAGTGACCGATCAGCTCGCTGGCCGAGCCGCTTCGGCATTCCTCGAACAATTTGGTCAGTTCGCGGGCGACGGCCACTTCGCGTCCGGGCAGGACTTCATCCACTGCCCCCAGCGTATCGAGCAGGCGCGGGCCGGTTTCATAAAACACAAGCGTTGCTTTCACCGCGCTCAGTTCAGCAAGAGTATCCCGCCGCGCCTTGTCCTTTGCAGGCAGGAAACCGGCAAAAAGGAAGCGGTCGCTGGGCAATCCGGCAAGAGTAAGGGCCGTGATCGCAGCGCTGGCCCCCGGTATCGAGGTAACCGCAATCCCCGCTTCCCGCGCTGCACGGACCAGCTTGTAACCCGGGTCCGAAATCAAGGGAGTGCCCGCATCGCTGACCAGGGCGATGGCCTGCTCTGCGGCCAGCGCCAGCAAGTGATCCCGCGTCGCATCGCTGGCGTGATCGTCATAGCGGATCAGCTTGGCCTTCTTGCCGATGTGCTGCATCAGCTTGCCGGTTACGCGGGTATCCTCACAGGCCACCGCAGCTACGGCACCGAGTACCGCCGCCGCGCGCGTCGAAAGGTCGCCCAGATTGCCAATCGGAGTGGCGACGATGTACAGCCCGGGTTTTAGCGCTTGATCCATTGGCGCACCATGGACTGCCGACGAGGGAGCGACAAGGGATGTTCAAACCGCGAATGACACGCAGGGCCATGACCCTGCTGATTGGCGTGGCTGTCGTTTCCGGTTGCAGTGTCATTCCCAAGGGACCGCGCGGCGCACCGACCAGCGAAGAGGGCCCGAACGATGGCCTGCCGCCAGACAAGGCACGCCACCGCGTCGCCCTGCTGGTGCCGCTGACCGGACCGGGCGGCGAACTGGGCCAGTCGATTGCGAATGCCACGACCATGGCCATCCTTGACACCAATGCCCAGACGGTGCGGATCACCACCTATGACACCAGCGGCGGTGCCAGCGAGGCTGCCAAGCGCGCCTTGCAGGAAGGCAATCGCCTGATCCTGGGGCCGATGCTGACTGAGGACATCTCGTCCGTGGCGGGTGTTGCGCGCTCTGCCAAGGTGCCGCTGATAACCTTCTCCAGCGATCCCCGCGCCGCGGCGCGCGACGTGTTCATCATGGGCAACACGCAGGAAAGCTCGATCCTGCGGGTCGTGCAATTCGCTCGGGCAAAGGGCGTGAACCGGTTTGCCCTGCTTGCCCCCAAGGGCGAATTCGGGAGCCGCGCCACCTCTGCCTACAACAATGCGGTGCGGATCGCGGGAGGCACCGTGGTTGCCAGCGACAGCTATGACCGGGGCAACAACTCGATCCTCAGCGCCGCCTCGCGCCTGAAAGCCAAGGGCGGTTTCCAGGCGGTGCTGATCGCCGATACGCCCAAGGCCGCCGCCCAGGCCGCGATCCGCCTGCGCGGCACAAAGGGCCTGCGCATCCTGGGTACTGACCTGTGGAGCGGCGATCCCATCGTTAGCAATTCCGCTGCCCTGCGCGGCGCATGGTTCGCGGCCCTGCCCGACACCCGCTACCGTCAATTCGCGACCAGTTATCAGACGCGCTTCAGTTCTGCCCCCTACCGCCAGGCGACCATGGGTTACGATGCGGTGCTGCTGACCGTGCGCATTGCCCGCGAATGGCGCGGCGGAACCCCCTTCCCTGCGGCGCGGCTGGCCGATAGCGGCGGCTTCCTGGGGCTGGACGGCCCGTTCCGGTTCGGCCTGGACGGCACCGTGGAACGCGCGCTGGAAGTGCGCGAAACCCGCGCTGGCGGCGTCACCATCGTCAGCCCCGCGCCCGAGAAATTCGTGGACTGACGAAAACCTTGGCGCTGCGCTTGCGCGCTTGAATCCAAGCGTTCTATAGCCGCGGCATGTCTGATGACCTGTTCGACAAACTTCCCGTCAGCACGGGCGAAAGCTACGATGGCAGCGCGATCGAAGTGCTGGAGGGGCTTGAGCCGGTTCGCCGCCGCCCGGGCATGTATATCGGCGGGACAGACGAACGCGCCTTTCACCACCTCGCTGCCGAAGTGCTCGACAATGCGATGGACGAGGCCGTGGCAGGCCATGCGAACCGGATCGAGGTGACGCTGGAAGAAGGCAACCGGCTCACCATCACCGACAATGGTCGCGGCATTCCGGTGGATGAGCATCCGAAGTATCCTGGCAAGTCCGCGCTGGAAGTGATCCTGACCACGCTCCATTCGGGCGGCAAGTTTTCGGGCAAGGCCTATGCCACGTCGGGCGGCCTGCACGGGGTCGGCGTTTCGGTGGTCAACGCGCTTTCCACGCTCACCCGGATCGAGGTGGCGCGGAACAAGGAGCTGTTCGCGCAGGAATTCTCGCGCGGGGTGCCGCTGGGTCCGCTCCAGCGCCTGGGCGGCACGCCCAATCGGCGCGGAACCTCAGTGACCTTCGTGCCCGATCCGGAAATCTTTGGCGAGGATGCCAAGTTCAAGCCGGGCCGGTTGTTCAAGCTCGTCCGGTCCAAGGCCTATCTCTTTGCCGGGGTCGAGATCCGCTGGAAATGCGCTACCTCGCTGGCCAGCGAGGACGTGCCGGCAGAGGCCGTGTTCCAGTTCCCTGGCGGTCTGGCCGATCACCTGAAGGAGCAGATCGGCGCGCGCGAATGCGTGACGACGCAGTTCTTTTCCGGCACCCAGGACTTCCCCGGCGACCAGCAGGGCCGCGTCGAATGGGCTGTCGCCTGGCCGCTGTGGTCGGATGGGTCCTACAGCTATTACTGCAACACCATCCCCACGCCCGATGGCGGTACGCACGAACAGGGCCTCCGCGCCGCGTTGACCAAGGGCATCCGCGCCTTTGGCGAACTGGTCGGGCAGAAGAAGTCCAAGGACATCTCGCCCGAAGACGTCATCACCGGCAGCGAAGTGATGCTGTCCGTATTCATCCGCGATCCCCAGTTCCAGAGCCAGACCAAAGACCGCCTGACCAGTCCGGAAGCCGCGCGCATGGTCGAGAACGCGATCCGCGATCACTTCGACCATTTCCTGGCTGACAACATGGAGCGCGGCAAGGCGCTGCTCGGCGCGATCATGGAGCGCATGGACGAACGCCTGCGCCGCAAGGCCGAGCGTGAAGTCAAGCGCAAGACCGCGACCAATGCCCGCAAGCTGCGCCTGCCCGGCAAGCTGACCGACTGCACCGGCGAAGGTGATGCCGAAACCGAGCTGTTCATCGTCGAAGGGGACTCGGCAGGCGGCTCGGCCAAGCAGGCGCGCGACCGCAAGACCCAGGCCATCCTGCCGATCCGCGGCAAGATCCTGAACGTCGCCAGCGCCACAGCTGACAAGATCCGCGCCAACAGCGAAATCGCCGATCTGGGCCTGGCCCTTGGCTGCGGCTTCCGCAAGGACTGCAATCCGGACAACCTGCGCTATGACCGCATCGTCATCATGACCGACGCGGACGTGGACGGCGCCCACATCGCCACCTTGCTGATGACCTTCTTCTTCCAGGAAATGCCGGAAGTGGTCCGGCGCGGGCACCTCTACCTCGCGCAGCCGCCGCTCTACCGCCTGACTTGCGGCAAGGAGAGCGCCTACGCCCGCGACGACGCGCACCGCGCCGAACTGGAAGCCACGCGCTTCAAGGGCAAGAAGGTGGAAGTCGGCCGGTTCAAGGGTCTGGGCGAAATGAACCCGCAGCAATTGCGCGAAACCACGATGGACCCCGCCAAGCGCAGCCTGCTGCGCATTACCCTGCCGCCCGAGTATGAAGGCCGCGCGGCGGTGAAGGATCTGGTCGACCGGCTGATGGGCCGCGATCCAGCGCAGCGCTTCATGTTCATCCAGAACCGCGCTGCAGAGATCGATCCGGAAATGATCGACGCCTAGTACGCCGTTCTATCGGTTCAATTGGCCGTTCAGCCATCCGCGCAGCCCGTGTGGATCAATCACGCGTACCCGCCGATAACCTGTCTCTACAAAACCCAGTTGCTTCAGGTTGGCGAGGCACTTCGAGACGGTCATCGTCGTTACCCCCAGCACGCCGGCCAGGTCTTCCTGCAAGCAGAACAGCGACGATGGGTCCTTCGCCCGCCTGTGCATCGCCATCAGCGTCTTGGCCAGATGGACTTCGCGCGGCAGGCTCCGCAGATCGTCGTTCATCTCCATGGTGCCCATCAATCGCAGCGCCACCGTGCGATAGAGAGCGATCATGACCTCGGGAATTTCCAGAACCCGTTGAAACGCCCTCTCGTCATATATGTCGAGGACCGTATCGCCGACCGCGAAAGCATCGTGCGTCTTGACCTTGCGCCGGCTGAACAGCTGAAGGTCGCCGATGTTCTGCCCCTTGAGCACCATGGTGACCATGGTTTGGGTGCCGTTGGCGCGGAGCCGGCAGAGCCGCACCGCGCCCTCGATGACGATGGCCATATAGGCGGGATCGCCCGCGCTGTGGATCAGTTCCTGATCCCGGAACTGCCGCCTTTGCCCGATCTCAGCCAGCCGCGCGCGCACAGCCGGGGAGAGGTCGTCCAGCAAATTCGGGCCCGCCAGTGAAATCATTGAATCCCACGTTAAGATATTAAACTATTTTATATTCTAGTGTCTGCACCGCGCCTAGACCGCCAGTCAAGTTTCGCCCCTTTGGGTCGCACAACCCGCACAGGGTTGCCGGGGGCAACGGGCGTCGCGCCAGCGGGTGCGGCGCCCGTCTTTGCGTTCGCCCCAGAGGATTGCCGCTGCCCTCTTGCCAGCGTTGCGGAAGCGACCTATCCCACCACTTAACCGCACGATTAAAAGGACAGGGAGTTCCCATGCGCTTCGAAGGTACCAGCAACTATGTTGCGACGGACGATCTCAAGGTTGCTGTAAACGCCGCAGTGCTGCTTCGCCGCCCCCTTCTCGTCAAGGGTGAGCCTGGCACCGGCAAGACCGTTCTGGCCCATGAAATCGCCAAGGCCGTCAATGCCCCGCTGATCGAATGGAACGTGAAGTCGACCACCAAGGCGCAGCAGGGCCTCTACGAGTATGACGCCGTGGCCCGCCTGCGCGATGGCCAGCTGGGCGATGAGCGCGTCCACGACATTCGCAACTACATCAAGAAGGGCAAGCTGTGGGAAGCCTTCACTTCCGAAAAGCTGCCGGTCCTGCTGATCGACGAAATCGACAAGGCGGACATCGAATTCCCGAACGACCTGCTTCAGGAACTCGATCGCATGTCGTTCGACGTCTACGAAACCCACGAGACGATTGCGGCCAAGGAGCGCCCGATCGTGGTGATCACGTCGAACAACGAAAAGGAACTGCCTGACGCTTTCCTGCGCCGCTGCTTCTTCCACTACATCAAGTTCCCTGACCGTGAGACGATGCAGTCGATCATCGACGTGCACTTCCCCGGCATCCAGAAGACCCTCGTTTCGAAGGCGATGGACATCTTCTACGAAGTTCGTGAAGTCCCCGGCCTGAAGAAGAAGCCTTCGACCAGCGAACTGCTCGACTGGCTCAAGCTGCTGCTCAACGAAGACATGCCGCTCGACGTGCTGCAGCAGAAGGACCCGACCAAGGCGATCCCGCCGCTCCATGGCGCCCTGCTGAAGAACGAGCAGGACGTGATGCTGTTCGAACGCCTGGCCTTCATGGCCCGCCGCCAGAACTGATCCGAGCCGGAAAGGGACTGCTCCCGTGTTTTTCAATTTCGTCGACGAACTGCGCGCCGCAGGCATCAAGGCCAGCTTCAAGGAGCACCTGATGCTGCTGGAGGCGCTCGACAAGGACGTGATCGAGCAGACGCCGGAGCAGTTCTATTACCTCTCCCGCGCGGTTTTCGTGAAGGACGAGGGCCTGCTCGACAAGTTCGACCAGGTCTTCAACAAGGTGTTCAAGGGTATCCTGACCAATTACGGCCAGAACCCCGTAGACATTCCCGAGGACTGGCTGAAGGCCGTCGCCGAGAAATTCCTCACGCCCGAGGAAATGGCCGCGATCGAAAAGCTCGGTTCCTGGGAGGAGATCATGGAGACGCTGAAAAAGCGTCTTGAGGAACAGCAGAAGCGCCACGAAGGCGGCAACAAGTGGGTTGGCACCGGTGGGACCAGTCCGTTCGGCAACAGCGGCTACAACCCTGAAGGCGTGCGCGTCGGCGGAGAAAGTAGGCACAAGCGCGCGCTGAAGGTGTGGGAAAAGCGCGAGTTCCAGAACCTCGACAACACGCGCGAGCTGGGTACCCGCAACATCAAGGTGGCGCTGCGCCGCCTGCGCCGTTTTGCGCGTGAAGGTGCAGCGGATGAGCTGGACCTGGAAGGCACGATCGAAGGCACGGCGCGGCAGGGCTGGCTCGACATCCGCATGCGTCCCGAAAAACGCAATGCGGTGAAGGTCCTGCTGTTCCTGGACGTTGGCGGATCGATGGACCCGTTCATCAAGCTGGTCGAGGAACTGTTCAGCGCGGCCACGGCGGAATTCAAGAATCTGGAGTTCTTCTACTTCCACAACTGCCTCTACGAAGGGGTATGGAAGGACAACAAGCGCCGCTGGAGCGAGCGGACCAATACCTGGGACATCCTCCACAAGTACGGTCACGACTACAAGATCATCTTCGTCGGCGATGCGGCGATGAGCCCCTACGAAATCACCCATCCGGGCGGTTCGGTGGAGCATTTTAACGAGGAATCCGGCGCGGAATGGCTGAAGCGCGTCGCGCACGTCTATCCCGCCACGGTGTGGATCAACCCGGTCCCGGAAAAGCAGTGGTCCTATTCGCAGTCGACCAAGATGATCCGGGAACTCATCGGCGGGGCGATGTATCCGCTGACGCTGGAAGGGCTGGACAACGCCATGCGGGAACTGACGCGGAAGAAGCATTAAGGGTCTAGCCAAGGGTTCCCCATCCCCGCTCAGGCTGAGCTTGTCGAAGCCGGGTTGCGCCCAACAGGGGCAGCCCTCCGACACCCTCAGGACGCGCGGGAATTCCGGACTTGCATCGACTAAATAAACCTTTGCTTGATCCGGCCATGCCGCTCCCCACATTGGGGCCATGACCGACCGCCTCCCCGCCCTGTTCCTTGGCCATGGCTCGCCCATGACCGTGATTTCCGATGTTCCCGAACGCGCTGCCTGGCAGGCGCTGGGCAAGGCCCTGCCCCGGCCCAAGGCAATCCTGTGCGTCTCGGCCCACTGGGAAACGCAGGGAAAAAGCCACGTAACCACCGGCGATACCCCGCGCACCATTCATGACTTTCGTGGCTTCCCGAACGAACTCTACGCCATGCAGTACCCGGCTCCTGGCTCGGCGGCCCTGGTCGAACGCGTGGTCGAACTGCTCGGCGAAGAGCGCGTCCATCGCGATGACAGCTGGGGTTTCGACCACGGCTCCTGGGGCGTGGTGCAGCCGATGTTCCCGGCAGCCGACATTCCGATGATCCAGTTCAGCCTGGACCGGATGGCATCTCCGCAAGAGCATCTGGCGCGTGCGGCGGCGCTCGCTCCCCTGCGCGATGAAGGCGTGCTGATCGTGGCCAGCGGCAACGTGGTCCATAACCTTGCGCTGTGGCGGCAGTACGCGGGAAGTCGGCCAGACTGGGCCGTATCGTTCCAGTCGCGCATTACCGAAGCTGTGCGGTCCGCAGACACCTCTGCATTGACGCAATTCGCTTCGGACGATCAGGCCGCAGCCGCCGCGATCAACAGCGCCGAACACTACCTGCCCCTGCTCTACGCGGTCGGCTCGCGCCTTCCGGGAGACGAGGTTGGCGTGTTCAACGATACCATTGACGGGGCGCTATCCATGACCAGCTACCTGATCGGCGACCCTGTGCTGTTGAAGACAGTGCACTGACACTGGCGCGCCGCGCGGCGCGGGATTAGGTCGCGGTATGGACGGCCAATTGCTTATCATCTGCCTGCTGACTGCCGCGATCAACCTGATCGGCACGCTGGCCTATTCCGCGCGCATTGCCGGGGTTCGCACCCGGCGGATAGCGCTTAGCTTTGCGCTGTTTAACATGCTGGTCCTCGTCAGCAGGACGTCCAATTCATTCCTCGGGCCGTTCCTGGCCAAACGGATCGAAACGCGCATTGCCGAAGGGGGCGGAGATTCCCTGTTTGCCGATTTCCAGTTGGTGCTCGGTTCGGCCAGCCTGGCGGTCGCCGTGGGCATCTTCCTGGTTCCGACCGGCCAGCGCCTGTTTTCCCGCGCCATCGGCTATTTCCAGGAGCACCGCTCGACCGCCCGTCTTTTGCTCAAAACCGCAACGCCGACCGGGTTAAAGGCCGTGCGTGATGCGCTGCACCCGCCCTCGCTCGGCCAATTGCGCAGCCTGGTCAAGGAACGGGGCGTCAGCTGGAACGTGCTGCTGGCCAATTGCCTGGCCCAGGCGCTGCTGACCGTCGGGGTGATTGCCTCGCTCTATGCGGGCTATCTCAATCCCGATTTCCGCGTCACGGCGAGCCAGCTTTCCGCTGTGATCAACGGCTTTGCCACGATCCTGCTGTTCGCCCTGATCGACCCGCAGCTTTCGGTCATGACCGACGACGCGGTGGAAGGCCGGGTCAGCGAGGCGCTGTTTCGCCGAACCATCGTGTGGATCAGCTTCAGCCGCCTCGCCGGGACATTGCTGGCGCAGTTGCTATTCCTGCCCTCGGCAATGCTGATTGCCTGGATCGCCAATTACGTGTGACGATCCAGCTCCGCATGGAGACGCGGACGCAGCATCCAGAACAGGATCGCCGGGATCAGCCCCAGCACAGCCGCGCCGTATAGCACGTAGCGGACCGAGTTCTCGCCAAATTCAGGCCGCAGCCAGTCGGACAGGATGCCGAAGAACAGCGGGCCAAGGCCCAGGCCGATCAGGTTCTGTCCGAACAATAGCAGGGCGCTGGCCGTAGCGCGGTGGCGCAGCGGCACCAGCCCCTGAGCCGAGGAATAGACCGGGCCATAGTAAAGCGAATTCAGCACGGTCGGGATCATCAGCAGCAACAGCGACATGCGCCAGTCGGTGGCGAAATAGGCCGAAATCGCGACGGGGATGGCCAACGCCATGCCGATGGCAGGCGCGGTGACGACGTGGCGGCGGTCGATCTTGCCGAAGCGGTCGGCCAGCCAGCCGCCTAGCCAGGTCCCGAAGATACCGGCAACGCCGCCCCACAGGCCGAACCAGAAGCCGACTTCGCCCGGCGAAAGTCCATGGCTGCGCTGGAAGAAGATCGTGGTCCAGGTGCTCTTGCCATAGGACAGGAACGCGCTGGCCGATGCTGCCATCAGCAGCATGACATAGGCGGGGGAGCGCAGCAGTTCAGCAACGGCGGCGAAGATGCTTTCGCCCTGGGTTACGGCATGATCGGCGCGGGTAATGCGGCCCTTGTCCTTCACCACCGCCAAGACGACCAGCGCGAGGAAAACCCCCGGCAGGCCGACGATCATGAACGCCTTGCGCCAACCGAGCGTGTCAGCCAGGACGCCGCCAATCATCATGCCCAGCAGCGAACCGATGGGAATGCCCAGCGCATAGAATGCCATGGCGCCAGGACGACGCTCAGCCGGAACGCGGTCCGCAATCAGCGAGTGCGCCGCCGGGGTGCAGCCCGCCTCGCCCACGCCGACCCCGATCCGGGCCAGCAGCAACTGGAAGAAATTCTGCGCCAGCCCGCACAGCGCGGTCATGGCCGACCAGATGGCCAGCGCCACGGCGATCAGGCGCCCGCGATCCGTGCTCGGCTTGTCCGCATAGCGCGCGATGGGCAGCCCCAGCACCGTGTAGAATAGCGCAAAGGCCAGACCCGTCATCAATCCGACCTGGGTATCCGTCAGGCCCAGATCCTTGCGGATCGGTTCGGCAAGGATGTTGACGATCTGGCGGTCCAGGAAATTGAAAATGTAAACGACCAGCAGGGTCCACAGCATCAGCCGGGTTGGTCCATCCAGTTTGGCGATTGCGCCTGCTTTTCCAGTCATTACCTCTCCATGTTCTGTTTCATCGTTCAATATCGGGCCGCAGCCTTAATAGAGCAGGAACGGTTTTACCGCCTCGCGCCATGTCGCTTCATTGGCCGCTGTCAAATCGTCCAGATCGGCCGGCCGGGCGTCAGGATTGTCGACCCATTCGCGCAGGGCCGGACCGCCATTGATCACGTCAATCGCCAGGCGCTCAAACTCGTACTCATAGGGAAAGTCGCGCCAGAGTGGGTAGTCCGGGTGCAGGTTGCGGATCGCCTTGAACGCCAGCGCCTGCAAGCGCCACGGACGGAACGCGTGATGGTCATAGAACTTGCCCTCGGCATGGATCATCAAGCCGCTGCACAGCTCTCCGGCATGCTTGTGGAACGTCGGCGTGAACCAGCATTCGCGCAAGGCGCATCCCGTCAGCCACTCCGGCGCAATGCGCTCCATTTCGGCCAGGACCTCCCTGGCATTGAGGTCCGGCGCGCCGAACAGCACTTCCAGCGGCCGCGTGGTGCCGCGCCCTTCGGACAGGGTCGCCCCTTCCAGCATGACGGTTCCGGCATAGGCCCGCGCCATGTTCAGGCTAGCCGCGTTTGGGCTTGGGTTGATCCAGATCCGGCTTTCCGGCCAGCCAAAGCCGGGGCCTTCCGGCTGCCAGCCGTCCATCGCGATCACGCGGTAGGGCACGTCCAAGCCAAAGTGAGCGATGAACCAGTGACCCATTTCGCCCATGGTCAGCCCGTGGCGCATCGGCATGGGCCCTGCCCCGACGAAGCTTTCCTGGCCCGGAACCAGCAGGGTTCCCTCAACCGGGCGTCCGGCGGGATTGGGCCGGTCCAGCACCCAGACCTCCTTGCCCGAACCGGCTGCGGCCTCCAGCAGATAGAGCAGCGTCGTGACGAAGGTGTAGATCCGGCAACCGAGGTCTTGCAGGTCGAACAGGAACACGTCCGCCGTGTCCATCATGGCCGCAGTCGGGCGGCGCACTTCGCCATAGAGGCTGAAAACCGGGATGTTGTAGGTGGGATCGATCTCGTCCGCCGTTTCGACCATGTTGTCCTGCTTGTCGCCCTTCAGCCCGTGCTGCGGGCCAAAGGCCGAAGTCACGTTGACCCCGGCAGCGATCATCGCGTCGAGCGAATGGACCAGGTCTTCGGTGACGCTGGCCGGATGGGCCACCAGGGCAACCCGCTTGCCTTCAAGCGGTTGGCGGAGAGACGGGTCTGCCAGCAGGCGATCAATGCCGAACTTCATGCTTCTCCCGGTGCCGGAAGCATAGCGGCAAAGCAAGCGGCGTGATGAAAATCCGGCTGCCCATTTGCATGGGCAAGCGCCCAATAGCTTTTGGCGCCGTCCGCTTCTTCCACGACTGCCGTAAGGGAAAGCTTGCCAGACAAACCGGTGACATCAATTGTTGCGGCAACTTCGAAAAAATCTTCGCCTTTATCGCACAAGATTAGCGGAGGCGAAGTATCCCGGTCCCGCATTCCAGCGCGATAACTGTCGAAAGCATATGCCGCCCAGGCACCGGATGGGGAGAAGTTGAACTCGCAATAGGAACCATCCGCGCGGGCAATGAAGGCTTCCATGCAGGTGTGTTGCCACAGCCCGTCCATCCGCACCGGATCGGCGCTTTTCGGCAAACGCAGTTGATCCGGCGGACAGGCGATCCGGTAGCGTAGCGACAGCGCATCGCCTTTGCGCGCCACCGCTACCGCGATGCCCCGGACATGGACTGCCGGGGTGTCCGGATGGCAAAGCAGGTCGAACGTTTCCAAACCGGTTTCCCCGTGCTAGGCGCGCGCCCGGAATCCCGGAAGGCTGCCATGACTTACAACTCGTCCCTGCTCCGCCTGCTCGAAGAGCGCGGCTACATCCACCAGATGACCGATGCGGAAGGGCTTGATGCCCTCGCCTCGAAGCAGATCGTGCCGGGCTATATCGGCTTCGATGCCACCGCGCCATCGCTCCATATCGGCTCGCTGGTCCAGATCATGCTGCTGCGCCGCCTGCAACAGACCGGGCACAAGCCAGTCGTGCTGATGGGCGGCGGGACCACGCGCATCGGCGACCCCACCGGGCGTGACGAGAGCCGCAAGATGCTGTCGAACGAGACGATCGACGCCAACATTGCCTCGATCAAGACGATCTTCGATCGCCTGCTGACCTTTGGCGACGGGCCGACCGATGCAGTCATGGTCAACAACCACGACTGGCTGGGCAAGCTGGGTTACATCGAACTGCTGCAGGAAGTGGGCACGCACTTCACCGTCAATCGGATGCTGACCTTCGATTCGGTCAAGCTGCGGCTTGAGCGCGAACAGCCGATGACCTTCCTGGAATTCAACTACATGATCCTCCAGGGCTATGATTTCCGCCACATGGAAAAGCACATGGGCGTCCGCTTGCAGATGGGCGGCAGCGACCAGTGGGGCAATATCGTCAACGGGATCGAACTGGCCCGCCGGATGGACGGCGTGGAAGTTTTCGGCGTAACCACTCCGCTGCTCACCACGGCTGACGGCGCCAAGATGGGCAAGACGGCGGCCGGCGCGGTCTGGCTGAACGAGGATGCCCTGCCCGCCTGGGATTTCTGGCAATACTGGCGCAATGTCGATGACCGCGACGTCGGCAAGTTCCTGCGTCTCTTCACCGACCTGCCGCTTGACGAGATTGCGCGGCTGGAAGCTCTGCAAGGCAGCGAGATCAATGCCGCCAAGGTGGTGCTGGCCAACGAAGTGACCCGGCTGTGCCGCGGCGACGATGCAGCCAAGGCGGCCGAAGCAACGGCATCGGCAACCTTTGCCGGCGGCGGCCTTGGCGCGGACTTGCCGGTGCTGGACGTTCCGGCAGGAGGAATCGGCATTATCGACGCCTTGGTCGGCATTGGCTTTGCCGCAAGCCGCGGCGAAGCCAAGCGCCTGGTTGCAGGCGGCGGTGCCCGCGTCGATGGCGAGGCGGTGAGCGACGAAGCCCTTCATATTACAGTGGAAGGCGAGGTTCGCATTTCCTCCGGAAAGAAAAAGCACGGCATCCTGCGACAGGTCTGAACCGGCAAAATCTTGCCGGAGTTTACCCAATCTTTGCCATTTCCCGGCAAAAGTGCCTCCACTGAAAACAATCCCGGAGGCGTGCGCCATCATGAGCGCGGGAGCACAACTGACTGTCACCGACCTGCGCCGTGCGGCGCGGCACCCGGTTGACCACAAGGTTATTGGTGAGCATCGCCGCCTGGGCGACGTGCCGCTGCATATCGTGAACCTGTCCGCCCATGGCTTCATGGTCGAAGGCAGCACTGAATTGCAGCGGGGCGAGCGCGTCAATATCCGCCTCCCCGAAATCGGCCGGATCGAAGCGCACCTGATCTGGTCGGCCGAAGGACGGTCCGGATTCCAGTTCGAGCGGATCATCCGCCTCGACGACTTCATGCGCATGATCGACATGTTGCAACCCAATCCGCGCCTGCGCCGCCGCCGCTGAAAGCACGGGTATCAACACCCAAAGCATCTGATTGCTTGGCAATTGCCCGGGGCGCTGCCATTGCAAACCGGTGACTGCCAAGACCCACCCGCTGCAATTCCGCGACTATCGCCTGATCTGGCTGGCGCGGTTCATTTCGACCAGCGCAACCACCGCGATGGTCGTCGTGATGGGAGCGCAAGTCTACCAGCTCGCGCGCCGGTCCTATGGCATGAGCGAGAGCGAAGCCGCTCTGATGCTCGGCCTGCTTGGGCTGGTTCAATTCCTTCCTTTCCTGCTGCTTACCCCACTCGCAGGCGTCCTGGCCGACCGCATGGACCGTCGCCACCTGGGGGCCATGGCAACCGCCGTCGACCTGTGCATCGGCCTGGTCCTCGCAGCGGCGAACACCTGGAATTTCATCAGCCTGCCGCTGCTGTTCATCCTCGCCACCTGCTACGGCTGCGCCCGCGTCTTCATCGGGCCGGCGATCAGCGCGATCACGCCCAATGTGGTCCCGGCAGAGCTGCTGCCCAAGGCCGTGGCAACCAGCTCGCTGGCATGGCAATCGGCCGCCGTGTTCGGTCCGGCAGCGGGCGGGTTCCTCCTCGCCGCCGCCCCGTCCTATCCTTACTGGTGCGCGTCGGGCTTGCTGGCCTTTGGCATCGTCTCGCTGCTGGCCATCCGCCACCGCGCCCCGCCCGCTGCCGCGCCCGACCATCCGGTCAAGCTGATGGCGGAAGGGGCGAAGTTCGTCTGGCATGAGCGGTTTCTGCTCGGCTGCGTGACGCTTGACCTCTTTGCCGTCCTGCTGGGCGGAGCGACGGCCATGCTGCCCGCCTTTGCCTATGACGTCCTGCACGTCGGCGACGAAGGCCTGGGCATGCTGCGCGCGGCCCCGGCGGCGGGTTCGATGCTGGTCGGAATCTGGCTGGGCATGCGCCCGCTGGCGCGCAATGTCGGCTCAAAGATGCTCTGGGCCGTGGCGGTTTACGGCCTTGCGACGCTGATTTTCGGCTTGTCGAAAAGCTTTCCCTTGTCGCTGGCCATGCTGGGGCTGCTTGGCGCGGCAGACGCGATCTCGGTGTTCATCCGCAACACGCTGGTGCAACTCAATACGCCTGATGACAAGCGTGGCCGCGTCTCCTCGATCTCTGGCCTCGCGATTTCCGCCTCGAACGAGCTGGGTGAAATGCAGTCCGGTCTGGCCGCCGCTTTCCTCGGCCCGGTCGGCGCGGTTGCGCTTGGCGGCGCGGGAGCTATCCTTATCACCGCAATCTGGGCAGTGATTTTCCCGGAACTCAAACGGGCGAAAACCTTCGCCCCGCAATATCGACAGAAGGAGCCGGTTCCATGAAGGCAGACAGCATCCTTGCCACTATCGGCAACACCCCGCACATCCGCCTCTCGCGCCTGTTTCCCGACCATGAGGTGTGGGTAAAGGCAGAGCGCGCCAATCCCGGCGGCTCGATCAAGGACCGCATCGGCCTGGCCATGATCGAGGCGGCAGAGCGGGACGGTTCGCTGAAGCCGGGCGGCACGATTGTCGAACCGACCAGCGGCAACACCGGCATCGGCCTGGCCATGGCCGCTGCGGTCAAGGGTTACAAGCTGGTCCTGGTCATGCCCGAATCGATGTCGGTGGAGCGCCGCCGCCTGATGCTGGCCTATGGCGCCACCTTTGACCTCACCCCGCGTGAAAAGGGGATGAAGGGCGCGATTGAGCGGGCGCATGAACTGGTTGCCTCCACCCCCGGCGCGTGGATGCCCCAGCAGTTCGAGAACCCGGCCAATATCGAAGTCCACGTCCGCACCACGGCGCAGGAAATCTATGCCGACTTTGCCGACACCCCGATTGACGCGCTGATCACCGGCGTCGGCACCGGCGGCCACCTGACTGGCTGCGCGGAAATGCTGAAGACCAAGTGGCCCGCGATGAAGGCCTATGCGGTTGAGCCGACCCTGTCTCCGGTCATTTCCGGCGGGCAGCCCTCGCCCCACCCCATCCAGGGAATTGGCGCAGGTTTCATCCCGGCCAACCTGCACACCCAGGCCATCGACGGCGCAATCCAGGTCGATCCGGCAGATGCGAAGGAAATGGCACGCCTCTGCGCGACCAAGGAAGGGATGCTGGTCGGTATCAGTTCGGGCGCGACGCTGGCCGCGATCAAGCAGAAGCTGGCCGACCTGCCCGCTGGCAGCCGCGTGCTGGGCTTCAACTACGATACGGGCGAGCGGTACCTTTCGGTTCCGGACTTCCTGCCGGAGTAACGGCACCTGTCACCCTTCGACAGGCTCAGGGTGAGCGGTCATGGACTCGCCGGTCCAAAACCCCGCTCAGGCTGAGCTTGTCGAAGCCGGTCTGAAAGGGTCAACAATGAACCGCCTGGAACAATTCGACTTCACTGATCGCGGCACCGCCCTGACCGGTTGGCTGGCCAAGCCGGAGGGCGCTCCCCGCGCGGCGGTGTTGGTGTTTCCGACAATTGCCAATGTCACCCCCGCCATCGAACGGCGCGCGCAGATGCTTGCGGATCGGGGATACCTTGCCCTCATTGCCGACTTCTACGGCGAGCCCGTTGCGGATTTTGCCGCATCGCTTCCTCTGGCAGAGGCCCTGCGCGCTGATGTTGACCATTACCGTGCGCGGCTGAAGGCAAACCTGGAGGCACTGCGCCAGCATCCCGCTGCTGCCGGTCTGCCAATCGCCGCCATCGGTTTTTGCATGGGCGGACAGGCGGTGCTGGAGCTCGCCCGCGCTGGCGAAGATCTGGCTGCCGTTGTTTCGTTCCACGGCCTGCTCGACACAAAGCGACCTGCCACTGCGCCGGTTCACTCGCGCATCCTCGTCTGCCATGGCGACCGGGATCCCATGGTCGCGCGCGAGCAGGTGCTGGCCTTCTGGCAGGAAATGGACGCGGCGGAGGCGCACTGGCACTTTCACGCCTACAGCGGCGTCAAGCATGGCTTCACCGACCCCGCCAGCGATACGCGCGGCCTGCCTGCGGTCGGCTATGATGCCAGTGCCGACCGCCAGAGCTGGGCCGCGATGCTCAGCCTGTTTGACGAGGTCTTTGGCTGATCAGGCGCGCAGGAACGCCTCGACCGGCAGTTCCATCATCGCTTCGCTGCCCGCTTCGATCTTGCGGCGCAGCGCCCCTGCATCGGGAGTATAGCGCTGACCGAAGTAGCGCGCTGTGACCAGCTTCGCCTCATAAAAAGCCTTGTCCGCGCTTCCGCCGGCAATCGCCTCAACTGCCACGGCACCCATCTTCAGCCACATCAGGCCCAGGGCCACGATCCCCATGATGTGCATGTAGTGATGCGCCCCGGCGCCGACGTTGTTCGGCTGGGTCATGCCATTCTGCATGAACCACATGGTCGCGGCCTTGAGCTCGCCATTGGCGCGCTCCACCTGGGCGGCAAGCTGCTCCAGTTCCGGCTGGGACTTGGCCGCCGCGCAGGCCGCATCGACTTCGGCAAAGAAGGCCTGGACCGCGCGCCCGCCGTTCTGGGCCAGCTTGCGGCCAACCAGGTCCATCGCCTGGATGCCGTTGGTGCCTTCATAGATCTGGGCAATGCGGGCATCGCGGACGAACTGGCTCATGCCCCATTCCTCGATGTAGCCATGCCCGCCAAAGACCTGCTGCATCTGGACGCAGGTGTCGAAGCCCTTGTCCGTCCCATAGCCCTTCAGCACCGGGGTGAGCAGGCTGATCATGTCGTCCGCCGTCTGGCGCTCTTCCTCGCTCGCCGCCTTGTGGCTCAGATCGACCAGCAGGCCGCCCCACAGGTAGAACGCACGCATCCCTTCGGTGAAGGCCTTGGCGTCCATCAGCATCCGGCGAACGTCGGGGTGGACGAACAGTGGATCGGCCTTTTCCTGCGGCTCGGCCGGACCGGTCAGGGCGCGTCCCTGGCGGCGATCCTGCGCATATTGCACGGCGTTCTGATAGGCGGCTTCGGCCTGGGCCAAGCCCTGGATGCCAACGCCCAGACGCGCGGCGTTCATCATGATGAACATGGCGGCCAGGCCCTTGTTTTCCTCACCGACCATCCATCCGGTTGCGCCGTCATAGTTCATCACGCAGGTCGCGTTGCCGTGAATGCCCATCTTGTGTTCGATGCTGCCGCACGACACCGCATTGCGCTCACCCAGCGAGCCATCGTCGTTGACCAGCACCTTGGGAACGATGAACAGCGAAATGCCCTTGCTGCTCTCTGGCGCGCCCGGCGTCTTGGCCAGGACCAGGTGAATGATGTTCTCGGACATGTCATGCTCACCGGCCGAGATGAAGATCTTGGTCCCGGTGATCGCATAGCTGCCATCGGCATTGGGCACCGCGCGGGTGCGGATCAGACCCAGGTCCGTGCCGCAATGCGGCTCGGTCAGGTTCATGGTGCCGGTCCATTCGCCCGCGATCATCCTGGGCAGGTACTTTGCCTGCTGCTCGGGGCTGCCCTTGGCGAGGATGGCGCTGATCGCCCCTGCGGTCAGGCCCGGATACATGCCCCAGGCCTGGTTCGCGGTGGCAACGAATTCCTCAACCACAAAGCCCAGCACGTGCGGCATGCCCTGCCCGCCGAATTCCTGCGGCGCGGCCAGAGTGCCCCAACCAGCCTCACGGTAGAGCTGGAAAGCTTCCTTGAAGCCCGCAGGCGTGGTGACGGAACCATCGGGATGGCGCGTACAGCCTTCCTGATCGCCCGAGAGGTTGATCGGCGCGAGCACTTCCGCGGCGAACTTGCCGCACTCCTCAACCACCGTGTCCACCATGTCGGCACCGGTGTTTTCGAAGCCAGGCAGATTGCCGTACTGTTCAAGCCTGAGCACTTCGTTGAGAACGAAACGGGTGTCGCGCGTCGGCGCCTTGTAGATCGGCATGGGCCTGTCCTTGGCTAAAAGAGTTCAACCCTTGCGGGAAGACGTGTCGATATTCTCGACCAGCGAGATAAACGTGTTGAGCTCGGTGATGGCGGCATCCAGATCGGCGCGCTGCTGGCTGAGCCGTTCGACCTTTTCCTTGCAGCGCTGCACCGTGACGCGGCGCTGCTCGATCCGGCCATCGCCGAGATCGTAGAGGTCGATCATTTCCTTGATCTCGGTCAGGCTGAACCCGACGTTCTTGGCCCGGATGATCCAGGCAAGCCGCGCGCGGTCCCGCTTGGAATAGACGCGGCTCAAGCCGACTCGGGCCGGAGCGATCAGCCCTTCGTCCTCATAGAACCGCAGCGCCCGCGCCGTAACGCCGAATTCCTCGGTCAGGTCTGAGATGGTGAACTGTTCGCGCTGCAACGCATCGGGCGTATCAAGGTGCGCGCCGTCGTGCGCGGTGGGCCGGTCAACGAGCTGTTCCATGCCCCCGACATTAGCTTACCTTTACGTAAGCGTCAATCTGCGATGCGGCGCAGACCCTCTCCGTCCAGGCGCCGGTAGAAGCAGCTGACGGCGTTGGTGTGACAAGCCGGACCATGCGGCTCGCAGATCAGGACTAGCGCGTCCTGATCGCAATCGACCCGAATCTCCAGAACCTTGAGCACGTGGCCGGACGTTTCACCCTTCATCCACAGCCGCCCGCGCGAACGCGAATGAAAGTGGGCAAGGCCGGTCTCGCGCGTCTTGTCCAGCGCCTCTGCATCCATATGCGCCAGCATCAGCACCTCACGGCTGTCTGCTGCAACCACCACGGCCGTCAGCAACCCCTGCCCATCGAACTTGGGCATGAAAGTGGTTCCGGCTTCGCGCTCGATCTGATCCTGTCCGCTCATGGTTTTCCCTTGTTGCAAGAACACCACATGTGTCGAGCAAAAACATGCCGCCGCGCGGTTGCCGCTTTTCATCGCAGACCAGATCGTCGATCAGAGGCCTTGCGGAAAGGCCGTCGGCCCAGGTTCAGGGACCACCCGCCGCATGAGGGATTGGGCGAGGCAGATCGAAGGGGGGTCTGCCGAACCGCAAAAGCGGAAGCCCTAAAAAGTTTCGTCACGAGGGCGCCCGGAGCTTCATGTTCCGGGCGTTTTCGTTTGCGCGGCCTCCAGCACCTCGTCCAGCACGCGGGCGAAGCAAGTGACAACGACCTTCTCCGCACCGGCCCGCTTGAGTGCCGCAACGCAGGCGCCCGTCGTCGCGCCACTGGTCAGGACGTCATCGACCAGCAGAACTTTCGCGCCTTTCCAGCGGCTCGCATGTTTGGTGTTCACCGCGATCGCGCCCGACAGGGTCTTGGCACGCGCCTTCTTACCCAGCCCGCCCAGCGTCCGCGTCGCTTTCAAGCGATGCAGGCCGTCAACCACCAGCCCTGCGCCGCGAGCCCATGCAATCTCTCCGGCCAGCAGCGCCGCCTGGTTGAACCCGCGCCGCCACAGCCGCCAGCGATGCAAGGGGACGGGAACGACCAGCCAGCCCTCGCCCACCTCTTCCGGAACCTGATTGAGCATCAGCCGCGCCAGCAGCGGAGCCAGGGCGATTCGCCTGCCATGCTTGAATGCGAGGATCAGCTTGCGCGAGGCATCGTTGTACAAGGTGCCTGCTGCGATACCGTCATGCCGGGGCGGCCCGGCCAGGCAAGGCGCACAGATCGCGCCCTGTTCGGCAGAATCGCCAAGCGGTCTCTGGCAAGCGGAGCAGCACGGCGGACCGGGAATCGCCAGGTCGCCCCAGCACGAGGCGCACAGACCCGTTTGCGCAGCAAGCCCTTCGCCGCAAAGCGGGCAGCGGGGCGGAAAAAGCAAGTCAGCGACCGGGACGAGGAGCGGGTGAAGCTGCATCGTTGCCCCTTCTATCGCTTGCGCCGCCGCGCCGCGCAAGGCAGTGCGGGCGGGTGAACCAGCCTGCTCCGCATATAATCTTCGCCCGCAACCGCCGCCTTGCTGCCCGCCGCCGCGCGCTGGGCCTGCAACAGCGCACCGATTCGGCCCGCTACCTGATCGACGACATGGTCGAGGACGTGCTGGAACGGCTGGATTTCCTGCGCCATGAACCGGCCCGCGGCCTGGTTATCGGCGATTGGACCGGGGATTTAGCGAAGGCCCTGCGCGCGCGCGACGTCGATGTCGCCGAAGCCGATCCGGCCAGCGGCTTTGACGATGAAGCGCCGTTCCCCGACACCGGATTTGACCTGATCGTCAGCCTCTCCGCGCTGGATACGGTCAACGACCTGCCCGGCGCGCTGATCCATATGCGCAATGCGCTGAACCCGGGCGGGTTGGCCTTGTCCAGCTTCGTTGCGGCAGGAAGCCTCCCTGCCTTGCGCGCCGCCATGCTGGAAGCGGATGGAGAGCGCCCCGCCCCGCGCCTTCACCCTGCGGTGGACGTGCGCGCTGGGGGGCAATTGTTGCAGCGGGCCGGATGGGCACGCCCGGTGGTCGACAGCCGTCATCTCGACGTGCGATTTTCCAGCTTGCACAGCTTGATTGCCGACCTTCGCGCGCAGGGCCTGTCCAATTGCCTCGCCAATCCCGGCCCCGCGCTGGGCAAGGAAGCCCTTGCCCGCGCGGTCCGTTCATTCGGGTCGGCAACCGTCGAGCGCTTTGAAATCCTGACGCTCAGCGGCTGGAAGGCCTAGCGCAGCGCGGATTGCGCGGCGGCAAGCCGGGCAATCGGCACGCGGTAGGGGCTGGCCGATACGTAATCGAGCCCGACCTGTTCGCAGAACGCGATGCTGGCCGGATCGCCGCCATGCTCACCGCAGATGCCCAGCTTGATGTTCGGACGGGTGGCGCGGCCACGCTCTGCCGCGAGCGAGACCAGCTGGCCTACGCCGTCGATATCCAGGCTGACGAACGGATCGCGGGCGAAGATACCTTGCTCGACATAGGCGCCCAGGAACTTGCCCGCATCGTCGCGCGAAACGCCCAGGGTGGTCTGCGTCAGGTCGTTGGTGCCGAACGAGAAGAATTCGCCCTCCTCGGCAATCTCCCCGGCCATCAGGGCCGCGCGCGGCAGTTCGATCATGGTGCCGACGTGATAGGCAATGGTCCGGCCCTTTTCGGCAAAGACCGCGGTCGCCGTGCGGTCGACCAGAGCGCGCAGGATGGCCAGTTCCTTCTTGGTCGCGACCAGCGGGATCATGACTTCCGGAAAGACTTCAGCGCCGTGTGCAGCAGCTACATCGCAGGCAGCTTCAAAGATTGCGCGGGCCTGCATCTCGTAGATTTCCGGGAAAGTGATGCCCAGACGGCAACCGCGATGGCCCAGCATCGGGTTGAATTCGTGCAGCTCGTCCGCACGGCGCTTCAGCGTATCGACGCCAATGCCGATCACTTCGGACAGTTCGGCGAATTCCGCATCGGCGTGCGGCAGGAATTCGTGCAGCGGCGGATCGAGCAGGCGGATCGTCACCGGCAGGCCGGCCATGACTTCGAAAATCGCATGGAAGTCCGCGCGCTGTTCCGGCAGCAGCTTGGCCAAGGCGGCGCGGCGGCCGCTTTCGTCCTCGGCCAGGATCATCTGGCGGACAGCGGCAATGCGGCTGTTGTCAAAGAACATGTGCTCGGTCCGGCACAGGCCCACGCCTTCCGCACCGAACTGACGCGCGGTGCGGCAATCGTCCGGCGTTTCGGCATTGGTGCGCACCTTCATGCGGCGGTGCTGGTCGGCCCAGCCCATCAGCACGCCGAAGTCACCCACCAGTTCCGGCTCGATGGTCGGAACATGGCCCGCCATGACTTCGCCGGTGGTGCCATCCAGAGTGATCTGGTCGCCTTCCTTCAGCTCGCGGTTGCCGATGCGCAGGGTCCGGCTAGCCATATCGATAGACACGCCCGAGGCACCCGAGACGCAGGGGCGGCCCATGCCGCGCGCGACCACGGCGGCGTGTGACGTCATGCCGCCACGCGCGGTGAGGATGCCCTTGGCCGCATGCATCCCGTGAATGTCCTCCGGGCTGGTTTCAACGCGGACCAGGATCACGGCATCGCCGCGCTCGGCCCGCTTTTCCGCCGTATCGGCATCCAGCACGATAGCGCCCGAAGCCGCGCCCGGGCTGGCCGGAAGGCCAGAGGTCAGCACGTCGCGCGCTGCATCGGGATCAAGCGTGGGGTGCAGCAACTGGTCCAGCGCCATCGGATCGACGCGCAGGATCGCGGTCTTTTCGTCGATCAGGCCTTCTTCGACCATGTCGACCGCCATCTTGAGCGCCGCCTTGGCAGTGCGCTTGCCCGAACGGGTCTGGAGCATCCACAGCTTGCCGCGTTCCACCGTGAATTCGATGTCCTGCATGTCGCGGTAGTGCTTTTCCAGCAGTTCGAACACGGCAGCCAGTTCGGTGTAAGCCTCGGGCATGGCCTCTTCCATGCTGAGCGGCTTGGCCCCGGCGCGTTCGCGCGATGCCTTGGTCAGGTACTGCGGCGTGCGGATGCCGGCGACGACGTCCTCGCCCTGGGCATTGACCAGCCATTCGCCGTAATAGGCCTTCTCGCCAGTCGCCGGATCGCGGGTAAAGGCAACGCCGGTGGCCGAGGTATCGCCCATGTTGCCGAAAACCATGGCCTGCACGTTGACGGCAGTGCCCCAGTCCCCGGGAATGTCGTTCAGGCGGCGATAGACCTTGGCGCGGTCGGAATCCCAGCTGTCAAACACGGCGCGGATTGCGCCCCACAGCTGTTCGGTGGGGTCTTGCGGGAACGGACGGCCCAGTTCAGCCTGAACAATCCCTTCATATTCCTTGACCAGTTTCTGCCAGTCTTCAGCCTGCATCTCGACATCGGCGTAGTAGCCGTTGTCTTCCTTGGCGATTTCCAGCGCGTCCTCGAACAGGTGATGGTCAATCCCCAGCACCACGTCGGAATACATCTGGATAAAGCGGCGATAGCTGTCCCAGGCGAAGCGCGCATCGCCCGAACTTTCGGCCAGGCCCTTCACCGTCTGGTCGTTCAGGCCCAGGTTGAGCACGGTATCCATCATGCCGGGCATCGAAACCCGCGCGCCAGAGCGCACCGACACGAGCAGCGGGTTGGCCGTATCGCCGAACTTCTTGCCCACAGCCCGCTCGATGTGGCCCAGAGCGGTCGCGACTTCGGCCTTTACGCTTTCCGAGAAGTCTCCTCCTTCGGCCAGGTAGCGAACGCATTCCTCGGTCGTGATCGTGAAGCCCGGAGGAACCGGCAGTCCAATCCCGGCCATTTCCGCAAGGTTCGCGCCCTTGCCGCCCACCACCGTTTTGTCCTTCGCGCGCGGGTCCTGGTGAGACACGCCGCCGCCAAAGGTGAATACGTATGTAGTCATGGAAAACCGCCGTTGATTGGAACCGGCGATTCGCCTGCCGGTGTGCGGTCCCCCTAACCTTCGATTCTGGAGAAGTCAGCCACTTTGTGCACTGCGGCACGGAAGGCGGACAAGAGATCAAGCCGCGCGGCGCGCTTGGCAGGATCTGCGTCGTTGACCGTGACGTCGTTGAAGAAGGCGTCAATCGGTGCTCGCAGAGTTGCCAGAGCCGCCATGGCACCGGCAAAGTCCTCTTCCGCTACCGCCGCGGCTGCACGAGGTGCCGCCGCATTGAGCGCCTCGATCAATGCCGCTTCCGCCGGCTCCGGCTGATAGGACAAGGCCCCCTGCACCGCTGCCCGTTCCCGCGCGGCATAGGCCACGTCGGGATCGTCCACCATGGCAAAGGGGTCTTCCTCGCCATCGCGGGGAATGCGGCCATCCTGTCCGGTCCAGTTTTCCTTCTTCAGGATATTGGCCGCACGCTTGTACCCGGCGAGCAGGTTCGCCCCGTCCTCCGTGCCGACAAAGGCCTGAAGCGCATGAACCCGGGCAAGCAGGCGGACAAGGTCGTCCTCGCCGCCCAGGGCAAAGACCGCATCGATCAGGTCGTGGCGCACCCCAGCCTCGCGCTGCTGGACCTTCAGACGGTCCGCGAAGAACGCGAGGACATCGCCCTCACCGATGCCGAGACGCAGGCCGTTCGCGGTGACGATCTGGATGATGCCCAGTGCCGCGCGGCGCAGGGCGAAGGGATCCTTCGAGCCGGTCGGCTTTTCATCGATCGCAAAGAAGCTGCGGATCGTGTCCAGCTTGTCAGCCAGAGCGACGGCAACCGTGACCGGGGCCGTCGGCACTTCGTCGCCCTGCCCGACCGGCTTGTAATGATCGCGGATTGCATCGGCGACAGCATGCGGCAGGCCTTCGGCGCGGGCGTAATAGCCGCCCATCAGGCCTTGCAGTTCCGGAAACTCGCCGACCATTTCGGTGACGAGGTCCGCCTTGCACAGCTCCGCGGCCTGACGGGCCAGCGCCGGATCGCAATTCGGCACGATCCCCTCTGCCGCCAGCCATTCGGCGAGCTTGGCCACACGCTGCACCTTGTCCGCGACTGTGCCCAGCTTTTCGTGGAAGGTGATCCGCGCCAGCTTTTCAGCGTGTTCGGACAGGCGCTTTTTCTGGTCCTGTTCCCAGAAGAACCGCGCGTCGGAGAGGCGCGCGGCGAGGACCTTGCGGTTGCCGGCAATGATCTCCGTACCGCCGTCCAGCGCCACGATGTTGGCGGTGCAGACGAAGGCATTGGCCAGCTTGCCGTCCTTCTCGCAGACGAAATATTTCTGGTTGGTCCGGGCGGTTAGCTGGATGACTTCAGGCGGAACATCAAGATAGCTTTCGTCGAACCGACCGAGCAGTGGCACCGGCCATTCGGTCAGGCCCGCATTCTCCACCACCAGCCCTTCGTCGGCGACCAGCAGCAACCCTTCGGCATGAGCCACGGCAGCGGCCTGTTCGCGGATCAGATCCTGGCGCTCCTCGTGATTCACGATCACGTGTGCGGCGCGCAGCTTGGCCGCATAGTCATCGGCCCCGGCAATCTCGATCTCGCCTTCCGAGTGGAAGCGATGACCGCGCGTCAAGCGGCCAGAGGCAATGCCGTCGATTTCAAACGGTACCACTTCCCCGCCGAGCAGGGCGACGATGGCGGAAAGCGGACGCACCCAGCGCAAGCTTTCCGTGCTGATCGAAGCGGCGCCCCAGCGCTGGCTCTTGGGCCAGGGAAACGCGCGGACCAGGGCCGGAATGGCTTCGGCCAGAACTTCGGCAGTGGCGCGGCCCGGCTTGTCGATCACGGCAAACAGCACCCCGTCCCGCTCGACCAGATCGCTTTCGGCAAGGCCGGTCTTGCGCAGGAAGCCTTCCAGCGCTTGCGGCGGCGCACCGACGCGCGGGCCCTTGATCTCTTCGCTGACCGCAGCAGTTGCCAGCGGCAGATCGCGGGCGATCAGGGCCAGACGGCGCGGCGTCGACCAGACGGTCACTTCGCCCATGCTCACCCCGGCATCGTCCATGGCCTTGCGGAACAGGCGTTCCAGATCGGTGCGGGCACCGGCCTGCATCCGGGCGGGAATTTCTTCCGAGCGCAGTTCGAGAAGGAAATCGCTCACAGGCTCCACTCCGGATAGTCCTTGGCCCACTGGTCCTTGTTCTTTTCAATCCAGGCCTGGCACGCGCCCTTGGCCAGGTCGCGCACGCGGCCGATGTAGCTGGCGCGTTCCTGCACCGAAATCACGCCGCGTGCCTGAAGCAGGTTGAACAGGTGGCTCGCCTCGATAGCCTGGTCGTAAGCGGCCAGAGGGATATTGGCTTCGATGCAGCGCTGGCTTTCCATCTCGGCATGCTGGAACCCTTTGAACAGCTGTTCGGTGTCGGCCACTTCGAAGTTGTACTTCGACATTTCCTGCTCGTTCTTCAGGAAGACCTGGCCATAAGAAACCCCGGCGTCGTTGAAGCGCAGGTCGTAGACGTTGTCGACGCCCTGGATATACATGGCCAGGCGCTCAAGACCGTAGGTGATCTCGCCCGCGACCGGCTTGCAATCGAACCCGCCGACCTGCTGGAAATAGGTGAACTGGGTGACTTCCATCCCGTCGCACCACACTTCCCAGCCCAGGCCCCAGGCGCCCAGCGTGGGGCTTTCCCAGTCGTCCTCAACAAAGCGGATGTCGTGCGCCAGCGGATCGATCCCGATCTCGGCCAGGCTTTGCAGGTACAGTTCCTGCAAGTTGGACGGGTTCGGCTTCAGGATCACCTGGTACTGGTAATAATGCTGAAGCCGGTTGGGATTCTCGCCGTAGCGGCCATCGGTGGGGCGGCGGCTGGGCTGGACATAGGCGGCGCTCCACGCCTCGGGCCCCAGCGCGCGAAGCGTCGTGGCGGGGTGGAACGTTCCGGCGCCCATGCGCATGTCATAGGGTTGCAGGATCGCGCAGCCCTGCTTGCTCCAGAAAGCATGGAGCCGCAGGATGATTTCCTGGAAAGAAAGGGCCGCAGCGGCCGCGGGGCGTGAAGTCTCGCTCATGTCCCGGCCTTTGGCGGATTGAGGTGCCCAAATCAACCTGCCGATTGAACGGAAAAATAATCGAAACGGCCTTGACGGTGTAAGGCAAACCTGACATCTACCGGTTCGTCGACAGCGACCTTCTCCACCGAAGGGTACGCTGACGGCAACTCCAGCGACGCGATCATGGCAGTTGGGTCGCAATTGATTGCCGGATTGCATCCCCTGGGGCGGCTGAGCGGTTGCATCGTTCAGTCGCCTCTTTTCTTCTGTTTTGCAATGCGATCCTTGCGCGCGATGTTGGAATATAGAGACATTTGCCCAAGGATGCTGCTAACCCCGCCGATCGCCGCACTGCCGCGGCTGGGGGTACGCTCATGTTCAAATGGAAGGCTGGATACCGGCATTACAACCTGCTGGTAGATATCTCGTTCTGGGTTTTGCTGTTCTCGCAAGTGCGCGGCCTGCTGAAATTCGCGGGCGTGCCGTCTACATGGCTGCTCTATGAATGGCCGGTAACCAACATCGCCCTGGGCGTCGTGATCATGGCCGTTCAGCTGGGCATGATCGTGCTGATCCTGATGCGTCGGCTGCGCGACGAATATGCCGAACAGCTGTGGCAGAAATCGGCTGCATCCTTCGTTAAGCTGCTACCGGTTTTTCCGATTATCTGGTTCGGCGCCATTTATATCCTGAGCAAGCAAGGCGGAACGCTGGACTTTTACCGGGCGAATCCGAACGAATACTTCCTTCCCGATCATGCAGTTATGCCCAATCCCAATCGCGCCGCCGGAATTTATCAATTCGAAGGCGCCTCCTATGTCATTCTAAAGCTTTCCGCGCATTTCCCACTGGTCTTTGCGGCGCTATACAAGTGGCATCGTTGGTGGGATGAACGGTGAGAAACAAGTTGAGAGCCTTGCGCGCGGAACGCGGCTGGAGCCAGGCAGAACTGGGCGACCGGCTTGAGGTTTCGCGTCAGGCGATCAACGCTATTGAAACCGAAAAGCACGATCCTTCGCTTCCGCTCGCATTCAGAATTGCCCGCCTATTCGATCTGTCGATCGAGGATATTTTTGACCCGGATGGCGAATAGAGCGGATTGACTTTGCTTGAATTCCAATAACATATCCTGATCTTGTTGATTTTAACGACAGGAGTTCCCGTGAAGACCATCCGCGCCGCATTGCTGGTTACTCTCTCTGCCACGGCGGCGCTGCTTGGCCCCGCCCTCCACGCCCAGCAATCCCATCCCACTCCGCAGCCGGTCGAAGCGGTCGCCGCCCGGGCCATGGCGCGTCCGGCACTGTGGAAAGTCAGTGACGCGGACACGACGGTCTACCTGTTCGGCACGATCCACCTGCTGCCCAAGGGGATCGAATGGTACGATGGCAAGCTGGCCCAGGCGTTCGAACAATCGCAGGAACTGGTGACGGAACTTCCCGAAATCCCGCAGGACCAGACCATGGCCGTGACCATGCGGTTTGCCGCCTTGCCCAAAGGGCAGACCCTGCGCGGCCTGATGGATGACAAGGAAAAGGCGAAGTATGAAGCGGCCTTGCAGGGCCTGAGCATTCCGGCAGAAGCGCTCGATCCGCTCAAGCCGTGGTTCACGACCGTTGCCTTGGCGACTGTGCCCCTGGTGCGGGCAGGCTACAGCCTCAACGATGGGGTCGAGGCTCAGCTTGAAAAGCGCAACAAGGCCCTTTCTCGCCCCCGGATCGGGCTGGAGACGCTGGAATACCAGCTGGGCATTTTCGATGGCTTGCCGGTCGCGGCGCAAAAGGCCTACCTGTTCGAAACCATTGATGCCTTCCCGAAGATCGCCGAGGAAGTTAACAAGATGGTCGACAGCTGGAGCAAGGGCGACGCAGCAACCCTTGCCGAGATCCTCAACAGCGAAATGGACGACCCGGTTCTCTACAAGGCGCTGCTGACCGACCGGAACCGCAACTGGTCGGTCTGGATCGATGACCGGATGGATCGCCCCGGAACGGTCTTTCTGGCCGTAGGCGCAGGCCATCTGGGCGGCAAGGACAGCGTCCAGGAATTCCTGGAGAAGGCAGGGTTCAAGGTTGAGCGTGTTCAATAGGCTTTTTTCTTTACTGCTGCTCTTCCTCGCGCTGGCGGGATGCGCGCGCCAGGAGGATGTCCATCCTGGGCTGTGGCTGGTCGAAGGGCCCAAGGGGGAAAAGGCGTGGCTGTTCGGCACGATCCACGCCCTGCCCAAGCCGGTCGACTGGCGGTCGAACAAGGTGGACGCAGCGCTTCATGCCGCAGACCTGCTGGTGCTTGAGGTGGCGGACATCCGCGACGATGCGAAGACCGCAAAGGCCTTTGCCGAGCTTGCGCAATCTCCCGGGCTGCCGCCGATCGCGCAGCGCGTCCCCGCCGACCTGCGCGACGAATTGCAGGACGGCATGACGCAGGGCGGCCTGAAAGCGGGTGCGCTTGATCCGTTCGAGACCTGGGCGGCCGCCTTGATGCTGCAAAACACCAGTGCCGCTGCCCGGACAAGCGATAGCGGAAACGGCATCGACCGCGCCGTGGCCGAGGCATGGAGTGGTCCGGTCGACGAATTTGAAGGAGCCGCGGCACAGCTCGCGATCTTCGACCGGCTGCCAGAACCGGAGCAGCGCGCGCTGCTGAAGGCCGTGCTCACGGAAGAACCGAACCGGGAAGCGCAGCTGCGCGACCTGCAGAAAGCCTGGGCGCGGGGCGACATGGACCTGATCGCGCGGGTTACGGATCAGGACCTCGGTCAGGAACCGGCCCTGCGCGAAGCCCTGTTGCTGGCGCGCAATCGCGCTTGGACCGGCAAGCTTGAGGGGTTGCTGGCACGCGGGGCCATGCCCTTCGTCGCGGTCGGCGCGGCCCATCTGGCGGGCAAGGACGGGCTGCCGGCCATGCTCGCGGCGCGCGGGTGGAAGGTGACGCGGCTACAGTAGCCTTGCTTTTCCCGCCCATTGCCGCTAACGGCCCGCCCTTCTCCGTCATGGTCATCCCTGGAGGCGTGGCGGTGAAAAGACCTATCAACAAGTTTTTCGAAAGGCTTGAGTTATGAGCGATACGCTGACCCTGCCGGCCGAGACGCGCGAACGGGCAGGCAAGGGAGCCTCCCGTGCACTGCGTCGCGAAGGCCGCACTCCCGCTGTGATCTATGGCGGCAATGAAGAACCCCTGGCGATCCACGTCGAAGAAAAGCTGCTGATCAAGCAGCTGGGCACCGGCCACTTCTTCAACTCGATCGTCGAGCTGGAAGTTGGCGGCAAGACCGTCCGCACCCTGCCCAAGGATGTTGCCTTCCACCCGGTCAACGATCGCCCGCTCCATGCCGACTTCCTGCGCCTGTCGGCCAACGCCACCGTCCACGTCAACGTGCCGGTGATCTTCGCCAACGAAGAAGCCAGCCCGGGCCTGAAGCGCGGCGGCGTGCTCAACATCGTCCGTCACGAACTGGAACTGATCTGCCAGGCAGACAAGATTCCTGACGACATCGCGATCGACGTGACCGGTCTGGATGTTGGCGCCTCGATCCACATCAGCCACGTGAAGCTGCCGGAAGGCTCCAAGAGCGCGATCACCGACCGCGACTTCACCATCGCCACCATCGTTGCTCCTTCGGGCCTGCGCAGCGAAGAAGGCGACAACAGCAAGACCGAAGCCAGCGCGTAATCGCACTGCGGTTGACCGCAGCGGCTTTTGTCAGCCAAGGATTCAGCCGGGCCGTGGAAACGCGGTCCGGCTTTTTCTTTTACAGGAAAGTGGCCCCGCTGCGGGCCAGCTGGAGGATAGACGGTGCAAGTCTGGGTCGGTCTTGGCAACCCTGGTCCGCAATATGCGCTCCACCGCCACAATGTCGGTTTCATGGTCATGGACACCCTGGCCGAAGTGCACGGCTTTGGCCCGGTCCAGAAGAAGTTCCAGGGCTGGGTCCAGGAAGGCCGCATCGGCGGGCAAAAGGTCCTGCTGCTCAAGCCCGCCACTTTCATGAACGAAAGCGGCCGCGCCGTGGGCGAAGCGCTGCGCTTTTACAAACTGGGTACCGACGCGCTGACCGTGTTCCATGACGAGCTGGACCTGGCCCCCTTCAAGGTAAAGGTCCGGGTCGGCGGTGGCCTCGCCGGGCACAACGGCCTGCGCTCGATTGACCAGCACCTTGGCCCCGATTTTCGCCGGGTGCGCATCGGCATCGGCCACCCCGGACACAAGGACCGGGTAACAGGCCATGTGCTGGGCAACTATGCCAAGGCCGAGATGGACGACCTGGCCGATATGCTGGGCGGCATCGCGGCGGAAGCGGAATGGCTGGCCAAAGGGGACGATGCCCGCTTCATGAGCGACCTGGCTCTGCGCCTGGCCGACTGAATCGACGAAGCTGACTGGCCAAACCGCCCTCCCCCCGCTATGGGCGCGCGCTTGGCGCCATGCGGAGTAAGTGATGGGTTTTCGTTGCGGTATCGTCGGCCTGCCCAATGTGGGCAAGTCCACCCTGTTCAATGCGCTGACTGAAACCCAGGCGGCGCAAGCGGCGAACTATCCGTTCTGCACGATCGAACCGAACGTCGGCAATGTCGGCGTGCCCGATCCGCGCCTGGACAAGCTGGCCGAAATCGCCGGCAGCCAGAAGATCATTCCGACCCAGCTCGGCTTTGTCGACATCGCCGGCCTGGTGCGCGGCGCCAGCAAGGGCGAAGGCCTGGGCAACCAGTTCCTTGGCAACATCCGCGAAGTCGATGCAATCATCCACGTCCTGCGCTGCTTTGAAAACGACGACATCCAGCACGTCGACAACAAGGTCGATCCGATCTCCGACGCCGAGACGGTGGAAACCGAACTGATGCTGTCGGATCTGGAAAGCCTGGAAAAGCGGGTTCCGGCGGCTCAGAAGAAGGCGACCGGCGGCGACAAGGAAGCCAAGCTGCTCGTTTCGGTCCTGGCCCCGGCGCTCGAACTGCTGCGCGAAGGCAAGCCCGCCCGCCTAGCCATGCCCGATGGGGAAGAGGAACGCCGCCTGTTCAATCAGGCGCAATTGCTCACCGCCAAGCCGGTCCTCTATGTCTGCAATGTCGAGGAAGAAAGCGCGGCCAATGGCAATGCCCATTCCGCCCGCGTGTTTGAAAAGGCCAAGGCAGAGGGCGCCAACGCAGTGATCGTTTCGGCCGCGATCGAAAGCGAGCTGATCGGCATGGACGCCGAGGATCGCCTGGTCTTCCTCGAGGAAATGGGCCTGCACGAAACCGGCCTCGCCCGCGTCATCCGCTCGGGCTATGACCTCTTGCACCTGATCACCTTCTTCACGGTCGGACCCAAGGAAGCCCGCGCCTGGACGGTGCACAAGGGTGCCAAGGCCCCCGATGCGGCGGGCGAAATCCACTCCGACATGCAGCGCGGCTTCATCCGGGCCGAGACCATCGCTTATGATGATTTCATCGGACTCGGCGGGGAAACGGCTGCCAAGGAAGCTGGCAAGCTGCGCCAGGAAGGCAAGGAATACGTGGTGCAGGACGGCGACGTGATGCACTTCAAGTTCAACGTCTGACCGCGCAGGCGGGTTGTATCGAACAGTTGCCCCGCTAGGGTGCGGCAATGCTTCGTCACATCCTGCTGATCCTGTCGCTCCTGATTCTGCCTTCCGCCGTTCAGGCCAGGGCAGCCAAGGAGGATGCGCCCGTCATTCTCGTCTCGTTCGATGGTTTTCATCCGAGCTATCTGAAGCGCGGCGTCACTCCCAACCTGTCGCGTCTCGCGCAGCAAGGGGTGACCGGACCGATGCGGCCATCCTTCCCGTCCAAGACGTTTCCCAATCATTGGACCCTGGTTACCGGGCTGGTTCCGGACCACAGCGGCCTTGTCGGCAACCGCTTTGAAGACCCGCGCCGCCCCGGCGTGATCTTCACCATGGCGGACGACGATCCGTTCTGGTGGAACGAGAGCGAACCGATCTGGGCCGCAGCGGAGAAGGCCGGTATTCGCACGGCCACGATGTTCTGGCCCGGCTCCAACGTGGCCTGGGGCGGCACCTTGCCCGCACCGCGCGCCATGGCCGAAGGCGGCGTCCGGCCGCAGGACTGGCTGCAGTTCAACCAGGCCATCAGCAACCGGCAGCGGGTCAATACGGTCCTCGACTGGCTACGCCGTCCGGCCCAAATCCGGCCGCGCCTGATCACGCTCTATTTCGACCTGATCGATACCGCCGGTCATGATTTCGGGCCGGACGATGCGCGCATGGCGGGCGTCATTGCCGATGCCGACCTTCTCGTTGGCGAACTGGTCACCGGGTTTCGGGAACTGGGCATCACGCCCAACCTGATCGTGGTGTCCGACCACGGCATGGCCGCCACCAGCAGCGAGCGGGTGATCCGGCTCGACCAGCTGGCCGATCCCGCCCTTTACCGGGTGGTCGAAGCCGGACCCTATGCCGCGCTGGAGCCGACCCCCGGCAATGCCGAACGCCTGTGGAGCGCGCTGGCCGTGGCGGGTGCGCACCACCGCTGCTGGCGGCGGGGCGAAGTGCCGGAGCGGCTGCGCTATGGCACCAACCCGCGCACGCCGTCGATCCTGTGCCTGGCAGATCCGGGCTGGCTGCTGGAGGCTGGTCCGCCCAAAGCGGCCTACTCTGGCGGCGCCCACGGCTATGATCCGGCGGCGCCGGAAATGGCAGCGCTGTTCATCGCCAGCGGCCCCGCCTTTGCCAAGGGCAAGCAGCTTCCCGCCTTCGACAATGTGGACATCGCACCGCTGCTGCGTAGTCTGCTGAAATTGCCCGCCGCCACGCGCAGCGATGGCACTGCCGCAACGTTCAACGGAGTGATCCGCCAGTGAGTTCAGACGACGGACTGGTCTATTTCGAAGACCTGGAAATCGGCGCGAAAGCTTCATTCGGACGCTATGAAGTAACGCGCGAGGAAGTGATCGACTTTGCCTCGAAATACGACCCGCAGCCGTTTCACCTATCCGACGAGGCAGCGGCGCAAACCCATTTCGGCCGGCTTTCGGCCAGCGGGTGGCATACCTGCGCCATGGTCATGCGGATGCTGGTGGACAACATTACGGAGAAGCGGCAGGCGGGCCTGGGTTCGCCCGGACTGGACGAACTGCGCTGGTTGAAGCCGGTCTATCCGGGCGACGTGCTGCGGGTCGAAACGGAACTGGTGAGCAAGAAGCAAAGCCAGTCGCGCCCGGAAATGGGCAGCTTTCAATCGCTGGTGAGCGTGTTCAATCAGGACGGTGTCAAGGTCTGCTCCATGAAGTCCATTGGCCTGATCCGGGTGCGCGATTCAGCCTGACCCTCAGCTTGAGCAGGACTGCATCCCCTGCCCGCGATAGATCACCCGGTCATAAGGATCGCGCATGGTCAGCGTCACGGGATGGGAGCGCCCTTCCTCTCCTGACGACACCGCCGCTCCAGAGGGGTATTCGAGGCGCAAGGTGACCTGCTTGCCGGTAAATCGCGTCCAGGTATCCACCGGTCCCCGTTCGCTGCCGGAATCGCCCGCCACCTTGATGATCGCCCCGTCCAGCTTGACCCAGCCAAAGCTGCCCACGGTGACAAGGACCGGCGGCGCCAGGCCCTCACCCAGACGGACCATGCAGCCGGGACCACTGGCGTCGATCCGCGCCACGTCTTCCTGCATCAAAGGTTCCGGCTTCATCGGTTGAAGCGGGGGCAAGCGGTTTTGCGCAGCCTTGACCGCTTCCACATCCGCTTCATCCGCTGCGCGGCGCTGCTCCGCACTCTGGCCGCAAGCGGCCAGCGCCAGCAGCAGAAACGAAGTCATCCAACGCATCACCGTCTCCCGAACAACTTCTCAATGTCGCCATGCGCAAGCTTGACCCAGGTTGGACGGCCGTGATTGCACTGTCCAGACCGCGGGGTCACTTCCATCTCGCGCAGCAGAGCGTTCATCTCAGCGACGGATAACGCACGGCCCGCCCGAACGCTCCCATGACAAGCCATTGTGGCAAGGACATGATCGAGGCGTTCTTCCAGCAGCAACGCCGCCCCGTTCTGGGCCAGGTCATCGGCAATGTCGCGAACCAGCGCCTGGACATTGCCCTTGCCCAGAACCGAAGGTACCGCGCGGACCAGCAAGGCGGTCGGCCCGAACCGCTCTATCGCCAGGCCAAACCCGGCGAGGGTCTGCGCCGCCCCCTCGACCCGGTCGCAGTCCGGTTCGTCCAGTTCGACCACTTCCGGGATCAGCAGGGCCTGGCTGGCTGCCACTGCCCCTTGTGCGCCGGCGGACTTGAGCCGTTCAAGCACAAGCCGCTCATGCGCAGCGTGCTGATCGACGATGACCAGGCCGTCCTCCGCCTCGGCCACGATATAGGTGTTGGCGACCTGACCGCGCGCCACGCCCAGCGGGTGATCGGCCCGCGGAGCATCCACGGCCTGCTCTGCCCGGCCCGATGGAGGCGCCAGGGGCGCGGGCTGAGCGCCGCGCCACGCAACGGGGGCATCGCGGACCACCGGCGCTGCATATTCCCGCGCAAAGAGTGACGACAGGCTGGGTGCCGGTGCGCTCCCCTGGCTAATCGGCTCTGCCTGCCAGTTCGCCATGGCCGGAGCCGCCGGAGCCTGGGCCGTGCGCCGCCCCTCGCCTTCCAGCGCATGGCGCAGGCCAGACACGATGAAGCCGCGCACAAAGGCCGGGTCGCGGAAGCGGACTTCGGTCTTCGCCGGATGGACGTTCACGTCCACTTCCTCGGGCGGAATGTCCAGGAACAGGGCGAGCACGGCATGGCGGTCCCGCGCCAGCATGTCGGCATAGGCCCCGCGCACCGCGCCGACCAGCAGGCGGTCCTTCACCGGACGGCCATTGACGAACAGGTACTGGTGATCGGCTACGCCCCGGTTGAACGTCGGCAGGCCGGCCACGCCCGTCAACCGCGCCGCGCCGCGTTCCAGATCGATGATGACGCCGTCCTGCGCCAGCTCGCGCGCCACCAGTTGCGCCACGCGTGCCGCCAGTTCCTCTCGCGGCTGGACGGCCAGCGCGCGGCGTCCGTCATGTTCCAGCACGAAGCCGATGTCGGGCCTGGCCATGGCGAGGCGGCGCACCACGTCCAGGCAGGCGGCATATTCGCTGCGGGCGCTGCGCAGGAACTTGCGCCGCGCTGGGATCTTGCCGAACAGGTCTTCCACGCGGATGCGGGTTCCGGGGGGCAGCGCGGCAGGCCCTTCCTCCACCACGACGCCGTGATCGACTACGCGCCGCCAGCCTTCACTGGCGGTGCGCGGTCTGCTTTCCAGCGTCAGCCGGGCAACGCTGGCGATGGAAGGCAGCGCCTCACCGCGAAAGCCCAGGGTCGCGACCATCTCGATATGTTCGTCTGGCAGCTTGGAGGTAGCATGGCGTTCCAGCGCCAGGGCCATCTCAGCCGGGTCCATCCCGCAGCCGTCGTCCGTCACTTCGATCCCGGCCAGCCCACCCTCGGCCAGCTTGACGGCGATGCTGGTCGCCCCCGCGTCGATGGCGTTTTCGACCAGTTCCTTCAGAGCCGAAGCAGGGCGTTCGACCACTTCGCCCGCAGCAATGCGGTTGATCAGGGTATCGGGCAGGCGGCGAATTGCGGGCATGTGCTTATGCCTAGCGTTCAGCCGTCGGAATTTCGAGACGGAACGCCTGCGCAAGCCCCGGCAATCGACACAATTTTTTGGCGTTTCGTTAAGCCTTGCGCTAGGGGGAGCGCTTCCACGCCAACGCAACGGCTTATCGCTGCCGCACGAATCGCGGCAGGTGGCTGAAAAAACACGGACCAATCAATGAGCTCGTTCATGTCTCGATTCTTGAAATTCGGTTCCCCGAACATTGCGATCGACCTGGGGACTGCGAATACGCTGGTCTATGTCCAGGATCGCGGCATCGTGCTCAATGAACCCTCCGTCGTGGCGATCGAAACGATCAATGGCGTAAAGAAGGTCAAGGCCGTGGGCGATGACGCGAAGATGATGATGGGCAAGACGCCTGACAGCATCGAAGCCATCCGCCCGCTGCGGGACGGCGTGATCGCCGACATCGAAATCGCGGAAGAAATGATCAAGCACTTCATCCGCAAGGTCCATGGCGGCAAGCGCTCGATGCTCCGCTATCCGGAAATCGTGATCTGCGTTCCGTCAGGCTCGACCTCGGTGGAAAAGCGCGCGATCCGCGATGCCGCCAGCAATGCCGGCGCCAGCGCAGTCTACCTGATCCTGGAACCGATGGCGGCGGCCATTGGCGCGGACATGCCGGTGACGGAACCGGTCGGCTCGATGGTGGTCGATATCGGCGGCGGCACGACCGAAGTCGCGGTGCTGTCGCTGCGCGGCCTGGCCTATACCACCTCGGTCCGCGTCGGCGGGGACAAGATGGACGAAGCCATCGTCTCCTACGTCCGCCGCCACCACAACCTGCTGATCGGCGAAGCGACGGCAGAGCGGATCAAGAAGGACCACGGCTGCGCCACCGTACCGGCCGATGGCATTGGCGAGACGATCCATATCAAGGGCCGCGACCTGGTGAACGGGGTTCCCAAGGAAATCACCATCACCCAGGCGAACATTGCGGAGGCACTGTCCGAACCGATCGGCGCCATCGTCGAAGGCGTGCGCATCGCGCTGGAAAACACCGCGCCCGAACTGGCAGCCGACATTGTCGACCAGGGCATCGTGCTGACCGGCGGCGGCGCGCTGATCCACGGTCTGGACGAATACCTGCGCGAAGAGACCGGCCTGCCGGTGACCATTGCCGAAGATCCGCTGTCCTGCGTGGCGCTGGGCACTGGCCGCGCCATGGAAGAGCCGATCTACCGCGGCGTGCTGATGACGGCCTGAGTGGGAACAGGCGTCGTGAAACACGCACCCGGCATAGGGGAATAGACCCGTGGTTTCGACGCCTGGGAACCGGCGCCCGGGCCATTCGCGCCGGGCGCAGTACAACACCTTCTACAACTACCTGCTCGCGGTCGGCGGGCTGGGTATCGGAGTGGTCTTGCTACTCGTCTCGCTGAATGACAGCGGCGCCTTTGCCAGCACCCGCGCCGCAGCCAATGGCGTGGTCGCGCCGGTCGCCGTGGCTGGGGCCGAAGCTCGCCACGAAAGCACCAGCTGGTTTGCCACGCTGGCCGGCTATTTCACCCGGGGCAGCCGCGTTGCGGCGCTGGAACGCGAAGTGTCCGAAGCCCGCGTGAAGCTGGCAGAGCAAGCCGCGCTAAAGGATGAGAACGCGCGGCTGAAGGCCCTGCTCGCACTGAGTGAGAGCGACGACAAGCCCGTCGCCTTCGCCCGCCTGATTGGCTCCACCTCGTCCTCGACCCGCCGCTTCGCCACCTTGAGCGCTGGCAGCAACCAAGGCGTGCGCGTCGGCATGGGCGTTCGTTCTCCGCTGGGTCTGGTGGGCCGCGTGCTTGAAGTGGGCACCTCAACCTCGCGCGTGCTGCTGATCACCGATACGGAAAGCACCATTCCGGTCCGCCGCGCGGTCGACGGGGTCCAGGCCTATGCCACCGGACAAGGCGACGGCACCCTGCGGATCAGGCTGGCCGCGACGGGGATCAACCCGCTGCGCAAGGGCGATGCAATCGTGACTTCGGGATCGGGCGGGCTTTACCGTCCCAACGAGGCCGTAGCCGTGGTCGTTTCCTTGATCCAGGATGGAGCCATCGCCCGCCCGCTCAGCGACCCCGGCATGACCGAATATGTCGCCGTCGAACGCGCGTTTGACGAAGCAGCGGCAGGCGCGGCAGCCATGCCGGAAGCGCCGGTAGCGCCCTGATGCCCTCACCACTGGCCTCCCCGCTTTCGGACAGGCTGCACAAGGTCGGTCGGCCCCGGATCAATCGGGAGCCGTCCAAGACGCTTGCCATTGCCACGCCATGGCTGCTCGTCATGCTCGGATCGCTCAGCCCGACCTGGCCAGTCATTCTGTCCGCGCCCCTGATGCCGCCGCTCGGTTTTCTGCTGCTGGTGGCATGGCAGCAGTTGCGGCCCGGCCTGTTCCCGGTCTGGGTCGGCCTGCCGCTGGGCCTGTTCGACGATCTTTATTCCGGGCAGCCGTTCGGCTCGGCAGTGCTGCTGTGGTCTGCGGCAATGATCGCGCTCGACGTGTTTGAAGCCCGCTTCCCCTGGCGCGGCGTGGTGTTCAACTGGCTCGTCGCGAGCGGACTGGTCCTGCTCTACCTGGTCAGTGCGGCCTGGATTGCCGATGCCAGCGGTGGCAATTCCAACCTGCTCCACCTGCTGCCGCAGTACTTTTTCTCGGTCCTGGCCTATCCCTTCCTGGCCATTCTGGTTGGCGTGGCGGACCGGTTCCGCCTGCTTCCCTTGCGGAGACGCTAAGCGATGCTCGGCGGACAGTCGCACGTCAGCTCCGGAACGCTGAAGAACAGTTTTGAGCGGCGCTCGTTCCTCATCGGCGGGCTGCAAACCGGCGTTGGCGTGCTGCTGGCCGCGCGGCTCGGCTGGCTCGCCCTGGTCCAGAACGAAAAGTACAAGACCGCGTCGGAAAGCAACCGCGTCAACCTGACGCTGATCCCGCCGCGCCGTGGGATCATCCTCGACCGGCGCGGCGCGCAGCTCGCCTCCAACCGGGTCGAGTTCCGGATCGACATCATTCCCGAACGCCTGGTCGACAAGGACGCCACGGTCATGCAGCTTACCCAGCTGCTCGGTTTTGACCCGGTGCAGACCCAGGACTTGCAGGACAAGCTGGAAAAGGCCCACGGCTATCAGCCGGTCGAAGTCGTCTCGGGCCTGGAGCCAAAGGATTTTGACAAGGTACTGGTCCGCCTGCCCGAAATGGTCGGCGTTGTTGCGCACCAAGGCTTTACCCGGTGGTACCCGACCGGGCCTTCGGTCGCGCACCTGATCGGTTATGTCGGCCCGGCAGCGGCGAAGGACTACGAGAAAGAGCGCAATCCGCTGCTCGTCACACCCGGGTTCAAGCTGGGCAAGGACGGGCTGGAAAAGCACTACGAGACGATCCTGCGTGGTACGCCTGGTGCACAGCGGGTCGAAGTGACCGCCTCTGGCAAGTTCGTGCGCGATCTGGAGTTCCGCGAAGACGTTCCCGGAAAGCCGATCAAGCTGACCATCGACGCACAGCTTCAAGACTATGCCTCGCGCCGGATCGGGCTGGAATCGGCGGCGGTTGTCGTCGTCGATTGCAACGATGGCGGTATCCTGGCCCTGTCCTCCATGCCAGCCTTTGATCCGAACGCCTTTGCTGGCGGCATCGGACGGTTGCAGTGGAAGATGCTGAACGAGGATGACCACATCCCCTTGCTCAACAAGGCGATGCGCGGACTTTATCCTCCCGGCTCGACGATGAAGCCGATGGTCACGCTGGCCCTGCAATTGCAGGGGATCGACCCGAACGAACGGGTGCCCTGCCCCGGCGGTTACCGGCTCGGTAGCCGTTTCTTTCGCTGCGATGCGGTTCATGGCTCGGTCGATATGCGTCAGGCGATCGAGCATAGCTGCAACACCTATTTCTGGGCCATGTCGCACCGGGTCGGCTATGACGCGATTGCGCCCGTCGCCAAGATGCTGGGCCTGGGGCAGGAATTCGACCTGCCCGGAACCTCGCAGCGCTATGGCACGGTGCCGGATGCAGCGTGGAAACTGCGCCGGTTCAAGCAGGAATGGACTGCGGCAGACTCGCTCAATGCCTCGATCGGTCAGGGCTACGTCTCCGTATCCCCGCTGCAACTGGCGGTGATGACGGCGCGCGTTGCATCAGGCAAGAATCTTGAGCCCTATCTGATCCACGGACATCCCAAGCCGCTTGGTCCGGCCCTGCCCTTCACGGCGGAGCAATTGGCCGTCACGCATGAAGGGATGTTCAACGTCGTCAACGGCAGCGGTACGGCCGTCGGCAGCAAGATCGACATCGGCGGCGTAAAGATGGCGGGCAAGACTGGCACGGCCCAGGTCCGCGCCCTGGTCGCGCGCGGTCACGTCGGTGATTGGAAGTCGCGCGACCACGCGCTGTTCGTCTGCTACGCCCCGGCTGACAACCCGCGCTATGCCATGGCCGTCGTGGTCGAACACGGCACCTTCGGTGCCCGTGCCGCCGCCCCGATTGCCAAGGACGTGATGACGTTCCTGTTCGACCCTGCGACCGCGATCACCCGGCTGCACGAACTGGAGAAGGCCTGGGGCGGCAAACCGGACGAGCGGCTTAACGCCAAGTACCAGGCCTATGTCTCCAGGGTCGGTACCTCCGCGCCCAAGGTGGGGGATGACGAGGCGGTCAAGGACGCCATCGAAAAGGCCGAGGCCCCGCAGCCAGATCCTGCGAACGCCACGAACCCGCCCGCCACGGTTCGCCCGGAAGAGCCGGCCTCCACCGTTGTCGAGCCTCTTCCCGCTCCTGAGCAAGCAGTGCCAGCCCCCAATTCCGGGGTGACCACGCCATGAACCGCCGCATCATTCCCGAAAGCGTGGCGAAAGAGCCATGGCAGGTGATCCTGCCGCTGTTCGCGCTGAACACCTTCGGCTCGGTCGTGCTCCATTCGGCGGCGGGCGGGCACCTCCAGCCCTGGGCGCTGCTGCATACGATCCACTTCCTGGTCTTCATGGCCATGGCTTTCGTGATCTCGCGCCTGCCGCGCGAGTTCTTCAAGGCCATTGCCTACCCCGCCTATGGGGTACTGGTGATGCTGCTGGTCATGGTCGACCTGTTCGGCGCAGTGCGCGGCGGCAGCCAGCGCTGGATCAACCTGGGCTTCATGCAATTGCAGCCGTCGGAGCTGATGAAACCGGGGATCGTGCTGATCCTGGCATACTTCTTCGACAGCCTCCCCCCGGCCATGACGCGAAACTGGCGAGCCCTACTCCCCGCTGCGGGCCTGATTGGGGTTCCCGCCCTGCTCGTCATCATCCAGCCAGACCTCGGCACCGGGCTATCCATCGCTGCCGGTGCGGCGGTCGTGGTGTTCCTGGCGGGCCTTCCGGCACGCTGGTTCATCGGCGCTGGCCTGGCAGGCTCGGCCATCGCCCCGATCGCCTTTTTCACCCTGCTGCACGATTACCAGCGCAAGCGCGTGCTGACCTTCCTCAACCCCGAGGAAGACCTGCTCGGTTCCGGTTACCACATCACCCAGTCCAAGATCGCAATCGGCTCTGGCGGCTTCTGGGGCAAAGGGTTTGGCAACGGCAGCCAAAGCCACCTGGAATACCTGCCCGAAGCGCACACCGACTTTGCCTTTGCCACCATGGCAGAGGAATGGGGCGTGATCGGCGGGATCTTCGTGATCGCCGTGTTCCTTTGGGTGTTCCGCTGGGGCCTGAACGTAGCGCGCAACGCGCCGGACCGGTTCTCCAGCCTCCTCGCCGCAGGCATGACCTTTACGGTGTTCTTCTACATGGCGATCAACATGCTGATGGTCATGGGCCTGGCCCCGGTGGTCGGAATTCCGCTCCCCTGGATCAGCCACGGCGGCTCCGCGCTGATGACCAACATGGCCTGTATCGGCACGATCATGGCCGTCGAACGCTGGAGCCGCCGCGGCGGATCGCTTTCCGGATAAAAAAAGCAAACAAACCTCTTCCATCCGGAAAAACAGCCGCTATAGGGAGCGCTCCCGAGAGAATCGGGGCCAGCGGAAACGCCGGAATGGACGCATAGCTCAGTTGGTAGAGCAGCTGACTCTTAATCAGCGGGTCCTAGGTTCGAGCCCTAGTGCGTCCACCATCCCTTCCCCCAAATCCTTGCTTGACTGGGCCGACAGGTCGGCTTGTCGTGTCTGCGCCCGTCCACTATTTCGCAAGCATTACAGTGCCTTGCGGCAGCTACTGCTTGTCAGGCTGACTTTGCCTGCTCTATCCCGACGGGATGGATGCCGCTGATTCTATTGCAGAATTTATCGAACACTGGCGCAAGACCGGGGGTTCGGAACTGGCCAATACGCAAAGTTTCGTGAACGGGCTGTGCCATCTGCTTGGCGTGGACCCGCCCCGGGGCAGCCTGGCCGACGATGCGCATAACGATTACGTGTTCGAACGCCGGGTATTTCAGGACAATGGCGATGGAACGACCAGCTTTGGCCGGATAGATTGCTATAAACGCGGGTGCTTCATCCTTGAGGCAAAGCAGGGCAGCGATGCTGACCGTGCAGCGGTGGCGCGGGGCGAGGACGATCTGCTGCTGTCCGGCCTGACCCCCTCTGCCAAGCTGAAGCGCGGGACGGCGCGGCGCGGCACGCCCGGCTGGCTCAAGGCGATGCACCAGGCCAAGGGACAGGCAGAATTCTATGCCAAGGCGCTGCCGGTCGATCACGGCTCGCCGCCGATCCTGCTGGTCACCGACGTGGGCCATTGCATCGAAGTCTTCGCCGATTTCAGCGGCACGGGCAAAACCTATGCCCCCTTCCCCGATCCGGCGCGGTTCCGCATCATGCTGGACGACCTGCACGATGCCGAAGTGCGCGACCGGCTGCGCGCGATCTGGACCGATCCGAAAAGCCTGGACCCGGCCGCCCGCGCCGCCCGCGTCACGCGCGAAATTGCCGACCTGCTGGCGACCGTAGCGCGGCGGATCGAAAAGCGCGGGTACAATGCCGAAGCCACCAGCGGCTTCCTGATGCGGGTGCTGTTCACCATGTTCGCAGAGGATTGCGCGCTGATCCCGCCGGGGGCCTTTACCGGCCTGCTCAAGAACCAGCGCGGCAATCCCGAACATCTGGAACATCAGCTGGCCGCGCTGTGGGCGGCAATGGACAAGGGCGAGTTTTCACCCGCGCTGGGCGTGCCGCTGCGCAAGTTCAACGGCTACCTGTTCAAGGAACGCACCGCGATCCCGCTGGATGGCGAGGAACTGGAAGTTCTGATCCGCGCGGCAGAGCATGAATGGACCGAGGTGGAACCCGCGATCTTCGGCACCCTGCTGGAACGCGCACTCAGTTCGAAGGACCGGGCCAAGCTGGGCGCGCATTACACGCCGCGCGCCTATGTCGAACGGCTGATCGCCCCCACCATCATGGAGCCGCTGCGCGCCGACTGGAACGGGGTGCGCGGCGCGGCGGGCAGCCTGATCGAAGAGGGCAAGCCCGAGGAAGCCCTGCGCAAGGTTGAGGAATTCCACGCCCGGCTGGCCCAGACCAGAGTGCTGGACCCGGCCTGCGGGACCGGCAATTTCCTCTATGTCGCCATGGCCCGGATGAAGGAGCTGGAAGGCGAGGTCGTCAGCTTCCTGACCGAACTGGGCCACACGCAATATGTCGCGGAAATGACCGGCCACACCATCACCCCGGAAAACTTCCTGGGGCTGGAAATCAACCCGCGCGCAAAAGAGATTGCGCAGCTGGTGCTGTGGATCGGCTATCTGCAATGGCACTTCCGCGTCAACGGCCGGGACCGCGTGCCGCCCGAACCGATCCTGCGCGACGTGCGCACGATCCAGAACCGCGATGCCCTGATCGACTATGACGACCGCGTGCTTGAGCGGGACGAACACGGCCAGCCCGTCAGCCGGTGGGATGGCGAAACGATGAAGGACCATCCCGTCACCGGCAAGAAAGTGCCTGACGAGACGGCCCGGGTGGAAGTCTACCGCTATATCAACCCCCGCCCCGCACAGTGGCCCCGGGCGGACTTCATTGTCGGCAACCCGCCCTTCATCGGCGGAAAGGACGTGCGCAGCCGCCTGGGCGACGGTTATTTCCAGGCCCTGTTCAAGACCACCAAGGTGCCCGAAAGCGCGGACTTCGTGATGCACTGGTGGGACAAGGCGGCCATGGCCGTGCGGAAAGACGGAACCCGCCGCTTTGGCTTTATCACGACCAATTCGATCACGCAGGTATTCAGCCGCCGCGTCATGGCAGCGCACCTCGATGCAAGGACGGACTCAATTTGCTGTTCGCCATCCCCGATCACCCTTGGGTCGATGAAAAGGACGGCGCGGCAGTCCGCATTGCCATGACCGTGGCGGCAAAATCAAAAGAGATAGGGGTGCATCTGATCGTCACTGACGAGAGCGGCGCCCCGGATGAGATTGATTTTGCGATGAACCACGCCCGGATCGGAAGCAATCTTGGCACCGGGGCTGATGTCACTTCGGCGATCACTCTAAAGGCTAACTCCAAACTCGCATCGCGTGGAATCCCCCTACATGGTCAGGGCTTCTTGCTCGACTCCGATGACGTGGCATTTATCGGTTTCCGTGCATCACCCGAACTGCCTGAAATCGTAGTGCCTTATCGGAACGGCCGGGATCTTGCTGCCCGCCCGAGAGGTAAATGGGTGATTGATACGTACGGCCTGAGTGAAAGTGATTTGCGAGAACGGTATCCGAATGCTTATCAGCGCTTGCTCACTCACGTGAAACCGGAACGCGATCAAAACAAGCGTGGTCATCGTGCAGAAAAATGGTGGCTACACGGCGAGCCGGTAGAAATGCTGCGTCAAGGGCGACGGGGACTCAATCGCTACATTGCCACAGTCGAAACCGCGAAGCATCGCGTCTTCCAGTTCCTGCCGACCACTATTTTGCCGGACAACATGCTCGTCTGCATCGCGATGGAAGATGCCTACGCATTGGGTGTATTATCCAGCAGGGCTAGCGTGGTTTGGGCATTGGCAGCAGGCGGCGATCTGGGCCCTACTCCGCGCTACAACAAATCCGCCTGCTTCGACCCCTTCCCCTTCCCTGCCGACGGGCCGGAACCGCTCAAGGAGCGCATCCGGGCCGAGGCCGAGGCGCTGGATGCCTTGCGCAAGCGGGTGCTGGCCGAGCATGACGACCTGACCCTGACCGGGATCTACAACGTGCTGGAAGCGCTGCGCGAGGGGCGCGCGCTCTCGGCGGCGGAGCGCGAGGTGCACGATCGCGGGCTGGTCACGCTGATACGCCAGCACCACGATGCGATCGACGCGCTGGTGGCCCAGGCCTATGGCTGGCCGGCGGACCTGCCGGACGAGGAAGTGCTGCTCCGCCTGGTCGCGCTCAACAAGGCGCGCGCGGCAGAAGAGGCCAAGGGGCTGGTCCGCTGGCTCCGTCCTGAATTCCAGGCCCCCGGCTATGCCGCGCCCATCGCGCAGACGCTCGACCTGGGGGAAGTCGCCGCGCCGCTGCCGGACAATGTCATCCCCTGGCCCGCCAAGCTGGAGGAACAGGTCTGCGCGGTCCAGGCGATCCTCACCACGGCGCCCGCCCCGCTCGCCCCGCAGGACATCGCCCGCGCCTTTCGCGGCAAGCGCGCCGCCACGGTCCGTCCGGTGCTGGATGCGCTGGCCGGGATCGGCATGGCCCGCCGGCTGCATGACGGGCGCTACGCCGCATGACGGCAAAGCAGTTGCCAAGTCACCCCGCTTGCGGGCAAAGCCGCGCCATGGAACAGATCAGCGCAAATCGCAGCCATGGCGGCACCCAGGGCGTCTATACCCACCACAGCGCGGTGACGGGGACGGACATGACCTTCTCGGTCTTTGTCCCGGACCATGAACCGGGCACGCGGCTTCCGGTCTTGTGGTATCTCTCCGGCCTGACCTGCACCCACGCCAACGTGACCGAAAAGGGCGAATTCCGCGCGGCCTGTGCGAAGCACGGCATTGCCTTCATCGCCCCGGACACCAGCCCGCGCGGCGACGATGTGCCAGACGATGCAGGCTATGACTTTGGCAAGGGCGCGGGCTTCTATGTCGATGCCACGCAGGAGCCGTGGTCGCGCAATTTCAGGATGCGCAGCTATATCGAGCAGGAACTGCCCGCCCTGGTGGCAGAGCATTTCCCGCTGGACATGGCGCGGCAGGGGATCACCGGCCATTCGATGGGCGGCCACGGCGCCCTGACCATCGCCCTGCGCAATCCTGAGCGGTTCCGCTCGGTCAGTGCCTTTTCTCCGATTGTCAGCCCGCTTAACTGCCCTTGGGGCGAAAAGGCGCTGGGCGGCTATCTGGGGCCGGACAAGACCACCTGGCGCGAATACGATGCCTGCGCGCTGATCGAGGACGGCGCGCGCCTGCCTGCTCTGCTGGTCGACCAGGGCGATGCGGACAATTTCCTGCACGAACAGCTCAAGACCGGCCTGCTGGTCATGGCCGCGCGGAAGGCCGGTATTCCCGCGACGATCCGGATGCAGCCGGGCTATGACCATTCCTATTACTTCATCTCCACCTTCATGGCCGATCACGTCGCCTGGCACGCGGAGCGGCTGCGGGCTTGAGGGCGGCCAACCCGGCTTCGACAGGCTCAGCCTGAGCGGGGTTTTGTGAGCACCACATCTCCGGCCCGCTCGCCCTGAGCTTGTCGAAGGGCTGGCTTGCGGTTTGGGCCGACCCGGCTTCGACAGGCTCAGCCTGAGCGGGGTTTTGTGCGCACCCCCTCCGGCCCGCTCGCCCTGAGCTTGTCGAAGGGCTGGCTTGCGGTTTGCGCCAACCCGGCTTCGACAGGCTCAGCCTGAGCGGGGTTGTGAGCACCACATCTCCGGCCCGCTCGCCCTGAGCTTGTCGAAGGGCTGGCTTGCGGTTTGCGCCAACCCGGCTTCGACAGGCTCAGCCTGAGCGGGGTTGTGAGCCTCTTGCTCACGCAATCGAATTGACCGCCGCGCCGGACAGGCGCAAGCTGCGGGGCATGGATCGCGCTGAACTGGAACGGATCATTGCCGCCCATGCCGGGCGCAAGGGGCCGCTATTGCCGATCCTCCATGCGGTCCAGCACAGCTTTGGCTGCATCCCGCCCGAAGCCGAAGCGGTGATCGCCAAGGCGCTGAACCTCAGCCGCGCGGAAGTGCACGGCGTGGTCAGCTTTTATCACGATTTCACCTCGGCCCCCGATCCGCGCCCGGTGATCGAGCTGTGCCGCGCGGAGGCGTGTCAGGCGCGGGGGGTGGAGCAGCTCGTCGAGGCGGCTCAGGACGCGGCGGGAGAGCGGGTGCGGATCAAGACGGTCTATTGCCTGGGCCTGTGCAGTTCCGGTCCGGCAGCGCGCCATGGGGACAGCCTCCACGCCCGCCTAGATGAGGCCGCACTGGTCGACCTGGTGAAGTCGGCATGACCACCGTGCGCATCCCGGACGATGCCCTTGCGCTCGCCTGCGGGGCTGACCGCGTGGCGGCGGCGTTCGAAGCGGCGGGCTGCACGGTGGAGCGCGTCTCGTCATGGGGAATGCACTGGCTGGAACCGCTGGCGGAGATCGGCGGCCAGGGGTTCGGGCCATTGACGCCTGCCGACGTGCCCGCCGTGCTGGCCGGAACCTCGCCCAAGGCGATTGGCCCGATTGCCAGCCACCCGTGGATCGCCAGCCAGCAGCGCCTCACCTTCGCGCGGGCGGGCAGGACTCGCCCGCTCAGCCTTTCGGACTATCAGCAAAGCGGCGGCTGGCAGGCGCTAACCCGGGCGCGCGGTATGGCTGCGGCGGAGGTCGTGGCGGAAGTCCTCGCCTCTGGCCTGCGCGGTCGCGGCGGCGCAGGCTTTCCGGCGGGGATCAAATGGCAAACGGTCGCCAATGCGCGGGGCGCGGAAAAGTATGTCGTCTGCAACGCCGACGAAGGCGACAGCGGTACTTTCGCCGACCGGATGCTGATGGAAGGCGACCCGTTCCAGCTGCTGGAGGGCATGGCGATTGCCGCCCATGCGGTGGGCGCGCAGGTGGGCTATATCTACGTGCGCAGCGAATATCCGCACGCCATCGCCAAGCTGGAAGCCGCCATTGCCCTGGCCGAGGACCGGCTGGCCCCGCTCCACATCGAAGTGCGGGTCGGCGCGGGTGCCTATGTCTGCGGGGAGGAAACCTCACTGCTCAATTCGATCGAGGGCAAGCGCGGCGAAGTGCGCGCGAAGCCGCCGCTGCCCGCGCTGGAGGGGCTGTTCGGCTGCCCCACGGTGGTGAACAATGTCCTGACCCTGGCGGCCGTGCCGCACATTCTCTCCCCCGGCGGGGCAGAGCTTTACGCGCGCTTGGGGATCGATCGCTCCAAGGGAACCATGCCGATCCAGCTTGCGGGGAATGTCCGGCACGGCGGGCTGTACGAAACCGCCTTCGGCATCACGCTGGGCGAACTGGTGAACGAGATTGGCGGCGGCACTGCCTCGGGCCGCCCGGTCAAGGCGGTGCAGGTGGGCGGGCCGCTGGGGGCCTATATCAACCCGTCGCAGTTCCATCTGCCGTTCGATTACGAGGCCTTTGCCGCCGCCGATGCGCTGATCGGCCATGGCGGCGTGACCGTGTTCGACGACACGGCAGACATGGGCCGGATGGCACGCTTTGCCTTTCAATTCTGCGCAGCGGAAAGCTGCGGCAAGTGCACCCCCTGCCGAATCGGCGCGGTGCGCGGGGCGGAGTTGCTCGACCGGATCATGGCGGGCGGCGCGGCGATGGCCGATCCGGTGGAAGCCCTGCCCCAGATGCACAACGCACCCAAGCAGAGCCGCAGTCGCGATCAGGACCTGCAATTGCTGCATGACCTGTGCGAAACGATGCAGTTCGGATCCCTCTGCGCGCTGGGCGGTTTCACTCCGTATCCGGTGCGTTCTGCACTGAAGCATTGGCCGGAGGACTTTGGATGATCCTTCAAACCGGCTTCGACGGGCTCAGCCTGAGCGGTGTTTTGGACGTCCGCCGCTCCACGCAGACGCTCAGCCCGAGCCTGTCGAAGGCGGGTTGCGAGAGACGAGGTGCGCGATGATCCTGGGTGCGGTCCTGGCAGGCGGGCAGTCCCGCCGTTTCGGCTCTGACAAGGCGCTGGCCATGCTGGGCGGGGAAACGCTGCTGATGCGCGCGGTGGATACCCTGTCCGGCTGGTGCGAAAAGGTGGTGGTGGTTGGCCGGGAAGAGGCCCCTGCCCCCACCCTGCCGGACTGGTTCGGCCCGGGCCTGGGTCCGCTGGCCGGCATCGCCGCAGCGCTGCACGACGCGCTGGATGAAGGCTATGACCTGGTCCTCACCTGCGGGGTCGATTCCATCGACTTGCCGGACGATCTGCCGCGCCTGCTCATGCCCGCGCCCGCCTTCCTGGCCGATCAGCCGGTGGTGGGCCTGTGGCCGGCCAGTGCAGCCAAGGTGGTGGAGAATATCCTGCGCGGCGATGGCAAGCATTCGATGCGCGCCTTTGCCGAGGCCATCGGCGCCCGCGCAGTTGTAAGTGGGCAAGGCACCAGCAATATCAACACGCCAGAGGATCTGGCAGCAGCGGAGCAGCGCCGTGGGCTATGAACCGCAGCCCGATTTCGGCACGCCAGCCGCCTGCTCAGAGCAGAGCGTCACGCTGACCATCGACGGGCGCAGCGTAACGGTTCCCGCTGGCACCAGCGTAATGCGCGCTGCGGCGGAATGCGGCGGCTCGATCCCCAGCCTTTGCGCGACGGATAGCCTGAAGGCTTTCGGATCCTGCCGGATGTGCCTGGTCGAGGTAGAGGGAATGCGCGGCACGCCCGCCAGCTGCACCACGCCGGTTGCACCGGGCATGGTCGTGCGCACCCAGAGCGAGCGGCTGGCGCGGCTGCGGCGCGGGGTGATGGAGCTCTATATCTCCGATCATCCGCTCGACTGCCTGACCTGCAGCGCCAACAACGATTGCGAATTGCAGGAAACCGCAGCGGAAGTGGGACTGCGCGACGTGCGCTATGGCTATTCCGGCGCGAACCACCTGGGCCTGCCGGTCGATGGATCGAACCCTTATTTCGAATTCGACCCTAGCAAATGCATCGCCTGTTCCCGCTGCGTGCGCGCCTGCGACGAGGTTCAGGGGACTTTCGCCCTGACCGTCGCCGGGCGCGGCTTCGGTTCAAAGGTCAGTGCGGGACAGGCGGCGGACAGCTTCCTCTCCTCCGAATGCGTCAGCTGCGGCGCCTGCGTCCAGGCCTGTCCCACCGCGACCTTGCAGGAAAAGGCAGTGAAGGAGTTTGGCCTGCCCGAACGCGCAGTGGTCACCACCTGCGCCTATTGCGGGGTCGGCTGCACGTTCCGCGCCGAGATGAAGGGCCAGCAACTGGTCTGCATGGTGCCGTGGAAGGACGGCAAGGCCAATCGCGGCCACTCCTGCGTGAAAGGCCGCTTCGCCTGGGGCTATGCCCAGCACCGCGACCGCATCGTCAAGCCGATGATCCGCGATAGCATTGAAGATCCGTGGCGCGAAGTAAGCTGGGACGAGGCACTGTCCTTCACCGCAAGCCGCCTTGCCGCGATCAAGGCGGAAAGCGGCCCCGGTGCGCTGGGCGGGATTACATCTAGCCGCTGCACCAATGAGGAAACCTACCTGGTGCAAAAGCTGGTGCGCAGCGGTTTCGGCAGCAACAACGTCGATACCTGCGCGCGGGTCTGCCACTCCCCCACCGGTTATGGCCTGTCGCGCACCTTTGGCACCAGCGCGGGCACGCAGGACTTTGACAGCGTGATGCAGGCCGATGTCATCATGGTGATCGGCGCCAACCCCACCGACGGGCATCCAGTCTTCGCCAGCCGGCTCAAGCGGCGCTTGCGGCAGGGGGCACGGCTGATCGTCATCGACCCGCGCCGGATCGACCTGGTGCGCTCACCCCATGTCCAGGCGGAACATCACCTTGCCCTGCAACCCGGAACCAATGTCGCGGTCCTGACCGCCATGGCGCACGTGATCGTGACCGAGGGGCAGGCCGACGAGCAATTTATCCGGCAGCGCTGCGAATGGGATGCCTATGAGGAATGGGCGCACTTCGTGGCCGAGGAGCGCCACAGTCCGGAACGGCTCGAAGCCGTCACCCGCGTTCCGGCGCACGATCTGCGCGCCGCGGCGCGGCTCTATGCCACCGGCGGCAATGGCGCGATCTACTATGGCCTGGGCGTGACCGAGCATAGCCAGGGCAGTTCCACCGTCATGGCCATTGCCAACCTCGCCATGGTGACCGGCAATGTTGGTCGGCCCGGCGTCGGCGTGAACCCCTTGCGCGGGCAGAACAATGTCCAGGGTTCGTGCGACATGGGCAGCTTCCCGCATGAACTGCCCGGCTATCGCCACATTTCCCGCGCGGAGGTTCGCAGCAGCTTTGAGGCGGAATGGGGCGTCCCGCTCGATCCCGAACCGGGCCTGCGGATCAACAATATGCTGGACGCCGCGCTGGATGGCAGTTTCCGCGCGATTTACATCCAGGGTGAGGACATTCTCCAGTCCGATCCCAATACCGCCCACGTGGCCGCAGGGCTGAAAGCGATGGACTGCGTGATCGTCCACGACCTGTTCTTGAACGAGACGGCCAATTATGCCCATGTCTTCCTGCCCGGCAGCACTTTCCTGGAAAAGGACGGCACCTTCACCAATGCCGAGCGGCGTATTCAGCTGGTGCGCAAGGTGATGGAGCCAGCGGGAGGCCTGGCCGACTGGCAGGTGACGCAAGCTCTGGCCCGCGCGCTGGGACTTGACTGGAATTACCACCACCCCAGCCAGATCATGGACGAAATCGCTCGCCTCACCCCGACCTTCACGGGCGTCAGCCACGCGCGGCTGGAAGAAGAGGGATCGCTGCAATGGCCAGTGAACGATGCCGCGCCCCATGGCACGCCGGTGATGCACATCGACGGTTTCGTGCGCGGCAAAGGGCGGTTCATCATCGCCGACTATGTCCCGACGGATGAAAAGACCGGGCCGCGCTATCCGCTGCTACTGACCACCGGGCGGATCCTCAGCCAGTACAACGTCGGCGCGCAAACCCGCCGCACGGCGAATGTCGTCTGGCACGATGAGGACTTGCTGGAAATCCACCCCGCCGATGCAGAGAACCGCGGGATCAAGAGCGGCGACTGGGTGCGCCTGGCCAGCCGCACCGGGGAAACCACCTTGCGCGCCGAAGTAACCGACCGCGTTGCGCCGGGCGTCGTCTATACCACCTTCCACCACCCCGCGACCCAGGCCAATGTGGTGACGACCGAATTCTCCGACTGGGCCACCAATTGCCCGGAATACAAGGTCACCGCCGTCCAGGTCTTGCCCAGCAACGGCCCGAGCGAATGGCAGGAGAGCTATGCCAGTTGGTCCGGCAAGAGCCGCCGCGTGGCGCGCGCGGAGAAATAGCGCAATGGATCACGCCCGCCTGATCACCATGGCCAACCAGATCGCCCGCAACCTCGCCCCCCAGGGTGAAGCCCAGGCGATCGAACTGACCGCACAGCACCTGCGTGACTATTGGGACCCTCGGATGAAGGCTGCAATCCTGCAATGCGATCCAGCCGGGCTGGATCCGATTGCCCGCGCCGCAGTCACCATGCTGCGCTAGCCAGCCGGATTTCGCGTAAACATCTGTTTTAAAGGCCAAGTTTGACAGATTAACTGCATTTACCTACCCCATGGCTCCCAACAGCGATGCGCCATGCACATGGCAAGGATCACCGTTGGGGAGAATTTTTATGGGCCGAGCCCTTCGTGCCATCCGGTCGCCAGCCCGTTTCTCGATGCTGGCCCAAGCCAGCACTGTAAGAACGATACTCGGAACCAGCGGAGCTTTGCTGGGCTCCACTTTGCTCGCATCTCCAGCAATGGCCGATTGCGCAACTGTGCCAAATACCGCACACATCGTGTGCGACGGGGGCACCGGGCCAACGAGAATAGCCAGGATCACCGGGCTTGAATCCGTTACGTTCCTGAATGGTCAAACCTCGGTGGTCAGTACCGGTCTGGACCTGCAATCCCTTGTCTATCCCGGCGTCAATTTCGCCATGGATGCGACCTCTACACCCACGCCCAACGGCACCGGGTCGCTGACCATCACCGCACAAGGCAATGTCACGACAACAACGCCATACCACACAGGAATTAACGGCAATCTGATCACCAATGCGGCAATTGCCTTGAGCGCCGTTTCTACCGCGGGCGGCACAATCAACATGTTGCAAGGCGCAACTTCCACCATTACCGGCGACACCGGCATCAGCTTGGGGACAACCGGGGGACCGAACGGGAACGTGGTCCTTATAACCAATGGAACGATTGATAGCCGCGTCACAGGGATCAATGTCAATGCTACCGGCACAAGCTCCATTTCCGCAAACGGGGAGGTGACCGGCACCGCCGGTTCTGGAATCTCCACGACTAGCACCGGACTGAATACCGTAACCATCGGAAACTGGACCCGCGGCGGCACCGGTGTCGAGGCCACCAGCACCCAATCCAATGTCCTGATCACCAATTCCGGCGCCATAACCGCTTACTCTGGACTGGGCATCTCTGCCAAAGCGGATGGCTATGTCCGGGTCGCCGGCAACGGCAGCGTTGCGGGAATGAGAGGCGGCATAGAGATCGCATCAGGTGTGAATGCCTCCGATTTCACCGCCGTCACGGGTGCGGGCAGGATCACTGCCATTAGCGGCGATGCAATCAATGTCTCGAACGCCGGGGCCTTTGACACGGTAATCAGCCGCCTTGGTGCGATGACCGCGAGGTTTGGCAATGGCGTCACGGTAAACAATACCGGCACTGGCGCGATCCGCATCCAAGTGGAGGAGATCTCCGCCTACAACGCGGCGGTCAACGCCACGATCGCGAAAAGCAGTTCCACCGCACTGCTTTCCATCGATGCACGCGGCGACCTGCTAGGCACAAGTTCCGGTATCATCGCCACCAATTACGGGTCAGGAAGCACCGTCATCACGACCGCGGGGAGGATTGATAGCAGGCTGGCCGGCATTACCGTCATGGCAAATGGGTCCAGCACGGTTACCGCAAAGAGCGATATTCTGGCAGTCGGCAGTTCCGCAATCCAGGCACTCAGCGAGGGCTTTAACAGCGTCAAATTCCTCGGCAGCGAAGCGCGGGGTGTCAGAGGGGTCCAGGCAACCAGCTTAGGCTCCAACACCGACATCACGGTGGAGGGTACTGTCACCGGCTTCGACGGCGCAGGCATTTTCACCCAGGCGGCAGGATATTTCCGGATAACCAACAATGGCGCGGTTTCCGGAACCGTAAACGGAATCACCGCGCAAGCGGGCATTGCAGCTACCGCCTATAGCGCTGTCCTGGGCAGCGGACCGGTCACCGCCTCTGCTGGAAATGCGATCCACCTGTCGAACGCCAGCTCCCACGGAACTGTTGTCTCCCAACCAGGACCACTGACTGCGGCTGAGGGTAGTGGCGTTTTCATCGACAACACCGGATCGGGTGCGTCGGACATTTGGGTCCTGACCGGCGAAGTTGCTGCGAAGGAGACAGGCATCGATGCTTCGATCAACAACGTCGACTCAACCGGGCTGATATTCATCGACGCGACCGGCAACCTGACTGCCGATACCGGGATTGTCGCGCGCAGCAGCGGGTCCGGCAACATCTATGTCGATACGGCGGGAGCAATTGACGCGCAAACGGTCGGCATCTGGACCAGACTGACCCCGATTGCCGGACGAAGCAACGGCACGGTCATCGATGTCAAAACAGGTTCATCGGTAACAGCTGCTGCCCCCGGCTCGGTCGGGATTCTGACGAACAGTGGCCTCTCCACGGGTACCAGTACGGTTTTTGTCCGCGGCACCGTACAAGGCTCGGAAGCGGTCAGGCAGATCGCACCGGCGGGCACGAACGATACCACCAACGTCGCAAGCGGGCGGATCGATGGCGCAACCGGCATCTTGCAGAGCAATGCAAACGGCCTGAACAGCGTGACCAATGATGGTACGATCCTCGGCACTGCCGTGGCCATTGACCAAACCACCTCGGCCAGCGGCAATGCGCAGGTTCTGAACAAGGGAACCATCACCGGACCCATCGCGATCAAGGCTGCACTGGCAGGAGGGGCCTACCGGTTGCGGAACGAACTGGGCGGGGTGCTGAACGGAACGGTTCAGGTCGCTGGCAGCAATGCATCGGAATCAAACTTCACCAACACCGGAATCTGGAATGCGGTTGGCGTTTCAAGTTTTTCGGGATCGGCCAGCAATTCCGGGCTGCTCAATCTGGCGGCTGGCGGCTCCATCGGGGCGACTGCCGGCATAGTAAACTCTGCCGCTGGCACTCTGGCATTCGCCGGCAGCGGAAGAATCGCCGCAGACCTGACCAACGCCGGATTGATCACTCTATTCGACCAGCAAGCGGGGCAGATTGCCACGGTGGCCGGAAACTTCACCGGAAGCACGGGGAACATCATCCAGCTGGATGCCTCGCTGGCCAATCAGTCCGCTGACCGCCTGGCCATTACCGGCAGCGCCAGCGGCTCATCCACAGTTCTGGTCAATGTCTTGGATCGCGGGATTCTTGCAAACGGGTTCCTGCCATTGATCACTGCGGGATCCGGTACGATCGACCTGGCGGTTCCGGCTTCCGCCAATCTTTCCAGCGGCGGATTCCTGATCCAGGCCTTTGGCTGGAACCCGGCCAATGCGCGAGAGTTCGGCATCATCCAGGCCGTAAACCCGGCGTCGATCCAGTTCGCGCAGCTTTCCGGCTTAGGCGCATCAATTTCGAGCCTGATCGACGAGCCGCTGGGCGAGGTTATTGCAGGTCGCAGTTCGCGCTTCGGAATTTGGGGCCGAGCCTCGGCGGGGGACATGAACCAGTCCTTCCGGACCAATGGCATCGGGGCTGGCGTCAATGACGGGCAGACCCGCACCAGCTATTCAATCCTGCAAGCTGGTCTGGATTACACCCTGATTGCGGCCGAGGAATTCGCCGTGAACCTTGGCATCACCAGCGGTCGTTACGACGCTTCGTCAAAAGTTGGCGGGGGGCTTACGGACACCGAGGGGAAGTTCCTGGGTGGCTATGTGGCCATCAGCGGCCATGGCTTGCTGATCGACGGCACCTATCGCGGCGAGTGGCGTGAACATTCGCTGTCCAACGCAGCGCTTGTCCAAGGCCGGGCGATCAAGGTCAAGGGCACGGCAAAGGCGGGGGCGATCAACGCGTCCTATCGCCTTGCACTTGGCCCCGTCTTCGTGAAACCTGCGGTGGGCTATTCATTCGGCTCCAGTGCCCTCTCCCCATTTGCGCCGGATGCAAACACGCTCATCCTGCCGGGCGACGACAAGACCGGACAGCTGCGTTACGGTGGAACCCTCGGCTGGTCGGGACAAGTCGGCAAGGGCTTAATCCTCTCACCCTGTGTGGGGCTGTTCGAAGTCAGGAACACCGCTCGCGTGGAAAATACCCAGCTGCGCATCGGGAACACCCCGTTCGCCTTGCAGACCGAAAGCTTCACGAACACCCTGCAAGTGGTTGGCGGGATCGACCTGCGCGATCCGTCAGGCAAGCTGTCGGTCTTTACCCGCGCCAGCCTTCTCACCTCCAACGGCGTGGACGGCGCGAGCTTCCGCGTCGGAGCGCGAATCAACTTCTGAGCGTGGTGCAGCCGGGATCCTGCGGGAGCCCGGCTATCGACCTTCAATAACTGCGCGGCAGGCCCAGCACGTGCTCGGCCAGGTAGGACAGGATCAGGTTCGTGCTGATCGGCGCCACGGTATAGAGGCGTGCTTCGCGGAATTTGCGCTCCACGTCGTATTCCTCGGCGAAACCGAACCCGCCGTGGGTTTGCACGCACATGTCCGCTGCGGCCCAGCTGGCTTCGCTGGCGAGTAACTTGGCCATGTTCGCTTCCTCGCCGGGATTGCCACCCGCGTCATAGACCTGGGCCGCGTGGTGGACCATCAGCTCCGCCGCGCGCATTTGCGCATAGCAGCGCGCGATGGGGAACTGCACGCCCTGGTTCTGCCCGATCGGACGCCCGAACACGCCGCGTTCCTTGGCATAGTCGGTCGCCTTCTGGATGAACCACTTGGCATCGCCGACGCATTCGGCGGCGATCAGGATGCGTTCCGCGTTCATGCCGGACAGGATGTAGCGGAAGCCCTTCCCTTCCTCGCCAATCAGGCTGGAGGCGGGAATGCGCATGTCGTCGAAGAACACTTCGGTCGTCGAGTGGTTCATCATCGTGCGGATCGGCTTGATCGTCATGCCCTTGCCGACGACTTCGCGCATATCGACCAGGAAAATCGACAGGCCTTCGGTCTTGCTGGCCACCTGTTCGCGCGGGGTGGTGCGGGCGAGCAGCAGCATCAGGTCGGAATATTCGGCGCGGCTGGTCCAGATCTTCTGGCCGTTGACGACATAGTGGTCGCCATCCTTCACCGCCACGGTGCGCAGAGACAGGGTGTCGGTGCCGCTGGTCGGTTCGGACACGCCAAAGGCCTGCAAGCGCAGCGAGCCATCGGCAATGCCGGGCAGATACTTCGCCTTCTGCTCCTCGCTGCCGTATTTCAGCAGCGTGTTCATGATGTACATCTGCGCATGGGCGCTGGCGCCGTTACACCCGGCGGCCTGGATTTCCTCCATGATGACCGCAGCCGCATCCAGCTTGAGACCCGATCCGCCATAGCTTTCCGGGATCAGCGCAGCGAGAAAACCGGCCTGGGTCAAGGCATCGACGAATTCACCCGGATAGGCCCGATCCCGGTCCTTTTCCCGCCAGTATTCGCCCGGAAACTCCGCACACAGTGCCTGCACCGCACGGCGGATCTCGATGATGTCTTCGCTTTCGGTCATGCCACCGCCTTTAACCGATCGATTAAGCTGTGCAAGCCCCTGACCGCCAAGCTTGACCTGCGCCGCTACTATGGCACTATTAGTGCCAATATAATCAAGGGAAGGATGGGCAATGGGAAGGAAGATCGCACTGATCGCCGCGCTGCTGGGTTCGTGCACGATCATCAGCGGCTGCGACCAGATCAGCCGCATCGGCTCCGGGCAGGCAGAGGTCAAGAATACAGCCTATCCCGAGCAGGTGTTCTGGGGGGATACCCACCTTCACACCGCCAATTCGGTCGATGCGTTCGGAATGGGCAACCGGCTCGATCCGGAAACCGCCCTGCGCTTTGCCCGGGGTGAGGAAGTGGAATCGACCACGGGGACCAAGGCCAAGCTGGCCCGTCCGCTGGACTTCCTGGTCATCGCCGATCACGCCGAGGGCCTGGGATCGACCAAGGCGCTGTACGATGCGCCGAGCTTCCTCGTCACCGACCCTACCCTGCGCCGCTGGCGCGACCTGATGCACCAGGGCCCGCGCCAGTCGCTCCAGGCCACTACTGAAATTCTGGCTGCACGCGGGCGGAACGATCTCCCCCCCGGCCTGAACGATCCGGTCAAGGGAGCCGAACGCACGCACAAGATCTGGAATGACAGCCTGAAAGCGGTCGAACGCTATAACGAACCAGGCAAGTTCACTGCCTTTTTCGGGTTCGAATATACCTTGATGCAGGGCGGCAACAATCTGCACCGCAACGTGATCTTCCGCGACGGGATCGACCGCGTCTCGCAAGTCGATCCGCTGGATCCCACGACCGAGCTCTGGCCTGACCGGCTGTGGGACTACATGGACAGTTACGAGAAGAAGACGGGCGGCAAGGTCCTGGCCATCCCGCACAATGGCAACCTCTCGAACGGCCTGATGTGGATGCTGACCGATCCGCAGGGCGCGCCGCTCACCGCCGCCTATGCCCGCCGCCGCGCGCTGCGTGAGCCGGTGGCGGAAATCACCCAGATCAAGGGCGATAGCGAAAGCCATCCGTTCCTTTCGCCCAATGACGAATATGCGGGCTATGGCACCCTGGGGTGGGACAAGAACAACCTGCTGAACAATCAACCAACCAAGAGCAGCGATTATGCCGGTTCCTATGTCCGCGAAGCGCTGAAGCGCGGTCTGCTGATCGAAAGGCAGACGGGCGTGAACCCATACCGCTTCGGGGTAATCGGATCGACGGATAGCCATACCTCGCTGGCAACGGCGGACGACAACAACTACTTCGGCAAGCATTCGGGCGTCGAACCGGGGCGGAGCCGCACCACCGATACCTTTGCTCCGGGCGTGCCCCTGGAACGTGTGGGACGGATGAACTGGCAGACGCTGGCCAGCGGCTATGCGGCGGTCTGGGCCACTTCAAACACCCGCGAAGCGATCTGGGACGCGCTGATGCGCCGCGAAGTCTATGGCACCACCGGTCCGCGCATGACGGTGCGGGTCTTTGGCGGCTGGGACTTTACCGAGAAGGACCTCAGCGGCGACTGGGTCAAGGCCGGCTATAGCCGCGGCGTGCCGATGGGCGGAGAGCTGAAGCCGGGCGGCAAAGGCCGGCCCAGCTTCATCATTTCGGCCTTGAAGGACCCGCTCGACGGCAACCTGGACCGGGTTCAGGTGATCAAGGGCTGGGTCGACGCGGCGGGCAAGGCGCATGAGAAGGTCATCGACGTGGTCTGGTCAGACATGGCCAGGCGCAAGCTGGTGAACGGCAAGGTTCCCGCCGTTGGCGATACGGTGGACGTGCAGAGGGCGACTTTCCGCAACACCATCGGTGCGCCCAGTCTGGCCACGGTCTGGACCGACCCGGAATTCGATCCCAAGCAGCGCGCGTTCTATTACGTCCGCGTCTTGCAGATCCCGACGCCCACCTGGATGGCCTATGACCGGGCAAAATACGGCCTGCGCCTGCCGCCGGAAATCCCGATGAAGCATCAGGAGCGGGCCTATACCTCGGCAATCTGGTACAGCCCCGCCTGACATGAGATGGAACGATAGCGCGCGGCGGCTCTTGCGCGAGCCGCTGGTGCATTTCCTGATTGCGGGCGCGGCTGTCTATGCGCTTCTGTCCGGCAGGCCGCCGGACCTGGGCGAGCGCCGGATCGTGGTGAATGACCGGGTAGTCAGCGCCCTCGTCAGCCGCTTCGAGGAAAGCTTCCGCCGCTTGCCCACCAAGGACGAGACCGACGACTTGATCCGGGACTGGGTGCAGGACCAGGTCTATTACCGGGAAGCGCTGAGCCTGGGCCTTGATGAAGGCGACGAGGTCGTCGTGCGGCGAATGCGGCGCAAGATGGAAGCCATGGCAGTCGCTGATGCGGAAAGCCGGACGCCCAGCGATGCCGAACTGCAGGCCATGCTTGACCGCGACCCCGCGCGCTATGCCGAAGACCCGCAGACCAGCTTAGATCAGGTCTATCTGGGAGCCGACACGCCCGAAAATCGCGCGCGCGCGCAGAATGCCCTGGCGCGGCTGCGGCGCGGCGAAGCGGTCAGCCCTACCCCTGCCCCGATCCCCGCAACATTCAACGCAGCGCGCAGCGAGGCGATCTCCACGCAATTTGGCGACGACTTCGCGATTGCCTTGCGCAACCTTGCACCCGGGCAATGGAACGGCCCGCTTGCCTCAGGGCTGGGCCTGCACCTGGTGCGCGTAACTGCCCGCACAGCGGCAACCCCGCCCTCGCTGGAAAAGGTCCGGCAGCGCGTGGAGAATGACTGGCGCGCAGCAGCCAACCTGCGCGCGCGTGAGGAAGCCTATGCCCGCATCGCCAAAGGCTATGATGTGGTGATCGAGCTTCCAAAGTGACCCGCGCCTTGCGTCTTGCCCTCGCCATGCTGGCGGCGCTGTGGGCGCTGCCCGCGCAGGCCGACGAGATGCGCCCCGGCTATCTCGAATTCACCCAGCTTGGCCAAGGTGAATGGAAGCTGGTGTGGAAGGCGCCCGTGATCGGCGGACTCGCCACGCGGACCAAGCCTGCCTTTCCGGCCTTCTGCACCCAGTCCCCGCCGCAAGCGCGCGTGGACGGGCTGGTGCTGATTGCAGAAAGCCGGCTGACCTGTAGCAAGGACCTGGCCGGAGCGCAGGTCGGCCTGACCGGGATGGACCAGGCCTTCACCGACGCGCTCCTGCGCATCGCACCCATGAGGCGCCCCGTCCAGGCAGCACGGCTCACGCCGGACCGGGCGATGGTGACGGTCAGCACAGTGCCTGATGGCCGGGAAGTTGCGCGCAGCTATTTCGTGCTGGGCATCATCCACATCCTGGAAGGTTACGACCACCTGCTCTTCGTCGTCGCGCTGGTCCTGCTGATCGGAGCGCCGGGACGCGTGGTGAAGGCGGCAACGGCCTTTACCCTGGCCCATTCGATCACGCTGGTCGGCTCCACGCAGGGACTGGTCGGCCTGGCCCAGGCTCCGGTCGAGGCCCTGATCGCGTTGTCGATCGTCTTCCTTGCCGTCGAAATCGTGAAGCGCGATCCCGAGCGACCGAACCTGGCCGAGCGTGCACCCTGGGTAGTGGCGTTCCTGTTCGGGCTGATCCACGGCTTCGGTTTCGCCGGAGCACTGCGCGAAATCGGCCTGCCGGAAAGCGACGTTCCGACTGCCCTGCTGACGTTCAACCTTGGGGTCGAAGCGGGACAGCTGGTCATCATCGGCGCCGTTCTTGCGGCAATTGCCCTGCTCCGCCGTTTTGCGCCATCCGCGCTGCGTCCCGCCGTGCTGAGCACCACCTACGCCATCGGGATAATCTCCAGCTTCTGGTTCATCGAGCGGATTGCCGGATAGTTGGGTGTTGTCGCACCGCCAGCGGCGTGCCAAAGCCATGGCAAATACCTGAACTGGAGAGAGCATGACCATGGACAGCCCCGTCCTCTATTCGCTTGACGCTGACGGCATTGCCACGATCACCCTGAATCGTCCGGAACTGCGCAATCCGATTTCCGACCTCGACCTGATCGACGCCCTGCTCGACACTTTGACGAAGATGGAGGACGATCCCAAGGTCCGCGTCGCCATCCTAACCGGTGCGGGCGCGGCCTTTTCGGCGGGCGGCAATCTGAAGATGATGCAGCCGGATTCGGGCGGCCTGAATGCCAGCCTCCCGGCGCGCACCCGCCGCAATTACAAGAGCGGCATCCAGCGCCTCCCCCTCGCCTTCGCCGCGCTGGAAGTGCCGGTCATCGCCGCAGTCAACGGCCCTGCCATCGGCGCCGGGCTTGACCTGGCCTGCATGTGCGACCTGCGCGTCGCCGGGGAAAGCGCGAAATTTGCGGAAAGCTTCGTCAAGCTGGGGATCATTCCCGGTGATGGCGGCGCCTGGCTGATCCAGCGCATCATCGGCTTTTCCAAGGCCGCCGAACTGACCCTGACCGGCGAAACCATCGACGCGGCAGAGGCGCTGAAGATTGGCCTGGTCAACCAGGTCGTGCCCGATGCCGATCTGATGGACGCCGCGCGCAAGATGGCCGCGCGCATCGCCTGCAACCCTTCCTTCGCAGTCCGCATGGCCAAGCGCCTGATCTGGGACGCCCAGTCGATGAGCATTGGCCAGGTCCTGGAAATGTCCGCCGCGATGCAGGCCGTGGCCCACGCCACCAAGGACAATGCCGAGGCGGTCAACGCCTTCCTGGAAAAGCGCAAGCCCGTGTTCAAGGGCGACTGACATCAAAGGAGGCCTCATGATCGATCATCCTGCTATCGTCGGCATTCCCCTGGTTCTGGGCGGCAACGTCTTCGGCTTTACCGCGGACGAGGACGCCAGCTTTGCCGTCCTTGACGCATTCCACGCCGCAGGCGGGCGGATGATCGATACGGCCGATGTCTATTCGGCCTGGGTGCCCGGCCACAAGGGCGGCGAGAGCGAGACGGTGCTGGGCAAATGGTTCGCGGCCAGCGGCAAGCGCGCCGACATGAAGCTGCACACCAAGACCGGAATGCTGGGTGGGAGCGAGCTCTATCAGCCGGAACGCGTGCTCGCCTCGCTCGACGCATCGCTGGAGCGGCTCCAGACCGATTACGTCGATCTCTACTATGCCCACCGTGATTATGAGGAACTTGCGATCGGCGACATCGTGGCCGCTTTTGACGGAGCGGTGCGGTCTGGAAAGGTCCGCTCGCTCGGGGCGTCGAATTTTACGGCGGCGCGGCTGTCCGCCGCTCTGGATGCTGCCGAAGAGCAAGGGGCCACGCCCTTCACCGTGCTGCAAAACGAATACAACCTGATCGCCCGAGATGCCTATGGCGCGGACTTGCAGAGCCTGTGCGTCACGCGCGGCATTCCGATGCTGCCGTTCTTTGGCCTCGCATCGGGCTTCCTAACCGGCAAGTATCGGACCGAAGCGGACCTGGGCAAATCGGTGCGCGGACAGCGCATGGGCAAGCTGCTCGAAAGCGGCAAGCCGATGCTGGCCGCGATGGACGATGTCGTGCGCGAAACGGGGGCTAGCCACGCCCAGGTCGCGCTTGCCTGGCTGCGCGTGCAACCGGGCATCGGTGCGCCGATTGCCAGTGCAACCACGGTGCAGCAGGTGCAGGAACTCTGCGCCTCAACCCAGCTGGAACTGAACGAAGAGCAACTGGCGCGGCTAAGCAGCGCGGCGTAAGGTCGCCCGCTGTTCCAAAACCTCCGTGCGGGCTTGCCGAAGGCGGTCAGTTTAAACCGACCATCCTTCGACAGGCTCAGGATGAGCGTTGCTTGTGGTCCAACTCAAACCCCGCTCAGGCTGAGCTTGTCGAAGCCGGACACAGTGCAGCGACAGGCTCTTGGTAAGCGGAAAATCAGCCAATCCGCCCACACTTGTCCCCACGCCGCGCTTGATCGGCAGCGGCAAACAGTTCCGCGCTGGGGGCAAGTCGCCGGTCGATGATGATCCCCTTGTCCGACGGCGAGTAAACCACGCGTTCACCCTGCGGCACTGCCTGCCCTTCGCGCGCCAGCACGAAACGCACGCCTTGCGGCGACTGCGTCGTATCGAACACAGCGATGTTGTCCGTATTTGCGGCAAATACCGAGATCGAGACATAGCCCTGGTTCGGGCTGGGCGCGGCTTCGATCATTAGCGGGCCGCCCGACAGGTCGAAGGCGCAACTGGAATAGGCCAGGTCCGGCGAAGGCCGCACGATACCACGCGATTCCTGGGTCGTGCGAGGGCCGAAATAGAACTGGTTGACCAGCTTGCCGTCCTGCGAAATCCGCTTCATCGCCACGCTCATCAGCAGGTGCGGCGTGGCCATGACCAGCCCGACATGACCCACCACCGCAGCCGCTGCGAACAGGAGGCCCAATTTCACCGCGCGCTTCATGCCTTGCCTCCGCAATCGAGCTTCGTGACCTTGGGCATCGGGATCGAGGCATAGTCGGCCACCGCGCCTTGATCGGGTTGATAGATGCGCAGCGTAATGTCGAACTCCCCGGCCTTGCGGGTCGAGGCCCAGGCCTCGCCGCCATCGGGACGGACTGGAGCGAGGACCGCAGCCCATGCACCCGCCGCATCCGGCCTTACTTCGGTTGCATCGAACGAAAGCGCGTCATCGTCGTTGAGCGGCAGGTAATTGTCTGCGGCATAGACCGTGACCGACCACCACTTGCCCGGCAGCGGACCGCCCGTGACGCGGTAGCGGCACTCCTCACGCAAGGGATCGCCGGCATCGTCGGTCTTGCGGGTAAAATAGATCGCCTGGCTCTTGTTGAGTGCCAGCAGGCCGCTCACCGCCACGCGGGCGCGCAGCCAAGGGTCCGCATCGGTCGAGCCGGTGACGGAGCTGCCGTACCAGCCCGAATAGTTCTGACCGCCCATACCCCCGGTTATTGCCGCCCATCCGCTGAGCAGGCCAACCATCAGGCCCAGGGAGACGGTCGCCCCCTTGGCCCAAAGCGATGTCTTTTGAGAATCAGCCAAGATCGAGAAACTCCTTCAGCCCATAGGGCTTGTACGGCCCGATGATCAGCTGTTCAAACACGCCGATCCCTTCGCCGTGCTTGTCGCTGGTTACCTTGCAGGGCAGCTGGACGTGGTAGTTGTCCATGGCGCCCGGATCGCACTGCATCAGGCCGAAATCCTCTCGCTCTACCGCAAGTTCACCGTGCCACAGGCCGTGCCCCCACTTGGGCGAGGTATAGCCGATCCCGCGCATCTGGAACCGGCCGAGCGGCTCCAGCGTAAGGGTTTCCGGCCCATCAGGCCCTTCGATCACCAGCGTGCCCTTTTCGGGCCAGCGCGTACCCTTGGTCAGCGGCGATTCCATTACGCCCTCGGTATCGAACAGCGCCTCCGCCGTGGCTCCATCGGGAGCGACGACAGCGCGGGTGTTCCACTTGTTGCCCTTGGCGTCCGCATTGACGTGGAAGAACACCGAGCGGTCCGCAAAGTTGATCGGCGTCCACTGCCAGAAGAAGCCGGGAACCACGCCTGTCCCGTGCGGCTGCTCATCACGCGATCCGACCGGGCGCACGCCCCAGGACCGGTCGCGGGTTCCAGCGGTGCCGGGGGCGCATTCCTGCCGGTTGCCGTCCACTTCGATCCAGCCCGTATAATGCCCGTTCTGGGTCAGGCGGGTGTAGTCCATGAAAGTCCGCGGCCCGATCCGGTGGATGAAGCGCGGCTCCTCAATGGGAAAGGCCCGTCCGGTGAAGGTAAGGTCGGCCTTCAATCCCTCGCCATCCACCACGACGCGCAGCTTTTGCAGCGGTTCCAGAATCTCTACCCGGATCGGGCCGACTTGCAGGTCAAGCCGCTCCATCCCCAGTTCCTTGCTGGCGTGCAGGTTGTACTGCACCCCATCGCGGATGGTCGAAAAATGGGCGTCCATGATGTTGAGATGCGGATAGACCCCCAGAGCCACGGCGAAAAAGCCAGAGCCGTCGGGCGCATAGCCGTTGAAGAAGTACCGGTCATAGAAGTTCCGGTCCGTGCCCGCATAGGCAACCGGTTCAGGCGTCTGATGCAGCGGATAGTCGTCGCCTTTGGTGAGTACCATTTCAATCAGCCTTTCAGTTTCGCCAAGCTGCCATGCTGCAACGCCAGCGCGCAGCCACCGCGGGCCATGGAGAGGAAGTTTGCATCGCCGCGCTCGGTCCGCTCGACATAGGCCGCGCTGAACACCGCGGTGGAGATGCCGTGGAGCGCACCCAGCACGTAGTCGTCCCAGATCGCATCGCGGCTGAGCGGCACGCCCCGCGCGGTCATTTCCGCGCAGTAGAGGTCCAGCAGTTCGCCCTCGTGCGCGCGGCGTAGATCGTCGCCGATGCCGGTGCCCATGAAATAGCCGATGTCCATCATCGGATTGCCCACCGCTACCGTCTGCCAGTCGAGCACGGCAATCGGCTCTGCCCCGCCCTTGATGTTGAACAACATGTTGTCGAGGCGGAAGTCGCCGTGGACGATGGCCTTATCCGCGCTCTCGCGCCCGAACCACTCCTCCTTGGCCTCGTTCAACTGCTCACAGATCGCCATCAGTTCGGGCTCAAGGCTATCGGCATAGCGTTCGCGGAAGATCGCTTGGGCATTGCCATAGAGCGCCTTCACCTGCTCGGCATGGCCTTCACGCGGTTGAAGCAGGTCGATCCCCGTCAGCGCCGGGTTGTTCCAGCTCGGTCCATGCATGGCCGCTGCCTGGCGCAGGCCAGCCTGGGCATCGACGAAAGAGCATGAGGCAAGCTGGTTTCCGCCGCGCGCCGGGCCGAGGTCCTCGAAGATCAGGACAAAGTCGACCCCGTCCTCGGCAATCTCGGCCACCAAGGCCTGCGGCACGCGCACGTCCAGGTGCGGCGCGATCTCGCGGTAGAAACCGACTTCCTTGGAATAGAGCCCGAAGGCCGCCGCCGTGCCTCGGCTGTTCTGGTCCTCCGCCGGAAACTTGCCCGCGACTGTCGCGGGACCGGCACCGGGGCGGTCATAACTTAGATGAAAGCGGGCGGAATCGCCGACCTGACCGGTGCCAATCGGCTCCCAGCGGATGGCAGTAACGGCACCTTCGTGCAGCACGCCAGCGGCGTGCAGCCGCTCGGTCAGCCAGTCAGGCTGAATCGCAGCCGGGTGCGAAGGGATCTGGCCCATTCGGCTCCTCTCTCTTATCGTTTAAGCGCACGGTTAAACGACAAGAGAGAGGCTGGCAATGGCCTTAGGCGAGGCGGCCGAAAGCCCCTGCACCGGCGTAGTGCGCGGCGTCACCCAGCTCTTCTTCGATGCGGATCAGCTGGTTGTACTTGGCAAGCCGGTCGGAACGCGCGAGCGAGCCGGTCTTGATCTGGCCGCAGTTCGTCGCAACCGCCAGGTCGGCAATGGTCGCGTCCTCGGTTTCGCCAGAACGGTGCGACATGACGGCGGTATAGCCGTTGCGGTTGGCAATGCTCACCGCGTCCAGCGTTTCCGACAGCGAGCCGATCTGGTTGACCTTCACCAGCAGCGAGTTGGCCAGACCCTTCTCGATGCCCATGGTCAGGCGCTTGGGGTTGGTCACAAACAGGTCGTCACCGACAAGCTGGACCTTGTTGCCGATCTTGTCGGTCAGCGCCTTCCAGCCTTCGAAATCGTCCTCGCCCATGCCGTCTTCGATCGAGATGATCGGATAGTCGGCGCAGAGTGCGGCCAGGTAATCCGCCATTTCAACCGGGCTGAGCGACAGACCTTCGCCGCTGATTTCGTACTTGCCGTTCTTGAAGAACTCGGTCGCTGCGCAGTCCAGCGCCAGCTTGATGTCGGTTCCGGCGTTGAACCCGGCCTTGGTGATTGATTCCATCACGAAATCCAGCGCGGCGCGGGTGCTGGACAGGTTCGGCGCAAAGCCGCCTTCATCGCCCACTGCCGTGGCCAGGCCCTTTTCGTGCAGGCCCTTCTTCAGGGTGTGGAACACTTCCGCGCCCCAGCGGACCGCTTCGGCCAGGCTGGACGCGCCCACCGGCATGATCATGAATTCCTGGAAGTCGATCGGATTGTCAGCATGTTCGCCGCCGTTGATGATGTTCATCATCGGCACCGGCAGGACGTGGGCAGAAACCCCGCCGATGTAGGAATAGAGCGGCAGGCCGCGCGCGTTGGCAGCCGCCTTGGCAATCGCCAGCGAAGTGCCCAGGATCGCATTGGCGCCCAAGCGCGACTTGTTTTCCGTGCCGTCCAGTTCGATCATCCGTGCGTCCAGATCGCGCTGATCTTCGGCGTCGAAGCCCAGCAGGGCATCGGTGATTTCGGTGTTCACGGCTTCAACCGCCTTGAGCACGCCCTTGCCGAGGTAGCGCGACTTGTCGCCGTCGCGCAATTCCACCGCTTCATGGGCACCGGTCGACGCACCCGAGGGCACCGCCGCACGGCCAAACGAGCCATCGTCCAGCAACACGTCGACTTCCACGGTCGGGTTGCCGCGGCTGTCCAGGATTTCACGGGCATGGATATCGATGATCGCGGTCATGGGGTCTGCTCCTTTTGCGCTGTTCCCGGCTCCTTAGCAGCGAAGCCTTGGCAGGCAAGTTGCATTGCATTGCATTGCAGCAATTAGAGCCGCATAGAAGGAACTTGCACGCGGCAGCGCGCGTTACCAAATATCAGCGAGGGGCCTCACCGGGGGCAACGAAAGGGAATATTCGATGGCCAAGACCACCAAGGACACCGTCAAGACGACCGCCGCGAAGAAGCCTGCCGCGGCCAAGAAAACCGCCACGCCCAAGGCTGCGCCGATGGCCGCGACCGGGGAAGCCAAGGCCAAGTTCGCCAAGGCGATCGAGGAAGCCAAGGCCGGCGTCCAGGTGCTTGCCAGCGAAGCCCAGACCCGTGCGCAGAAGCTTTCCCAGGATGCCCAGGCCAAGGCCGGTGCCTACAAGGAACAGATCACGGCCCGCAGCGGCGACTGGGTTGAGGAAGCGCGCGACCTGGCCACCCAGGCCCGCGACCGTGCTGGCACCCTGGCCAACGAAGGCAAGACCAAGACCAGCGACGCGCTGACCAGCCTGGGCCGCATCGTCGCTGACAATGCCGGGACCATCGATGAAAAGCTGGGCGTGAAGTACGGCGACTATGCCCGCACCGCCGCCCGCTCGATGCAGGAAACCGCCGCAAAGATCGAAGCCAAGGAACTGGCCGAACTGGGCGAAGACGCCAAGGAATTCGTGCGCAAGAGCCCGGGTCTTGCGCTGGGCATCGCGGCCGTTGCCGGTTTCCTCGTCTCGCGCCTGTTCAAGGGCGGATCGAACGAAGCCTGAAGCGCGGCCCTGCACGATCATGGCCGATGAAGCACCTCCCTTGGTGGAAGAGCGCGCAGCTGAACGCTCGCTGGTAGACGATGTGCGCCAGCTGGTGGACGACGGGCGCACTCTGGTGGAGGCGGAACTCGCCTACCACAAGAGCCGCGCCGTCGTTGCCGGACAGGCCGCGAAAAGCGTCGCCGGCTGGCTCTCGCTCGCCCTCGCCCTGCTGTTCTTTGCGATAATGGCGCTGGTGCTGGGCCTGATCCTGATCCTGACCCCGGTTCTCGGCGCGGTGGGCGCCACGGTGGTGATGGTGGCCGGGCTGCTCGTCATGGGGGCCCTGTCCGGCATGGTCGCGGTGCGACGCTGGCAGCGCGCCGCTGCGCAGCTTTCTGACAAGGCAGAACAGCCATGAGCGAAGCGGAACAGCGCCTCGCCACCGATCGCCGGAACCGCAATGCCGCGCGCGGGTTGTTCGATCAACGGCTCGCACGGGTAAAGGCGGACCTTTCCGCGCGCAGCATTCCCGCCCGGGCCAAGGACCGGGTGCAGGAACAGGTCTTTACGGCGCTCGACCAGGGGATCGACGTGGCCAAGGAAAGCAAAGGGATCATCGCAGGCGTGGCTGCGGCGCTGACTCTGTGGTTTTTCCGCAATCCGCTGATCGAACTGGCAAGCGGATTGTTCGACAAGGATAGCGGGGGCAACGACCAACCTAGCCAAGAGGAGCAGGAAGCGTGAGCAAAGCCGACGAACAGCGCCAGCAGATCAAGTCCAGGATTGACGCGTCACAGGACCAGCTTGATGCTGAAAACCGCCAGCTTGCCGCGATCCCGCCGCGCCCCGATACTTTTGAGGACGCCCCGGACGATTGGCGCGGCAAAGCCGGGCAGCATCCGTGGCTGCTGCTTGCCGCCGGCGCCGGCGCCGGCCTGCTGATCGGTGCGCTGCTGCCGCGCCGGGCGGGTTCCAAAACCGCTTCCCGCGCCCTGGGACTTGCCGCCGCCGGCGCGGAACTGGCCATCGCCTTCAGCAAGAACGCGCGCGATGCCGCCAGCGATGCGGCCAGCGAAGGTCTTCACCGGCTGGACGAAGGCACAGCCCCGCTGCGCCGCCGCGCGGGCGAAGTGGCCGGAACCGCATCACGCAGCGCGCGCACGACGGGTGCCCGCCTGGCCAGCGAGGCCGTAAAGATTGCGGCCCGTATCCGGAAGTAGTTGACGCTACGACCTTCGTGGGACTTGCCTTAGGAAAGGCGCGATATTATGCGCGCCTCTCCTCTCCTCCCAGGTGGTTCCACAATGAGCGAACAGAAACTGCACCTCGTCATCGGCGGGCGCGTGAAAGACCCGCAGACCCTTGAATTCGTCGACCTGCAAGACATGGACTATGTCGGCGTGTTTCCGGACTACACCAGCGCTGAAGAAGCCTGGCGCAGCGCGGCGCGTCGCACCATCGACGATGCTGAAATGAAATATGTCGTGGTGCACCTGCACCGCCTGCTCCAGCCCGACATGCTGAAGCGCTGACACAAAAAAGGCCCCGGAACTCCCGGGGCCTTTTTTTTGAGCCGAGGACGCCGTCCTTCGAGACACTCGGACTGCGTCCTCGCCCTCAGGACAAACGGTTAAAAGTGAAAAACCGCTCGTCCTGAGGAGCTTTGAAGCCGAAGGCTGAAAAGCGTCTCGAAGGACCGCAACCTCAAACGAATTCGATCTTGTCGACCACGTAGAAGCGGTCGCCCGCCGGAACCGACACTTCGATTTCGTCCTCGACCCGGCGCCCGATCAGCGCGCGGCCCAGCGGCGAGTTATAGCTGATGCGGCCAACCTTGGCGTCGGCTTCGTAAGGGCCAACGATCTGGTACTTCACCGGCTTGTCGTCATCGTCCAGCAGGGTCACGGTCGCGCCAAAGATGATCTTGTCACCCGAAAGCGTCGTCGGATCGACGATCTGGGCGCGGCTGACCTTGTCTTCCAGATCGGCAATCGATGCTTCGACCTGGCCCTGGCGCTCCTTCGCCGCGTGGTATTCGGCGTTTTCGGACAAGTCACCATGAGCGCGGGCTTCCTCGATCGCGTCAACGATCCGGGGGCGCTCTTCGCGCAGCGCCTTCAGCTCGGCAATCAGGCGTTCATAGCCTTCCGCCAGCATCGGCAGCTTTTCGACACTCGCCATCGTACCCTATCCTCCTGCAGCCCCTTCCGCAGCGACTAGATCCCTGTCCCGCGCCGAAAACAGCTACGGACCCATCCAGTCGCGATGTGGGGAGAGCGCGATTGATCAGCGACTATAATAGTCCTGCAATGAACACACTTCAAGCTTGGTCTGCCGCAGTGCAGCAATGGCCTGGGCCGCAGCCACCGAAGCGGCAGCCGTGGTGTAGTAAGGCACCTTGCCCGTCAGCGCCGAAGCGCGGATGGATTGCGAGTCCTTGAGGCTCTGCCAACCTTCGGTGGTGTTGAAGATCAGCGTGACATCACCATCGATGATCCGGTCGACGATGTGCGGGCGCCCTTCGGCCACCTTGTTGACCCGTTCAACCGGCAGGCCGGCATCGGCCAGGAAGCGCTGGGTTCCGCCCGTGGCGATCACCTTGAAGCCCTGTTCGATCAGTTGCTTGACTGCGGGAAGGATCACCGGCTTGTCCGTATCCTTGACCGAGACGAAGACCACGCCGCTTTCCGGCAGGCGGGTGCCAGCACCCAGTTGGCTCTTGGCAAAGGCCACGGCGAAGCTGTCGTCGATGCCCATCACTTCGCCGGTCGACTTCATTTCCGGCGAGAGTACCGGATCGACGCCGGGGAAACGGGCGAACGGGAAAACCGCTTCCTTGACCGCCATATAGTCGAGTTCGCGCTTGAACGGCGGGAAGGTGGAGAGCTTTTCGCCCGCCATGACCCGCGCCGCGATCTTGGCGACCGGCTGGCCGATTGCCTTGGCGACGAAGGGCACGGTGCGGCTGGCGCGCGGGTTCACCTCGATCAGGTAAACCTCGCCGTCCTTGACCGCGAACTGGATGTTCATCAGCCCCTTCACGCCCAGCGCCAGAGCCAGAGCTTCGGCCTGACGCTCCATCTCTGCGATGATTTCGGCAGGCAGGCTGTAAGGCGGCAGGGTGCAGGCGCTGTCGCCCGAGTGGATGCCCGCCTCTTCGATGTGCTGCATGACGCCGGCGACCACGACCTGCTCGCCATCGCACAGCGCGTCGACGTCGCATTCGATGGCATCGCGCAGATATTGGTCGATCAGCACCGGGCTATCGCCCGAAACCGAGACGGCCGTGTTGATATAGTCGTCCAGCTGCGCCTCGGAATCGACGATTTCCATGGCGCGGCCGCCCAGGACATAGCTAGGACGCATCAGCACCGGATAGCCGATGCGGTTGGCGACAGCGACAGCCTCGTCGCGGCTGCGGGCAATGCCGTTGGCCGGCTGCTTGAGGCCCAGCTTGTTGACCAGCGCGGCAAAGCGCTCACGGTCTTCAGCCAGGTCGATCGCATCGGGCGAAGTGCCCAGGATCGGAATCCCGGCATCTTCCAGCGTCTGGGCCAGCTTCAGAGGGGTCTGCCCGCCGAACTGCACGATCACGCCCACCAAAGTACCGTTCTTCTGCTCGGTCCGCAGGATTTCCAGCACGTCCTCGCCGGTCAGCGGCTCAAAGTACAGGCGGTCCGAAGTGTCATAGTCGGTGCTGACCGTTTCCGGGTTGCAGTTGACCATGATCGTTTCATAGCCTGCCTCGTCCAGCGCAAAGCAGGCGTGGCAGCAGCAATAGTCAAACTCGATCCCCTGCCCGATCCGGTTCGGACCGCCGCCCAGGATGACGATCTTCTTGCGGTCGCTCGGCGCGGCTTCGCACTCCGGCTCGCCGAACAGCGGGCCTTCGTAGGTCGAGTACATGTAAGGCGTGACCGCTTCGAATTCCGCCGCGCAGCTGTCGATCCGCTTGAACACCGGATGGACGCCCAGCTTTTCGCGCAGGGCACGGACCTCTTCCTCAGTCGTCGCCCCGGCCATGGCCTTCAGCGCATCGTGGAGCAGGCCCGAACGGCGCGCGGCAAGCGTTTCGCCCAGCCCGCCCGCGACATGGATGCCGCGCACGGCCAGGATGGAGAGACGCTTGTCGGAAAACCCCATGGCTTTCAGGCGGCGCAGACCGGCAGCATCGGTCGGCAGGCCGTTTTCCATGATCGCCTCTTCCTCGGCGATGATTTCGGCGATGTGGCGCAGGAACCAGGGATCGAAGTGCGTGATCGCCTGAACTTCCTCAACCGTGAAGCCTTCGCGGAAAGCCTGCGCCACGATCAGCAGGCGGTCCGGGGTCTGCTGCGACAAGGCAGCGGTCACGGCATCGCGCCCTGCCCCTTCCAGGTGCAGCACGCGGTTAAAGCCATCCAGGCCGGTTTCCAGACCACGCAGGGCCTTCTGGACCGATTCCTTGAAGTTGCGGCCAATCGCCATGACTTCGCCGACCGACTTCATCGCGGTGGAAAGCAGCGGCTCCGAACCCTTGAACTTTTCGAAGGCAAAGCGCGGGATCTTGGTTACGACATAGTCGATGCTCGGCTCAAAGCTGGCCGGAGTCGCGCCGGTGATCTCGTTGGTCAGCTCGTCCAGGGTATAGCCGACCGCCAGCTTGGCCGCGACGCGGGCAATCGGGAAGCCGGTGGCCTTGGAAGCGAGCGCAGAGGACCGCGACACGCGCGGATTCATCTCGATCACGATCAGGCGGCCATCCTTGGGATTGACCGCGAACTGGACGTTCGAACCGCCGGTTTCCACCCCGATCTCGCGCAGCACGGCAATGCTGGCCGAGCGCATGATCTGGTATTCCTTATCCGTCAGCGTCAGGGCCGGAGCAACGGTGATCGAATCCCCGGTGTGGACACCCATCGGATCGACGTTTTCGATCGAGCAGATGATGATGGCATTGTCGTTCCGGTCACGGACGACTTCCATCTCGTATTCTTTCCAGCCCAGCAGGCTTTCCTCGATCAACACTTCCGTGGTGGGAGAGGCATCAAGGCCGGAGCGGACAATCTGCTCGAACTCGGCCTTGTTATAGGCCACGCCGCCGCCGGTGCCGCCCAGGGTAAAGCTGGGACGGATGATCGAAGGCAGCCCAGTGCGTTCCAGCACGGCAAAGGCTTCCTCAACCGTATGAGCGACGCCGGAACGGGCCGATTCCAGCCCGATCTTGTCCATCGCCTCGCGGAAGCGCTGACGGTCTTCGGCCTTGTCGATGGCATCGGCATCGGCGCCGATCATCTTCACGCCGTACTTTTCCAGCGTGCCGTCGTTGAACAGGGCCAGCGCCGTGTTCAGCGCGGTTTGCCCACCCATGGTCGGCAGGACCGCGTCGGGGCGCTCCTTCTCGATGATCCGGGCAACGACGTCGGGCGTGATCGGCTCGACATAGGTCGCATCGGCCATATCCGGGTCGGTCATGATCGTGGCCGGGTTGGAGTTGACGAGGACCACGCGGTAGCCCTCCTCCTTCAGCGCCTTGATCGCCTGGGTGCCGGAATAGTCGAACTCGCAAGCCTGGCCGATAACGATCGGACCGGCGCCAATGACGAGGATCGAGGAGATGTCTGTGCGTTTGGGCATTACGAGAGGTTCTCGACGAATTTCTGGAAGAGGTAGAAGCTGTCCTGCGGGCCGGGGCTGGCTTCGGGGTGGTATTGCACGCCGAAGGCCTTCTTGCCCTTGATCGCGATGCCGCAATTGCTGCCGTCGAACAGGGAAACGTGGGTTTCCTCGACATTGTCCGGCAGGGCGGTGTTATCGATGGCAAAGCCGTGGTTCATGCTGGTGATTTCGACCACGCCGTCCTCCAACCGCTTGACCGGATGGTTCGCGCCGCGGTGGCCCTGGTGCATCTTGGTGGTCTTGGCCCCGGCAGCAAGGCCGAGCATCTGGTGGCCAAGGCAAATGCCGAAGACCGGCACGTCCCGCTCCAGCAGGCCCTGGATCACCGGCACGGCATATTCGCCCGTAGCGGCCGGGTCGCCCGGACCGTTGGACAGGAACACGCCTGCCGGGCTAAGCGCCATGACCTCGTCCAAGCTGGTATTGCCCGGAACAACAGTGACATGGGCCCCGGCCTTCACCAGGTTTCTGAAGATGTTGTCCTTCGCGCCAAAGTCCAGCGCGACGACGTGCGGCTTCTTCGCGCCATCGGCCTGGGCATAGCCCTGCCCCAGCGTCCACGGGCCGCCGTTCCATTCTTCCCGCGCGGTCCGGCTGACGACCTTGGCCAGGTCCATCCCTTCCAAGCCGGGCCATTCGCGCGCCTGCTTGAGCAGGGCCGGAATGTCGAACTTGCCGTCCTTGCTGTGGGCGATCACCGCATTGGGCGCGCCGGACAAGCGGATGCGGCGGGTCAGGGCGCGGGTATCGACGCCCGACAGACCGATCTTGCCCTTGGCCGCCATCCACTCACCGAAGGTGCCGGTCGAGCGGAAGTTGCTGGGCGCGGTCAGGTCTTCGCGGACCACGCAGCCCACGGCGCCATCGACGTGGCTTTCCACGTCTTCCTCGTTCACACCGACATTGCCGATGTGCGGGAAAGTGAAAGTGACGATCTGTCCGGCATAGCTGGGATCGGTCATCACTTCTTCATAGCCGGTCATGGCCGTGTTGAAGCAGACTTCACCAACTGCCGAACCTTCGGCTCCGAATCCTTTGCCCCAGGCCACATGGCCATCGGCGAGCACAAGGACTCCTGTCGCACCCGCCGGTGGGGGTGCGTGCAAAGAGGCGGCGTCAGCCATGAGGGGGCGCTCCGTATCGAGGGGTTCCAGCAATGTCGCTAAGGCTCGGCGGCTAGACCCCGATGACCGCAGCGTCAACCTATGAAAATGAGAATCTTTCGGTTAGGTTGCGCCTTTCCCCAGCTTCGCAAAGCTATTCACGACCAACAACAAGGAAAATCATGCTCCGCGACACCATCAAGGCCGCGCAGGTTGAAGCCATGAAGGCTGGCGACAAGCCGCGCCTCGCCGCCGTTCGCCTCATTCTGGCCAAGCTGAAGGACAAGGACATCGAACTGCGCACCGCATCCAGCACGCCGGATGACGATGTGGTCGTCGTCGACGTCCTGCAAAAGATGGCCAAGCAGCGCCGCGAATCGATCACCATGTACGAACAGGGCGGGCGCCAGGAACTGGCGGATGTCGAAAAGTCCGAACTGGCCGTGATCGAAAGCTTCCTTCCCGCGCAAATGAGCGAGGACGAAGTCAAGGCCGCCATCGCCGCGATCATCGCCGAAACCGGCGCGGAAGGAATGAAGGACATGGGCAAGGTCGTCGGCGCGCTCAAGGCAAAGCACGGCAGCCAGCTCGACATGGGCAAGGCCAGCGGCCTGGTAAAAGCCGCACTGGGTTGATGCCACCCAGTCCTTCCACCACAGTCCCGTTCGTGTCGAGCGAAGTCGAGACACGCTGACGCGCCATGGCCTTCTGGTGCTACATCCTGCGCTGCGCCGACGGAAAGTACTACACCGGCCACACCGACGATCTGGAACGCCGGATCGCCCAGCATCACCACGGTGGTTATTGCGATTTCACCAGCAAGCGCCGACCGGTTGAGCTGGTCTGGTGCAATGATTTTCCAACCCGGATCGAAGCCATCGAAGCCGAGGTCCGGGTTGGAAAATGGTCGCGCGCCAAGAAAGAAGCGCTGATCGCCCGCGATTGGAAGAAATTGTCCTACTTTGCCCGCCCACCCGCTGAACGTGTCTCGACTTCGCTCGACACGAACGGAGGCGGGGTTTATGCGGGAATAGGTGGGGCCAGTTCAGATCCAGATGCGTTTGGTGAACAAGACAGGATGCCCTGAACAGATCTAACTGGCGAACCATGACCCTAACCCCGCAATGGCTTGATGAACTGCGTGCACGGGTGACGCTTTCCAGCGTCATTTCCCGCACGACGCGGCTCACCAAGGCGGGGCATGAGTTCAAGGCCTGCTGCCCGTTCCATAACGAGAAAAGCCCCAGCTTCACGGTCAACGACCAGAAGGGGTTCTACCACTGCTTTGGCTGCGGCGCGCATGGCGATGTCATCCGCTGGATGACCGACCAGCGCGGCCTGTCGTTCATGGATGCGGTGAAGGAGCTGGCGGCAGAGGCCGGGCTGGACGTTCCCGCCCCCGATCCACGCGCGGCCAGGAAGGCGGAGCAGCAGGCTGGCCTGCACGAGGTGCTGGAAGCCGCGCAGAACTGGTACCGGGCGCAGCTGGGAACTCCGGATGGAGCGAAGGCGCGCGCCTATCTTGCCTCGCGCCGGTTCGATGCGCTGACCATGGAACGGTTCGGCTTTGGCTATGCCCCGGCAGGTCGGCAGGCCTTGAAGGCCGCGCTCAGCCAGTTCGACGATGTCATGCTGATCGAAGCGGGAATGCGCATCGCGGTGGACGACAAGGAGCCATACGACCGCTTCCGCGACCGGCTGACCATGCCGATCCACGATGCGCGCGGGCGGGTGATCGGCTTTGCCGCGCGCATTCTGGATGCGGACAAGAAGGACGCGCCGAAGTATCTCAACTCGCCCGATACACCGCTGTTCGACAAGGGCCGCACCCTGTTCAACTTGCACCGCGCCGGCCCCGCCTCGCACCAGAGCGGCCGGATCGTGGTGGTCGAAGGGCAGATGGACGTGATTGCCCTGGCCGCAGCGGGCATTGCCGAGGCCGTGGCGCCGATGGGCACCGCCCTGACCGAGCGGCAGCTGGAAATGCTCTGGCGGCTGGTCGAAACGCCGATCCTGTGCTTTGACGGCGATGCAGCAGGCCAGCGCGCCGCGATGCGCGCAGTGACCCGCGCCCTGCCCCTCCTCCGCCCCGCGCATAGCCTGCAAATCGTGCGGATGCCGGCGGGCATGGACCCGGACGACCTGATCAAGCGCGACGGTGTTGCCGCGCTGGAGGCCTTGCTGGCCGCGCCGAAGTCGCTGCTCGACCAGCTTTGGGAACACGAACGCGATGCCGCGCCGCTGAACTCGCCAGAGGACAAGGCGGGGCTGAAGGCGCGCCTGATGGCTCATGTCGAAACCATTGCCGATCCCGATATCAAAGCGCTTTACCGCAGGGAACTGAACGACCGCTTTTCCGCTTTTGCCTTCCCGCCCCGGCAAGAGCGGGAATGGCGGCCGATGGGCCGTGCCGCCCCGCCCCCGCGCAGCGATCCGCTAGTCACGCAAAGGCTGCGCAAAAATGCGGGATCGCGCGATGCCCTGTCGGCTGCCGTCCTGGCAGGTTTGCTCCGCCACCCGCAGGAATTGGCGCGTCACGGCGATGCCTTGGCCCATGCCGACCTGGCCGATCCGCGCTTTGCCGTGCTGGTCGATGCACTGGATGCAGGCGAACCGCTTGAAACCCGGCATTTGTCCACCATATTGGCCGCTCGGGGTCTGGTTGCTCCGAACCCCGTGGAATATGCCTCGCTGCGTTTCGGCTTCCTGATAGAGGATTCGCCGCCCGAATTGGCCAGCGAAAGCCTGGCGCAGGCGATCGGCTTGCTGGTGGAAAGACCGGCGCTAGAAGCCGCCCTGGCAGAGGCAACCGCGCGGTTTGAGCGTGACCTGTCCGAGGGGGCCTATGCAGAGCAGCAACGGCTGTTGAAGAGAAAACTGGAATTTGATGCGCGCTTGCGGCAAATGGCCAGCGCGCGGACCGCCGCTCTTGATGGGGCGGCCACACAGAAAACGGCGGAATAATGGACGAAGACGATATCCAGGGCGGCGAACAGGACGGCGGCGATGCTCCGCTGATTGATCTCAACGAAGCCTCGATCAAGAAACTTATCGCCCGGGCCAAGCGCCGCGGGGTGATCACGGTGGACGAGCTGAACGAGGCTCTTCCGGCCGACATGTCCTCTGACCAGATCGAGGATATCACCGCTGCGCTGAACGAAATGGGCGTCAATATCGTCGAGAGCGACGAGGACGCCGTCGACCCCGAGGAAAAGGAAGTCGACGAGGTCGACGATTCCGATTCGATGGGCGCGGAACGCCCCGCCGTCGAGAAGAAGAAGGAAACGGTCGACCGCACCGATGACCCGGTGCGCATGTACCTGCGCGAAATGGGCGCGGTCGAACTGCTCAGCCGCGAAGGCGAAATCGCCATCGCCAAGCGCATCGAAGCTGGCCGCGACACCATGATCCTGGGCCTGTGCGAAAGCCCGATCACCTTCCACGCCATCATCCAATGGTCCGAAGCGCTGAACGCGGGCGAAATGCAGCTGCGCGAAATCCTTGACCTGGATGCGATGCTTTCGAAGGAGCCGGCGCCGGAGAACCTCTCCGAAGACGGCGAAGTCGAAGGCGACGGCGAAATTTCCGAAGCTACCGCGGGTCCCTCGTTCAAGGATGAGGACGACATCGAGGAAGAGGAATCCGCCGATGGTGACGAGGACGAGGACGGCGTCGAACGCCGCGCCCGCCGTCCCGCCGAGGAAGAGGAAGAGGACAACACCCTCAGCCTCGCCCAGATGGAAGCCCAGCTTAAGCCCCATGCGCTTGAGAAGTTCGCCGAAATCACCTCGCTGTTCCGCAAGTTCGAGAAGATCCAGGCCGAACGTCTTGAGGTGATGGGCGCAGGCAATGCCTTCCCTGCTGCCAAGGAAAAGACCTACCAGCAGCTGCGCGAAGACCTGACCGCGCAGGTGGAAAGCGTGCAGTTTCACGCGACCAAGATCGAATACCTGGTCGACAACCTCTATGCCTTCAATCGCCGCCTGACCGCGCTGGGCGGGCAGATGCTGCGTCTGGCCGAACGTCACAAGGTCAGCCGCAAGGACTTCCTGGAAAGCTATGTCGGGCGCGAGCTTGACGATGGCTGGCTGCAGGCACAGGCGGGCAAGGACAAGAAGTGGGCCGCCTTTGCCGCCAACGAGATCGACGCGGTTGAGCGCATTCGCGCTGAAATCTCCGACATCGCTTCGGCTACGGGGATGAGCCTCAGCGAATTCCGCCGCATCGTCAACATGGTGCAAAAGGGTGAGCGCGAGGCGCGCATCGCCAAGAAGGAAATGGTCGAGGCGAACCTGCGCCTCGTTATCTCCATCGCCAAGAAGTACACCAATCGCGGCCTGCAATTCCTGGACCTCATCCAGGAAGGCAACATCGGCCTGATGAAGGCGGTCGACAAGTTCGAATACCGCCGCGGCTACAAGTTCAGCACCTATGCGACCTGGTGGATTCGGCAGGCGATCACGCGCTCGATTGCCGACCAGGCCCGCACGATCCGTATTCCGGTCCACATGATCGAGACGATCAACAAGCTGGTCCGCACCAGCCGCCAGTTCCTGCACGAACAGGGCCGCGAACCGACTCCGGAGGAAATGGCGGAACGCCTGTCCATGCCGCTGGAAAAGGTCCGCAAGGTGATGAAGATCGCCAAGGAGCCGATCTCCCTCGAAACCCCGATCGGGGACGAGGAAGACAGCCACCTGGGCGATTTCATCGAGGACAAGAACGCTGTCATTCCGGTCGATGCCGCGATCCAGGCCAACCTGAAGGAAACGGTCACCCGCGTCCTCGCCAGCCTGACCCCGCGCGAAGAACGCGTGCTGCGCATGCGTTTCGGCATCGGCATGAACACCGATCACACTCTGGAAGAAGTCGGCCAGCAGTTCTCGGTCACGCGCGAACGTATTCGCCAGATCGAGGCCAAGGCCCTGCGCAAGCTGAAGCACCCCAGCCGCAGCCGCAAGATGCGCAGCTTCCTGGATCAATAGGGAAAAATTTTTCGTACCTTGCGGGAACGGACTTTCCGTTTCGGGGTTTTACCCTTGCAACGAGCGACAAAAGACATCGAATTGGTCCGTCTTTCTTCGGAAAGGCGAAACCAGGAAGCCCCGCCACGAAAGTGACGGGGCTTACCTGTTTTTATGCCCCAAGGTGCCGCCAGACTGGCATTGCGAAGGAGTCGCGACTAAAGGGGCGGCGAACGATTCTCCCCCAGCAGAGCCGGGCCAGACCATGCGCATTGCCATTGCCTCCGATCACGCCGCAGTCGACCTCAAGGCAGAGCTGCGCGAATACCTGATCGAGCTCGGGCATGAGGTAGCCGATCTTGGCCCCGAAACGGCGGACCGGGTGGACTATCCGGACTTTGGCTACAAGCTCGCTTCGGTCGTGGCCGACGGCACCGTGCAATACGGCGTCGCCTTGTGCGGTTCCGGCATTGGCATTTCCATCGCCGTGAACCGCGATCCGGCCTGCCGCTGCGCGCTGGTCTCCGAACCCCTTTCCGCCGCCCTGGCGCGTGAGCACAACGATGCCAACGTGATCGCCTTGGGCGCGCGCCTGACCGGCGTTGACATGGCCAAGGCCTGCCTTGACGCGTTTCTCTCCACCGAATTCGGCGGCGGCCGCCATGCGGGCCGCGTCGAGAAGCTTTCAAACCCCACTTGCTGAGGAGCCACACCATGACCGCGACTGCCGACACCCTGCCGGAAATCCGGTCCAAAGGTTTCTTCACCGCCCCGCTGCGCGAAACCGATCCGGAAGTCTTTGCCGCCATCGAAGGCGAACTGAAGCGCCAGCAGAACAAGATCGAACTGATCGCCAGCGAGAACATCGCCAGCCGCGCCGTGCTGGACGCCACCGGCTCGGTCTTCACCAACAAGTACGCCGAAGGCTATCCGGGCAAGCGCTATTACGGCGGCTGCGAATATGCCGACATCGTTGAAAACCTGGCGATTGAGCGCGCGAAGAAACTGTTCGGCTGCCAGTTCGCCAACGTGCAGCCCAATTCGGGCAGCCAGATGAACCAGGCCGTGTTCCTGGCCCTGCTCAATCCGGGTGACACCTTCATGGGCCTGGACCTCAATTCCGGCGGGCACCTCACTCACGGTTCGCCCGTGAACATGAGCGGCAAGTGGTTCAAGCCGGTCGCCTATGGCGTGCGCAAGGAAGACGAGCAGATCGACATGGACGAGGTTGCCCGCCTTGCCCGTGAACACAAGCCCAAGCTGATCATCTGCGGCGGCACGGCCTATTCCCGCGTCTGGGACTTCAAGCGTTTCCGCGAGATCGCGGATGAAGTGGGCGCATGGCTGCTGGCCGACATGTCGCACTTCTCCGGTCTGGTCGCGGGCGGCGCTCACCCCTCGCCCGTTCCGCACGCCCATGTCGTGACCACCACCACGCACAAGAGCCTGCGCGGCCCCCGTTCGGGCGTAATCCTGACCAATGACGAAGACCTGGCCAAGAAGTTCAACACGGCGGTATTCCCCGGCCTCCAGGGCGGTCCGCTGGTCCACGTGATCGCTGCCAAGGCGGTTGCCTTTGGCGAGGCGCTTCAGCCTGAGTTCAAGGCCTATGCCGCACAGATCGTAGCCAATGCCCGCGCCTTGGCTGCCAGCCTCGCGGAAAACGGCCTGCGCATCGTTTCGGGCGGCACGGACAACCACCTGATGCTGGTCGATCTCACCGCCAAGAACGTCACCGGCAAGGCGGCAGAAAAGGGCCTCGATCGCGCCTGGCTGACCTGCAACAAGAACGGCATCCCCTATGACACCCGTTCGCCCTTCGTCACTTCGGGCGTGCGTCTCGGCACCCCGGCCGGCACCACCCGCGGCTTCCGTGAGGAAGAATTCCGTCAGGTTGGTGCTTTGATCGCCGAAGTGGTAGAAGGCCTCTCGCGCAATGGCGAGGAAGGCGACGGCCAGGTCGAAGCCCGCGTCCGCGCGCGGGTGGAAGAGCTGTGCGGGCGCTTCCCGATCTATCCGGGAGTATAAGCGATGAGCGGAGATTTCGTCGGAGACGCCAAGGCTGAACTAAGCGGCATGGCGAAGGAAGGCATGCGTCACCCCTCGACCAAGCCGGTCATTGCGGGCGCGGCCATTGGCGCAGCGGCAGGTCTGCTGCTGCCCGTGCTGTCCATTCCGACGGGTCTTGCAATCGGCGCAGGCATTGCCTTCTACAAGAGGCTGCGCCCCTAAGTGCGTTGTCCGTTCTGTGCCTTCGATAACAGCCAGGTAAAGGATTCGCGGCCGACCGAGGACAACACCGCGATCCGGCGGCGGCGCCAATGCGACAGCTGCGGCGCGCGCTTCACCACGTTCGAACGCGTGCAACTGCGTGAAATCACCGTGGTTAAAAGCGGCGGCGCGCGGGAGAATTTCGACCGGACCAAGATCGAACAATCGGTCGCCTTGGCCAGCCGCAAGCGCGGGATTGCGCAGGAACGGCTGGACCAGCTCGTGTCCGGCATCCAGCGCCAGATTGAAACGATGGGCGAAAGCGAGGTTCCGGCCAAGGCCATCGGCGAAATGGTGATGGAAGGACTGCGCGGACTGGACACGGTCGCCTACATCCGCTTCGCCTCGGTCTACCGCGACTTCACCGAAGCCAAGGACTTCGAAGACTTCGCCAGCACGGTGCGCGATGCCGGAAAAGGCTGACGGGTAATGGCATTCTGGGCGTACATCATCAAATGCGCTGATGGATCCTATTACACCGGGCATACGGACGATCTGGAGCTTCGCGTCGCGCAGCATCACAGCGGCCATTTTGCGGACTGTTACACATTCACCAGACGCCCGCTCGAGCTTGTCTGGGCCAACAATTTTCCAAGCCGCATCGAAGCACTGGAATCGGAGCGACGGATCAAAGGCTGGTCACGCGTTAAGAAGGAGGCTTTGATCCGGGAGGACTGGGCCGCACTTCAACGCCTGGCCGTGCGGAGGCAGTCCTTCGAGACAAACCCTCAGCCTGCGGCTTCGGCTTTTCCTCAGGACGAACGGATCAAGGCAATGTCAGATCACTCTACCCCCGTTCGTGCTGAGGAGGCCGTGAAGCCGCAGGCTGAACGGCCGTCTCGAAGCACCGCAGCGCCCGTCATCGTCCTGGTCCGCCCCCAATTGGGCGAGAACATTGGCAAGGCCGCGCGGGCAATGCTCAATTTCGGGCTGGTCGAGATGCGTCTGGTTTCGCCGCGCGACGGGTGGCCGAACCCCAGCGCCGGTCCCGCCGCTGCGGGGGCCGACATCGTGCTGGAAAAGGCGCAGGTGTTTGACACGCTTGCCGAAGCCGTGGCGGATTGCGCCCACGTCTATGCCACCACGGTGCGCAAGCGCGGCGTAACCAAGCCAGTCCTGACGCCGGAACAGGCCGCCCGGGCCGTCCACCGCGACGCTGGCCGCTCCGCCTATGTCTTCGGCCCGGAACGCTCAGGCCTCGAGACCGAGGACGTTGCATTGGCGCGGGCAATCGTGACCGTGCCGATCAATCCCGAATTCGGCTCGCTCAATCTGGCCCAGGCGGTGATCCTGCTCGCCTATGAATGGTCCAAGAACGCCGATCTTGCCCAGCCCCCGGCAGAGGACTTGCTGCCCCCTGCCCCGCAGCAGGAGCTTGAGGGGCTGATCGAGCAGATGGAAACCCTGCTGGAGCCGACCAACTATTTCTTCCCGGAAATCCGCGCCGCAGCCACCCGGCTGACCTTGCGCAACATGCTGACCAAGCCGGGCTGGAACCACCTCGAGGTGCGGACCATGCGCGGCGTGCTGTCGGCATTGGCCAAAGGGCCGCGAAAGGCCAGGGAAGAACGCGACAAGGGTTGACTTTTCGCCGCGCCGCAGCAATAGGCGCGCCTTCGCAATTGAGCGGGCACTCCGGTGAAGCCCTGCTCACGTCCGGTTCAACCGGGCGGTGCGGTTCCGGACCAGAAGCGGGGCGCAGTGCCCAGCATAGCAAATTGAAGGACATATAGCGCCATGTCGAAGCGCCATTCGTCGAAGTACAAAATTGACCGCCGCATGGGCGAGAACATCTGGGGTCGTCCGAAGAGCTCGGTCAACCGTCGTTCCTATGGCCCGGGCCAGCATGGCCAGCGCCGCAAGGGCAAGCTGTCCGACTTCGGTATCCAGCTGCGCGCCAAGCAGAAGCTCAAGGGCTACTACGGCGACGTCACCGAAAAGCAGTTCAAGCGCACCTACCAGGAAGCTTCGCGCATGAAGGGCGATACCGGTCAGAACCTGATCGGCCTGCTCGAACAGCGCCTGGACATGGTCGTGTACCGCTGCAAGTTCGCGCCGACCATCTTCTCGGCCCGCCAGGTCGTTTCGCACGGTCACATCTATGTGAACGGGGTGAAGTGCAACATCGCCAGCCGCCGCGTGCGTCCGGGCGACGTGATCTCGCTGGGCAAGAAGGCCAAGGAAATGGCCCTGATCGCCGAAGCGCAGAGCCTGCCTGAGCGTGAAGTTCCCGACTATGTCGCGCCGGACGGCACCGATAAGGCCACTTTCGTCCGCGTTCCGACCCTGGATGAAGTGCCCTATCCGGTGAAGATGGAACCGAATCTGGTCGTCGAATTCTACTCGCGTTAATCCGCGCAGAAACGACATTGAAAGGGCGGTCCGCTGGGCCGCCCTTTTCGTTTGCGCGTTTTAATCGAGCGGTTAACATGGCGGCAAAAGCAGCAATCTTAGCTTGGGGGAATCCATGACCTTCGATGAAGTCGTACTCGGCCGCCGCTCGATCCGCGGATATCTGGACAAGCCGGTCCCGCGCGAACTGATCGAGGAAGTCCTCACCCTGGCGATGCGCGCACCCAGTTCGATGAACAGCCAGCCCTGGCACTTCCACGTCATCACCGGCGCACCACTGGACCGCATCCGCGCCGGCAATACCGAACGCAATCTGGCAGGCGTGCCGCACAGCCGCGAATTCCGCACCGGACAAGCCTTTGCCGGGGTGCACCGCGACCGGCAGGTCCATGTTGCGAAGCAGCTGTTCTCCGCCATGGGCATCGCGCGTGAGGACAAGGACGCGCGGCTCGACTGGGTCATGCGCGGCTTTCGCCAGTTTGACGCCCCGGTCTGCGTGATCGTGACCTATGACCGCGAACTGGCCGACAGCGACGATACCGCCTTCGACTGCGGTGCGGTGACGACCTCCTTGGTCAATGCCGCCTGGTCCCGTGGCCTGGGCTGCGTGATCAACAGCCAGGGGATCATGCAAAGCCCGGTGGTGCGCGAACACGCGGGAATTCCGGACGATCAGGTCATCATGAAGGCCGTCGCCCTGGGCTGGCCGGATGAAAGCTTTCCCGCCAATGCCGTTGTGTCTGAACGCAAGAGCGTTGCAGAGGCAGCGCGCTTCGTCGGATTTGAATGAGGCGCACAAATCGGGGCATCCGGCCATTTTCCAACGGACTGTAGTACTATCGTCACGTTCCGGCGCGAGAGGCGCTGCGGGAGCGGAAAAATCGTTCCCGCGGCGAAACTTCAAGGCGCATTTGGCGTTAAAGACGGCGATGAAACTCTTCCGCTTTGTCACCCCCCACCGTGCGGGGAAATGGTACCCCGACCTGAGCCTGGCCCGTAAGCAGGCAGCCGCGATTGGCGCCGGGTTCCTGGACACCCGAACCGGGATGTTCGTGGCCTATCGCGACACGCGCCTGGAAACGCGGCGCCAGGGCTAAGGCTTCAGGTAATCCTGCCTGAACCGGGCGGCGAACTGGGCGAACTGCCCTGCGGAAATCGCATCGCGCATCCCGGCCATGAGCTGCTGGTAAAAGGTCAGGTTGTGCTCGGTCAGCAGCATGGCCCCCAGAATCTCCCCGCTCTTGTGCAAGTGGTGGAGATAGGCGCGGCTGTACTTGGTGCAGGCATCGCAGGGGCAGCGTTCGTCCAGCGGGGCCGTGTCCTCGGCATGCTTGGCGTTGCGCAGGTTGACCGGACCGTTCCAGGTGAAACCCTGCCCGTTGCGGCCGGACCGGCTGGGCAGGACGCAATCGAACATGTCGACGCCGCGCTCCACCGCGCCGACCAGATCGTCGGGCTTGCCCACGCCCATCAGATAGCGGGGCCGGTCCACTGGGAGCATATCGGGCGCGAAGTCCAGGGTGGCGAACATCGCCTCCTGCCCCTCGCCCACGGCAAGCCCGCCAATGGCGTAGCCATCGAAGCCGATTTCCTGGAGCGCCTCGGCGCTTTCGCGGCGCAGCGCCTCGTTCAAGGCGCCCTGCTGGATGCCGAACAGGGCCGAGCGCGCGGCATGTTCCTCGCCCGAATCGAACCCGGCGCGGCTGCGCGCAGCCCAGCGCATGCTCATCCGCATTGACGCAGCGATGACGTCCAGGGGCGCATCGGCGCGCGGGCATTCGTCAAAGGCCATGACGATGTCACTGCCGAGCAGGCGCTGGATTTCCATCGAGCGTTCCGGAGTCAGCTCGTGCCGGCTGCCGTCGATGTGGCTTTTGAAAGTGACGCCTTCTTCCGTGATCTTGCGCAGGGCTGACAGGCTCATCACCTGATAGCCGCCGCTGTCGGTCAGGATCGGACGGTCCCAGTTCATGAACTTGTGCAGTCCGCCAAGCCGCGCCACGCGCTCTGCGCCCGGACGGAGCATCAGGTGATAGGTGTTGCCAAGCAGGATGTCCGCGCCGGTCTGCCGCACGCTTTCCGGCTTCATCGCCTTGACTGTTGCGGCCGTACCCACCGGCATGAAAGCGGGCGTGCGGATTTCTCCGCGCTTCATGCGGATCAGACCGGTACGGGCCTTGCCATCGGTGGCATGGACGGAAAATTCAAAGCGCGGCTGCATCGCGCCCCGCTAGAGGAAACGGTTGCGTTCGACCAGCCCCACCAGGTTTTCGCGCAAATCGCGCCACACTGCCTTTTCGCTGTCGCTGACGGCGGCAACCGGTTCGACCACGTCCAGGAACGCCTCGATAAAGCCGCGATACCAATCGGGCGGCACGCCCAGCGCGACGCGGTGATGCGGGACCGAGCTGTCAAAGGCGATCCGCGCTTCGGCAGGATGTTCGAACCAGGTCATCACGTAATAGAGCGCATTGCCGACCATCTCCGCTTCCAGGCTGCCCGGATTGGCGGGCGAATGGTGCAAGAAGCTGGCCCGTGCATCGGGATAGCGGGAATAGAATTCCGCCATGACGGGTGCGGTCACGTCGCCCAGAATTTCGGCCGCGCGTTCCAGCCCCGCCTCGACCACTTGTTGGCGTTCCAGATCCATGTCCTCTCCTGCCCGCGACCCGGGCGCAGGCAAGAGGGAGCAGGACTTGCCTTTTGTCAAGCAGCAGGCAGCCAATTGCCATGGAATCCGGGCGGAATGCGGTGCGGAATATGCACTGTCGCAATCGGATCGGCGGCCATGTCGCTGGCATCCAGGATCATCAGGTCGGTGGTGTCGGTGCGGGTGTCGATGACATAGCCCATCACCCAGCCTTCGCCTTCGGGCGCATCGGCAGAGCGAGGCACGAAGACGAACTCACCCGCAACCTTGCCGGGGCCGAAATTGTGCGCCTGCCGCTCGCCGGTTTGCAGGTCATAGCGATAGATCGGCGCCTCGCCGACGAAAGCGCTATCCTCCGAAGGCAGGCCCAGCGACCAGGCATAGCGATAGGGCTGGCCGAAGTAGCGTTCGTCCGGGCGGTGGAATTCCTGCGGCGCGCTGTCCAGCGTGGTGCGTTCGACCTTGCGGCTGCGCGGATCGATCAGCCAGCGCTCCATGCCCAGCGCCCGGCCATTGGGGCCATCGGGTCCGCCGGCAAACATCGTTTCATGGACCGACATGTCGCACACCACCACGCCGTCCTCGCGCTCGTAGGAATTGGCGACGTGAAAGACATAGCAGGGATCGACGTCGCACCAGACGATCTGGTCCGCCGAACCGTTGCGCGGCAGCAGCCCGACCCGCGCCTGATGCTGCGGGTTCCAGGCATAGGGAAATTGCTGGCCGGCGATCAGACCCTTCATCGAAAAAGTGACGGGCAGGTCGAAGACCAGCACGTAATTGCGGGTGATCGAGCACTCATGGATCGAAGGACCATGCTGGACCGGGATCGGTTCCTGCCGAATGACCCGGCCATCCTGGGTTACAACGACGTGCCAGACGGTGTCCTGGACCATCCCGTCATAGACCACCGCGTGCAGTTCCCCGGTCAGCGGGTCCTCATGCGGGTGAGCGCTGAACGGGACCTTCAGCGTGCCGCCGAAATCGGTGTAGGCCACGGTTTCCAGGTTCTCATCGAGTTCGGCGGGAAACGAACCTGCCTCGACAATGGCCAGGGTCTTGCCATTGTGCTGGATCACGTTGGTATTGACCAGGTCGCGCCGCCCCCGGCGCGGTCCGGGTGCCGCCTTGGGCCCGCCCTTCTCTTCCAGGTCCAATGAGCGGATATAGCGGTTGCGATACCACAGCGCCTTGCCGTCCTTCAGCCGCACGCCGTGGACCATGCCATCGCCCAGAAACCAGTGGTGGCCGCGCGGATCGGGCTTGAACGGGTTTGGACCGATGCGGACATAGCGCCCGTCCAGCTCCGCCGGGATCGCGCCGGTCACGCGCAGGTCGGTCAGGGTCCGTTCTTCCGATAGGGGCGCATGGATCCCGGTCAGGAACGGATGGACGCGGTCCTTGTCCTGCATGGAGCGGTTCAGCTTGGCGATGGTCGTCACGCCCTTGGTAACGACGGAGCGGATTGCGGCTTCAACAGCACTTGCCATGATTCGGGTACTCCCCTAATGTTTATGGCGTAAACATATCCGGAATGGTAACAGTGTCAACATTGCAATCCGAAAAAGCCCAGTACCACCATGGCGACCTGCGCGCGGCCCTGGTCGAGGCGGGCCTGCGGGCACTGGAAACCAGCGATTTTGCGGATATCTCCCTGCGCCAGCTGGCGCGCGAAGTGGGCGTGTCGGCCACGGCAGTCTATCGCCATTTCCCGGACAAGCAGGCCCTGCTCCAAGCCCTTGGCCAGGAGGGCATGGAAATGCTCGGCCGCGCCCAGCAAGCGGCGGCGGAGGCGGCTGGGCCGGAAAGCAGCGGCTTTGCCGCAACGGGCCGGGCCTATGTCCGTTTCGCCCTGGCCCACCCTGCCCTGTTCCGGCTGGTGTTCAGCCAGTGCGAAGAAGTGGGCGACGCGATCTTTGGCGACACCCTGGCCGCGCGGTTGCTCCAAGAGAAAGCGGAAGCGCTGACGGGCGGCGATCCGCAGGAAACCCAGCGGCTGATGGTTCAGGCCTGGGCCGTGGTCCACGGCCTGGCCATGTTGATGATGGACAAGCAATTGCCTGCGGAGGATGACCTGATCGATCGCGTGATCGATCCGGCCACCCTCTTCAAGCGTTAAGGATCAGGCCATGAAGCGGGCCGCGATCCGCTTCAGCCCTTCCACGAAAATGCCGAAGAACAGTCCGCCTACCACGGTGGCCATGGCCAGTTCGGCAAAATCGACCTTCAACTGGATCAGCGGCGCAGCGGCCACGGTCAGGAACAGCATGGCTGCCGGGTTGAACAGCAAGGGCAGGACGTTGATCACTTGCAGGTAGATCCCGGCAATCATGATCAGCAGGCCCAGGATCAGACCGGTGTTGCCCATCGTGCTGGTAAGGTAGACCACTTGCCAGGCGAGCCCGATCCCCACCAGGGCGCCCAGAATGGTCGCAGGCATGCGCCTGATTTCCAGCTGCTCAAGATTGGCCCAATGCCACAGCAGCAGAAAGCCGCCGAACAGCGTCAGGTCGGTGAACAGCGCCGTACCGATCACCACCCAGGCAACGATCGCCACGACCACTACGGCAACGATGCCCAGTCCGGCCAGTGCGCCTGGCGCCGCCGCGGGCGCCGAAGTCGAATCCGTCATTGTCATCCCCTCCACCCGCGCATTTAATTGCGCGGTTAAGGGATCAGACTGGATTTCCGGACCCGGCGCAAGCCCGCATTTTTGCGAATGTCACTCTGCCGGCAACAGCAGAGATCCATCGCCATAGGAATAGAACCGGTATTCATGCGCGATTGCATGGGCATAGGCGGCCTGCATCCGCTCCAGGCCCATCAGCGCGCTGACCAGCATGAACAGAGTCGATTTCGGCAAGTGGAAATTGGTGACCAGCCCATCGATCCCTTTGAAGCGATAGCCGGGCGTGATGAAGATTGCGGTATCGCCGGAGAAGGGATGGATCACGCGGGCATCGTCCGCAGCGCTTTCCAGCAGACGCAGCGAGGTCGTGCCCACGGCGATGATCCGCCCGCCCGCGCGGCGCACGGCGTTCAGGCGGTCGGCCACTTCGGGCGAGATCGTGCCCCACTCGGCGTGCATCTGGTGATCGTCGGTATCATCCGCCTTGACCGGCAGGAAGGTCCCCGCGCCCACATGCAGCGTCAGGGTTTCATGGCCGATGCCTGCCTCGGTCAAAGCCCCGATCAGTTCCGGCGTGAAGTGCAGCGCCGCAGTGGGTGCGGCAACTGCCCCATCCTTGGCTGCGAACATCGTCTGGTAGTCCTGCCGGTCCTGCTCATCAATCGCGCGCCTTCCGGCGATGTAGGGCGGCAGGGGAACCTGCCCCGCGCGGTGGAGCAGGACTTCGACCGGCTCGTCACCGTGGAAGGCCAGGGTCCAGCTGCCATCGGCATGACGCTCTTCGGCGGTGGCGGTTACGCCTGCGGCAAATTCGATCAGGTCGCCGGGATGGAGCCGCTTGGCATTGCGGACGAAGGCCTGCCAGCGCCGCAGGTCGATCCGCTTGTGCAGGGTCGCGCCGATCCGCGCTTCGCCGCGATAGCCTTCCAGCTGGGCCGGGATCACGCGGGTATCGTTGAACACCAGCACGTCGCCGCGGCGCAATTGCTGCGGAAGATCGCGCATGGTCAGGTCGCGCAAGGGCTGGTCGCCCGCCACCACCAGCATCCGCGCGGAATCGCGGGGGCGCACCGGGCGCAGGGCTATCCGTTCGGGGGGAAGTTCAAAATCGAAGAGGTCGACACGCATGGCGCGCCGCTAGCCGCAGATGCCGCCGCCGACAAGCTTAGTTGGAGCGTGAATTGCTCAGCATGTCGGCGGTGATATTGGCCGGAACGACGACCGGCGCGGCCGGGCGCGGCAGATTGTCCGTCAGCATCGAAGCCTGGAGAATCTTGGTCGGGCTGACCGGCGGTTCGCCGCGCACGATTTCATCCACCACGTCCATGCCCGAAATAACCCGGCCGAAGTTGGTGTAGCGATGGTCCAGCGCAAAGCGCGGATAGAAGACGATAAAGAACTGGCTGTTGGCCGTGTCGGGCTGATCGGTCCGCGCCATCGAGATGGTCCCGCGGACGTGCGGCATCGAATTGAATTCCGCCTTGAGGTCAGGCAGGGGCGATCCGCCCTGGCCTGTTCCCGTGGGGTCACCGGTCTGCGCCATGAAGCCATCGATCACGCGGTGAAAGATGATCCCGTTATAAAAGCCCTGCTTGGCCAGAGTCTTGATCCGCTCGACATGGTTCGGGGCCCATTGCGGCATCAGGCGGATCAGCACGCGCCCGCCATTGGACAGGTCCAGAACCAGAATATTTTCCGGATCGACCGTCACGTCAGGATTGACGAACGGGTTCAGCGCCGGAGCGGCAGGCGTGGCAGCCGCGTCCTTCTGGGCATCCTCCTTCTTGGCAAGAGCCGGACTGGCAATGAGCGACAGGCCAAGGGCAAAGGAAGCGATCAGGCGACGGTTCATGGGTGTCTTGTCTCGTGACTAAGCAGTTTCAGGGGCGCGGGATAGCGCCCCCAGGCTGTCATGGCAATGAACGGAACGGCCTTCGCCCCCCGATTGCTTAACGCTTGCCGATCCGCGCCACTACGTCGTTGCGCACGGCGGGGCTGACGAACTTCGAAATCTCGCCGCCATAGACCGCGATTTCCTTGACTAGGCGCGAGGCAATCGGCTGCAGCGCGACGTCGGCCATCAGGAACACCGTCTCAACCTCATGGTTGAGCTGGCGGTTCATGCCGGTCAGCTGATATTCGTATTCAAAGTCGGTCACGCCGCGAATGCCGCGGATCACCACCGATGCGCCCATCGCGTCGGCAAAGTCCATCAACAGCGAGTTGAACCCGACCACGCGGATCTTGCCGTTGCCGATGCTGGCCACTTCGCGTTCCACCATGGCGATGCGTTCATCGTCATTGAACATCGGCGATTTCGCGATGTTGGTGGTCACCCCGATAATCAGTTCATCGACCAGCTTTGCGCCGCGTTCGATGATGTCCATGTGCCCCAGGGTAATCGGGTCGAAAGTGCCGGGATAGACCCCGATCCGCTTCGCCATTTTCAGTGGTCCCTCTCAACGATGTAGCGCGCCAGTGCCCGCAACAGGTCTGCCTCTTGCCCGTAAGATCCCAGATGCGCAATCGCTTGCTGAGTCAGCATCCGGGCCTGTTCCCGCGCGCGCTCCTCGCCCAGCAGGCCAACGAAGGTCTGCTTGCCGGCATCGGCATCCTTGCGCAGCGCCTTGCCCGCCTTGGCCTCGTCCCCGGCGTGATCCAGCAAGTCGTCGGCGATCTGGAAAGCCAGCCCGATGTCCCGCGCATAGCCCTTCAAATGCGTGCGCCCCTCGGCCGGAACCTTGCCCAGCACCGCGCCCATTTCCACGGCAGCGGACAGCAGTGCGCCAGTCTTCAGCTGCTGCATCCGAGTAATCGCGGCCAGATCGAACGCCTGCCCCTCCCCTTCGATGTCCAGCATCTGCCCGCCGACCATGCCGCTGGCACCCGAGGCGCAGGCCAGGACCTGGACCAGTTCGGCCCGTACGAAGGGGTCGCCGCTGGTGGCCGGGTCGGACAGGACTTCAAAGGCAAAGCATTGCAGGGCATCCCCGGCCAGCACCGCCACGGCCTCGCCAAAGGCCTTGTGCGTGCTCGGCTTGCCGTGGCGCATGGCATCGTCGTCCATGCAGGGCAGATCGTCATGGACCAGCGAATAAGCGTGAACAGCCTCGATCGCGATGGCCGCGCGCAGGGCGTTGGAGCGGTCTACCCCATGCATGGCGGCCGTTGCCGTCAGCAACAGCGGACGCAGCCGCTTGCCCCCGCCGATGGTCGCATAGCGCATTGCCTCGGCCAGCTTGCCCTCGCTTGGCAGCATGGCATCGAACATCGTGTCGACATCGCGGGCAATGGCGGCAAGCGCCCCGGCCAGCAAGGGATCAGGCGTCATGTCAGCCAGCGTCGAACGGCTGGGTGCCAGCGACCTGGCCATCCCCGCCCGCAACGATCTTGTCGATCCGCAGCTGCGCCGCATCAAGCCGCGCCTGGCAGTGCTTGCGCAGCTTTTCGCCGCGTTCGTACAGGTCCATGGTGGCGTCCAGCGGCACTTCGCCGCTTTCCAGCTTGCGGACAATGTCTTCCAGCGCCCGCAGCGCATCTTCGAAAGTCAGCGCGGCAATATCGGGATCGGTCTCGCTCATGGCACGGACCATTGACCGCGCGCGTCCCAGCGGTCAAGTTGCCTTGCACGGAAGCGATGCGTTTCCGGGGAGAATTTTGCGATGTTCAAGTGGTACATTGCCTATCCGCTGGTAGGCGCGTTTTTCCTGGTGCTGGACATGGCCTGGCTGCGCTTTGCCGGACCCGCGCTTTACCGACCGGCGCTGGGCGACCTCTTGACCGAGAAGTTCCGCATCGGCCCGGCCATCGCCTTCTACGTGATCTACTTCGCGGCGCTCACCCTGTTCGCCGTCGCCCCCGGTACGCTGCTGGCGCAAAGCAATTACGGCGTCGCCATCTCCACTGGAATGGGCGCGGCCCTAGGCCTGACTGCTTATGCCACCTACAACCTCACCAACATGGCCACCCTGCGCCAGTGGCCGCTGCAAATGACCCTGGTCGACATGGCCTGGGGCACCGTGGCGAGCGGGCTGGCCGCCGGTGCGGCGACCTTTGCCATGATCAAGCTGCAAGGCTAAGTTAAGGTGTTCATCGGTCACTGGGCGCCAGCGCTGGCAGTAGCGGCACGGCGCCCAGTCCCGTCACTGGGCCTGCTGTTCGTGGCGGCCCAGCTGGTCGATTGGGCCTTCTTCGCCTTCCTACTGATCGGTGTGGAGCACATGCGCTTTGCGCCCGGGATCAGCGCGATGAACCCGATGGACCTCTACCACATGCCCTACACGCATTCGTTGCTGGGGTCGGCGGTGTTTGCCGCAGGATTCGGGGGGCTGATCTGGCTGGTGACGCGGGACCGGATGGGTGCCCTGCTGGCCGGAGCAGTGGTGCTGTCCCACTGGTTTCTTGATCTGCTGGTCCACGTGCCGGACCTGACTCTGGCCGGAAGTCCGCCCAAGCTGGGCTTTGGCCTGTGGAATCATCCGGCGGTGGAAATGCCGTTGGAACTGGCCCTAACCTTCGGTGCGCTCTGGCTTTACGCCCGGTCGCGCAAGCCGAAAGCGGGGCGCGTTGCCGTGCTGGCGGTTGCCTTGCTCGCCTTTCAGGCGGTCAACTGGTTCGGACCGGTGGAGCCGGAAGTGACTGCGGGAACAAGCCTGCTGGCCTTCTTCGCCTATGGCTTGGTGACAATGATTGCCTGGTGGGTGGGGAAAAGCGCGGCAGATTCCGCCCAAACAGGCTAGCGGGACTCGGCTTCCCCCGCTAAGGCGCGGCCATGTCCGAGATCACTCCCGAAGTCGTCGCCGCCCACGGGCTGTCCGAGGAAGAATACCAGCGCGTGCTGCACGCCCTGGGGCGCGAGCCGAACATGGTCGAGCTCGGCATCTTTTCCGTCATGTGGTCCGAGCATTGCTCGTACAAGAGCAGCCGCATCCACCTGAAGAAGCTGCCGACCGAAGCCCCCTGGGTTATCTGCGGCCCCGGTGAGAATGCCGGCGTGATCGACATTGGCGATGGCCAGGCCGCCATCTTCAAGATGGAGAGCCACAACCACCCTAGCTATATCGAGCCCTATCAGGGCGCGGCGACCGGGGTTGGCGGCATCCTGCGCGACGTGTTCACCATGGGCGCGCGCCCCGTGGCCAACATGAACGCCCTGCGCTTTGGCCGGCCCGACCATCCCAAGATGAAGTCGCTGGTCAAGGGCGTGGTCGCAGGCATCGGCGGCTATGGCAACTGCGTCGGCGTGCCGACTGTTGGCGGCGAAACCAATTTCCACCCTGCTTATGACGGCAATATCCTGGTCAATGCGATGACCGTGGGCGTGGCCGATGCGGACAAGATCTTCTATTCCGCCGCCACCGGCATCGGCAATCCGATCGTCTATGTCGGGTCCAAGACCGGGCGCGACGGGATCCACGGCGCGACCATGGCCAGCGCCGACTTTGGCGAGGATTCGGAAGAAAAGCGCCCGACCGTGCAGGTCGGCGACCCCTTCACCGAAAAGCTGCTGATCGAAGCCTGCCTGGAACTGATGGCAACCGACGCCATCGTCGCGATCCAGGACATGGGCGCGGCCGGTCTGACTTCCAGCTCGGTCGAAATGGCGACCAACGGCAAGGCCGGGATCATTCTCGACATGGACAAGGTGCCGTGCCGCGAAGAAGGCATGACCCCTTACGAAATGATGCTGAGCGAAAGCCAGGAGCGGATGCTCATGGTGCTCAAGCCCGGCAAGGAAGCCATGGCCGAAGCCATCTTCCACAAGTGGGAACTGGACTTTGCCGTGATCGGCGAAGTGACCGACACCGGCCACATGGTCCTGACCTGGAAGGGCGAAACGGTCTGCGACATTCCGCTGGGTCCGCTGGCCGAAGACGCGCCGCTCTATGACCGCCCGGCCCTCAGCCTCAGCGAATACAAGGCCTGGGCCAAGGTGAAGCCGCTGGACGAAGTGCCCGAAAGCGCAGACCTGGGCGCAGACCTGCTCAAGCTGATGGCCTGCCCGGACCTGGCCAATCGCCGCTGGATCTTTGAACAATATGACAGTCAGGTCGGCGCGGACACCCTGCAAAAGAGCGGCGGCGATGCAGCGGTCGTGCGCCTGCACGGCACGCGCAAGGCCCTGGCGATCAGCACCGATTGCACCCCGCGCTATTGCTATGCCGATCCCTACGAAGGCGGCAAGCAGGCCGTGGCTGAAACCTATCGCAACATTTCGGCGGTCGGCGCCAAGCCCTTGGCAATCACCAACTGCCTGAACTTCGCCAATCCGCAGCGCCCGGAAATCATGGCCCAGATCGTCGAGGCCCTGCGCGGCATGGGCGATGCCTGCCGCGCGCTGGACTATCCGATCGTGTCGGGCAACGTCTCGCTGTACAACGAAAGCAAGGCGACCGGCGGCGGCTCGGCCATTCTGCCCACTCCGGCCATCGGCGGCGTTGGCCTGATGGCGGACTATGGCGTGATGGCGACCATCGGGATCAAGGCCGAGGGCGAATGCCTGGCCGTGATCGGTCCGTGCTATCCGGAACTGGGCCAGTCGCTCTGGCTGCGCGAAATCCATGGCCGCGAAGATGGTGAACCGCCGCGGGTCGATCTGGTCGACGAGCGCATGAACGCCGAAATCGTCCGCCAGCTCATCGCCGATGGCCTGGTGACTGCCGTACACGACATCAGCAACGGCGGCCTGCTGGTCGCGGCGGCGGAAATGGCGCTGGCGGGCAATATCGGCATCACGCTGGACGCGATGGACACGGCATTCGCCTTCAACGAAAGCCAGTCGCGCTATCTCGTCACCTACCGCGCGGACCGTCCGCTGGACCGCAGTAAGGTGCCGTTCGAAAAGATCGGCACGACCGGCGGCGACGCGCTGGTGGTCAATGGCAAGCCGATCAAGCTCAGCGCCCTGCGCGAAGCGAACGACAGCTTCTTCAAGGACTGGATGGAAGGGTAAGGCCTGAGGGCCTTGCTCTTGACCAATGACCGCCGCCGGACCTGACCGGCACCCTGAAGCGTCCACCCGTCACCCTGAACTTGTTTCAGGGTCCATCGGGCCGGTTACCTGACCTGTCCGAAGGGGTGCTGCGCTGCGTTGTTACCCGTCAATCCGGCCTTCGGACTGAAACGCGAAATGGACCCTGAAACAAGTTCAGGGTGACGGACTTGAGCTTAGGCTTGAGCGTTGCGCTGGCCGCCGAAGTTCGTCAGGCCGCATTGTTCACCGGGGCCATCAAATCATACGGATCGACCCCAACCGCGCGCCACATGGCGTGGGCCTGGTGGTAGTACTTCGGCTCGCCGATGTTCAGCTTCCTGCGCAGTTCGTCCAGCGGCTGGCCGAGCAGTTCGCGGATCGGTTGTTCCACCAGACGCGGGCAGGCCTTGCCCATGTTCTGCGCCTCGCGCACCGCGCGGAAGACCGGCACCTTGGCCGCCTTGTGCTTGCGGATTTGCAGCGCCCCGGCATAGCCCAGGAACAGGTGCGCCAGCGCGGGCTGCTGGCTGTAGGTAAAGGCCAGTACGCATTGCTCGCCCAGGGCATCGCGGCCAAAGCCGGTCAGCACGTGCAGCAAGTCATGCGTATCGCGCATTCGGTTGAAATACCAGGTAACCTGATCGGCAAAGAAGAATTCCGCCGGGCGATAGCGGTCCAGCTCGTCCACCAGCCCCTGGGCCGACAGGCCTTCGCGCTCCATGAAGTCGCAATAGGCATGGGCCAGACTGCCGGCCGGCAGTTTGCGCAGGGAGTCGTGATCATCCAGGATCGCCACCAGCGAAGGCTCGCTCTTGCGGATCGCCTTGCCGCGCTCGCTGCCAAGGAACGCCTGCGCCGCATCATAGGCCCCGCGCCAGGGCAGCGCCTCGAAAATCTTGGCGACTTCCGCCGTGTTTTCCTTGTCCTTCACCAGTTCCTTGAAGTGGTGCCAGGCCTTGGGCAGGTCATAGCGCATGGGCGGACGACCCGGCAGCATCATCGGCAGGTCATCGGACGTGAAATCCGGGGCGAGCGGCTTTGCAGTCATCATGTTCATGGCGGACATGATGATGCGAATTACTTACAGAACTGTCAATAGGTCTTTGAGGAAGGTGGCGCCCCGCTTTGCCTGACGCTAACCTGCATCAAAATAGGGGAGAATGCCATGGCGCGCCGCTGGCCGTTGCTGCTGGGATTGATAGCCGGACTGAGCACGATCATGCTGGGTCTATGGACCGGAAGCGATCTGGCCGATCAATGGTCGCGCGCCGCACGTTGGACCGCGCGCATCGGTTTGCCGATCTTCCTGCTGGCCTATGCGGCATCGTCGCTTGCCCGGCTCTGGCCGAACACGGCGACCCGCTCAATCTGGCAGAACCGCCGCTGGTGGGGCCTCGGCTTTGCCGCGTGCCACACCGCGCATCTTTATGCGCTGGTGCGTTTTCTCCAGATCAGCGGCGAGGACCGCCCCCTTCCCGCACTAGCCGCCGGTGGGCTGGCCTATGTGATGATGTTCGTCATGGCTGCAACGTCCAACGATACAGCCATGCGGGCGCTGGGGCGCAACTGGAAGCGACTGCACACCTTTGGCATTCACACCCTGTGGCTGATCTTCACACTGTCCTATTCGCTGCGTCTGCTCAATCCCGATACCCGGCCCGAAGCGATCTATGGGGTGACTTTGTGCCTTGCCGCGCTGGCCCTGCGAATCGCGGCCCGGCGCAGGACCAAACGGGTCTAGGCCCACTCGCCTTCCGGGATTCCCAGCAGCCGCAGCACGTCGGTCAGGTCGCCCCGATCAATCGCGCCGTTTGCTGCGGCCCGCGCCTTGGGCTTGGCGTGATAGGCCACGCCATAGCTGGCCGCGACCAGCATCGGAATGTCGTTCGCCCCATCGCCGGTCGCCAGACTTGCCGCGCCACCGCTGGCCTCAACCGCCGCGCGCAGCACCGCTTCCTTGACCGAACTGTCGACAATGTCGCCGACCAGTCCCCCGGTCAGCTTGCCGTGGCCGACCGCCAGGCGATTGCCGACGACCTTCTCAAAACCGAGCCGCTCCGCCACGGGATCGGCAAACTGGTGGAAGCCGCCCGTCACCAGCACCGTCTTGCAGCCATGCGCCTTCAAGGTCGCGACCAAGGTGCCCGCACCGGGCATGTCGACAATCCGCTCGACCAGACACTGCTGGATCGCGTCTTCACCCAGGCCGCCCAGCAGCCGCACCCGCTCGGTCAGCGCTTCGGCGAAATCCAGTTCGCCCTGCATGGCGCGCTCGGTAATCTCGGCGATCTGGTCCTTGATCCCGGCAAAGTCGGCCAGTTCGTCGATGCATTCCTGCCCGATCATGGTAGAATCCATGTCAGACACGAAAACCCCCGGAACCTGGGGCAAGTGGTCGGTAATCAGCATGTCGGACGGAGCGAAGTGCCGGTCCAGCACGCCGCGCACCGCCGCCGGATCGCCTTCATGGGCCATGAATTGCAGGACGTTTTCGGCCTGCGGCAACAGGTCCGCGCCCAGCACTTTCGCCCCTTGCGCTTCCAGCGCGTGGACCGCCGCATCAACATGTGCGGACAAGGCCGCCGGTTCTGCTATCACGCGCGCAATGAGCACTCTTCATTCCCCTGAATCGGCAGAGCATCCGCCGCTGGCGCTCATTGCAGGGCCAACCGCCAGCGGCAAGAGCGATTGCGCAGTGCGCCTGGCACTTATGCTCAAGGCGCAGGGCGGCGAGGGCGTGATCATCAATGCCGACAGCGCGCAAGTCTATGCCGACTTGGCAGTCCTGTCTGCCCGCCCATCGGCAGAGGAAATGCAAGGGATCGAGCACCGTCTGTTCGGCGAATGGGACGGCGCAGAGGCTTGCTCCGCCGCCGACTGGGCGGTCCGCGCACGGGAAGTGATTGCCGAGGTGCACCGGCGCGGCGCGGTGCCGATCCTCGTCGGCGGTACCGGCCTCTATCTGCGCACCCTGCTCGACGGGATCGCGCCCGTCCCGCCCATTGATCCCGCAGTGCGTGATGCCGTCCGCGCCATGCCGGTGGAACAGGCCTATGCCGCGCTTCAGGCCGAGGACCCTGCCCGGGCGGCCTTGCTTTCCCCCGGCGACACCACGCGGATTGCCCGCGCGCTGGAAGTCGTCCGCTCGACCGGGCGTTCCCTGGCGGAATGGCAGGCGGACCGGGTGGGCGGCATTGCGGGGAGCGTTGAATTGCATCCCCTGATCCTCCTGCCGCCGCGCGACTGGCTTTATGAGCGCTGCGACCGCCGCTTTGCCTTGATGCTCGACCACGGCGCCTTGGCTGAGGTTGAGGCACTGCTCGCGCGCCAGCTCGATCCTGCCCTGCCCGTCATGCGCGCCATCGGCGTGCCGGAAATAGCCGCTTTGCTCAGCGGCGAAATCGACCGGGCCGAGGCAGAATCCCGTGGCGCGCAGGCCACGCGCAACTATGCCAAGCGGCAATATACCTGGTTCCGCAACCAGCCACCGCAAGACTGGCCCAGAACCGAGTCATTTGATTACGATATGGAAGCTGAATTCGCATCATTATTGCGCGTTTAAGGGTTGACGCGTTATTTCCTATCCCCTAGGGCATGCAGCAAGATATGCGCTTGCGCATTCGCCCCGAGTTGGAGAGGAGACCCGGTACAGCCCCCTGTGCCGGGTCGGTCCTTTAAGAGCCGGGGCGATGCGAAAGCGCAGAAATTGAAAGGTAAGCGAAGGTGAGCGAGGAGCGCAGCGGCGCCAGCATTCTGGTTGAAAGCCTGGTTCGTCAGGGAGTCGAATTCGTGTTCGGCTATCCGGGCGGAGCCGTGCTGCCGATTTACGACGCCCTGTTTGGCGATGCCCGCATCCGGCACATCCTGGTCCGGCACGAAGCAGGCGCGGCCCATGCGGCAGAAGGCTATGCCCGTTCGACCGGGAAGCCCGGCGTGGTCCTGGTCACGTCCGGTCCGGGTGCGACGAATGCGGTCACCGGCATTGCCGATGCCTTCATGGATTCGATCCCGCTGGTCGTCATCACCGGGCAGGTCCCGACCGGCCTGATCGGTTCGGACGCGTTCCAGGAAGCCGATACCATCGGGATCACTCGCCACTGCACCAAGCACAACTATCTGGTGAAGGATCCGTCGGAACTGGCCGCCATCGTGGACGAGGCGTTCCAGATCGCCACGACTGGCCGCCCTGGCCCGGTCGTGATCGACATTCCCAAGGACGTGCAGATCGCCTCGGCAACGTGGAGCGAAGGCGCGCCGCAGCGTCCGATCCGCTACAACCCGCCCCACCAGGGCAGCGAACGCGACATTGCCAAGGCAATCGAGCTGATCGCCAATGCCAAGGCACCGATCTTCTACACCGGCGGCGGCGTGATCAATTCGGGTCCGCGCGCTTCGGAACTGCTGCGCCAGTTGCAGGAACTGACGGGCGCTCCGGTCACTTCGACCCTGATGGGCCTGGGCGCTTTCCCGGCGGGCCATCCCGACTGGCTCGGCATGCTGGGCATGCACGGCACCTATGAAGCCAACATGGCGATGAACCGGGCCGACCTGATCATTGCCGTTGGCGCGCGCTTTGATGACCGCGTGACCGGTCGGCTCGACGCGTTCAGCCCGCACTCGACCAAGATCCACATCGACATCGACCGCGCTTCGATCAACAAGACCGTGCCGGTCGACTTGCCGATCCTGGGTGACAGCGCCGCCGTGCTGGAACAGCTGATCGCCGCCTGGGGCAACCGCCAGGCGCAGGACCTGACCGAATGGAAGGCCCGGATCGACGGCTGGCGCGCGCGCAAGAGCCTGGCCTACCCGGCCAACAAGTCCGCGATCATGCCGCAGCTGGCGATTGAGCGCCTGTTCGAGCTGACAAAGGACAAGGACCCGATCATCGCGACCGAAGTGGGCCAGCACCAGATGTGGGCGGCGCAGTACTTCCACTTCTTTGGCCCCAACAAGTGGCTGACGTCCGGCGGGCTTGGCACCATGGGCTATGGCCTTCCGGCTGCCATCGGTGCGCAGCTGGGCAATCCTGACAGCCTGGTGATCGACGTCGCCGGGGATGCCTCGATCCAGATGAACATCCAGGAGCTGGGCACGGCCACGCAGTTCCGCCTGCCGGTCAAGGTTTTCGTGCTCAACAACGAATGGATGGGCATGGTCCGCCAGTGGCAGGAACTGACCTATGAAAGCCGCTATTCCAGCTCCTACTCGGACAGCCTGCCCGATTTCGTGAAGCTGGCCGAAGCCTATGGCTGGAAGGGTATCCGCATCGAAAACGAATCCCAGCTGGACGCCGGAATCCAGGAGATGATCGACTATCCGGGGCCAGTGATCGTCGACTGCCTGGTGGCCAAGGAAGCCAACTGCTTCCCGATGATCCCCTCGGGCGCGGCGCATACCGACATGATCCTCTACGGCGATCAGGTCGCGGGCACCATGGACGACGAAGCGAAGGCGCTGGTGTGACCCTTCGAGACGGCCTCTCAGCCTGCGGCTTCGACGCCTCCTCAGGGCGATCGGCTTCCCCCTTCTCCGTTCGTCCTGAGGAGCGCGAGGACGAAGTCCGAGTGCGTCTCGAAGGACCGCGCAGGAAAATTTGATATGATGAAGATCAAGCACGAAGCATCGGAACGCCACGTCCTGACCATCACGGTCGATAACGAGGCGGGCATCCTGGCCAAGATCGCCGGTCTGTTCACCGCGCGCGGCTATAATATCGACAGCCTGACCGTGGCCGACATTACCGAAAACCACGCGGTCAGCCGGATCACCATCGTTACCCACGGTCCGCCTGCGGTGATCGACCAGATCCATGCCCAGCTGGACCGGCTGGTCCCGGTCCACAAGGTCGTCGACCTGACCGAGGCTGGCGATCATGTCGAGCGCGAGCTGGCGCTGGTCAAAGTATCCGGCACCGGGGACGCGCGGGTCGAGGCGCTGCGCCTGGCCGAAGTGTTCCGCGCCAAGGTGGTCGATACGACTACCAGCAGCTTCATCTTCGAACTGACCGGCACTCCGGACAAGCTGGACCGCTTCGTCTCGCTGATGCGCGAACTGGGCCTGGTCGAAGTGGGCCGGACCGGCGTGGTCGGCATGATGCGCGGAGCCACAGGGATTTGATTTTCAAGTACCAACCTAACCCGTCATCCCGGGCTTGACCCGGGATCCAGCTTCCTTCCACGCGAAGAACAATCTGGACCCCGGCTCAAGGCCGGGGTGACGCAAACCAAAGACGGGATTACGAACATGAAGGTTTATTACGACGCCGATTGCGACCTGAACCTGGTCACGGGCAAGAAGATCGCCGTTCTGGGCTATGGCAGCCAAGGCCACGCCCATGCGCAGAACCTGCGCGACAGCGGCGTGAAGGAAGTAGCCATCGCGCTGCGTCCCGGCTCGGCCAGCGCGAAGAAGGCCGAAGCGGCCGGCTTCAAGGTCATGTCGAACAAGGAAGCCGCCGGCTGGGCCGACGTCCTCATGATCCTGGCTCCGGACGAGCATCAGGCCGCCATCTGGGACAACGACCTGAAGGGCAACATGAAGCCCGGCGCGGCGCTTGCCTTTGCCCACGGCCTCAACATCCACTTCGGCCTGATCGAAGTGCCCGCCGACATAGACGTGATCATGATCGCGCCGAAGGGTCCGGGCCACACCGTGCGCGGCGAATACCTGAAGGGCGGCGGCGTGCCGTGCCTGATCGCCGTGCACCAGGATGCTACCGGCAATGCCCATGACGTTGCCCTGGCCTATGCCTCTGGCGTGGGCGGTGGCCGCAGCGGCATCATCGAAACCAACTTCAAGGAAGAGTGCGAAACCGACCTGTTCGGCGAACAGGCCGTGCTGTGCGGCGGCATCACTCACCTGATCCAGGCCGGGTTCGAAACCCTGGTCGAAGCCGGTTACGCCCCGGAAATGGCCTATTTCGAGTGCCTTCACGAAACCAAGCTGATCGTCGACCTGCTCTATGAAGGCGGCATCGCCAACATGCGCTACTCGATCTCGAACACGGCGGAATATGGTGACATCACCACCGGTCCGCGCATCATCACTGCCGAAACCAAGGCGGAAATGAAGCGCGTTCTGGAAGACATCCAGTCGGGCCGCTTCGTGAAGAACTTCGTGCTCGACAACCGCGCCGGCCAGCCCGAGCTGAAGGCTGCCCGCAAGGCTGCCGAAGCGCACCCGATCGAACAGACCGGTTCGCGCCTGCGCGCCATGATGCCCTGGATTGGCAAGAACAAGCTGGTTGACCAGGAAAAGAATTGATCCTGTCATGACTTCGGGGCAGAGATGCGAACCATTCGCAACTCTGCCCCGGAGGTTTTCCCATGAAGAATGCACTATTCGGCAGCGCCATCGTGGCCGCCGCTCTTGCCCTGACGCTTCCGCTGGAAGCACAGGCACCCCAGCTTCCCGGCAGCAAGAACACCGCCGCTATCACTGGCGGAACCTATCAGGCCGATGCTGGCCACACCCTGGTCGGCTGGCGCGTCGATCACTTCGGCTTCACCCCCTATTTCGGCCTGTTCGGTGACATCACCGGCACGCTGGTGCTCGATCCCAAGAACCCGGCCGCGGCCAAGGTCGACGTGACCATTCCCGTCGCCAAGGTGACGACGGCCAGCGCGGGCCTGACCGCGCACCTGCTCAAGCCTGCGGGTGAGAGCGGCAAGGCTGACTTCTTCGGCGCGGCCCCTGCCCCGGCACGCTTCGTTTCCACCGCCGTCCATGTCCACGGCGGCGATAGCGCGCACATCACTGGCGACCTCACCCTGAACGGCGTGACGCGCCCGGTCACGCTGGACGCTAAGTTCTATGGCGCGGGCAAGGCTCCGGCGATGATGGGCGGCAAGGAAAACGTCGGCTTCACCGCCACGGCGAAGATCAAGCGCAGCGACTTTGGCGTCGGCTATGCGATCCCGCTGGTGTCGGACGAAGTCGAACTGGATATCGTCGCGGCGTTCCAGAAGTAAGCGGAACCGGCTCTGTGCGGGGGCGTTGTATCAGCGCCTTCGCCGGAGCCGATTTCATGCGCCTGACCTTGTCCCTCACCCTCTCCTGCCTCGCGCTACTGAGCGCCTGTAACGAGGCCAAACGGCCCGCGCCGGAACAGACCGAAATGGGCGAGGACAGCGCGGCCGCCGTGGTTACGCCCGTTCCCGACAACGAACCGACCATGCAGGTCCCTGTGGGGCCCGCGCCCGCAGGCGCTACCGATCCGGCCACGTCGGCGGTCCGCACTGCCGATACCTGCGGCGCTGCCAAGGCCCAGGCGCGCATGAATTCTCTGCCCAGCAAGGACACCCTAACCGCAATCCGCGCTGACGTGGGCCACAGCCGCATTCGCGTGATCGAACCCGGCGCGGCGGTGACGATGGACTATGTCCCCACCCGTCTGAACATCGAGATTGGCGTCGATGGCCGGATCAAGGCGATCCGCTGCGGCTAACGCATTCCGGCAAAGGCGGCACGCAGTTCCGCGACGAAGGCCTCTGGCTGTTCCCAGGCGGCAAAGTGACCGCCCTTCTCCATATCCCCCCAGTGGACCAGGTTGCGGTAATTGCGCTCTGCCCATTTGCGCGGGGTCGGCAGGATTTCCTTGGGAAAGGCGCTGATTGCCACCGGCAATTCGATTTCTTGCGGCGCAAACGAGCCGAAGCTTTCCCAATAGAGCCGCGCGGATGATGCCCCGTTGGCAGGCAGCCAATAGAGCATGATGTTGTCGAGGATCTGGTCCCGGCTCAGCGCATCGAAGGGCGAACCGGAATTGTCGGTCCAGGCCCACATCTTCTCGAAGATCCAGCCTGCCAGTCCAACCGGACTATCGACCAGCCCATAGCCCACCGTCTGCGGACGGGTGCGCTGCTGGGTGGAATAGCCGGAGTCCCAATCCTGGTAATGCTTGAGCGCGCCCAGCGCCTTCAGCTCTGCCGGAGTGGGATTTTCCATATCCTCGGGCAAGGGCCGCCCGATCGGCATGTTGAGGTGAATGCCCGCGCAGCCAGCGACTTTCTGCACGCCGATGGCCGTGGTCACGGCGCTGCCCCAGTCGCCGCCCTGCGCGACCCAGCGGGTGTAACCCAGCCGCGTCATCAGCTGACCCCAGGCGCGGCCGATCTTCTCCACGCCCCATCCGGTTGCGGCGGGCTTGCCGGAAAAGCCGAAGCCCGGCAGCGAGGGGAGGACCAGATCAAAGGCCTGGGCCGGATCGTCCGGATTGGTCAGCGCCTCGATCACCCCCATGAACTCGATCACCGAACCCGGCCAGCCGTGGGTCATGATCAGCGGCATGGCCCCGGCATGAGGGGAGCGGACGTGGATAAAGTGGATGGGCAGGCCGTCAATCTCGGTCACGAACTGGCCCAGGGCATTCAGCCGCGCCTCGCACCGCCGCCAGTCATAGTCGCGGCGCCAATAGGCAACCAGGTCCTGCAAGGCGGCCAGCGGCGTGCCCTGCGACCAGTCCTCCACGGTTTCCTTTTCCGGCCAGCGGGTCCGGTCGATCCGGGTGTTGAGATCGTCCAGTTCCTGTTGCGGAACATCAAGCGTAAAGGGCCGGATTTCAGACATTCCCCAGATCTCCCATTGCCCGTTTGTTATCGGATCATTTGTCCAAAGCCGCCTTCGATGCCGCCTCCACCCGCCCCCGGTCGATCATCGCCAGAGTGCTGGTGGCCTTGGCCAGCAAGTTGCCCGCCCCATCCTTTAACGCGCCTTCATAAAAGGCGGTGCGCTTGCCGTGCTTGACCACCCAGCCCTCCGCAAAGACCGGACCCGGCCGGGCGGGCGCAAAGAAGCTGACTTTCAATTCCAGCGTCATTGGCACGATCTCGTCCCCGGTCAGGGCAATCGCCGCATGGGCCATGGCGGCGTCGATCCACCCCGTCACGAAGCCGCCCTGCACCACGCCGCCGGAATGGCACTGCGCCTGCTTCGCCTCGTATTCCAGAACGGCACGGCCCGCAGGATCAATCTCGACAATCCGGGTCAGGCCCATCTCTTCATAGAGCGCGTTGACAACCGACATCAGACGAGCGCCGAATAGATCAGGGTCTTCAGTTCGCGGCGGATCGGATAGACGCTGCTCGGCGAAAGCTGGGTCATGAAGACCATGTGCACCTTTTCCACCGGATCGACGAAGAACGCGGTCGAGAACATTCCGCCCCAGTAATATTCGCCGGTCGAACCCGGAATCATGTTGGCCGCCGGGTTGATGTTCACGGCAAAGCCCAGGCCGAAACCCACGCCGGCATTGGTCGCCTCGCTGAACAGCGATTTCGACCAGCTGGCCAGATCGCCGCCATCAGGCAGGTGGTTCATGGTCATCAGCTCCAGCGTCTTGCGCCCGATGATCCGTTCGCCTTCCAGTTCCCCGCCGTTAAGCAGCATCTGGCAGAAACGGTGATAGTCCAGCGCGGTCGAAACCAGCCCGCCGCCGCCCGAAAGCTGGCGCGGCATCCGGCTCCAGGCGCTTTCCGCGCCGCGATCGTACATCACCCGGCCCTTGTCCGGAACGAAGGTGTAGCAGTCCGTCAGACGGTCGACCTTGCCTTCGGGCACGGCAAAGAAGGTATCGTCCATCTTGAGCGGCTGGAAAATCCGCGTGGCAAAGAACTGGTCGAGCGAAAGGCCCGACAGGCGCTGAACCACGGCGCCCAGAACGTCGGTCGAAACCGAATAGTTCCAGGCCGTACCCGGCGAAAACTCCAGCGGCAGCTTGCCCAGCGCGGCGACGAATTCGTCGAGATCCAGGTTGCCGTGCCAGTTCTCGAACTTGCCTTCCCGCATCGCGGCATCGATGTTGGTTCGGTTCTGGAAGCCATAGGTCAGGCCAGAGGTATGGCGCAGCAGGTCGACCATCTGCATCGGCCGTTCGCACGCCTTGGTCAGGAACGGCACGCCCGCGCCGCCGCCGTTATAGACCCCCAGTCCCTTGAATTCGGGCAGGACGTGGTGGACCGGCGTATCCAGCGCCACCTTGCCCTCTTCCAGCAGCATCATGAAGGCCACCGAAGTGATAGGCTTGGTCATCGAGGCGATGCGGAACAGCGATCCCTCGTCAATCGTCTTGCCCCCTTCGCGCGCGGTCCCTTGCGAGGAAAAATGCGCAATCTCTCCATCACGGGCGACCAGAACCTGCGCATTGGGCAGCAGGCCTGTATCGAGGTAGCGCTCCTTCACGAAGGCATCGAGACGGGCAAGACGTGACTTATCGAAACCGGCGGCAGATGGCATGCGCAAGAATCCCCTCAGTTGCTTTGCGCAACCTTATTGCCACTGCCGCACGGCTCGGCAAGCGCGGAGAGAGAAGGAGCGGAATTCAGGGGTATCCCCTTTACAAGCCGCGCCTCGCTCGCCATAGGCTGGCGCCATGAACCTGCGTCTTGGCCTTACCCTGCGACTTACCCGCCCTTGGGCGTGAGCTTGGCGTGCCGGTAGGGGCCGCCAGCGGCTCCCAAGGGAAGAACCCACCGCACCATTGTCGCAATTGCCATATACCGGACCATACCGATGACCATGCTGAAGAACCCCGCGGCCAAGTATCGCCCCTTTCCGCCCATCAACCTGCCCGACCGCAAGTGGCCGAGCCAGGTGATCACCAAGGCCCCGCGCTGGCTTTCGACCGACCTGCGCGACGGGAACCAGGCGCTGATCGACCCGATGGGCGCGGAAAAGAAGATGCGGTTCTTCGACCTGCTGCTGAAAGTCGGCTGCAAGGAAATCGAAGTGGGCTTTCCGGCATCGGGCGCAACGGACTTTGACTTTATCTCTGGCCTGGTCCGCAATGACAAGATTCCCGACGACGTTGCAATCCAGATCCTCACGCAGTCGCGCCGCGACCTGATCGAAACCAGCTTTGCCAGCCTGGAAGGCGCAAAGACGGCCATCGTCCACCTCTACAACGCGGTCTCGCCGGTCTGGCGCAAGGTCGTGTTCGGCATGACCAAGGACGAGATCAAGCAGATCGCCATTGAAGGCGCGAAGGTGCTGCGCGACCAGGCTGCCAAGTATCACCAGACCGACTGGGTGTTCGAATACAGCCCGGAAACCTTCTCCACCGCCGAAGTGGAATATTCGGTCGAAGTCTGCGCCGCCGTGATGGACGTGCTGCAGCCGACGCCGGAAAAGCCGATCATCTTCAACCTGCCCGCCACGGTCGAATGCGCGACGCCCAATGTCTATGCCGACCAGGTGGAACTGTTCGGGCGGCTGATCCCCAACCGCGACAGCGTGGTCATCTCGCTCCACACCCACAACGACCGCGGCACCGGCATTGCCGCAGCTGAACTGGGCCTGATGGCTGGTGGCGACCGCGTCGAAGGCTGCCTGTTCGGCAATGGCGAGCGCACCGGCAACTGCGACATCGTTACCGTCGCGCTCAACATGTACACGCAGGGCGTTGATCCGGGACTGGATTTCTCGGATATCGACGCCATCGCCAAGACGGTGGAATATTGCAACCAACTGCCGATCCACCCGCGCCACCCCTATGTTGGCGAACTGGTCTACACCTCGTTCTCGGGCAGCCATCAGGATGCGATCAAGAAGGGCTTTGCCGCGCGCGAGCAGCAGAATGACGAAACGTGGGAGATGCCCTATCTGCCCATCGACCCCGCCGATCTGGGCCGCGATTACGAAGCGGTGATCCGCGTCAACTCGCAGTCCGGCAAGGGCGGTTTCGCCTGGGTTCTGGAACAGGACCAGGGCCTGAAACTGCCCAAGAAGATGCAGGCGCACTTCTCCAAGCACGTGCAGGAACTGGCCGACGAAGTGGGCCGCGAACTGTTTGCCGACGATATCTGGGCGGTCTTCCAGAAGACCTATCACCTCAACACACCGCAGCATTTCCAGCTGATGGATTACGAGGAAACCAAGGCGGCGGACGGCACGCGCCTGTTCGCAGGCAAGATCGCCGTGGACGATCAGGAACAGTCCGTTTCCGGTCGCGGCAATGGTCTGATCAGCTCGGTCGTTTCAACCATTGGCGAAACCTTCGGCGTAAAGCTGGAAGTGAAGGACTATGCCGAACACGCCATGACCGCCGGGTCCGATGCCCGCGCGGCGGCCTATGTCGAATGCACCGGCCCGGACGGCAAGACCGTCTGGGGCGTAGGCATCGACGAGGACATTGCGACGGCCTCGGTCCGCGCCGTACTCAGCGCGGCGAACGCGGTGGCCGGTCGTTAACTTAAGACCCGTTCGTGTCGAGCGTAGTCGAGACACCGCTTGCGGCATCTCGACTTCGCTCGATGCGAACGGATCTTGTTTTCAAGCCCTGTCAGGGCGTCAACACCATCTTCAGCGCGCCAGCTTCCCGCGCTTCGAACAAGCGATAGGCCTCTGCCCCCTCGCTCAGCGGCATCCGGTGGCTGACGTACTTTTCCGGACGCAGACGGCCTGACTGGACCAGCGGGAACAGCGCAGGAAGTTCCTCGGGCACGGAGCAAGTGCCAATGCGGAAGGTCAGGCCCGCTGCAAAGGCGCGCTCCAGCGGAAAGGCAAAGCGTCGGCTCTGCTGCACGCCGATCACTGAAACCGTTCCGCGCCGCTTGACCAGGCGCAGGGCGAAATCGACCGTCGCATCGCTGCCGACCACTTCGACCACGCAGTCCAGCTTGTTGCCGTGGGTATCCTGCTTGATCCGCTCCAGCGCTTCATCCGGATGCAGCGCAATAGCACCCGATGCTTCGGCTATGGCGCGGCGCTCCGCAATCGGGTCGATCGCATAGACCACGTGGGCGCCCATCACGAAGGCGCTGTCCACCGCCATCAGGCCGATAGGCCCAAGCCCGATCACGGCCACGCTGGAACCCGGCCTGATATCCGCATTGCGCGCACCGAACCAGGCGGTCGCCAGCGCGTCCGTCATCATCAGCGCCTGTTCCATGCTGACGCCTTCGGGCACCGGAACCGCATTCACGTCTGCTGCCGGAACCCGGACCGCTTCAGCCTGAGAACCTTGCAGCTTGGCCGAGAGGCCATAGCAAGCACCCGCGTTGAACTCGCAATTGGCGACGTTGCCCGCCAGGCACGAACGGCAGGCTCCGCAGCCCACCGCTGCGGGGATCATGACCTTATCGCCCACCTTGAGCCGGTGAACGCCGCGCCCCACTTCCACCACTTCACCGACAGCCTCGTGACCGACACAAAAGCCGGTATCCTCGGAAAAGCCGTGGCCGTGATAGATGTGCAGGTCCGATCCGCAGATCGAGCAGGCCGTGACCTTGATGATCGCATCGCGGTCAGACTGCGGCGTGGGATCCTCCATCGCCTCGTACCGCACATCGCGCGCGCCGTAATATCGCAGGGCCTTCATGCCGTTCCCCTCTACCAACAGATTTTTTTAATCGCTCGATTAATGCGGGGCCGATCTGCGCTTGTCAAACCCGCAAGTGGCCATAAGCTGGCAGGCAGATCATAACGGAGAGGACGAGAGCGTGAGCGAAGCAATCCTGGAACCTGACCTGCCGATCATCGACCCGCACCATCACCTGTGGGACCTGCGTCCCTTGATGGCGGCCTTCCCCGAACCGCGTCACCACTTCATCGAGGCGATCGCCCTTTCGCCCTATTACACCTTCAATGAACTGCACGCCGATGCCACCTGCGGCCACAACGTGATCGGCACGGTCTTCATGGAATGCGGCGCATTCTACCGCGCCGGGGCCGACGATGCGTTCAAGGTCGTGGGGGAAGTCGAATACGTCAACGGCGTTGCCGCGCAGAGCGCCAGCGGCCTCTACGGCGATATCCGCCTGTGCGACGCGATCATTGGCCATGCCGACCTGCGGCTGGGCGCCAAGGCTGGTGACGTGCTGGACGCACTTTCCGCAGCCAGCCCCCGCTTCAAGGGCATCCGTCACCAGGGTGCCTGGAATGCCGATCCCGACGTGCTCGGCCCGCCGTTCCACGCACCCGAGGGACTTTATAACGATCCCGCCTTCCGCGAAGGCTTTGCCGAACTCGGCAAGCGCGGGCTGACCTTCGACGCCTGGCTGCTGGAGCCGCAGCTGGATGACGTGCTCAGCCTTGCCCGCGCCTTCCCGGACCAGACCATCGTACTGGATCACTGCGGCACGCCGCTGGGCATGGGCAGCTATCACGGCAAGCTGCACGAACGGTTCGACACCTGGCGCGAGAAGATCAAGGCCATCGGCCAGTGCCAGAACGTATCGGTCAAGCTGGGCGGCCTGGCCATGTCCTTCGCCGGGATGCCCGATCACGGACCGGCTGCGGGGCTTTCATCCGAAACGCTGGCTGCCATGTGGCGGCCCTATATCGAAACCTGCATCGAAGCCTTTGGCCCGACCCGCTCCATGTTCGAAAGCAACTATCCGGTCGACAAGTGGGGCGCGAGCTATGCCACCTTGTGGAACGCGTTCAAGCACCTGACCATCGGCGCTTCGGCTGAGGAAAAGCGGGCGCTCTACGCCGGCACCGCCGCGCGCGTGTACGGCATGGAACACCTGCTGGCCTGAGCAGGATGGCGGCAATCCACCTTCCCCGCACGATCCGCATTGGCGGCGGCGCGCTGAACGAATTGCCGGAGGTGCTTTGCGCCTCCGGTCTTTCGCACCCCCTGATCGTGACCGATTCGTGGATCGCCGGCTCCGGCATTCTGGAGCGGGTGGAAAGCTTGCTGGCGGGCGCGGGAATTGCAGCCCGCACTTTTACCGGCGTCGTCCCCGATCCGACTGTTGCCTCGACCGAAGCGGGCTGCGCTTTCCTGGCGCAGGGGAACCACGATTGCGTGATCGGTCTGGGCGGCGGCAGCCCGATCGACAGCGCCAAGATGATCGCGGTGAAGCGCGACCGCGCTATCGCTGTGCGCGATCTGAAGGCTCCGCACCAGGAAGACGCGCCGGGACTGCCGATCATCGCCATTCCAACCACTGCGGGAACGGGCAGCGAAGCGACGCGCTTCACCATCATCACCGACGCCGAGACCGACGAGAAGATGCTCTGCGCGGGGCTGGCCTACCTGCCTCAGATCGCCGTGGTCGACTACGAACTCACCCTGACCAAGCCCGCGCGGCTGACCGCCGATACCGGGATCGACAGTCTGGTCCACGCGGTTGAAGCCTACGTTTCCAAGCGCGCCAATCCGTTTTCCGATTCCATGGCGCTTTCAGCCATGCGGCTGATCTGGGCGAACCTGCCCCTCGCCTGCGCCGATCCCGGCAACCGCGCGGCACGCGAAGCCCTGATGCTGGGCGCGCTGCAAGGCGGCATTGCCTTTTCGAACAGCTCGGTCGCGCTGGTTCACGGGATGAGCCGCCCGATTGGCGCGCATTTCCATGTCGCGCATGGCCTGTCCAACGCGATGCTGATGCCGCTGATCACGGGGTGGAGCGCCCCTGCCGCCCTGCCCCGCTATGCCGATTGCGCACGCGCGATGGGCCTGGCTTCGGACAGAGAAAGCGATCAGGGCGCAGTGGGCCGCCTGGTCGAGGCGCTTGAGCGGGTCAACAGCGACCTCAAGGTTCCAACCCCGTCAGCCTATGGGATAGCCCGCGAACGCTGGGACGAACTGGTGCCGCTGATGGCGCAGCAGGCCCTGGCCAGCGGAAGTCCTGCCAACAATCCCAGAGTGCCCGAAGCGCACGAGATCGAGGACCTGTACCGCCGCGCCTATGCCTAGATCGGCTCCAGCGGTTCGTGCACCATGGGCAAGGATTCCAGGTGGATCGCATCCCCGGTCCGCACTTCGCCGCCGGTAACGACAATGGCCATGACCCCGCATTTGCGGATCACACTGCCGTCCGGCGCCTTGTCCAGCGTCGCAGCCATCAGGCCCTTGGCCAGGCCGTCGATGTACTTGCACGGGTTACGCAGACCGGTGATCTCGATCACGGCCTCATCCCCCAACCGCAACCGCGTGCCGCGCGACAGGCACAGCAGGTCGACGCCCTGGGTGGTGACGTTCTCTCCCAGTTGTCCCGGAGAAACGTGAAAGCCCTTTTCGGCCAGTTCCTCGAACAGCTCGGCATGGATCAGGTGGACCTGTTTCAAGTTCGGCTGGTTCGGGTTCTTGCGCTGATCATAGAGATGCTGGACCAGACGGCCGGCATGGGCATCCCCCTCAACGCCAATTCCCGCGATCAGGTTCACCCTTTCGTGAAGCTGCTTGGAAAAGCGATGCTCGCTATCGCGGGCCAGGCCGATGATGGTTGCTGTCATGGGCCACGGCTTGGCCCTGTTGCGCGGCAGGATCAAGCCCATGCGGGGGAAACGCGTGCGGACTCTCTCCCGCCATTGTAGTCCACGGACAAGCTTTCGCTCCCTCTCGACACGCCATTCCCGGCACTGCTAAGGATTGTTTAATTGACCGTTTAACAGGGGTTATTCATGTCGCTTCCCGCTCCGTTCGATCGTCTTCGCCTGCCCGTCATCGGCTCCCCGCTGTTCATCATTTCCGGGCCGGAACTGGTCATCGCCCAGTGCAAGGCCGGCGTGATCGGCAGCTTTCCAGCGCTCAACGCGCGGCCTTCGGGCGTGCTGGATGAATGGCTGCACCAGATCACCGAGGAACTGGCGGCCCACAACCGCGACAATCCGGACCGCCCGGCCGCGCCCTTTGCGGTGAACCAGATCGTCCACAAGTCGAACAACCGGCTGGAAGAGGACATGGAAGTCTGCGCCAAGTGGCAGGTGCCGCTGGTCATCACCTCGCTGGGCGCGCGTGAGGATATCAACATGGCGGTGCGCGGCTGGGGCGGCATGGTGCTGCACGACGTGATCAACGACCGCTTTGCCCGCAAGGCGATTGAAAAGGGCGCAAGCGGCCTGATCCCGGTGGCAGCAGGCGCGGGCGGCCATGCCGGCACGCTTTCGCCCTTCGCCCTGATGCAGGAAATCCGCGAATGGTTTGACGGCCCGGTCGCCCTCTCCGGCTCGATTGCCTGCGGGCGCTCGATCCTTGCCGCCCAGGCCATGGGCGCGGACTTTGCCTATATCGGGAGCCCCTGGATCGCGACCAAGGAGGCCCGCGCCGTCGATGGTTACAAGCAGGCGATTGTCGAAGGCACGGCTTCGGACATCGTCTATTCCAACCTCTTCACCGGGGTTCACGGCAATTACCTGCGCCCCTCCATTGTTGCGGCCGGGCTTGATCCCGACAACCTGCCCGAAAGCGACCCGTCGAAGATGAACTTCGGTTCGGGCGGCAATACCGAAGCCAAGGCGTGGAAGGACATCTGGGGTTCGGGCCAGGGCATTGGCGCGGTCAAGGCCGTCGAAACAGTCGGCGAGCGGGTCGACAGGCTGGAAGCCGAATACAACCAGGCCCGCACGGAACTGGCGGCCAAGGCCCGGATGGCCCTCGCCTAAAGATTGCGTTCCGGTGCAGTGGCGGGCCACAACAGGTCCGCCATTGCATCCAGTTCGGTAAAGTCGAAACCGCGCCCGACCGGATCGTGGCGATTGAGCCGCAGCGGGCGGCGCTGGGCGAGCAAGCGGCGGCGCAGTGCGCGTTGCAGCAGGCGCAGCCGTTCCAGCGCGTCTTCCAGAGCCTGTTCCGGGCTGTGCCGGTTCCGCAGCGCCCAACCCGCCTCGATCTGCCCCACCCGTTCGATCACCAGGGCATTGTAATCGCGGTGCGGCCCGCGATGCAGCGGCAGACCGATGCGGACGGCGGCATCGTCGTTGGCCGGAAGCAGCATTCCATTGCTGCGAAAGTCGTCAAAGCTCAGCCGGTCCCGCCCGAGACTATCTAATAGGGGGTGGAAACATTTCCGGTTAAGTATCTGCAAAGGAAGCAGATGATGGCGCTGAAGCCCGCCATCATATCCCGGCCTGCCGCGCCGGTTCACTGCCCGGAAGGATAGTCGCTGACGGCCATTCGCAACGGACCATCCACCAGCTTGCGGAGCGGGCAGTGACGGTATTCCACCTATGGTCATGGCGCGACCGTGACCTGCAATTGCCGCCCGCCCAGGATGGGCTTGATCGCCACGCGCTCACCTTCCGGCCCGGTCAGCTCCAGCGGTTCCCTCAGCGGCCCTGTGGCGAGCAGGTCATTGACAAGGCGTACTGCGATGCGCGCAACCGCAGCGGGAGCAAGCCTGCGGTTCGGCAGAAAGAACAGCTCCTGACCGATCAGATAGTCGAGGCCGACCGAAACCATGGCCCCGTCCCGCGCCTGTTGCAGCGAGGTCAGGCCCAGCGCGGGGAAAGGCCCGCCCTTCAACCAGTCCTGGACCACGCCCCGGAAGTACTTCGGGGTCATCCAGCAATGCGCGGGCCGCCAATAAGCGCCCAGGACACCAGGCATCCCGGCCAGTTGCGCCCCCAGCCCCGCAAGGACACGAACCACCGGCAACAAACCCCCGCCCTCTGCCAGATGCGGCGAAGGTCCCAGCGTCACGACCTCTCCCGCGGGGGCGTCCGGAAGCCCTAACAAAGCCGCCTTGCCCGGATGCACTCCCGCCCTGCCCGGAGCCAGCCCGCGGCAATCGAACGTCAGTCCACCAGCCAGCAACTCGGCCCAGTTTCCGTCGTCTTCGGCGATGTGGCTGATCGTGAACTGAAGGTCCAAATCGGCTTTGCTAGCCAGCGCGACCAGAGAATCGATCCCCGGACGCGTTCCAGGCGCAAAGGCGAGCGCAAGAATTGCACTTTCACCGCAGCCAGCGCTGGAATTATCTACTGCCACCCCTGTCCCACAAGCTAAGTAAGTATCCGTAACCCCTGCCATTTTTCCCGGCATTTAGTCGAGTCCCGGCAGGGCAATTAAAACCGTTTCGGAGGAGTCTCTCCTGGCGGTGTTCAAAATATCCCCTGCTCCAGGCCGGTCGCCAACGCCTCGCCCATCTCTTCCGCCTTACGGAGAACATCGGGCAACAGGACCTTGGGAGCCAGAATGGCCTCGGGCGTCTGGGCCGCGGTGTTCACGATCAGCGGCTCGGCCACCCGGCGCAAACGCCAGCCGGTGACGATCCGGTCCACCTGCGCTTGCGCCCCATGTCCGTCGCTGCCCGCCGCAATGATCGTGGCATAGGCGCGGCCCTCCACGCGGCCCAGCAGCGGGTAATAGCAGCGGTCGAACATCTCCTTCATCATGCCGCTCATCGTGCCGAGGTTTTCCGGGCAGACGAACAGGTAACCCGCCGCCGCCAGCAAGTCCTCGGCACCCGCCGCTCCGGCCTGGATCAGCTTTCCATAGCCCCGCGCACCGCGCGCAGCCGCCTCGGCCAGGGCCATGCTTGCGCCAGTGCGGCTATGCCAGATGATTGCGAGCATGGCGGCACCCTAGCACTGTAACCCGCTATGCGGGCAAGTCTTTGCTGACACGGCGGCAATCTATGAACAGGCACCTTCCCCCTTCAGCCGCGCTCGGCTAACCAGCGCGGCATGGCCGCACCTTCTATTCTTGGACTTGATCGCTCGCTCACTGGAAAGACCTGGCGCTGGCGCGGCGGGAACATGGATCTGGGCGGAGCGATCGGGCTGGAGCATGATATTGCCGCCCAGTTGCTGATGTCACGCGGCGTGCCGGAAGACGATCTGGAACGCCACCGCAATCCCTCGCTGCGCGCGTTCCTCCCCGACCCGTCCCTTTTCCGCGACATGGACGTCGCGGCAGAGCGATTGGCCCGCGCCATCGAAAGCCAGGAGCCAGTCACGGTCTATGGCGACTATGACGTCGATGGCGCGACCAGCGCCGCCCTGCTGATCCGCCTGATCCGCGCATTGGGGCACGAGGCGCGCTATTACATTCCGGACCGCCTGCTCGAAGGCTATGGCCCCTCGGGCGAAGCGCTGGTCCGCATTGCCGAGGAGGGCTCAAGCCTGATCGTCACGGTCGACTGCGGCGCCATGGCGCACCAGGCGCTGGACATGGCGCGGCAGGCCGGGGTCGACGTGATCGTGGTCGATCACCACAAATGCTCCCCCGAACTTCCGCGCGCGGTTGCGCTGGTCAATCCAAACCGGCTGGACGAAGAGCTGGAAGCGGCAGCCCATGGCCACCTTGCCGCCGTGGGAGTGGCCTTCCTGCTGGCCGTGGCCACGGTGCGCACCCTGCGGCAGCGCGGCTATTTCGCAACGCGCCGCGAGCCGGACCTGTTTGCCCTGCTCGACCTGGTCGCGCTTGGCACCGTGGCCGACGTTGCCGCGCTGCACGGGCTGAACCGGGCCTTCGTCGCCCAGGGGCTGAAAGTGATGTCGCGGCGCGAAGGCGTGGGCATGTCCGCGCTGATCGACGCCAGCCGCCTGACTCGCGCGCCGACGTGCAGCGACCTGGGCTTTGCCCTGGGCCCGCGAATCAACGCCGGAGGGCGCGTCGGCGAATCGACCCTGGGCGTCCGTCTGCTCACTACCGAGGACCCGGAAGAGGCACAGGCGATTGCCGCGCAGCTCTCCGCCCTCAACGAAGAACGCCGCGCGATCGAGGCGATGGTGCAGGAACAGGCCGAAGCACAGGTCGATTCGCAGCACAACCGCGCGGTGCTGACCCTGGCCGGACGAGGCTGGCATCCCGGCGTGATCGGAATCGTCGCCGGGCGAATCAAGGAAAAGACCGGCAAGCCTACCTTGGTCATCGCATTGGACGCGGACGAATCAGGCCATGGCAAAGGCTCCGGTCGTTCGATTGCCGGGGTGGATCTGGGCGCGGCGATCATTGCCGCGCGCGAACACGGCCTGCTGGTCGCGGGCGGTGGCCACGCCATGGCCGCGGGCCTGACGGTCGAGGCGGGCAAGCTGGACGCGCTCGGCCAATGGCTGGACGAGCGACTGGGCAACACCGTCTCCGCCGCCATGGCGAGCCAGGCGATGCTGCTGGATCTGGCCGTCGCGCCGGGCGGGCTGACCCCGGCCCTGGTGGAGAAACTGGAAAGCGCCGGACCCTACGGCATGGGGTGGCCGGGGCCGCGCGTGGCCGTGGGGCCGGTGCGGATGGTCAAGGCCGATATAGTCGGCACCGATCATGTCCGCCTGATCGTGCGCGGAGAAGATGGTGCCAGCTTCAAGGCAGTCGCTTTCCGCGCCGCCTCTACCGATATGGGCCAGGCCCTGCTCCACGCCACGCACCAGCGCAAGCTATGGCTGGCAGGGCGCGCGAAGATCGATGACTGGGCCAGCCGACCGCAGGCGGAACTGCACGTCGATGATGCGGCTTTCGCAGATTGAAATATTCTTTTGTTTGGCCCCTTGACCGCCTTGGCGGTCTCTCCTATTGGCGCGGCCTGCCCACCGCGCAGCCGGTTGGCCCCTTCGTCTAGCGGTCTAGGACGCGGCCCTTTCACGGCTGAAACACGGGTTCGAGTCCCGTAGGGGTCACCAAGCTGCGCAGGTGGGCATTTTCATTTCCGGCCCGGGTTTCCCCGGGCCAGGCCCACCCGCCCAGCGCGGTTTTTCTCAAGAATCAGAACGTCGCGGACAGGCCGAGGGTCAGCACGTTGTCGCTGGTGTCCTCGCCATTGCGGACGAAGCCGTGCTGGTTGAGATAACCGACGTCGACCGAGACATTCTTGGCCAGGGGCACGTTCACCGATGCCGCATTGCGCATCCGGTCATAGCCGCTGACGGTCTGGAAGCTGGTGGTGTTGAGGTTGATGAAGCTTTCGTGGCTGACGGTGAAAGTCGACTTGCCGACGAAGGGCATTGATGCCTTCACTTGCGGGCGCAGGCGCCAGCCGGTGCCGGTGCGGCCCTCGCGCCAGCGCTCTTCGGTGCGAATGCGTCCGCCCAGCTTCACCTTGCCGATCTGGGCGACATTGTCGAAGTTCACCTGCTGGCGGAAGCGATGTTCACGCGCACGGAAGGTGCCCTGGTTGTAGGTGGGGTTGAAGGTATAGCCCAGCCATGCAGTGACGTTCTTGTTCAGCTTCTTGCCGACCATGACGTTCTGCTCGATCTCGTAAAAACCGCGTTCGTCGCCGGAACGAAAGATCGATTCGCTGTTCAGCTTGAAATTATCGGGCAGGTTGACGGTGACATTCAGCGTTTCCCAGTGCTGGGTGTCTTCCTTGGCCTGGGCCTGGGAAGCAATCAGTGCCGCCGGGATAACGAGAGAGGTGAGAAACAGGCGCATATTGTAGATTCCCTTAAGTGCGGCACTGCGAGTATTTCCGTTTCATGACGGTTTCATGACCATTGACGTCAAAAATGCGACATCAGGGCTACAGCAGAGCGGATAAGCCGCCTCTTCCGACGTGAAATCAATGAAAATCGCGTGAGCGCGGTATGACACGTACAGCGCGTGGATGCCCGCCCCGACTGTCCGGCAAGGGCCGCTCTACATGATCGGCACGGCCCGGATGATGCGGCAGCAGATCATCCGACAAGCCGTGCAGCGCCGCCGTGGCGTCAATCAGCCGGGTGGCGATGACGTGGATCACCTCGTCGTCGTATTCGACCCGCCCGGTCACTTCCATCAGCCGCGCGCTCATGATGACCTTGCGCTGCTTTTCCATCAGGTCCGGCCAGATCACCAGGTTCACTACGCCGGTTTCGTCCTCCAGCGTGATGAAGCACACGCCCTTGGCGCTGCCGGGGCGCTGCCGGATCAGCACCACGCCTGCCACCTGCACCGCAGAGCGATACTTGCGGCTGCGCAGCTCGCTTGCCCGAATAAAGCCGCGCTGCGCCAGGCTCGCGCGCAGGAAGGCCAGCGGATGGGCTTTGAGCGAGAGACGCTGGGTCTGGTAATCGGTCACCACTTCCTCGCTCAGCGGCATTTGCGGAAGGTGGGTTACCGCCCGCTCTGCCCCTTCGTCGCGCGCGGCCATAGCGGCGAACAGCGGCAGGTCCGGCGCGGCGATCAGGCTGCGCGCATCCCACAGCGCCTGCCGCCGGGTCAGGCCAAGCGAGTTGAAGCAATCGGCGCTGGCCAATCGCTCGACCAGCGCAGGCGACAGCGCGGCGCGCTCCTTCAGGTCGCGCACATCGCGAAACGGCCCGCCCCCCTGCCGCGCCGCCACGATCCGCGCGGCGGCGGCTTCGGGAAAGCCATCGACCTGGCGCAGGCCGAGGCGCAGGGCGATTTTGTCCTCACGCAAAGGCGCAAAGGCGCGAAGAGGTTGTTCTGCGCCGCAGGCAATACTCGGTAGATCAGCCCCTGCGCCAAACGCACCCCAGGAATGGCAGACGGCTTCGCCGTAAGCTGAACCTCTTTGCGCCTTTGCGCCTTTGCGTGAGTCAAAAATCTCCAAAGCATTGTCCCACCCCGAACAGTTCACATCCACCGGCAAGACAGTCACCCCATGTTCCCGCGCATCGCGGACGATCTGGGCCGGGGCATAGAACCCCATCGGCTGCGAATTGAGCAAGGCCGCCGCAAAGGCCGCCGGGTAATGGCACTTTAGCCAGGACGAGACATAGACCAGCAGGGCAAAGCTGGCCGCGTGGCTTTCCGGAAAGCCATATTCGCCAAAGCCCTTGATCTGGTTGAAGCAGCGCTCGGCAAAGACCGGATCGTAACCGCGCGCGATCATCCGGCCGACCATCATGTCCTGCAATTCGTCAACCATGCCCCGGCTGCGAAACGTCGCCATGGCCTTGCGCAGACGGTTGGCCTCGGCGCTGGAAAACTTCGCAGCATCCAGCGCGATCTTCATTGCCTGTTCCTGAAAGATCGGCACGCCCAGAGTACGGCCCAGGATGCTGGTCAGTTCGTCCGGCGGGCCGTGCTGCGGACCGGGGGCGGGAATCTCCACCTTCTCCGCCCCGCGCCGCCGTTTCAGATAGGGGTGAACCATGTCGCCCTGGATCGGTCCGGGGCGGACAATCGCCACTTCGATCACCAGGTCATAGAATTCGCGCGGGCGCAGGCGCGGCAGCATGTTCATCTGCGCGCGGCTTTCCACCTGGAATACGCCCAGCGAATCCCCCTTGCACAGCATGTCATAAACCGCCGGATCCTCGCGCGGGACCGTGGCCAGGGTCAGGTCCTTGCCGTGGTGATCGCGCAGCAGGTCGAGGCACTTGCGAATGCAGGTGAGCATGCCCAGCGCCAGCACGTCGACCTTCAGGATGCCCAGCGCGTCGATATCGTCCTTGTCCCACTCGATGAAGCTGCGTTCGGGCATGGCACCATTGCCGATCGGCACGGTCTCGGTCAGCGGCCCCTGGGTCAGGATGAAGCCGCCCACGTGCTGCGACAGGTGCCGCGGCATTCCGATCATCTGCTCGGTCAGGGCCAGCACCCGGCGCAAGTGCGGATCACCCAGGTTCAGGCCGGTTTCGCTTTCGACATGGGCCTCCTTGATCGAATGGCCGTGGCTGCCCCAGACCGTTTTGGCGAGCATGCTGGTCACGTCTTCGGACAGGCCCATGGCCTTGCCCACCTCGCGGATCGCCATGCGCGGGCGGTAATGGATCACCGTGGCGCAAAGGCCCGCGCGGTGGCGGCCATAGCGCCGGTAGATGTACTGGATCACCTCCTCGCGCCGCTCATGCTCGAAATCGACGTCGATGTCGGGCGGCTCCTTGCGCTCTTCGGAAATGAACCGGTCGAACAACAGGGCATGGCGCGCCGGATCGACCGCCGTGATTTCCAGCACATAGCACACCGCCGAATTGGCCGCCGATCCGCGCCCCTGGCACAGAATCGGCGGATCCTGATTCCGTGCAAAATCAATGATATCCTTGATGGTCAGAAAGTACTGTGCGAGGTTCAGCTTGCCGATCAGGTCCAGTTCGCGCCGCAGCGTATCGCGCACGCTGCCCGGCACTCCATCGGGATAGCGCCGCCCTGCCCCTTCCCAGGTCAGCTGCTCCAGATAGGCCTGCGGCTCCATGCCGTCGGGGCAGGTCTCTTCGGGGTATTCATAACGCAGTTCCTCCAGGCTGAAGGCGCAGGCATCGGCCAGATCGCGCGCCGCGCGGATGGCATGAGGCCAGCGGGCAAACAGCCGGGCCATTTCTTCCGGCCCTTTCAGGTGCCGCTCGGCATTGGGGGCCAGCAGGTGCCCCGCCGCCGCGACGGTGGTCTTGTGGCGGATTGCCGTCATGACGTCATGCAAGGGACGGCGCTGCGCCGCATGATAGAGCGGCAGATTGGTGGCAAGAATGGATAGCCGGTTCGCCTTGGCCAGTTCGTCCAGGCGGGCGATCCGGGCCAGGTCGTCGCCGGTATAAAGGTAGCTGGCCGCAAGATGCCGCAGCGTGGGAAGCAGGCGGGTCAGGTGGGGGAGAATGTCCGGGAAAGGTGCGCGGAGAAGGGAATAATGCTCACACGAAGACACGAAGGCACGAAGATGCCGATCTGCGCCGCAGGCAATATCCTTGGCTTCGGCCTCATCGCCAAACGCAGCCGAGGAATGGCAAGCGGCTTCGCCGCAGACTGAACCTCTTCGTGCCTTCGTGTCTTCGTGTGAACCATTATCCCAACGCCCCCCATCCAACGCCACCACGTTGCTTGCGACCGGAATCGCAACCTCAGCCGAAAGATCCCCCGGCGGGACCAGCACCAGGTGCACCCCGGCGCTATGCTCCGCCAGCATGGCCAGGCCGATCTGGCAGGCGCCCTTGTCCTGCCATTCGCCCTCCAGCGTGGACATCCGTCCGGCGGAAATCAGACGGCACAGGCGGCCATAGGCGGCGCGGTCGGCTGGATAGGCCAGGAATTCGAGCCCTTCGACCGTCTCGATCCGGCAGCCGATCACCGGACGCAGGCCCAGTGCGGTCGCTTCGGTATGAAGCCGCACCACGCCGGCCATGCTGTTGGCATCGGCAATGCCCAGCGCGTCATAGCCCAGGCGGCGCGCCGTCGTGGCCAGGTCCACTGCATCAGACGCCCCGCGCAGGAAGGAAAAGCAACTGACCAGCCCCAGCTCGACAAAGGGCGCGCGGCTTTGCGGTGGCGGCAGCGCCTGCTCCACGCGGCGGCGTTCAGGGGTAAGCGGGGCCTCTGGCATGGGTCACGCCGCCAGTTCGCCCAGGCGCGCGGCCACCTTGCGCAGGTCGGCCGCGAAACGGGCTTCCTCTGCCGCGCGGCCATCGTCATGCAGGCGCAGCAGATAGGACGGGTGGACCGTGGGCCACAGCTCGGTCCCGTCCTCCAGCACGTGGGCGCGGCCGCGTTCCTTCTGGACGCTGATCGTCTTGCCCAGCATCCCGCGCGCCGCGCTGGCCCCCAGGGTCAGGATCAGGCGCGGCTGGATCAGCAGGCGCTCGCTTTCCACCCACCAGCGGCAGATGTCGATTTCCCTGGCCGTGGGGTTCTGGTGCAGCCGCCGCTTGCCGCGGGCCGCGAACTTGAAGTGCTTGACCGCATTGGTCACCCAGGCGCGCTGGGGATCGATCCCGGCGTCTTCCAGATAGGCGCGGAGCAGCCGTCCGGCGGGGCCGATAAAGGGGCGGCCCTGCTCTTCCTCGCTATCGCCGGGCTGTTCGCCCACGATCATCAGCGCGGCATGGCGCGGCCCCTCGCCCGGCACGGCGCGGGTGCCGTTGCAACCGATCGGGCAGCGCCGGCAGGCCTGGATTTCCTCGGCAATCGCAGCCAGGCTGGCCGGACGCTCATTGCCGAACAGGCTTGCACCCTGATCCACCATCGCCGCCTCGCGCGCTTGCGCCCCGGCGACCAGATCGGGGATCAGTGCCGCCTCGGGCAGGTTCTTCCAGTATCGCCGGGGCATTTCCTTGAGCATGGCCCCGACCTTCAAACGCGCCGGATTGAAGATGGCTGCGTAATATCGCCGCCACAGCTCCTCCGCCGGATCGCCGGACGGTGCCTCCTCGCGCCGGGCGGGCGGCCCTTCGCGCAACACTTCGCCATCCCAGTGGAGCGAGCCTTCGGGCGTCAGGATCGACCAGTGCATCGCGGTGAAGCGGTTGACGAAGAAAGCCGCATTGGCGCGCAGGATATGGTGCTGCGGTTCGAACCAGGCGACGTAGTGTTCTTCATCCTCTTTCTGAACTGCGCGGAACCGCACGAAGGCGCGCATCTTGTGAATGTCGCGCCGTACGCTGCGCGCCAGATCGCCCAGGCGGCGCACATCGGCATCGGCGGCATCCTCCATCAGGCGGGGCCGTGCCTGCAAGCGCCAGAGCAGGCGGTAGAGCAAGGCAAAGCGCTGCGGATCGCTGTGCAAGGCCGCTTTTCCGGCCAGTTCCAGGAAGGAGCGCGGCACCCGTGGCGGCATGACGTCACGCGCCGGAGCCGGCAGGCGGCGCGGCTTTCCGGCGGCAAACAGGTCTTCACCGCCTTCGCCGGGTACTTGCCAGACCACGCGGTCGGGCGGCACCTCGGCCATGATCAGCCGCCGCGCCTGCTCCCGCCAACCAGCGAAATCGTCCGCCGCATCCAGGGGAACGGCGCAGGCATCGGCAATGCGGGCGTCACGGAAGGGGGTCATGGGCGGTCTGGGTGGAATGGTTCACACGAAGACACGAAGACACGAAGATGGCGCGCTTGCGGCGCAGCCGCGCCTTCCCTCAAACTTAAAGTAAAGTGTGAGGTATGCCGGAAAAGCCTAAGGCGTTTCATGCTCCTTCGTGGCTTCGTGTCTTCGTGTGAGCCTCTCTTCATGCCGCAAACAGCTCCAGTTGCTCGCTACGCCGAGGAGCGACCAGGGCCTTCAGGTCGTCGCGGTCGGTCAGGAGGACCGGACGCCAGTCCGCCGTGACGATGAACGGGCGGACCTTGGCCAGTGACACGGTCAGCTTGGCCACGTCGTCCAGGCGCAGAGTGCGGTGGCGGCGGCTGGCGAGGATCGCGCCGACTGCGCGGGTTCCCAGCCCCGGCACCCGCAGCAGCAGTTCGCGCGGAGCGCGGTTGACGTCGACCGGGAAGCTTTCGCGGAATTTCAGCGCCCAGGCCAGCTTGGGATCCACGTCGAGCGGCAGCATCCCGTCCGCGCCCGCCGCCTGCTGCACTTCATCGGGACGATAGCCATAGAACCGCATCAGCCAGTCAGACTGATAGAGCCGGTGTTCCCTGATCAAGGGCGGACGCTTGAGCGGCAGGACCGCGCTGGCATCGGGGATCGGGCTGAAGGCCGAGTAATAGACCCGGCGCAGGCGGTATTGCCCGTAAAGCGCGCTGGCCCGGCCCACGATCTGGGCATCGCTTGCCCCGTCCGCGCCGACGATCATCTGGGTCGATTGCCCGGCCGGAGCAAAGCGCGGGGCCGAACGGAAGCGCCGCCGCGCGTCCTTCGCCTCGACAATCGCGCTTTTGAGGTCGCCCATCGCGCCTTCGATCACAGCCGCGTTCTTGTCTGGCGCCAGCCGGGTCAGCCCGGCCACTGTAGGCAGTTCGACATTGATCGAAACGCGATCGGCATAGAGTCCGGCCTGCCGGACCAGTTCGGGATCAGCTTCAGGAATGGTCTTAAGATGAATATATCCCCTGAAATCATGCTCCTGACGAAGAATCCTCGCAACCTCTATGAGCTGCTCCATGGTGTGGCTGGAGCTTTTGACGATGCCGGAGGAGAGGAACAGCCCTTCGATGTAATTGCGGCGATAGAAACTGAGCGTCAGGTCCACCACTTCCTGCGGGGTGAACCGCGCGCGCCGCACGTTCGAGCTTTTGCGGTTGATGCAGTAATGGCAATCGAACACGCAGTGGTTGGTCAGCAGGATCTTGAGCAACGAGATGCAGCGGCCATCCGGAGCATAGGCGTGGCAGATGCCCATTCCCTCGGTCGAGCCGATCCCCTTGCCGCCCTTGCTGGTGCGGCGGGTGGTGCCGGATGAGGCGCAGGAGGCATCGTACTTGGCCGCATCGGCCAGGATGGCAAGACGTTCGATAAGACTCGGCCTGGACATTTGTTCGCCTTATGTTCTTATCACGCTGCTGACCAGTCCCTTCATGCACACAGCCCTTGCAGGAACCATTCGGGCACCCCGCCCCGCCCGTCTCCGGCCAGGCCATTGCGATAGATCCAGTAGCGGCGGCCCTGGTCGTCCTCGATCCGGTAATAGTCGCGCAGGCGCGCGCTGGAGCGTTCGCGCCACCATTCCGGGGCGATCCGTTCCGGCCCTTCGGCGCGGGCGATTTCGTGGACCTGCCCACGCCAGCGGAACCGGCGCGGCAGGCCATCGGGGCTGGCATAGAGCACCGCGATCGGCTCGGCCCGGTCAAGCAGCTTCAAGGGCGGCGCGTGAAAGGCCAGTTGCCCCTGCACTGCCCGCTCCGGCTCCAGCGGCGGCACCCAGCGCTGGGCGCGTTCCGGCACGTGGCTGGCCACTGCCAGCGGGCGGCGCACTGCGCTTTCCCCCAGCCGCGCGGCCAGCCGGTCGATACAGGCGGAAAGCGAGGTGCCGTGCGCCTCTGCCGCCTGCTCGAAATCGGCCTGGCTGAGCGCCAGCGGCTCGCACCACGGGGCGGAGAGGCGCGCCAGTTCGATCCCGAAGCCCGCGTCCAGATCGTCCAGCTTGCCCCCGAACAGGCGCGCAACATGAGCCGCGTCGCGGCTGGCAGCGGCCAGTTCCAGGCGGCGCGACAGGACTTCGCCGTCGACCTTCCACAGCGCCAGTTCCAGCCGCCGCGCGCCCTGCGCCTGCCCTTCCAGCAAGCGCGCCATGTCTGCTGCCAGATCGCCCAGCACCTGATCGAGCAGGCTGCGGTGGCGGATTGGCTCCATCAGGCGGCGCTGGACCAGCGGCACTTGTGCGGCGATGACCGGCAGCAGCGGTTCGGGCACCTTGCCGAGCAGCTGGTCCAGCCGGATCAGGGGATTGGCAGCAGGCGCGCGGCTGTTGCGAAAGCGCCGGGCCAGGGCATCACGCGCCACGCCGGACAGGTCGCGGATCCGCTTCAGCCCGAGGCGGCGCAGCACCAGCAGGGTCGCGGGATCAAGCCGCAGCGCCGCGACGGGCAGGTCGTCCAGCTGCGTAGTCCCTTCGTGCAAAATCGCCCGTTCCGGCCCGTAATGCGACAAGGCCCAGGCCGCGCCTGCGGTGGGCGCCAAGGCCAGCCGGGCGGTCAGGCGCCGTGCCGCCAGCCGCAGCGCGGCATCGTCCAGCAGCGCTGCCTCTCCGCCAAACAGGTGCGCGACGCCGGTCACGTCGAGCAGCAGCCCGTCGGGCGGATCGATCGCCGACCACGGTCCCCAGCGCTGTGCCCAAATCGCCAACCGTTCCAGAAAGGCCCGGTCGCCCGCCGGATCACCGGGCGCCACGGCCAGATCGGGACAGAGCGCGCGGGCATCGGCCAGCATGGTGCCGCTTTGCACTCCGGCCCGGCGCGCCGCCGCATTGATCGCGGCCAAGCGCGGCCCATGCGCGGTTTCGGCCAGCAGGGCGAACGGCGCGGGGCTTTCCCCCTCAGCCAGTTGCCAACGGTCTATCGCCAGCTGCGGGCACCAGATCGAGAGGATGCGGCGCGCCATGATCAGCCATGAACCCGGCTTTCGCCATGCTGGTCCGAGGTCGAGCCTGAATCCGGCGAGCGCAGGGTCAGAGCGCCCTGCCCGCCTTCCACCAGCCATGACCCGGGAGGATGCGCGCGGGCGCGAAACAGTTCGGCCTGCCAGGCAGGCACTCCCGGCGCGGCGGGGTTCCAGCGCGAGGGACGCGACGGAGCCGCCCTGGCCTCCCACCGCTGACGCGCGGAAGACAGCCCATGCTCCGCATCCAGCCGGACCAGCCACAGCGGCACGCCATGCCGCTCTACTGCCAGACTAAGCCGCCGCGCCGCCGTGAAGTTCAGCGCTTTCGGATTGCCGGCGATTTCGCCGATGACAAAGGCCAGGTCGCGGCAGCGCAGCCCTTCCTCCAGAGCGAACAGCGCGTCTTCCGGAGTCTTGGCGGCCACGTGGATCAGGCGGTGACGCAGCGCGGGCGGAAGTCCCGGCTGGTAAGGCCGCCCGCCCAGCCGGATCGCGCGCGCATCCTGCACCCACAGCCAGCTACGCTCGTTCTGCTGCGGCCGATTCAGGGCCATGGCCAGCGCCAGGGCGGCCCCGGTCGCCTCTGTGCCGGACGCGAACACTTCGCCGTGCAGAGGCCCTGCATCCAGTCCCGGACGCCAGCGCGGCAGGCTGGGCCGGGAGGGCGCGGCAGGGGGCGCAAAGGCGGAAAGAGGGGTAATGGCAGTCATGGGGCGAGTCTCAATGTTCTATTTATGTTCTCACTCGTCCGATTCGCCAAGCCCCTTCTGCCCCTTTGTGCACGCCGCTTTTGCGGAACCGGTCCGCGCCCCGTGGAGTTCCCCTGATGCTCTCCAACCGAAAGGCGCTTTGATCATGCACTATGAAAACGGCAATCCCGACGAACTGAAGGAAAAGTTCTGGAAAGAGCTGGATGGCTCGCCCTTCGTCATGCTGGAACTGGACGGTCACAGCGGTGATGCAGCGCCGATGACCGCGCAGCTGGACGAGGACGCCAATTCCGCGATCTGGTTCTTCACCAGCCGCTCCGGCGCCTTTGCCGCCATGGGTCCGGCCACGGCGACCTTTTCGGCCAAGGGCCACAACCTGTTCGCCCGCTTTGACGGCGTGCTGAGCGAAGAGGCCGACCGCGCCCGGATCGACCAGTTCTGGTCCAACATGATCGAGGCCTGGTTTCCGCAAGGCAAAGGCGACCCTAACCTGCTGCTGATGCGCATGGACCTGGGTCAGGCCAAGATCTGGGATTCCAACCTGGGCCTGATGGGCACGGCCAGGATGCTGCTGGGCATGGATGCCCGGGCCGACGCCCAGAACAACACGGTCGAAACGAAGCTCTGACCCCCAAAAGGAAGGGCCGCTCCCACCAGGGGAACGGCCCGAACCTTTTTGCCTGTGTGCCAGGTCAGTCGTTGATGTCGATCCCGCCAGGCAGCGGCGGAACCGGCTGCTGCGGCGCATCGGCGTCTTCCTCGTGCACTTCGACCCGGCCGAGCCCGACGTGGCTGCGGCTGCGGCTGTAGCCGAAGTAGACCAGCAGGCCGACTGCGGCCCACCCGACGAACAGCAACTTGGTATAGGCCGACAGGCTCCAGAACAGATAGACGCAGCCGATTGCCGCCAGCGGGGCAACCAGCATCACTGCCGGAGTGCGGAACGGACGCGCCCGGTTCGGATCGCGCTTGCGAAGAACCAGCACGGCAATCGCCACCATGGCAAAAGCGAACAGGGTGCCCGAGTTCGAGATGTCCGCCAGGGCGCCCACCGGGAACAAGGCGGCGAAGAACGCCACGAACACGCCGGTGATCATCGTGACCACGTGCGGCGTCCTGTACTTCGGGTGGACCTTGCTCAACACTTCGGGAAGCAGGCCGTCGCGGCTCATCACGAAGAAGATGCGGGTCTGGCCGAACATCATCATCAGAATGACCGAAGGCAGAGCCAGACCGGCGGCAAGGCCAACCAGGTTGCCAACTTGCTGCCAGCCGATTTCACGCAGGGTCCAGGCCAGGGCTTCCTTGGAGCAGACCACCACTTCGGTCGCCTGCGCGGCGCAGGCAGCGGCCAGTTCCTTGCTCCCCGGCGCAATGGCATTGCCCGCTGCGTCAAAGAGCGGCTGCGCGCCGACCGAACCGATCACGCCCGCTGCCACCAGCAGGTAGAACAGGGTGCAGATGGCAAGGCTGCCGATCAGGCCGATGGGCATGTTGCGCTGTGGATTCTTCGTTTCTTCCGCTGCGGTCGAAACCGCGTCGAAGCCGACATAGGCAAAGAAGATCGAAGCCGCTGCCGCCGAAATCCCGCCAAAGCCGAGCGGCGCGAAGGGTTCGAAGTTCTGGCTGTTCATCACCGGCACAGCCAGGACCACGAACAGCGTCAGCGCGGCGATCTTCACGGCCACCAGGATGGCGTTGACGAAGGCGCTTTCCTTGGTGCCGATGATCAGCAGCCAGGTCACGAACAGCGAGATGAGGAAGGCCGGAACGTTGAACAGGCCGCCGTCGATCGGGCCAGCCGTCCACATGGTTCCCAGATCAAGCCCCAGGAACTCCCTGAGCAAGCCGGTGAAATAACCGGACCAGCCGACCGCGACGGCCCCGGCCGCAACCGCATATTCCAGCACCAGAGCCCAGCCGACCATCCAGGCCAGCATCTCGCCCATCACTGCATAGCTGTAGGTATAGGCCGATCCCGAAACGGGGACCATGGATGCCATCTCAGCGTAACAAAGCGCGGCTACGGCGCAGACGAAACCTGCGATGATAAAGCTGATCATCATACCCGGCCCGGCCTTCTGCGCTGCCTCTGCGGTCAGCACGAAGATGCCGGTGCCGATAATCGCGCCCACACCCAGCATGGTCAGCTGGAAAGCACCCAGAGAGCGGTGGAGCGATTTCTTTTCGGCAGTGGCCAGGATGGCGTCTAATGGTTTGACGCGTCCAAACATCGAAATCCCCTAAATATAGCAGCCCGATACACCGCCGGGCGGCATGTCTTGTCCTGGCGCGGAAGCTAGCGGCACGCTGCAACTTGGCAAGGGCTAACTGCCAAGCCTTCCCCAGATTGTGCGGAACGTATAAGGCCGCAGGCATGTCCACGACTTTCCAGCTCGACACGGCGACCAGCCGGGCCAACCCGACCCCCGCTCCGATGAAGCGGCTGACCATCCCCGCGATCCGCCGGCGCAAGGTGGACGGCGTGACTGCCCAGCCGGTGGTCATGCTGACTGCCTATACCGCGCGGCAGGCGCAATTGCTGGATGCGCACTGCGATCTGCTGCTGGTCGGGGATTCGCTCGGTCAGGTGATCTATGGCCTGCCCTCCTCGGTCCCGGTCACGCTGGACATGATGGCGGCGCATGGCGCGGCCGTGGTCCGCGGTTCCTATCACGCGGCAGTCGTGGTCGACATGCCCTTCGGGGCCTATGAAGCATCGCCGCAGCAGGCCTTCGAAAGCGCCGCGCGCCTGCTCAAGGAAACCGGCTGCGCGGCGGTGAAGCTGGAAGGCGGCGCGGCCATGGCCGAAACCGTCGCATTTCTGACCCAGCGCGGCATTCCGGTCATGGGCCATGTCGGCCTGACCCCGCAGGCGGTCAACGTGCTTGGCGGCTATAACGCGCGCGGCCGCAGCGATGCAGAGGCCAGGAAGATCATCACCGACGCGCAGGCGCTGGACGATGCTGGTGCCTTTGCCGTCGTAGTCGAAGGCGTGGTTGAACCCATCGCCATCGAAGTGACCAAGGCGATCAAGTGCCCGACCATCGGCATCGGCGCTTCGGCGCAGTGCGACGGGCAAGTGCTGGTGACCGAGGACATGCTGGGCATGTTCGAGCGGGTCCCGCGCTTCGTGAAACGGTATGAAAACATCGCCGAGACCATTTCCGGCGCGGCCGAGCGCTATGCAACCGAAGTGCGCGCCCGCACGTTCCCCGGCGTCGAACAGACCTATCAGCCCAAGTAAGCTTGCCAGTCCGCCATCCGGTTGACGCGAGACGCTTTGAATCTACAGGGTCATTCCATGCTGATGAAGTTCTACAAGGGTTCGATACTCTTCACCGCCGTCTGCCTTGCGCTGGGCGCCTGGTATGGCTGGTCGCAGACCGGAAGCCTGTCTGCCACGGCATCGATGCTGTGGATCATCTTCGTCCTGTCGATCCTGGAAGTCTCGCTCTCGTTCGATAACGCCGTGGTCAATGCCGCCGTGCTGAAAGACATGGACGACATCTGGCAGCGCCGCTTCCTGACCTGGGGCATGGTGATCGCCGTGTTCGGCATGCGGATCGTCTTCCCGCTCGCCATCGTGGCGATTGCCGCAGGGCTGGGGCCGATGGCGGCGCTGGACCTGTCGCTCAACAACCCGCAGCAGTATGAAGCCATCGTTTCCAGCGCCCACGTCGGCATTGCCGGATTTGGCGGGGCCTTCCTGGCCATGGTCGGCCTGTCGTTCTTCTTCGACGGGGAAAAGGACGTCCACTGGATCACCTGGGTCGAGGAAAAGCTGAGCGTCATTTCGAACATCAAGGCTGCGGAAATCGCGGTCCTGCTGATCGCGCTCTATTTCATCTCGCGGATCCTTCCGCCCGAGGAAGCGCTGGTCTTCATGGTTTCGGGCACGCTCGGCCTGGTCTGCTTCATCGCGGTCGAGGCGATCAGCACGATTCTGGAAATGCGGGACGAGGCACTGGCGATGCAAGGCGCGGTGGTCCGTTCGGGTCTGGGCGGCTTCCTGTACCTCAACGTGCTGGACGCCTCGTTCAGCTTCGATGGCGTGATCGGCGCCTTCGCGCTGTCGAACAACATGGTGATCATTGCCCTGGGCCTGTCGATCGGTGCGATGTTCGTGCGTTCGATGACCATTCACCTGGTCAAGCAAGGCACCCTGGCAGAGTATCGCTACCTGGAACACGGCGCGTTCTGGGCGATCATTGCCCTGGGCGCGATCATGCTGCTGTCGGCGAAGTTCCACATCCCCGAAACAGTCACCGGGCTGATCGGCGCTGTGTTGATCGGGTTGTCGCTGTGGTGGTCGGTGCGGCACAACCGCCGCAATCCAGACGTGGAAATCGAAGCCGCCGTCAGGTCCGATTGAGCCGGTTGGCTATCGGCGCAGCCAGAACCAGCTGCGCCAGGTGGTAAAGCAGGATCGGCAGCAGGACCACGCCCGCCACCGCCGGCTTGAACAGCACCGAGGCAAGTGGTGCGCCCATGGCAATGCTCTTTTGCGCCCCGGCGAAGAGCAGGCTGACGCGGTTCGCCCGGTCCAGCCCGACCAGCGCGCCTAGCAGCCATGCGCCGAGGTGGCCGACCACCAGGAAAATCGCCACGCCGCCCAGCAACCAGACCCAGCCCGCAGGCTCCACCTGGTTCCAGAACCGCTGCTCGACCGCACCGGAGAAGGCGACATAGACCGCGATGGCAATCGAGCCACGATCAAACCAGGTGGTGAGTTGCTTGTTGTCTTTCACCCAGCCCGACAGCCTGCCCTGCATGACCTGGCCCAACATGAACGGGACCAGCAGGATCATCACCACCTTGATCAGGCCATCGGCGTGAAACCCGGCCTCTCCCCCGCCGCCGAGCAGGGAGAACAGGGGCGCGGTCACGAAGACGCCGAGCAGGTTGAGCAAGGCCGCCGCAACCACGGAACTCGCCACGTTGCCCCCGGCCAGCGAGGAATAGGCCGTGGCCGATTGCACGGTCGAGGGCAGGCAGCCAAGGTAGAGAAAGCCCAGCGCGATCAGCGGCGGCATCCACCCCTGCCCGCCCTGCCACAAGGCCCAGCCAGCCAGCGCCAAGCCGCCAAAGCACCACAGGGTCAGCGGCCAGAGGAAGCGGTGGTTGGACAGGCCCGCCGCCACTTCATGCCGTGGCAGCCGCACGCCATTCAGGAAGAACAGCAGGAAAACCGCGGCATTGGCTACGAACTGGGCGATCCCCCGCGCCGGGCCGGTAACGGGCACCAGCACGGCGAGGAGGATGGCCAGGGTCAACAGACGGACCATCGGGTCGATGCGGCTTAGCAGAGTCACAGCGGCCCCTTAGGCGGTTCAGCCCGGTTTAGCGACCCGCAAGCTTCGGAGCAGGCGCAGGCGTGGCCGAGAAACGCGGCGCCGGGGCCGGCTGCACCATTCCGCCTTCCTCGATGAAAGTGCCGCGCGCCACGTTGTGCGGATGCTGCGGCGCTTCCTTCAGGCTGAGCACCGGGGCGAAGCAGATGTCGGTCCCATCCATGATCGCGCACCATTCGTCACGGGTCTTGGTCAGGATCAGGGCGGTCATCCGCTCCTTCAGCTCGTCCCACTTGGCCGGGTTCATCTGCTGGGCAAAGTCGGCATCCTCCTTCAGCCCGGTCTTTTCCATCAGCAGGGCATAGAACTGCGGCTCGATCGAGCCGAGCGAGATCCACTTGCCGTCCTTGGTTTCGTACGTGTCATAGAAGTGCGTACCGCTGTCGAGCAGGTTGACCCCGCGCTCGTCCTTCCACTGGCCGTTGCCCAGGAAGGTATAGGTCATGGCCGACAGGATCGCCGCGCCGTCAACCATCGCGCAGTCGACCACCTGGCCCTGCCCGCCCGACCGGGCGTGCAGCACTGCGGACACGACGCCGAAGGCCAGCATCATGCCGCCGCCGCCGAAATCGCCCACGGCATTGACCGGGAAAGTCGGCTTTTCGCCCTTGCGGCCATAGGAATGGAGCGCGCCGGACAGGGCGATATAGTTGATGTCATGCCCCGCCAGAGGCGCCATCGGTCCTTCCTGGCCCCAGCCGGTCATGCGGCCGATCACCAGCTTGGGATTGATCGCGTGAAGCACGTCCGGACCCAGGCCCAGCCGTTCCAGCACGCCGGGACGATAGCCTTCGATGAGGGCATCGGCGCTTTTCACCAGTTCCTTGATCTGGTCGATTGCGGCGGGATCCTTGAGGTCCAGTTCGATCCGCTCGCGGTTGCGGTTCAGGATGTCGCGGTTGCCGCCATCGCCAAAGCGCCCGCTGGTGCCCGGCCGCTCAACCCGGATCACCCTTGCGCCGTGGTCGGCCAGCATCATCCCGCAGAACGGGCCCGGCCCGATTCCGGCCAATTCGATGACGGTCACACCCTGAAGAACGCCTGCCATATCCATCCTCTCCACAAAATTTAATCGCGCGGTTGAAATTGCCTTTAAGAGGCTGCCGCGCGGCTTGTCGAGAGGGCTTGGCGCAATTTCAGGTTTGCAGATCGTACTGCTTCAAGAGGTCGTAAAGCGTCGGGCGGCTGATCCCCAGCAGCTTGGCCGTGTTGGAGATGTTGCCTTCGCTGCGCGCCAGGGCATGGCGAATGACCTTGCGGTCCGCTGCCTCGCGCGCCGATTTGAGGTTGAGAGCCTGGGTATCGTCCTCCGTCCCACCGGCCAGGTCCAGGTCTTCCGCAGCGATCAACTTGCCATCGGCCATGATCACCGCGCGCTTCACCCGGTTTTCCAGCTCGCGCACGTTGCCGGGCCAGGGCCAGGCGTCGATGGCGGCGAGCGCATCGGGCGCAAAGCCTTTGACCGCAGGGTTCATTTCGCGTGCAAAGCGGGCGAGGAACGCCTTGGCCAGCAGGGCCGCATCGCCCGGACGTTCGGCCAGGCTGGGGATTTTCACGACGATTTCGGCCAGGCGGTAGAACAGGTCTTCGCGGAACCGGCGCTCGGCAATCATCGCTTCAAGGTTCTGGTGCGTGGCGCAGACGATCCGCGTGTCGACCGCGATGGACTTGCGCGAGCCGATCCGCTCGATCACCCGCTCCTGCAAAAAGCGCAGTAGCTTGACCTGCAAGGGCAGCGGAATGTCGCCCACTTCGTCAAGAAACAGCGTGCCGCCCGCCGCGAGTTCGATCTTGCCCTCGGTCGTCTTGACCGCGCCGGTAAAGGCCCCCTTCTCGTGCCCGAACAGTTCGCTTTCCAGCAGGTTTTCGGGGATGGCGGCGCAGTTGATCGCGACGAAGGCCCCGCCGCGCCGGTCGCTTGCCTCGTGCAGGCCGCGCGCCAGCAGTTCCTTGCCGGTGCCGCTGGCCCCCAGCAGCATGACCGAGACATTGGTATTGGCGACCCGCTCTATCGTGCGGGCCACTTTGACCATTTCCGGCGCGGCGGTGATCAGCCGCCCCAGCACCCGGTGGTCCTCGCCCACCTTTTCCGCCAGCTTGCGGTTTGCCGCTTCGATCTGGTGCAATTGCAGCGCGCGCCGGACGATCAGGCCCAGAGTCTCGATGTCCACGGGCTTCTGGTAAAAGTCATAGGCCCCGCGCGCGATGGCCTGAAGGGCGGATTCGCGCGCGCCATGGCCCGATGCCACGATTACCTTGGTATCCGGCTTCAGCGCCATGATCTCGTCCAGCACGGCAAAGCCTTCGCTGGTGCCATCGGGATCAGGCGGCAAGCCCAAGTCAAGCGTGACGACCGGCGGCTCCTCGCTGCGTAGTGCCGCAAGCGCTCCGGCACGGTCCGTCGCCTGGATCACTTCGAAATCCGGATAGGCCCATTTGAGCTGCGCCTGAAGCCCGGCATCGTCCTCCACGATCAGCAGCTTGGGTTTGGGTTCAGTCATGTCATGCCACCTTTGCACCGGCAAAGCCGATGGAATTCAGGCCCTGCGCGGCACCGGGCTGGGCCAGTGGGAGAACCACGGCGAAGCGCGTGCCCAGCCCTTCCCGGCTTTCCACTTCCAGCCGCCCGCCCATGGCGCGCACCAGTTCGCGCGCTTCGTAAGCGCCGATGCCGAAGCCGCCGGGCTTTGTGGAATCGAACGGACGATAGAGCCGCGAGCGGATGAATTCCGCGCTCATGCCGGGGCCGGAATCGAGCACTTCGATCACGCCTTCCGCTCCTCTTGCTCCCACCGCAACCACGACCGGCGCGCCTGCGGGGCTGATGTCGATGGCGTTCTGCACCAGGTGAAGCAGCACCTGCTCCAGCGATTCCGGGCTGGCCACGACCACGCTGTCCTCGTTCTCAACCAGCGAGAGCGGATGCCGCGCCTTGAGTTGGTCCACCACAGAGCGCGCAATCGCATTGGCGCGGATCGGCGCGAGGGCTTCGATGTTGCCCGGACCATAGCGCGAAAGGCGCGACACCAGCGCGTTCAGCTTGTCGGTCGAATTGCGCAGGGTGACCAGCATGTCGGCGCGAAATTCCGGATTCTCGGCATGCAGTTCGGCATTGCGGGCGAGCAGGCCCAGCTGGCTGGCCAGATTCTTGATGTCATGCATGACAAAGGCGATGCGGCGGTGAAAGTCATCGAACCGCGCCGCTTCGGCCAGCGCCGCCTGCCCGGCGTTTTCAGCCAGATAGCTCGCGAGCTGACGCCCGACCACGCGCAGCAGGTCAAAGTCTTCCCAATCCAGCCGCCGGACATGGGCGGGCCGGGCGAGGACGACCATCCCTTCCAGCCGCTCGAAATGCAGCAATGGAACCAGCGCCCAGGCCTGCGGCTCTGCCAAAAGCCATTCCGGCAGCGCACTGGCAGCGCCTGCGGCTCGTTCCACATCGAGGTCAGGGATATACCCATCCTGCTCATACCGCCGCGCCAGGGTGTGACTCAGCGCCGCGGCCGGCACCGTCGCAATCGGCCAGTTCCACCGCGCTGCCAGTTCGAGCGCGCCGTTTTCTCCTGGCAGCAGCAGCAATCCCGCCGGACTATCGGTAATGTCTGCCACGGCCCGGATCACGCGCTGGTTCAGCGGTGCGCTGTCAGCCCCGGCAAGCCCGATCGTGCGGGTAAAGCGCAGCCACTCTGCCCGGTAGTCATAACGGTGCTGGAACAGGTTCTTGATCAGCGTCACCCGCAGCCAGCCGCGCAGGCGCGGGGAAAGCGCGGTCAGGATCCCCGCCAGCGCAATCGCCACTACGAACGCGATCTGCAACAAGGCCGCATTTTCGCTGCCGGCAAAGGATAGCCACTGCGCCACGGCAACCATGACCGTCAGGTAGCCGCCGATCAGCAAGAGCGAGACTGTCTGGAACGTCACCGCGCGCGAAGGCTGGAACCGCAGGCTTTCGCTCTTCTCCACCGCTCCCAGCGCCAGCAGCCCGGCGACCGGAACTGCGAACAGCCCGCGCAGCAGGGCAATGACCTGCGGAGTGGCCTCAGAGAGATAGGCAATCGCATAGAAGTGCAGATCCACGATCCACAGCAGCGCCGCCGCAATGGCCGGCCAGCGAATGATCAGGCGCGATTGCTGCGCCGCCCCTGCATAAAGGTTGTGGACCAGCACCAGCCCGCCAACGGCAACCAGCAGCCGCAGCGAAACCAGCGAATGAAAGGCAAACCCGGCAGAGACCGGCACCTGCCGCAGCGACAGGATCAGGAAAATTGCGACCTGCAAGAACTCCACGAAAGCCAGCGCGGCAAGCATGGGCCGGACCGGCCTGACCGAAGCGAGCCGTCCATCCATGCTGAAGAGGCGATAGAGCGCAAAGATCCAGGCCAGGTTGCGCAGGCTCTCGGCCAGTCGGACCGCGCCGGATTCCAGGCCTGCCCCGGCTCCGGTCATCAACCACAGCGCGGTAAGCCCGACGGCGACATTGAGAGCAGTATCAGCCGCACCAAACCGCCCGCGCCGCCGCTGCAACCACGCGAGCGCAAGCAGGCAGGCAAGCGCGCCCATGCTCCAGAACAGGGCGTCAATGCCGGATGGAAAGGAGAACGGCCAGAACATGGCAGGGCGAGCCTCGCGAAGGTTGCCTCTCTAGCCTAACTGCCATGTGTGAAATGTCGGTAAATTTTACAGAATGCGGTTAACTTCGCCCTATCGGCCAAAGGAGAATGGGGTAAGGCCGCGGCTGCGTTCATCGAATTGCAGGGCCGCACCACGCGGCGGCAAGGACCGCTGCTGGCAATCGCCCCGATGGCAACGCGCGCAGCCAGGACCGGTCCGGGCCTCTTGCGCCGGATCGAGCGACAATCCCCGCGCTTGCGACAATTGCCGTGCCAGTTGCGCATCCAGTCCCAGCACCACGGCAAATTGCGCCGGGTTTCCACCGGGGGCAGCACTCCCCTCCACCGTCCGGGCCATGGTGAACCAGTGCGAGGTCTGACCGGAAGTCTCGGCAAATTCGACCGTCTGGACCTGGATCCGTCCTGCCTGCTCGAAGGCGCGGTGTACGTTCCACAGGGGGCAAGCAACGTCGCTTTCCAGCATGGTCGTCCCGCTGGCCCCGGCATAGCGCTTGGAAAACTGCCCGGCGCGGTCGATCCGCGCCATGAAGAACGGCAAGCCGCGCTGCCCCACCCGTTGCAGCGTGGTCAGACGGTGGGCGAGCTGCTCGAAGCCGACATTGAACCGGCGCTGGAGAATGGTCAGGTCATATCCGGTCGCCTCGCACGCGCGCATGAACCGGCCATAGGGCATCAGCAGGGCCGCCGCGAAATAGCCGGACAAGTGGCGGCGAAACAGCCGCCAGGCCGCGCGGTCGGCAAATTGCGCGCCATCGGCAATCGCGGCGATATGCTCGCCCTGCTCCAGCATGGCCAGTTGCAGCGCGACCTGGAAATTGCGCGAGGACTGATCGAGCAGTTCGGACAATTGCAATTGCCGGGCATGAAGGTCGAGCCGCCGCAAGGCATCGGGCATCACGTCATAGGGCAGGACGCGGACCGAAAGCTGGTGCTTCTGCCGCAAGCGTTCCGCCAGGGCCGCGCCCATGTCCGCGTTGGACAGCCGCAATTCGTCGTGAAGCGCCTCCGCCGCCGCATCCAGGTCGGCAAAGTGGTTGCGCCAGCGCTCGATCTCGCGCCGGGCCAGGTCCATCGGGTCGCTGGCGGCCACCTCCCCCACTCCGCCCCCAGCGTCGTAGAGCCGAGCAAAGGCCAGAGCAGCTTGCGGCGCGGCGGACAGCCATTCCGCAATCTCGTCGCGGTCGATTCCCAGGTCGGCGAAGCGTTCGTCGGCCAGACGGCGGCGCAGGCCATCGACCCCGCCCACGGCCTCGTCTTGACGCAGGCTGCGCGGATCGAAATCGAAGGTTTCGGCCAGCTGCACCAGCAGGCGCGCGGAAATCGGCCGCTGGTTGCGCTCGATCAGGTTGAGGTAGCTGGGCGATATGGCCAGGCGCGCGGCCATGGCGGCCTGGGTCAGCCCTTCGCGGCGGCGCAAGCGGCGAATGGCCGGTCCGGCCAGGAATGCGGTTTCTGCCATGCACGCCTTATGTAAATTAATTTACAGATTTGCAAGCGCGGCCTGCACCCTTCGGGCATCGATACAACAAATTTTGTAATTTGTCGTACGAGAATCACGGGCGGCGAGGTTACCCATGGTGCAGCAACTCCCCGATGGAGAAAGACCATGAGCTACACCGACATTATCGCCCAGGCAGATCAGACCATTGGCCAGAACGGCAACTGGGATGGCATCAGCGCCGAATCCGTCGCCCGCATGCGCCTCCAGAACCGCTTCAAGACCGGCCTGGACATTGCCAAGTACACCGCCGCGATCATGCGCCAGGACATGGCCGCCTACGACGCGGACCCGGCCAACTACACCCAGTCGCTGGGTTGCTGGCACGGCTTCATCGGGCAGCAGAAGCTCATCTCGATCAAGAAGCACTTCGGCACCACCAAGAGCCGCTACCTCTATCTCTCCGGCTGGATGATCGCCGCCCTGCGCAGCGAATTCGGCCCCCTGCCCGACCAGTCGATGCACGAAAAGACCTCGGTCCCGGCGCTGATCGAAGAGCTCTACACCTTCCTGCGCCAGGCTGATGCCCGCGAACTGGGCATGCTGTTCCGTGACCTCGACAATGCCCGCAAGGCTGGCGACGAAGTCACGGCCAAGCAGGTCCAGGCCAAGATCGACAACTACGAAACCCACGTCGTTCCGATCATCGCCGACATCGACGCCGGTTTCGGCAATGCCGAAGCGACCTACCTGCTTGCCAAGAAGATGATCGAAGCGGGCGCTTGCGCCCTGCAGATCGAAAACCAGGTTTCGGACGAAAAGCAGTGCGGCCACCAGGACGGCAAGGTTACCGTCCCGCACGAGGACTTCCTGGCGAAGATCCGCGCAATCCGTTACGCCTTCATGGAACTGGGCGTTGAAGACGGCATCATCGTTGCCCGCACCGACTCGCTGGGCGCTGGCCTGACCAAGCAGATCGCCTATACCCGCGAAGCTGGCGACATTGGCGACCAGTACAACAGCTTCCTCGATTGCGACGAAGTCGACGCCGGCAACATCGGCCACGGCGACGTGCTGATCACCCGCGACGGCAAGCTGCTCAAGCCGAAGCGCCTGCCCAGCAACCTCTACCAGTTCCGCGCCGGAACGGGTGAAGACCGCTGTGTCCTGGACTGCATCACCAGCCTGCAGAACGGCGCGGACCTGCTGTGGATCGAAACCGAAAAGCCGCACATCGGCCAGATTGGTGGCATGGTCAGCCGCATCCGCGAAGTCATCCCCAATGCCAAGCTGGTCTACAACAACTCGCCCAGCTTCAACTGGACGCTGAACTTCCGCCAGCAGGTGTTCGATGCCTGGACCGAAGCCGGCAAGGACGTTTCCGCCTATGACCGCGCCAAGCTGATGAGCGTCGATTACGACAACAGCGAACTGGCGGCAGAAGCCGACGAGCGCATCCGTACCTTCCAGCGCGATGCTGCCCGTGAAGCCGGCATCTTCCACCACCTGATCACGCTGCCGACCTATCACACCGCAGCGCTCAGCACCGACAACCTGGCCAAGGAATACTTCGGCGAACAGGGCATGCTGGGCTACGTCAAGGGCGTCCAGCGCCAGGAAATCCGCCAGGGCATCGCCTGCGTGAAGCACCAGAACATGTCTGGCAGCGACATCGGCGACGACCACAAGGAATACTTCGCCGGCGAAGCAGCCCTGAAGGCAGCTGGCGAACACAACACGATGAACCAGTTCGCGGCCTAACCAACCGCACCGATCTCCTGGGGAGGAGAAACGACGGCCGTCGGAGCGCCCCTTTCGCTCCGGCGGCCGTTACCTTTTGTGGGAAGGATCTCCCCCCTACTGCTGAGGCGGAGCCTGTCGAAGCCGGTCATTGGATAAATGGTTCACGCAGAGACGCAGAGAAGGAAGGGAGGCGCGGAGGCTGCCAGTTGTCGCAGGCACTTCCAATCTCGCGAAAATTCAGGCCCAGCGCAGAAGAAACCGCCAACAGGGCAGCAAGCACTCCTTAACGCCTCTGCGTCCTTTGCGTTCTCTGCGCGAACCCCTTGAAGCCCTGCCACCTAACGCAAAGACCGCTGGGCCCCGGCCTTCGCCGGGGTGACGGCTAATTTCCAAAACTCCGCTCAGGCTGAGCCTGTCGAAGCCGAACCGGTCAGCCCAACGTCAGAAACACTCACGCGCCAGGAATTCACGGCTTTCCGGGCTAATAAGCGCGGCGTGGCCGTAGTTCGGGTGGTCGATCAGCAACATCGCATTGCCCTGCCCGCTCTTCCACGCGGCAATCGCTTCGGGGGTGAAGTCGAAGTGCATGAAGTGGACCGCGCTGGCCTTGTTGTCGCTGGCGCGGGTGCGTTCAGTGTCGCCTTCGGGACGGGCGCGGATCACGATGTCGCCAATCTGGATGGCGATGTGGTTTTCCACCCCGCCAATTGTGCGCAGGAAAGCATCACGGCGGACCGGATCGCCCACTTCGAACAGGATCGTGCAGGTCAGTTCCGAACCCTTGGGCACCATCGGATCATAGGCCGCCAGTTCATCGACCAACTGCTCATGGCCGCCCTTTTCGATCCGCAGCATTTCCTGGATCTGCAGCCACATCGAATCCCAGTTTTCGAACAGGACAGTGGCGTTCGGCCCCACCGCGATGCGGGTGAGCTTCTTGCGGGCCAGGGCTTCCTGCTTCTTGTCGTTCCGGATCAGTTCGTACTGATCCAGCGGCAGAATGTCGGCAGGGGTAATGGTGCGGGTATCGCGAGGCATGGTTACAGTCCGTATGCTTGAGCCAGAACCTCGATCGGGTGGCCGATGCGAGCCGGGGGTTCGCCACCGTTCGAAGCAATCACCTGCTTCAGGTGCGGACCGGCCAGCGGGCATTCCGAAACGATCAGGTCCGGCTGTTCTTTCACCAGATTGCGCGCGGCAGGACGACCCACCTTGACCGCGCGGTCGAAGTTTTCCTTGAAGATGCCCCACTTGCCGCCATGGCCAGAGCAACGCTCGGTCAAGGCAGGCTTGGCTTCGGGGATCAGGCGGAGCATTTCCATCGCCTTTGGCCCCATGTTCTGGGCGCGAGCGTGGCAGGCAAAGTGCACGGCGATGCGCTTGTCCATCGGCTCGATCGGGGCCAGCCCGCTCTCCTTGGACAGGGCAACGATATATTCGGAGACGTCAAAGGTATGCTTGCTCAGCAGCTTCACCGTCTCGCTTTCCGGATCGATCAGCGGCCATTCGAACTTGAGCATCAGCGCGCAGGAGGTGGTCAGCGCGACGACGTCCCAGCCCTGTTCGATCAGCGGCGCAAAGTGTGCGGAAATCCGCTGCGAGGCGCTGGCCACGGCAGGCAGGTCGCCGTTTTCGAACTTGGGCATTCCGCAGCAATCGGGATGCTCGATCCGCACCTGGACGCCGTTGTGGGCCAGAACCTTGACCATGGCGAGACCCGGCCCGCCATCGTTGAATTCATCGTGGCAACCGGCATAGATCGCGACCTTCTTGCCGAAGGCCGGGCCATCCGGGTTCGGCGCAGGAACGATGCCGGGGGCCTGGCGCGTCAGGGAGACGTCCATGAATTCCGGCAGGTGCGCGCGGCGATCAATGCCGACGACCTTTTCCATCACCGGACGGGTCAGGCCATTGTTCTGGCGCGTGGCCCAGTTGGCGAGACCGGCAACGGCAGTACCCAGCCGGCCATTGCGGTCCATCTCGGCGAGCTGTTCGTCAGCGAAAGAGGTGAGGCCCTTGCGATGCTCAACCGCGCGATAGCGCAGCATCAGGTGCGGGAAATCCAGATCGAAGCTGTGCGGCGGGACATAGGGGCACTTCGTCATGAAGCACATGTCGCACAGCGTGCAGGCGTCCACGACGGCCTTCAGCTGCGGCGCAGTCAGGTCTTCGACTTCCTCGTTCGGCGCTTCGTCAATCGCGTCGAACAGGATCGGAAAGGAGTCGCAGAGGTTGAAGCAACGGCGGCAGCCGTGGCAAATGTCATAGACGCGGCGCAGCTCAGCTTCGAGCGCGGCTTCATCGTACCAGCTTTCGTCCTGCCACGGGATCGGATGACGAACGGGTGCTTCGAGGCTGCCTTCCATGACTTCCCCCTGAAATGTGGAATAGCGTTTTGAAGGGATGCTTCGGCAGGCGGGACAATCCCGCGCCTGCCGAAGACTGATACCTTGGCCGGAATTACGCGTCGGCGAGCAGGCCGTCGAGCGTCTTCTGGAACTTGCCGGCGTGGCTCTTTTCAGCCTTCGCCAGGGTTTCGAACCAGTCGGCGATTTCGTCGAAACCTTCGTCGCGAGCGGTCTTGGCCATGCCCGGGTACATGTCGGTGTACTCGTGGGTTTCGCCAGCGATCGAAGCCTTCAGGTTGGCAACGGTGTCGCCGATGGGTTCACCGGTGGCCGGATCGCCGCAAGCTTCGAGGTATTCGAGGTGGCCGTGGGCGTGGCCGGTTTCGCCTTCCGCGGTCGAGCGGAACACGGCGGCAACGTCGTTGTGGCCTTCGATGTCGGCCTTCTGTGCGAAGTACAGGTAACGGCGGTTGGCCTGGCTTTCGCCAGCGAATGCCGCCTTGAGGTTTTCCTCGGTCTTCGAGCCCTTGAGTTCCATGATCACTCTCCATGCTTGGGTGGAATCTGACCATGATTAATTGCGCCGATGCGGTTCATCTGGCCATCGGGAATTTCCGCGATCGGTAATCGGCTTAACCGATCAACTTAATGCGAATAATTCGCAATTCCGCATGAGTGGGCAAACTGCGCCTGCTCGTTCGCCCGTCCGTTCCCCCACTCCGCCCAAGCGTGGAACTGCGCAGGGACGCCATGGTTGAGGAAGCGGCAACACGCAATCCATGGAGGAACCTATGGGACAGTATGACTACACCGGGGTAACCGGTGCTTCCAACTATTCGGGCAGCGAAAGTGGCGAAAACCGCAACGGCAGCAATCGCGACCGCTGGGGTTCGTCCTATCAAAGCGGCTTCCGGGGAGAGAACCGGCGCAACACCGACAACGCGTGGTCGAACGACGAAGGCGACGAGTTCAGCAGCAACACCTATGGCACTTCGACCCGGCGGGGCAGCTCCGGTTCTGGTTCGAGCTACGGCTCGGGCAGCTATGGATCGGGCAGCACCAGTTCCAGCGGCTCGCGCTACTCCAACCCGCGCTCCGGCTCGACCAATGATTATGACGACGATTACGGTTCAAGCGGACGTTACAGCAGCGGTGGCTATGGCACTTCCAGCTATGGCAGCTCCAGCTATGGCACCGACGAGGACTATAGCACCGGCACCAGCTATGGCCGGGGCAACCGTTATGGCAGCTCCACCGACAGCAGCAGCAGCTATGGCCGCACGTCAGGCTCCTACGGCGCGCGGTCGGACTACAGCGACGATTACGACAACGAGGATTCGGAAACCAGCTATGGCCGCGACGATTATCGCGACGGCCTGGCCATCGACGAAACCCGTACCCTGATCTCGTCCAGCAAGGTCGAAGGGACTGCCGTCTACGACCGTGATGGATCGCGCATGGGGACGGTGCACAACTTCATGGTCAACAAGCGTTCGGGCCAGGTCGACTATGCCGTGCTGTCGTTCGGCGGCTTCCTGGGAATGGGCACCCGGTACTATCCCCTGCCGTGGGACATGCTGGAATATGACACCAGCCAGGGCGGCTATGTCGTGGACATGGACGAGGATGATCTGGATGAAGCTCCCAGCTTCCGCAGCGGCGAAGAACCGGACTTCAGCGACCGCTATGGCCAGCAGGTCTATGGCTATTACGGGATGCGGTACTGAACCGAAACCCTGGTGCCCCTGGCCCGACTCGAACGGGCACGTCTTGCGACAAACGATTTTGAGTCGTTCGCGTCTACCATTCCGCCACAGGGGCACTGTGGGTGATCTCGGCGCTTAGCGGCGAGACCGGATTACTTCAAGCGCGGAACATCCGCGTCGGAAAATAGAGGGCTGGTCCGGTAAAAGCGCCGGGTCAGCCCTTTACCGCTGTGGCAATCGCCTTGTGCAGGCGCGAGTGGAGTGCATCGTTGCCCGCCAGCACCTGCGCATCGCAGATCGGCTTGCTGATCCCGCGCCAGTCGGACACGAAACCGCCCGCTTCACGCACCAGCAGACAGCCCGCTGCCGTGTCCCAGGGCGATAGTCCGCTTTCCCAGAACCCTTCGTAGCGGCCCGCCGCAACCCAGGCGAGATCGAGCGAGGCCGCACCAAAGCGGCGGATACCGGCCACTTGCGGGGCCAGCGCGGCATAGATCTTCACCCATTCCGGGGCATCGCCGCGCCCGGCAAAGGGAATGCCGGTGGCGATCAGGCTTTCGTCCAGGTGACGCCGCGCCGACACGCGCAGGCGCGCATCGTGGAGCCATGCGCCGCGGCTCTTTTCAGCCCAGAAGCTTTCGTCGGTGATCGGCTGGTAAACCAGCGCCGCCGTCACGTCGCCCCAGCCCGAACCGTCCAGCTTGGGTTCCTGCACGGCAATCGAAACCGCGAAGTGCGGAATGCCGTGAAGGAAGTTGCTGGTGCCGTCGAGCGGATCGATGATGAAGCGGGGCTTGCCTTCTTCACCCAGGATCTCGCCGCCTTCTTCCATCAGGAAGCCCCAGCCGGGACGGGCTGCGCGCAGTTCGTCCCAGATGATGCGTTCGGCGCGCTGGTCCGCCTTGGACACGAAATCGGCCGGTCCCTTGCGGCTGGCCTGCAAGTGCTCCACCTCGCCGAAATCGCGGCGCAGGCGGCCACCGGCCTTGCGGGCAGCCTTTTCGATTACACGAATGATGCCAGAGACGACGGCCATCTGGGATCAGTCCGCCTTGCCGACGTAGGTACGCTCGTACACGTCGACAATGATGCGGGTGCCGCTGGCAATGTGCGGCGGAACCATGACGCGCACGCCATTGTCGAGCACGGCGGGCTTGTAGCTGGAAGAGGCGGTCTGGCCCTTCACCACGGCGTCGGCTTCAACGATGGTGGCTTCGACCTGTTCCGGCAGCTGGACCGAGATCGGACGCTCGTCATACATTTCCAGCAGAACGGTCATGCCGTCTTGCAGGAAGGCATCGGCGCCGCCCAGGAGGTCCTTGGGCAGGTTGATCTGGTCATAAGTTTCGGTGTCCATGAACACCAGGTCATCGCCCTCGGCATAGAGGAACTGGAAGTCCTTGGTGTCCAGGCGGACCTTTTCGACCGTGTCGGCGCTGCGGAAACGGACGTTGGTCTTGCGGCCATCGATCAGGTTCTTCATCTCGACCTGCATGAACGCGCCGCCCTTGCCGGGCTGGGTGTGCTGGGTCTTGGCGACTTTCCAGATGCCGCCTTCGTATTCGAGAATGTTGCCGGGACGGATGTCCACGCCGCTGATCTTGGCCATAATGCCTGCCTTCAAGGATGAGAAAGAATCCGGCCGTGCTGCCGGAAGGTCGCGCCCCTTACCGCGATGGGCGCTTTTGGGCAAGGTGTGGCGTGCCGGCAAAAGCGGTGCTACCAGACAGGACGATGCTGAAGTACGCCCTCCCCGCCCTGCTGCTGGCCGCTTCCGGCGCCGCGTTTGCCGTTCCCGGCGGCCCGATCGACGTTCTCGCCCCAGCGGCCTACGCCTGCGAAATGCCGGGCGATGCCACCAATGCCGCCGGCTACCGGGTGGACGATGAAAACTTCGCGATTGCGAATTCGACGTCCTACTTCACGCCCGAGGGGCGCGGCACTTACCTGCTGACCGGCGACTTGCTGGTCCTCACCAGCGGCCCCAAGAAGGGCAACCGCTATCGCCGCGCCAGCGATAATTTCCTGCGTAAGCTAGATGCACAGGGCAAGGACACAGCGCTGCGCTGCGTGCGCAAGGTGCTCAACAACACCAGCACCCCGGCCTGCGACGGAGCGGACGGGGAAAAGCTGGCCAGTTGCAAGAGCAAGGGGCCGGTCCGGCTGTAACGGGGACTTAAACCCGCACCACCGCCCGCCGCGTCCAGGCATAGAGCCCATGCACCGCCCCGGCAAAGATGACCAGGCCAGCCAGCTCCGCCAGCGGATTGCTCTCCAGCAAGGCCAATGCCTCCGGGCTACCCGTTCCAGCTGCAATCCCGGCGAAGGCCACGCCGAACAGGCTTTCGCCCACGATCAGGCCAGTCGCCGCCAGCACGCCCATGCGCTCCGCAAATTCCGGGTCAGACTGGCGCACGGCCCAGCGGTTGTAGAAATGACCGGCCAATGCCCCCAGCGGGATGAGCAAAGTCAGCGCCATCGGCAGGTAAATACCCATGCCCACGGCCAGCGGCGGCAAGCTGCGCTTGCCAGTCTTGCGCAGCACTTCGTCCACCGCAATCACTGCCGCGCCGATGGCTGCGCCCAGGCCGATCAAGCCCCAGTCGAGATTGCCGCCCAGCACCCCTTGCGCAATCGCGGTGATCAGCGCGGCCTGCGGTGCGGCCAAGGCATCCGGGCCCGCCCCCGGCGCTCCCTGAAAGCCGAAGGTGGTGTTGAGCAGGTCCAGGATCGGCGGAATCACCAGCGCGCCGAAAACGACACCCAGCACCAGCGCAACCTGCTGCCGCCACGGCGTCGCGCCGACCAGTTGCCCGGTCTTCAGGTCTTGCAGGTTGTCGTTGGAAATGGTCGCCACGCCAAAGATGATCGCGGTGACGAACAGGGCAAAGGCCACCAGCGCGCGGGTGCTCGCTTCATCCCCGCCCAGCCCGAACACGGCCACCAGGATCAGCGAAATGCCCAGACTGGAAAGGATGCCGACGCCGGAGATCGGACTGTTCGATGCCCCGATCAGCCCCGCCATGTAGCCACACACCGAAGCGATCACGATCCCGGCCAGCAGAACGTAAAGAATCGACAGCCCCAGCGTCGTGCCCAGAGCTGCCGCAATCGGTCCATCCGCAGCAAAGCCCGCCAGCAGCAGGCCAATCGGCACCATGGCGAGCAGGATCGTCCCGCCGACCACGCCGATCGGCAGGTCGCGCTCGGTGATGTCCAGCGCCGCGCCCTGCCCGCTCTTGCGCGCCTTGGCTGCGGCCAGCGCCCCGGCAATGCCCTTGCCGATCGGGCCGATCATTTTCAGCAGGGTCCAGATCGCCGCAACGCCGATAGTGCCAGCGCCGACAAAGCGGACCTTTTCGCGGAAAGTGGTGGAGACAAAGTCGGCCAGTTCGGTGCCAGCCGGCACGCCGCCCGCCGTGAAGATCGGCAGCAGCACGATCCAGCCGATGAACAGGCCCACCAGCATGGCCACGCCAACCGCCAGCCCGACCAGATGCCCAACCCCGATCAAAGCGAGCGAAAAGCTGGTCGACAGGGCCGTCGCGCCGCTGCCCAGCTTGACCACGGTCCCGGCCTCCTCAGCCACCAGCTTCATCTTGGCCAGCAGGGTGTATCCGGCAGAGAGCAGCGCGGCGAGGACGATGGCGGCCAGCCCCTTGCGGTTCTCTTGCGCGCCGCCCACCCCGGCGCCAACTTTCAGCACTTCGGCAGCAGCCACGCCTTCGGGATAGGGCAGGTCCGATCCGGTCACGAGGGCGCGGCGCAGCGGCACGGAGTACATAACGCCCAAGATTCCGCCCACCGCGATGACCGCGACCGATAGCCAATAGGGAAAGCCGGTCCACCACCCGATCATCACCAGACCGGGCAGAACAAAGATGATCGCCGATAGCGTCCCCGCCGCAGAGGCGATGGTCTGGACGATGTTGTTTTCCTGGATCGAGCTATCGGCAAAGGCCTTGAGCAAGGCCATCGAGATCACGGCCGCCGGGATCGAGGTGGCAAAGGTCAGCCCGATCTTCAGCCCCAGGTAAACGTTGGCCGCCGTGAACAGCACGGTCAGCAGCGCTCCCAGCAGAATTCCGCGCAGGGTCAGCTCGCGCGGGGCAGTCGTTCCAGTGGCCATGGCATCCTCCGTAACCCTAAAGGTGCCACAGCCGCCTGGTCCGCGAAACCCTAGCTCCCTTTGAGCAGGGGATAAGGATTGACCGGCTCACCCTGACCGTACCACGGGATTTCCGGGGCGACTTTCCAGATTGCAAAGTGCAGGTGCGGCGCGGCAGGATTGCCGTTGCCGCTATAGCCGACGCGCCCCAGCACTTCGCCCGCGCCCACCATGCGCCCCTCGCGCAGGTCAGGCGCATAGCTATCAAGGTGGGCATAGTAATAGATCGTGCGGCGATCCGCCGAGCGGACGTAGATCGTATTGCCGCCTTCGCGCGAGAGGAACAGCTTCTCCACCTTTCCGGGTGCGGCTGCCACCACATTCGTGCCCAGCGGTGCCATGATGTCGATGGCATCGTGCCGCCGTACGCCATTCGCCCGGGCCTGGCTGAACGTATCCGTCAGTTGCTCAGGTCGAATGCCGCTGACCGGGATCACGAGCGCAAAATCTCCGGCTCCGGCACTGGCGCTGGCTGGTGCTGGCGACGCACGCGGCGGCCCGGCCTCTGCCTGCCCAGGAGCGGTCTGCGCAGCGCTGACGGGCTGCGGGGAATCGCGGTGCAAGACCATCAGGCCGTTCAGCGCGCCGTTGCTGACGGCAACCAGCGCCAGCCACCCGACCGCCGATGTCGCAATCACACCCGCTGCAAGGCTTGCCGGATGAACCGCCCGCTTCATGGCTCACGCCTCGAACAGCAGTTCGGTCTGCTGCGAGACCATCTGCGCCAGCCGCGCCGCATCCCAGTTGGTCAGACGGACACAGCCATGGCTTTCCGCCCGCCCGATCGTTTCAGGGTGCGGGGTGCCGTGAATGCCATAGTGTTCCTTGCTGATGTCGATCCACACCACACCGACCGGATTGTTCGGCCCTGGCTTCAGCAAGGCCTTGTCTGATCCAGCCTTGGCATCCCAGAACAGGTCCGGGTTGTAGTGAAACTGCGGATTGAAATCCGTGCCCAGGATCTTCCACTGGCCCAGCGGCAGCGGATCGTGCTTTGACCCCATGGTCGCCGTATAGACCGCAATCAGGCGGTCCGCTGCATCATAGGCCTTGAGCGTACCCTTGGACTTGCTGACCACGACGCGTGCGGCGTGTGGCTGAGACGAAGCCACGCCCAGTGAAGTTAGGGTAGCGGCCCAGTCCGCCTCCTTCACCGCTCCCGGATCGACTCGGTCATTGCCGACGTTGGGCACGCGGATTTGCTGCCAGGCGGCAAACTGCGGCTGGCCCGGCTTTGGCACGCCGCCACCGGGGGGATTGAGTTCGCGCAGCACCTCGACGGTGGTGTGGAACCGCTCAGCCAGCTTTTCGTCGAGATTCTCGTGGCACAGGCAGTCAAGCCGCGCCTGCTCTTCCGGGTCTTCGGGAATTTCGGTGAAGGGACCATTGGCGAATTCGGGCGGGATAGTAACCAGCCGCGTGGCCGGAATGTTCGACCACTGGGCCAGCGCGCGGCGTGTTTCGGTGTCCAGCTTCCCGCTTTGCGGCAAGCCATTGGCTTCCTGGAAACCCATCAGCGCGTTGCGGGTGGAAAGGCCTTCCTTGCCGTCGATCACCCCCGGCGTGAAACCCAGCCGGTCAAGCACGACCTGCGCCTGCATCACGGGGCGCGGGCGGTCATCCGCAGCGCCCGGTTCGAGGGGAGTGCCCGGTGCCGGATCGCGCGCGGCAAAGGGATCGCGCTGAACCGCGGCGCTGGCATCGCCTGCCTCTGCGCTGGAACTGGCATTGGCGTCGCTGCCCTCTCCCGCAGGCTTGCACCCGCCCAGCAGCAGCGCTGCGGTCAGGGCGGAGGATAGGACAAACCTGGTTCGGACCATCGCGCAAAATCTCCCTTGCTGTGGGAGAGGCAACGCGAACAGGCGGAATTGGCTCCGCCGCGTGGGTCAGGCTGCGCCCAGCACCCGGTGGAACGCCTTGACGGCTTCTACTTCATCGCCGTTCCACACCGCGCCGGACACCGCAAGGAAATCGGCCCCCGCCTCGACCAGCGGCGCGCAGTTTTCCGGCGTGATCCCGCCAATGGCGACGCAGGGAATTTCCATCAGTTCCTGCCACCAGCTGAGCAGGTCCGGCTCGGCCCGGTGCTCGATCTGCTTGGTGGTGGTCGGGAAGAACGCGCCGAAAGCGACGTAGTCCGCCCCGGCCTCGCCCGCTTCCATCGCCAGGTGGCGGCTGTTGTGGCAGGTCACGCCGATCTGGGCATCGCGGCCCAGGCGCTGGCGGGCTTCCTCCACCGTGCCGTCGTCCTGCCCCAGATGCACCCCGTCCGCCTTGATCCGTTTGGCCAGACTGATGGAGTCGTTGACGATGAACGCCACTTCGCGCGCCGCGCAGATTTCCTGCAAGGGAGCGGCCAGACGCGCGGCCTCATGCTCGTCAATGTCCTTCACCCGGAACTGGAACGCGGCCACTGGCCCAGCATCCAGCGCGCGGGCAAGCCGTTCAGGGAAATTACCGCCCACGTCCAGCGGCGAAATCAGGTAGAGTTGGCAATCGGTCATGGCGGGCCTTTAGCCGCTTTGATCCGGTTCCGGAACCGTTCATCGCGCCGGGGCATTGTCTGGGCCATGAAAACCGCTCTTGCCCTAACCCCCATCGCCTTCCTGGCCGGATTGAGCGCCTGCGCGTCGATCCCGCCCGACAGTGACGGCATCGCCCGCGCCGGAATTGCGCAGACTGCCTATGTGAACGGTCCGAAAGTCACTCCGCTGGCCGTGATGGAAGACAGCCGCTGCCCTGTCCGCACGCAATGCGTCTGGGCCGGACAGGTGCGCATCCTGGCGCGGATCGAAACCGGAGCCGGATCGCAGACGACGGAAATGACCAGCGGCAAGCCGGTCTGGGTCATGAACGGCTTGCTTGAGCTGGTCGAAACCCGGCCGGACCGCGTGGCGGGCGCGCCGCCCATCGCCAGTACCGACTATACCTTTGGCTTCCGGTTTACGCCGGGAACTTAGGCCGTCTTCACGGTCGATCCGGTGTAGATCTGGTCAATGGCCTGGCCCAGCGCCGCGTCGAATTCCGCGTCGCTCATCTGGGCGCGCAGGTCTTCCAGCAGGGCGCGGCTGAAGCTGGCGATGATGCCGCGGTTCTTGGCCAGCTCGATGCAGGCTTCGGGGCGCTTGTAACCGCCCGACAGGGCAACGACGCGCAGCACCTTGGGATGATCGACCAGTGCGTCGAAGGTGCCCGGCTTCACCGGCAGCGACAGCTTGAGCATGACCTGCTGGCCTTCCGGCAGGGCATCGAGGTTCTTCAGGATCTCGTCGAGCAGGATCGCATCGCATTCGGCGCGGGTTTCGCTCTTGATGTTCACTTCCGGCTCGATGATCGGCATCATGCCGTGCGAGAGGACCTGCTGGCCCACTTCGAACTGCTGCTTGACCACGGCGGCAATGCCTTCGCGGTTGGCCGAATTGATGACCGAACGCTCCTTGGTGCCATAGACGCCCAGCGCCTTCGAACGGCTGAGCAGCGCATCCAGTTCCGGCATCGGCTTCATCAGCTGCACGCCGTTTTCCTCTGCCTCCAGCCCCTTGTCGATCTTGATGAAGGGAACGATGCCCTTTTCGATCAGGGCGGCGGGAACCGGCTTGCCGCCGGCGGTGCCGTCCATGGTCCGTTCGAACAGGATCGCGCCGATCACCTTGCTGCCGTCAAAGGCCGGCGAAGTAATGATCCGTTCACGCATGGCGTGGATCAGGTCGAACATTTCGGCTTCATTGGTCCAGGCATCTTCGCCGAGGCCATAGCCGGCAAGCGCCTTGGGCGTGGAACCGCCCGACTGATCGAGAGCGGCGATAAAGCCGTTTCCGGCGGCCATCTTTGCGGTCATGTCGGCAGTGTTCATCGGATGGTTCCCTGTCCTTGCATCATGATTTGCATACGTATGTAATGCGGCGCGCATAGCGGCGATGCTGCGTTGCCGCAACCTCGCCCGCGCGCTTTTCTTCAGACTGTCTGGAGCGCCACCACGCCCGGCAGCTGCTTGCCTTCCATCCATTCGAGGAAGGCACCGCCAGCGGTGGAAATATAGGTAAAGTCGTTCGCCACACCGGCATGGTTGAGCGCGGCGACCGTATCGCCCCCGCCCGCGACCGAGGTCAGCACGCCTTCCTTGGTCAGCGCGGCGGCAGAGCGCGCCAGGGCAACCGTGGCCGCATCGAACGGCTGGGTTTCAAACGCGCCCAGCGGGCCGTTCCAGACCAGGGTGCGGCAGGTCTTGAGCACGTCGGCCAAGGCCTCGACCGCCTGGGGGCCGACATCCAGGATCATCTCGTCCTCGGCCACTTCGTGCACGTTGCAGGTGCGCAAAGACGGCGGATTGGCAGCAAATTCCTTGGCCACTAACACGTCATACGGCAAGTGGACGGTGCAGCCGGACTTGTCAGCCGCGTCGAGGATGCCCTCTGCGGTTGCGGCAAGGTCATGCTCGCACAGCGACTTGCCCACGTTCACCCCGCGCGCGGCGAGGAAGGTATTGGCCATGCCGCCGCCGATGATCAGGTGATCGACCTGGGTAACGAGGTGGGTCAGCACGTCCAGCTTGGACGAAACCTTGGCCCCGCCGACCACGGCAGCGACCGGGCGGACCGGCTGACCCAGGGCGGCTTCCAGCGCCTTCAACTCCGCTTCCATCGAACGCCCGGCATAGGCGGGCAGCAAGTGGGCCAGCCCTTCGGTGCTGGCATGGGCGCGGTGCGCGGCGGAAAAGGCGTCGTTCACATAGATATCGCCATTGGCGGCAATTGCCTTGGCCAGTTCCGGGTCGTTCTTTTCCTCACCCTTCCAGAAGCGGGTGTTTTCCAGCATGGCGATGTCGCCGGGGCGCAGGATGCCGACGGCCTGTTCGACCACGGGGCCGGCCACTTCCGGCACGAACATCACTTCCTTGCCCAGCACGGCCTGGACCGCGTCCAAGGTCATCGAGACGGACATGGTCGAGACGCGTTCCCCCTTGGGCCGTCCGAAGTGGGCGAGCAGCAGGACCTTTGCGCCTTTTGCCGCCAGTTCCAGAATGGTCGGCGCCGAAGCCCGCACGCGCGTATCGTCGGTCACGGCCCCGTCCTGCATCGGCAGGTTCAGGTCCACGCGGACCAGCGCTACCTTGCCGGTCAGGTCACCAAGATCGTCGAGCGTGCGGAACTTCGTCATAGCCGTCTCCTGAGCGCAATCACCTCGCGCCCTCATCCGAACGTCACCCTGAACTTGTTTCAGGGTCCATTTTGCCGCCCGGCCCCGCCTTCTCGATGGAAAGCAGAGCCGAGCCGCACTTTGCCAATCCTCCCACCGGCGCTGCGGCACGATGGATGCTGAAACAAGTTCAGCATGACGGAATTGGTGGCAATTACGCTAAATTACAGCAGCTTGCCCATTGCGCCGGCCGTATCGACCATGCGGTTGGAGAAGCCCCATTCGTTGTCATACCAGCTCAGCACGCGCACCAGCTTGCCGTCGATCACAGCCGTTTCCAGGCTGTCGATGGTGCTGCTGTTCGGGCAGTGGTTGTAGTCGATCGAAACCAGCGGCTCGTCCGAGAAGCCGAGCACGCCCTTGAGCGGGCCTTCCGCCGCTGCCTTGAGCAGCGCGTTGACTTCTTCCTTGGTGGTGTCGCGCTTGGGCTGGAAGGTCAGGTCGACGACCGAGACGTTCGGGGTCGGCACGCGGATGGCCGAACCGTCCAGCTTGCCCTTCAGTTCGGGCAGCACTTCGCCCACGGCGCGGGCGGCGCCGGTGGTGGTCGGGATCATCGACATGGCAGCAGCGCGGGCGCGGCGCGGATCTTCGTGGATCTGGTCGAGGATCTTCTGATCGTTGGTATAGGCGTGGACCGTGGTCATCAGGCCGCGTTCGATACCGATGGCGTCGTTCAGCACCTTGGCAAAGGGTGCAAGGCAGTTGGTGGTGCACGAAGCGTTGGAAACGATGGTGTGGCCCGCTTCCAGCTTTTCGTGGTTCACGCCGTAAACGACGGTCAAGTCAACGTTCTTGCCCGGAGCCGAGATCAGCACCTTCTTGGCGCCAGCGGCCAGGTGCTTTTCGCACGACGCGCGGTCGGTGAAGAAGCCGGTGCATTCCAGGGCAATGTCCACGCCATTGGCGGCGTGCGGCAGGTTGGCCGGATCACGCTCAGCCGTAACATGGATGCGCTTGCCGTTGATGATCAGGTCGTTGCCATCGACTTCGACCGTGCCGCTGAACGGGCCATGGACGGAATCGCGCTGGAACAGCATGGCATTGGCCTTGGCCGAAGCCAGGTCGTTGATCGAAACCAGTTCGAGGTCATGGTCGGTACGCTCAAGAATAGCGCGTGCCACATTGCGCCCGATGCGCCCGAAACCGTTGATCGCAACCTTGATCGCCATGTCATTCTCCTTTGGAATACCACTGCCCGTTAGGGCCAAATCTCACTCGTTATGCGCCTAGACGGGCCTTGACCTGCGGAACGATGGCTTCTGCCGTCAGACCGAAATAGCTGTACAGCTGATCCGCCGGGGCCGAAGCGCCGAACCGGTCGATGCCGAAGCGCAGGCCGTCAAGCCCTGTGTAGCGCTCCCACCCGGTGGTGACGCCTGCCTCGATCGAAACCTTCAGCACGTCCGCAGGCAGGACATCGGCGCGATAGGCCGCGTCCTGGGCGTCGAACAGTTCGGTGCACGGCATCGAGACGACGTCCGCGCCAATTCCGGCGGCTTCCAACTCGGCGGCGCAGGCCACCGCGATTTCGACTTCGGAGCCTGTGGCAACCAGCACGACCTTGCGCGTCGCCTGGGCAGCGCGAAGGCGATAGCCGCCCTTGGCGCTGAGCATGCCGCCTTCTGCGCGCAGCTGCGGCAGGTTCTGGCGCGACAGGGCCAGGACCGACGGGGTGCCCTTGGCTTCCAGTGCTAGCGCCCAGCACTCCGCCGTTTCAACCACGTCGGCCGGGCGGAAAGTCAGCAGGTTCGGGATCAGGCGCAGCGACATCACGTGCTCGATCGGCTGGTGGGTCGGGCCGTCCTCGCCCAGGCCAATCGAATCGTGCGTCATCACATAGACGACCTGCGCGTGTTGCAGGGCCGACATGCGGATCGCATTGCGGCAATAGTCGGAAAAGACCAGGAAGGTTCCGCCGTAGGGAACCACGCCCCCATGCAGCGCCATGCCGTTCATCGCGGCTGCCATGCCGAATTCGCGGATGCCATAGTGCACGTGGCGGCCCGCATAGTCGCTGGCGCTGAACGTGGTGGTGGCCTTGGTCTTGGTCAGGTTCGAGCCGGTGAGGTCAGCCGAACCGCCGATCAGTTCGGGGAGACGCTCGGTCAGCGGACCCAGCGCCATTTCCGACGCCTTGCGCGAGGCAACCTTCTGCGGCTCTGCAATCAATCCGGCGATGTAATCGTCAATCGCCGAAGCAACGCGGCCTGCCAATCCGGCCTGGGCCGCTTCGAAAGCGGCGCGGCGCGGCGATGCGGCCAGGCGCTGTTCCCATTCCGCACGTGCGGCGGCACCCTTGGCACCCAGCGAGCGCCAGTCGGCCAGAATGTCAGCCGGAACCACGAACGGCTCCGCCGTCCAGCCCAGTGCCACGCGGGTCGCAGCGACTTCATCTCCGCCCAGTGGGCTGCCGTGGACCGAATGGCTGCCCGCCTTGTTCGGCGCGCCCTTGCCGATCACCGTCTTGCAGGCGACCAGCGACGGACGCGGATCGGCGGCGGCTTCGGCCAAGGCGCGTGCGATGTCGGCATAGTCATGCCCGTCGCAGCGGGTGACGTGCCAGCCGCTGGCGGCATAGCGCGCGGGAATATCCTCACAGGTCGACAGCGCGGTATCGCCGTCGATAGTGATGTTGTTATCGTCCCACAGGACGTTGAGCCGGCCCAGCTTCAGCGTGCCGGCCAGGCCGATCGCTTCGTGGTTGATGCCTTCCATCAGGCAGCCGTCACCCGCGATCACCCAGGTACGGTGATCGACCAGGTCGTCACCGTGCACGGCGTTGAGGTGGCGTTCGGCCATGGCCATGCCCACGGCCATGGCCAGACCCTGACCCAGCGGACCGGTGGTGCATTCCACGCCGTCCAGCTCGGTGTTTTCAGGGTGCCCGGCGCAGGGGCTGTGCAATTGGCGGAAATTGCGGATGTCGTCGATGGTCGGCGCGGCGTAACCGGTCAGGTGCAGCAGCGAATAGATCAGCATCGAGCCGTGACCGGCGGACAGGACGAAGCGGTCACGATCAGGCCACTTGGGCGCTGCCGGATCGAACTTCAGGAACTGGCTGTACAGCACGGTGGCAACGTCGGCCATACCCATCGGCATGCCAGGGTGACCGGAATTGGCCGCCTGGACCGCATCCATGGAAAGCGCGCGAATGGCATTGGCCATGGGCGCAAGGCGGTCGGGGCTGAGGCTCATCGGTTTTTGGCTCCTGGAGAAATGCAGGAAAGTGCCGCGATTCGGCGCGAAGCCTCCTTTGCGAAGGCATGGCCCCCCGTCAAGGCGGGCGGACCGGCCTTGTCTCGCAAAATGGGGGAAATGTGCGGTTCAAGACTTTGCGCCGACATGCCTTTGCGCTAGCCAGCCGCCATGAGCGAGGACCGCAGCAGCCGCGCGCTCGCGCGGATCGAACAGGCACTGGCCCGGATCGAGGCCGCTTCGCGCCGCCCGGCGACCGTGTCGGATGGCGCGGAACTGGCCGATCTGCGCGCGCGCCACGATCAGCTGCGCAGCGCAGTCGAGGAATCCCTCCAACAGCTCGACCAGCTGATCGAAAGCACGCAAGGATAGCCGCGATGAGCAATGTCTCGCTGCAAATCGGAGGCCGCTCCTACTCGGTAAACTGCGCGGCGGGCGAAGAAGAACACGTCACGCGCCTGGGCCAGGTCATTGACCAGAAGGTCCAGTCGATGGGCGGCGGCCACAACGAAGTGCGCCAGTTGCTGTTCGCGGCGCTGATCCTGGCCGATGAATTGCACGAAGCCCGCAGCGGCCATGCCCCGGCGCCCGCGCCTGCACCGCCCCCCGCCGCGCCGGATCACTCTGCCGCGCTGGAGGCGCTTGCCGACCGGCTTGAAAAATGCGCCACGGCCCTTGAGGGTTAGTGCGCCCTCGCCTATCTAGGAACGCGACGGGTACTGCCCGGTACGAACCGACAGAACATCCCTGAGGCTATAAGCAATCCAATGGGGGCTGTCCCTGGTCGGACCCTGGTCCGGCACATATGGTTCCCACCTGACGTTCAGGCGTCAGAGGATTTCCCGGCAACGGCCCATGGTGGTCCCGTCACCCATCCCTTCCCGGCCGGAGCCGCGCGTGATTGAAAAGAAGCAACTGCGCGCCGAACTGAAGCAGCGCCGCGCCGCCCATGTCGCCGCCATTCCCGAATTCCAGCGCGCCCTGCTGTTCCGCCGTCCGCCCGAGCCGGTCCTGAGCCTGGTCCCGGAAGGCGCGGTCATCTCGGTCTTTCACGAGATGGAAGGCGAAGTGCCCGCTTCCAACTATGCCCGCTGGTTCTTCGAGCGCGGCCACCGCATTGCCTTGCCCTGGTTTGCGGAGCGCGGCGCGCCGATGCAGTTCCGCGAATGGACCAATCCCTTTGTTGAGGACTTGCTGGAGCCGGACCCGTTCAAGGCCCTGCAACCCGCCGCCGATGCGCCGCTGCTGGTCCCTCAGGTGGTATTCTGCCCGCTGCTGGGCTTTACCAGCCAGGGCGGCAGGATCGGCTATGGCGCGGGTCATTTCGACCGCTGGCTGACCACCCATCCGCCCCATGCCGCAATCGGGCTTGCGTGGGACTGCCAGTTGGAAGAAAGCCTGCCAATCGAACCGCACGACGTGCCGCTGGATGCCGTCGTCACCCCCACCCGCATGTACGGACCGTTCTGATGCGCACCGAACCGACCTTTCGCATACCGCTTGGCATTCTGATCCTGTTTGCGGCGCTAATGGTCTATGGCGGACTGGTCGCGCGTTACGTCGCGCCGCTCATTTCCGATTGGCACGCGCTGGTGCAAACGCCGATCTATATCCTGCTCGGCGTGGTCTGGCTGCTGCCGCTGCGCCGCTTCATGATCTGGATGGAAACCGGCCGCTGGGGCTAAGCCCGACCGCGCCTCGATTCTGTCACCGCCCGCCGAACTTGTTTCGGCATCCATTGTGCCATAAACTCCCCACCTGGAGCACAGGTGACGGGAGAGACTATGAAGCGGAAGCTGTTGCTGGCGGCGGGCGTGCTGATCCTGGCTGCTGCGGGCCTTGCCCTGTTCGGACGCGGCTGGCTGGCCGAGCGTGCCTTTCAGAGCGCCCTGGACAAGAGCGTCGGCGTCGATCAGACCGCCGCTTTTGCCGATGGCCTGCACCTCTATGTCTGCGGCTCGGGATCGCCCATGCCCGATGCGAACCGCGCAGGTCCGTGCCTGGCAGTGCTGGCCGGCCAGCAGGCTTTCGTGTTCGACGCCGGTTCCGGTTCGATCCGCAAGTTGCAGCGCATGGGCTTTCCCATGCCGCGCTTGCAAGCCGCTTTCCTCACCCATCTCCATTCGGACCATATCGACGGCCTGGGCGAACTGCTGCTTCAGGCCTGGGTGGCCGGTGGTCGCTCTGCCCCGCTGCCGGTCTATGGTCCTGCCGGGACCGACAAGGTCATCAGCGGCCTGCGCAGCGCTTACGAAATCGACGAGGGCTACCGCGTGGCGCACCACGGCCCCAAAGTGGTCCATCCGGGCGGGTTTGGCGGTGCGGAGCAGATCATTACCCTGCCAGACGGCACCGACAGCCAGGTCGTCTATGACCGGGGCGGCGTGAAGATCACGGTCATCCGGGTCAACCACGCGCCGGTCGAACCGGCCTTTGGCTATCGTATCGATTACAAGGGCCGCTCCATCGCGCTGTCCGGCGACACGGTCTATTCGCCCACATTCACCGCCGCCGCCAAAGGCGCGGACCTGATGCTGCACGAAGCGCTCAACAAGAAGATGGTTGCCGCCCTGGGCGAAAAGCTGGGTGAGCGCGGCCAGGCAGCCAACGCGCAGATCATGAAGGACATCCAGAACTATCACGCCAGCCCGGAAGACGCCGCGCGCTCTGCCCGGGAAGCAGGTGTTCAGGCGCTGGTCCTTTATCACCTCGTCCCGGCCCCGCCGGTGCGCCTGATCGAGCCGATGTTCCTGGGCGATGCGCCGAAGGTTTTCAGCGGCACCCTGCGCCTGGCTGACGACGGCATGCTGATCCACTTGCCCGCGTCGAGCAAGGCAGTGGAATTCACTTCAGCGTTTTAGGAAAATCCCCAAGTGGCGCGAGTGACGGGGCTCGAACCCGCGACCTTCGGCGTGACAGGCCGACACTCTAACCAACTGAGCTACACCCGCGCAGCCACTTGGGAGACGCGCCTCTAGGCTGGAGCGCTGGGGCTGTCAACAGCCTTCGCGCAAGATTTAAAAAGCTTTTGCAAATAGCTTTGGTAACCATCGAAAAGCACCGCTTTCCGGGCCGATCCGGGCTGTCACACAGAAAAATCGCAGATCGCGTTAACCATTTGTTTGCCCGGTTTTGCGACCACGAGCCTCGCTTCGAGGGGAAGCGAAGAATTTTCAGGGGCTCAAATTCCATGTCGATCCGCCGCACCATTGCCAAGCTGGTCTGCGCCCTGGCGCTTGCCGCACCGGTCATTGCCACTGCCGCGCCGCTGGTCGCGCTGGATAGCGACGTGTTCATCGAACGATTCGTCCCCAACAAGGGCCGCCTGCTGCAACCGGCCAGCGCCCTGAAGCGCGGCGACCGCGTGGTCTATATCGTCAGCTGGACGCGCATGGGCGGCGCGGGCGGCTTCACCGTGACCAATCCCCTGCCCCGCCAGGTCTATTTCCAGGGCAGCGCCGATGGACGGGAGGAAGTTTCCGTCGACGGCGGACGCACCTGGGGCAAGCTCGAATCGCTCCGCGTCGGATCGCGCCTGGCCACGGCGGAAGACGTGACTCACGTGCGCTGGAAGGTCCCCGCCACCGAAGCCGCGCGCGGCACCGGGCAGATCACCTACAGCGCCATCGTGCGCTAGGTAAAAAAATTCCCGTCATTGCGAGGAGCGCAGCGACGAAGCAATCCAGGGCCGCGCAAACCGCCCTGGATTGCTTCGCTGCGCTCGCAATAACGACTAAGCCGTGCTCGCAATGACGAGTTCAGTCCGCCAGCAACAGCACCGGCGTTTCGATCAGCAGCTTGAGCGCCTGGACGAAGCTTGCCGCATCCCAGCCATCGACCACACGGTGATCGCAGCTGATCGACACGTTCATCAGCTTGCGCTTTTCAATCCGCTCCCCGCCCATGCCATCGGGCACGAACATCGGCCGCTCGACAATGCGGTTCGGCCCGATGATCGCCACTTCGGGCCGGTTGATCACGGGCGTCGTCGCCACCCCGCCCAAGGGGCCGAGCGATGTGATCGTCAGGGTTGAACCGGACAGCTCCTCGCTTTTCGCCGAGCCGCTGCGCGCCGCTTCCGCCAGGCGCACGATCTCGCTTGCGAGTTGCCACAGGTTCTTGTCCTGCGCATCGCGGATCACCGGCACCATCAGCCCGCCATCGGTCTGGGTCGCCATGCCCAGATGCACCGCGCCATAGCGCTGGACCACACCCGCTTCGTCATCATAGCGCGCATTGAGCATCGGGAAGTCCGGCAGGGTTCGGCAAATCGCCGCAATCAGCAGCGGCAGCATGGTCAGCTTGGGTCGGTTGCCGCGCGCCGCGTTCAACTGCGCGCGCATTTCCTCCAGCGCGGTGACATCGCATTCCTCGACATAGGAGAAGTGGGGAATGTTGCGCTTGGACGCGGCCATGTTCTCGGCAATGCGGCGACGCAGGCCGATGACCTTCACCGTCTGGTCCACGCCCCTGGCGCCTGCCGGACGGAATCCACCAGCGGCGTTATAGGCCAGGAAAGCGTCGAGATCGGAATGCCGTACGCGGCCATCCTCGGCGGGTTTGACCTGGGCCAGATCAATGCCCAGTTCCGCCGCACGGGCGCGTACCGCAGGACTGGCGAGGACCTTGGCGTGAGAAACCGCCCCTGCCACCGCTCGCCCTGAGCTTGTCGAAGGGCTGCTTTCCAGCGGTTGCGAAACGGCTTCGACAGGCTCAGCCTGAGCGGGTTCTGGTGCGGCCTGCGGTGTCTCGACTTCGCTCGACACGAACGGTTGGGGTTTTGGTGCCGGTTCGGGTGCCGGAACCGGCTCCTCAACAACCAGATCATCCCCATCGGTTTCGATCACCACCAAGGGCGAGCCGATGGCGATCATGTCGCCCTCCGCCCCGGCCACCGACACGACCACGCCGGTCACCGGGCTTTCCATCTCGACCGTCGCCTTGTCAGTCATCACGTCGGCGATCTTGCCGTCTTCCTCGACCCGGTCGCCCACCTTGACGTGCCAGGCGACGATTTCAGCCTCGGCAATGCCTTCGCCGATGTCGGGAAGGTTGAACGTAAACTTGCCCATAGTCTTACGCTTTCAAAAGCCGGTCCACCGCCTCGCCAATGCGGACGGGTCCGGGGAAATAGGCCCATTCCAGGCTGTGCGGATAGGGTGTGTCAAAGCCGGTTACGCGCTCGATCGGCGCTTCCAGGTGATAGAAGCAGCGTTCCTGCACCAGGGCGGAAAGTTCCGCACCAAAGCCGCCGGTCCGCGTCGCTTCGTGCACGATCAGACATTTCCCGGTTTTCTGCACAGACTTTTCCACAGTCGCTATGTCGAGCGGGACCAGGGTGCGCAGGTCGATGATTTCGGCGTCGACGCCCTTCTCTGCCAGCACCGCCTCGGCCACGTGGATCATCGTGCCATAGGCAAGGACAGTCAGCGCCTCCCCTTCCCGCACCACGCGGGCCTTGCCCAGCGGGATGCGGTAATAGCCTTCCGGAACAACCGAGCCTTCGTGCTTGGCCCAGGGCTCGACCGGCTTGTCGTAATAGCCGTTGAACGGGCCGTTGTAGATGCGCTTGGGTTCGAAGAAGATCACCGGATCGTTGTCTTCAATCGCGGCGATCAGCAGGCCCTTGGCATCGTGGGGCGTGCTTGGAATGACGGTTTTCAAGCCGGCGACATGGGTGAACAGCGCCTCGGGGCTCTGGCTATGGGTCTGCCCGCCAAAGATCCCGCCCCCGAACGGTGAGCGCACGGTGATCGGCGCCGTGAATTCGCCCGCCGAGCGGTAGCGCAGCCGCGCCGCTTCAGAGATCAGCTGATCCAGCCCCGGGTAGATATAGTCGGCAAACTGGATTTCCGGCACCGGGCGCAGGCCATAGGCCCCCATTCCCACAGCCGCGCCGATGATCCCGCATTCGTTGATCGGCGTGTCGAACACGCGGGTCTTGCCGTATTTCTTCTGCAAGCCCGCCGTGGCGCGGAACACCCCGCCGAAATAGCCGACATCCTCGCCAAAGACGACGACATTGGGATCGCGCTCCATCATCACGTTCAGCGCGTTGTTGATCGCCTCGATCATGTTGAGCCGCTTGGTCGGGGCCTGGGCAAGCGAAAGCGGCGCTTCTTCCAGCGACATCATTCGTACTCCTTCCAGGTGGGCCATTTGATGCGGCGTTCGCGGATCGCCTGTTCGGCCTGTTCCTGCAGGTTCCAGGGCAGTTCCTCGAACACGTCTTCGAACATGGTGTGGAACGGATGATGCAGGCCGTGGCCCAGGATGCCGTTCTTTTCGGCTTCCTTGGTCGCGGCCTTGACCTGTTCGGCCAGTTCCAGGTCCATTGCCTCGTGCTGCTGCACCGACCATTCGCCCAGCGCGATCAGATGGCGCTTGAGCCTGGTGATCGGATCGCCCAGCGGCCATTCGTCACGCTCCTGCGCAGAGCGATAGGCGCTGGGATCGTCCGACGTGGAGTGGCCTTCGGCGCGGTAGGTAAAGTGCTCGATCAGGGTCGGCCCCTTGTTCGCCCGCGCCCGGTTCGCCGCCCAGCGCATAGCGGCATAGACTGCCAGGGCATCGTTCCCGTCGACCCGCAGCCCGGCAATGCCATAGCCAATCGCCTTGGCCGCAAAGGTGGAGCGTTCGCCCCCGGCAAAGCCGGAGAAGCTGGAAATGGCCCACTGGTTGTTGACGATGTTGAACACCACTGGCGCGTTGAACACCGTGGCAAAGGTGAAGGCAGCGTGGGCATCGCCCTCTGCGCTCGACCCTTCGCCGATCCAGGTCGCGGCGATTCGGTTGTCGCCCTTTATCGCGCTGGCCATGGCCCAGCCTGCGGCCTGCGGATACTGCGTCGCCAGGTTGCCGCTGATGGTGAAGAAGCTGTGTTCGCGGCTGGAGTACATGATCGGCAGCTGCCGGCCCTTCAGCTTGTCCGCCCGGTTGGAGTAGATCTGGTTGATCATCTCGACAATCGGATAGCCGCGCGCGATCAGGATGCCCTGCTGGCGATAGCTGGGGAACACCATGTCGTCGTCAGCCAGAGCAAAGGCAGAGGCCACGCTGGTCGCCTCTTCGCCGGTGCACTTCATGTAGAAGCTGGTCTTGCCCTGGCGCTGGCCGCGATACATCCGATCGTCAAAAGCGCGGGTCAGCGCCATGACGCGCAGCATCCGGCGCAGGGTTTCGGGATCGAGCTTCGGGTCCCAGGCTCCGACCGCGCGGTGATCCTCGTCCAAGACGCGAATCAGACCGTGGCACAGGGGATGCGTCTCCTTGGTCGCGCAGGCCTCGTCCGGGCGCGGAAAGGCTCCGGCCGGCGGGATCTCGAGAAAGGAATAGTCGACCGGATCGCCCGGACGGAACGGCGGTTCTGGAACGTGCAAGCGAAGCGGCGGCAGGTTTCCGCCAGAGCCTTCTGCACTGTCCGGCACATGGGCCATGATGCGCTCTCCCGCTTCCCGGTGCCACCATGGCGATTGGAAGCATATTTTAGATGCGCGACATATTATTTCAAACTGGTTACATCGTCAACTAAACCGCGACGGGTGCGGCGATATGCGATTGGGGCGCATAATCCGCCACTTCAAAGTCCTCGATCCGGTAATCGAACATGGATTCCGGGCGACGTTTTATAACAAGATTACCGCCGCCCGATGGTTCCCGCGCCAGCTGCGCTTCGACCAGTTCGCCGTGGTTGAGGTAAAGGTGCGTGTCCCCGCCCATCCAGACCAGTTCGCCCGGTTCCAGATCGCATTGCTGCGCCAGCATCCGGGTGAACAGTGCCGCGCCGAACAGATTGAAGGGCAGGCCCAGGGCAACGTCGCAGCTGCGCTGATAGAGCAGGCAGTTGAGCCGCCCGCCCCCGACATGGAACTGATAGGTCTTGTGGCACGGCGGCAGGGCCATCCGGTCCAGCTCCGCCACGTTCCAGCCTTCGACGATATGGCGGCGGCTTCCGGGATTGGTGCGCAGGCTGTCCACCACCTGCTGGACCTGGTTGATTCCCGGACCGGTGCGGAACAACCCGTCGCCCGCAGGTTCGTAGGTCGGCCAATCGACCCATTGCTTGCCGTAGACCGGGCCAAGGTCGCCCCACTGGGCGGCGAAAGCCTCGTCCCCGACAATGCGGGCGGCGAATTCCTCGACACTCAGGTAATCGCCCGTCTGCTTGACGTAGTTGGCGTGGGGCCATTCGTTCCAGATCTTCACGCCCTGCTGCACCAGCGGGCGGATGTTGGTTTCCCCGGTCAGGAACCACAGGAATTCGCGCGCGGCGGTTTTCCAGTAGACTCGCTTGGTGGTCACCAGCGGCATCGCCCCGCCCGACAGGTCAAAGCGAATCTGCGCCCCGAACACGGCTCGGGTGCCAACGCCGGTACGGTCGATCCGCTCGTCGCCCTGTTCCCAGATGCGCCGCATCAGATCGAGATACTGCCATTCCCAGTGATTTTCGCGCCGGGAATCGAGGGGAGTCGCCGTATAAGCCATGAAATAACGTTAGCGGCGAGAATGCCCGCTTGCCACCCGTGGAATCGCTGACTATAGGCGCGCTCCTGCCTTGGGCTCCCATCGGGGGCTCACGATCGGTCGGGGAATAGCTCAGCCTGGTAGAGCACTGTCTTCGGGAGGCAGGGGCCGGAGGTTCGAATCCTCTTTCCCCGACCAAATCGCTTTTCAAGCTTGTATCGTTGAACACTTATGAGTGACTCTCGCCTTACGCTGCTTGAAGCGATTTCCCGCCGGATGCTGGTGGAGGCGCAGTACAATGGCGCCACGATCCGGCTGGCCCCTCACCTGATGTTCGAACGCCATGGCGACCTGTTCGTGGCCGCGCTGAACCTGGGCAAGACCTGGCGCAGCGACGAGGAGCCGCGCCTGGGCCAGTTCAAGCTGGCCGGGCTGAACGACACCCGCCTGATCGAGGAAGAGTTCGAGCCGCTACCAGGCTACAATCCGCAGCCGCCGCGCGAAACCGACGTTGCGGTTCTCTCGGTCTAGGCACGGGCCCTTCCACTCGAACAATCCGCCAGGCCAGCGCGGGCCAGCTGCGCCATCCGCTTGTCCCGCCCATAGATGTCGGGGAACATGGCAAAGGTGCCATCCGCTTTCGTCCCCGCCGTGAAATAGGCGATGTAGACCGGAACCGGCTGCGCCAGCGAAATCGTGACCGAACGGTTCGAAGCCACGATCGCATCGATCTCGGCCCGCGTCCTTGTCCCTTGCAGCAGGTTTTCGGCCAGACCCAGGGCATCGCCGACCCGCACGCAGCCGTGGCTGAAAGCGCGCTCTTCGCGCTCGAACAGGTCGCGGCTCGGGGTGTCGTGCAGATAGACGCTGTAGCGATTCGGCATGACCAGCTTCATCCGGCCCAGTGCATTCTGCGGCCCGGGCTTTTGCCGGACGGAACCGCCGCTCCAGACATAGCCCCGCGCCCGCGCCGTGGCCGGGCTGCGGCGAATCAGGCTGCCGACGCTTTCCCGCACGATGTTGTTCGGCACGTTCCACCAGGGGTTGAGGTTCACGCCGGTGACCATGGCGGAGAACACCGGAGTCGGGCTGGAAACCTTGCCCGTGATCACCCGCCAGGTGCCCAGGCGCTGCCCGCCGCGCCAGCGCACCGCCTCAAACGCAGCCGTGTTCACCAGCAGATAGTCCGGCCCCAGCGCCAGCGGCATCCAGCGCCAGCGTTCCATGTTGTGGGCAATCACTTGCCGTTTCGCCGGGTCCGTTTCCGCGCGGTAAGCATCGCGCAGGACCGCATAGTCCGGATGCTGGGGGCGCTGTCCGGCGAAGAAATCGTCGATCCGTCCCGCGGCCAGCGCGACTGCCAGTTGCCCGCGCAGGTCGATGCTGCGATCGGTATCGGCAATGCCCCAGCCCGCGCGCTCTGCGGCTGACGAAGCGCCAAGCAAGTGCATCTGCGCCAGCCTGAGCGCCAGATCGCTGGCCGCCTGGTCGACCTCTGCCGGATTGCCACCCGCAATCGCCCGCTCAAGCGCCGAGTTGTCTGGCCGGGGCAAAGCGTCATCCGGGGCGGCAGAAACCCAGCTGCGCAGCTGCGACAGGCTTTGCCGAGTCCAGTTCTGGGCTGGCTGCTGGGCCTGGGTTCCCGCCCCCAGCAGTGCAATCAACGCAAACAGGACACGGCTCGACCGCATAAACGCTCCTCACCCTTGCAACGCGCGGGCTGCCCACCCAGATCCCGACAAACGCAATTCGGGACATCGCATACCCATGAAATTCAACCGGCGCCACTTCATCGGCGCCATGGTTGCCGGCAGCGCCGGGCTGGTATCGACACGAAGCTACGCCGCCACCCTGTGCGGCGAGGTGCCAGCACTGCTACCGGAAGCCTTGGCTGCCCTTGACGCACACGCATCGCGCATTGTCCACCGGGACCGCATCGGCCTGGTGAACTTTGCCGCGCATTCCCGCCTGCCCCGCTTTCAGTTGATCGACGTCGAAGCGGGGAAAGTCATCAAGTCCATGCTGGTCGCCCACGGCAGCGGGTCCGATCCTGATGCCAGCGGCTGGACCGAACGCTTTTCCAACCGCGAGGGCTCCAACGCTTCGTGCAAGGGGGCTTTCGTTACCGGCACCACCTACGTCGGCAAGCATGGCCGCTCTCGCAAGGTCATCGGGCTTGAGCCCCAGAACGAGGCTGCGGAACGCCGTGCCATCGTGATCCACGGCGCGGACTATGTCTCTGATTCGCTCGCTCTGGGCCAAGGCCGGATCGGCCGCAGCCAGGGCTGCTTCGCCGTATCCCGCGCCGAGATTGGCGACCTGCTGGCCCAACTGGGCGAAGGCCGCCTGCTCTACGCCTGGAAGGGTTAGCCCCCGCGCAGCAGCTGGACGCCCCAGTCGCGTTCGAACAGATAGAGCAGCAGCCGCGCCGCTTCGCCGCGTTCGCCGGTCAGGCCGCCGTCGCGCTCCATCAGGAGACGCGCATCGTCGTGGGCGAGCGGCAGCAGCTTCTGGATCTGCTCCAGGCTGGCGACGCGGAACGGGGTGTCGCCTGACTGGCGCGTACCGAGCAGTTCGCCGCCGCCGCGCAGGCGCAGGTCTTCTTCCGCCAGACGGAACCCGTCCTGCGTTTCGCGCATCAGGGCCAGCCGCTCCCGCCCGGTTTCGGACAAGGCATCGCCGCGCAGCAGCAGGCAGGTGCTCTTGCCCGAACCGCGCCCGACCCGCCCGCGCAGCTGGTGGAGCTGGGCCAGGCCGAACCGCTCGGCCTGTTCGATCACCATCAGCGTGGCATTGGGCACGTCCACGCCCACTTCGATCACGGTCGTTGCCACCAGCAGCCTGGCCTCGCCGCTGGCGAACTGCTCCATCGCCGCGTCTTTCACTTCGGGCTTGAGCTGGCCGTGTACCAGCACGACCTGATCCCCGAACCGCTCCTTCAATTCGGCATAGCGCGCCTCGGCCGCTGCCAGGTCCTCGCTTTCCTGTTCGCGCACCATCGGGCAGACCCAATAGGCCTGCTGCCCGGATTGCAGGTGCCGCCCGATGGCCTCGACCACATCAAACAGCCGCTCCACCGCGACCACCCGGGTGTCGATCGGCTGGCGGCCGGGCGGCATCTCGTCCAGCCGGCTGACGTCCATTTCGCCATATTGGGCCAGGGTCAGCGTGCGCGGGATCGGGGTGGCGGTCATGGCCAGGCAATGCGGCGTGCGCTTGCCTTTCTGCGTCAGCATCAGGCGCTGCCCCACGCCAAAGCGGTGCTGCTCGTCAATCACCACCAGGGCCAGGTTCTTGTAAGCGACCGTATCCTGGAAAATCGCATGAGTGCCGACGACCATGTGGATCGACCCATCCAGCAGCCCCATCAGGATCGATTCCCGCGCCCGGCCCTTGTCCCGCCCGGTCAGCAGGGCAATGTTCACGCCAATGCCGGCCGCCATGCGGCTGAGCGTTTCATGGTGCTGGCGGGCCAGGATCTCGGTCGGGGCCAGCAGCGCAGCCTGAGCCCCGGCCTCTACCGCCAGCAGCATGGATTCCAGCGCCACCACCGTCTTGCCCGAACCGACATCGCCTTGCAGCAGGCGCAGCATCGGGCTGGATTGGGCCATGTCCTCCTCGATCTCCCGCACGGCGCGGGCCTGCGCACCGGTAAGACCGAAGGGCAAGGACAGCTTGCCGCGCAGCGATCCATCGCCGATCAGCGGCGTGCCGCTGCGCGCCCGGTTGGCATTGCGCACCAGCATCAGGGCCAGGCTGTTCGCAAGCAGCTCGTCATAGGCCAGCCGGTCGCGCGCTGCGGCATGTTCGCCCCGATGCGCCAATTCCAGCGCATCGCGCCAGCGCGGCCACTGCATCTTGTTCGCAAGTCCGGGCTCGATCCATTCCGGCAGGTCCGGCACGCCTGCCAGTGCCTGCTGGACCAGCGCGCCCAGCCGCCCCTGAGTCAGTCCTTCCGAGAGGGGATAGACTGGCTCCACCAGTTGCCCCAGCGCGGACGCGCTTTCTTCTGACACATGATCGGGATGCACGATCTGGAGCATCTGACCATACTGGTCCAGCCGTCCGGCAATCCAGCGCGGCTCGCCGAGCGGTAGCTGCTTCTTGGCCCAACCCGTGTTGCGCCCGAAATAGGTGATCGAGCAGACATTGCCCGCGCTGTCCGCCGCCAGCACCCGAAACGGCCCGCGCCCTTGCGGGCTGCGGTATTCCAGCGGGGTCAGGGCGACGACCACGTTCTCCCCCACGCTCGCCTGATCGAGGTCGGTCACGGCGCGGCGCGTCACGAAACGGTCGGGCAAATGATAGATGAAGTCGCGCACCCGCGTCAGGCCCAGCCGCTCCAGCGGGCGCGCCAGTCCGGCCCCGACGCCTTTCAGGCTATCGGCCGCTGCGAACAAGGGGTTGAGCGTTTCCGGACGCATCAGCGCCACATGCATCAAGTCGCGCGCCCGCGAAAGGGCCAGAGCCGTCTTTGACACAGCGCATGGACCGGCAGGCACTTTCTGGCATATTCTACCTATATCGACGGAAATGGAGGACAGGATGCTGCTACCGCACGGAGCCATGATCGCCCTGATCGACGGCGAGAAGTTCGAACTCTACCGCAATTCCGGGACCGAAGCCGCGCCGGAACTGACCTTGCAGCCTGCCGTGAAGCTGGATGAACACAACAAGGGTTCGGGCGGGCGCCACTATTCCAGCGCGGGCAATCCGGCCGAAAGCCGGCAGAGCGAAGATGGCCACGCCGCTGGGGTCGCCAGCTGGCTCAACGCCGAAGTGCTGGCTCACCGGATCGACAAGCTGGTGGTCTTTGCCGATCCCCGCACCCTGGGCGAACTGCGCAAGCACTATCACAAGATGACCGAGCAGGCCTTGCTCAAGGAATATCACAAGGATCTGGTCGGTCGCCCGCCGGAACAGATCATCGCCGCGCTGCGCGAAACGCATTGACCGTTGCCTTTGCCGCCGCAGCGGCCTAGCGGCGGCGGCATGGAACACGAAGATCGTCTCCGCCGCCTGAAGTTTCGCGCCTGGCATCGCGGCACGCGCGAGGCGGACTATATGATCGGCTGCTTCTTTGACCGTTATGGAGCGAGCTGGAACGAGGCGGAAATCGCCTGGTTTGAAAAGCTGCTGGACGAAGAAGACGTCGACATCATGGGCTGGGCGCTGGGCACTCTCTCCATTCCGGAGGAATATGCCGGCGCGCAGATGGATGCTTTCCGCAAGCTGGACTACGTCGAAATTCCGCGCTGATCCCTGCCCATTGGGGTTGTTCGACAAGCCATCGCTTCCCAGCTAAGGCGCGTCACCATTTCCTGCCCCCGCTGGCCCTGAATCGGCCCGCGGGGCAATTGCCGTTGCGTGAGCCATGCCAGACCTGTCGAAAATCCTGAGTGCCAAAACCCCGCTGACCCTGGCCGCACTGGCGCGCGGGGCGCAGCCGCTGGTCCTGGCCGACCTGGCCCGCGCCGCAAAGACCCGCGCCGTGTTCATCGCGCCGGACGAAGCGGCGATGCAGGCGATTGCCGACAGCGCGGCGTTCTTTGCGCCAGAACTGGAGGTGCTGTCCTTCCCGGCCTGGGACTGCCTGCCCTATGACCGGGCCAGCCCGGCCCTGTCGATCAGCGCCCGCCGCCTCGCCGCGCTCCACCGGCTACAGGCCAAGACGGACAAGCCGCAGCTGCTGGTCACCACGATCAACGCGGTGCTGCAACGCGTGGCCACCCCGTTCCGCATCCGCGAGAACGTGCGCCTGCTGAAGCCGGGGATGGAGATCGGGCGGGAAAGCCTGATCGCCCTGCTGCAACGCCAGGGCTATTCGCGCACCGATACCGTTGCGGATGCGGGCGAATATGCCGTGCGCGGCTCGATCTTCGACATCTATCCGTCGGGTCTGGACGCTGGCCTGCGGCTCGATTTCTTTGGCGACGAGTTGGAAACCCTGCGCCTGTTCGATCCCAATACCCAGCGCTCCAGCGGCGTGGCCGAACAGCACCTGCTCCTGCCCGCCAGCGAGGCGATGCTTGACGAGGACAGCGTCAAGCGCTTCCGCATCCGGTACCGCGAACTGTTCGGCGCCAACGCCACCGGCGATCCGCTCTATCAGGCGGTCAGCGACGGACGCCGTCTGGCCGGGATGGAGCATTGGCTGCCCCTGTTCGAAGACCGGATGACCACCCTGTTCGATCACCTGAACGATTCGGACATCATCGTGATCGACAGTGGCGCGATGGGCGCGGCGGACGAGCGGCTGGGCGACATTGCCGACTATTTCGCCGCCCGCCGCGATTCCAGCGGCAAGGCTGCTGGCTCCTATCGCCCGCTCTCCCCCGATGCGCTCTATCTGGCCAAGGACGAACTGGCCGACCTGCTGCGCGACCACCCGGTGCACCGCGCGGAAATCTTCGCCCAGCCGGAAAGCTCTACGGTCATCGACTTCGGCTTTACCAGCGGGCGCGACTTCGCGCCGGAACGCGCGCGGGGCGACAACGTCTACGAAGCGGCAGCGAATTACGTCACCGGACAGGCCAAGCGCGGCAAGAAGGCACTGATCGCCGCCTATAGCGAGGGCAGCCGCGCCCGCATTGCCTCGATCCTGGGGGAGGCCGCGCGCCCTGCGCCAGTCCTGGCCGATAGCTGGCAGGAAGCCCTGGGACTTGCCGCCAAGGGCGCACCGGTGGCGCTGGTCCTGCCGCTGGAAACGGGCTTTGCCAATGACGACCTGGACCTGATCACCGAACAGGACATCCTGGGCGACCGGCTGGTCCGCCGCAAGAAGCGCCGCAAGGGCGCGGATGCCTTCCTGGCCGAGCTTTCCGCGCTTACCCCCGGTGACCTGGTGGTCCATATGGACCACGGCATCGGGCGCTATATCGGACTGCAATCCATTCCCGTGGGCAAGAGCCCGCACGATTGCGTCGCGCTGGAATATGCGGGCGGCGACAAGCTGTACGTCCCGGTCGAGAATATCGACGTCCTCTCCCGCTATGGCAGCGAGAGCGAAAGCGTCGCGCTCGACAAGCTGGGCGGAGAGGCGTGGCAAAAGCGCAAGTCGCGGCTGAAGGAACGCATCCGCGAGATTGCGCACGAATTGCTCAAGACCGCGGCCCAGCGCGCCTTGCGGCAGGCCCCGGTGGTGGTGCCGGATCCGGCCAGCTACGGTCAGTTCGTCGACCGCTTCCCCTGGCAGGAAACCGAGGATCAGGAAGCGGCGATCGAGGACGTGCTGGGCGACCTGGCGGAAGGCCGCCCGATGGACCGCTTGGTCTGCGGGGACGTTGGCTTCGGCAAGACCGAGGTAGCCCTGCGCGCCGCCTTTGCCGCTGCCATGGCCGGTCAGCAGGTGGCGGTGATTGCGCCGACCACCCTCCTCGCGCGCCAGCACTACACCGGCTTTACCGAGCGTTTCGCCGGTTTCCCGCTCAACGTCGGCCGTCTCTCCCGCCTGGTGGGTGACAAGGAGGCCAAGGCGACCAAGGAAGGGTTGGCCGCTGGTACGGTCGACGTGGTGATCGGCACCCACGCGCTCTTGTCAAAGAGTCTTCAGTTCAAGAAACTGGGCCTTGTAATCGTTGACGAAGAGCAGCGGTTCGGCGTCAACCACAAGGAAGCGCTGAAGCAGCTGCGGAGCAACGTCCACGTCCTTACCCTCACCGCCACGCCGATCCCGCGCACGCTGCAAATGGCGATGAGCGGGCTGCGCGAACTGTCCACCATCCAGACTGCCCCGGTCGACCGGCTGGCCGTGCGGACCTATGTGATGGAATGGGACGACATGGTGATGCGCGAGGCCCTGCTGCGCGAACATCATCGCGGCGGGCAGAGCTTCATCGTCGTGCCCCGCATTGCCGACATGGCCGAGGTGGAGGACTGGCTGCACAAGACCGTGCCGGAAGTGCGCTATATCTCCGCCCATGGCCAGATGGCAGCAGGCGAAGTGGAAGAGCGGATGAGCGCCTTCTACGAAAAGAAGTACGAAGTGCTGCTGTCCACCACCATCGTCGAAAGCGGGCTGGATATTCCCAGCGCCAACACGATCATCATCCACCGCGCCGACCGTTTTGGCCTGGCCCAGCTGTACCAGCTGCGTGGGAGGGTCGGCCGGTCCAAGCTGCGTGCCTATGCCTACCTGACCACGCCTGCGGACATGCAATTGTCCGAAGTGGCGGAAAAGCGGCTGAAAGTGCTGGGCGATCTCGACAGCCTGGGTGCCGGTTTCCAGCTCGCCAGCCACGACCTCGACATTCGCGGCGCGGGCAATCTGCTTGGCGATGAACAGTCCGGACATATCCGCGAGGTTGGCTTTGAACTCTACCAGTCGATGCTGGAAGACGCGATCCTGGCGGCCAAGGCGGGCGAGATGGGCTTGGCCAAGGAACGCCACGCGCTCAGCCCGCAGATAACGGTCGATGCGCCGATCATGATTCCGGACGATTACGTCCCCGACCTCGCCGTGCGCATGGCACTCTACCGCCGCCTCAACGACGCCGAGGACCAGCAGGAGATCGAATCGCTCTCCGCCGAAATGATCGACCGTTTCGGTCCCCTGCCCGCCCCGACTGCCAATCTGGTCAAGCTCATCCAGATCAAGCGTCAGGCGATCGAGGCGAACATCGCCAAGATCGACGTTGGCGCGAAGGGTTCGCTCGTCTCGTTCCACAATGACGAGTTCCCCGATCCGGCGGGCCTGCTGGCCTATGCCCAGCGGCTGGAAGGGACGATCAAGCTGCGCCCGGACAGCAAGATCGTGGTCACCCGCACCTGGGCTAATCCAGAAGCGCGGCTCAACGGCCTGTTCCAGCTGACCAAGGGCCTCAGCGCGATTGCCCGCAAGGCGAAGGGTTAGGCGCAAGCCGCTTCAGCCAATAGCCCCGCTCGCCCTGAGCCTGTCGAAGGGTGTCGTGCGACGTCCGGCTTCGACAAGCTCAGCCTGAGCGGGGTGAGGATCGCTTTCAAACCCGCTCGCCCTGAGCCTGTCGAAGGGCTGCCCTTCGCTTCACGCGGCCACACCCGGCCTCGCACAAGCCCCCTACCCAAGCGCGGCGATTGCCCATATGCACCCCGCATGAGCAAGATCCCCACCCTCGCCCTGCTGGCCTCCGACACGCCCCGCGCCCAGGAAGCGGCCGAAGCGCTGCGCGGGGAAATGAACTTCGTGCCGCTGGAACAGGCCGAGATGGCAGTAGTGCTGGGCGGCGATGGGCAAATGCTCCACGCCCTGCACGAAATGCTCGATGCCGGGCACGTGATCCCCGCCTATGGCATCAATTACGGCACCGTCGGCTTCATGATGAACAAGCCGAAGTCCAGCCGCCCCCTGGAAGAGCGGATCATGCGGGCCAAGCGCCTGACCATTACCCCGCTTGCCATGACCGCCACCCTGGGCAGCGGCGAGCAGGAGACGCGCCTGGCGATCAACGAAGTTTCGCTGCTGCGCGAAACGCGGCAGACCGCTCGACTGGAAGTAGCGGTCAACGGCAAGGTCCGCATGGCCGAACTGTTCTGCGATGGCGTGCTGGTGGCCACGCCCGCCGGTTCCACGGCCTATAACCTCTCGGCCAACGGGCCGATTCTGCCGCTCACCTCGGCGCTGGTCGCGCTGACCCCGATCAGCCCGTTCCGCCCCCGCCGCTGGCGCGGTGCGATCCTGCCGGATCATTACGAAATCACTTTCCGCGTGCTCGACCCGCTCAAGCGCCCGGTGGCCGCCGTGGCTGACCAGAAGGAACTGCGCGACATTCTGGAAGTCCAGGTCCGCGTCGCCCGCGACCAGCAACTGACTCTGCTGTTCGATCCCGGAAAGACCCTCGAAGAACGAATTTTCGCAGAACAGTTCCAGGTCTGATTTTTTGACGTTCAGGCGCTTGCCAAACTCTCCAGCGCTGTTATAGGCGCACCCCTGTCCGCAAGGACTGCTCCCTGATAGCTCAGCGGTAGAGCTCTCGACTGTTAATCGAGCGGCCGTAGGTTCGAATCCTACTCAGGGAGCCATTTTCCTGTTCTTGAGCGTTCCGCTCGAACAGGTCTCAAATTCCGCACAATCCCGGAAACGCCGAACGCAGGGCTGTTTGCGTCCGACCTCGGCGGCTGCGGGCATCGCCGCGCCTCGTCCAACGCCATAAAAAAGCCCCGCAGGATACGCTCCTGCGGGGCCTTTTTCCTTGAAGCGGAAGTGCGATCAGAACTTGATCGAGGCTTCCACGCCGAACACGCGCGGTTCGTTGACCATGGCGGTCAGGTTGTTGAAATCGATGCCCGATACGGCCGACGTATCATCCGTGATGTTACGGGCGAAAGCAGCCACGTCAAACTTCTGGGTGCGGTAACCGATGCGCAGCCCGCCTTCGAGCATCATGTCGTCGCTGAACTCGACCGAGTTGTAGAGGAAGAACTGGACTTTGGAACGATAGGCCCAGTCGGTGAAGACATAGGCCTCGCCGTCGGCAACGGGCATTCCGTAGCCTGCGGTCCAGTTCGCGATCCAGCGCGGGCTTTGCGGAAGCTGGTTGCCGTTGATCGAGTAGATCCCGGGGCTACCGGTGCGCTGCGGGCTGGTGACGGTGCAGTCCGCCCCGCACCCGGCCACGAACGCGTTGGGATCCTTGATCTCGTTGTGGTTATAGGAAAGACCGGCCGACAGGGTCAGGCCCTGGACCGGCTTTGCTTCCAGTTCAGCTTCAAAGCCATAACCGTCCACCTGCTTGGCATTGAGCAACGTGGTGAAATTCGAAGCACCGCCAACAGCGGTCAACTGCAGGTCGTCGGTCTTGAAGTAGAAACCGGTCAGGTTGAAGCGCAGCTTGCCATCTGCAAGCGTGGACTTGATCCCGCTTTCATAGCTCATCGTCGTTTCGCTTTGCGCAACCGACGGGGTGCGGCCAAAGGCGAGACGAGCCTGGATCGAAGGTGCACGATAGCCCTTGGCGACGCGCGCGAAGATATTCACGTCGTCATTCAGCGGATAGTTCGCGGCGAGATCCCAGGTCAGCACGCTGTCGCTGACCTCGGTGCTGATCGCCGGGACCGGGCCACCAAAATTCAGGAAAGCGGGGCGGGTATCCACCGGGCGCGCCGCGACCATCTTGCGCTGGTCGTCGTTATAACGCACGCCGCCCTGAAGCTTGACGCCGTTTTCGAACTCGTAGCTGAGCGAGCCGAACAGCCCCCAGGCGGTGCTGACCTGGCGCTGGGTGGCAATCGCTGCCGGAGCGGTATCTGCCGGAGCGCCGAAGTCGAGGCTCTCGATGTCGAGCTTTTCGTTCAGATAGAACAGGCCGAACTGGTAGCCCAGGTTTCCGCCATTATTGCTGGCAACGCGCAATTCCTGGGTAAACTGATCCAGGCTCGGCACGTTATCCTGCGACTGAGCCGAGAAGGGAATCACGCCCGGCCCCATGGTCGGCGCGAAAACATTGCCGTACCCGCCGTCGATATCGCCGCGGCTGTAAAGGTTGCCGTTCCAATAACTGCTGACCGAGGTAATGGTGACGGGACCGGCATCGTATTCGGCGGTCATGCCGACATTGTAGTTGCGCAGTTTCTGGAAATTGAGCCCGTCGGCGCGGACCTGATCGCGGCGGAATTCCGATGTCGGACCAGCAAGGCCGATCAGCTTGTTGCTGCCCTTCGCGAAGGCGTTGGCCCGGAACAGGCGGGCCGAGCCATCGAAATCGCGGATCTGGCCGACGAGGCGAACCGTAAAGGCGTCACTCACATCAGCCTGAAGCTGCAAGCGCGCTGCGATATCCTCGAACCCTTCCAGGTTGTTCTCGCCGGGCTCGTCGATGTTGTCGACCCAGTCATCGCGGCGCTGGTACAGGACCGAGAGGCGAGCCGAAATGCCGCTGCCCAGTTCCCCGCCCACGCCAGTCTCGGCATTGATCGTATTGAAGCTGCCCCAGCTGGCCTTGAGGTAGTTGCTCTTCGAAGTCGGCTTGGTCGTATCGAACTTGACGATCCCGGCCGGGGTGTTGCGGCCGAACAGCGTGCCCTGCGGGCCGCGAAGCACTTCCACGCGGTCAAGATCGAATACCGGGAAACCCTTCAGGATCGGGTTTTCCAGGACAACGTCGTCATAGACCAGGCTGACCGGCTGCGAAGCGTTGAGATCGAAGTCGGTGTTGCCGAGGCCGCGGATGTAGAAGCGCGGGAATGTCCGGCCGAAAGAGCTCTCGATGTTGAGGCTGGGAACCCGGCCCGACAGGGCACGGATATCGGCCCCCGCACTGCTTACGGCAGCCAGGGTTTCTCCGCCCAGCGCGGCAACCGAAACAGGAACGTCCTGCAGGTTTTCTTCACGGCGCTGCGCCGTGACGATGATTTCATCGAGGCGGGCCTCGTCGGAATTCTGGGCGATTGCCGGTGCCGAAGTGGCAACAAAGGCAATGGATGAGAGCGTGAGCAGCAACTTGGTGCGCATCATCGTGGTCCTTTTATGGGAGCTTGGATGGCGCGCTCGCTAGTGCGAGGGGCTGACGTGCGAAAGCGGCAATGATTCCAGCGGGAAATTTTAGCAGGCAGGTGTGGCCGATTGGCCGCGCTCGTCATGGCAAGAGGCCCAACAGATCAAGATAATTGCGCGCGGCGATCCCGGGGGCAAAATCGGCCGCCCGACCGATCAGGGCGTCGCGGTCCACCGGCGCGGCGAGCGCGGCATCCATCGCTCCAGCTAGCGCGGGCGCATCCCCCACCGGCACCAGCCGCCCGAACCGCCCATCTTGCAGGATTTCTGCGGGACCCGATGGGCAGTCGGTGGAAACGACGGGGAGGCCAAAGGAAAGTGCTTCAACAATGACGTTGCCGAACCCTTCAAGATAGGAGGACAGAACGAACAGGTCCGCAGTCGCATAGAACGGCGTTGGATCAGGGTGAAAGCCCGCAAAGATCACCTGGTCCGTGATCCCCAGATCCGATGCAAGCTTCCGCAAGGCAGCCTCGTTCCCGCCCTGGCCAAGCAGCATCAGCCGCAGATCGGGGCGGCCCAACTCCGCAAAGGCGCGCAGGAGCAGTCCGTGGTCCTTTTGGTCCTTCAGGCTTCCCACGGTCAGGATACGGCCCCCGGGCGGGCAAGCCCAGAGCGCATCCGCCGCTGCTCGCGCTGCGGCACCGGGCATGGGGCGCGGCGGGATCGGGTTGTGCAGAACGGCGACCTTATCAGAGCCGATGCGCGCCAGACGGGCCGTATCCAGCGCCGCACCTTTCGAAACAGCCGCAATCCGGTCTGCAAATCGATAGGTCGCCGCGATGCTTGCAGATAGCAGAGCCGAGTGCAGCCGCCCCCAAGCCGCGTACTGCCGCGACAGAATGCTATGCTCCACGACCAGAAGGCGGCAGCCGTGCCGGGATAATGCCTTTCCCATAACGGCGGCGGAGGTCAACGGCCACATATTGGCGATGAGGGCGTCCGGACTTCGTTTTCGCAGGTAGCGGGCAATCGCGATGGGCAAATGCCGCACTCTGCGGACGTTGAGGTCGACGACAGAAAAGTCGCGCTGTGCTTCGGGAAGGAAATCGCCCCGGGCCTGCATCAGGACGAATTCGACGGTGTGCCCCAGATGAGCGAATTCCCGCGCCAGATCCACCATCACCCGCTCTGCACCGCCCCCGCGAAGGTCTGGCAGGAGAATTGCGATCATCTGACTATCCTAAACAGGTCAAACGAACGCGGCGGCATGGCCTGTACTGTTTGAGCCCCTGGTGTTTCCTTCTGCGCATTACGCTTGAACGCCTGTCTGGTTCCATTCCAGAACCCGGCAGACGCGGTTCATGCCGTGAAACGAAGCTTGTCTTTCCGGATAAGAAATCAGGCGTGCCTGCCAACCGGGATGCAACAAATTGCCGTCTTGTTCGTTTATGCCGGACTCTTCGTTCCGCAAAGATCGGCTAATGCTCGCCATATATATGAACAGCCGTGAATGGGGCGGCGTCGACGTTCTCGCTGCCCGCTTTGCAGAACATCTGCGCGAACGGGACTTGCCGTTCGTGTTCATCGACAGGGAGGATTCGCGCCTGAGGCAGGAGGCGTCCTGGGCGCCTTTCCTGACGCCTGAACAAGCTGCACAAGGTCAGGCGCAGGCGGATGCCATATTCTTTCCATCCATCGCAAAGCTTCGGGATCCATGCATCCCCTGGTCGATCGCCAACCACAATGCGAGAAGCTTTGCCTGGATAGTCCATCCGAATGACGTCGCTTTTCACATGATGCCGCTGGCCCGGCGCCTGGTAGGCCGGTTTGGTCCGAAAGCTTACCAGCTGGCGCGCCTGGCCCGGCCGCAACACTTCCGGCTAGTTAGAGACACGTTTGCCGAAATGATTGATCGCGGATCGGTTGCGGTCATGGATGGGGCCACCAAGCGCTCGCTGAACCACTATTACGGCCTGAATGCTGAACCCTTGCAAATTCCCATACCGGCACCGTTGGGCGCGGCATCAACCGTATCAAGACAGCCCGGAGGGGCCCGCCTGACCTTCGGCTATCTGGGGCGGCTGGATGCGTTCAAGTGGTCCGCGCTCAGGCCCTTTGTTGAGACGGGTCTGGCCGGGCTTGCACGCCACCGGGACATCTCCCTGCTTGCAATTACGGATGGACCGTTTGCCCAAGACCTCCGGACGCTCTGCAAACAGCACGGGATCGAACTCGAAATAACCGGCTTTCTGCCCAACAACGAGGCACGAACCTGCATCCGGCAGCGCGTGGATATCGGTGTTGCCATGGGCACCGCCGCGCTCGACATTGCGGCAGAAAGCCGTCCCTGCATCGTGATTGATCCGGCTTTCGACGTCCGGGGCAAGGCGCAACGGCTCTATCGATTCATTCACGAGACGGACGATTTCACCTTGGGCGAGTATCGCGATTTCCCGGCCTACCGCGAAACAGGTCGCCCCTTGGAAGCCCTGGTCTCAGAGTCGCTTGCCGATCCGGACGCGAGCCGGAAGTCGCGGGAATATGTTGCAACGCGCCACGACCCGGAGACAATTTTCGAGAACCTTCTCGGCCGCATCGAGAACAGCGAACTGCCTGCTTCCGGCTTGAGAAACATGGCGGATAGGATCAACCAATCCTTCCGGAAAAGCGCGAGCCTGTTCGGCCTCAGATCGCGCCGACCTTAGCCAGCACCCCCGCACGCCTTCACAGCCGCGCCGTCGTCCATCGCTTTACCCTGTCTGCCATTGCAGCAAGCTTGCCGAGTTGTCCCCCTGCCCCGATCTGGGCCGAAAGCTGCATCATCGCCCAGACCCCGAGTGCTGCTCCCAACAGCAGGCTCACTGCGGCGCCGCCGATGATGGACTGCCGCGCGACGATCTCCACCGTCAGGGCCGCCGCTGCCGCTATGACGGCTTGCGCCTTCACTGCACGCGTCCAGGCGAAGCCGATATAATGCCTGCCCAGTAGCCACACGACTGGCAGGTAGACGGCGTAAAGCGCCAGGAATGCGACGCCGGTGGCCGTAATTCCCATGAGCGGCAGACCGATCCACACCACGCCATAGAAGACGAGAACCGCCAGGGTTTCGGTCAGCAGGAAGGTCTTGCCTGCCCCGGATGCGAGAAGAATGAAGCCCAGGGGCCAGCTCATCACTTTCAGCAGGTCGCCCAGCAGTTGCCAGCGCAGGATCTCTGCCGCCGTTTCGAACTCTGCCGAATAGAGGAGGCGGATGACGTATGGCGCGCAGCCCAGCATGACTACAAGGACGGGGGCGCAGAGCAGCAGAGCGACTTCGGTCTGCTCGTTGACCAGGCGCACGGCAGTCGCGCGATCCCGGATCGCTGCGGTCAGCCTGGGATAGTAATCCGTCCCCATCGCCCCCAGGACAAAGCCCAGATAGGTCATCCCGATCGCCCAGGCGGCCTGGAACTGGCCCAGGGCTTCAGCCCCGAGTTCGCGCTGCACCAGCGTCCGCGAAGCAAGAAAGCCGAGAACCATGATCAGAGCGCTGACCATGAAGGCCGCTCCCAGGCGCGCCATGACGCGCCACTCTTCCATCAGCTCTGCCAGGCGCGCAGAAGGTCCGGCCGGAGGGCGAAGCCTTGCGACATAGAGATGGCCGAGCATGAACGTGGTGGCCGGCGCCACGAGGACGAGGGCAAGAAGGCCGCCTTGTCCCCACAGCAGAAGCGCCCCCACGCCGAGCGCAGCGCCAGCCACTCCCGACAGCACGTTGATCCGGGCAAGGTCCCCTGCCCGCCGTAGTCCCGTTAGCAGCGCCCCTTGCGATCCTGCCGCCACTGTCAGCGCCACGGCCAGCGAGAGCCAGGCTACCTCATGGGCCCGCGAGGGATCGTCCAGGATGACCCGCGCGATCCAGCCGCTCAGCGCCCAGAATACCGCCGCCCCCAACAGGGCCAGGCCAATCGTACCCCAGAACAGCGCACGCCGCGTGCGTCCCACGGCCACATCCCCGCCCTCGGCCTGGGCCGTCGCGATCTGCCGCGTTCCGACATTGCCAAAGCCGAGCGCTGAAATTGTCGAGGCTGTCTGCACCAGGTTCAGATAGAGCCCGACAAGCCCCATGCCCGCCGGACCCAGCAGCATGGCCACCACCTTCATCTTCACCAGGCTGACCGCAATATTGATGACCTGCGCCCCGCCGATAATCGACGAGGACCGAAGGATCGTGCGGTAGGAGGATTCGCTCACGCCGCAGCCGCCCTCACCGCCGCAACCACGCGCTCTGCATCCCCGAGCGAGAGATGCGGCCCCATCGGCAGGCTGATGACCTCACTTGCCAGATCGCGCGCCAGGGGTAGCTGGTCGGGAGCGATCCCCATTCCAGCATAGGCATTCTGAAGGTGCGGCGGGATCGGGTAGTGGATCAGCGTCCCCACCCCGGCCTCTGCAAGGCGCTTCTGCAATCCGTCGCGATCGGGCGTTCTCACGACATATAGATGCCAGACCGGATCCGCCCAGGCGGGAACGTGGGGCAAGGCCAGTTCGGTCTCGCGCAGTCCGTCTGTGTACACCGCCGCTATCGCGCGGCGCCTGTCGGTCCATGCATCAAGCGACTGCATCTTCACTCGCAGAACGGCAGCCTGGATCGGATCGAGACGGGAGTTCACACCCTCGATCTCGTTCACGTATTTCACGCTGCTGCCATAGTTGCGCAGCATCCGGATACGGTCGGCCAGCTGGGGGTTGTTCGTGGTTATCGCCCCGCCATCCCCCATGGCACCGAGGTTCTTGCCCGGATAAAAGCTCCAGCAGACCACATCGCCGTGGCTCCCGATGCGCCGCCCCTTGTAACGCGCGCCGTGCGCCTGGGCCGCATCCTCGATCACTGCCAGGCCGTGCTGGCGGGCCAGGGCAAGGATCGGATCAAGGTCGGCGGGCTGGCCGTAGAGATGGACGGGCAGCAGCGCCTTCGTGGCAGGGGTGATCGCGGCGGCGATGCGGGCGGGATCGATGTTGTGGGTCGCCGGGCCAGGCTCCACCGGGACGGGCCGCGCTCCCACGGCGGTAACGGCGAGCCAGGTGGCGATGTAGGTGTTCGACGGGACGATCACTTCATCCCCCGCGCCAATGTCCAGAGCGCGCAAAGCAAGGGTCAGGGCGTCGAGCCCGTTGGCGAGACCGACTGCGAAGTCCGCTTCGCAATAGACCGCCCATTCCTGTTCGAAAGCTTCGACTTCCGGGCCGAGGATGTACATTCCCGAATCGAGAACGCGATGAATCGCCGCGTCGATCCCGGTCTTCAGTTCGCGGTAGGCAGCGCCAAGGTCCAGGAACGGAATCATCGCTTCTCACCACCCAGCGCGGCGACGAAATCACCGTATTCGCGCAGATAGTCCCCTTCGTCATAACGATGGGAAGCAAGCACCATGCAGACGGCGCCCTGGCTGAACGCATCCATCTCGCGCCAGACCATCTTGCTGATGTACAGGCCCTTGCGCGGATCGCGGAGCCAGTATTCGGACCGCGTGGTCCCGTCGTCGATCTTCATGCGGAAGCTGCCGGACAGGGCGAAGACGATCTGTTCCAGTTCGCGGTGGGCATGGCCGCCCCGCTCGGAGCCGACCGGCACGTTGTAGAGATAATAGACGCGGGCAATCTGGAAGGGAATGTGATTGCCGCCCTCCACAAAGGTCAGATCGCCGCGCGGATCGTGGATCTGGGGAAGTTCGATTTCCCTGACAAAGCCTTGGCGCAGCATCATGCACGCCCCTTCTGAAGGATCGCCAGATAACCGGCGCGATCGGCCTCGAACTGGCTGCGCGGATAAAGGAAATAGACGTCGTGCCCGTCGCGCCGCAGTTCGGTCATCTTCAGCCGCTGGTAGAAGGCCAGCGCCTTGTCGTTGCCGATCCGCACATCGACATGCGCCGCGCAGCACCCCAGACGGTCAAACCCGACACCGAAAGACAGCACGGCACTTTCCAGTGCAGCCTTCGGGGGCTTGTTGCGATCCAGGATCCAGCTTCCCCAAGTGAAGCTGCCACCTTCGATATCGTAAAGCCGGACCAGCCCGCAGCGCACGCCGTCTTTCCGTTCGATCACATAATAAAGTTCGCGCAGAGCCGCTTCACGCGCCTTGTAGTCCTCAATCCACCGGCGCTGGTCCTGTGCGGTGCCACGGACCTCGGAAAGATGGCGGTTGTAGGCTGGGTCCGTGCGCAGGGCGTGCACATAGTCCGCATCATCGGGATCGATGAGGCGGAGCGTCAGCTTCGGTCCCTCGACGCGGGCAAAGGGGCTGGTCACCAGGGCTGCGCCATCATGTTTACGCCGGATACTTCGTCTGTTCGCACGCCCAAGCCCACTTGGCCCTCCTGATTGCGCCCTGATGCGGGAAGTGCTGGCACCGGACATGGTTCCGGGCAGCGCCGCAAAGAGCCACGCCATTGCTTCAGGCAAGCCCATCCCGTTCAGCATTGATGCTTTCCTCCCGGCAGGAACGCCCGAACCCCTGCGCGGTTCCGCTGCGGTTTGAAGTTTTTGAGCACATGGCCATTCGCCGCGCCTGCAATGATCGTCATGGAAGTGTAAGGTTCATTTGCTCTCTGACTGCTCGCAATTCGGAGGATGACATGAGTTTTGAACGTCGCGCGTTCCTGCGCGCAACGGGTGCAGCCTTTGCCGCGCTGGCGGCCAGCGGGTGCATGCGCGCCATTCCCTCGGCGCGCGCTGCCGCTTCTGCGGGCTATGGTGCCCTGGTCAGCGATCCCGCTGGCGTGATCGACCTGCCGCCGGGTTTCACCTACCGAGTGCTGTCCCGCCTGGGCGATACAATGACGGACGGCGGTCGAGTGCCGGACAATGCGGACGGGATGGGCTGTTTCGACCTCGGCAATGGCAAGTGGGCGCTGGTGCGCAACCACGAGCTTAGCCCCGGTGCGGACAACGGCGGTGCGAGCGGTGCGGCCTATGACGCGATGGACGGCGTGGCGCTGCCGGGCGGGACCACCACCTTGGTGCTGGACGCCGCAACCTTGACGGTGGAGCGCCAATATCGCTCGCTCTCCGGCACGATCCGCAACTGCGCGGGCGGGGTTACGCCGTGGGGCTCATGGCTTTCCTGCGAAGAAAACGTCTCACGCGCGGGCGGCAGGATCGGCAAGGATCATGGTTGGGTGTTCGAAGTGCCCGCCAGCGCTGCGGGTCCGGTCGATCCGGTGCCGCTGAAAGCCATGGGCCGCTTCAACCATGAAGCCGCCGCCGTCGATCCGGTTTCCGGGAACGTCTATCTGACCGAAGACCGCGACGATGGGCTGCTCTACCGCTTCATTCCGAAGGTCAAGGGCCAGCTGGCCCAGGGCGGAAGGCTCCAGGCGCTGGTGCTGAACGGAATTGGCGACACCCGCAATTGGCGCGAGAGCGCGGTCAGGACGGGAACTACACTGGCGGTGCGCTGGATCGACCTTGACGATGTCGAGGCCCCGAACGACGACCTGCGCAAGCGCGGTGCCGCTGCCGGAGCGGCCCTGTTGGCCCGCGGCGAAGGTATCTGGATGGGCGAGAAGGAACTGTTCTTCGCCTGCACCAGCGGCGGCGCGGCAAAGCTGGGGCAGATCTTTCGTCTGCACCTGGACCAGTCCGGCGAGCGGCTCGAACTGTTCTTTGAAAGCAGCCACCCGGACCAGTTCAACTATGGCGACAACCTGACCGTTGCACCCAACGGCCACCTGATCGTCTGCGAAGATCAGTACACGGACGACGCAGTGAACTATCTGCGCGGGATTACGCCGGCTGGCGAAGCCTATCCGTTTGGCCGCCTGCGGCTGAAGACCGAACTGGCAGGCGCTTGCTATGCACCGGACGGGCGCACGCTGTTCGTCAATATCTTCAGCCCGGCGCAGACCATTGCCATCACTGGCCCCTGGCTAAGCTAAGCGAACAAGGGAGCTGGCTGACACTATTCAACCAGCTCCTTCGTTCCCGAATTCCGGGTCGCCGCGCTCTGGATCGCGGCAAGGAACTGGTCGGTTGCCTTGGCCCAGGTGAACTGCTGCGCAAAGACTGCCGCCGCTTGCCGGTCCGCGCCCAGCGCAGTCGCCACGGCGTTGCGCAGATCCGCTGAAAGCGCCCCCACCCGCGCGGGGAAATCGTCGGCGATTCCCCGCCCCGCGCGTCCAAGGATATCGACCGGACCCTGCACCGGAAAACCAGCCACCGGCAGGCCGCAGGCAAGCGCCTCGATTACCACGAGGCCGAAGGTATCGGTCAGGCTGGGAAAGACAAAGCAATCGGCGGTGCGGTAGGCACTGGCAAGTTCGTCGCCCGCCAATGCCCCCAGGAAGATCGCCTCCGGATAGCGGCTGCGCAGGGATTCCAGCGCTGGCCCATCGCCGACCACCACTTTCGATCCGGGGAAGTCGAGGTCCAGGAAAGCTTCCAGGTTCTTTTCCGGCGAGACGCGGCCGACGTTCAGCAGGATCGGGCGCGGCAGGTCCAGCATGGCGGGATGGAGACCGCCCACCGGCTGGAACTGGGCCTGGTCGATGCCGCGGGTCCACGGCCGAACCCCGGTAATGCCCCGCGCCTCCAGTTCCTGGGACAAGCTTGCCGAAGCAACCAGGACCGCCCTGCTCTCGCGGTGAAAATGGCGGAACAGCGGCCAGAACCGCTCGGCGCTGATCCCGGTGCGGACGGCGGCGTAATCGGGAAAGCGGGTGTGGAAGGCCGTGGTGAACGGTACCTTGTGGGCCTTGCACCACCCCCGCGCGCTCCAGCCAATCGGCCCCTCGGTCGCGATGTGCACCACGTCGGGCTTGAACGCGCCCAGCAATTTGCGGGCGGCGAAGCGCGGCGCGATGGCTATGTCGATGGATTTATAGCCTGGCAGCGGGATGGTCCGGAAACGGTCCGGAGTGATCAGCTCCACCTCGTATCCCCGCTCAAGCAGTTCCGCGACCGTTGCCCCCAGGGTCCGGACCACGCCATTGACCTGCGGATACCAGGCATCGGTAGCAAGGGCGATGCGCATCAGGCGTTCTCCATGTCGTAAAGCGGCAGTGCTGGCTGGGAAGCAGCGCGGCGGGCTTGGGCATTGCGGCTGGCCGATTCGGCGGACCAGTCGAGGATCGCCATGGCGCCGGTTGCATCCTCGGTCAGGGCCGTGCAGCTTTCGACCCAGTCCCCGTCATTGTAATAGGTGATGTCGCCTATCTGCCGGATTTCGGCGGAATGGATATGGCCGCAGACCACGCCGTCCAGACCCCGTTCCGAGGTTTCGCGCGCCACGGCTTCCTCGAACGCGCAGACGAACTGCACCGCGTTCTTGACCCGCTTTTTCAGATGGGCGGACAGCGACCAATAGGGAAGCTTGAACCGCCGCCGCACCGCATTCACCAGCACATTGGCCCGCAGCAGGACGGAATAGGCCTTGTCCCCCAGCAGGGCGAGCCACTTGGCATAGAGCACCACGCCATCGAAGCTGTCGCCGTGAGTCACCAGCAGGCGGCGACCGTCCGCCGTGCGGTGAACGGCTTCCTGCACCAGCTCTACCCCGCCGAAGGTCAGCCCGGCATATTCGCGCAGCATTTCGTCATGGTTGCCGACGACGAAGACCACCCGTGTGCCGCGATGCGCCATCTTGAGCACGCGGCGGATCACTTCGTTGTGGGCATCGGGCCAGTACCAGCCCTTGCGCAGACGCCAGCCGTCAATGATGTCGCCCACCAGATAGAGCGTCTCGCACTCCACCGAATGGAGAAAATCGACCAGCATTTCCGCGTTGCAGCCGCGCGTGCCCAGATGGACGTCCGAGATCCAGATCGTGCGGAACTTGCGCTTGGGCTGAAACCCGCGCGGTTCCGGCAGGCCCAGCCAGTCAGGCAGGCCCATTATTTCAACCGTACGGGTTTCCCGGACCAGCATATCGCGATTTGACATCGCCTATCTCTCCACTTGCGGTGCGACCAGCCTGCCCTAGCCGGCGCGGATTGCGGAGCGCTGACAGTTCGAAGTCAGTTCGGTTACAAGTCCCGGAAATCCGCGCGTCATACATCTGTCGCGCTGCTGTCGGCGCGCGATCACAATACTGGCACAGTCCTGCAACACGCCCCGCCTAGTTGCCGCCTCGAACCAAACCAATGAGGGGTAACATGCGTAAATTGATGAATGTGCTGCTTGCTTCGACCGCCCTGCTTCCGCAGGCCGTCTTTGCGGCGGAAGCTGCTGACGCGGCCGAAGCCGAGGCTTCGGAAATCGTCGTCCTGGGCAAGGGCGAAACCAAGCAGGTCCAGGAAGTGGGCCAGCGCGACATTTCGGTCCTGCTCCCCGGCACCAGCCCGCTGAAGGCCATCGAAAAGCTGCCCAGCGTCAACATCCAGTCGGCCGACGCCTTCGGCAACTACGAATGGTCGACCCGCGTCACCATCCGCAGCTTCAACCAGAACCAGCTGGGCTTCAACTTCGACGGTATCCCGCTGGGCGACATGACCTATGGCAACCACAACGGCCTGCACATCAGCCGCGTGATCAGCCCGGAAAACATCGGTTCGGTCCGCGTGACCCAGGGCGCCGGGTCGCTCGGCACGCAGTCGACCAACAACCTGGGCGGTACGGTCGAGACCTTCTCGATGGACCCGCTGGACCGTTTCGGCGGCCAGGCCAATGCAACCTATGGCAGCGACAACACCATGCGCGGCTTCGTGCGCCTGAACGCCGGTTCGGCTGAAGGCCCGCGCGGTTACGTCTCCTATGGTTACGGTTCGACCGACAAGTATCGCGGCGTGGGCAAGCAGGACCAGCACATGGTCAATGCCAAGGTCGTCGTGCCGCTGGGCGAAGCGGCCCTGGACGGCTGGTTCAGCTATTCGGATCGCCGCGAGCAGGACTATCAGGACATGTCGCTAGATATGCTGAACCGCCTCGGCTACGGTTGGGACAATATCGCGGGTGACTACGCTCTGGCGATCCAGCTGGCCGACATCGGCAACAACCGTGGCGACACGGGCGCGCCGGTATCGAACGCTGCCGCTGGTACCACCTATCCCGGCAAGATCACCTCGGTCGACGATGCCTATTTCGACGCATCGGGCCTGCGCAAGGACACGGTTGCCTCGATCGGTTTCAAGAGCCCGCTGGGCGAAGGCCTGGATGTGGCGCTGCGTGGTTATTACCACCACAACCGCGGCATGGGCCTCTGGGCGACGCCGTACGTCCCCAGCCCGAACGGCGTGCCGATCTCGATCCGCACCACCGAATACAAGATCGACCGCACAGGCCTGTTCGGCAAGGTCAACTGGAAGGCCGGGATCAACACCCTGTCCGTCGGCGGCTGGTTCGAAACCAACGACTTCAACCAGGCCCGCCGCTTCTATGGCCTGGAAAGCCGTACTAACCCGGGCCGCTCGTTCCGCGAATACCCCAGCAACCCGTTCTTCACGCAGTGGGAATTCGATTTCAACACCGAAACCCTGCAATACTTCGTGGAAGATCGCGTTGACCTGGGCGACCTGAAGGTCAACTTCGGCTGGAAGGGTTTCAAGGTCACCAACGAGGCCACCGCCGTGGTCCAGGCCAGCTTCCCGCAGGGCAAGATCGACGCGACCGACTGGTTCCAGCCGCACTTCGGCCTGAACCTGGCGATGGGTCCCAATGCGGAAGTCTTCGCCGGCTTCACCCAGGCCACCCGCGCCTTTGCCTCGGCCACGACGACGGGTCCGTTCTCGACCAACCAGACCGGTTTCGACAGCATCCGCGATACGCTGAAGCCGGAAACGTCAGACACCTATGAATTCGGGGCGCGTTACAACAGCCCGGTCTTCAACGGCGTAGCCGGGATCTACCTGGTGAACTTCCACAATCGCTTGCTGGCAGCCGCCAGCGGCCCCAGCATCGTCGGCAGCCCCTCGGTCCTGCAGAACGTCGGTTCGGTCCGCTCGGTCGGTTTCGAAGCCGCTGGCGACCTGAAGCTGGGCGGCGGGTTCGGCCTGTTCGCGTCCTACAGCTACACCGACGCAACCTACCGCAACGACGTCTACAACCTGTCGGGCAGCCTGCTGGCCGCGATCAAGGACAAGACCGTGGTCGATACGCCCAAGCACATGCTGCGCGGCGAGCTGACCTATGATCGTGGCGCCCTGTTTGGCCGGATCGGGCTGAACTATATGTCCAAGCGGTACTTCACCTACACCAACGACCAGTCGGTGCCGGGCCGCACTGTCGTCGATGCTTCAATCGGCTATCGCCTTACCGACAAGATCGAGCTGCAGCTGAATGCCACCAACCTGTTCGACGAACAGTACCTGGGCACGATCAACTCGGGCGGCACCGGCAACAGCGGGGATCGCCAGACCCTGCTGCCCGCCGCGCCGCAGCAGTTCTTTGCAACCGTCAAATTCGGCTTCTGATCAAGACGAATAGTCCCTAGCCTTGGGGGTGGGTGTTCCGGCATCCGCCCCCGCTTTCTTTTCAAGCGATCCATTCCCGGGCGGACTGACAGCCCACCGAATTTGAGGAGGACATGATGACCCGTTCCTTCAGCATGACCCGCCGGACCACTCTGGCCGGTCTCTCCACGGCGGCGGCATTGGCTGCGCTGCCAGCTTTCGCCGCAAGCGGCCCTGCGCGCGAGATGTTCCGCCACGGCGTTGCCAGCGGCGACCCCGATGCGACCAGCGTGGTGCTGTGGACCCGCGTGAGCGGCGTCGAAAGCCTTGATGTCGAATGGGAGCTGGCAACTGACCCGGCCTTCGGGAAGCTGATCCAGACGGGCCGCTTCGCCACCGGGCCAGAGCGGGACTTTACCGTCAAGGTCCTGGCCGAGGGGCTGCGCCCGGGCGGGCACTACTATTACCGCTTCCGCGCCAACGGAGTGAACTCGCCAGTGGGCCGCACCCGCACCCTGCCGGTCGGCAAGCTGGAGCGGCTGGGCATCGCCCTGGCCTCCTGCTCCAACTACGCCTTCGGCTATTTCAACGCCTATGACGCCATTGCGCGCGACCCGGTCATCGACTTCGTGCTGCACACGGGCGACTACATCTACGAATATGGCGCTGCTGGATGGGGTAGTGAAACCGCGCGCAAGCTGGGCCGGGTGCATGAACCGGCGAACGAGATCGTCTCGCTGGCCGACTATCGCACCCGCCATGCCCAGTACAAGACCGATGCCGGCGCACAGGCCATGCATGCCGCCAAGCCGCTGCTGGCCTGCTGGGACGATCACGAAAGCGCCAACAACCCGTGGGTAGGCGGCGCGCAGAACCACCAGCCAGAGACGGAAGGCGACTGGCAGGACCGCCGCAATGCCTCGATCCAGGCCTATTTCGAATGGATGCCGGTGCGCGAGCCCGGTCCCGGCCGGACCCGCGCGCAGTTCTGGCGAACCTATGTGTTCGGCGACCTTGCCACCTTGTCCACGCTGGAAACCCGGCACACGGCGCGCGCGCTGCAAGTGGACTATGAACCCTATCGCAAGTCGATCGCCAGCTTTGCCGATGCGGCCCGTATGGAACGCGAAGCGCTCGGAGCGCCGGGGCGCACGATGCTCGCGCCTGAACTGGAAGCGGATTTGTCAGCAGCCTGGCAGAACTCCAAGCGCCTGAACCAACCCTGGCGCCTTATCGGCAATCCCATGCCAATTGCCCGGACCCGCGTGCCGGACGTGGTCTCCCTGGGCGTGATCCCCGATCCCGCCAAGCAGGCGAAGCCCCTGCCCGCAGCACAGGACCTGGCGTGGAAGGGCAAATGGAACCTGCCGTTCTATCCCGACACCTGGGACGGCTATGAATGGGCGCGCGAACGGCTCTACAGCCAGGCCCGCACCGCCGGAGTAAACGACCTGGTGTTCCTGACCGGGGACAGCCACAGCTTCTGGGCAAATCGCCTGGCCGATGCAGCAGGTCAGCCAATGGGCGTGGAACTGGGCACGGCAGGCATCACCTCCCCCGGAGATTTCGTGGAAAGCGGCTTTGATCCGGTCACGGCAGCGAAGCTTGATCAGGCCTTTGCCGAGCACAATCCGGAAGTCGTCTGGACCGACAATCTGCACCAGGGCTATGTCCGCCTGGTGCTCACCCATGGCCAGGGACGGGCCAGCTTCGTGGTAGTAAACACGATCACCAGCCCGGTTTACAGCACCCGCGTCATTAGCCGGTGGAGCCTGCGCAAGAGCGCCGACGAACTGCTGATGGAACGGGTCTAGGCCCTCAGCGGGCGCTGGCTTCGGCCAGCGCCCGCATCACGTCTTGCCACGAGACGAGTTTGAAATTCTGCGCATCGGGGGCATTGTCGCCGTCCTGCACTACCAGAAGACCGACCGGATACGACGGTCCGAAACTGCCGCCAGCCAAGGCGATCCCATCGGTTTCTTCCGTTGCGCCGAGCTTTCCGGCAGCAATGCGAAAGCGCCCAGCCGGGGCCATGTCCGGCAAGCGATAGAGCGCATAGGCATTGTCGCCCTGGCTTGAAGCAAGCAGCCAGCCGTCCTTGCGCCCCACGGGAAGCAGGGCCAGCCCTTCGACATCGGCGAAGAGGTGCCGGCTATCCACCTGGGCGACGAGCTTGCCTTGTGTTCCAGCGTTTGGCCTGGCATCGAAGGCCCAGATGCCGCGCGCTTCCTCACCCGCATAAATCTGCCTGGTTCGCGGGTCGGCCACGCAGCCTTCGGCCTGGGTGGCAACGGACAGGCTCCGCACGATCCGGCCCGCAGCGGTCCGCCCGGAAAGGTTGATCCGCACCTGATGCACCGCGCCGTGCTTGAGCACGGAAAAGGCATAGAGGCTGCGGCCTGATTGCATCAGGCACACGCCATAGGCCTCCCCCGCCCCGCCCGGCGCGCTGCCGATTTCCTTGAGCGTGGCAGACCGGGTATCCAGTCGGTAGATCCGCAAGACCGCCTTGGCCGGATCGTTGCGATCGCTGGCGACCGCAAAAACGCCGCTGGCCCCAAGGTCGATAAGGTCTACATTGTTGAGCCGCCCCGCCGGGACGAACGATCTGGCCTTGCCGTCCAAGCCATAGACGTAAAGCCCGGCCTTCTTGTCCGTGGCGAGGATCAGGCTATCCGCTGGGCGGCGCGCATTGCGCCAGATCGCGGGATCGTCCGCCGCATCGTCATTCGCAGTGCCAACCGGCGCCGTTTCCGCGACGGCCTGGACTGAAACGGTATTGGCGGACCCTGCCGAAGCAAGGCCCGCCGCCACCAGCGCGAGGATCAAGGAGGATACCCCGCGCATTCCTTAGAAGTTGACCCGGAAGCCGCCCGCAAAGCGGCGACCGAAGCGCTCCCATTCAATGGTGTAGCTGTCGGTGAACGGCGTCGGCGTGCCGGTAGCCGTCAACAGGTTGCCCGGTTCCGCAAAACGGCGGCCCGGATTGTTCAGCAGGTTGGTCGCATCGAAGAACACTTCAACATTCTTCGAAATCGCATAGCGGGCCGAGAAGTCGAGCTCGTCGTCCGTCGCCCAGTAGGTATCACCCGCGTCGGTCAGATCGTCGGCATAGCCATCCAGCCAGTTAGTGCGCTTCTGGTAGCTAAGGCGCAGCGAAAGGCCGTACTTCTCGTAATAGCCCGACAGGTTGTAAACCCAGTCCGAAGTGCCCGGCAGGCGCAGCTTGCGCGCCGGAACCGTGCCAATGGCCGGCTTGGTCACTTCGCTGTTGTTGTAGGTCACGTTCGCGCTCAGCCCGAAGCCGCCCATCCACGAGGGCAGGCCGATCTGCTTGGTCCAAGGCTCCAGCTGAAGCTGCGCCGCTGCTTCAAAGCCATAGACCCGGCCCTGGCCGCCATTGGTGATGCCGGTGAAGGTATAGGCCGAGCGATCCACCCCGCCGCTGTTCAGCGCGTCAGAGCCAAAGCTGCGCGACTGGCGGTACAGGACGTCGCGAACATTCTTGTAGAACACGCCGGCCATCAGGTAGCCCTGCGGACGCAAATACCATTCGAAATAACCATCAAGACCCCAGGCCTTCTCCGGCTTTACTGCCGGATTGCCGCCCGAGATCGTCTGGTTGGAATCGTTCACGACGACGTTCGGACGCATCTGGTCATAGTCCGCCCGCGCCGCGCCGGTGTTGAACGACAGGCGCAGCTTCTTCGTCTCGTCCAGGTTGTAGTTGAAGTGGAGCGAAGGGAACACCATCGTCCGGTCGCTTTCCGCTGTGACCAGCCCGGCAGTCGTGCCCACGGTGCCCTGCGCGATGCCACGGTTCTTGACGTGCTCGCCCCGTGCACCGCCGACCAGCGAGCCAAAGTCCCAGCGAACCGTTCCCATCAGGTAACCGGCAAAGACCTGCTCGCGCACGTCATAGATGTTCCCGGTGACCGGGTTGAACGTATAAAGCTCGCGTGCCTTTTCTGCCGCCGCGCGCATCTTGACCGGATCGAAATAGCGGAAGGTGTAGTCCATCGGAATCCGGCCAAGGAATTCCTGATCGAGCGAGAACAGGTTGTAGTCGGTCGGAATGCCGACTGCGGCAAACTGGGCGGCGGTGTTCAGCACCAGGTTGCTTTCATCCACCACCTTGGTTCGCTGATCGAACTGGAACCCGGCCTTCAGCGTGGCGTCACCGCCCAGGAACCCGGTTTCGCGGGTCACGACCAGGCGCGCGGTATAGGCCTTGGTCGTATCGACCGCATCGAGCAAGGTCAGTGACGTGAGCGGCTTGCTGAAGGTATCGATCGCCGTAACCGGCGTACCGGCCTGGTAGCGCGTCGGGCTGGCAAGCTGGTTGGTCGTCGACAGGATCAGGCGCGAACGGTTCGGATCGCTGAAGTCATAGGCGATGGTCGGGCGCGCGGTCCGGGTGCTGGGGCTTTCCCAGGTCGTTTCGCCGACGACCGAGCGGTCGTCCTTGGATTCGGTGTAGTTGCCCAACAGGTTGACGGTCCAGCCATCAGCCGGCGCGAATTCGGCTTCCGCCGTATTGGTGAAGATCGACTGGCGGAATGCGCGCAGGGTCGAACGCTGGCGGATGTCGACGCCGTAGATGGTGCCCTTCAGCGGGGTATTGCCAATGCAGATGTCGGCATAGCCGGTGTTGGTCGGCGTCGGATTGATGGCCGTGTCGCAGGCTTCGGCGGCGCTCACCAGATCGCTCTGCCGGTCGTCCAGGTCAAAGCGGTAGTTGTCGCGCATCTCGTCGTCTTTGAAGATCGTGTAGATCGAGCGCAGCGACAGCTTGGTATCGCCCTGGCGATAGTCCAGGCGGCCCGATGCCGACCAGTTCCTGCGGGTCAGGCGGTACAGCTTGTTTTCTGCCTCCTGAGCCCAGAACCGGGTGGTGTTGCCGGGGCGCAGATCGCCGCTGACCCGCTCGTAATCGGTTTCGAAGTTGTCGGTGATCATCGCGCGCTCGAAATACGAACCCGAAACGACGACGCCCAGTTCACCCTCGCCCATGTCAAAGCGGTTGGAATAGACGGCCGAGGCTTCGACCTGCGGACGGTTGCCCAGTTCCGCCTGGCCGTAACCGACCTTGGCCGCGAAGTGCTCGCCGGTGTAGTCAAAGGCAGAGCGGGTAACGATGTTGACGTTGCCCGAAACCGTCTCGCCCGGCATGTCCGGGGTCACCGCCTTGGACACGACGATCTGCGCGGCAATGGCCGAAGGCACCGAGTCAAAGCGCGCGTCGCGCCCTTCCGGGCTGACCACGTTGATCCCGTCAAAGCTAAGCGTGGTCCAGTAATTCGGTGCCCCGCGCAGGCTGACATAGCGGGCCTGGCCTGGTCGCGCTCTACGGCGACGCCCGGCAGGCGGCTGGTGGCCTGGGCGATGTTCTGGTCGGGCAGACGCCCCACGCCGTCTGAGGCGGCGACGGCCACCAGCGAATCCGACTTCTTCTGGGTTTCCAGCGCGGCGGCTTCGGATTCGGCAATCGGGCGATTGCCAGTGACCACGATAACACCCGCGTCATCAGCAGCCTCTGCCGCTTCTTCTGCCTGGGCCTGGACCGCCGGCAGGACCGCGCAAGCGGTGCACAGCAAGGCAAAGCGCAAGGCCGAACGGCTTGAACGAATTTTCATGGTCGAGCCCCTGAGTAAGCGTAACGTTTCGAAATGGCGCTCTAATTCTGGTAAAAGACTCTTGAGGGACAATTCCGTGTCAGCGTTTCAGCGACTTGGTGACAGCTTTTTGTCAGGCCACCATCTGTTCCGGGCGGATATAGGCCCAAACCGCATGGGCAGTCCGTCACCGTGATGTAATATTTCCGTCCCATCGGCGTCGCAGCTGAACACTGGGATTCTTCGGGGCAATGGAAGACGTACTGACCGCCAATCCGGAAGTGGCCACCACCACTGCCGCCAACCGCTATTTCAATCGCGAGTTGAGCTGGCTGTCGTTCAACCAGCGCGTCCTGTCAGAAGCGTGCAACCCCAACTACCCGCTGCTTGAGCGGCTGCGCTATCTGTCGATTTCCGGCAGCAACCTCGATGAATTCATGATGGTTCGCGTGGCTGGTCTGGCCGGGCAAGTGCAGCGCCAGATCGAGGAAGTGTCGATCGACGGAATGACGGCGGCGCAGCAATTGTCCGCGATCCGCGAAGCCGTGATCGAACTGGAATCGGCCCAGCAGGACGTGTGGCGGACCCTGCGCGAGGAACTGGCGCAAGAGGGCATCGTGCTGGCCGACGGCAAGCGCCTCACGCCGCTCCAGACCCGCTGGCTGCGCGACTATTTCGTCAAGCACATCGTCCCGGTCATAACCCCTCAGGCGATTGACCCGGCCCACCCCTTCCCCTTCGTCGCCAACCAGGGAATGGGCATCCTCTTTCCGCTGATCCGGACCAGCGACGGCGCCCACGTGATGGAAATGGTCCTGATCCCGCAGGCCCTGCCGCGCTTCATCCGCCTGCCGGGTGAAGAGGCGACCTATATCAGCATCGAGGACCTGCTCTGCCGCAAGGCCGCGCTGTTGTTCCCCGGCTTTCGCGTTCAGGGTCACGGCGTGTTCCGCATATTGCGCGACAGCGATCTGGAAGTCGAGGAAGACGCCGAGGACCTGGTCCGCTATTTCCGGACCGCGATCCAGCGGCGGAGGCGCGGATCGGTGATCCTCCTGCAATTGCAGGACGACATCGAACCGGCGGTGGAACAACTGCTGCGCGAACAATTGCGGCTCGACCGCGCCATGGTCCTTAAGACGCGCGGCGTGGTCGGGATTTCGGGGCTGTCCGCCCTGGTCGAGGAAGACCGACCCGACCTGAAGTTCGAGCCTTACAGCCCGCGCTATCCCGAACGCATCCGCGAGCATGACGGGGATTGCTTCGCCGCGATCCGCGAGAAGGACATCATCATCCATCACCCCTACGAAAGTTTCGAAGTGGTGGTGGACTTCCTGCGCCAGGCCGCATCGGACCCGGACGTCATCGCGATCAAGCAGACGCTTTACCGGGCCGGCAAGCAATCCGCCGTGATTGCCGCCCTGATTGCCGCGGCCGAAGCGGGCAAGGCCGTGACGGCGGTGGTAGAACTGAAGGCCCGGTTCGACGAAGAGCAGAACCTGCACTGGGCCAGCCAGCTGGAACGCGCCGGAATCCAGGTGATCTACGGTTTCGTGGACTGGAAGACCCACGCCAAGGTTTCGATGGTCGTGCGGCGCGAGGATGGCGGCTATCGCACCTACTGCCATTTCGGCACCGGCAATTATCACCCGGTGACCGCGCGAACCTATACCGACCTCAGCTTCTTCACCGCCGATCCGCGCGCGGGCCGCGACGCGGGGCGGCTGTTCAACTTCGTCACCGGCTATGTCGAGCCGCAGCGCACCGAACTGCTGACCATGTCGCCGATTGGCCTGCGCGAAACGCTGTATGAATACATCGAGGCCGAGGCGGAGAACGCGCGCAAGGGCAAGCCGGCGGCAATCTGGGCAAAGCTCAATTCGCTGACCGATCCGGGCCTGATTGACCGGCTCTATGCCGCCAGCGCCGATGGGGTCCAGATCAGTCTGGTGGTACGCGGAATTTGCTGCCTGCGTCCCGGCGTTCCGGGCCTGTCGGACAACATCACGGTCAAGTCGATCATCGGCCGGTTTCTGGAACACAGCCGCATCTGGGCCTTTGCCTGCGGCGGCCTGCTGCCCAATGCGCGGGCCAAGGTCTTCATCTCCTCCGCCGATGGCATGACCCGAAATCTCGACCGCCGGGTCGAACTGCTGGTGCCGATCCGCAACCGCACGGTTCACGATCAAGTCCTCGATCAAGTCATGGTCGCCAACCTGATCGACACTGAACAAAGCTGGTTGCTCGGTTCCGACGGCAGCTATCGCCGGGTTGGCAAGGCGGAAAACCCCTTCAACCTGCACCGTTATTTCATGACCAATCCGTCCCTGTCCGGTCGCGGCGCGGCATTGACGAGCGGCCACAAGGTGCCAAAACTGGCCCTGCGCCGCGGCGCTGCTTAGGGACACCGGCGCTGTGATCGAACCACAACAGGGACAAACGCAAACTGACAATTCCAGCCTGCGCGCGGTAATCGACATCGGCTCGAACACCGTGCGCCTGGTGATCTTTGGCGGCGATCCGCGGGTGCCGACGGTGGTCCTGAACGAGAAGGTCCAGGCCAAACTCGGCAAGGGGCTGAGCGCAGGCGGCAAGCTTTCGGCAAAGTCCATGGCCGCTGCGCTCAAGGCACTGAAGCGGTTTGCGCTGGTGCTGAAAGGGCGTTCGATTGCGCGGGTGCACACTGTCGCCACGGCAGCGGTGCGCGACGCGGTGAACGGCCCGCAGTTCCTGGAGCAAGTCTCGGCCCTGGAGTTGCAGCCGCGTTTGCTGACCGGCGAAGAGGAAGCCCTGACCAGCGCCCTCGGCGTGGCGGCGGCGTTTCCGCAGGCGCGCGGGGTCGTTGCCGATCTGGGCGGTGGCAGCCTGGAACTGGTCCACATTTCCGGCTGGACCTGCGAACATGGCAGCAGCCTGCCGCTCGGCACCCTGCGCCTCGCCGGCCTCCGCGCCGCCAATCCGCGCAAGTTCCGCCGCGATACCGAGGACTTGATTGCGGCAACAGGAAGCCGCTGCCAGACGGGCGAAGCGCTCTATCTGGTCGGTGGTTCCTTCCGCGCCCTGGCGCACTATTACCTGCACATCACCCGTTCGCCGCTGGACGATCCCCACGGTTTCGAAATCGGGGCAGAGGAAATCGCCAAACTTTGCCGCAGCCTGCAACGCAGTGCGCCAGTCGGTCCGGTCCCCGGCATTTCGCAGGCACGGCTGAATTCACTGCAGGACACGGCTTCCCTGCTGGTTCCGCTGATTGCCGCGACCGGCGCGCAGCGGCTGATCTTCTCGGCCTGGGGGCTGCGTGAGGGCGTGGTCATCCAGTCCTTGCCCACTCACGATCAGCAGCGTGATCCCTTGCCCCTGGCGACTTACAGTTTCGCCCGCATGCTGGGCGTGACTGAAACCTGGACCACATTGACGGAACGCTGGATAGCAGAAGTGCTGCCTGACGAACCGGCGCTGCGCAATCCGATCGTCGCCGCGATCACGCTGGGCCTTGCCCTGCGCACCATCGAGCCAAATCTGCGCGCTCAAACCGCGCTGAACTGGGCCTTGCGCAAACGCTGGATCGGCCTCGACGCGCCAGGCCGCGCAATTCTTGCCGCCGCCATGCTGGCAAGCGCCAATCGCTCTGTTCCGGAGGACATCCGCGCACTCGCCCAAGAGGAGGCGATCCGTTCCGCCATGGCCTGCGGAATGGCCATGCGGCTCTGCTGGCGCCTGACCGGCTTCGCGCCTTTGCTGCTGCCAAAGACACAGCTTTCAATCGATGGACCGAACCTAGTTCTGCGCCTGAACCCTGACGTGAAGGACCTGCTGTCCGAAGCCGTGGAGCGAGATCTTAATCAGCTTGCAGCGCACCTTGGTCTCTGTCCTGCCCTATTGGAGAGCGAACCGGCCTGACCTGAGCACGCGGTTCCTGCCGCCCCATGGCAACAGGAACCGCCGTACCCATGATCAGAACTGCTTCGACAGTTCGATCCGCGCCGAACCCAGGCGACCGCGCCCGTCGGTCCTCAACCCGAGTTCGAGGTCGAGCGCCCAGGCATCGGGCAACAGGAACGCCGAACCAAGCGAGGTTTCCAGCCGGTCCGCAGCCCAGTTGATCCCGCCAATCCCGAAGGTCGAAGGACCAGCGACATTCGCATAGTCCAGCGTCTGGATCGCCAGGTCCTGGAACTCATGCCGCCATTCAGCGCGGAAGCGAGGCTTCACGATCACGCTACCCATCGGCAGCGAAGTGCCGATCCGCCCGCCCAGCACGCTGCCAAGCGATTCGATCTGGCGTTCGTCGTAACGGAGCGAGAGCGTACCCGCACCGCTTTCGACATAGGCATCCAAACTGGCCGCCAACCATTCGGCCCGGCCGTAGAGCGACCAGTTCAGCTTCTTCCCGCCCTTATCAATCCCGAAGGCCAGCGACCCCATGGTCAGAGAGCCGCCACGCTTGGCAGTGGCTTCGCCCGCCATGCCGGAAACCGGGCGCCTGGTCTTGAAATCGACCGAACCGAGTCCGAACAGAGCATCGACGAACAGGTCGGACCGCAGGGTGAAGCTGGCGTAGCCAACCGCGACGGAACTGTTGCCGCGCAGTTTCGCCCCGCCGGTCGCTTCCCTCCGATCCCAGCCGAACCCGCCGCCCAGGCCGACAACGATGCCTTCCGTAAGCTTGATGTCCGCGCCCAGGCTAACGCCGCTGCTGGTGACTTCAACCTTGTCCTTGCCGCTGCTCAGGTCCTGGGTACCGAATTCGATCGTTCCGCCGCTCCAGGCTCCGATGGAGCCATTGCGCCGGGCAGTCTCAGCGGCATTCATGGGTGTGGCAGCGCTGCGCCCCGCCCGCGCGGGGCTATTGTCCCCGTTCGCCCGGAAGTGCGCGACCATCGCCTTTTCCACCATCTGCTGGCGCTGCAACGGCGCAAGGCCGGGATCGCGTAGATGCGGGAACGTCAGGCGCAGCCCCATGCTGGCAGGTCCAGGATTGCGGTTGCCATGCAGGCTTTCCATCCGGCGCATGAAATTGTTCGACTGCGTCAGAGCAAAGCGCAGCGTGCTTTCCGCTTGCATTTCCGACAGGGCACGAACCGCCGGATCGGCCGAAGGATCGGGCCGCGCGGTCACGTTCACGGTAATCGTCGCTTCTGCCGAAGGACCAAAGGCATTGCTGAGCGTGTAACGCACCAGCAGCGCACCGTTGAAGTGGCCCGCCACGGTGATGCGCGCCGAATAGCTGCGATTGTCCGCAGTGCCGCCCTCCACGATGCTGGCAGTACTTCCCGCCGCCGAGACCGAAATGATCGCAGCTCCGGTGAACGGGCCGCCAGTGGCACCCGCCATCAGGTTAACCGTGATCGTCTCGCCGTCGCCCGCCGTTGCGGTTAGCGCAGGAGCCACCGCCGCCGTCGGCTGAACGGTAATCGCCACGGTGCCAAGGTTCGACGCGCCGCCCGGTCCCTGCGCCTGGAAGGTAAAGGAATCCGCCCCGGTATAACCCACTGCGGGTACATAGGTGACGACCGTGCCCGCCAGCGTTGCCGTGCCATGAGCCGGAGCCGATACCAGCGCAAAGCCGGAGGATACGCCGGACACGGTGGGCGACAGGTCAATCGTGGCGCGGGTGGCCCCGGCGCTGGTCGCTCCGGCAACCGTCACCGCGGCGGGTGAGACAACGACCGGCGCGGCAGGGGTTGCAACCGCGATGGCAACCCTTGCCGGGGCCGAGGTTCCACCCGGTCCGGTTGCGGTGTAGGTAAAGCTGTCCGCGCCATAGTAGCCAGTAGCCGGGGTATATGTTGCCACTGCTCCACTGATTGTCACCGTGCCATGGCTCGGCGCCGTGCCGATGGCGACGGACCTGTAAACGCCATCAATGGAACCGGAGAGGTCGATTGCCGTGCCACTGCTGGCATAGGGAACCGCCACGTTGCTGATGTCTGCAGCGGTCGGCGCGGGAGGAGCAAGAACCGTGATGGAAACCGTTGCCCGGACCGAACTCCCTCCAACTCCAGAGGCGTAGTAAGTGAAACTGTCCGTCCCGTAGTAACCACTGACCGGGGAATAGGTGACCACGCTGCCGCTGATCGAAAGCGCGCCGAAGCCGGGCGCCGTTCCGATTGCGATTGAGGTATATGAACCGCTGATCGACGACGACAAGTCAATCGGCGTTGCAGTGTCATAGGCAACCGACGCGCTGACGTTCTGGACAGTCGGCGCGCTCGCCAGTCTCACGCTGCTGGCGGCCGAAGCGGGCGAAACATTGCCGGCCAGATCAACTGCAGTCGCAGTGATCGCATAGTCACCGGCGGCAAGCGATGTCGTGGTATAAGACCATGCACCCGCCCCATCTGCAGTGGTGGTCCCGTTTGCACTGCCGTTCAACCGGACGGTGATGGTCGTCCGCGGTTCCGCCGTGCCGGTAACTGTGACCGGCCCCGGTGCCATGACGCTGTCATTGGCAGGCGTCAGGATAATCGGCGCTGCCGGGGCGGTCGTGTCGGTGGTGAAGGTCACGGTCGCAGAGTTGGCGCTAATCCGGTCGAAAGCGTCCATGGCTGTGGCAAAGACGGTGTGGCTGCCGTCAGCCAATTGCATTAATGCCGGGATTGTCCAGTTTCCGACGTTATCGACAGACGAAACCCCACCATAGGAACCATCGATATAGATTCGAACGGTGGTTCCAAGCACGCTGGTCCCAGCGAAGGCGACAATTGAAGTGGCCACCAGTTCGCCATTGGCCGGGGTGACGATGACAGGGGCGGGCGGCGGCGCGCCCGGATCTATCGTCATCGCGAAAGACGAGCCAACCGTGAATGGAGCGCCGGGCCCCGTCGTGCTGTCGCTCGCTGCAACGGAAAAGATGAAGGTGCCCGCTACCAGTGGCGTGCCTGATAGCAGTCCACTCGAATCCAGAGTCAGCCCGGTTGGCAACACTCCGGTCATCACCCGGAAAGTATAGGGTGCATTTCCTCCGTCAGCCGCGAAGGATCCGGAGTAGTTCTGCCCCACCACCCCGGTGAGGTCCGGAGAATAGATCGTTAAGCCTGGGGGAGCAATCGTGACCGAATAGGCTCTGACTGCGGAAAACGGTCCTGCTCCCCTGCTGCTATCCGTGGCCGTGATCGAGAAATTGTAGGTGCCGGTGCTGGTCGGAGCGCCGGACAAGACACCATCGGACGATAGCGAAATGCCTGGTGGCAGCGTGCCTGAACTCAACGAGAAGACATAAGGCGCGGTGCCGCCTGATGCGGTCAGGGCTTGCGAGTAGACAAAGGTGACTTGGGGATTGGGCAGCGTATTGGGGGCGATGACGACAGTCGGCGCCGCAATGGTCAGGCTATACGACTGCTGCCCGCTGAATGGCGCACCGGTTCCAGTGGAGCTGTCTGTTGCGCTGACGGTGAAGTTGAACGTGCCCGCCGCGGTCGGCGTTCCGCTCAACTGGCCGCTGATCGAAAGGGCCAGACCAGCCGGAAGTGCGCCGGAGGCGATGGCGTATGTATAGGGCCCGGTCCCGCCAGCGGCTGACAAAGTCTGATTGTAGGCCTGCCCGATCGTGCCGCCGGGCACGGACGACGGCGAGAGGGTGATCGTCGGCGCGGCAATGACGACCGAGTAGTTCTGAGTGACCGTGAATGGACCGCCGCTTGCTGCCGGCGTGTTGTCCGTCGCGCGGACAGAGAAGGAAAAGGTGCCAGCCGCTGTTGGGGTGCCACGGACCGCGCCGGTGGCCAATAAAGTCAAGCCTGGAGGCAGTGACCCTGCCGAGATCGAATAGCTATAAGGCGACGTTCCGCCGCTGGCCGCGAAGATCAGATTGTAGCTCTGACCCACTGTCCCGCCCGTAAAGGTCGTGGGAGCGGGAGTCATGGTCAGGGTAGGCGGACCGTACGTGAATTTTGTAGCAGCACTGACTCCCGAGCTTCCCGCCGAGTTTGTTACCACGACATCGACAGTGCCCACTCCGGCGGGCGAAATCGCGCTGATCTGCGTATCGCTGTTGATGAAAAAGATCTGCGCATCGGCACCGCCGAACGTGACGGTGGAGGCACCGCTGAAACCCGTCCCGGTGATGACAACCGCAGTTCCGCCTGCAGCGGGACCCGTGCTAGGCAGAACCTCGGTCACTACCGGCGGAGCAACTGCGGCCGTGGCCGGAGGAATGATCGCGAAAAAGATGCCGACGAGCAGCAGCAACCGACGAATCGAGTTCATTCAAGCAGACCCTCTCACCCCACGCGCAGACGCAAGCGCGGGCAATAAGGGGATACGCCTATCAGATTGAGCGTAAATTCCTATAACATTCTGTATATGCGTGATATTCTCGCAACCGCGCACCGCCAATTTGCGGCGAGGTCTACCCCCCAAGCAGCCTGCTCCCTGCCCAGATCGTCAGGGCGGCAGTGAGCCAGCGGATCACTTTTTCCGGTAGCCAGCGCAGCGCCAGCAAACTGCCGAGCTGCCCGCCCAGGATCACCGCCACCAGCAGCGGCAAGGCGGGCGCGAGCGCTTCGGCAAAGCGGTCCACGCCGTTCTTGGCGAGCTGTCCAGCCAGGCCTGCGATGGAATTGATCAGGATGAACAGGCTGGCCGTCGCGGCGATTTGCCGGGCAGAAGCCCAGCGGGTCAAGTGCAGCAGCGGGGCGAGAAAAATGCCGCCACCGATCCCGACCAGACCGGCCAGGTAACCCAGCGGCGCGGCGATCCAGGGCATGTGCCCGGCCAGCGGCGCGGGCTTCGTTTCCAGCGAGGGCGCGCGCGGCAGAAACAGGGCCAGGCCCGCTGCGACCAGGCTTAGCCCCAGCAGGAACAGGAAGGTGGCTTCCTTGACCGGGGTCAGCCCGCCCAGGAACGCCAGCGGCGCGGCGATGCAGGATAGCAGCAGGGCGCGCTTCCACGGCATCACCCCGGCCCGCGCAAAGCGCAGCGTGGCACCGCTCACCACCAGGACATTGCAGCACAGGCTGACGACGGGGAGCAGGCGATAGTCAAAGCCCGCCAGACTGAGCAGCGCGCTATAGGTTGAACCGCCACCGAAGCCGACCGAGGCATAGAGCAGCGCGGTGCCGAAAAAGGCGGGAATCAGCCAATCCATCGCCGGACCATGCCTTCCCCCGCCGCCTCCCACAAGCAGGAGGCGGGCTTCATCAACCGCAGATTTTCAGGCGCAGTCCCTAGCTGGCGGCGCCGTGGCAGTGCTTGTACTTCTGCCCCGACCCGCAGGGGCAAAGCGCATTGCGCGACAGGCCCATGCCGGCATAGGGATCCTCGCCCGCGACCGGCGGAGCGGCCAGCGCCGCCGCCGAAGCACCTGCACCCAGCGCGGAAAGCATCGTGTCTGCACCCGGCGTCCGGGCCGCAGCATCGTTCTCGCCGGTGAAGGGGTCGATATGGCTGGTCAGGAACTCCGGCAGTTCCGGCAACGGAGCCGGTTCCGGCATGCGCAGCTCGCTGTTCATCAGGATGCGGGTCACGTCCTCGCGGATCGCGCCGAGCATACGCTCGAACAGGCCGAAGGCTTCCTGCTTGTATTCGTTGATCGGCTGCTTCTGCGCATAGGCGCGCAGGAACACGACCTGGCGCAGCGCGTCCAGCGTCGCAAGGTGCTCCTTCCAGTAGTGGTCCAGCCGGTCGAGCAGGATCTGCTTTTCGACCTGACGCCAGATCGACGCATCCTCGCCAACCTTGGCGGCCATCTTGGCATCGGCAGCTTCGGACAGGCGCTGTTCGATGTCTTCCGGCTCGATCCCGTCTTCGGCCAGCCAGTCTTCGATCGGCGGCTCGATCCCCAGCACTTCGATGCTGCGCGCCTTGAGGCCTTCGATGTCCCACTGTTCCGGATAGGATCCGGGCGGGCAGGCATCGCCAACCAGGCTGTTGACGGTGTCGCGGCGCATGTCCTCCACCACGTCGTCCAGCGCTTCGGCATCCATGATGTCGGCGCGCTGTTCGTAGATCACCTTGCGCTGGTCGTTCATCACGTCGTCGTATTCGACGACCTGCTTGCGGATGTCGTAGTTGCGCGCTTCGACCTTCTTCTGCGCAGTTTCGATGGCCTTGGACAGCCACCGCGAACCGATAGCCTCGCCGTCGGCAAGGTTCGAATTCATCATCTTGGAGAACAGCGTGTCCGGACCGAAGATGCGCAGCAGGTCGTCCTCAAGGCAGAGGTAGAACTTGGACAGGCCCGGGTCGCCCTGACGGCCCGAACGGCCGCGCAGCTGGTTGTCGATGCGGCGGCTTTCATGGCGTTCGGTCCCGATCACGCACAGCCCGCCTGCGGCCAGAACCTGCTGCTTTTCCGCCTCGATCTCGGCTTCGATAGCCGCGATCCGGGCATCGCGTTCGGGCCCTTCGGGCATGTCCTTCAGCTCGTCCTCGATGCGGAATTCGGCATTGCCGCCCAGCTTGATGTCCGTCCCGCGACCGGCCATGTTGGTGGCGACCGTCACTGCGCCCAGGCGCCCGGCCTGAGCGACGATGTGGGCTTCCATCTCGTGGAAGCGGGCGTTCAGGACGTTGTGCTTCACGCCTTCCTTGTTGAGGAATTCGCTGAGCAGCTCGGACTTTTCGATGGAGACGGTGCCGACCAGCACCGGCTGGCCGGAATCGCTCTTTTCCTTGATCAGCTTGGCAATGGCGGCGAACTTGTCGGTCGTGTTCTTGTAGAACTCGTCCTCCTCGTCGATGCGCTGCACCGGAACGTTGGTGGGAATGGTCACCACGTTCATCTTGTAGATGTCGAAGAATTCCGCCGCTTCGGTCGCTGCCGTGCCGGTCATGCCGCCAAGCTTGGGATACATGCGGAAGTAGTTCTGGAACGTGATCGAGGCCATCGTCTGGTTCTCAGGCTCGATGGTCACGCCTTCCTTCGCCTCGACCGCCTGGTGCAGGCCGTTCGACCAGCGGCGCCCTTCCATCTTGCGGCCAGTGAACTCGTCGATGATGACCACCTTGCCGCCTTCGACCACATAGTCGATGTCCCGCTTGAACATGACATTGGCCTTGAGGCTCTGATCGAGATGGTGGACGACCTGGGTGTTCTCCACGTCGTAAAGGTTCGAACCGACCAGCAGGCCCGCCGCTTCCAGCTGACGCTCGGCCCATTCCACCCCGTCTTCGGTCAGGGTGATATTCTTGGTCTTTTCGTCCTTTTCGTAGAGGTCTTCCGGCAGCTGCTTCACGATCGCGTCGACCTGGATGTAAAGCTCGCTCTTGTCGTCGGTCGGCCCGGAAATGATCAGCGGGGTGCGCGCTTCGTCGATCAGGATCGAGTCCACTTCGTCGACGATGGCATAGTTGAACGGCCGGTGGACCATCTGGCTGCGCTCATGCTTCATGTTGTCGCGCAGGTAGTCAAAGCCGAGTTCGTTGTTCGTCGCGTAGGTAATGTCGCATTCATAGGCTTCGCGGCGTTCGTATTCCGACAGGTTCGGCACGATCACGCCCACGGTCAGGCCGAGGAAGCGATAGATCTGCCCCATCCATTCCGCGTCGCGGCGGGCCAGGTAGTCGTTGACGGTAACGACGTGGACGCCCTTGCCCTCAATCGCGTTGAGGTAGGTCGCCAGCGTGGCGACCAGGGTCTTGCCCTCACCCGTGCGCATTTCGGCGATTTCGCCGCGGTGGAGCACGATGCCGCCGATCATCTGCACGTCAAAGTGGCGCATGCCCAGCACGCGCTTCGATGCTTCGCGCACCGTGGCGAAGGCTTCGGGCAGGATGTCGTCAAGCGTCTTGCCGCCTTCCAGCATCTCGCGGAACTTGGCGGTCTGGGCTTGAAGCTCCTCGTCGCTCAGCGCTTCAAGCGCCGGTTCAAAGGCTGCGATCTGCTTGACGACCTTGTCGAGCGACTTGACGTAACGTTCGTTGGACGAGCCGAAAACGGCCTTGGCAATGGCGCCGAACATGGGAAATTCCTGAATTTATGGGATAAGATAATACGGGATATGCGCGCGCTGCGTCAGCCGCAGGCGCAGCCGCTCTGCATGAGCGGAAAATCTGCTGCGGCTATTCGCGCGCGCGGTCCGGGCCGAGCCGGACGGTCGGGACATGCGGCTGGGCATATTCGGCCCGCGCCGGTTCCGCACGGTGGCGCGGTGGCAGGCTGGTCTTTGCCTGGAACACCGCCGGCGCCTGGGCCGAAGCGGCAGCGCGCGTGGCGCTGCGCTGAGCCATGACCGAACCGATCTCGGTTTCCCCGCGCACCCGCGCCTCGGCAGGGGAAACCTGCGTGGCGATCCCTGCGAACAGGGCCAGGAGGGCAAGGAGAATACGGTTCATCGGCTCACGCATATAGGCACGGCACAACCTGCCGTCCAGTATCGCCTTAGCACGGTTGATCTTACCCTTTCCTTGCTGCTTTAAGGGCCTGGCAGGGAGGCAATCGAAAATGAACGCAACGCCAGCGGCCGTGCCGCATTCGCCGCGAATGTTTCAGCTGGACGCGTTTCGCGGAATCGCGGCGTTCATCATCGTCTTTTACCACCTGACCATCGTCTACCGGCTGAGCGGCCCGTTTGAGCGCGGCTATCTGTTCGTGGACCTGTTTTTCCTGCTCTCCGGCTTTGTCCTGGCGGTTTCGACCGAGAAGAAGCTGAACAGCGGCATTGGCGCGGTTGAATTCACCCGCGCGCGCTTTGTCCGGCTCTGGCCGCTTGTTGCGGTCGGCGCAGGCGTGGCCGTGGTGCGGGCCTTCGTGATCGGCATGGCGGACCCCATCACCCTGCTGTGGTGGCTGGCGCTGGACCTGATCATGATCCCCAGCCTGGCCGGCGCCGGTCCGTTCTATCGCTTCAATGGTCCGCAATGGACCCTGTTTTACGAGTTGCTGGCCAATTTCGTCCACGCCCTGGTGCTGAAGCGGGTGCCGACCAGGGCGATGCTGGCGCTGGCGGCGCTGATGGGGGCCTGGCTGGTCTATACCGTGCGGCTGCACGGCTCGGACACGATGGGCGTCGACGCGCCGACCTGGAAGACCTGGTGGATGGCCCTGCCCCGTGTCGGCTTTTCCTATGTCCTGGGGGTCTGGATCGGGCGCAAATATGTTGAAGGCCTGCGCACCCCTTCCCTGCCTTGGTGGCTTGCCTTGCTGGTGCCGGTCGCAGGGATCATGGCCGTTCCCTATCTGCCGCTGTCCAAGGCTGCGGGAGACCTGGTCTTCGTGATCCTGCTGCTGCCTCCCGCAACCTGGCTGATCGCCATGGCCCAGCCGCCGCAGAGCCTGCGCGCGCCGATGGAGTGGCTCGGCAACTTCTCGCTGCCGCTTTACTGCGTCCACCTGACCGTGCTGGTCTGGATTTCCGAGGTGTTCGGACGGTCCATGCCGGTATGGGTCGGAGCCGTGATCGCGGCCTGCCTGGTCGCCTGGGTCTTCTCCCGCCTCGTTTCCTTTGCCAGCAAGCCGACCGTGGCGAAGGCGAAGGCCTGACCCAAACAGAAAGCCGCGCCAACCCGTGGGTTGACGCGGCTGTTTTCCGTGTTTCCGGCCGCGAGGCGTTGCGGCCGGGAAACTGGTTTCCGTCTTAGTTGACGGCGTCCTTCAGGCCCTTGCCAGCCTTGAACTTCGGCTGAGCCGAAGCCTTGATGGCCATCGGTTCGCCGGTGCGCGGGTTACGGCCGGTCGAAGCCTTGCGCTTGGCAACCGAGAAGGTGCCGAAGCCGACGAGGCGAACTTCGTCGCCCTTCTTCAGAGCGCCGGTGATGGCGTCGAAAACGCCTTCGACAGCCTTGGTCGCGTCGCTCTTGGTGAGACCGCTGGCGTCGGCGACAGCGCTGATCAGATCGTTCTTGTTCATGTCGGGAACCCCCTTACCTTTCTAGTGATTTGGAAACTGTTGTGATTCGCCTCGAAAGATTGGCGGAATTGAGCCGCTTTTGCCGGGGCTGTCAAAGCCAATCCACTGCGAAACACAGAGATTATCCACGATTTCCCGCCATTTCTGGCCAATTACGACCAAAGTGGAACGATCATGCCGGAGGCGCTGCATTGCAGCATGCCTCCGGCATGGGGAAAATCACCTGTTCCGGCGCAATTCAGTGAGCGGTCGTGGAGTTCGTCGCACCCGGCTGACCGCCCGCAACCGGCTGGCTGGCAAGGTCATCCGCCTCGCTCCACTCGATCGCTTCCAGCGGCTGGACCAGCGCCTTGGCCAGCACTTCGTCAACGTGGCTGACGGGCACGATTTCCAGCCCTTCCTTCACGTTGGCCGGGATCTCGGCCAGGTCCTTGACGTTCTCTTCCGGGATAAGGACCAGCTTGATCCCGCCGCGCAGGGCAGCAAGCAGCTTTTCCTTGAGCCCGCCGATGGCCAGCACGCGGCCGCGCAGCGTGACTTCGCCGGTCATGGCCACGTCCTTGCGGACCGGAATGCCGGTGAGAGTAGACACAATCGACGTGACCATGCCGATGCCCGCGCTGGGTCCATCTTTGGGCACCGCGCCTTCGGGCAAGTGGATGTGAACGTCCTTGCGCGCGATCAGCGAGGGCTTGATCCCATAGGCCGGAGCCCGCGCCTTGACGAAGCTGAAGGCGGCCTGGACCGACTCGTTCATCACTTCGCCCAGCTTGCCGGTGGTCTTGACCCCGCCCTTGCCGGGCACGGTGACGCTTTCGATGGTCAGCAGTTCGCCGCCCACTTCGGTCCAGGCGAGACCCGTGACGGCACCGACCTGGTGCTCTTCCTCGGCAACGCCATAGCGGAAGCGGCGCACCCCGGCGAAGTCGCCCAGGTTTTCCGGAGTGATCGTGACTGACTTGACCTTGCCTTCCAGGATCTGGCGCAGGCTCTTGCGGGCCAGCTTGGCAATCTCGCGCTCCAGCGTACGCACGCCCGCTTCGCGGGTGTAATAGCGGATCAGGTCGCGCAGGCCTTCGGTGGTGAGCGTGAACTCGCCGTCCTTAAGACCGTGCGACTTGATCTGCTTGCGCACCAGGTGACGCTCGGCAATCTCGACCTTCTCGTCCTCGGTATAGCCTTCCAGCCGGATGATCTCCATGCGATCCAGCAAGGGCTGCGGCAGGTTCAGGCTGTTGGCCGTGCAGACGAACATCACGTCCGAAAGGTCATAGTCCAGTTCCAGATAGTGGTCCTGGAACTTGGCGTTCTGTTCCGGATCGAGCACTTCCAGCAGGGCCGAAGCCGGATCGCCACGGAAGTCCTGGCCCAGCTTGTCGATCTCATCCAGCAGGAACAGCGGATTGCTGGTCCCGGCCTTCTTGAGGTTGGAAATGACCTTGCCCGGCAGCGAGCCGATGTAGGTGCGGCGGTGGCCGCGGATTTCGGCCTCGTCCCGCACGCCGCCGAGCGACTGGCGGATGAATTCACGCCCGGTCGCCTTGGCGATCGACTTGCCCAGCGAGGTCTTGCCCACGCCCGGAGGGCCGACGAGGCAGAGGATCGGCCCCTTCAGCTGGTTGGTACGCGCCTGGACCGCCAGATATTCGACGATCCGGTCCTTGACCTTGTCGAGCGCGTAGTGATCGGCATCCAGAACGGCCTGCGCCGCCGCAATGTCGCGCTTCAGCTTGCTCTTCTTGCCCCAGGGCAGGCCCAGCAGCACGTCGAGGTAGTTGCGGATCACCGTGGCTTCCGCGCTCATCGGCTGCATGGTCTTGAGCTTCTTCAGCTCGGCATTGGCCTTGGCACGCGCTTCCTTCGACAGTTTGAGCTTGTCGATCTTTTCCTGCAGCTCCTGTAGCTCGTTGGCTTCGCCATCGTCGCCGCCGCCCAGTTCGGACTGGATCGCCTTGAGCTGTTCGTTGAGGTAATATTCGCGCTGGGTCTTTTCCATCTGGCGCTTCACGCGCCCGCGAATGCGGCGCTCTACCTGAAGGACGCCCAGTTCCCCTTCCATGAAGGAATAGGCCATCTCCAGCCGCTTGAGCGGATTGGCTTCGCTTAGCAGCGCCTGCTTGTCGACCACCTTGGCCTGGATGTGCGAGGCGACCGCATCGGCCAGCTGCGCGGCATCGACGATGTCGCTTAGGTTCTCGCCCGCTTCGGCCGGAAGCTTCTTGTTCAGCTTGGCATATTCGCCGAAGGTTTCGACGACCGAGCGCATCATCGCGGCAACCTCGTTGCCCGAAACGCTGACCGGCTCGACCCGCGTGACCTGCGCAACGACCATTTCGCCGTGGCTGGTCTGTTCCAGCCGCAGGCTTTCCAGGCTGGCGCGCTGCTTGGCCTCAACCAGCACGCGGACCGTGCCGTCCGGCAGCTTCAGCAATTGCAGGACCGTGGCGATCACGCCGATGTCGTACAGATCGTCCTCGTCCGGATCGTCGCAGCCCGGATCGAGCTGGGCGAGGAGGAAGATTTCCTTGTCGTCCGCAGCCATCGACGCTTCAAGCGCGGCAACCGACTTGTCCCGCCCCACGAACAGCGGAACGACCATGCCCGGAAACACAACGATGTCGCGCAGGGGCAGCAGGGGAAGAAGTTTTGTCATAGTCCGTCCATTTCGGCCTGTGTCCTACAGGCCCGCCGGTGAATCCAGCTTTAACCGGGATATGGGGGCGCACTTGCCCCTGTGCAATGGCGGTTTGCCGCAGGCCTGTGGATGGCGGCAAACCGGCGCAGCTTGCCAAGGGCCGCGCCGCTCCGCAGGGTAGCGGGGATACAGACAGGGGATTCGTTTCAAATGCGCAAGATCACGTTCGCCGCACTCGCCGGAACATTCGCTCTCGCCGCGCCCGTTGCGGCGGAGGAGGCTCAGACTGCGGAGCAGCCGAAGCTGACCGTCATCACTGCCGCGCGCTATCTGGATGTCGTGACCGGCAAATATGTCGAGAACCCGGCGATCTTCGTGGGCCAGGACGGGCGCATCACCAGCATTGCCGATGCCCGCACGGTCAAGTGGGGCGCGGACATGCATCACGTCGACATGGCCGGCAAGACCCTCTTGCCAGGACTGATCGACATGCACGTCCACCTCGACAGCCCGGCTGACATCGGCGGCTATCGCGGGCTGGAATATACCGACAGCTTCTTTGCCATGACGGCGGTCAGCAATGCCCGCGCCATGCTCGATGCCGGCTTTACCACGGTGCGCAATGTCGGCGCTTCCAACCGCAACGACGTCGGCCTGACCCAGGCCGTGACGCAGGGCTATGTTATCGGCCCGCGCATTGCGGCGGCGGGCTATGCCCTGGGCAGCACCGGCGGTCATTGCGACCAGACCGGCCTGCCGCCCAGCATGGAGAAGCAGGGCAAGGCGGAGGGGGTCGGCGATACGCCAGACGAGCTGCGCTATCAGGTCCGCCGCCAGCGCAAGTATGGCGCAACCGTGATCAAGGTCTGCGCCACCGGCGGCGTTTTCTCTCACAACACCGAACCCGGCCAGCAGCAGCTGACCGAAGCGGAGCTGACCGCGATTGCCGATGAAGCCCATATGTGGGGCCTGCGCGTGGCCGCCCATGCCCACGGTGCAGCCGGGATCAAGGCCTCGATCAAAAGCGGGATCGACACGATCGAACATGCCAGCCTGGTCGACGATGAAGGGATCAAGCTGGCCGTGGAGCGCAAGCGTCCAGTCTGGTTCGCCATGGACATCTACAATACCGATTACACTCAGGCCGAGGGCAAGAAGAACGGCGTGCTGGAGGAAAACCTGCGCAAGGACCGCGAAATCGGCCAGATCCAGCGCGACAATTTCCGCAAGGCCTACAAGGCCGGGGTGAAGATGGTCTTCGCCTCAGACGCGGGCGTCATGCCGCATGGCCTGGTCGGGCGGCAGTTTGCGGTGATGGTCCAGTACGGGATGACCCCGCTCGAAGCGATCCGCGCGGCGACGCTGAATGCATCGCAGGCGCTGGGCTGGGAAAAGGATGTTGGCCAGATTGCCGTGGGCCGCTATGCGGACCTGGTGGCAGTGAACGGCGATCCGCTGGCCAATGTGCGCGAGTTGGAAAGCGTCGACGGCGTGATCAAGGGCGGCGCGGTGATCGAACACGCTCGGTAGGGTCAGAAATCGCGTGCTGAGCTTGTCGAAAGCAAGAACGATGCTTCGACAAGCTCAGCATGAGCGTGAATTTGTCGCTGGTCCTCGATCTGCGCTCGTCCTGAGCTTGTCGAAGGACTGATTTCTTGAACTCACATCCCCGGCAGCTTGAACCCCGGCGGCAGGCCCATGCCGCCCTGCATCTTGGTCATTTCCTCGTTGGAAACGGCATCGGCCTTGGTTCGCGCATCGTTGAAGGCGGCGGCGATCAGGTCCTCGACGATGCCCTTCTCGCTGGGCTGAAGCAGGCTTTCATCGATGGACACGCCGATCACGCGCCCCTTGGCCGAGCAGCGGATCTTGACCAGACCGCCGCCAGCCGTGCCCTCCACCTCCATGGCGTCAAGCTTGGACTGCATTTCGGTCATTTGCTTCTGGATGGTCTCGGCAGCTTGCTGAGCGGCCTTGAGCATCTCTTCCATCGACTTCATCAGTTTCTCCATCTGGAGCCCATGCTCGCAACGCGGGCATCCGGGCCTTCTTCAATCAGTTCGGCATTGGGGAAAGCGGCAAAAGCGGCTTCCACCAGCGGATCGGCCAGAACGGCGGCGCGGGCCGCATCCTTCTGGGCGTCCTTTTCTTCCTTCAGGCTGGGCCGGGCCTCGCCCTCGCCGCGCGTCACGGTCCAGCGTTCACCAGTGGCGCGGAGCAAGGCATCGCGCAGCTCCGCCGTGGCATCGCCCGGATAGCCCGGCACAAGGCTGTAGATCAGTTCACCCGGCGCAAGCGAGATCACCCGCACCCAATCGTGCATCAGCTGCGACATGCGGAACTGGCCGGACTGCTCCACCGTATTGATGACAGTCGCCCAGTCCAGCGCTTGCGCCACCGGAGCTGGAGCTTGAGCGGCAGCGGGTGCTGAACCGCCCTCGCCCGCAGGTGCCGCAACCGGCCCGCGCGCCGCAATTTCCTCAAGCTTGCGGGCCAGACTGCCCGGATCGGGCATGTCCGCCGCGTGCTGGACCCTGAGCAGCGCCATCTTGGCCGCGACCAGCGGATCAGGCGCGCCGCGAACTTCGTCATGGCCCTTCAGCAGCAATTGCCACAGGCGGTGCAATTGTCCGGCCGTCAGCTTTTCCGACCACTCGGCAATCGCGCTGCGCTCTTCGTCGGAAATCGCGTCGACAGCGCCCTTGCCCAATTGAGCCACCGTCACGCGGTGAGTCAGTTCCATCGCCGTGCGCATCAGGGCAAGCGGCTCTACCCCCAGGGCGAATTGCTGGTCGATCAGGTCCAGCAGCCCGGCTCCGTCACCGGCCAGCAGAGCGGCAAACAACCGCCGCTGCGCGCTCTTGTCGGCCAGACCCAGCATGTCGCGGACCTGCTCCGCCGTAACCCGGCTATCCCCGCCCAGATCGGCATGGGCAATCGCCTGGTCCAGGATCGAGAGGCCATCGCGCGCCGAACCTTCGGCTGCAGCCGCGATCATCGCCAGAGCCTCGGGTTCCGCCTCAACCCCTTCCTTGCCGCAGATCATCGCAAAGTGATCGGCGAGCATCGGCGCCGGAATCCGCTTCAGGTCGAACCGCTGGCAGCGTGACAGGACCGTCACCGGCAGCTTTTCCACTTCAGTCGTGGCGAACAGGAACTTCACATGGGCCGGCGGCTCTTCCAGCGTCTTGAGCAGCGCGTTGAACGCGTTGCGGCTGAGCATGTGAACTTCGTCGATGATGTAGATCTTGTAGCGCGCCGATACGGCGGCATAGCGCACCGCCTCGATGATCTCGCGCACGTCGTCCACGCCGGTATGGCTGGCGGCGTCCATTTCGATCACGTCGATGTGGCGACCTTCGGCAATGGCCTGGCACGGTTCGCACTGGCCGCAGGGGTCGATGGTCGGCCCGCCCTGCCCGTCCGGCCCGACGCAGTTGAGCGCCTTGGCGATAAGCCGCGCGGTCGAGGTTTTGCCGACCCCGCGAATCCCGGTCATCAGGAAGGCATGGGCCAGCCGGTCACGCTTGATCGCATTCGCCAAGGTCTGAACCATGGCTTCCTGGCCAATCAGCTCGGCAAAGGTCTGCGAGCGGTACTTGCGCGCCAGCACGCGATAGGGCTGCGCCGGAGCGGCAGGGACCGCAGGCGCTGGGGCGCTGACCGGCGGAGCGGGCACAGGTGCAGGCGCAGGCGCAGGCGCAGGCGCAGGCTCTGGCGTGCCGAACATCGAAGACTGCCCAGCCGCCTCCAGTTCGGCGGCGGTCGGTGCAAGGTCTTGAGGCTCTTCGCCGTAGGTCTCGGGGGAATCGTCCATCGTGCGCCAGATTAGGCGTTGGGTTCATTTTTGTCGAAGGGAGAAAAGGAGCCGGCCGACCCGCCGCAACCCGTTGTGGCTGCTTCCTTCCGGACCTGACCAGGTTGGCGAGCGCAAACGTCCGACCGACTCCCGCCGCGCATATGGCGGCGCTGTCGCGTTTGCGCAAGCCCTCTGCGATTCGGCGTGGTAAGCAAAGGCTCGACACGCCCTTTCAGGGTAGTCGAGGTTCTCCGCTGGAGGCCAGGAAGCGGGTTCGCAATTGTCTACTGCGACCCGGGCAATTGAAGGGCCCGCTTCCCTAACTTAGCCCAAGCAGCGCTGGTTCTGGATCAGCGGAAGTTGTCCGCATAGGCCTGGATTTTCAGGCGGCGCGGCGGCGTGGCGTGCACCACGGCGGAAATGCCATGCTTGTCAGCATAGGCGACCGCTTCGGCCTGGCTCGCGAATTTCAGCGTCACCTGGCTCTGGGTATCGCCAGAGCCGGCCCAGCCCATCACCGGATCGGGGCGCTTGGCCTCTGCCGGATCGAATTCGAGCAGCCATTCATCCATCCGGGCCTTGCCGGATTGCATGGCATTCTTGGGGCGCTGGTAAATGCGTGCAGACATGAGGCGCGATTGCGTCGAATCGCCGCAGAAATCAAGCCCTGACCGCTTATCCCCGCTTCGCCGCGTTGAAGGCGTTCTTGGTCTTGAGGCTGGCCACCTCGGTCCACGGCTCATCGGGCCAGCGGTGCTTGGGATAACGGCCCTTCATGTCCTTCACCACGTCGCGCCACGATCCGCGCCAGAATGCGGGCAGATCGCGCGTGGTCTGGACCGGCTTTCCGCCGGGATCGGTCAGTTTGAGCAGCAAAGGCTGGGGCGGCTGGCCAAAGCCGGGATGACGGTCCAGCCCGAACAGCGCCTGGACCCGCAGCTCCACCGAAGGCCCGCCCGGATCGTCATAGTCGATGGCATGGCCGGTGCCCGCCGGACTGGTGAACTGCGCAGGAACCAGCCGCTCCAGCGCTTGCTGCGCCGCATAGTCCAGCCGCGCCCGCAGGGCATCGTGCAACTTCGCCGGATCAAGCTGATCCAGCCGCCGTCCCAGCAGTGGGCCCAGCCAATCCTCCGCCTCGGCCAGCAACGCCTCGTCCGACAGGGCCGCAATCCCGGCATAGCGCGCGCGGCGCAGCAGGTTCAGGCTCGCCTTCGATAGCGGCAGCAGGCCCAGCCCCTCGGCGCGGACCTTGTCCAGCAGGAAGGCGCGGATCGCCGCCGGATCGGGCGCGGGATCGGGCCCGCGCGACAGGGTGATGGCGCCCAGCCGCGATTCCAGCAGCGCCTCGACCCGGCCATCTTCCGGCACCCAGCGCAGGGTGCTGCGCCGTTCGATCCGGTGCGCCAGCCAGCGGGTTACTTCCGCTTCGGTAAAGGCAATCGCGCCGGTGATCCGGGCGCCCTTGGCCTCACCTTGCGCTTCGCCCACTGCCAGCCATTCGGCGCGGGCCAAGGGCGATGCGGGATCGAGCCGCAATCCCCGGCCGCCAGCGGTCAGCCAGTGTTCGCCAGAGGAGTCGCGGCGGCGGGCGATGTTTTCCGGCCAGGCTTCGGCAAGGAGGATGCCGAGCGGAAGCGACGCGCCTTCGACAGGCTCAGGCTGAGCGGAGTTTTGAAACCCGTCCCGCTCCGGCTGAGCTTGTCGAAGCCCCAGCACCAGTCGCTCCCACCGCTCCGCCAGTTTGCGCGACTGACTAGCGCGGGGGCTGCGGTCGCCAAGCCAGCGATCCAGCCGCGCGGCCAGGTCGTCGCTTCGCCCACCCAGCCCGCGTTCCTGAAGCAGCAGGGCCAGAAATGCTGCATCCCGCGCCGCGCCGTGCTGCGCAGCATAAAGCAGCATATGCGCCAATTGCGGTGCCATCGGCAGGCCAGCCATGCTGCGCCCGTGCGGAGTAATCCGCCCTTCCCCGTCAAGCGCACCCAGCGATTGCAGCGTCTGCCGGGCAGCGGCCAAGGCTGCTGCAGGCGGGGGATCGAGCCACGGCAAGGCAGCAGGCTCGTTCGTGCCCCATTGCGCCAGGCTGAGCAGCAGCGGCGCAAGGTCCGACGTCAGCATTTCCGGTGGATCGAAAGGCGCGCGTCCCGCGTGCGCCGCCTCCTCCCACTGGCGATAAGCCACGCCCGGCCCCTGCCGCGCGGCGCGGCCCGCGCGCTGGGCGGCTGCGGCCTGTGAGGCGCGGTGCGTGACCAGCCGGGTGACACCCGCCGCCTTGTCAAACTCCGCCCGCCGCGACAGACCGGCATCGACCACCACCGAAACGCCGTCCAGCGTCAGTGAGGTTTCGGCAATCGCCGTGGCCAGGACGATCCTGCGCCGCCCTTCCGGATCGCGGCGGATGGCCGCGCGCTGGTCCGCCGGTTCGCACTGCCCATGCAGCGGCAGGACCAGGGCCGAGGGCAGCTTTTCCGCCAGCCGTTCTCGTACGCGTTCGATCTCTCCCACACCGGGCAGGAAGGCCAGCACGTCGCCCTGCTGCCCCCGCCAGGCGGTCAGGATCGCGCTGGTCATGGCCTCCTCGATCCGTAGTTCGGGCCGTGCGCCGAGCCAGCGGATTTCCAGCGGATAGGCCTTGCCCGCGCTTTCGATCACCGGCGCGTCGCCCAGCAGGCTGGCAAAGCGCGCGCCATCGATCGTGGCGCTCATCACCAGCAAGCGCAGGTCCGGACGCAGGACTGCCTGGCTCTCGATCGCCAAAGCCAGGCCTAGGTCTGAATCGAGGTGGCGTTCGTGCGCTTCGTCGAACAGCACAGCCGATACGCCCGCCAGTTCGGGATCGTTCAGGATGGTCGCGACGAAGATCGCTTCGGTCATCACCAGAACGCGGGTGCGCGCGGACTTCTTGCTGTCGAGCCGGGTCAGGTAACCGACCGTTTCACCCGGAGCCTCGCCCAGGAGGTCCGCCATGCGCTCCGCCGCTGCTCGCGCAGCCACGCGGCGCGGGGAGAGCAAGATGACGCTGCCGCTGCACCATGGCTGGTCGAGCAGAGCGGTGGCCACCGAAGTGGTCTTGCCCGCCCCCGGCGGCGCGATCAGCACGGCGTTCTCCCGCTCGCGCAAGGCGGCGAGCAGGTCGGGCAGGACGGCGTGGATCGGCAGCGCTTCGGACATTGCGCCTCTGCGCTAGAAGAAAAGGCAGTCCTTCGACAAGCTCAGGACGAGCGGAATCTGCAGGTGCGCCCTGCCCCGCACCCATAATTTCGTCACCCTGAACTCGTTTCAGGGTCCATCGGGCCGGAAGCGCTCCCGAAAGCCGGGATCAGCCAACGACGCGACCTTGCCCGCGTCAAGAAGCGGCAGGGCTGAACGCGCCATGGACCCTGAAACAAGTTCAGGGTGACGCGTTTCTAAGGCCAAGTCCGCGCCCCTCACCCCATCGGGTAGCGGATTTCCCGGCTGACCTTGTCGATGGCCTTCATCACGTCGTCCGGCAGGACCAGATCCGCTGCGGCAAGGATCTCCGCGACCTGGTCCTGCTTGCTGACGCCGACAATGGTCGAGGCGACGAAGTCATGCTGCTTGGACCAGGCAACGGCCATGGTCACCGGGCTCATCCCGGCTTCGGCGGCAATCGCCATGAAGCGTTCGGTCGAGGCAAGCGACTGTTCGTTGACGAAGCGGCGCCCCATGGCGGCCTGCCGCCCTTCCATCGCCAGATACTTGCTGAAGCGCGCACCATCGGGGCGCGCGCCGCCCTGGTACTTGCCCGAAAGCACCCCGCCGCCAATCGGCGAATAGGGGATCAGGCTGACTCCCTCCATCCGGCAGACCTGGGCCAGTTCATCCTCGAACCGGCGGTTGTTCAGGCTGAAATTGTTCTGGATCGTCTGATAGCGCACCGTCCCCAGCCGCTCCGCCGTCTGGATCGACTTCATCAGGCCCCAACTGGTTTCGTTCGAGCAGCCGACAATGCGGACCTTGCCGTCGCGGACCAGTTCGTCGAGCACTTCCATCGTCTCGTCATAGGGCAGTTCGTGATCGGGCCAGTGGGTCTGGTAGAGGTCGATGTAGTCGGTGCCGAGCTTCTTCAGGCTCTCTTCCACGGCGACCATGATGTTGCGGCGGTCCAGCGCGGTCATGCCTTCGCGCTTGGGGCTGCGGAACCAGACGTGGCTGGGGCCGGAAACCTTGGTGGCCAAGATGATCGCATCGCGCGGCTTGGTCTTGAGCCACTTGCCGACGATTTCCTCGGTCCGGCCGACATATTTGGGATCGGGCGGCACGGGATAGCCTTCCGCCGTGTCGTAGAAATCGATCCCGGCTTCAAAGCACTGGTCCAGAATGCGCAGCGCCTCGGCCTCGTCGGTCTGGCTGCCGAAAGTCATGGTGCCCATGCAGATGTCGGATACGACGATGGCGGATTTGCCCAGGCGGCGGCGTTGCATGCGGTATTCTCCCCAGATTCCAAGACGGGCTTTTCAAAACCCGGTTCGTGTTTGCAACTGGGTGAAACGGTTTGCCGCACGGGTCAAGCCCCGCGCTTTGCCACGATCCAGAATGGCAGCACGCGGGGCGGGATTGCGGGATCAGTGCTTTACCAGCACCAGCTTTGGCGGGTTCTCCTTGCGGCGGCGCTGGGCTGCGGCGATGCGCAGGCCAGCCACGCCGCTGCGGTCCAGCGCGCGCTGCCACGATTGGAACTCTTCCAGGCTCAGCCTGTATCGCTCCATCGCTTCGCCGATGCTGAGCGCGCCGGTTTCGACTGCGGTAACAACCTGCGCCTTGCGGCGGGCAACCCACCGCGTGGTGTTGCGCGGCGGCAAGTCAGGTTCGTCCTGCCCGCCCCCGAGGTTCGGGTTCTGGCGAGCATTCTGGTATTCGATCATTTTTCGGCCCTTGTGACAGCGACCCGTAAAACGGATCCGGTTTGGGCCCCCAAGCAAGTTCGACAGTGGGTTTTACTGGTTAAGATCGCCTAAACAGATGCAACCGCTCACCGCCCGGAAAGGGCGGAAAACGGCGGATTGAAGGGTAACGGCGGTAAGTGGTGATCAGGTACGGCGGGCGACAGCAAACTCTGCCGCCTCGCCCATCGCGGCGCGGGCTTCGCTGGGCGGGAAGATCGCAATCGCGTTGATCGCGCGGGCCGCGAAATGGCGGGCGCGTTCCCGCGTTTCGTTTACCGCATCGTGGCGCGCGATCAGTTCTATCGCATGGGCCAGGTCGGCATCCGAAGTACGGTGCCCTTGGATCGCGGCCTTCCAGAAGGCGCGCTCTTCGTCCGTCCCGCGCGCATAGGCCAGGATCACCGGCAGGGTCATTTTCCCTTCGCGGAAGTCATCGCCCCGGCCCTTGCCCATTTCGGCGCTGTCGGAATCGTAGTCCATCGCGTCGTCAACCAGCTGGAAGGCAATGCCCAGGTTGCGGCCATAGTCTTCCAGAGCGCGTTCCTCGGCCTCGCTCTTTTCCGCGACGACGGCGGCAATTCGCGTCGCCGCCGCAAACAGGGCAGCCGTCTTGGAGCCGATGATGTTGAGATAGCGCTCCTCGGTCGTTTCGACCTGCCGCGCGGCGGTCAACTGATCGACTTCGCCCTCGCTGATGACGGAGCTGGCGTTGGAGAGGATCTTCAGCACTTTCAGGCTGCCGTCTTCCACCATCAGTTCAAAGCTGCGGGTGAACAGGAAATCGCCGACCAGCACCGTGGCGGGATTGCCGAAAATGAGGTTCGCCGCCGCCTTGCCCCGGCGCATTTCGCTGCCATCGACAACATCGTCGTGCAGCAAGGTTGCGGTGTGGATGAATTCCACCGCTGCGGCCAGCTTGTGATGGCGGGTGCCGTGATAATCGCACAGCGCGGCCCCGGCCAGGGTGAGCATCGGGCGCATCCGCTTGCCCCCGCCCGCGATCAGGTGACCGGCCAGCGCCGGGATCAGCGGGATTTCGCTCTGCATCCGTTCCAGGATCACCTGGTTGACGGAATTCATGCCCTGCGCGGTCAGCGCCATGATCGGGTTCAGCGAAGGCTGGCTGTCCCGCGGGCGAAGGGGTATTACGTCGGCGCTCATAAGCCAGCCCTTGAAACGGCATTGCGCGGTTTGCAAGTGCAAAGCAGGCAATGGTCTTGCGCGAAAAGTCATGCTAGCGGGACGAATATGTCCGAAAACCAGCCCGATCCCGTACTCGCCAGCTTCCGCTCGTCGATTGATAATATCGATGCCGCTTTGATCCATATTCTGGCCGAACGCTTTCGCATTACCAAGGCGGTGGGTGCCTATAAGGCCGAAAAAGCCTTGCCTGCCAGTGATCCTGGCCGTGAAGAACGCCAGATCGCGCGGCTGCGCAAACTGGCGGAGGATGCCCACCTCGATCCCGAATTCTCGGAAAAGTTCCTGCGCTTCATCATCCAGGAAGTAATCCGCCACCACGAACAGGCAGCGGCCAAGTAACCCTCAGGCCCTGGGCAGGCGCAGTTTCACCAGCAAGCCGCCCAGGTCCTCGCTTTCTTCCAGCAGGACTGAACCGCCGTAGATTTCGGCCACGTCCCGCACGATGGCCAGGCCCAGACCGGTGCCCGGCTTGCTGGTATCCAGCCGCGCGCCGCGATCGAAAATGCGGGTGCGTTCGGCAGCGGGAATGCCCATGCCGTCGTCCTCCACCCAGACCTCACACCAGTCCCGCTCTTCGGTCGGGTCGATGGTGACGAAGACGGAGCCGCCGCCGTACTTCGCCGCATTCTCGATCAGATTGCCCAGGATTTCGTCCAGGTCCTGCCGTTCGATGGCGACCAGCGCGTCGCGCTTTCCGTCCAGATCAAAGCGGGTCTGATCATAGAGCACGGTCACCGCGCGCAGCACGGCCTCGACGCTTTCGGCCACGTTCGAACGCGCCTGCCCAGCCCCGCGCCTGCCCACCGCGCGGGCGCGGGCCAAGTGGTGATCGACCTGGCGGCGCATGACTGCGGCTTCGCGGATGACCGTATCGGCCAGGTCTGGAGCCTTGGCCGTCGCGGCGTTCATCACCACGGTGAGCGGGGTCTTCAGCGCATGAGCCAGGTTCCCCGCATGGGTGCGCGCTTCTTCGGCCTGGCGTTCGGTATGGGCGAGCAGGCCGTTCAGTTCCTCCACCAGGGGCTGCACTTCCAGCGGCAGAGGCTCGGTCACGCGGTTGGCGCCGGAACTGCGCATCTTCTGGATCGCCAGCCGCACCCCGCGCAAGGGGCCAAGGCCAAGCCAGGTCTGCAACATCGCCATGATCAGCAGGCCCAACCCCAGCACGGCAAAACTGCGCACCAGGATGCGCCGCACGCGCCCGATCTGGTCGTCCAGTTCGGCGCGGCGCTCGGCCACGCTGAACCACCACAGCGTATCGCTTCCCGGCAGGCGGATCGAGCGTTCGATCACCCGCAGCGGTTCGCCGGGAAACTGGTTGCTGTCATAGATATGCGCGTCCTTGTCCAGGTGATTGGCGCGCACGTTCAGGGTCCGATCCCACAGCGAGCGCGAAGGGAAATCGTCATGCCCATCGCCCCGGATCTGCCAGTACAGCCCGCTGTTCGGCTCCAGCAGCCGCTGGTCCCCCAGCGGGCGGTTCAGGAACACCTCGCCATCCGGGCCGACTTCGGCAGAAGCGATCATGCCGTTGAGCAGGTTGGAAAGCTGCGCATCGAAATTGCGCGTGACCAGATTGGTCAGCGTCCGATCCAGCGCGATCCCACCGCCCAGCAGCAGCACCCCGATCCAAACCGCGGAAATCAGCAGAATGCGGCGCGAAAGCGAACCGGTGTGCGCGATGCGCGATGGTGGAACAGGGGTCACCGGACTGCCGCGTTACGGATGAAAGCGATCAGCCTCGGCCCGGACCAGCGGGGTCGTCCAGGCTATAGCCCAGCCCGCGGATCGTGGTGATCACATCCGGACCCAGCTTCTTGCGGATGCGGGTGACGAAGACTTCGATGGTGTTCGAATCCCGGTCGAAATCCTGGTCGTAGATGTGTTCGATCAGCTCGGTACGGCTGACCACCTTGCCCTTGTGGTGCAGCAGGTAGGACAACAGCTTGTATTCCTGCGCGGTCAGTTTGACCGGCTCGCCATTCAGCGTCACGCGGCCCGAACGGGTATCCAGCCGCACGTCGCCTGCGGTCAGCTCGCTTGAGGTATTGCCCGAGGCACGGCGGATCAACGCGCGCAGGCGGGCGATCAGTTCCTCGGTCTGGAACGGCTTGGCCAGATAGTCGTCCGCGCCCGCATCCAGCCCTGCCACCTTGTCCGACCAGCTATCCCGCGCGGTCAGGACCAGGACGGGGAACTTGCGCCCTTCCTTGCGCCACATGCCGAGCACGGTCAGCCCGTCGATTTCGGGCAGGCCCAGATCGAGCACGACCGCGTCATAATCCTCCGTGGAGCCCATGAAATGGCCGTCTTCGCCGTCGGTCGAAAGGTCGACGGCATAGCCAGTGGCTTCCAGCGTGGATTTCAGTTGCTTGCCGAGGGTGGGTTCATCCTCGACGATCAGGATGCGCATTGCGTCTTCCCCTAGATTATCAGCTGAACAGATGGGGACAAACCCCAAGGAGGTCAAGCAAGCGGCACTATTGCAGGGTGCGCATCACTTCGCCCGAGCGCGCATCGACATCGACGAAGATCACGCGCCCGTCGCGGATGAACTTCAGGCGATAGGCCTGGGCGACCGGATCATACTCCGGCCCCAGGTACTGCGCGCCGCGCATCATCGGCAGTACCCGCTGCTCGATCTCGCGCAGCGGGCGGACCGAGCCGGAGCGCAAGTCCTTGCGCGCCTTTTCCTGCGCGTCGCCAGGACCAGCCACGGCAGGAACCGCCGGCAGGCACAGCGCAATCGCCAAAGGGAGGAGGAAAGACTTCTTCATGACTGCCGCAGGTATGGGCAAACCCTTGAACATCAACTGAATGACCTAGCCAGCGCGCAGCAAGGCGATGTAGCGGCTGCGGATTTCCGCAGTAATCCGGCCGGGTGCGCCGCCAGCGATGGGCCGTCCGTCCACTTCCACCACGGGCAGGACCAGCGATCCTGCGGCCGAGACGAAAGCCTCCCGCGCTGCAAACAGTTCGTCCGGCGAAAACGGCCGCTCCTCGATGGCAAGGCCCATGTCCCGCGCGATTTGCAGGGCGCAAATCCGGGTCACGCCCGGCAGAACGCCATGATCGACCGGATGCGACACCAACACGCCGCGCGCATCGATGATGTGGGCATTGGCGCTGGTCTGTTCGGTAATCAGTCCGTCCTGTACGAACCAGGCATCGTCCACGCCCGCTTCGCGCGCGGCTTCCTTGGCGAGGACAGAATAGAGCAGCTGCGTGGTCTTGGCAGAGCGGACCGCCCAGCGGCCTTCCGGGTGCAGCATGACCCGCAGCCCCTTTTGCGCCACCGGATTGTCGATCAGCCGCGCCGCCTGGGTAAAGGCAAAGCGGTTCGGCGGCGCAGCCGGCACGGGGGAGAGGAAGTCGCGGTCATCCGGCGCGCCGCCGGTGATCTGCAAATAGACGCGCCCTTCCACCAGATCGTTGCGCGCGATCAATTCCGCCAGGACGCTGGGCCAGTCGGTATCGTCGGCAATCCGCGTGGCAGCCTTGCTCCGCTCCAGCCGGGCGGCATGGTGCGGCCAGTTGCAGAAATGTCCATCGAGCACCGGGGATACTTCATAGACCCCCTGCCCGAACAGCAAGGCGCGGTCGAAGATCGAAATCCGCGCTTCGGTTTCGGGGATGAATTCGCCGTTTAGCCAGACTGTACGCATCACCTGTCCCTTCCCCAACGCGGCGTGGCTGTCAAACCCTTCTCTGCGGCGCCGTTTTGATCTAGGGCGCGCGGACCATGGCCGCAGCACCAATTCTATCGTGGGAGGGACTAAGCCTCCAGCAAGGCTCAGGCTGGCTGTTCCGCGATCTCGACATTCATATCGCCCCGCGTGACCGCCTGGCCCTGATCGGCCGCAACGGCGCGGGCAAGACCACGCTGCTGCGCCTGATCGGCGGGCAGATCGAAGCAGACAAGGGCAAGCGCTCGATCCAGCCCGGCACGAAGATCGTGATGCTCGAACAGGACCCGTTCTTCACCGGGTTCGATACGCTGATGGACTTTGCCCTGTCCGGCAAGGACGCCCCGCCCCGGCACGAGGTGGAGGCGATTGCCGGGCAACTGGGCATCGACATGACCCGCAAGGCCGACAGCGCCAGCGGCGGGGAACGCCGCCGCGCTGCTCTGGCGCGCGCGCTGGCCTCAGACCCCGACCTGCTCTTGCTGGACGAGCCGACCAACCACCTGGACCTTGCCGCCATTGACTGGCTGGAATCCTGGCTGAACCGCTATACCGGCGCTTTCGTGGTGATCAGCCATGACCGTACCTTCCTGGAGCGGCTGACCAAGGCGACCCTGTGGCTCGACCGAGGCGGCCTGCGCCGCAAGGAAATCGGCTTTGGCGGTTACGAGGCCTGGATGGAACAGGTCTATGCCGAGGAAGCCCGCGCCGCCGACAAGCTGGATGCCAAGCTGAAGATCGAGGCGCACTGGCTGGAACGCGGCGTCACCGCGCGGCGCAAGCGCAACCAGGGCCGCCTGGAAAAGCTGTGGGAAATGCGCGCCCAGCGGGCCGCCATGCTCAGCCCCCAGGGCGCGGCAAAGATGAAACTGGTGGTCGACGAAGTGAAGACCAAGGCGGTCATCGTGGCCGACAAGGTCAACAAGAAGTTCGGCGACCGCACGATCATCAAGGACTTTTCGCTGCGCATCCAGCGCGGCGACCGGATCGGCCTAGTTGGAGCCAACGGCTCGGGCAAGACCACCTTGCTCAAGCTGCTGACCGGCGAACTGGAACCAGACAGCGGCACCGTTACGCTAGCCAAGACGCTGCATGGCGTGATGATCGACCAGCAGCGCAGCCTGCTCGCCCCGGAAAAGCGCGTGCGCGACGTGCTGGCCGAAGGGGGCGACTGGATCGACGTGCGCGGGGTGCGCAAGCATATCCAGGGTTACCTCAAGGACTTCCTGTTCGATCCGGGGCTGGTCGATGCCCGCGTCGGCACCCTGTCCGGCGGAGAGCGCAGCCGCCTGCTGCTGGCCCGCGAATTCGCCCGCAAATCAAATCTGCTGGTGCTGGACGAGCCGACCAACGACCTCGACCTGGAAACGCTGGACCTGTTACAGGAAGTAATCGCCGATTACGACGGCACTGTCCTGATCGTCAGCCACGACCGCGACTTCCTTGACCGGACAGTGACGGTCACGCTCGGCCTCGACGGCTCGGGCAAGGTGGACATCATCGCGGGCGGCTATGCCGATTGGGAGGCCAAACGGCAGAAGCGCACTGCCCCGGTCAAGCCCGCCAAAACCGCGCCGGAAACCGCAGCCGCTCCGTCTGCTGCTCCGCCGCCGCCGCGCAAGACAAAGCTGTCCTACAAGGACCAGCGGGACTATGACCTGCTGCCCGGCCGGATCGAGGAACTGCTGGCCCAGATCGCCCGCGATGAAGCGGCGCTATCCGACCCCGCGCTCTACACCCGCGATCCGGCCCGCTTCGCCGCGCTGACCAAGGCCATCGAAACGGCCCGCGCGGAAAAGGACGCGGCCGAGGAACGCTGGCTGGAACTGGCGGAGCTGGTGGAGGGCTAGGCCCTCACACCTTCAGGGCCAGCCGTTCCTTCACCCGCTGGTCGATCCGCGCTTCGAACATGGAAAGCGGCATCACGCCTTCCTTCAGCACTTCGTGGAACCACGGGAGCGAGAACTTGTCGCCCAGCGCGGCCTGCGCCTTTTCGCGCTGGCGGACCCAGGACATGTGGCCGATCTTGTAGGAACAGGCCTGCCCCATCTGCGTGCAATAGCGTTCCACTTCACGCTGGCTGCGCGGACGGGCAAAGCCGGTGGTCACCACCATGTAATCGGTCGCCTGTTCGCGGCTCCAGCGCTTGTGGTGGAGACCGGTGTCGACCACCAGCCGCGCCGCGCGGAACAGGAAGCTTTGCAGGTAACCAGCACGCTCGATCCCGCTGTAGGCCCCCAGTTCGTCCGCCAGCTGCTCGGCATAGAGCGCCCAGCCCTCGCCATAGGCCGACAGGAACATGTTGCGCAGCAGCATCGGCAAGTCGCCCGCCAGCTGCGAATAGGAATTCTGCAAGTGGTGACCCGGAACGCCTTCGTGATAGGTCAGGGCGGGCAGTGAATACTTTGGCCAGTCGCCATTGTCCTTCAGGTTGATCCAGTAGATCGCTGGGCGCGTTCCATCCAGGGAAGCACGGTTGTAATAACCGTTCGATGCGCCGTCCTGGATGTCGACCGGAACGCGGCGGATTTCGAGCGGCTGACGCGGGATGTCGGCAAAGGCCTTGGGCAGGCGCTGCCACATGTCGGCGACCCCGGCGTTGAGGCTGTCGATCAGCGCTTTCCGGCCTTCGTCGGTATTGGGATAGAGCTGATCCGAACGCTTGTTGAGTTCGGTAAGCCGGTCCCCCACACTGCCCTGTGTCAGGCCCGCGTCCTTCAGGATCGCGTCCAGCTTGGCCGAAATGTCGGCAACCTGCTCAAGCCCCGCGGCGTGCACTTCGTCCGGGGTCATTGCCGTGGTCGTCGCCTGGGCCAGGGCTGCGGCGTAGATTTCGTCACCCCGCTTCAGACGCCAGGCGCCATCGCCCTCCTGCGTGGTCGCGCGCAGGTCCTTCAGCATGGCGAGTTGCCGGTCGAGCGCGGGATAGACAGCGGAATCGATGATCTTCGCTGCGCGGTCCTGCCAGTCTCCGGCCAGGCCCTTGGCCTTCGCCTTGTCGCCCAGATAGCGCGCCATGGTGCTTTCAGCCGCCGCGGGCGAGCGCAGCTTGGCGATCTGCCCCAGGGTCAGGTCCAGCGACCAGTCCGGTGCGACGAAGCCGCGCGCGGCCTGGGCGCGCTGCTCCGCCGTGTCCTCATCCAGCACGCGGGCAAAGGCATTCAGGCGGGAGAGGTAAGCCTCGCCATCCGCCGCGCTTTCCACCGGGTGCTGCGAGGTCAGGAAATCGGGGACCGAGAAGTAGGCCCCGCCCTGCTGGAAGATCGGATAGGGGCGCTGGACCGAGTCGATATCGAAGCGCTCGGCCGCGATCGTGCGCTGTTCCAGCTGGTAGATGGCCAGCGCCCGGTGGCGCTTGCCGGCTTCGCTCAGGCCGCTGTCTGAAACAGCCTTGATCTTGCCGAGCCAGTTCTGGTTCCGCGCCAGGTCGGCGTAGCGCTCTGCGGCGGTTGCCGGGCTGAGTTCGCCGCGCAGGTGGGCGAGCTTGCCCTTGTCGACGCCCAGCGACGTCGCGAATTCCGGCGAGCGGGCAATACCGTCCTGAAACACCGCATCCAGCAGGCCGTGAAGACGGGTATCCCCGGCGCTTGCCTTGCCAGCGGCGAATACCGGTTCTGCCGCAAATGCCAGTGCGGCCATGCCGCTCGATGCCAGAAATTGCCGCCGGTCCATATCATGCTCCTTCGAATGTCGCTTTTGTCCACCCTGCTTCGCGCACGCGGCTCGGGGGCCAGCGCATCGACCAGCGACAGCATGGCTTCGACGAGCGTCAGCCGATGCGGTAGAAACCCGCAACCCGGTCCAGCGCGATACGCAGCACCAGTTTGCCGCTCCGCACTGGCCAGCCCAATGCCTTTTCCGTCTCGGGCAATGCCTCTCCGCTGCACACGACCCGCCACAGGATGTCCGACAGGTCCGGTCCGGCGGCGGCAATCGCGCCGTCAAAGCGTCCGCGGGCTGCCATCTGCCGCTCGGTGGCATTGAGCAGGCGATCCGCACCGCTTCCCTGCACGCGGACCGGGTCCCACCGCATTGTCACCCCCGGCATGATCTGGGCACGTTCGAAATCGCGGCGCAGGCACTCCCCCGCCGCCAATTGCCGGTCGCTGACGTGGCCCCGCGCGTGCAGCCAGTTGAGCGGATTCTCCGCCAGGTTGACCGTGACGGAGCGCCTGCCCTTGCGCGGGGCAGAGGTGCCCGGCCCGACTTCGGTAAGTTCGCGTTCGACCAAGTGACGCTGCATGCTGGAATCCTCGCTTTGTGCCAATGGGGCCGGACTTGCCAAATGCGGCACTTTGTAGGAAAGCGGAAAAACCAGATTGGTTAAAGGATCAGCCGCGTGATCAACCGCATCCGTGATATCCGGCGCGAGAAGAAACTCACCCTTGCCGACGTTGCCGCGCGCTGCGTTCCGCCGACAACGGCGCAGACCATCGGGCGGCTGGAGACGGGAACGCGGCAATTGTCGCTGACCTGGATGAACCGGATTGCGGCGGCGCTGGGGGTCGATCCCGAATTGCTGGTGCGTTCGGATGAAACGGACCAGCCGCGCTTCATCGCCCGGCTGGGCAGCGAGGGCGCGGAAGCCCTCCCCTCGGTCCGCGACGCGATCCTGCCAACTGCACTGGCGGGCGATGGCGATCTGGTGGTCCTGGCGGTCGAGGCACCCGCCGGACTCTACCGCGCGGGCGATCAGGTCTGGCTGCGGCAGTTTGCGGTCGAATCTTCCGCCAAGCTGCTTAACCGCGATGTCCTGGTCCCGCGCTCCGGCGGGCGCTTTGCCTTTGGGCGGCTGATCGACCGGGAAGGAACCCGCGTGGCGATCCTGCCGCCGGATCCGGGCCAGCGCCAGATCGTAGTCGACAATCCGGCCTGGATCGCCGCGGCGGAAATGCTGGTCCGCCCGCTCTGACTCAAAAGAAAAAGGCGGTCAGTGCATCTGCACCAACCGCCTCTTGTTTCCTCAGGCCTTGCTGGCCCCGCCTTCGCGCGCCAGCCGCTCCTGGCGTTCGAGCGCGGTTTCGGTCGGCACGAAGCTGTCCGGCTTGACCTTCAGCCAGATCAGGATCGGTGCGGCCATGTAGACCGAGCTGTAGGTGCCAACGAAAATCCCCAGGGTAATCGCAGCCGTAAAGCCGAAGATCACGTCCGGACCCAGCAGCAGCAGGGCGAACAGGGTGATCAGGACCGACAGCGAGGTCACCATGGTGCGGCTGAGCGTTTCGTTGACCGAAAGGTCCAGCAGCTCAGGCATCGGCATCCGGCGGAACTTCTTCAGGTTCTCGCGGATACGGTCATAGATGACGATGGTATCGTTCAGCGAATACCCGATCAGCGTCAGCAGCGCGGCGACGATGTTCAGGTCAAACTCCATCTGGGTCAGCGCGAACATGCCCATGGTCAGCGAAACGTCGTGAACCAGCGCGTAGAGCGCACCCACCCCGAACTGCCATTCGAACCGCACCCAGATGTAGATCGAGATGGCAGCCATGGCTGCAAGCAAGGCCAGGCCGCCCTGCTTGCCCAGTTCTTCCGAAACCTTGCCCGAAACCGAGTCCACCCCGTCGATCCGCGCATCGGAATGCGCGGCCTTGACCGTGGCGGTGATCTTCTTGGCCATTTCGTCAGCCAGCGCAGTGTTTTCGTCCGAGCCTTCGGGCAGCTTCATCCGGATCGACACTTCGTTCGGCTTGCCGAATTGCTGGATGATCGGTTCGCCATAGCCCAACTTCCCCACGCTTTCGCGCAGTTCCGCCACCGGCGCGGCCGGGCTTTGGGTGTAGGTGACGCGGATCATCTGGCCGCCGATGAAATCGACGCCCAGGTTCAGGCCCTTGGTCACCACCAGCCCCCACGAGGCGATGATCAGCAGGGTGCTGACGATGTAGAACGGCAGCCGCCAGCGCAGGAAGCGGATGTTGGTATTGTCCGGAACGAGTTTGAGGAGTTTCATCGGACAGTTCCTTAAAGCACGATGTCGCTGGGGCGGTTGCGGCGCAGATAGCCCGCCACCCACATGCGGGTCAGCCAGACGGCAGTGAACACCGAGGTGCCAATGCCGATCATCAGCACGATCGCGAAGCCACGGACCGGGCCGGAGCCGATCAGGAACATAAGCACCGCCGCAATGATGTTGGTAATGTTCGCGTCAAAGATCGCGCGACTGGCTTCCTTGTAACCCATATCGACCGCCTGGACGACCTTGCGCCCGCGCGCCCGTTCTTCGCGGATGCGCTCGTTGATCAGCACGTTGGCGTCCACCGCCGCGCCGATTGTCAGCACGAAACCGGCGATGCCCGGCAGGGTCAGCGTAGCGTCAAGCAGCGACATGATCCCCAGGATCATCAGGCCGTTGATAGCCAGCGCGGCGTTCGCATACATGCCGAACCGGCCGTAGGTGACCGCGATGAAGATCATCAGCGCCAGGGTGCCGACGCCCATGGCAATCATGCCCTTGCGGATCGAGTCTGCCCCCAGGTCAGGACCGACCGAGCGCTCCTCTACCACCTTCAGGTCGACCGGAAGTGCACCAGAAACCAGGGCAATGGCCAGCTGGTTGGCGCTTTCGCTGGTGAAGCTGCCGGAAATGCGGGCCTGACCGCCCAGGATCGGCTCCTGGATGTTGGGCGCGGAAAGGACCTTGCCGTCCAGCACGATGGCAAAGGGCTTGCCCACGTTCTCGGTCGTCAGGCGCGCGAACTTTGCCCCGCCCGCCTGGTCGAAGGTGATCTGCACGACCGGCTCGTTGGTGCGGTCGTCGTTGCTGGCGACGGCGTTGGTCAGCTGGTCGCCCTTGATTCCGCCGTAACGGCGCACGGCCAGGCGGCCCGTGCCGTCCTTTTCAGGATTGGCATAGGGCAGCAGTTCCGACCCCGCCGGAGCAATGCCCTGGGCCACCAGGGTGGGATCGGCGGTCAGGTCGACCATCTTGAATTCCAGCTTGGCCGTCTGCCCCAGCAGCGCCTTGAGCGCCGCCGGATCCTTCAGGCCCGGAACCTGCACCACGATGCGGTTCGCGCCCTGGCGGATGATCGTCGGTTCACGCGTACCCATCTTGTCGATACGCTTGCGCACGACGTCGGTCGCGGAATCCATCGCCATCGACTGCGCCTGCTTGATCCCGGCCTCGGTCGGCGCGAGGACGATCTTGCCGCCATCGACCTTGAGGTCCCAGTCGCGCTGGCCCGACATCGATGCACCGCTGGTCAGGGTTTGCAGCGCCTCGCGCGCGGCATCGCCCTTGGCCGGATCGGTGACCATGAAGGAAACCGTTCCGTCCTTGGTCGAAATATCGCCCACCGCGATCTTGGCCTGGCGCAAGCGGTTGCGCACGTCTTCCGCCATCGTATCCAGCCGCTGGCGGCGGATCTGGTCCGCGCTTGCCTCAAGCAGGATGTGGCTTCCCCCGGCCAGGTCGAGGCCGAGGTTAACCTTGGGGTCAATCAGCTGCGCGGGCCATGGAACGTTCGAAACGGCAAAGATCGAGGGCAGCGCGGCAAGGCAGGTCACGATCGTGATCGCCCAGAGCGTCAACCGCCTCCACAAGGGAAAGTCGAGCATGGAATAGCTTTCGTCAGAACCCGGTCAGGGCGATCAGTCGTTGGCCGCGCCAGCAGGCGGTACCACGTCGGCAATGGTCGACTTCAGCGCCTTGACGCGAACGTTGGGGCCCAGCTCCAGTTCGGCATAGTGCTCGTCAACCTTGACGACCTTGGCCAACAGGCCGCCGCCGGTCAGCACCTGGTCGCCCTTCTTCAGGCCGGCAACCTTGTTCTGGTGCTCTTTCTGGCGGCGCATCTGCGGGCGGATGATCAGGAACCAGAAGATCACGACCATCGCCACGAGCGGCACGAAGCTGGTCCAGGCGGGCGGCGCATCGCCACCGGCGGCAGCGGCGGAAAGAAGGTGAAGGACTTGGCTGCTCATGGCTTTGTCTTGATCCCTGAAATACGGGCGTCCGGGACCGCCGGACGCAATTGCGGGCGCCTAGCAGCAATGCCTTGCGATAGCAACGCGCCGCCCCCTCGGCATTCCCAACAGATGGCGCCTTGTCGCCCGCCTTCAAGACCCTGCCGCGATCTTTCGTTCAGCGGCTTGCCAAGCGCCCCGCCGCTGCCTATAGGCCCGCTCCTCGCTTCGGTGCATCTGCCCGCAGCGGAACCGGTCGGGACGTAGCGCAGCCTGGTAGCGCATCACACTGGGGGTGTGGGGGTCGGAGGTTCGAATCCTCTCGTCCCGACCAATTTTCCAAACGATCAACAGCCCTTCCACTCCGGCTTGCGCTTTTCGGCGAAAGCGCGGGGGCCTTCGCGGGCATCTTCGCTGTTTTGCCAGGTCTGGAAGGCGGAATCGTCCGGCTGGGCAGCCATGGCGGCGGCGATTCCGGGGGCTTTCAGGCCGTTCATCACGATTTCCTTCGAAGCCCGGATCGAAACTGGCGAAGCGCGCAGGATTTCCGCGCACCAGCGCTGCGTGGCGCTGGCCAGATCAGGGTCCGGCACCACCTCGGTCACGAAACCCAGGCGATAGCCCTCTTCCGCCGGGACGCGGCGCGACGAGAGGATCATGCCCATCGCCTGCTTGAGCGGGATCTGCCGCGACAAGCGGTGCAGCCCGCCGCCAAGGGCCACGGCCCCGACAAGCGGTTCGGGCAAGCCGAAGCTGGCGCTTTCCGCCGCGATGATGATGTCGCAGGCCAGGGCCAGTTCAAACCCGCCGCCCAGCGCCAGGCCGTTGACGGCGGCAATCAACGGCTTGGGGCAATCGAACCGCTCGATCAGTCCGGCATAGCCATGCGGGGGATAGGGCCTGCGCCCCTCGGCAACCGCCGCTTTCAAATCGCTCCCCGCACAGAACCCGCGCCCGTTGCCAGTGATCACGCAGACGTGTTCATCCGCCGCAGCGGCGAACTGGTTGAACGCTTCCTCAAGCTCCCAATGCATGTCGGCATTGATGGCGTTCAGAACTTCGGGCCGGTTCAGAGTAATCGTCCGCACCCCGCCAGCCACTTCACTCGTGATGAAATCCACGTCGCTTCTCCCTTTGCCCCATGAGTTTCATATTTGCGGAGGCTTGGCCAGACGGCAGGCATTTTCCTACTTGAGCCAAATTGGTTATCTGAACTGCTCCCTCAATTCCGGAGCACTGCCCATGCCGCTATTCGAAGCGCTGATTTCTCCAATTGCCAGCCTGATCGACAAGGTGATTCCCGACAAGAAAGCGCGGGACCAGGCCAAGCTGGAACTGCTGCAACTGCAAGGTTCGCAGGAACTGGCCGAAATCCAGGCCCGCCTTTCGGCCATCGTGGCCGAGGCCAATTCCGTCGATCCCTGGACCAGCCGCGCCCGGCCCAGCTTTCTCTACGTGATCTACGTCCTGCTGCTGTGGGCCTTGCCGATGGGCCTGCTCGCCGCGTTCAGCCCGCAGACTGCCCGGGAAATTGCCGAGGGCATGAACGCCTATCTCTCCGGTCTGCCGGAACCGCTCTACGCGCTGTTTGGCACCGGCTATCTGGGCTACACCGCCGCGCGGCAGTGGGGCAAGATTTCGGGAAGCGACAAGTAGCATCGCCCTGGCCCCGGTCTTGGTTAGTTTCGGGTAACTTTTTTCCGCTAGGACCACTGCGATGAGCGGCAAAGCGGCCTGCCGGAGTGAATTGTGAGCGGATCGAATTTCACCATTGCCAAGACCGGACCGCTGGCCGCCGCCCTGGCAGCGGCGCTGCTGGCGGGATGTTCCGGGCGCGATGCGGACAGTGCGGAACGCCTTGCGGAAATCAACGCCGCTGCGGCCCGCGCGGAACAGGCGGCGCAGCGCGCCGAAGCAGCCGCCGCCAAACTCGAAAAAGGTGGACAAGGTCCGGTCGAGGAGGTCGAGCCCAGCGTCGATGAGCCAAGTGACGATGGCGCCGCGCCGGACGATTCCGTCCCGCCAGAGCCGGACAACAAGAGCTGACGATTGGGGCTTGCCCGCCTGTCCGGTGCGGTTAAGGAAAGTCGCCGTATTCAACTGGCGAAAGCAGCCCCTTGCGCAAAGTCCTTGTCCTCAACGGCCCGAACCTGAACCTGCTCGGCACGCGTGAGCCGGAAATTTACGGCCATGACACCCTGGCCGATATCGAGGCGCGACTGATCAAGCAGGGGCAGACGCTCGGCCTGGAAGTCGAATGCCGCCAATCCAATCATGAAGGTGTGCTGGTCGATTGGCTGCACGAAGCGCGCGGGCGTGTTCATGCCGTCCTGCTCAACGCCGGGGCCTATACCCACACTTCCATCGCCCTGCTCGACGCGATCAAGGCGACCGAGCTGAAAGTCATCGAAGTCCACTTGTCCGACCCGGAAACGCGAGAGGCTTTCCGCCATTTGTCCTATGTCGGCATGGCAGCTGTGGACTGCGTCAAGGGACTGGGTGCGAAAAGCTATGAAGTCGCGCTAGAGCGGGCTGCGGCGCTTTAGGCTTGCCTCTCCCGCCGCTCCGCCGCATAGGCGGACCCCTGTTTCACATATTGAGGATCGCATGAGCGACACCAAGGGCAACAAAGGTTCAGGCGGCATGAATATCGACAGCAAACTGGTCCGTGAACTGGCTGAACTCCTGGCCGAAACCGGCCTGACCGAGATTGAAGTCGAAGATGGCGACCGCAAGATCAAGGTCGCGCGCCAGGCTGCTCCGGTCCAGACCTATGCCGCCGCGCCGATGGCTGCTGCTCCGGTTGCTGCTGCTCCTGCCGCTGCTCCCGCAGCAGCCCCTGCCGAAGCTGCTGCTCCGGCGGTCGATGCCAATGCGCTCAAGTCACCGATGGTTGGCACTGCCTATCTCTCGTCCGAACCGGGCGCGGCTCCGTTCGTCACGGTCGGCAGCCAGGTGAAGGCCGGCGATACCCTGCTGATCATCGAGGCGATGAAGGTGATGAACCCGATCACCGCCGACAAGGCCGGCACGGTCAAGGCTATCCTGGTCGAAAACGCGCAGCCGGTCGAATATGACCAGCCGCTGGTCGTGATCGCCTGAGGCCGCGCCACCCATGACCATTTCCCGCATCCTGATCGCCAATCGCGGCGAGATCGCTCTGCGCATCCACCGCGCTGCCCATGAAATGGGGATCGAAACCGTGGCGGTGCACTCCACCGCGGATGCCGATGCCATGCACGTCCGCCTGGCCGACCATGCGGTCTGCATTGGCCCGCCCCCGGCAAAGGACAGCTACCTGAACGTGGCGGCGATCATTTCGGCGGCGGAAATCGCCCATGCCGATGCGATCCACCCCGGCTATGGCTTCCTGTCGGAAAACGCCCAGTTTGCGGAAATCGTCGAAAGCCACGGCATCACCTGGATCGGGCCGAAGCCGGAACACATCCGCACCATGGGCGACAAGATCGAGGCGAAGCGCACCGCTGGCGCGCTGGGCCTGCCGCTGGTCCCTGGTTCGGACGGCGCGGTCAGCGACATCGCCGAAGCGCGCGAGATTGCGGAAAAGGCTGGCTATCCGGTGATCATCAAGGCCGCTTCGGGCGGCGGCGGTCGCGGGATGAAGGTCTGCAACGGCCCGGACGAGCTGGAAACGCTGATCGCCCAGGCTGGGACCGAGGCCAAGGCTGCTTTTGGCGACGCTACGGTCTATATCGAAAAGTACCTCGGCAACCCGCGCCACATCGAATTCCAGGTGTTCGGCGACGGCAACGGCAATGCCATCCACCTGGGTGAGCGCGACTGTTCGTTGCAGCGCCGCCACCAGAAGGTGCTGGAGGAAGCCCCCTCGCCGGTCATCAGCCCGGAAGAGCGCGACCGCATGGGCGGCATCGTCGCCAAGGCCATGGCCGACATGGGCTATCGCGGTGCGGGCACGATAGAATTCCTGTGGGAAAACGGCGAGTTCTATTTCATCGAAATGAACACCCGCCTGCAGGTGGAGCACCCGGTTACCGAAGCGATTACCGGGGTTGACCTGGTGCGCGAACAGATCCGCATTGCCGATGGCAAGCCGCTTTCGGTTGCGCAGGAAGACATCGAATTCAACGGCCACGCGATCGAGTGCCGGATTAATGCCGAAGATCCCTGGACCTTTGCCCCCTCGCCCGGCCTGGTCCAGAACTACCACGCGGCAGGCGGGATGAACGTGCGCGTCGATTCCGGGCTCTATGCCGGATACAAGATCCCGCCCTATTACGATTCCATGATCGCCAAGCTGATCGTCAAGGGCCGCACCCGCGAAGGCTGCATCATGCGCCTGAAGCGCGCGCTGGAGGAAATGGTCGTCGGCGGCGTGAAAACCTCGATCCCGCTGCACCAGGCCCTGATGAACGAGCCGGACTTCATCCACGGCGACTATACGATCAAGTGGCTGGAGGAATGGCTGGCGCAGCGCGCTAAGTAATCGGGCTGCGGTGAAGCTGGCCAATCCGGCTTCGACAAGCTCAGCCTGAGCGGGGGTTTTTGCACTACAGGACGTCACCCCGGCGTAGGCCGGGGCCCAGCGCCCTTGCGCAAACCCAAGAGGTTGAAAATGTTTCGCGCAGAGGACGCAGAGGCGCGAAGAAGATGCGCTCAATATTGGCCGCGCCTGCGAGAGCGCAGCCCTTTGCGCCTTCCTTCTTTTAGCGCCTTTGCGCGAACCGGTTTCCTGCAATACGGTTTCGTCAGGTTCAGCCTGAGCGGGGTTTTGGGCTCCGTTCGCTCCCGCTCAGCCTGAGCCTGTCGAAGGCCCATCGTGCAGGAACTGCCAGCAAGCGCTACTCCAGCGGTACGCCCGGCATCTGCTTGGCCGTGCGGATCGTCAGGGACGTCTTCACGCTCGCCACGTTGGGCGCGGGGGTCAGCTTGCTGGTCAGGAATTCCTGGAAACTCTGCAGGTCCTTGCTGACGATCTTGAGAATGAAGTCGATCTCGCCATTCAGCATGTGGCACTCGCGCACTTCGGGCAGGTTCTTCATCGCGTCTTCGAACTGGCGCAGCGAATCCTCGGCCTGGCTCTTCAGGCTGACCATGGCGAAGACCGTGATGGCAAAGCCCAGCTTGGACGCATCCAGATCGGCATGATAGCCACGGATCACGCCGGATTCCTCCAGCGCGCGCACCCGGCGCAGGCAGGGCGGAGCCGTGAGGCCGACACGCTGGGCCAGTTCGACATTGGTCACCCGGCCTTCTTCCTGCAGCTCGGCCAGGAGGCGGCGATCGATTGAATCGAGATTAGACAATCCCATTTCCCCACAATTGCGCGGCAAAAACGAAAAACGCCTCCGCCAGGTAATATTCGCGCATTCCGTATCGGCGCACGATAATTTTGTTGTTTATGGCCGCAACTGTGCCGCTTTGCAACGCATCAATCCAAAACTGCACCACTTGGGGAGAAAACTGGTTAATGGCCTCGCGTCCCCGCGCGGGACAGAATAATAAAGTAACCATGCTGTTCGACGATCGCCTTGCAACCGTGCTGCGCCTGGGCGCAAGCGGACCGGCGGTCTTGCGCATCCAGTTCCGCCAATTGCTCGACCTCCTGGGCACCTGCCCGGCCGATGCGCGCGGGGAGCAGCTGGACGCCGCCTATATCCGCCTGGGCGAACTGGCACAGCTCATTCCCGCACCCGAGCGGGCTGAGGCGATCCGCGACGCCGGCCTGCGGCTCCGCTCGCCCCGGCTGGTCGCCGCGCTGGCCTGCGCCGAACCTGCGGTGGCATCGGCTGCCTTGCAGTGCGCGCAATTGGGCGCCGAGCAATGGCTGGACCTGGTTCCGGCCCTCTCCCCTGCGGCCCGCCCCTATTTGCGCCATCGCCGGGATTTGCCCGCCGACGTTTCGGCGCTGCTTTCGCGTCTCGGCGTGACCAGCCTGGGCCTGCCTGCGGCAACGCAAATCGCCCCGGCGGTCTTCGCGAACGAGAACGATCCGGCCGAAGCGTCCGAACCTGCTGGCGGTGCACTGCATCCGCAAAGCGGCATCGGCGCCATCGTCCGCCGGATCGAAGCCTATCGGCGCGCCCGCCAGGGCGGAGAGCAAGGCGGGGCCGATTCCCCCCGCTTGCCGCTGGGCGAAGATCACGTGCTGCAAGTTTCCGATGACGTCCGCGCGTTCGATTTCGCGACCGACGCGGAATGCCGGATCAACTGGAGCGACCCCGGCGTTGCACCGATGGTCACCGGCGTTCGCCTGACGGAAGTAGCAAGCGGAGCGGACTTCGCCGCCCTGACCCGCCGTCACCAACCGCTGCGGACTGAGGCGGTGGAACTGATCGGAGCGCGGGCCATTGCCGGACATTGGCTACTCGATGCAGCTCCGTGGTTCGATCCTGTTACGGGCCGCTTCCTCGGCTATCGCGGGCGCATGCGCCGCCCTGCCGCAAGCGGTCAACAGGTTGAGCCGGTGCGTGAAAGCCAGGCTGACCGGATGCGCCAGATGCTGCATGAGCTGCGCACCCCGGTCAATGCGATCCAGGGCTTTGCGGAAGTCATCCAGCAGCAACTGTTCGGCCCCACGCCGCACGAATACCGCGCGCTGGCTGCTGGCATCGCGGGCGATGCGGCGCGGATCCTTTCGGCGTTCGATGAACTGGACCGCCTGGCCAAGCTGGACAGCGGAGCGCTGGAAATCGAGCCGGGCGAGACGGACCTTGCCGCCCTGCTGGAAGCGACGATAAGCCAGCTTTCTGCCCATACGGCGCCGCGTCGCAGCGGCTTTACCCTGCGCATCAAGGACGAGCCCCCACACATCGGGATGGACCGGGTTGAGGCAGAGCGGATCGTCTGGCGCCTGCTGGCCACGCTGGCCGGCGTCAGCGCGCCGGGCGAAATCGTGAGGCTGAGCCTTGAACCAACCGCAACCGGTCTGCGCCTGGATCTCGCCCTGCCCGCCGCTCTCGCAGGCCAGGAAGGCGAGGATTTGTTCGAGGCGGCTGCCGGATCAATCGCGCAGAGCCTTTCGGCTGGCGTGTTCGGAGTGGGCTTTGCCCTGCGTCTCGCGCGAAGCGAAGCGCGCGCCGCCGGGGGCGACCTGGTGCACGGCGACGGCCAATTGAACCTGACCTTGCCGGCGCACGGCCGGACTACTCTGAATTCCAATGCCGGCCAGCAAAAGTCTGCACACTGATTTCCGCGCCGCGCTTGCCTAAGTCCGATCACCAAGCTAACGCCGCCCGGCAATCACATGCATGGGCCTGTAGCTCAGTTGGTTAGAGCTGGCCGCTCATAACGGCTAGGTCGCGGGTTCGAGTCCTGCCGGGCCCACCAGATGTGATATGGCAAACCCCGGTCGGGGAGTAGCGCAGCCCGGTAGCGCGCCTGCTTTGGGAGCAGGATGTCGCAGGTTCGAATCCTGTCTCCCCGACCAAGTTTGCCCAGCCCGCGCGATCAGCGCTGCCCCAGGCCCATCCAGTTCAGGATGCCCTGGTCGAACTTCATGCGCAGAGCAATGAACGGCCCCTTCATCGTCGTCCGGGCAGCAGCGAAGTCTGGGTCGTGGAAGCCGGTGAAGTTATAGCCAGCGGTCACCAGCACGTCCTTCGTCGGCGTGAAGCCAATCTGCGGACCCAGGGAATAGGCTGTTGTCTTGTCCGCCAGACTGGCGCGGACGGTGCCCGTCAGGCCAAGATCAAAACGCAGGCCAAGGCCGTAGCGAAGGTCAAGTCCGCCGATCAGAGTTGTCCCTGCCAGATCGAATCCTTGCAATTGTTCGAAATTGTGGCGCACGGCAGTGAAGAAGCCCAGTTCGTGGCGCTGGATCTCGCCGGATCCATCACGGCTGCGCGGGGTCCAGTTTCCAGACAGGCTGGCGATAAGGCGGCTCGACTGGCCATTGCCGCTGATTGTCAGGGCACTGCGACCGGTTGGGCTGAACTCTCCGGCGACTGCTCCGACCACGCGGTCTGCCCGCAGCTCAAGCTTGGCCAGGAGTGCAAGGTCGGACGCCGCCGGGCGATGAGCCAGGGCAACCGCGCCGTCCAGCACTTCGGTTGCAGCGCCTGCCGGGCTCTTGGCCTTGGTCCAGCTGAAACCGGCACCGATCATGGAACCGTCGCCCAGTTGACGCAGCGCGCCAAGCGTCACCCCCTTGCGATCAGCGCTCTCGCCAGCGCGCATTTCGCCGCGCAGCGTTGCCGACCACAGCCCCGAACGCCACGCCGCACCCAGCGACAGGGCGGTGAAATCTTCCCCAATGGAGCGGTTTTCGCCCAGGTGTCCGCCGCTGGCGACGGGATGGTCCGGATTGACAACCCGCGCCGGGTCCAGCGCGGACAGGGTGCGGTTGTTGTCGAAGGTAGCGGTCAGGGTAAGACTGGGAGTGACCGGCAAGGACTGCGACAGACCAAAGGCGGCAAAGCTGCGCTGGCTTTGGTCGTCACCGATCTGGCGCCCCAGCATCCCGGTCATCCGGCCGCCGCTCCACGGGGCGATTTCCACACCGGCCTGGGCCGTGCGAGCCTCGATCGCGTCGCCCTTGGCCAGTTCATAGGCTCCCACCAGGCGGACATCGCGAGTCACCGCATAGCGCGCCGATACCCTGTGCCGCGCGGGCAGGTCGATCGACCCACTGTTGCCCAGCGCCACGGATGATGCAGCCGAAAGTTCAAGCTTGTTATCCAGCAAGCGCTGGCTCACCGCGCCTTCCAGCACCGTGGACTGGACGTTCCGGCCATCTGCCAGACTGTCGCGCATCATGGCCAGACCCAGCCGCGCATCCGTGCTCTTGCCCTGCCAGACGGCGCCCAGTTGCAAGGCGGTGCGGCGGCCTGCATCGTACAGTGCCTCGTCACGCCAGGCGCTGGCATCCAGCGACAGCTTGTCATTCAGGCGATAGCGCAGGTCCAGTCCAAGCTTGCGCCGGCCCCGTTCAACGTCGGATTGCTGGTCCAAGCCGAATTCGCGCTCGGCAAAGCGTGCATAGCCAAGCAGGTCCAGCTTGCCGTCGTGGTGCTCAGCCTCGATCAACCAGGCAACCGCGCCGGAACGGTGGTCGAAAGTGGTGCCGATTTCGCCGCGCAGTTCGGTGTTCGAACCAAGGCTGGCCGTCACATCGACTGCGGTCAGGTTCTTGCGGGTTCCGTCCAGTTCAGCCTGTTCGGTCAGCCCGCTGACACCCAGGCGCAGCTTGCCCCCGGCGGCGGAAACGTCAGCGCGCAGCCCGGCGTTAAGCCTGCCCTGGCCGCCGCCCTCTTCAACTTCGTAGTCGATCACGATGAATTGCGGATTCAGCGCAAAATCGCGGCTTTGCACCGGTTCGCGGAAGGTGATGGTGTCGGACAGCAGATCGATGTCATAGTCGACAAAGCGAGTCAGATTGCGATGCGACAGGACCACCCCGGAGCGTAAACGATCGCGCACTTCGATTTTCACCATCTCGCTACCCGGCACGAATGCGCGGCTGGAGAGGCGATAGGGACCTGAAATGCCCCCGCCCTGAAATTCGTCGCGGCGGTGCAGCGAGGCAGTCTGCGCGGCAAAACCCTGGACATGCACGCCGCCGCGTTGCAGTTCCGCTTTAACCCCGGTGGCGGTGCGCTGGTAGGAAGCCAGTTGGCTCTGATCGAACCCGGCTTCGAAATCGCCGTACAGCGCATAGAATTCGCCGCCCTCGATGCGCGCATAAAGCTTGTCGCGGCTGGCCGCGTCGAACAGGCGGTCCGACATATCGGCAAAGACCGAATAATAGGCACGCGGATCGATTGCCCCCATCAGGTTGTGATCGTCCGCCTGCCGCGCGCTGTCATAAGCAGCCGTCAGCATCACCCCTTTGGCGATCGGACCCTTGGCATAGGCGGCGATCCGGGCGTCTTCTCCCAGCGGACTGTCAAAGCGCCCCGAACGCTGCATGGTCTGCGCGACGGAGACGGAGCCCGCCGTGCCTTCGGCCAGGCCCACGACGGTCCAGCCCTGCTGGCCAGGTGATATCCATGCCTCCACTTCGATGCGGCGGCGGACTTCGCCCTCTTGCAGGATGAAACTGGCGACTAGTTTGCCGCTGGTCATGGTCGGGGCCAGTTCGACGTAGGCCATGCCGTCGTCACCCTTCACGTGCCAGCGCGGAAGCGCACGACTTTGCCCGGCAAGTGCCCGCTGCTGCATTCCATCGATCGCTTCGGCGCTTTCATAGGGCGCGGAAAGCTGGAACTCACCGGTCAGGCCCATGCGCACCGGGCGCCCCTTGCGATCCGACAAGCGCAGGGCGAGCACCGGGCGGGTGCGGCCATCCGCGATCAGGCGGCTTTTGTCGCGCACCAGTTCGATGCGCGCCGGTGCCTGCGAGAAATGGACGTCGCGGCTCAGCTCGGCGGCGACTTTGCCTTTGGGCCCAAGGACGGCGGCGGTCAGACGGGTCGTTGCCCGGTCCAATGGAACGCCCCGCCAGATCGAGACAGCGAAACGTCCGCCCGGGGCCTGCCGGGTTCCATCGAAAGTAACCGGATCGACCGCGCGCCCGTTGGCTTTCAATTCCACGTGCTGATCGGCGCGATGGCGGATGACCACACGTATGGCGGGTGCACGCGGGTTGTGGTCAATCGACGGGAACAGGAAGTCGGGCGGACCGCCTCCTGACGCAAGCCAATCGGTGTCCGCACCTGCGGCGGCACGCTCGGCAGCTGCGGCAGTGCTCTCGGCGCGAAGGGGAAGCGGCTCTTTCTGCTGCGGGGCCTGCGCATCGGGCACGATTGCATGGAAATCGGCCACAGCCAGGCTTCCGCCCTGCCCCATGACAAAGCGCGTCCTTGCGCTCCCCGCGCTGCGTGTGGATCTGGCACAGTCCACCAGGCGGCTACCCGGCGGAAGCGTATCTGCGACTGCCTGAACCACGTGGGTGCCGGGAACCAGGCCGGCGAAGTGATAGCGCCCATCGGCATCGGTAATGGCGAAACTGCCATCCTCCATCACGATGCGCACGCCCGCGAGCCCTTTGCCTGCCCCGTCGGCGCTACAGCCTCCGGCAGTGACACGTCCGATCAGAGTCATGCGCGATGCAAGGTCTTCGCGCAGTATGCGGACGGCGACCCCGCCGCGCGCCGACCGTCCGCGGTCATCCACAACTACGGCCTCGTTCATGACTGAACCGGCCGGAGCATCGGCCCGTACGGTCATGGCATAGGTCACAGTGCGCACCGCTCCTTTGGGGATTGTCCCCAAAGCCAGGGTAAAACCGTGGCCGTCCGGGGAAAACGTGACCTGTTCCGTGGCCGGAGCGCCATCGACACGGACCGTATCAGGCTTGATCCGCAGCAGGGAGGCGGACTTGTCCGTCAGGGTGACGCCGCGCTTGTCATACGTGCCATCGGGGTTGCCGACTGCGACGGAATAGAACACCGCGTCTCCCGGCAGGGCCACCTCGCGCGAGGCTGTCTTTGTCAGGGACAGCGACAGGTCTGCCGGGTCCACCGGCACGTCGTTTTGCACCGGCCCAGCGGCCGAGAGCGAGAAAACTTCGCCAAACGAGATGTTGGAAATGCGGAATGCGGCGCCATTTGGCCGCCGGAGCAAGGCAATCTGCTGCGGCGAAGCAGTCGACGGGGCCGTGAAGCCCGGGGGCGCTTCGATTTTCAACCGGTACTGCCCTGCGCTGACCACGGGGAAGCGGTACTCGCCCGGCTGAACCGGATACAGGCGCCCGGCTTCGTCCGTTACAGCCTGCCCGGACAGGACAGTCGCAGGCCAAGCAGTCACTCCGTCGTCCGCCAGCACCCGTGCTGGTTGCCCTGAAGCCGCCTCGACCAGCGTGACCTTGACCCCGCTGACCGGCGCCCCATTCTCACTGTCGAAAACCACGCCGCTGCGAACCGGCATAACCGTGACACTGGCCCTGGCAACGGCGCTGGCACCGTCCGGTAGGGCGGCAGAAACATCCACTCTCTGGGACGGACCGGCAGAAAGGACGCAGTCGCCCTGATTTGATCCGGCAAAAGATGCCGAGGTCTGCACATAGCCGATGAATACGCCCGTATCGGGGCCGGTCTCGAAAACGATCAGCTCTTCGCGGTCTCCCGTTGGAGAAACGATGGTAGCGATCAACTGGTCGGGAACAGCGGCACTGGCATTGGCCGAGGGCGCGAAAATCCGGAAATACAGCGTTTCGCCCGCCTGTACTGTAGATGACGGGGTGAGCGTCGCGACAGTGGAGCGCCGCGCGTCCCCCGCCCCCACTGGCAGCCCGTCCCCAAGGCGGCATTGCGGCTCAAACAGACTGGTCGCCGAGCCATCGGGGGCAAGGACGAACGTTTCGATCGACACCGGCGGAGCGGTGACTTCGAAGTCCACCGTGTTCGATACGGTGGAATAGAGCCTGACCCCATCTGTCCAGCTTGCCTTGGCCGTGCTGACGATGGTCCGGGTCAGGCCCGGAGACACACCAAGCATCAGCGCGCCGACAAGCGCCAGCAGGCAGGCAAGGATCAGGCGCAGGGGTTTCATCTGGCTGCCAGCTTTGGATCGCGCAGGCAGCGCGACGTTCAGCCGCGTGCCTGCCCGAGGTCAGTTGACCGTGGCCCGGAACCGCATGGTTCGCTCTTGTCCTGCGGCAATATCGCTCAGCGTGCCGCTTACGGTGGTCGTGCCGCTATCGTAACTGCCGCCAGCGCTGCCATCCGCGTTGCAGGCGCCGCTGGTGACCGTGCCGTTGACGAAAATGCCAAAGCCGGAGTCATAGGACACGTTGGTCGGAAGCGGGTCCACGATGCTTACCGCCGTGGCTGTTGCCGCTCCGGCAGCATTGGCAATGGAGATGCAGTACTCGATCGTGGCGCCGGGAATCGCCTTGGGATTGGTCGTGCCATTGAACGGATCCGTGACCACCTTGCTGGACTTCAAGATGGTCAGCAATGCTGCCAGCACCGTATAGTCATCGGTTGCGGAATAGGCGGCATCGCGCGCTGCGTCCGAAGCGCCTGCACCATCGGCAAAGACCGTATCGACAAAGGTCGGATTGGCTTCGTTCGTCGTACCGGTGTTGGTTTCGGTCAGCGCGGCGCCCTGGCTTGCGGCGGTACCACCTTCTCGCGCAGTGGCGGTCAAGGTGACCGCGGCAACATCCCCGGTCACCTGGCCAAGCGGGATATCGCTGACCACGAATACCGTCCGCGACTGGTCTGCGGCCAGTTCATCGAGGTAGGCGACTTGCTGATCGGTCCCGGAATCGAACGAGCCGTTGCTGTTCGTATCCACGAACACCCGAACGTTCGTAGCGTCAAACGTGTCGGGATTTCCATGCACGGCCGTCGCACCGGCCTGGACCGCGGAGAGTGCAAAGTCCAAGGTCGCGTTCGAGCTGTTGGTGACGGTGAAAGCCGTGACGGCGTTGGTCTGGCCCGGTGAAACCTGCGTGGTCGTAGTACCCACCTCGGCAACGGTCAGGCTGATCTTGCGGTCAACCGTAACCGTGTTGGATGCCGAAGTTGCCGTCTGCGCGACCCCGCCAACCTGGTAATTGACGGTTACCGTATTGGTGATCGTCGTACCTGATGCGGTTCCGGCTGCCAGGGCTGGCTGCGCGGCCAGGGCCGACAGGGCGAAGACCCCGGCTGACCCAAGAAACTTGCTGATTCTGTTCATGGTTTGCGTCCCTTTGAAATTCTCAGATCAGCGCGAACTGGGCCCTGACCGGTTGCTTCTGAAAAATGTCAGCGAACAAGCGCGAGGTAGGTTACTTCCCCGGCAACGCCCGGCTTGATCTCGGTAAGTATCCAGCGCAGATGCGTGACATCGCCTGCATTGGCCGGCCTTTTCGTCCCATCGTTGCCAGTGACGCTCAGCGTTCCCAAAGCGCCCCAGGTTTTCCCGCCATCGACGGAAACAATCTGCGCGGCCGCGCCTTCCGGGGCGAGCGCCACCCCGCCGGGAAGTGCATTGGTGATGATAAAGTTTTTCACCGCCTGGCTGCTGACATTGCGATAGGCAGTGGTGAAAAGCAGGGTATCGCCGGGCACGACCACCTTCGGCTCGGCCAGGATCTGCTTTTCCGCGCCATTTTCCTTGACGCGCTGCCTCACCTTCACGTCACCCTTCAGTTCCACCGGCTGCGGGGTCTGGGCGATTGAGGGGCTGGCAGCCGTGACCGCGATGATCATTGCTCCAAGCGAGGCCAGAAGGTTCCGTTTCATGGAAATGCTCCTCAATTGATCGTGACGCCGAAGGTCACGACCTTGGTCGTGCCGCCGGACACGGCAGGGATGGTCACGGCGATTCCGCTGGCGCCCGCACTTCCGGCATCAGCGTCCGCCGCGTCCGTCAGATTGGCGCCGTCAAGCTTCAGAGTGCCCGGCTGATAGGTCGTGCCCGCAGGAATCGGATTCTCGACCAGCAGGTTCTGTACCTGCCCCGAACCGGCCACGGTTGCGGTCAAGGTATAGGTAACCGTCGCGCCAGGAACCGGCTGGCTTCCACCGAACGGATCGGCAATTGCGGCGGACTTGGTCAAGGTAACAGAGGCCAGGCTGGCGACCAGCGAAGCGCTCGCCGATCCGTCGCCGCCCGACGCGCCGATCACGGCATCACCGCCGCCGACACCTTGGCCGGCAAAGATGGTGCCCGGCGACCCTGTGCCAGTAACGGCCGAGGCCGTCAGACGAACCTGGCTCGTCTGACCATCCGTGGCCTGGGCGGGTAACTGCACAACAACAAACACGGTGAGAGAATTGTCCGCGGAAATCGACGGCGTTGCGGTGCCGGATGCAATGGTCTGGTCCACCCCGGAATCGAAAACGCCGTTTCCGTTGCTGTCCACGAACAAACCATCGACCGTAACGTCGAAATTGTTTCCGGCCAGCGCCGTATCGACCAGAAGGTTGAAAGCCTCCGGCCCGTTGCCGGTATTGGTGATCGAAAAGGACAGCGCCACAGGATCGCCTGCCACGACTGCCGTTGTCGGCTGGGCCGTGACCGTTACGTCGACAACCTCGTCGACCCGGACCGTGACAGTGTTGGACGTTACCGATCCGTCATAGGTCCCGCTGGTATAAGTTGCGGTGGCAGTGCTTTCGATCAGCGTCCCCGCGCTTACACCCGCCGCGAGGGCAGCGGGAGCGTGGACCCACAAGCCAAGGGCGAGCGGAAGGATCAGCCTGCTGCGGTGACTGCGCGCACCCGCAAAAGCAGGCACGGTGGACCGCGGACAGTTCCGGATTTTTTTCGCGACACGTTTCATGCGCGAATCTTAGGCATTTAAACTGTAAACAGTCAGTTAAGCCTAAGTATAGGTACTCATACAATGGATATAAATGGTCTTCGGAACCGTAATAACTTTTTAAAGCACATTACGCATTCACCGTAATTCTTATTTTAAAGCTTCTTTAATCGCAAAAGTGGCGGTTCCGCGCGGTTTCAGTCACAAGCAGGCTGCGTCCGAGAATATTTGCCCCTGCCCAGCTAATTTCCGCCCCATCTTATCCTTGATCGATTTGGCTGACGTGCCGTTAATCAAAAATTGTCGGGACGATGCCGTTCCACCTCCTCAAAAAAGCGTGCCATGGCATCGGCACCGCGTTCAGTTAGGGTCACAAAGGCCCTGCGGCGGTCTGTGTCATCCTCGATTCGCTTGACCAGGCCGGACTGCTCCAACAGCTTGATCCAGCGCAGCGCAGTGGTGGTTGGAACCCCTGACGCGATACACAACGAGGTTACCGAAACCCGCAAATGCTCCGCTCGCGCCGCAGTAAGGTCCAGCAGCATGTCCCAGGCAGGATCGGCAAACAGGTCTTGCTCGAAGAAACGCAAACGCATCTGCCGACACCGGATGATGCCGCGGACCAATCGTGGGTCGGGCAAGGCTTTGCGCGATTGCCGGATCGGACCGGTTTCGTTTGCGGCGACCCTGTGGGCCATGGCCGCCCCGCTGCTCCCATTTGGGTTTAGCGTGGCGAGCAATTGGTCCAATCTGCTCATGATCGCACCAAGCGGATCAGGTTCCGACCCCGACCGTTCACCCGCTGCAATCATCCAATCCGTCTGAATTCGATCGGATTTATGCGCCTTATCTTCAGCAGCTTGCATCATCTTTCTGCACCCCAAAAAGTGATCCTTTCCAGAGGCGTATCGATGAATTTCGCGGTGCGGTAGAACCATTGCCACCACTTTGACTGCTTAGTTTTTACACAATGAAATGATTTAGTCCGATTTTGAGTTCAGGCGGGTGATAACCATTACAAATTCGACAAGATATTTTCGAGGCCGTGTTACAGCCAGTATGAACATTAACATGGGTTAGTGCCAAGTGCCTGCGCCTGAAAGCCCCGCTTGCCCGCAGCGGGCCTGACCTGTAGACGCGCGCCAAACCTTATCATTCCAGACCATCCAGAAGGATCGCCAGATGGCCGCCCAATACGCCTATGTCATGAAGGGCATGACCAAGACTTTCCCCGGCGCTCAAAAGCCGGTGCTGAACAACATCAGCCTGCAGTTCTACCAGGGTGCCAAGATCGGCATCGTCGGTCCCAACGGTGCGGGCAAGTCCACCCTGATGAAGATCATGGGCGGGATCGATACCGACTTCACCGGCGAAGCCTGGGCCGGCGAGAACATCACGGTCGGCTATCTGCCGCAGGAGCCGGAGCTCGACACCAGCAAGACCGTGCTCGAAAACGTCAAGGACGGCGCGCGCGAAACCGCCGACCTGGTCGACCGCTTCAATGAAATCTCGAACATCATGGCCGATCCGCCGGAAGATGCGGACTTCGACGCGCTGATGGAGGAAATGGGCGAGTTGCAAGGAAAGATCGACGCGGTCGACGGCTGGACGCTCGACAACCAGCTTGAGATCGCGATGGAAGCCCTGCGCTGCCCGCCGGGCGACTGGTCGGTCGAAAACCTGTCGGGCGGTGAAAAGCGCCGTATCGCCCTCACCCGCCTGCTGATCCAGAAACCGGACATCCTGCTGCTCGACGAACCGACCAACCACCTCGACGCTGAATCGGTCGAATGGCTGGAAAACCACCTCAAGGAATATGCCGGCGCGGTGCTGATGATCACCCACGACCGCTACTTCCTGGATAACGTGGTCGGCTGGATCCTCGAACTCGACCGCGGAAAGTACTTCCCCTACGAGGGCAATTATTCGACCTACCTGGAAAAGAAGGCCAAGCGGCTTGAACAGGAAGACCGCGAGGAAAGCGGCAAGCAGAAGGCGTTGCAGCGCGAACTGGAATGGATCCGGCAGACTCCCGCCGCGCGCCAGACCAAGTCCAAGGCCCGTATCCGCAAGTTCGAGGAACTGCAGAACGCGCAGGACAACCGTCCGATCGGCAAGGCCCAGATCGTCATCCAGGTTCCCGAACGCCTGGGCGGCAAGGTGATCGAGGCCAAGAACATCTCGAAGGCCTATGGTGACAAGCTATTGTTCGAAAACCTCTCGTTCATGCTGCCCCCGGGTGGCATCGTCGGGGTGATCGGTCCGAACGGCGCGGGCAAGTCCACCCTGTTCAAGATCATCACCGGCAAGGAACAGCCCGACAGCGGCACGATCGAAATCGGTTCGACCGTGCACCTGGGCTATGTCGACCAGAGCCGCGACCACCTCGACCCCAGCCACAACGTGTGGGAGGAAATCTCCGACGGGCTGGATTACATGAAGGTCAACGGCCAGGACATGAGCACCCGGGCCTATGTTGGCGCGTTCAACTTCAAGGGTGCGGACCAGCAGAAGAACGTCGGCAAGCTGTCCGGCGGTGAGCGCAACCGCGTCCACATGGCCAAGATGCTGAAGGAGGGCGGCAACGTCCTGCTGCTCGACGAACCGACCAACGACCTGGACGTCGAAACCCTGGCCGCTCTGGAAGACGCGATCGAAAACTTCGCGGGCTGCGCCGTGGTCATCAGCCACGACCGCTTCTTCCTGGACCGTCTGGCCACCCACATCCTGGCCTTCGAAGGCAACAGCCACGTCGAATGGTTCGAAGGCAACTTCGCGGCCTATGAAGAAGACAAGCGCCGCCGCCTGGGTGACGCGGCGGATCGTCCGACCCGCCTGGCCTACAAGAAACTGACCCGCTGACCGGTCAGGGGATCACCCAGGTCCCCTGCCACGGCGAACCCGCATCGCCGCGCGAGAATTTCGCGCGGCGATGTCCGTTGTGGGCCAGGTAAAGCCAGTCCAGGCTGGTCAGCGTTACCAGCAGCACAGCAAAGTTTTCGCGCGCGGGCAGCAATTGTTCCGGCGTCGGACGAATCCCCTCCACTTCAGCTGGAAGCCCCGAAACCGGAGCCGGTGTCGGCGTGCCCGGTCCGCCCTCTGCGAGATAGCAGCGCCGCGCATAGGCACTGGCCTGGTCCCAGGCCGCATCGGCCACCGCGCCGCCTGTCTCGATCCGCCCGACCCCGCGTGCCCGGATCTGGATCTTTGCCTCTGGGTCGAAAGCCAGCAGGCTGACCGGAGCGCCGCAGCCGATGAGGCTCACCTTGGAGCTGCGCGCATCCGTGTGGAAACGCAGCGCGGTGAAATCGGGATCGCAGGCGCGCAGGACCATGATCCGCAGGTCGCCGTCGGCTGTCCCGACCACCGGCATGTGCATCGCGGCGCGGCGATCCCGCGCGGCGTGGTCCAGGCGTGCGGCAATGTCGGCAAGCACGCCGTCCAGAGTCATCTCTTCGTTCATGCAGACCCCTGAAAAGCTGAACGCAAAGCTTAACAGATCATTCACCGCGCGGACAGCCCGACTCGCCTAGCATTCTTTTCAAGATCGCCGCGATCGGTGCGGCGCATAGTGATGGAGATGCGGCCATGGCCGTGAAGTCAAAGAACACCTGGCGCCGGACCAGCCTTGTCGCGCTAACCGTTGCGGCGCTGTCCCTTCCCGCGATGGCCCAGGCTCAGGAAGAACCCAATCAGAAGCGCGGCTGGGCCGAGCGCGTGGCGCGGGAGGACTCCCCCCGCGCCCAGCGCCCCGAACGCCCGATGCGCCAGGCCCCGCCGCAGGCCGAGGCTCCGCAACGCCAGCAGCAGGCACCGCGCAGCTGGTCGCCCCCACCGCATGCCCAGGGCGGAGTCCACGCCGCTCCCCAGTCACGCTGGAACGGCGGCGAAGGGCGTCGCGGTGGCGAAAATGGGCAGCGCCGCGGCTGGAGCAACGGGTCCGACGAACGACGCAGCGTTCGCCAGAGCCAGGATGCGCAGCAAACGCGGCAGGTGCAGAGCGGCACCAGCTGGCGCGACCGCGCGGCTCGCTCGGGCGATACCGAACGCCGCATTGGCGACCGGGATTGGCGGCGCGAACGTATTGCCACCACAAACGCGGCCACTACGCAGACCCGCACCGGCACCGACTGGCGCAGCCGCGTCCAACGGTCCGACGCCGACCGCAATGGTGACCGCCAGTACTGGCGCAACCGCGACTGGCGCAATCACTGGGACCACTCGCGCCGGGGCAACTGGTCGGGCTGGAACAACCAGTGGAACTGGGCCTGGGGCAACGACTATCGCCGCTGGAATACCCACTGGCGCAGCAGCAACCGCTATGACTGGTATGGCTGGCGCAACCGCTATCCCAGCTATTTCCAGGTCGGCTTCTACACCTCGCCCTATCGCGGATATTCATACCGGCGCCTGCGCATCGGCACTTTCCTGGACGAGCTGTTCTTCAGCGATGACTACTGGATCGCCGATCCCTGGTACTATCGCCTGCCCGAAGCCTACGGCCCCTATCGCTGGGTGCGGTATTACGACGATGCCGTGCTGGTGAACATCTACAGCGGCGAAGTCGCCGATGTGATCCACGACTTCTTCTGGTAAGCCGTTCCAGAGCGCATGAGACGGACTCCGAACCCCGGTTCGGGGTCCGTTTGCGTCATGGCTCGACGAACGACATGGTGCGCCGCTTGTCTCGGCGCGCCAATCGGATAGGCAGTCTGGCATGAGTCCTTTCCAAGATGCCCCCGCCCCGGACAAGGCAGCCCTGCTGAAAGTGGGCGCCCATGTGCGCCGCCGCCTGGATGCCGATCCGCGCGCCTATCGCTTTGAAACCGACCGCGCCGAGATCTGGGCCGTGGGCGACATGTTCGACGAAGCGGAATGCAGCCACCTGATCGAATTGATCGACCAGACCGCCGTTCCATCGGAAGTCCTCTCGCACGGCTATGCCGATGCCTGGCGCACCAGCAGTTCGGGCAATGTCGATGCGGCCGATCCCTTCATCCAGATGATCGAGCGCCGGATCGACGATCTGCTCGGCCTGCCGCACGAATATGGCGAGACGATGCAGGGCCAGCGCTATGAAGTGGGACAGGAGTTCAAGTACCACCTCGACCTGTTCTGGACCAAGTCGGACTACTGGAAGGCGGAATCAAAGCGCGGCGGGCAGCGCACCATCACCGCGATGGCCTATCTCAACGACGTCGAGGAAGGTGGAGCGACGGAATTCACCCGGCTGGGCCTGGCGGTCAAGCCGCGCCGGGGCGCGCTGCTGATCTGGAACAACAATCTGCCGAATGGCCTGCCGAACGAGGATACCACCCACGCCGGAACGCCGGTGACGAAGGGCGTCAAATACGTCCTGACCAAGTGGTATCGCTCGCGCAAATGGGGATGACGATGAATTTTATGCTCACGCGCCGCCGGTTCGCCGCAGGCCTCGCCTTTGGCACCGGGCTGGCCTTCCTCCCCGCGGGTGCAGGCTGGGCCGCCGCGAGCAACAATGCCGAGGACCGCCGCCTGATGGCGCTGTTCCACGAAACCGCCCGGCGCGAGGACGCAATCGATCCGCTGGGCCTGATCTATCGCGGGGGCAAGCCGAACCTGACCGCGTTCCGCCAGACCTTTACCGACCTCGCCGTGCGGCAACGGCGCGGCGTGGTGCGCTGGGCCTTGGCCGGACTGGCCAGGATCGACCGCGCGAAGCTGAGCGAAGAACGGCAGATTTCCTATGACGTGTTTCTGCACGACAAGCGGGAAGCAGAGCAATGGCTGCATCCGGACATGGTCGCGCTGAACCTGGTTCGCCCCCTCACCCACTTTGGCGGGCTCCATGTCGAATTTCCGTCGCTCGTCGCAGCGGGCGGTGCCCTGCCCTATGCTTCCGAAGCCGACTATCGCCGCAATCTGGACCTGATCCGCGTCTTCCCGCAGGTTCTGGACAATGCCATTGCCGCTTTCCGCAAGGGCGTGGCGACGGGCGTGGTCGAAACCCGCATGACGACCAGCAACATGGTGGCCCAGATCGACGCAATCCTGGCGCAGCCGCTAAAAGAATCGCCGTTTACCTCCGGCGTGAAGTCCTTCCCTGACGCCGTCCCGACAGCGCGGCGCGATCCGATCCGCAAGCAGTACTTCGCAGCGACGGAAGGCGAGGTCTATCCCGCCTATCGCCGCCTGCGTGCGTTCCTGAATGACGAATACCTGCCCGCCGCCCGCGAAGCCGTCGGCATTTCAGCAATGAAGGGCGGCGCGGCCTATTATCTGAAGGCCATTGAAAGCCAGACCACGGTTCGGCTGGTGCCTGAAGAAGTCCACCAGCTCGGCCTGTCCGAAGTGACCCGCATCCAGCGTGAAATGGACCAGGTCCGCCAGCAGCTGGGCTTCTCCGGTCCGCTGCGCGATTTCTTCGAGGAAATTCGCACGAATCCGAAATATCACCCTAAAAACAAAGAAGAATTTGCCAAGGCGTTCGCTGACGCCGCCAAGGCCGTCGATGCGCAGGTGCCGCGTTATTTCAACAAGGTGCCCCGTACGCCGCTGTCGATCGAGCCATATCCGGCCTACCGCGAAAAGTATGAAGCCGGCGGTTCCTATAACCAGGGCTCGCCCGACGGAACCAGGCCAGGGGTGTTCTATTACAACACCTATGACCTGCCGAGCCGGTTCCTCACCGGGGTCGTCACGCTCTACATGCACGAAGGGGCGCCGGGGCATCATTTCCAGATCAGCCTGGCGCAGGAAGACGAAAGCCTGCCGGAATTCCAGCGCTTTGGCGGCAACACGGCCTATGTCGAAGGCTGGGCGCTCTATGCCGAGACGCTGGGCTTCGACATGGGTTTCTACAAGGACCCGATGCAGCACTGGGGCACGCTGGACGACGAGATGCTGCGGGCGATGCGGCTGGTCGTCGATACCGGGCTGCATGCCAAGGGCTGGAGCCGCGAGCAGGCGATTGAATTCATGCTCGCCAATTCCGGCATGGGCCGCAGCGATGCGACCGCAGAGGTGGAACGCTACATTGTCTGGCCGGGCCAGGCGCTGGGCTACAAGATCGGCGCGCTGACAATCCAGCGCCTGCGCCGCAAGGCCCAGGACATTCTCGGAAGCCGGTTCGACATCCGTGCCTTCCACGATCAGGTTCTGGGGTCGGGAGCCCTGCCCCTGCCGATCCTGGAAGCGAAGCTTGACCGCTGGATTGCGGCCAGCCGTTAATCGCGGCGGAACTCTGCCCCAGGTGCCGGGTTGCCTCTGAAGTCCCCAACTTCAGGAGCCACACCCCATGCACCACTTGCAACAGATGATCGCCGCCCACCCCGACGTGATAGGCAGCACCAACGACGCATTGGTGTCCTGCATCGAGGAATGCTTCGCCTGCGCTCCGGTATGCATTTCCTGCGCGGACGCTTGCCTGCGCGAAGAAATGGTCGCCCAGCTGCGCCAGTGCATCCGGCTCAACCTGGATTGTGCCGACCTTTGCCTTGCTGCCGGCAAGCTGGCGACACGCCGCACCGGAACCGACGAGGCTCTGATTGTCCTGGCGCTTCAGGCCTGCGCCCAGGCCTGCATGCTCTGCGCTGACGAGTGCGAACGCCACGCCGAGGAACATGAGCACTGCCGCATCTGCGCTGAACATTGCCGCCGGTGCGAGCAGGCCTGCCTTGAGGCGGAGCGTTCCATCCGGGTCCATTGAGCGCCGCCGCCGCCCTGCCCGGGCGCTATGCCGGTGGCTCACCTGCCACGCGGACCAGCGCAGCCGTAATTTCGGCTGCGCTGGTTTCCGGCATTGCCCTGGCGATGATCTTCGGCCTTAGCCGCGGCCTGGTCGCGCCGCCCAAGCCGGTGGCGGACCTGGTCACGCTGAACTTCACTCTGCCCAAGCCGCCGCCGGAACCGGAACCACCGCCGCGCGCGTCCTCCGCGAGTGCGGCAAAGGACGCAGCCTCCGCGCGCAATCTCAAGAACAAGGCAACTCCCGTCGTCGCCCAGCCGCCGCGCATTCCCGTTCCGCCGCCTCTGATTGCCGCCGCCACTGCCCCGGCAGCAGGCGATGCGCGGCAGAGCGGTGCTTCCACCCAGGCTGGCCCCGGCCAGGGCGCGGGCGGCGTCGGTTCGGGGACCGGCGGCGGCGGCCTAGGCGGAGATGGTGACGGCGGCGGCATTGCCACGGGCCCCCGCCAGGTGCGCGGGCGGCTGACCGTGGCGGACTTTCCCGACGGCCTGATCGGGCCGGGACAGCAAGCCAGCGTAGGCGTGCGCTATACGGTGGAGATCGATGGCCGCGTGACCGGCTGCTCCGTCCTGCGGTCCAGCGGCTTTGTCCAGGTCGATGCCCTGGCCTGCCGCCTGATCACCCAGCGCTTCCGCTATCGCCCGGCCACCAACCGTGCCGGCCAGCCGGTCCGGGCGGTCATCACCGAAAGTCATACCTGGTACAATCGCGGCTGATCAAGCCTCTGTAAAAGCTTGGCATATGTCGCTGGGCCTTGCTATGCACCAGCCCCTATTCACTGGGGGAACGCCCAAGTGACCACGGGGAGAACTTAAGTGCTTGCCCAGTTTACCGCCGCTCTGCCGCATTTTCTGGCCTATTTCGGTGCCGCCCTGGCTCTGGCAGTGGTTTTCCTGTTGCTCTATTCGCGCTTCACCCCGCATCGTGAATTCGAACTGATAGGCCAAGGCAATGTCGCCGCTGCCACCCAGCTTGGCGGCACCTTCCTCGGCTTTGCCGTTCCCATGGCCTTGGTGATCGGCAATGCCGTTTCGATCCCCGACATGCTGCTGTGGGGCGCGGTTGCTGCCGTTGTCCAACTGCTGGTCTTCGTCGCCATTTCGCGCATCCTGTTCAAGGCGATTTCGGACCGGATCGCAGAAGGCTGCATGGCATCGGGCCTGTTCGTGGGCAGCATGGGCCTGGGCGTCGGGATACTCCAAGCCGCCTGCATGGTTCCCTGAAGAACAGGGCGCAATACCATGAAGAAAAAGCTTTTTCTTACGCCCGCCATGGCCGCCACGCTGGTGTCCATCTCCGCCTGCTCGTCCGGCGATGACTGGAGCGAAGGCGTCGTCGCGGACCGCGACACGCGGGTCTGCGTGGACCAGAACGGCAAGCGGATCGACGACGATCGGTGCGACACCCGCTCGGGCGGCTACATTCGTGGTAGCAGCGTGGCCTGGTACTATCTCGGCCGCCATTCGCGGGTTCCCTATATTGGCGATTCCGTGAAAAATGGCCGCTATGCCGGTTCCTATGCGCCGGACCCGGCCAAGACCTATGCCCGCGCCCCTTCGGCCAGCAACATCACCCGCTCGGCCGCGGTATCGCGCGGCGGCTTCGGTTCAAGTTCGCGCTCGTTCGGCGGCGGACGGTCCTGATCCATGCGCCGCATGACGCTCCAGCCGCGGCCGGACTGGCAGGCCCGCGTCGAAGAGCATGGGCTGGTCTGGCATACCGATCCTGACGGCCCCTATTGGGACGAAAGCGCCTGCTATGCCTTCACCTTGGCCCAGATCGAGGAGATCGAGGCCGCGACGGAGGAGGTGCAGCGGCTCTACCGTGCGGCGGGTGAACGGATCGCGCAGGACGAACGCCTGCTCTCGCTCTGCGGCGTTCCATCAAGTTATCATCAGGCCGTGCGCGACGCATGGCAGGCCCAGCCGCCCGCGCTGGACTATGGCCGGTTTGACTTCGGCTACCATGGCGCCGGTCCGCCCAAGCTGTTCGAATACAACTGCGACACGCCCACCGCGATGCTGGAAACCGCGATCGTGCAATGGTTCTGGAAGGAAGAGGTCTTTCCCCAGGCGGACCAACTGAACAGCCTGCACGAACGCCTGTTGGAGCGCTGGACCGCGCTGAAAGACCGCATCCCCGACCAGCGGGTTTGGTTCACCCATGTGAACGACGATGTTCACGAGGATGCGATTACGACCACCTACATGCGCGAACTGGCGATGCAGGCGGGTCTGGAAACCCACGCCGTGCTGATCGACCAGATCGGGATCGACGCAAGGGGGCGCATCGTGGATCAGGACGACGCGCTGATCGGCGCGCTGTTCAAGCTCTACCCCTGGGAATGGCTGGCAGCAGAGGAATTTGGCGAAGCGATCCTGCCGCACATGAGCAGCACCCTCTGGATCGAACCGGTCTGGAAGATGCTGTGGAGCAACAAGGCCGTGCTCGCCGTGTTGTGGGAGATGTTCCCCGGCCACCCCAACCTGCTGCCTGCCAGTTTCGACGCCCATGCAATGCAGGGCGACTACGTTTCCAAGCCAGTCCATTCCCGCGAGGGCGCCAATATCGAAGTGGTGCGCAAGGGTCAGGTCCTTGCCCGCAGCGAAGGGGGCTACAGCCGCAACCGGCTGGTCTTTCAGGAACTGTACCCTTTGCGCGATTTCGGGCGCGGCGTGCCGGTCCTGGGGTCGTGGATCGTTGACGGTGTCGCAGCGGGCCTGGGCATTCGCGAGGACGGGCTGATCACCGGCAACCGCGCGCGGTTCGTGCCGCACATCATTCAGGAGTGACCATGCAGAAACTGCGCGCCGCGACTGACACCTTCATCGAGCTGGCGATCCTCTACGCCGTCCTCTTGCTCGTCAGCGCTGCCCTGCTTTCACACTTCGAAGGCATCGATTTCGCCACCGGCCTCTACTGGGCTGCCACTACGGCCACGTCGACCGGCTATGGCGACATCAGCCCCAAGACCGGCGCGGGACAACTGGTCGCGGTGATCCTGATGCACTTGTCGATCTTCGTTGTGGCGCCGCTGATCGTGGTGCGCCTTGTCGACCGCCTGAACGAAAACCGGGACGCCTTTACCCACGAGGAACAGCTCCACATCCTCGAATCCCTGGCACGGATCGAGGCACGGCTGGAGCGGCTGGAAAGCGCCCAGCGCTAAGCGCTTCAGCCCAGCGCTTCGGCGATCAACTTGCGGGTATTGGCAATCCCGTAGAGCGCGATGAAGCTGCCCATGCGCGGCCCCTGGCTGGAACCCAGCAGCGTTTCGTAGAGGCACTTGAACCAGTCGCGCAGCTGCTCGAACCCATAGTGCGGGTCCTTGCCGATTTCATAGACGATGTTCTGCAGTTCTTCCGCCGTGGCATCGTCGCTGGTGGCAGCTAGTTCCTCGTCCAGCGCGGTCAGGGCTGCCGCTTCGCCGCCTTCGGGCTTGCGCCGCTTCAGCGTGGGGGCGATGAAATCGCGGTTATAGGCAAGCGCATTGGTGACCAGCTTGTCCAGTTCCGGATGGGCCGCAGGATCGGCATTGTCGACATAGTTGCGCAGGTAGGACCAGACCTGATCGCGCGAGGCACTGGCCCCCAGCACGCCGACCAGGTTGAGCAGCAGGCCATAGGTCACCGGCAGCTTGTCCCCCGCTCCGGCGCGGTCGCCATTGGTGCGCAGCAGGTGCCAGACCGGATTGCCCAGTTGCTGTTCCACCGGCTGTTCGGGCAACTTTTCGCGGAATTGCCAGTATTCGTCCACCGCGCGCGGGATGATCCCGACGTGGAGCGACTTGGCGCTCTTGGGATCGCGGTAGAGGTAAAAGCCCAGGCTTTCCTCGCTGCCATAGGTCAGCCACTGTTCGATGGTCAGGCCGTTGCCCTTGGACTTGGAGATCTTCTCCCCGTTCTCGTCCAGGAACAGTTCGTAGATCATGCCTTCCGGCGCGCGGCCACCCAGGGCGCGGGCGATCTTGCCGCTTTCGCGCACGGAATCGGTCAGGTCCTTGCCGCACATTTCATAGTCAACGCCCAGCGCGACCCAGCGCATTGCCCAGTCAACCTTCCATTGCAGCTTGGAATTGCCGCCCAGGATGCAGCTTTCGACCATGTCGCCGTGATCCTCGAACTGGACCATTCCCGCTTCGGCATCGACCACTTCCACCGGAACCTGCAGCACCTGCCCCGTCTTGGGGCTGACCGGCAGGACCGGGGAATAGGTCTTGCGGCGTTCCTCACGCAGGGTCGGCAGCATGATGTCCATGATCGCCTGCCAATTGCGCAGCACCCCGCGCAGGGCATCGTCGAACTGGCCGGAATTGTACCGGTCCGAAGCCGAGACGAATTCGTAATCGAAGCCGAACCGGTCCAGGAATTCGCGCAGCATCGCGTTGTTGTGGTGCGCGAAGCTTTCGTACTTGTTGAACGGATCCGGGATGCGGGTCAGCGGGTGGCCCAGATAGGCGGTCAGCAGGCCCTGGTTCGGCACATTGTCCGGCACCTTGCGCAGGCCGTCCATATCGTCGCTGAACGCCACCAGCCGGGTCGGCGCGCCGCCGCTCAGCACTTCATAGGCGCGGCGGACCAGCGTGGTGCGCAGCACTTCCTGGAAGGTGCCGATATGCGGCAGGCCCGACGGGCCATAACCCGTTTCGAACAGGACCGGCGAGCCATCGGGTTTCCCGTCCGGATACCGCTTCAGCAGCTTGCGCGCTTCTTCAAACGGCCAAGCCTTGGAAACCTGTGCGGCGGTAAGGAGTGCTTCGTCGGTCATAATCGCGCGCCTTCGCGGAAATGCGCCGATTTCGCAAGTGCGAACTGGGGGACTCGCCGCAGTCAGTCGCCCAGAATCTTTGCCGCCCCTGGCTTGTGCGCGCGAATCTCTTCCTCGCTCAGCCCGCAGATCTCATGCGGAAAGACCAGCCATTCCTCGGTCTGGTGGACGAAATAGTCCGGCTTCAGCGGTGTCTGGTTGCGGCTCGGTTTGTAATAGGCGGTGGCGATCCTGATGGTTTCGGGCGTATTGTGGCGGCAGCGGGCGCGCAGCTCGCCCAGGAAGGCCTGGACCGAACGGCCGGTGTCGAACACGTCGTCAATCACCAGCAGGCGGTCTTCCGGATTGAGCACGTCGATCAGGTAGCCGAGGCCATAGACCCGCACTTCCTTGGCCTGCTGGTCGATCCCGGAATAGCTGGCCGTGCGGATCGCGATATGATCGGTTTCCAGCCCGTGGTAGGCCAGCAGTTCCTGCACCGCGATCCCCACCGGCGCGCCGCCGCGCCAGATGCCGACGATGTGGGTGGGGCGAAACCCGGATTTCAGCACCAGGTTCGCCAGGGCAAAGCTGTCTTCCAGCAAGCGGTCGGCGGTCAGGTAAACCTTCTCAACCATGCACGGCCTCGGCAATCTCGTTCAGGTGGCGGGCCTGGTCGGTCAGCGGCAGGAACGAACCAGTAAAGCTGTTTTCCGCCAGCTTGACGATCTCTGCCTCGGTCAGGTCCAGCGCCTCGGCAACGGCATGGAAGTTGGCGTTGATATAGCCGCCGAAATAGGCCGGATCGTCGGAATTGATCGTCGCCTTCAGGCCCAGGTCCAGCATCCGCCGAACCGGGCTATCGGCAATGTCCTTGATCACGCAGAGCCGCAGGTTGGACAGCGGGCAGACCGTCAGCGTCAGCCCTTCATCCGCAATCCGGCTGACCAGGGCCGCATCCTCCAGCGCGCGGTTGCCGTGGTCGATCCGTTCCACTTCCAGCAGGTCAAGCGCCTGATGGACATATTCCGGCGGGCCTTCCTCTCCGGCATGGGCCGTGACGTGCAGGCCGAGGTCACGGGCGCGGGCGAAGACGCGGCTGAACTTCGCCGGGGGATGGCCCACCTCGGACGAATCCAGCCCAACACCGTGGATGCGGTCGAGATAGGGCATGGCCTGGTCCAGCGTGGCAAAGGCCTCCTCCTCGCTCAGGTGGCGCAGGAAGCACATGATCAGGCGGTAGCTGATGCCAAGCTGCACCTCCCCGTCCTTCAGCGCACGCTCGATCCCGCTCAGCACGGTTTCAAAGGCCAAGCCGCGTTCGGTGTGGCCCTGCGGGTCGAAGAAGATTTCGACATGGCGCACGTTGTCCGCATCTGCCCGCAGCAGATAGGCCCAGGTCAGGTCGTAAAAGTCCTGCTCGTGCAGCAGGACCGACATGCCCTGGTAGTAGATGTCCAGAAAGTCCTGGAGGTTGAAGAAGGAATAGGCCGCGCGCACCTCCTCCACGCTGGCAAAGGGGATCGCCACGCCGTTGCGCTCGGCCAGGGCGAACAACAACTCGGGCTCCAGCGAACCTTCGATGTGCAGGTGGAGTTCGGCCTTGGGCAGGCGGTCGATCAGCGCGGCGCGGGATGGATTCGGCATTGTCCAGTGCTGGCGCAGCGCGACCGAACGGTCAACCGCACGCAGGGAACCAACCGGCTTGCTAACGTGTTGTATGAAGGTCAACCAACGGAGTTTCCCCCCATGACTCCACAATCCCATCGTGGAATCCGTCCCTCGTTCGTCAGCTCGCGCAAACCGGCACTCGATCCCGATATGCGCCGCCAGATCTATGGCCATGTCCGGCCGATGGATTGCGACATGAGCTGGTGGGAGCGGCTTTTCCGCCGTTAAGCCGCTCAGGGCAGTTTTCGCCGTTCCATTTTCGTTCTAAGACCGGGGCATGAGCCCCGCCGCCCTGCCCCTCCCTGCAATCCATGCCAGCCACGCCGGTTGCTGGCTGCGCGATGGCCATGGTGCGACACGCACTGTGGCCAAGGGTGAGGCAATTGTCGCCGCTGCCGATACGCCGCTGCTGCTGCTCAACGCGCCGCTGGTTGCAACGCGGCTGGGCTATCCCGACCTGTCGGGGCTGGACCTGCTTGAACTCTACGCCTTCGTACACCCCGCGCGTTTCGTGGTCCCGACGCCCAAGGGGCTGGCTCATGCACTGAACCTGCCGGAACCCCAGGGGGATGACGGCGTCCCGGCCCTGCTCCAGCAAGCGGCCGAAGCCTTGCTGGCGGTCTGCGAACAGCCGGACTGGGCCGAGCGCGAAGGGGCATGGTCGGCGCTGCAAAACCTCACCCGTTTGCGTTGGACATGGGCGCCGCTGCTTGCCGCGCGGATCGCCACACCTGCCAAGGCTGAGCGCTGGCTCTTCGCGCGGCTGCCCGAATGGGACGAAGCGCCAGAAAAGCCGCAGCCCGCGCAGGTTTCGCTCCCCCCTGCCGAAGTTACCGCCCGGCTGGCCCGGCTTGCTGGCGAAGGAGCGGAGAGCCGGCCCGCCCAGGCCGCCTATGCCCAGGAAGCTGCGCACCTGTTCGAGCCGCGTTGGCGGGAGGGGCAGCCCCATATGCTGCTGGCCCAGGCAGGCACCGGGATCGGCAAGACGCTGGGCTATCTCGCTCCGGCTTCGCTCTGGGCGGAAAGTTCGGGCGGCACGGTCTGGGTCTCAACCTACACCAAGGCCTTGCAGCGCCAGCTGCGCCGCGAAAGCCGCCGCGCCTGGCCTGCCGCGCGGGCCGATGGTTCCGCCCCGGTTGTGGTGCGCAAGGGGCGCGAGAATTACCTCTGCCTGCTCAATCTGGAAGACGCGCTGCAAGGCGGGTTCAACGGGCGCGCGGCGATCATGGCTCAGCTGATCGCGCGCTGGGCGGCATACAGCCAGGACGGCGACATGATCGGCGGGGACTTGCCGGGATGGCTCGGCACCCTGTTCCGCCAAAGGGGGATCAAGGCGCTGACCGACCAGCGCGGCGAATGCGTCTATGCCGGCTGCCCGCACTACCGCAAATGCTTCATCGAGCGGGCCTCGCGTGCCAGTGCCCAGGCGGACCTGGTGATTGCGAACCACGCGCTGGTCATGGTCAACGCCGCGCGGGGGCGCGATGCCGCGCAGCGTCCGACGCGGATCGTGTTCGACGAAGGCCACCACGTTTTCGAAGCGGCGGATTCGACCTTCGCCGCAGCCCTGACCGGAGCAGAAACCATCGAACTGCGCCGCTGGGTCATCGGGCCGGAACGCGGATCGAAAGGGCGCCGCCGCGGCCTGGCAGCGCGCCTGGCCGATCTCGCCAGCTATGACGAAGCGGGCGGCAAGGCGATTGCTGCCGCGCGCTATGCTGCCGAAGCCCTGCCCGGCGACGGCTGGCTGCAACGCCTGCATGAAAACCAGCCGAGCGGGCCGCTGGAGGAACTGCTCGCGGCGGTGCGCGCCACGGTCTACGCCCGCGACGAAAGCGGCGGGCAGGAAGCCGGCTATGGGCTGGAAACGGAAGCGGCCCAGCTGGACGGCGCTTTTGTGGAGCGCGCCATGGCCGCCCAGGCCGCCCTGGCCGATCTGCGCAGCCCGCTGATGCGGCTGGGCGTGCGGCTGGAGGCCCTGCTGGCCGAACCGCCTGACTGGCTGGACGGACCCGGCCGCGCCCGGATCGAAGGGGCGCGCCATTCGCTGACCTGGCGGATCGACCTGATCGCAGCGTGGGAAGTCTTGCTGGAGCGGCTGGGCGGACCAGCCGATCCGGAATTCGTGGACTGGCTGGCGGTCGAGCGGGCCGAAGCGCGCGAGTTCGACATCGGCATCCACCGCCGCTGGCTCGATCCGATGAAGCCCTTTGCCCGCACCGTGCTGGAAGGGGCGCATGGTGTGATGCTGACCAGCGCAACCCTGCGCGACGGGCCGGACTGGGACGCTGCCGTCGCCCATTCCGGCGCCGCAGAGCTGCCGGTTGCGCCGCGCCTGTCCAGCTTTGACAGCCCGTTCAACTATGCCGGCCAGGCCGAAGTCCTGATCGTGACCGACGTTCCGAAGGGAGACATTTCTGCGCTGGCCGGTGCCTATGCGCGGCTGATTGAGGCAGCGGGCGGCGGGGCGCTGGGCCTGTTTACCGCGATCCGCCGCCTACGCGCGGTCCATGGCCGGATTGCCGACCGGCTGGCGCGCGGTGGTCTGCCGCTTTTCGCGCAGCACGTCGACCCGATCGACACTGGCACGCTGGTCGACATTTTCCGCGACGATCCGCGGGCAAGCCTGCTGGGCACCGATGCCCTGCGCGATGGGGTGGACGTGCCCGGCCACTCGCTGCGGCTGGTGGTGATGGAGCAGGTGCCCTGGCCCAAACCGTCGATCCTGCACCGCGCGCGGCGGATGGCCGGCGGCGGGCAGGCATATGACGACCGGATCATCCGTGCCCGGCTGGCCCAGGCCTTTGGCCGCCTGATCCGCAGCAAGGACGATCACGGGATGTTCGTAGTGCTCAGCTCCGCCTTCCCCTCGCGCCTGCTCAGCGCCTTTCCCGCTGGCACGCCTGTAACACGCCTGACACTTGATGAGGCTTTACAACGGGTCGCTGCCGGTGTTTCAGGGCAGCCCGCGCAGCAAGAGATAGAAACTTGAAAATCCTCGGCCTCTTCCGTCACGCCAAGTCCGACTGGCAAGATCCCCGCGCCCGCGATTTCGACCGTCCGCTCAATGACCGGGGGCGCAAGGGTGCGGCCATCATGGGGCGTCACATCCGCGATCACGGCGTGCAATGGGACCGGGTGATTGCCTCGCCCGCGATCCGCTGTGCCGAAACGATCGAAATTGCCTGCGAAGCTTCGGGCCGCCCGGTCGCGGTCAATTGGGACCGGCGCATCTATCTGGCCAGCAGCGCCACACTGGCCGACCTGCTGCGCGAGACGGAGGGCGATCCCCGTTCCGTCCTGATGGTGGGGCACAATCCCGGGCTGGAGGATCTGATCTTCGATCTGGTCCCGGACGACGGCTCCAGCCCGCTGCGCGACGTGGTGGAAGTGAAATTCCCCACCGCCGCCTATGCCGTGCTGGAACTGAACATCGACCGCTGGGCCGACCTGTCGGACAAGTGCGCGCGGCTGGTCCACCTGACCCGGCCGCGCGACCTTGACCCGCAGCTGGGGCCGGCCTCATTCTGACCGCTCCTCAGGCCTGGTGGATCGCCTTGGGCACCATGTAGCTGTCCATCCCTTCAGGCCCGCCTTCGCTGCCAAAGCCGGAATCCTTGATCCCGCCAAACGGCGCATCCGCCGCGCTGACGGCGAAGGTGTTGATCCCGACCATCCCGCTTTCCAGCGCATCGCCCAGCAGGTTTGCCGTGCGCAGGTTCTGCGTGAAGGCGAACGAGGCGAGACCATAGGGCAGCCGGTTGGCCTTGGCGATGGCGTCGTCCAGATCGGCGAAGGGCGCGGCCACGGCAACGGGACCGAACGGTTCGTTGTTCATGATGTCGGCGCTGTCTGGCACGTCGGCCAGCAGGGTCGGCTGGAAGAAGAACCCGGCATTGCCGCGCTTGCCCCCGGCGCGCACCTTGGCACCCTTGGCCGCGGCATCCTCGACCAGCGCTTCGATCGCACCCGGACGGCGGACATTGGCCAGCGGACCCATCTTGCTATCGCTATCCAGCCCCGATCCCGCCGTGATGCCCTGCGTCCGTTCGGCAAAGCCATCGACAAAGCGCTGATAGATCGACTGCTGCACATAGAACCGCGTCGGGCTGACGCAGACCTGCCCGGCATTGCGGAACTTCTGCGGCACGACCATGTCGAGCGTCTTTTCCAGATCGCAATCCTCGAACACCAGGACCGGCGCATGGCCGCCCAGTTCCATGGTCACGCGCTTCAGGCTGTCTGCCGAAAGCCGCATCAGGTGCTTGCCGACGGGAATCGAGCCGGTGAAGCTGACCTTGCGGATCACCGGGCTGGCGATCAGGTGGCGGCTGACCATGTCGGGCACGCCGTGGACCAGCTGCGCCACGCCCGCAGGCAGGCCCGCATCGGCCAGACAGCGCATGACCGCGCCGGTGCAGCCGGGCGTTTCCTCTGGCGGCTTGGCAATGACCGAGCAGCCTGCGGCCAGCGCCGCCGCCAGCTTCTTGGCCATCAGGTAAACCGGGAAGTTCCAAGGGCTGAACGCGGCGACCGGACCGACCGGCTGCTTGATCACCATGGCTCGCTGACCGGTCGGGCGGACCAGCACGCGGCCATAGGTGCGGCTTGCCTCTTCGGCGCACCAGTCAAAGGTCTGCGCGCTGGACAGGACTTCGGCCCGCGCCTCGGCAATCACCTTGCCCTGTTCCAGCGTGAGCAGGGTGGCGATGGTATCGGCCCGCTCACGGATCAGGGCTGCCGCTTTCTTGAGCACGGCGGCGCGCTGTTCGACTGGAGTGTTCTTCCACAGGGCAAAGCCAGTCTCGGCAGCGGCCAGAGCGGCATCGAGATCGGCAGGCGTTGCCAAAGGCACTTCGGCAATGGTGTCACCGCTGGCGGGATTCACGACCGGGAACAGGTCGCGGCCTTCGCCGATCTTCCAGCCGCCATTGATGAACAGCGCGAGATCGGCGTCGTATTGAGTGGTCATGGGGGATTTCCTCACTTTCGTGAGGGAGATACTAAGCCTGGTCCAGCGCCTTGGCCAGCGCCGAGCGCAGCGAAATCAACCGGGCGCGCAGGGCAAAGTTGGCCACGGGTGCAGACAGCGGCGGCGGGGCGGAAGCTTCCGGCGCGGCAACGGGCGCAGCCTTGGCCTGTAGCGCCATTTTCGCGCCCTTAAGCGTATAGCCTTCGCGGTGCACCAGCCGGTCGATCGTTTCGACCAGCTTGATATCGGACGGGCGGTAATAGCGCCGACCGCCGCTGCGCTTGACCGGGCGCAGCATGGGGAACTGTTCTTCCCAGTAGCGCAGCACGTGTTGGCGAATGCCAAGGGCCTTGGCCACTTCGCCAATCGTGCGCAGGGCTTCGGGGTCCTTGCCGTCGGCAAAGCCAGCGGGCTCTGCCGGCCGGTCAAGGAAATCCCCGGAACTCATGCCTTTGTAATGCGCTCTTTAAGCATCTGGCTGGCACGGAAGGTCATCACCCGGCGCGGGGTGATCGGCACTTCTACGCCGGTCTTGGGATTGCGACCGATGCGTTCGGCCTTGTCCCGCAGCAGGAAGGTTCCAAAGCCCGAGATCTTCACGTTTTCACCCTGTTCCAGAGCATCGGACATGTGATCCAGGATCGATTCGACCATGTTGAGCGATTCAGAGCGCGAAAGGCCCAGTTTCCGGTTCAGAGCTTCAGCAAGATCGGCGCGCGTCAAAGTAGACATGGGTGTGGTTACACCTTTCCAGTTCAGAGCCGCGACCTCTTGATTCGGAGAATGACAAATTTGTCGTCCGATTGCAATGCAATGACTGGATAACGCGGGGTTATCCGCCGCGGATCAGAACCGGATCAGGCTGGCGCCCCAGGTGAAGCCGCCGCCCATCGCTTCCAGCACCAGCAGGTCGCCGCGCTTGATCCGCCCGTCCTGCACCGCGCAGTCCAGCGCCAGCGGCACGGAGGCGGCAGAGGTGTTCGCGTGGCGGTCCACCGTGACGACCACCTTTTCCGGCGGCAGGCCCAGCTTCTTGGCAGTCGCGTCCAGAATGCGCTGGTTAGCCTGGTGCGGCACGACCCAGTCGACATCGGCCGGAGAAAGATCGCATTCCTTCAGGACGTTGCCCAGGACGTCCGCCAGATTGACCACGGCGTGGCGGAACACTTCGCGTCCCTTCATGCGCAGGTGGCCAACGCTTTGCGTGGTCGAAGGCCCGCCATCGACATAGAGCAGTTCGTTGTGCGCGCCATCGGCGTGAAGGTGCGTGGTGAGGATGCCGGGGCCGTCCTCTGCCACTTCGCGCGTTTCCAGAACGACTGCGCCCGCGCCGTCCCCGAACAGGACGCAAGTCGCGCGGTCTTCCCAGTCGAGCAGGCGGGTCATCGTTTCCGCGCCGATCACCAGCGCGCGCTGCGCCATTCCGGCGCGCAGCATCGAATCGGCGACGCCCAGCGCATAGAGGAAGCCCGAACAGACCGCCGCGACGTCAAAGGCGATGCCGCCGTTTGCCCCGATGGCGTCCTGCACGATGGTGGCAGTAGCCGGGAAAGTCTGGTCCGGCGTGGTCGTGGCCAGCACGATCAGGCCGATTTCCGATCCCTCAACGCCAGCCGCAGCGAGCGCCTTCCGCGCGGCTTCGATGGCCAGGGTTGAAGTCGTCTCGCCCTCGCCCGCCATGTGACGCTGGCGGATGCCGCTGCGTTCAACGATCCATTCGTCGCTGGTATCGACGGTCTGGGCCAGTTCGTGATTGGTAACCACGCGTTTCGGCAGGGCGGAGCCCGTGCCGGCGATAATCGATCGACGTGTCATTCTGCTGCCTTGGGGACCGAGCGCAGGCTATCGGCACCAAGCCGCGCAAGGTCCGCCGCGATCCGCTCGGTCAGATTTTCCTCAAGCAGGCGGGCGGTGACGGCGACGGCATTGGCCACGCCGATGGCGCTGGCCGAGCCGTGGCTTTTCACCACCACACCGTTGAGGCCCAGGAAAACCGCGCCGTTGTGATTGTTCGGATCAAGATGATGCTTGAGCAGTTCGGTGGCAGGCCGCGAGACCAGGAAGCCCACTTTCGAACGCAAGGAACTGGTAAAGGCGCGACGCAGCAGGTCGGCGACGAAGCGTGCCGTGCCTTCCACCGCTTTCAGCGCGATGTTGCCCGAGAAACCGTCCGTCACGATCACGTCGACATCGCCCCGGCCCAGCTTGTCCGCCTCGACAAAGCCGTCAAAGGCCATGGCAAGGTCGGCCGCAGCCGCCCGCAACTGTGCCGCAGCGGCTTGCAGGTCGCCTGTGCCCTTGGTTTCTTCGGTACCGATGTTGAGCAGACGTACGCGCGGCTCCTCACGGCCCGTGACGATCCGTGAATAGGCCGCGCCCATGATGGCGAACTGCACCAGGTTGCGGGCATCACAGTCCGTGTTCGCCCCCAGGTCCAGCATGACAAGGTCGTTTTCGCCCAGGGTGGGAAGCAAGGCCGATAGCGCGGGCCGGTCAATCCCCGGCATGGTGCGCAGCGCCAGCTTGGCCATGGCCATCAGCGCGCCGGTATTGCCACCGCTGACCGCAGCCCCGGCCTCTCCGGTCTTGACCGCGTTGATCGCCAGACCCATCGAGGTGGTCTTGGCACGGCGCAGCGCCTGCGACGGCTTTTCATCGCCGGCGACAACGTCGTCACAGTGGAGGATTTCGGAAGCCCCGCGCAGGTTCGGGTGATTCTCAAGCACGGCCTTGATCCGCGCTTCGTCACCCACCAGCAGGAACTTGAAACGGTCGTGGCGGCGCCTTGCGAGCGCCGCACCTTCGACCATCACGCGCACACCTTCATCACCGCCCATCGCGTCAACGGCGATACGCGGCAGACTCATGTGCACTTACTCCGGTAAAAAGGGCTTAGAGCCCGACCGCGATGATCTCGCGCCCGTTGTAGTGGCCGCAAGCGTCGCACAGGTTGTGCGGGCGCTTCAGTTCGCCACAGTTGGGGCATTCGTGGAAAGCTTCGACCTTCAGCGCATCATGGCTGCGGCGCATGCCCCGGCGAGAGGGGCTGGTTTTTCTTTTGGGGACAGCCATTGCGGCACCTGTTCCTGCAAATTGTCAAAAGTTCTAGTGTGGCCGCGCTCAAAACCCGAAGGTCGGCGTCACGCGAAGGCGCGCCTATAGCGAATTCGCCGGAGGTTGCAAGCACGTTGGCTCCATACCGGAGCGAAGAAAACAGGGGAGAACGAAATGATCCTGCCAACTACACTCGCCATGGCTGCCGCTGCGGCCCTGATCAACATCTGGCTGGCCATGCGCTGCGGCCGGGTGCGCGGCAAGGAAAGCATCAGCATCGGCACGGGCGGAAGCGACCTGATGGAACGCCGGATGCGCGCCCAGCTCAACTTCGTGGAGAACACGCCCTGGGTCCTGGCGCTGGTCGCCCTGCTCGAACTGAGCGGAAAAGGCGGGCAATGGCTGGCCATTGTCGCTGCCGTCTACATGCTGGGCCGCATCGCCCATGCGCTTGGCATGGACCCGGACGGCTTTGCCAAGGGCCGCATGATCGGAACGCTGATCACCATGCTGACCCAGCTGGGCCTGGCGGTGGTGGCCGCACTGGTCCTGCTGAAAGTCATGTAAGGCGGATCAGCTCAGCAAATAGTCGCTGACGAATCCGTTGACCTGTCGTTCCCGGCCAAAGGTGCTGGTTGGCCCATGGCCGGGAATGAAGGTTACGTCATTGCCCAGCGGCCACAGCTTTTGCGTGATCGAATCGATCAGCTGCTGGTGATTCCCGCGCGGGAAGTCGGTCCGCCCGATGGAGCCGGCAAACAGGACGTCGCCCACGATGGCGAGATGGCCCAGCGGATAATAGAACACCACGTGCCCCGGCGTATGGCCCGGACAGTGCAGCACCTGCAGTTCCTGCTCACCCACGGTGACGGTATCGCCGTCCTTCAGCCAGCGGTCCGGCTCGAAGGATTCGGCGTGCATGCCCCAGCGCTTGCCATCGTCATCCAGCTTTTCGATCCAGAAGCGGTCTTCCTCGTGCGGGCCTTCGATCGGGACGCCCAGTTCCTTGGCCAGGATGCCGGTCTGCCCGCAGTGATCGAGGTGACCGTGGGTGACCAGCAGCTTTTCGATCGTCACGCCGACTTTGGCGACCGCCGCCTTCAGCTTGTCGAGATCGCCACCCGGATCGACCAGCGCCCCCTTCATCGTTTTGGTGCACCAGACCAGCGAGCAATTCTGCTCAAGCGGGGTAACGGGGACGATGCCAACGCGCAGCGGGGGTTCGGTCGTATCAGTCATGCCCGCAGAAATGGCCTGTCAGCGCTGCCGAGGCAACGGGGAAATCACCGACAGCAATATAGTGCGTCGAGCAGCCGAATGACGGCCCGCGCGATTATCAGCCAGGCAATCAAGACCAGGGCCAGTCCCAGGCGCGACACCGGCCAGGGCCGGTCCTGCGCCGCGGCCCGCAGCTGCGCAAAGACCGCAGGCGGGATCAACCGAATGCTCAGCCAGATTCCCGCGGGCACAATCAGCAGATCGTCCAGAAGCCCCAGCACCGGAATGAAATCGGGGATCAGGTCGATGGGCGACAGGGCATAGGCGGCGACCAGTCCCGCCAGCAGCTTGGCATACCACGGCACGCGCGGATCGCGTGCCGCGAACCACAGAGCCAAAACGTCGCGTTTCAGCGCCCTGGCCCATTCATTCAGCCGCGCCATCACAGCCGCCCGCTCTTCCACACGACGCGGCCGATCACCTGCACTTCATCGGGCGCCAGCTCGATCGTGCGGTATGCGGGGTTGTCGCTGACCAGGGCAATCCGCCCCGGACTGGCCAGATCGAGCCGCTTGACCAGCAGCGCATCGCCGGTGCGGACCACATGGATGCCATCGCGCAAGGGGCGCGGGGTGCGGTCGACCAGGATCTCGTCCCCGTCGCGCAGCGTCGCTTCCATCGAATCGCCTTCCACCCGGATTGCCGAGAGCATGGCCGGGTCCAGCCCCTGTTCCCGCAGCCACCGGGCCGAAAACCGGAAGGCGCCGATGGGCAATTCCTCTGTCGGCAACAGCCCCGGCCCCGCCGAAGCGCCGAGCGCGAGGCGCGGCACATCGACCCATTCGCCGCGCTTGGCGGGCATTGGCGCAAAGGAAATATCCTCTGGCGCGCCCAGTTCCGCCTCATCGATGCCAAAGAACCGCGCCAGGGTGCGGCGGTCCCCCTCCTCAAGCTTTCGCGGGCTACCCTTGCGGATAAATTGCTGAAGATAGGTCTGATTGCGCCCGATCAGTTCAGACAGGCGGGCAAGGCTCACCCCGCTTGCCGTCGCAAGTTCAAGCAGCCGGGCGCGGGAATCGGGTCGCGTCATTAAAAGATCCTATGCGAAGTATTTTTCCTAGACAAGTAGGATTTCAAAAGGTTCAAAAGGGGAACATTCCATCAACGATTCGCCGCAAGAAAGGGCAAGGAAATCATGCTGATCACCCGGATCGAACGCTTTCTGCGCGAAACCGGAATGCCCTGGACCAAGTTCGGTCGGCTCGCGACCCACGACCCCCGCTTCGTCCAGGACCTGCGCAACGGCCGCATACCCCGCGATGCAACCGCGAAACGTGTGGAACATTTCATGAACATCTATCGCGAGAACGCCCGTGCAAATTGACCTGAGCCTTCACAAGACCGCCCTTCCCGCCACCCGCCGCGCGGCGCGCAGCCCCTGGCTTCCCCTGCTTTCCGCGCTGATGGAACTGGCCGGTCGCAAGGCGGAACTGGTCCGCCATTCCGAGCGCAACTGGGCCAGCGCAACCTTTTCCGGCACGCGGCATACCGTCGTGCTGTCGTTCGCCGGAGCCGAGGCCGTGACGGCGGGCGAGCAGTACATGGACGCCCTGCCGGAACACGAATTTGCCATCGCTGGGCAACTCGTGGCCGATGCGGCGGTGGTGGCAGTGGAGCACTCGGCCCTGCCGGAAACCCGGCTGGAAGTGACTGCGGAACTTTTGCTGTTGGAGGATGAGGGGTAGGCCTCCGCTCGCCCTGAGCCTGTCGAAGGGCCGGTGCGATTGAAAAACCGGCTTCGACAAGCTCAGCCTGAGCGGTTTTGGATACCGGCAGGCAGAGGCCGCGCCAACGGGCCTTGAGCATGGTCGAAGCGATGCAAGGTTTCGCGCAGAGAACGCAAAGGACGCAGAGGCGCAAAGTGGCTCGCGTTGGCTTTACCCCTTTGCCTGCCCCTATCGTCACCCCGGCGCAGGCCGGGGCCCAGTCCAGATAAAGGCGCGCCGCAAAGCGGCTCGATTATTTGGCAGGTCTGGCCCCCGGCTTGCGCCTGGGTGAAGGAAGCTCAATACCCCCGCACGTAATCCACCTGCGGCTCCAGCGGTTCACCGCGCCCATAGCGCTCCAGGTTCTCCAGGAACCGCTTGGCCGAGCGCGCGAACATCCGGTCCTGCGCTTTGCCGGACAGGTGCATGGTCACTTGCGCATTATCCAGCGCCCACAGCGGATCGTCGGCGGGCAGCGGCTCCGGCGTGGTCACGTCAAGCAGCGCCCCGCCGATCTGCCCCGCGTCCAGCGCGGCGGTCAGCGCCTGCTGGTCAATCACCGTGCCGCGCGCGACGTTGACCAGGACCGCTTCGCTGTGCATCGCCGCCAGTTCCGCCGCGCCGATCATGCCTTCGGTTTCGGGCGTGGCGGGAACGGCAATCACGATCCAGTCAAATTCGCCGAGCCGCGCGCGCCATTCATCTGGCCCCAGCACGCCCGGCCCCGGGCTGCGGCGGACTTTGGATACCTCCATCTGGAATCCGGCCAGCCGCTTTTCGACCTCCTGCCCGATTGCGCCATAACCCAGGATCAGCGCCCTGCTGCCGAACAGTTCGCGCTTGCCGGGCGAATCCTTCAGCCACTCCCGCCGCTCCTGCGCCCGCACGACTTCGCGGTAGTTCTTGGCGTGGGACAGCATCAGCATCACGACATATTCGGCAATCGGCACGGCATTGATCCCGGCCCCGTTGGTCAGTACCACGCCGCGCTCTGCCAGCAGGTCGAGCGGGAACGCATCGACCCCGGCATAGACCGAATTGAGCCATTTGAGCTTCGTCGCCAGCCCAAACACCCGCGCCATGTCATCCTTGGAATGCATGTCGAACCAGCCAATCTCGGCCTCGGGCGCGAGGGCAAAGGCCTCATCCTTGGTCTTGTACCAGCGCACCTCGGCCCAATCGGGCAGGTGCGGTTCGATCAGCGGTTTCAGCAGGGTGTTGAGGACGATGATGGTCATTCTCCCAATCTCCAGTCCCAGCCCAGCGGGTCGCCGTCCATCACTTCCACGCCGCGCTCGGCGAGTTCGTCGCGGAGGCGGTCGGAGGTGGCGAAGTCCTTGGCGGCGCGGGCTTCCTTGCGGGCGGCCAGGGTAGCTTCGATTTCGCCCTCGGTGATCGTCGCCGCCTTGGGACGCAGGCGCAGGTCGGTGCGGTTCAGGTCCAGCAGGCCAAGACCCAGCACGGCGTCCATCGCCGCGATCAGGGCTAGTTTCTCGCCGAGATCGACCTTTTTCAGACCCACCACTTCTTCCAGCACGGTCAGCGCGATGGCAGTGTTGAGGTCTTCGGACACGGCCTCGTCGAACCGCGTTACGAAGGGCTGGAATTTCCCTCCAACGTCACCCTGAACTTGTTTCAGGGTCCATTCGGCAGTTTCACCGGGCACAATGGATGCTGAACCAAGTTCAGCATGACGCGCTTTGACTTGCTCCACGGCCATAAGGAGCCGCTTCAACCGCACCAGCGCGGCGCCCAGCCCTTCCCAGCTGAATTCCAGTTCGCTGCGGTAATGCGCCTGCAGGCACAGCATCCGGTAGGCGAGCGGGTGGTAGCCCTTGTCGATCAGCAGTTGCAGCCGCAGGAACTCGCCGCTGGACTTGCTCATCTTGCCGGAGCGTTCAACCAGGAAATTGTTGTGCATCCAGATGTTCGCGCCCGAATTGGCCGCGCGGTCCAGGCCATTGGTGCAGCAGAAGGCCTGGTTCTGGGCGATTTCGTTGGGGTGATGAATTTCGCGGTGGTCGATCCCGCCGGTGTGGATGTCGAACGGAAAGCCGAGCACTTGCCCGCTCATCACCGAGCATTCCAGGTGCCAGCCCGGCGCGCCCCTGCCCCAGGGCGAGTCCCATTCCATCTGGCGCTTTTCGCCCGGCGGGGTCTTGCGCCAGATCGCGAAGTCGGCGGCGTTGCGCTTACCCTCCACCGTCTCGATCCGGCCCTCCCCTTCCTCGGTCTGGGCGCGTGCCAGGCGGCCATAGTCGGCCACGGTGGAAACGTCGAAATAGAGTCCGCTGTCCAGTTCGTAGCAGTGCTTTTCGGCAATCGACTGGGCGAACTCGATCATCTGCGGGACGAAGTCGGTGGCGATGGTCCACTGCGCGGGCTGGCGGATATTGAGCGCTTTCACGTCGGCCCAGTAGGCTTCGGTATAGTGCTTCGCGATGTCCCAGATCGACTGCGCGTTCTGCGCCGCCATCTTTTCCATCTTATCCTCGCCCGCATCGGCATCGTCGGTCAGGTGGCCAACGTCGGTGATGTTGATCACGTGGGTCAGCTTGTACCCCTTGAAGCTGAGCGTGCGGCCCAGCACGTCGGCAAAGACATAGGCCCGCATGTTGCCGATGTGCGGATAGTTATAGACCGTCGGCCCGCACGAATAGACCCGCGCCTCTCCGGCATGGACGGGCTGGAACTCTTCCAGTTGGCGGGTCAGGCTGTTGAACAGGCGAAGGTCGGACATGGGCCGAGGCCTTACCCCGGTTTGCGCCCCGGTCAACTCCCCTCCCGCTTGCGGGAGGGGTCGGGGGAGGGCCTGTCGGGTCGGCGCCTGGCGACAGGCCCTCCCCTAGCCCCTCCCGCACGCGGGAGGGGAACCGCTCAGAACCCCTCCCACCGAACCGCTTCGTCCAGCGGGGCGCGGGGGACGGGGAAAGTGTTGACCGCTTGTTCGCGGTCACCCCAGCCGATGGCCAGGCCGCAGAAGAAGATGTGGTCGTCCGGAATGTCCACGCATTCGCGGATCTGCTTGCTATAGACTGCCCAGGCTTCCTGCGCGCAGCTGTCCAGCCCTTCTTCGCGCAGCAGCAGCATGACCGTTTGCAGCCACATGCCGATGTCCGACCACTGCGGCGGCCCCATGTAGCGCGGGGTGTGGACAAGCATCAGCACCGGCGCACCGAAGGCCTGGAAGTTGCGGGCAAACCACTTCAGGCGGCTGGCCTTGTCCTCGCGCGGGATTTCCAGCGCTGCATACATCGCCTCGCCAATGCCAAAGCGGCGCACCTGATAGGCTCCGTCCAGTTCGGGCGGGTAGATGTTGTATTCCGGCGAATAGGCGGCCAGCCCCTGCGGGATCACTTCGGCCACCTTGCCCAGCAGCTTTTGCAGGGGATCGCCCGTCAGCACCACCGCGTTCCACGGCTGGGTGTTCCCGCCAGAGGGCGAGCGCTGCGCGGTTTCCAGCACGCGGCGCAGAATGGCCGGATCGACCGGCTTGTCCTGATAGGCGCGGACCGAGCGGCGGCTGTTGACGGCGTCCGTGACGTTCATGGCAATGTCCTATTCGAAACCGAGGAACTGGACCTTGCTTTCCAGCGGCTCGCGCTTGCGGTCAAAGCCGTTCACCGGATCTTCCTCGTCGCGGTAGCCGATGGCAATGCCGCAGAAGAAGATATGGCTTTCATCGGAAACGCCCAGGAAATCCTTGATCAGCTTGGCGTGGATCGAAAGGAATTCCTGCGGGCAGCTGTCCAGTCCCTGCTCGCGCAGCAGCAGCATGATCGTTTGCAGCCACATGCCCACATCCGACCACTGCGGCGCGCCCATGACCCGCGGGAAGTAAACCAGCAGAACCGCCGGAGCGCCGAAGGAGACCGTGTTCTGCGCCATGAAATCGCCGCGAGCCGCCTTGTCGCCGCGCTCGATATTCATCGCCGCGTACATATCGGCGCCGACCTGGTGCAGCCGGGCGAGGCATTCGGGCAGGACTTCCGGATCGCTCCAGCTGTATTCCTTGGGATCCTGCGGCGGGCTGACTGCCATCTTCGCCTGCAATTGCTTGAGCGGCTCGCCGGTCAGGATCGCGCCTTCCCAGGGCTGGAAATTGCAGCCGGACGGAGTCCAGCGCGCCGTTTCCATGACCTGTTGCAGGACGGACAAGGGAACGGGCTTGTCGCTGAACGCCCGGATCGAGCGGCGCGACATGACGGCTTCGGTAACGGAAGTGCTCTTGTTCATGCGCGGTTTAATCATGCGATTAAACCGGCCCGTCAAGCCTATTCGTCCTCGAACAATCCGGCCAACTGCTCGATCATGGTGCCCGCCAGTTGCTCTACATCCATGATGGTTACTGCGCGGCGGTAATAGCGGGTCACGTCGTGCCCGATGCCGATGGCGACCAGCTGGACCGGCGATTGGCGCTCAATCCAGTCAATCACGCGGCGCAGGTGCAGTTCCAGATAGCCCGCATTGTTGACGCTGAGCGTGCTGTCATCGACCGGGGCACCGTCGCTGATCACCATCAGGATGCGGCGGTCCTCGGGCCGGCCCAGCATCCGCTGGTGCGCCCACAGCAGCGCCTCGCCGTCGATGTTTTCCTTCAGCAGGCCTTCGCGCATCATCAGGCCGAGGTTGCGGCGGGCGTGGCGATAGGGTTCGTCGGCCTTTTTATAGACGATGTGGCGCAGGTCGTTGAGGCGGCCCGGATGGCTGGGCTTGCCGCTGGCCAGCCAGGATTCGCGGCTCTGCCCGCCCTTCCAGGCACGGGTGGTAAAGCCCAGGATCTCGGTCTTGACCCCGCAACGCTCCAGCGTGCGGGCCAGCACGTCGGCGCTGATCGCGGCGATGGAGATCGGGCGGCCGCGCATCGACCCGGAATTGTCGATCAGCAGCGTGACGATCGTGTCCTTGAACTCGACATCGCGCTCGATCTTGTAGGACAGCGAATGGCCCGGAGAGATGACCACACGGGCCAGCCGCGCGGCATCGAGCAGGCCTTCCTCCTGGTCAAAGTCCCACGAGCGGTTCTGCTGCGCCATCAGGCGGCGTTGCAGGCGGTTGGCCAGCTTGGTGATGATCCCGCCCAGCCCCTTGAGCTGCGCATCCAGATAGGCGCGCAGGCGGGTCAGTTCGTCCTCGTCGCACAGGTCGCTGGCGCCGACGACCTCGTCAAAGGCCTGGGTGTAGATCTTGTAGTCGAAGCTGGCCGGAACCTCGGTCCACGGACGGTTGGGCCGGGTCGGGAGCATCCCTTCCTCGCCCTCGTCGGCTTCCTCGGCGTCGGAGGAATCGTCCTCCATCTGCCGTTCCTGCTCGCTTTCGCCCTCGTCCTCGCCCTCGCTGGGTTCAGAGGCGACTTCGCTGGGGGTCTGATCCTCGGCGGATTCGCCGTCGTCGGGCTGTTCCTCGTCCTCTTCCTGATCCTCGCCTTCTTCGCCTTCCTCGCTTTCCTGCTCACTCGGCGCGGCCTGGGTCAGTTCCAGATGCTGGAGCATGTCGAGCGCGAGGTGCTGGAAAGCTTCCTGATCGTCGAGGCTGTTGGCCAGGGCATCGAAGTCCGCCCCGGCCCGCTCGCCGATCCAGCCGCGCAGCATGTCCACCCCGGCCCTGGCCGCCTCGGGCACGGGCTGGCCGGTGAGGTGTTCGCGCAGCATCAGAGCGAGGGCGGCGGGAATCGGCACTTCTTCGGGGCGGCTGGCCCGCGCGATGGGATCGCCGCCGATCCGCACTTCGTTCGCCGCGCCCAGATTGGCGCGCATTCCGGCATAATCGCGCGAACCCAGCGCTTCATAGCGCACCGCCTCAACCGCATCATAGGCCGCGCGCGCGGTCGGCTCGGACGGCGCGTTGCGGGCGTGGAGGCTGTCATTGTGATGGCGGATCTTCAGCGCGAAGCTATCGGCAAAGCCGCGCGCCTCCATGGCCTGATCGCGCGGCAGGCTGCGCCCCGGCATCGGCAGGCGCATGTTCTTGCCGTTGACCACCGGATTGTCGGCAGTCCAGGCGACTTCCACCTCAGGCTCATGCGCGATGGCCCGGCTGGCGCCGGTCAAAACGCTCTTGAAGCGATCGAGGGGGGATTCGTCTGCCATCGGATCGAATTATCCTACCGTCACCCCGGCGCAGGCCGGGGTCCAGCACAATGGAAGAAGCCGCCGCAGCGCGGCGACAGATTTGTGTCCGGACTGGCCCCCGGCCTGCGCCGGGGTGACGACCGGAGCGCGCATGATCAGATCGCCTGCCCGGTCTTGGCCCAGTCAGCCAGGAAGCCTTCGATGCCCTTGTCGGTCAGGATATGTTTGAACAGACCCCGGATCACCGAGGGCGGCGCGGTCATCACGTCGGCGCCGATCTTGGCCGATTCCAGCACGTGGACGCCGTGGCGGACCGATGCGACCAGGATTTCGGTGGCGAAGTTGTAATTGTCATAGATCAGCCGGATGTCGCTGATCAGGGCCATGCCATCGAAGCCGTTGTCGTCATGCCGACCGACGAAGGGCGAAACGAAGGTCGCCCCGGCCTTGGCCGCGAGCAAGGCCTGATTGGCCGAGAAGCACAGGGTGACGTTGACCATGGTGCCATCGCTGGTCAGCGCCTTGCAGGTCTTCAGCCCGTCGATCGTCAGCGGCACCTTGATGCAGACGTTGTCCGCGATCTTGCGCAGCACCTCGGCCTCACGCATCATGCCTGCGTGATCCAGCGCGACCACTTCGGCGCTGACCGGACCATCGACGATGCCGCAGATTTCCTTGGTCACTTCCATGAAATCGCGGCCCGACTTCATGATCAGCGAAGGATTGGTGGTTACGCCATCGAGCAGGCCAGTGGCGGCCAGATCCTTGATGTCGTCGATTTCGGCGGTGTCGGCAAAGAACTTCACGGTAACGGCTCCCGATGCGAGTCAGGAGCCGCTAGTGGCACGGAACGGCCTTTGCTCCAAGCCCCCGGCCCTGCTCTCCCCGTCATTGCGAGCCGAAGTGTCCTACAAAATCTTGAACACCCCGATCAGCAGCGGATCGTTCGTGCTTTGCGGATTGGCGCGGATGGCGGTTTCTTCCGCACCGATCTGGTACCAGATCGAATTGTCCGCGCGGATCGCCACGGCCTGGGCCACGCTGCCCAGGTCCACACCGGACAGCGCCCGGATCGCCTGTCCCAGGACCGGGTCCGAAGCGACCCGCAGCGCGTCGGACAGGCCGGGAATCATCGCATTGATCAGGGCAGATCCCATCTGGTTGCGCAGGAACGTAGTCGCCGCAGTCCGTCCGCCTCGCACGATCCCCACCGCATCGCCGATCGAAGCGTTGCGCACCGCGTCATAGACCACCGGCGCGGCCCGTTCCGCGCCGCGCTCGGCCAGCAGGTTCAGCTGCCGCTGCAACTGGGTGCGGAACAGGTTGGAGGTAAGCAGGCTCCGGATCGTGCCGCCGCCGCTGAACAGTTCGGGAAGATCGAACCGCGCGACCTCGCTATCCCAGAACCCGCCCGGCGCGGTCAGGCGGGCAAAGGCGCGCTGGGCGGAAATGGTCAGCAGGCGCTGGATCGCTTCGACCATTGAAAAGCCGCCCATCCCGGCGCAGCCCGGCAGCAGCATCACGCCGGTCGCCGCCCCGCCGATCAGAAAGCCGCGCCGCGCCAGAGAAGTGCCGATAAACCTGTCCATGTCCCCTGCTCCTTGCTGTGGGGGGCTGTCGCCCGCCGCCGAATGTGGCCATAGATGCGCCGGAATGACCCGCGTCCGACTCCTTGTCTTCAACCCGGCCCTGCCCGTGCTGGACTACCGCCTTCCGGCTGGACTGGCGGTGGAATTCGGCCAGCTGGTCATGGCCCCGCTCGGCCCCCGGCAAGTGCTGGGCATCGTCTGGGAACCGGAACGGCTGGGCGGTGACGAGGTTCCCGAAAGCAAGCTGCGCCCGATCCTGGAAGTCCTCCCGGTTCCCCCGCTCAGCACGCCGCTGCGCCGCCTGATCGAATGGTGCGCGGACTATTATGTCGCACCGATCAACGCGGTCGCGCGCATGGCGCTGGGCTCCATGGCCGCCCTGCGCGGAGGCGGGACGACGACCGAGTACCGTTTGTCCGGCGAAGAGCCAAAGCGCCTGACCCCGCAGCGCGCCGCCGCGATGGACGCGCTCCACGGCGAACAGGCCAGCATTCGCGAACTGGCGGAGTATGCGGGCGTATCCGAAGGCGTGCTGCGCGGCATGGTCGGCGCCGGCATTCTGGAGCCGGTGACAGTCGATCTGGATCGCCCCTACCCCCAGGCCCGGCCAGATTTTGCCCAGCCCAAGCTGTCCGAAGCGCAGCAAGCCGCCGCCGACCGCTTTGTCAGCGCAGTGAAGGAGCACAAGTTCGTCCCCTTCCTGCTCGACGGCGTGACCGGTTCGGGCAAGACCGAATGCTATTTCGAAGCCGTGGCAGAGGCGATCCGGGAAAAGCGGCAAGTGCTGGTCCTGCTGCCCGAAATCGCCCTGACCGAAAACTTCCTGCGCCGATTCGAAGCCCGGTTCGGGGTGCCGCCAATCCTGTGGCATTCCAGCCTGAAACAAAGCGAGCGCCGCCGCGCCTGGCGTGCCATCGTTTCGGGGCAAGCGCAGGTCGTGGTCGGCGCACGCTCCGCCCTGTTCATGCCCTATCGCCAGCTGGGCCTGATCGTGGTCGACGAAGCGCACGAAGTTTCGTTCAAGCAGGACGATGGGGTGCGCTACAACGCCCGCGACGTCGCCGTGATCCGCGCCCGGTTTGAAAGCATTCCGGTAATCCTCGCCAGCGCCACGCCCGCGCTGGAATCGCTGCAATTGGCCGAAGCGGGGGTCTATACCAAGATCGACCTGCCCGACCGCTTTGGCGGCGCGACCCTGCCAGACGTTTCCATTGTCGACCTGCGCAAGGAAGCGCCGGAACGGGGCCGCTGGCTCGCCCCGCGCCTGGTGGAGGAAATGCGCGAGCGGCTGGCACGCGGCGAGCAGAGCCTGCTGTTCCTCAACCGCCGCGGCTATGCGCCGCTGACCCTTTGCCGGCATTGCGGCTATCGCTTTCAGTGCCCCAATTGCAGCGCCTGGCTGGTCGAGCATCGCCTGTCGCGCCGCCTCGCCTGCCATCACTGCGGCCACGAAGTTCCCCCGCCGGAGGCTTGCCCTGAGTGTCAGACGCCGGACTGTCTGGTCGCCTGCGGCCCCGGCGTCGAACGCATTGCGGATGAAGTGGCCGAAGTCCTGCCCGATGCGCGCGTTGCGGTGGTCACGTCCGATACGCTGAACAGTCCAGAGAAGATCAGCGAATTCGTGGCGGCAGCAGAGGAAAAGCTGATCGACGTCATCGTCGGCACCCAGATCGTGACCAAGGGCTATCACTTCCCCGAACTCACCCTGGTCGGCGTGGTCGATGCCGATCTTGGCCTGGAGGGCGGCGACCTGCGCGCAGCGGAACGGACCTATCAGCAGGTCGCCCAGGTGGCGGGCCGGGCCGGACGCGGGGAAAAACCGGGCGAAGTCCTGATCCAGACCCGCCACCCCGAAGCCGCCGTCATCGCCGCGCTCGCCGCCGGGGACCGCGACGCCTTCTATGAAGCAGAGGCCGAAGCCCGCAAGGACGCCTTCGCGCCGCCGTTTGGCCGCTGGGCCGCGATCATCGTGTCGAGCGAGGACGAAGCCGAGGCGCGCGATGCCGCCCGCGCGATCGGCGGCACCCGGCCTGACCTGCCCGATGTCATGGTGCTGGGCCCGGCCCCGGCCCCGCTATCCCTTCTGCGCGGGCGCTATCGCTATCGCCTGCTGATCAATGCGCGCCGTTCAGCCAAGTTGCAGGACGTCATCCGCGCCTGGCTGGCCCCGCTGCAATTCGCGCAAGGAGTGCGCGTCAGCGTCGATATCGACCCCTACTCCTTCGTCTGAACGCCTTCCTTGCCCAGCAACTTGCGCTTGATTTCCAGCCCATAGGCATAGCCGCCCAGTCCGCCGCCCGTGGCGATGACCCGGTGGCAGGGGATCAGGACGGCGACATTGTTCGCCCCGTTCGCGCTGCCCGCCGCGCGGACCGCCTTGGGCCTGCCGACTGCGGCGGCAAGCTCGGCATAGGTCCGCGTTTCTCCGGCTGGAATGCGGCGCAGTTCCTGCCACACGGCCTCTTGAAACGCCGTGCCCTTCACATCCAGCGGGATATGGGCAAAGTCGCCCGGAGCCTCCACCGCTACCACGACCTGGCCCAGCAGCGCCTGAAACTCGGCTCCGCCCTCCACCAGTTCGGCATTGGGAAAGCGTCGCTCCAGCGCATCTGGCCCTTCGTTGAACGACAGGCGGCACACGCCCTTGTCAGTCGCGGCGACCAGCATCGGGCCAAGCGAGGTTTCGACCACAGCCCAGTGGATCGTCACGCCCTTGCCGCCGTTTACCCAGGCCGATGGAGTCATGCCAAGCCTTCCCTGCGTTGCTTCATAGAACCGCGACGGCGCGGAATAGCCCGCCGCATAGACCGCGCCCGTCACGCTGTCTTCCTCGGTCAGTGCCTGCGCCGCGCGCTCCGCCTGGATCGCGCGGGCATAGGCAGCGGGTGAGAGGCCGGTATGGCGGGTAAAGACGCGCTGGAAATGGCTCGCCGAATAGCCCGCCTCCGCTGCGAGGGCAGCCAGGGCGAGCGGCTGGCCCGCCGCCTTGATCGCGGCAATGGCCGACAGGACCGCGCGCTCGTCCCGGCTGACGTCATCCGGCAGGCAGCGCTTGCAGGGCCGCAGCCCGGCCGCGCGCGCCGCCGCGCCATCGGCAAAGAAGCGCACATTGCTCCGCGCTGGATGCCGCGCCGCGCAGCTGGGGCGGCAATAGATGCCGGTGCTCAGCACGCCGGTCACGAACCGCCCGTCAAAGGCCCGGTCGCGGCCCAGCACGGCGGCCCAGGCTTCATCGTCGGCGATCATCGGCTCAGTCATGGCATGGCTCCTTAGCGAAGCAAGCCATAGCCCGCCGCAAAGCGCCACGCGTCCCGCCGCTTGCGGTCAAAGCAATTGCCTATCCGCCCAGCGCCCGGAACAGCATCAGGGTGCGCTCCTTCGCCAGCTCCGCGCTTTCCGGGTGATAGTCCTTGCGCCGATCCGAATTGAAGCCGTGCCCGGCCTCATAGATAAAGTGCTGCGCGGTGGGGTGCTGCTTTTCGATCAGCTTTTCCACCGGCTCGATCGGCACCATCGAATCGTAGCGCCCGAAATGCGTGATCGTCGCGCACTTGGGAGCCTGATCGGCAAAGCGAGTCGCAATATAGCCGCCATAATAGCAACTCGCCGCATCCAGATCGTCGGATAGCTGGGACATGCGCCAGGCTACCGAGCCGCCGAAGCAGTAACCGGCGATGAAAACCGGTCCGCCCCTGTCCTTCATCCAGGCAATGCAGCGGCCGGTATCGTCGATTCCCTGATCCCAGTCGTGCTCGCCGCGCGCGATCTGGACCGCGCGTTCCCAGTCGGCTCCGGAATAGCCCAGATTGCACCCCGGCTCCTGCCGGTCGAACAATTGCGGGCTGAGCACTTCATAGCCATCGGCGGCAAATTCCTCGCACATCTCGCGGATATGCTCGGTCACGCCGAAAATTTCCTGCACCAGGATCAGGCCGCCCCGGCGCTCTCCCGCTGGCATTACGTGATAGCACGGCATCGCGTGTCCATCGGACATTGTCAGGCTGATCCATTCGCCCTGCATTTCGCTCTCCGGAAAACTCCTTGCAGCTATGTCCTTGCCCCACCTTGCATCGCAGCACAATCATGGCTATGCGCGCCCCCGTCCAAGGGGTGATGGTGCGTTGCACGCGCACTGACTCGCTCCATCAATGCACCCGATGCAAGGAACTTAAACGCGTGGAGAATTCCGGCGGCATTTCGGCCAGTTTGCAAGGGCGTTACGCCTCTGCCCTTTTTGAACTCGCCAGCGAGAAGAACGCGGTGGCCGCTGTTGAGAAGGATCTCGACGCGCTGGGTCAGGCTTTGACCGAGTCGGCTGACCTCGCTGCGCTGATTCGCAATCCCCAGATCGGCCGCGACGCAGCGGCCCGCGCGATGGAAGGCGTTGCCGCGCTGCTCAAGCTTTCGCCGCTGACTGTCCAGTTCCTGGGCGTGCTGTCGCAGAACCGCCGCCTGGCCGTCCTGCCCGAAATCGTCCGCGCCTTTGGCTCCATCGCTTCGGCCGCGCGCGGCGAAGTGAAGGCCGAAGTCACCAGCGCCCACCCGCTTTCCGCCACCCAGCTCAAGGCGCTTGCCGCCAAGCTGAAGGCGCGTGAAGGCAAGGACGTTACTCTTTCCGCCACCGTTGATCCCGCGATCCTCGGTGGCCTCGTCGTCCGGATCGGTTCGACCCAGATCGACAGTTCGATCCGCACCCGTATCAATTCCCTCGCGAACGCGATGAAAGGCTGAAAATGGATATCCGCGCCGCTGAAATCTCGAAGGTCATCAAGGACCAGATCGCCAGCTTCGGCACCGAGGCCCAGGTCTCTGAAGTCGGTTCCGTGCTCTCGGTGGGTGACGGTATCGCCCGCATCCACGGGCTGGACCAGGTCCAAGCCGGTGAAATGGTCGAATTCGCCAACGGCGTGAAGGGCATGGCCCTGAACCTCGAAGCCGACAACGTCGGTGTGGTTATCTTCGGCTCGGACAGCGAAATCCGCGAAGGTGATACGGTCAAGCGTACCGGCACCATCGTGGACGTTCCGGTGGGCAAGGGCCTGCTGGGCCGCGTGGTCGACGCCCTGGGCAACCCGATCGACGGCAAGGGCCCGATCGTGGACGCCACCCGCCAGCGCGTCGAAGTCAAGGCTCCGGGCATCATCCCGCGCCAGTCGGTCAACGAACCGGTGCAGACCGGCCTCAAGGCCATCGACGCCCTGGTTCCGGTTGGCCGCGGCCAGCGCGAACTGATCATCGGTGACCGCCAGACCGGCAAGACCGCCGTCGCGATCGACACCTTCATCAACCAGAAGGAAGTCAACGCTGGCACCGACGAATCGAAGAAGCTGTACTGCATCTACGTCGCCGTCGGTCAAAAGCGCTCGACCGTGGCGCAGATCGTCCGCCAGCTCGAAGAAAACGGCGCGATGGAATACTCCATCGTCGTTGCCGCGACCGCTTCGGAACCGGCTCCGCTCCAGTACCTCGCTCCCTACACCGGCGCGACCATGGGCGAATTCTTCCGCGACAACGGCATGCACGCCGTGATCGTGTACGACGACCTTTCGAAGCAGGCCGTTGCTTACCGCCAGATGTCGCTGCTGCTGCGTCGTCCTCCGGGCCGCGAAGCCTATCCGGGTGACGTGTTCTATCTCCACAGCCGCCTGCTGGAACGCGCTGCGAAGATGAACGACAGCCAGGGCGGCGGTTCGCTGACCGCGCTGCCGATCATCGAAACCCAGGCGGGCGACGTGTCGGCCTACATTCCGACCAACGTGATTTCGATCACCGACGGCCAGATCTTCCTTGAAACCGGCCTGTTCTACCAGGGCATCCGTCCGGCCATCAACGTCGGTCTGTCGGTGTCGCGCGTCGGTGGTGCAGCCCAGACCAAGGCGATGAAGAAGGTCGCCGGCTCGATCAAGCTGGAACTGGCGCAGTACCGCGAAATGGCGGCCTTCGCCCAGTTCGGTTCGGACCTCGACGCTTCGACCCAGAAGCTGCTCAACCGCGGTGCGCGTCTGACGGAACTGCTCAAGCAGGCCCAGTTCAGCCCGCTGCCGTTCGAAGAGCAGACCGTGTCGATCTTCGCCGGCACCAACGGCTACCTCGACACCGTGGCTACTTCGGACGTCGTCCGCTACGAAGCTGAAATGCTCAGCTTCATGCGCGACAAGCACGCCGACGTGCTGAAGCTGATCCGTGACAGCCGCGACTTTGGCGACGAAGCCAAGAAGCAGACGGTTGCCGCGCTCGACGCTTTCGCCAAGCAGTTCGCCTGAATTTAGCCCTCTCCCCTGCAGGGGAGAGGGTTGGGAGAGGGGAACCCCTCTGCCGCAACACGCAACATTGAGGTGGCGACAGCCCCCTCTCCCCGACCCTCTCCCCTGAAGGAGAGAGGGAGACAGAGGAACCGGTAGAGTGGCTTCACTCAAGGAACTCAAAGGTCGGATCAACTCGGTCAAGTCGACCCAGAAGATCACCAAGGCCAAGCAGATGGTTGCGGCGGCAAAGCTGCGCAAGGCGCAGACTGCTGCCGAAGCCGCGCGCCCCTATGCCAGCCGCCTGGCCGCCGTGATGGGCTCGCTGGCCAGCAAGGTGACTGTCAGCGAAAGCAGCCCCAAGCTGCTCGCCGGCACCGGCAAGGACCAGGTGCACCTGCTCGTCGTCGCCAACAGCGACAAGGGCCTGTGCGGCGCGTTCAATTCGAACATCGTCAAGGCCGCGCTGGCCGCTGCTCGCGAGCTGGAAAGCCAGGGCAAGACCGTGCTGTTCTACCTCGTCGGCCGCAAGGGCCGCGCGGTGATCCGCCGGACCTATCCCAAGGCGATCCTGGCCAGCTTTGACACCACCGGCGTTCGCGAACCGGGCTTTGCCGAAGCGGAAGCCGTGGCGAACGAACTGCTGGCCCTGTACGAAGACGGCAAGTTCGACGTCGCTCACCTGCTCTACTCGCGCTTCCAGAGCGCGCTGGCCCAGATCCCGACCCAGCAGCAGATCATTCCGGTCCCCGCCCCCAAGGCTGCCGAAGTTCCGGCCAGCGGCGGCGCAGCGGTGGATTACGAGCCGAACGAGGAAGAAATCCTCGCCGCCTTGCTGCCGCGCTATCTGCGTACCCAGCTGTTCGGTGCCCTGCTTGAAAACCAGGCTTCCGAACAAGGCGCTTCGATGACCGCCATGGACAACGCCACGCGCAACGCGGGCGAACTGATCCAGAAGCTGACCATCCAGTACAACCGCAGCCGCCAGGCTGCGATCACCACCGAACTGATTGAAATCATCGCCGGCGCGGAAGCGCTCTAAGGCATAGCAGGCAAGGAAAAGACCATGGCCACCGCCGCTCCCAAAACCCGCAAGAAGGCTGCTCCCAAGGCTGCCGTTTCCGGCACCGCCACCGGCAAGATCAGCCAGGTCATCGGCGCCGTCGTCGACGTTACCTTCGAAGGCGAACTGCCGGCCATTCTCTCGGCGCTTGAAACCGACAACAACGGCAACCGCCTGGTGCTCGAAGTTGCGCAGCACCTGGGTGAGAACACCGTGCGCACCATCGCCATGGACTCGACCGACGGTCTGACCCGTGGCCAGCCGGTCGTCAGCACCGGCGCGCAGATCTCGGTTCCGGTCGGTCCGCGCACCCTGGGCCGCATTCTCAACGTCGTCGGCGATCCGATCGACGAGCGTGGCCCGGTTGACACCGACATGCGCGCGCCGATCCACGCCAAGGCGCCGGAATTCATCGAACAGTCGACCGAAGCCGCCATCCTCGTGACCGGCATCAAGGTGATCGACCTGCTCGCCCCCTATGCAAAGGGCGGCAAGATCGGTCTGTTCGGCGGTGCGGGCGTCGGCAAGACCGTGCTCATCCAGGAACTGATCAACAACATCGCCAAGGGCCACGGCGGCGTGTCGGTCTTCGCGGGCGTCGGTGAACGTACCCGCGAAGGTAACGACCTCTACCACGAATTCCTCGACGCCGGCGTTATCGCCAAGGACGCCGAAGGCAACGCCACGCCGGACGGTTCGAAGGTGGCCCTGGTGTTCGGCCAGATGAACGAGCCCCCGGGTGCACGCGCCCGCGTCGCTCTGTCGGGTCTGACCATGGCCGAATACTTCCGCGACCAGGAAGGCCAGGACGTTCTGTTCTTCGTCGACAACATCTTCCGCTTCACCCAGGCGGGTTCGGAAGTGTCGGCTCTGCTCGGCCGTATTCCTTCGGCCGTGGGTTACCAGCCGACCCTGGCAACCGACATGGGCGCGCTGCAGGAACGCATCACCTCGACCACCAAGGGTTCGATCACCTCGGTCCAGGCCATCTACGTTCCGGCCGACGACCTTACCGACCCTGCTCCGGCAACCTCGTTCGCGCACCTTGACGCCACGACCACCCTGTCGCGCGCGATCTCGGAACTCGGCATCTACCCAGCGGTTGACCCGCTCGACTCGACCAGCCGCGTTCTGACCCCGGCCGTTGTCGGCCAGGAGCACTATGACGTTGCCCGCCGCGTTCAGGAAACGCTGCAGAAGTACAAGTCGCTGCAGGACATCATCGCGATCCTGGGCATGGACGAGCTTTCGGAAGAAGATAAGCTGACCGTCGCCCGCGCTCGCAAGATCCAGCGCTTCCTGTCGCAGCCGTTCCACGTCGCCGAAGTCTTCACCAACATCCCGGGCAAGTTCGTCCAGGTCGAAGACACCGTGCGTTCGTTCAAGGCAGTCGTGGACGGCGAATACGACCACCTGCCCGAAGCGGCCTTCTACATGGTTGGCGGCATCGACGAAGCGGTCGAAAAGGCCAAGAAGATGGCCGCAGAGGCGTAAGAACATGGCATTGCACTTCGAACTCGTCACGCCGGCACGGCTCGTGCGGTCCGAGGACGTCCACATGGTGGTCGTCCCCGGCACCGAGGGCGAGTTCGGCGTGCTGGAAGGCCACGCGCCTTTCATGTCGACCGTCCGCGACGGCACCCTGCGGATTTACAAGACCGCTGGTGCCCAGCCGGAAGAAATCCAGGTCCAGGGCGGTTTTGCCGAAGTCGGCGAAGCCGGGCTGACCGTTCTGGCGGAACACGTCGAAGGCTGAGGCCTTTTCCCGCACTGGAACAACAAAAGGGCGGCCCGCAGGTCGCCCTTTTTGCATCCGTAAAGCAGAAGAAAGTCCGTTAGTGTCGAGCGAAGTCGAGACACGTCGAGCGCCTCAGCGCCGGATGAAACCTCCAGCCCCGCCCAAAACCTGCTCCGCCTCTGCCGCGATCCGGTGCAGCACTTCACCAGCAGGCGGAACGTCGCGGATCAGCCCGGTAACTTCGCCAACGGTGACGTTGGCACCCGTAAAGTCCCCCGCCGCCACTGCCGCATCAAACGCTGCGCGGGCGGCGGCAGGATCGGCGCGCAGTTCAATCTCCCGCCCTTCCCACTCGCGATGGAGCGCATTGCGCAGGGCGCGAAAGTCATATTCGGCGGGCCAGTCCTTGCGGCGCAGCACGTCAAAGATCGGGCTGCGCGCCGTATCGTCGCCGCTCGCCGCCACAGCCTGTTCCTTCGCCGCGGGCGCTGGCAGGGCTTCCCGGCTGGCCCAGAGCCGCGAACCGATCAGCGCCCCGTCTGCCCCCAGCATCAACAGGGCCGCAAGCCCGCGCCCGTCGCCAATCCCGCCCGCGCCGAGCAACAGCACGTCGGGCGCGTTGGCCGCGAGCCAGTCCGCTGCTTCGGGCACGAAGACCATGACCGAGCGCGCGCTTGCCGCCGTCGCTCCATGCCCCCCAGCCGCGCCGCCCTGGGCGACGATGATTTCCGCCCCGGCCTCTACCGCTTGGGGCAATTGCGCCATGGTCTGGATCTGGCAAATCAGCCGCGCCCCGGCTCGCGCAATCCGCTGCCCATAGGGGCGCGGGTCGCCAAACGAGAGGAAAATGGCCTTGGGTTGCAACGGCTGGTCCAGCACCCAGTCCAGCGCAGAGGCATCCTGATCCAGCTTCCACGTGATGAACCCGCAGCCCAGATGCTGCGCCGCCGCCGTATTGGCCAGCCGCTCGGTCGCGACGTTCCATTCGCGCCGTGTCCAATCGAGGTCGCCATAGCCGCCGCCGACCAGACCGAAAGCGCCCGCCCGGGCACAGGCCGCCGCCAGCTCGCCGCCTCCGGCCAGAGCCATCGGCGCAAGCATCAGCGGCAGGTCCAGATCCAGCCGCTCGGTCAGGCGGGTCGCAATCACAGCGTCACGCTGCCGGATATGCAGGTCACGCATTGCCCGCCGACGTGGATGTCCTGCCCTTCGAACCGGATCGTAATATAGCCATCGCGGCCGATCTGGCGGCCCTGGCTCGCGACATAGCTATCGCCCGGGCCGACCTGCCCCGCCGCGAGCCGGAACGCTGCCGCCGCGCCGTTGCCGCTGCCGCAGACCGGGTCTTCGGCAATGCCGTCACCCGGCGCGAAGCTGCGCACGACCACGCGCTCCCCCTCGGCAGCGTAGATCGTTGCCCCGGTCCAACCCTTGGGTCCGTAATAGGCTGACAGGCGCGCGGCATCGTGGTTGAGGCTTTCCAGATCGGCGATGCTTTCCAGTTCGGCGACGAGCCAGACCGGACCGACATCGACCGCCTGGGCCTTGCCCTTCACCGGCGCGCCGATCCATGCGGTGGCTTCGGGGTCGTCCAGTTCCGACAGGGCATAGCGTGGCAGGCGGAAAGACAAGCCGCTGTCGTTCACCGTCAGATCGACCAGGCCGACCGCGCATTGCTGCACCAGCTTGCCCCCGGTCGGGCTGGCCAGTCCGGCCTGCATCACGGCATGAGCGGTGCCCAGTGTCGGATGGCCGGCAAAGGGCAGCTCCACCTTGGGCGTGAAGATCCGGACGCGGTAATCCGCCCCGGCCTCGGTCGCGGGCAGGACGAAGGTCGTTTCGGACAGGTTGGTCCAGTTGGCAAAGGCCTGCATTTCCGCGTCGGACAGCCCTTCCCCGTCCAGCACGACCGCGACGGGGTTGCCCTTGTAGGGCACGGCGGTGAACACATCGACCTGGGTGAAATCGCGGCTACGCATCTCGTCACTCTCCTTCGTCGCGCGGGGGCAGGACCGGGCGATAGTTCCACCGCGTAACGTCGCTGCCGTCAATGCGCGATGCTTCGGCCATCAGCAGCTTGCCCTGGCGCCAGTACCGGATGCGCTGCGGATAGTTCTGCGCCGGATTGGCAAATTCGATCGCTTCCTCGCTGATCAGGACCAGCGGGAATTCAATCGCGCTGCGCCCCTGCGGCTGGATGAACAAGCTGATGCGGCCATCCGGCTTGAAGCGGATTTGCGCTGCCTGCCAATCCTGCAATTGCGGGCCAAATCCCGTGCGCGAGAGGCCCAGCATGATCCCACCGCGCGGATCGGTCCAGACCTCGTCCGACCAATTGGCCCCGTCCTCCATCATCCAGGTCCCGGCCATCCATTCGGGCAGCGCGGGCTTCGACAGGGTCTGCGCGGCAAGCGGAGCGGAAACCAGCAGAGCGGCGGCGGCCAGGATGCTTTTCATGGCAAACCTCTTGGATGGGGCGGAATGAACCCGGGATTTAAAGCTGGCTCCAGCACCGCGATCACTCCGGCTCTGGCATCTGGCGGACTTGCCCTGCCCGCCACAGGTAGAGTCCAGCCCCGACGATGATCGCCGCGCCCAGCAGGGTCATCGCATCCGGGTGACTGTCAAAGAACAGCCAGCCCAGCAGGCTGGCCATGATAAGCTGGACATAGGTCATCGGGGCAACGCTGGCCGCCCCGGCGCGGGTCGTGCCAAGGTAAATGAACCAGTGAGCAGAGCTGGCCGAAACCGCGACGAAGGCGCAGCGCAGCAGGACCGTCCAGTCCGGCCAGGTCAGGTGGAACCGCTCCGGCCCGGCAAAGTGAAAGGCAAGGGCCACCAGGACCAGGACCGGCGCAGCCATGGTGGCGATGAAGGCCTGCATCGCCAGCGGCGAGGCCTTGCCCGCGACATAGCGGTTGGCGATCATCAGCACGCTCATCCCCAGGGCCGAGAGCAGCGGGAGCAAAGCGGCCCAGCCGACGGCGAGGAAATTGGGCCGCAGCACGATCAGTACTCCGGCAAAGGCGGCCAGCGATGCAATCCACGTCTCCCGCCGCGCCGGCTCGCCCAGAACCACTGCGGCGAGCAGCGCGGTGATCATCGGACTGGTAAAGGTCAGCGACGTGGCAGCAGCCAGAGGCATGACGAAGACGGCGGAAAAGAACCCGACGGTCGCCATGGCCACCGCCAGCCCGCGCACTGCCTGCACCTTTGGCAGCGGCATCGCAAAGGCGCTGCGCCCCTGCCGCGCGACCAGCAGCGTTGTCAGCCCGACAGCGCCCAGCACATAGCGCAAAGCGGAAATGGCGGTCGGCGACCATTCGCCGGTCATCGACTTCACCACCGCATCGCCCAGCGACAACAGCGAGAAACCGGCCAGAGCAAACAGCAAACCCGAACGTTCCGGATGGCGCAAACCGGCACTCCTGAAAAGGCGACTTGCCCGGCAAGTCGGAAATGGACCTGAGGACGGCTCTAAGGTCACTGCCGGATTTGTGCCAGCGCTTTGCCGGTAACGCTGGGGAAAGGGCCTGGGCCACTGCAAACAACCGGACAGGAACAGCGGGTTACCGAATTGCCTGCGGCTTTAGGAAATATTCAAAGTTTCCGTTCTATTCACCAATTCCATAAGCCAGCGGGTATCCATTCCGGTGGCAGGTGAATCGCAGTTTTCCGGGGGATTTAACCACAATGAGCGCATTTGGCCGACGCAATGGTCCGGGCGGTATGGCCGCAGGGGCCCGCCCCCAATTCGGCGTTGCGCGCCCGATGAAGGGCTTTGAGGCTCCGCGACCACAGGGCGGCGAACAGTTTCCGCCCCTCCCCAATGATGAAATGGGCTCGGCCCCGGCGGGCGAAACCCAGCCGAACAAGCAAAGCGACGCGATGTCGCGCCTGCAAGAGCGCGTGAACGGCGTGGCCGAGGGGAATTACCAGGCCGAGGGCTTCGAAGCCTCGGTCCACAAGATCAAGGAACAGGTGCTGCCGCGCCTGCTGGAACGGGTCGATCCCGAAGCGGCCGCTACCCTGACCAAGGATGAACTGTCCGAGGAATTCCGCCCGATCATCATGGAAGTGCTGGCGGAATTGAAAGTCACGCTGAACCGGCGCGAACAGTTCGCGCTGGAAAAGGTGCTGATCGACGAACTGCTGGGCTTTGGTCCGCTGGAAGAATTGCTCAACGATCCGGACGTGTCGGACATCATGGTCAACGGCCCGGACCAGACCTACATCGAAAAGAAGGGCAAGCTGCAAATCGCGCCGATCCGGTTCCGCGATGAAGCGCACCTGTTCCAGATCGCCCAGCGCATCGTCAACCAGGTCGGCCGCCGCGTCGACCAGACCACGCCGCTGGCCGACGCCCGCCTGAAGGACGGCAGCCGCGTCAACGTGATCGTCCCGCCGCTGTCGCTTCGCGGCACGGCCATCTCGATCCGTAAGTTTTCCGAAAAGCCGATCACCATCGACATGCTCAAGGACTTCGGTTCGATGAGCGAGAAGATGGCCACCGCGCTGAAGATCGCCGGGGCCTGCCGGATGAACATCGTCATTTCGGGCGGTACGGGTTCGGGCAAGACCACCATGCTCAACGCCCTGTCGAAGATGATCGACCCGGGCGAGCGCGTGCTGACCATCGAAGACGCGGCGGAATTGCGCCTGCAACAGCCGCACTGGCTGCCGCTGGAAACCCGCCCGCCGAACCTGGAAGGGCAAGGCGCCATCACGATCGGCGACCTCGTCAAGAACGCCCTGCGTATGCGTCCGGACCGGATCATCCTGGGCGAAATTCGCGGCGCGGAGTGTTTCGACCTGCTCGCCGCGATGAACACCGGCCACGATGGTTCGATGTGTACGCTTCACGCCAACAGCCCGCGCGAGTGCCTGGGCCGTATGGAAAACATGATCCTGATGGGCGACATCAAGATCCCAAAGGAAGCCATTTCGCGCCAGATCGCCGAATCGGTCGACCTGATCGTGCAGGTGAAGCGCCTGCGCGACGGTTCGCGCCGCACGACGGAAATCACCGAAGTCATCGGGATGGAAGGCGACGTGATCGTCACCCAGTCGCTGTTCAAGTTCGAGTATCTCGACGAGAGCGAGGACGGGAAAATCATCGGCGAATTCCGCGCTTCCGGCCTGCGTCCCTATACGCTGGAAAAGGCGCGCCAGTTCGGGTTTGACCAGGCCTATCTGGAGGCCTGTTTGTAAGATTTGTCGGTCACCCCGGCGCAGGCCGGGATGACGCTAGAGGAAGTAAGGCCCGAACACCGCGACCAGGAAGGCGATGAAAGCCGACCAGAAGGCGATGTCGCGCCAGGGCATCCAGCCCACGGCGTCGGCATCGCTGCGCGTCATGCGGCGTCTGTCTCCGCGCCAGGCGACGAAGGCCAGGCAGACCAGGGCGAAAGCCACCAGGCCTGAGCGAACCGCAGGATTATCCAGCCAGTCAGAGATGGTCGCTTGCCAGTCCATGCCGCGGCGTTAGAGCGGAATGGTGGAACCTGTCCAGAAGCCCCTTTACGCGCTTGGCCTGCGGCTGCTGGCGACCCTGGCTCTATCCTCGCTGATCATGCTGGTGAAGCTGACTTCGGAAAGCGGGGTCGCCCTGCCCGAGATCCTGTTCTGGCGGCAGGTTCCCTCGGGCGTGCTGATCTTCGCGTGGCTAGCCCTGCGCGGAGAGACGGCCCGGCTGCGCACCCAGCGCCTGCCGACCCATGCGCGGCGGGCCATGCTGGGGCTGAGCGGCATGTTCTTCACCTTCGGCGCGCCGATCCTGCTGCCGCTGGCCGTGGCGACGACCTTTGGCTTTACCACGCCAATTTTCGCCGTGATCCTGTCAGCCCTGCTGCTGCGGGAAAAAATCGGGCCGGTCCGCTGGCTGGCCGTCGTGCTGGGCTTCACCGGGGTCCTGATCATTGCCCAGCCCGGCCATGCGGCCATTCCGCTGTTTGGCGCATTCGTGGGCATCGGTGCGGGGTTCATGGTCGCGCTGATCTCGATCCAGGTGCGTGATCTCAGCCGGACCGAGGAATCGCTGTCGATCGTGTTCTGGTTTTCCGCCCTGTCCGCGCCGATTCTGGCTGCGGCCCTGCCCTTCTACGCCTCGGCGCATACGCCCTGGCAGTGGTTCCTGCTGATTTCATGCGGGCTGATGGGCCTGCTCGGCCAGCTGCTGCTGACTGCTGCGCTGCGGTATGGCCAGGTCGCCAGCGTGATCGTGATGGACTATTCCGCGCTGGTCTGGGCGACGATCTACGGCTGGCTGATCTGGGACGAGTTGCCGCCGACTGCCACCTGGCTAGGCGCGCCGGCCATCATTGCCGCTGGCGGGATCATCGCCTGGCGTGAACATGTGCATAACCGCGCCATTTCACCGACTGCGACGAGTAGCGCCGAATAAAAGTCGACCGGGGAACAGAGCCGTTGTAATAAGTGTTTTCACGTTACAACGTACCTTTGAGCAAACGATGGAGAGTCCTTTGGTTCGCAAACTCCTGCTTGCATGCGCGACGGCCACTCTGGTCTTCACCGCATCGGCCTGCAACACCGTAAAGGGTCTGGGCCGCGACATTGAATCCGTGGGCGAAGCGGGTGACCGGGCGACGAAATAAGTCGCCCGTCCCTGGCCCGATCAACCCCGCCCGGTTTTCCGCGCGCTCCGCTCGCGTACTACCAGCCAGCTGAGCAAGCCGACCGGGCCTGCCATGAACGTGGCGGCCAGGAACGGCAGCTGGGCAATCCGTGAAAAGTCCTTTGCGTCGGCATCGCGCGCGATCCACAGACCCGTGAACAGATCGAACGCCAGGTAGTGCGTCCAGCCGATCACCACCCCGCCATCGGACAGGAACAGCGCGCGGACCTGTTCGATCGAACCGAAACCGGGGGTGCCACCACCCGCTTGCTGGCCAATGTCCACGCTGCCTGAGAGGAACAGGGCGAAGCTTACCGCGTAGACCAGGCAGAGCAGCCCGACGACCAGGAACAGGATGGCGCTGTGCGTCAGCGGCTTGCGCGGCAGGAACGCCAGCATCAGCCAGCCAATCACCGCCAGACCATTGGTGAAACCGAACAAACCTTCCCACATGGCGAAATCTCCCCTGCCAGCGACTTAGTCCAAGTTCGCCGGCAGGGGAATCCCTTGCGTCAGGTCAGGCGGTCAGGCCGCGTCGCCCTTCCACGCCAGGACCGGCTTGCGCGCGGCCTGGGTTTCGTCGAGACGGCGGCGCGGTGCGAAGTGCGGCGCGCTCTTCAGGCTTTCGTCGCCAGCCTTGGCCCGCTGGGCCAGACTGCGCAGCGAATTGATGAAGCGGTCCAGCCCGGCCTTGCTTTCCGTCTCGGTCGGCTCGACCAGCATGGCGCCGTGAACGACCAGCGGGAAATAGACCGTCATCGGGTGGAACCCTTCGTCGATCAGCCCCTTGGCAATATCGAGGGTGGAGAAGCCCTCGGCCATGCCGGCATCGCTGAACAGGGCTTCGTGCATGCAGGGTCCCGCATGGCCGAAGGGGGCATCGAGTTCGCTGTCCAGGCTGCGCAGGACATAGTTCGCGTTCAGCACCGCATCTTCGGCAACCTGCTTCAGCCCGTCGGCCCCATGGCTGAGGATATAGGTCAGCGCGCGGGTGAACATGCCCATCTGGCCGTGGAACGCGGCCATGCGGCCGAAGGCCTGCGGGTGTTCTTCCCCGGCGTTCTCTTCCTCGACAAGGCGGACCGATCCATCCGCCGTGCGGGTGACGAAGGGCAGCGGCCCAAACGGGCTGAGCGCTTCGGACAGGACCACCGGGCCGGAACCCGGTCCGCCGCCGCCGTGGGGCGTGGAGAAGGTCTTGTGCAGGTTGATGTGCATCGCATCGATGCCGAGGTCGCCGGGGCGGACCTTGCCGACGATGGCGTTGAAATTCGCCCCGTCGCAATAGACATAGCCGCCCGCCGCATGGACCGCATCGGCAATCTTCTTCATGTCGCGTTCGAACAGGCCGCAGGTGTTGGGGTTGGTGATCATCACCCCCGCAACGTCCGGCCCCAGCCGAGCCTCCAGCGCGGCCAGGTCGACGCGGCCATCAGGCGTGGCCGGAATATTCTCGATACTGAAGCCAGCAAAGGCAGCCGTGGCGGGATTAGTGCCATGAGCGCTTTCGGGCACGAGCATGACCTTGCGGTCCTCTCCGCGGGCTTCAAGCGCCGCCTTGATGCAGAGTACGCCGCACAGTTCGCCGTGGGCACCGGCCTTGGGGCTCATCGCGACACCGTGCATCCCGGTCAGCTCGATCAGCCAATGCGACAGCTGGCCGATCACTTCCAGAGCGCCTTCCACCGTCTGCTGCGGGGCCAGCGGGTGAACGTCGGCAAAGCCGGGCAGGCGCGCGACCTTTTCGTTAAGGCGCGGGTTGTGCTTCATCGTGCACGAACCGAGCGGGAATGGCCCCAGGTCAATCGCATAGTTCTGGCGGCTGAGACGGGTGTAATGCCGCACCGTTTCCGGTTCCGACAGACCCGGCAGCGCAGGCGCCTGCTTGCGCAGGAACTTGCCCAGTGCGGGCAGCGGTTCCAGCGCGGGTACGTCGATATCGACGCCGCAGGTGCCAGGACGGCCGAGTTCGAAGATCAGCGGCTCTTCCAGCATCAGCGCGCGGTCGCCGCTGGCGGTTGCCGGGGCGGAGGCTTCTGCGCTGCCCATTTCGGGGCGCCAGCCGGATGCGTTGGGGGCGTTCATGCCAGCACTCCTTCCAGCGCCGTGGCCAGCGCTTCGATATCCTCATCCGTGGTCAGTTCGCTGGCGGTGACCAGCAGGCCGCGGGCGAGTTCCGGCGCATCGGGATAGAGCCGGCCCAGCGAGACGCCGCCCAGCACCTTGCGATCGGCCATGGCCCGCACGGCGTCGCGCGCGTCCTTGGGCAGGATCACGGTGAATTCGTTGAAATAGGCTCCGTTAAGCACGGTGACGTCCGGAACCTTGGCCAGCCGCTCCGCCGTCTGCCGCGCACGAGCGTGGTTGACGCGGGCCAGCTTGGCCAGCCCTTCCCCGCCCAGCAGAGTCATGTGCACGCTGAAGGCCAGGGCGCAGAGCCCGGCATTGGTGCAGATGTTGCTGGTCGCCTTTTCGCGGCGGATATGCTGCTCGCGGGTGGAAAGCGTCAGCACGAAGCCGCGCCGTCCTTCTGCATCCACGGTTTCGCCGCAGAGGCGGCCCGGCATCTGCCGCACGAACTTGTCGCGGCAGCCGAACAGGCCGAGGTACGGACCGCCGAATTGCAGGCCGACGCCCAGCGATTGCCCTTCGCCCACGACGATGTCCGCGCCCAGGTTGCCCGGGGCTTCCAGCAGGCCCAGCGCAACCGGCTCGGTCACCACGGCGACCAGCAGCGCGCCAACGGCATGGGCGGCCTCGGCAATGGCGGCCAGGTCGGTCACGCGGCCCAGGATATCGGGGTACTGCACCAACACGCAGCTGGTTTCGCCGTCGATGGCGGCAATGAGGCCAGCCGTATCGGGCTCCGCCTCAAGCCGGGGAGCGGCCCATTCGATCACGTCGCCGGTGAACTTCGCCATGGTACGGATTGTGGAGACATAGTGCGGGTGCAGGCCGGAGCAGAGCACCGCCTTCTTCCGCTTGGTCACGCGTCCGGCCATGGCGACGGCTTCCCACGCTGCCGTGGAGCCATCGTACATCGAGGCATTGGCTACTTCGACGCCGAACAGCCGCGCCACCTGGGTCTGGAATTCGAACAGCACTTGCAGCGTGCCTTGCGCGATTTCCGGCTGGTAGGGGGTATAGGCGGTCAGGAACTCGCCGCGCTGGATCAGGTGATCGACGCTGGCGGGAACGTGGTGGCGATAGGCCCCTGCCCCCAGGAAGAACGGAGCCGATCCGGCGCTGATGTTCTTCGCGGCCAGGCTGGCCATGTGCCGTTCCACGGCCATTTCGCTGGCATGATTGGGCAATCCCGGAACGGTTCCGGCCAGGCGCGCCTCTGCCGGGACATCGACGAACAGGTCATCGACGCTGGCGGCACCGATCACGCCGAGCATTTCGGCGCGGTCTGCGGGGGTCAGGGGAAGGTATCGCATTGCAGCAGTTCCTAGAGGCCCGCGACGTATGCGTCGTAGGCGGCCTTATCCATCAGCCCTTCCAGTTCCGACGGGTCGGACAGGGTCAGGCGGAACAGCCAGCCGCCGTTTTCGGGATCGGTGTTGACCAGTTCCGGTTCGCCTTCCAGCGCGCCGTTGCTTTCGGTCACGGTGCCGCTGACCGGCGCGTAGACGTCGCTGGCGGCCTTGACGCTGTCGACCACGCAAGGGGCATCGCCCTTCTTCAGCGCGGCGCCCGCTTCGGGCAGTTCGACAAAGGTGATGTCGCCAAGCTGGCCCTGGGCATAGTCGGTAATGCCAACGGTTCCGGCATCGCCGTCAACTTCGATCCACTCGTGATCCTGGGTGAAATAGCGGGGCATGGGTTAACTCCTCAGCGGTGATAGCGATGGGGGACAAAGGGCATGGCAGTAACGGTGGCAGGCAGGCGCTTGCCGCGCACGTCGATTTCCAGCGCGGTGCCGACCGCAGCCTGGGCGCGGTCGACATAGGCCATGGCAATCGGGCGTTGCAGCGAGGGCGAGAAACCGCCGGAAGTCAGCACGCCGACCTTTTCGCCGCCCGCATAGACCTCGGCACCTTCGCGCGCGGCCTGGCGGCCATCGAGGCTTAGACCGACGCGCACCTGCGCCGTTCCTTCGGCCAGGTCGCGCAGCACGCGCTCCGCGCCGATGAACCCGCCTTCGCTGCGGCGGCGCTTGTTCACGGCAAACAGCAGGTCGGCATCGATCGGGCTGTGCTCGGGCGAAAGGTCGTGGCCATAAAGCGGCAGGCCCGCTTCCAGTCGCAGGGAATCGCGGGCACCCAGGCCAATCGGCTTCACTTCCGGCTGCTGGCAGATCAGGTCCGCCACCTGCTGCGCGGCTTCGGCAGGGATCGAAATCTCGAACCCATCCTCGCCGGTATAGCCCGACCGGCTGATCCAGGCGTCCACCCCGGCCAGCTTGAACTGTCCGCCCTTCATGAAGGTCAGCGCCGAAACGCCGGGAGCGAGCCGCTCCAGCGCCTCTGCCGCCTTGGGGCCTTGCAGTGCCAGCAATGCGCTTTCGTCCATGTGCGACAGGGTGACTTCATCGGGCAGGTGTTCGCGCAGGTGGGCGATGTCGTCCCACTTGGTCGCGCCGTTGACCACCAGGTAGAACCCGTCATCCCAGCGCGTCACCATCAGGTCGTCCAGAATGCCGCCCTCTTCATCCAGCAGCATCGAATAGCGCGGACCGTGCGGCTTCAGCGTGCGAAGGTCGATCGGCAGGACCGCTTCCAGCGCAGCCTCGACGCCCACGCCGGACAGGTGCAGCTGGCCCATGTGGCTGACATCGAACAGCCCGGCGCTGTCACGCGTCCACAGGTGTTCAGCCAGAATGCCTTCGTATTGGACCGGCATCCAGTAACCGGCGAATTCGACCATGCGGCCGCCGCGTTCGCGGTGCCAGGCGTCAAGCGGCAGGGTCAGCACCTCGGGTTCGAGGGCTTCAACTTCATCGGGATTGTAAGTGTCGCTCACTAATTCGGTTCCTGCACAGGTATGACGCCAATCGGCGCCCCCTCTGTCACGGAAACCTGAGAGCTTTCCCCCGCAGCGCGAGGTTACCCCTTCGGCGGGTGCGTGCCATGGGCCGCACCACTTTCCAGAGCATCGCTATCGACCCACGCGGTCCTTTTGCCTGAGAGATTCCGGGGCGGTTGCTCCTTCGGCGCCTGGTGACGAATCACCAGAACTCTCCCGCGCGGTCAGCGACACTGCGCGAATGGCTTGCCTTCAGTCCTGAGTCAACGGCTGTGGGTGGAACTGTCCCCGCCGCGCGGCGCGCAGGATGCCATCATGCTCGAACACAAAGCGCCCCGCCATCTTCTCGCGGCTCAGGCCGATGATCGCCTCGACAATGGTTTCAGCATGGACCGAGCGATAGCGGCGCAGCTCTCCATTCAGGAACAGGTCGATCAGCGGGCTGGCGATCATTCCCAGCTTTTCCGCCGGACGCAGCTCCTCGCGCGGGCCGCGCAGCAGGCCGGGACGGATCACGTCGAGCCGTTGCAGCCCGACCTTGCCCAGCGCCTGCTCCGTCTCGCCCTTGACCTTCAGGTAAAGGTTCTTGGCCATGGGATCGGCCCCGACCGAGGAAATGGAGATCATCTGGCGAATGCCCGCCGCCTTGGCCGCGCGGGCGCAGTCCAGCACCAGTTCCTGATCGACCGCCCGGAACGCCGCTTCGTCCTTGCCCGCCTTTTTCCAGGTGGTGCCGAGCGCGCAGACCAGCACGTCGGCATTGGCAGCGGCAATCGCGTCGTCCCAATGTTCGGGATCGGCGACCAGCACTTCCATCCGCGCGCCGGGGGGCAAGGCAATCTCGCGCCGCGACACGGCAATGACGCGAATGTCCGGGCGCTGCACGGCCATGCGGATCAGCGTCATGCCGATCATTCCGGTGGCTCCGACCAGCGCGATACGGATCGGCTTGCTCAATGCCGCCTCCCGCACCCGCTCATGCTGAGCCTGTCGAAGAATGATTGAGCGCGATGGCCGCCTTCGACAAGCTCAGGCTGAGCGGCGGTTTGTTGATCTGGCCTTCTAGACATTGCGCAGCCCCTCTGGCGTGCGACCGTAGATTTTTGCATGGGCGGCAATCGCATAGCGATCGGTCATCCCGGCGATGAAATCGGCAATATGGCGGCTGCGCTGCGGTTCTTCCGTCGGCAAGCTGGCCTGCCACCCGGCATCCATCAGCGCCGGATCCTGGGCATAGGCCGCGTAAAGCTCCGCCGTCACCGCCCGCGCCCGCTCCGCCGTGTGGAGCTGCTGCGGATGGTGATAGAGCCTGGCGTACATGAAGGCTTTCAGGCGCCGCTCGTTCTCCGCCATGCCCGTGCTGAAGGCGGCGGTGGCCTGCCCTGCCGCGCGCACTTCCGCCGCGCTGGCCATGCCTTTTGCCCGCACCGCCGTTTCGCCGATCAGGTCATTGACCATCAGGCCGATCTGGCTGCGCACCAGTTCGCGCAATCGGCGTTCCTGCGGGGCTCCGGGGAACTTGCGTTCAATCGCGCGCCATTGGTCGGCCACGAAGTCCAGGGTCAGCAATTCATCCAGTTCAAGGAACCCGGCGCGCAGGCCATCGTCGATGTCGTGGTTGTCATAGGCGATATCATCGGCCAGCGCAGCAACCTGCGATTCCAGCGATCCCCACTGGGTCAGTTCCAGCGGATAGGCCGCATCCAGCTCGGCCAGGGCCCAGGGGACCACGCCGACCGGGCCATTGTGCTTGGCCAGCCCTTCCAGCATTTCCCAGGTCAGGTTCAGCCCCTCATGCTCGCAATAGGGGCTTTCCAGCCGCATCAGGACGCGCAGGCAGTGAGCGTTGTGGTCGAACCCGCCGAACCGCTCAAGCGCGTGGTCCAGCGCTTCCTCTCCGGCATGGCCGAAGGGCGGATGGCCAATGTCATGGGCCAGGCACAGCGCCTCGGTCAGGTCCTCGTCCAGCCCCAGCGCCCGGGCGATCACGCGCCCGATCTGCGCCACTTCCAGGCTGTGCGTCAGGCGGACGCGGTAGTGGTCCCCGTCGGGCGCGACGAAGACCTGCGTCTTGTGGCGCAGGCGGCGAAAGGCAATGGAATGGACCACCCGGTCCCGGTCGCGCTGGAACGCGCTGCGCGGACCGCGGGCGAGCGATTGCTCGATCGGGAATTCCCGCCCGCGGCTCTGCGCCGGGTCACAGGCGAAAGCGGCCCTCACCCCTCGCCCAGGATCCAGTCGACCGCCGCCTGGGCATGGATCTTGGTGCAGTCGAAGATCGGCAAGACATTCGCGTCCACCGCTACGATCATTTCCAGTTCGGTGCAGCCCAGCACGACCGCCTGGGCTCCGTCCTGCTGCAAGTTGGTCAGGATCGTCTTCAATTCGCGCTCTGCCTGCCGGGTTACCTTGCCGATCAGCAACTCGTCGTAAATGATCCGGTCCAGCGTGTCGACAAAGGCCATTTCCGGGGGCAGCAGTTCGATGTCCCGCGCGATCAGCTTTTGCCGGTAGAAGCTTTCCAGCATCACGTTGCGCGTGCCGATCAGCGCCGCCTTGGCCACGCCGCGTTCGGCCATTTTCGCCGCGACGCATTCGGCAATGTGAATCACCGGGACCGATACGGCTGCGGCCACGCGGTCATAGACCTTGTGCATCGAATTCGCGCCGATCAGGATCGCGGTGGCGCCGCCCGCCTCAAGCTGACGGGCCGAGGCACACAGGACTTCCGCGGCGTGATCCCACTCTTCACGGGTGGAAAGGCGGGCCAGGCTGGAAAAGTCCAGGCTGTCGATCAGCATCGGCGCACTGGCGCGCTGACCGGCCCGCGCCTGGACCTGCCTGTTGATCTGTTCGTAATAGGTACGCGTCGACAGCCAGCTCATGCCGCCGATCAGGCCGATTTTTCGCAAACTTGAACTCCCCGGGTTGGAAACCCCTGTTGCGAGCGCCTTAAGCGAGGAGTTCTGGCAGGTCTAGCGTCCGGGGGGCATCCAACCGTGGAAGAGCGCGGCTGGACGCGTTTCACTTTTCCCGGGCAAGTCCGCTGGTGCAAAGCGCGGCGCTGCTGGCGGTCACCGACAGCGCCTCGGCATCGCCGACCCGGCGCACAGCAGAGACATAGTCCGACAGGCTCTGCTTCTCACCCTTCAGCTGCTTCAGCTTGTTCAGCTGCCCCAGGCTGAGCCGGTCGGTCATGCGGGTCGCCATGCAGGCGGCATTGGGTTCGGACAGCCCGGCATCCAGCATGGCGCTCTTGACCTGGCCATAGGCCAGTTTGCTGGGCGAACAGGCGGCAAGAGCCACAGTCGCCAGAGCAATCGCGCCCTGTTTCATGCCTAGTGCGCCAGCGCCTTGACGATGTCTTCGACCATCTTCTTTGCATCGGCCAGCAGCATCATGGTCTGGTCCATGTAGAACACGTCGTTGTCCACCCCCGCATAGCCGACCCCGCCCATTGAGCGCTTGATGAACATGATGGTCTTGGCCTTGTCCACGTCGAACACCGGCATGCCATAGATGGGTGAGGACTTGTCGGTCTTGGCCGCCGGATTGACCACGTCGTTCGCGCCAATGATGAAGGCCACGTCGCACTGGCCGAATTCGGAGTTGATGTCCTCCAGTTCGAACACTTCGTCATAGGGGACGTTGGCTTCGGCCAGCAGCACGTTCATGTGCCCCGGCATGCGGCCCGCGACCGGGTGGATCGCATATTTGACCGAGACACCTTCCTTCTTCAGCAGGTCGCCCATTTCGCGCAGGGCGTGCTGGGCCTGGGCCACGGCCATGCCATAGCCCGGAATGATGATGACGTTTTCCGCTTCCTTCAGCAGGAAGGCCGCGTCTTCGGCGCTGCCGCGCTTCCACGGGCGCTGCTCCTTCGCCTCGCCCCCGGCGGCACCGGCATCGGCGCCAAAGCCGCCCGCGATGACCGACAGGAAGCTGCGGTTCATCGCCCGGCACATGATGTAGGACAGGATCGCACCGGAAGAGCCGACCAGTGCACCCGTGATGATCATCGCTGAATTGTGCAGGGTAAAGCCCATCGCCGCCGCCGCCCAGCCCGAATAGGAATTGAGCATCGAGACGACGACCGGCATGTCCGCACCGCCAATCGGAATGATCAGCAGGAAGCCGATCAGGAACGACAGCACCGTGATGGCCGCGATGATCCACAGGCTCTGGTCGGTCATGAACAGCCCGGTCAGACCGATGATTGCCACCAGCGTCCCCAGGTTGATCACGTGCCGCGCAGGCAGCAGGATCGGCGCGCCGCTCATCTTTCCGGCCAGCTTCAGGAAGGCAATGACCGAACCGGAGAAGGTGATCGCACCGATCGCGATGCCAAGACCCATTTCCAGCCGCGAAACGGGGTTGATCGCCCCATTCGCGCCGACAATCCCGAAAGCTTCCGGGTTCAGGTAAGCCGCCCAGCCAACCAGCACCGCGGCCAGACCGACAAGGCTGTGAAAGGCGGCCACCAGCTGCGGCATGTCAGTCATGGCGATGCGGCGGGCAATGACCCAGCCGATCCCGCCGCCAATGGCAATGGCTCCGACGATTTCCGGCAGGCTGGCGATCTGGTGCGTGACCAGCGTGGTCACCACCGCGATCAGCATGCCAATCATGCCATAGCGGTTGCCCGCGCGGCTCGTGCCAGGGCTGGACAGCCCGCGCAGCGCAAGGATGAACAGCACGCCCGAGACGAGATAGGCCAGCATGGCCCAGGAAGGAGCAGCGACGTGTTCCATCACTTCTTCTCCTTCTTCTTGTACATCGCCAGCATCCGGGCTGTGACCGCAAAGCCGCCGAAGATGTTGACGCTGGCCAGGACCACCGCCAGCAGGCCCAGCCACTTGGCCACCCCGCTACCCGCCGCAGCCGCCGCGATCAGCGCGCCGACAATGATCACGGAGGAGATCGCATTGGTCACCGCCATCAGCGGCGTGTGCAAGGCCGGCGTGACCGACCAGACCACGTAATAGCCAACAAAGCAGGCCAGCACAAAGATCGAAAGGATTGAAATAAAGTCCACTAATTTGCCTCCCCGGCACGGGGAGGGGGACCGTCCGCAGGACGGTGGAGGGGGCTGGCCGCACGCGCCGCGATTGCTTCGGCAGTGCCGATCGCATCCTCCAGCACGCGCCGCGCAGAAACCCGCAGCACCCTGAACCCGTTAGCTTTTATGTATTGGAAACGTACCAGATCGCGAGACGGCTGGTCGCCCATATCGTGCACCATGCCCTCGATTTCGATCACTAGCTTGTGTTGCAGGCAGCAAAAGTCGGCAATGTAAGGCCCAATTGGATGTTGCCGTCTGAATTTGAGCCCACCTGGTCTATGCCGGAGTTGTTGCCACAGCAGGTGTTCCGGCACGGTCATGCTTCGACGAAGCTGGCGAGCCTGATAAACGACAGGTCGTTGCAAGACTGGAGAGCCCCCTCCACCACGCTTTGCGCGGTCCCCCTCCCCGTTCCGGGGAGGCAAGGGAACCGCCAAACTCACCCCAGCAGCCTCTCGTTCACGACCTTCCCGCCCTGGGTCAGCCGCACGGCATTGCCGATTTCCTCGTCGAGCACCGGCCTGCCCTGCTCCTTGTCCCAGAAGGCGGAGAGGAAGTTGTAGAGGTTGCGGGCGAACAGGGCCGAGGCGTCTGCTGCCAGGTGCGCGGGCGTATTGGCCCAGCCGATGATCTTCACGCCGTGGCGGACAACAACTTCGTCCGGCTTGCTGCCTTCGACGTTGCCGCCCTGCGCGACGGCGAGGTCGAAGATCACGCTGCCCGGCTTCATCGTTGCAATCTGCGCGTCGGAAATCAGGCGCGGTGCGGCCCGGCCCGGGATCAGCGCGGTGGTGATGACGATGTCCTGCTTGGCGATGTGCGCCGATACCAGTTCGGCCTGGGCCTTCTGGTATTCCTCGCTCATTTCGGTGGCATAGCCGCCCGCGCCTTCGCCTTCGATCCCGGCGACGCTTTCCACGAAGATCGGCTTTGCACCCAGCGACAGGATCTGTTCCCTGGTTGCGCTGCGCACGTCAGTTGCGCTCACCTGCGCGCCGAGGCGCCGCGCGGTCGCGATGGCTTGCAGGCCCGCAACGCCGACCCCCATGACAAAGCACTTGGCGGCGGAAACCGTGCCTGCCGCCGTCATCATCATCGGGAAAGCGCGGCCATAGGCATTGGCCGCTTCGATCACGGCCTTGTATCCGGCGAGGTTCGACTGGCTGGAGAGGATGTCCATGCTCTGCGCGCGCGTGATGCGCGGCATGAATTCCATCGCCAGCGCTTCAAAGCCAGCCGCCGCATAAGCATCGACCCGCGCCCGCTGGCCGAAGGGATCTAGCCCGGCGACAATCCAGGCCCCCGGATTGGCACCGGCCAGCGCCGCAGGGTCAGGCCCCTGAACGCCGAGAATAATGTCCGCGCCCTTGACCGCGTCCTTGCTGATCTGCGCGCCCGCAGCGGCGAAATCCTCGTCAGAGACGGCGGCGTTGGCCCCCGCCCCTGGCTCGACCGCCACGCTGGCGCCCAGCGCGATGAATTTCTTCACCGTTTCCGGGCTGGCCGCGACACGGGTTTCCCCGCTCGCGGTTTCCTTCAGGACCGCGATCCGCATGGGGCGCGGAGCGATCAGGAGGCGATCATGTAAAGGACGAAGGCCGTGACCAGCACCGTCAGGATCGAGCCGTATTTCACCAGACCGATAAAGCCGGTGTAGGTCGATTCGTGTGCCTTCATGTCATTGCCGCTAGCCATCAGGGTACCCTCTGTATTGCGTAAATTGAACTTGGCGCAGTCTCTATCCGGCATTCCCCTGCCACTCAAGGGGCAAGAAAAACGGAATGCCTGAGCACCCTTAATCGGCTGTTTACCAGATTGTTCTAGCTCCGGATTTCAAGACTGTACGGGGTTGGACGATTGGACATGGCGGATATCGAGCAGCGACTGTTGATGCTGATCGACGATGAGCCGGCGCAAAGCCGGCTGATCTCCGCGCTTGCCCAGCGCGAAGGCTGGCGCACCCTGGTCGTCAGTGACTGCGACACCGCCCTTGCAACGCTCGGCTCGCGGCAATCGGCGGGACTTCGCGCGATCATCGTGGACCAATGGGTGCCCGGCGAGGAAGCCTGTTCGCTGATCGCGGAACTGCGCCGCCGCTGTCCGGGCCTGCCGATCCTGATGCTCACGAGCAGCGCCTCGCCGCTCCTGGCGGTCGAAGCAATGCGCGCCGGGGTGACGGATTACCTGGTCAAGCCGATCGCGCCGGACCGCCTCATGCAGGCGCTGCGAATGGCGACGATGCGCGAATCCCCGCACAACGAATTGCAGCCGCTGACCGAAAAGATGCAGGCAACGCCCGACTTCGACGCCATGATCGGCGCGGCCCCGTCGTTCCGCTCGGCGCTGGCCGTCGCGGCCAAGGCGGCTCGCGGCCACGGCCCGATCCTGATCGAGGGGGAAAGCGGCACCGGCAAGGAAATGGTCATCCGCGCGATGCACGCCGCCTCGCCCCGGGCCAAAGCGACGCTTCGCATCCTGAACATCGGGTCGATCCCTGAAAACGTGATCGAATCCACCCTGTTCGGTCATGAAAAAGGCTCTTTCCCCGGCGCGTTCGATCGCCAGGTCGGGGCGCTTCAGCATTGCGACGGCGGGACCCTGGCCCTGGACGAGATCGACCGGCTTCCGCTTTGCGTCCAGGAGCGCCTGCTGGAATCGCTCCAGCGCGGCGACGTCCGCCCGATCGGTGCGCGCCATTCGTTCCGGATCGACACGCGGCTGATCGCGGCCAGCAATGCACCGCTCAAGGATCTGGCCACACAGGGCGATTTCCTGCCCGACTTGCTGGCCCTGCTCTCTCCGGCAACGGTCCCCCTGCCGCCGCTGCGCGACCGCGCTGGCGACATCCCGGCGCTTGCCCGGCATTTTCTCGCCCGCATCGGCGAGCAGCCCGGCCTTCGCGCGCTGGGGATCACGGACAGCGCGCTTGCCCTGCTGGCCGCCTATGACTGGCCAGGCAACGTCCGCCAGTTGCAAGCCGTGCTGTTCCGCGCCGCCGTGTTCTGTCGCGGCGATGCCCTGACGGCCGAGGATTTCCCGCATCTGTCAGACTTGCTGGGCGCCGGGAACGCACAGCAAGCCTCAGTGCAGGAAGGCGTCGGCGTCATGCTCTACACCCCGGACGGCAATCTGCGCCCGCTCGAAGAGATTGAGGCCGACGTGATCCGCCTGGCCATTGGCCATTACCGGGGCCGCATGACCGAAGTGGCGCGCCGCCTGGGCATTGGCCGCTCGACCCTCTACCGCAAGCTGAACGACCTGGGCATCGGCGACGTCGCCTGAACCCGCGCCACCAGGTTGAGGGAAAACCCCCAGCAACACCTTTCAATTGCCGCCAAATCTGCGAAGCTTGCTCCCTCGATCCAGGCCAACGGAGGGGCGATGATCCTGTGGGCAATCGTGGCGGGGGCGATGATCGGCTGGTTTGCCGCTGATTGGAGCGAACCGGGCTTGATCCTTGGCGGCATTCTCGGCGCGGCGATGGGGACATGGCTGCGCAAGGAATTGCGGCTGGAAATCGCGCGAGAGTGGCAGCGGTTGACTGACGCCGCGGCCTTTGTGCCCGAAGCGGTGCCAGAGCCGGAAGAAGGCCCCGCTGCGCCGGAAGAATCCCCCTGGACGCCCGCGCCTGCCCGGCCCGCAGCAATCGCCATTGAGCCCGCAGACAGGCAGGAAATGCCCGCCGTGCCTGAGCCTCATTCAGAGCCTGAACCTGCGCGGCCAAGCCTGGCCGAGAGCGCGCTGGGGCACCTCATCGCCTGGTTCACCGGCGGTAACACCATTGTCCGGGTCGGCCTTGTCGTCCTGTTCGTGGGCCTCGTTTTCCTGGCACGGCTGGTGGCCAATGCTGGACTCTATCCGCTCGAGGCACGGCTGGCGACGGTGGGCCTGATCGGCGCGGTGCTGCTGGGGGTCGGCTTCATCAAGCGGGTGCAGCGCCCGGACTTTGCCTTGCACCTGCAAGGCGGCGGGGTGGCGGTCATGTACCTGACCGTCTTTGCCGCCGCGCGGATCTACACCGTGATGCCGCCGCTGGCCGCATTCGCCTTCATGATCCTGTTTGCCGCCCTGGGGGCCGCGCTGGCCGTGGTGCAGAATTCGCGGACCATGGCGCTTGCCTCGTTCCTGGGTGGCTATGCCGTTCCGGTCCTGCTGGGCGGAGAAGCGGAGAGCCCGCTGGGCTTGTTCACCTATATCACCGTCCTGAACCTGGCGGTTCTTGGGATTGCGGGCTGGAAAAGCTGGCGGGCGCTGAACCTGCTCGGCTTTTTCGCGACCTTTGGCCTCGCCGCACTGTGGGGCTTTGGCGCGTACCAAGACCGCCACTTCCTGCTGTGCGAGCTGTTCCTGGGCCTGTCGGTGGCCATCTACCTGATCACCGCCCTGCTCTATGCCCACAATACGCCTGGCAAGCTGGGCAACTTTGCCGATTCCACCTTGCTGTTCGGCACGGCTCTGGCCGGGTTCGGATTGCAGGCGGGTCTGGTTCACGACCGGCCCTATGCCGCCGCCTGGTCGGCCCTGGCATTCGGCGCGACTTACCTGACCGTTGCAGCCTGGGCGTTCCAGCGGCGCAAGCAAGGGATGGGCCTGCTCAGCGAATGCGTGCTGGCCATCGGCGTGGGCTTTGTCACCCTGGCCATTCCCCTGGCGCTGGACGTGAAATGGACCGGAGCCGCATGGGCGCTGGAAGGGGCTGGCGCATTCTGGGTGGGTGCACGCCAGGCCCGCTGGATGCCCCGCGCCTTCGGCCTCGCCCTGCAAATGCTTGGCGCGATCCTGGCGCTGGGGACGCTGGAACCTGCCGTCTCCAACGTGCCCTTGGCCAATAATGGTTTCGTCGGACCGCTGCTGATTGCGATCCCCTTGCTGCTGACCGCCTGGTGGCTACGCCGCGACTGGCCGCACAGCGGTTCCCCTTGGGCAGAGCATTGGGTTCCGGTCGAGCGCGACCTGGGCAAGCCATGGTTCCTCGCCGGGTTCGGCTTTGCCGTTCTGGCCGTATGGCAGGAAGTCAATCGCAGCCTGCCGCCGCTGACCGACCTCACGTTCCCGCCCCCAGTTCTGCACCCCTACCAGACCGTGCAGATCGGGCTTGTCGCGGTGCTGGCGCTGATGGCCGCTGCCGACTGGCTGGGCCGCAGCCGGGACTGGCCGGTGGCCACCTGGCCGGGCCGGGTATCGCTGCTGCTGATCGGCCTCGCTTTTCCTGTGAGCCTGGTCATGGGCCGCCGGATTACCGACCTGCCGGACCTTGCCTGGTGGCTGACGGCGCTGGCCCTGCACTTCTGGATGCTGCGCCAGCGCGACCGAGGGTCCGCCTCGCGCTGGGACGCGGGAATGCACACGCTGGGCGCGTTGCTGCTGACCGGAATGCTGGCGGACGGCCTGTTCCGCCTGATCGACGCAGCCAATCTCTGGAACAGTTCCTGGGCGGGCGTAGTCTTGCTGGCCAGCGCCACGGCCATGCTGTTCGGCGTCACTCGCTGGGCAGGCCGCGCCGCACGCGAGCCCGCTGGCCATTTCGCCTGGCCGCTCGATCCCCATGCCCGGGCCTATTGGTGGCGAGCCGGGTCCGTGCTGGCAGCGCTGGTCTATCTCGGCGCACTGGGCGCAGCCTGGTTCGCGGCGGGCGATACCCGTCCGCTGCCTTACGTGCCCTTGCTCAATCCCATCGACCTTGCCGTGGGGCTGGCGCTTGTCGCCCTCGCCCAGCGCCGCCAGATGTTGCAGCACGCCGCCGCGCTGCCCCGCCTGGCCCGCTGGATTGCCGGGAACGGCGGCCTGGGTGTTCTCGCGCTCCTTGCTTTCGTGGCGATCAACGGCATCTGGGTGCGCAGTGCCCATCACTTCATGGGCGTACCGTGGGATTACCGCACCCTGTCCAGCCCTACCGTCCTCACCGGCTTTTCCATCCTCTGGACCCTCATGGCCATGGGCATGATGCTTTATGCCAAGCGCAAGGCGCTGCGCCTGCCGTGGCTGGCCGGGGCCAGCTTGCTGGGCGTGGTTGTGGTCAAGCTGCTGTTCGTCGATATGTCACAGGCAGAAGGCATTGCCCGGATCGTGGCCTTTATCGGGGTGGGTGGACTGATGCTGCTGATCGGCTATTTCGTCCCCCTGCCACCCCGCAGGGGCGGCGAGGAGATGAAGTGATGATTGCCCGCCTGGTCCGTGCCCTGCTGCCCGCCGCTGCCGCTCTGGCCGTTGCCGCCTGCACTGCGGAAGAAGCCCCCGAACCCAAGAAGCAGGACGAATTCGCGCAGGTCCTGGCCGTGGCGCCCAAGGCCGGGAACAAGCTGGGCCGCGTCGTCCTGCCGGCTGCCGCCGTGGCGGAAATCGTCCGGCCAGACATGGGCGACGTGCGGATTTTCGACGCCAAGGGCCGCACCTTGTCGCTGGCGCTGGGCTATGACCGGTCCGGCGAATCGAGCCTGGTCAAGGCTCACGATCTGGCCGCGATCCCTCTGGTCGAAGGTCCGGGCGGTGTAGCGGTTCCGGTCACTGTCGCGGTGAAGGTCGGGGACGCATCGGTCGAGGTGACGGCTACGGATGCTGCCGAAGCGAGTGGCAAACAGGCCGCTGTCCTGATCGATACGCGCACCCTGGCGCTGCCCGTCACCGGGATCGAACTCGCGGCCACTCTGCCCAAGCAAGTGCCCGTCACCTTCACGCTGGAAAGCGGCAGTGACCTCAAGACCTGGGAGCCATTGGCCCAGAAAGTCCTGCTGCGTCCGGGCAACGATCCCGAAGTCCTGGGCCAGCCGCGCATCGCCTTGCCCGCAGTCAACCTCAAGGACCGCTATGTCCGCGTGAGCTGGGCGGCAGGACCGGACATCGCCGTGACTGGAGCAAAGGTGCTGGAAGCGATTGAGCGGCAACCCGCCCGCGTCGATCTGGAAACCAGCGGCGCCCAGCTTAGCAACGGCCACGAACTGCGCTTTGCCCCGCAGATTTCGGTGCCGATCGCGGCGGTAAAGCTGGAACTGACCGGATCGGACGGGATCGTTCCGGTGCAGCTGTTCGGCCGCAACGACCGTTCGGAACCCTGGGGTCTGCTCGCCAGCGCCACGCTGAAGCAGGGCGAAGGCCCGGCGACGCTCGAGCTGTCAGGCGCAACCCTGGCCGAATACCGGATCGCCGCCGATCCGCGCAGCGCGGGTTTCTCCAAGGTTCCTGAGGTCAGCCTGGCGGTCGAGCCGATCACGATCTTTGCCGCGTTCAACGGCGAAGGTCCGTTCAACCTGGCCGTGGGCCACGCCAATGCCAAGCCGGCCTGGTTCGATCCGGCCGACCTTGGCACGCCCAGCGACCTGCTGCGCGCCTGGCGCCAACAGGCCGAAGTGGAAAGCGCGGGCGAGGCTCCGGTGATCCAGCTTGCACCTGCTGCGCCCGAAAGCCCGTTCGATCCGCGCACCGTGGCGCTGTGGGCCGCACTGGTCCTCGGCACGCTGGTCCTGGCCTTTGCGGCCTGGCGGCTGGTGCGGGCGCAGGCGCGCGACGCGAAAGGCGCGGGCAACGCGGACTAAAGGCGTCGCGGCTGTCCTTCGAGACGGCCCTTCAGCCTGCGGCTTCAGCGCCTCCTCAGGACGAACGGAGTATTTTTCAATCCTCCGTTCGTGCTGAGGGAGGGCCGAAATCGAAGATTGAGGGCCTGTCTCGAAGCACCCGCGATCAAGGCCTCCCAAACAGACCTAATCCCCCAGCTGGCTGAAATCGGTCAGGGCCGCATCCCTCAATCCGCGCCAGACGTCGCGGGCCTGGACGGTTTCCGCTACATCGTGGACCCGCAGCAATTGCACGCCCGCGTCCAGGCCTTTCATGGCCAGCGCGATCGAGCCGCCCAGCCGCTTGTGCGCCGGTGCCTCATTGCTCAGCGCGCCGATCATCCGCTTGCGGCTGACCCCCAGTAGCAGCGGCTGGCCCAGTGCGTGGAACAGCGGCAGCGCGTTCATCAGGGCCAGGTTCTCTGCCAGGCTCTTGCCAAAGCCCAGGCCGGGATCGAGCACGATCTTCTCACGCGCAATCCCCGCCGCAAGGGCCGCATCACGGCGCTGTGCCAGCCAGTCGAATACGTCCAGCACGACATCGGCATAATGGCCGTTGCCATGCAGGTCCTCGCCCTCACCCGGCGCGTGCATCAGCACGACCGGAGCGCCGGAGCCCGCGGCAAATTCCAGGCTGCGGGGATCGTGGCGCAGGGCGGAGACGTCGTTGAAGATATGCCCGCCCGCCGCCAGCGCGGCTTCCATCACGGCGGGACGGCGCGTGTCGATGCTGATCGCGGCGCCCATTCCGGCCAGCCGCTCGACCGCTGGGACGACGCGCTTCAACTCGTCCCCTTCCCACACGGCGGCAGCGCCGGGCCGGGTGCTTTCGCCGCCCACGTCGATGATGGCTGCCCCCGCCTCAACCATGGCGGCGGCGTGGGCATTGGCCACCTCGGGATCGTCCATGAACTGCCCGCCGTCCGAAAAGCTGTCAGGCGTGACGTTGAGGATGCCCATGACCTGCGGCTGGTCCAGCCGCACCGTCCGCGCCCCGCATTGCAGCGGCGCATGGCTGCGCTGGAGATTATCGAACTGCTCCTCCACGGCATCCGGCAATCCGGAAAGCGCCGCGCGCAGCTCCGGGACGGAATAACGGGCGCGGCTGACGACCCTAAACTCTTCCCGCGCGATCAGGGCAAAGCGGCTGGCATAGACCATGCCGCCCGCGAGGCGCACGGCGTCGCCATCCTCACACTGCGGGCTAGCGGCAAGGGCAATCGGGCGGAGGTAGAATGAAGTCGTCACGTGCGGACGATTAGTCCTCGGTCGCCAGCAGGTAAAGCTGCCGGATCGCGTCCAGCGGCTTGACCGCGCCTTCGTGTTCCAGGTGCCAGAAGGTCCAGCCGTTGCAACTGGGCGCGCCTTGCAGCTTCGCGCCAAGGCCGTGGATCGAACCCGTTTCGCTGCCCGAAACCAGCGAGCCATCGGCGCGGACCGTGGCTTTCATCCGGCCCTTCTTGTCAGTCAGCACGGTGCCCGCCGCGATCCAGCCGGTTTCGATCAGCGTGCCGAAGGCAACCTTGGGCGCAGCCTTGGGGCTTTGCATCGTGGTCAACGCGCTTTCATCGAGCGGCAGGGCCAGTTCGATCCGTTCCAGCGCGGCCTCGCGGTACTGGCTCTCGCGCTCGCACCCGATCCATTCGCGGCCCAGGCGCTTGGCCACTGCCCCGGTCGTGCCGGTGCCGAAGAACGGATCAAGCACCACGTCGCCCTTGTTGGTCGTGGCCAGCATCACGCGGTAAAGCAGCGCTTCGGGCTTTTGGGTCGGATGGACCTTGGTTCCACCCTTTTTCAGACGCTCTTGCCCCGAACAGATCGGCAGAACCCAGTCAGACCGCATCTGCAATTCGTCGTTCAGCGTCTTCATCGCGCGGTAGTTGAAGGTGTACTTCGCCTTCTCCCCCATCGAACACCAGATCAGCGTTTCGTGGGCATTGGTAAAGCGCGTGCCCTTGAAATTGGGCATGGGGTTGGCCTTGCGCCAGACGATGTCGTTCAGGATCCAGAAGCCCATGTCCTGCATCATCGCGCCCAGGCGGAAGATGTTGTGATAGGACCCGATCACCCAGATCGACCCGTTCGGCTTGAGTACGCGGCGCGCCTCGGTCAGCCATTCGCGGCTGAACTTGTCATAGGCGGCAAAGCTGTCGAACTTGTCCCAATCGTCCGTCACTGCATCAACGTGGCTGCCGTCCGGACGCGACAGGTCGCCGCCCAGTTGCAGGTTGTAGGGCGGATCGGCAAAGATCATGTCGACGCTGTCAGTCGGCAGGCTGCGCATCGCTTCGACGCAGTCGCCCGGAATGATCTGGCCCAGCGGAAGATCGGGACGCGCGACCTCCTTTACAGCGCGCAGCCGCGCCTTTTCGCCCACCAACATCTGACCCATGACTGCCCTCTGAAAACGCAAAAGTTATCCACAGGGTGAGTCTTTGCGGACTCCGCGTCAAGCATAAAGTGGCTGGATTCCTAGGGATTCAGGTCGGGATTCGTGCCTGCGAAAGCGGAACAGAACGAGTCCCACACAGCATATGGAGTCTGGCGATTCGCTGCGGACTCAATATCTGGTGGTGTGGCCGTGAGGACTCGGGCGGCAGAAATCCACATCAACCGCCCCTTCGTCATTGCGAGGAGCGAAGCGACGAAGCAATCCAGGGGAGCGCAAACGCCCTGGATTGCTTCGCTCCGCTCGCAATGACGAGTGGTTACCAGGCAATCCTGATCCCAAACCGCTCAGGCTGAGCTTGTCGAAGCCGATCCGCGCAAGACACCCTTCGACGGGCTCAGGGTGAGCGGAGTTGAGGCAGCCCGCGCGGTTAAAGCAGCACCAGTTGCGCCACCGGGGCAAAGCTGCGGCGGTGAAGCGGGCTTGGGCCGTGGCGGCGCAGGGCCTCCAGATGCTCCGGCGTGCCGTAGCCCGCGTTGCGTTCCCAGCCATAGTGCGGATGGGCCAGGGCATATTCGCGCATCAGGCGGTCGCGGTGTTCCTTGGCGATGATCGAAGCGGCGGAAATGCACGGCTCGATCGCGTCCCCGCCCACAATCGCGCGGGCTGGCCAGCGCCATTCCGGACGCCGACCGACCGGAGTGAGGTTGCCGTCCACCAACACGTGGTGCGGCTCTCCGTCCAGTTGCTCGCATAGCGATTGCACCGCCAGGCTCATCGCCAGCATGGTCGCCCCGAAAATGTTGAGCCGGTCGATCTCGTCCACTTCGACCACGCCCACTGCCCATTGGCAGCGGCGCTTGATCCGTTCTTCCAGTTCGGCCCGGCGGGCGGGTGACAGTTTCTTGGAATCGTCCAGTCCGGCGGGGCGCGGCTTGCACAGGACCACGGCGGCAGCGACCACAGGCCCGGCCAGCGGTCCGCGCCCAGCCTCGTCCACCCCGATGATCACCTGACCGTCGGGGCACTTGGCAAGTACGGAATTGTGGCCAATATCTGCGACCATGCGCAACAAACTCCTGACCGCTCTTTCGCCCCTCGTCCTCATCGCCGCAAGCTGCGGAGGCCCCGCTTCCGGGGATAGTCCCAGCACCGTGCAGCAAGTCGACGGACAGTTCGCCATCCAGGAACTGGGCACTTTCGAGGCGCCCTGGGCCCTGGCTGCCCTGCCCGAAGGACGCCTGCTCATTACCGAGAAGGCCGGAAAGCTCAAGCTTCGTGGGGCAGATGGTTCGGTGCAGGACGTACCCCTGCCCTTCACCGTCGATTTTGGCGGCCAGGGCGGCCTGGGCGACGTGATCGCGGCGCCCGACTTTGCGAAATCCGGCCGCATTTACCTCAGCTGGGCCGAAGCGGGCGAGAACGATACCCGCGGCGCGGCTGTCGGCACCGGAACGCTCGTCACCGGCCAGGGCGCGCCCCGGCTGGAAGGCTTTGAAGTGATCTGGCGGCAGAACCCGAAAGTCACCGGGCGCGGCCATTATTCGCACCGCCTGGCGATCAGTCCGGACCGCAAGCACCTCTACATCGCCTCGGGCGAGCGCCAGAAGATGCAGCCCGCGCAGGATCCGAACAGCGACCTGGGCAAAGTCATTCGCATCGCCATCGACCAGTCCGGTCGGCCAAGTGGCCCGGCGCAGCACGTGTCGCTGGGCCACCGCAACATCCTGGGCCTGGAATTCGCGCCGGACGGTCGCCTGTGGGAAATCGAACATGGCCCGGCTGGCGGGGACGAACTGAACCTGGTCAAGCCGGGAGCCAACTATGGCTGGCCGCTGGTCTCCGAAGGCAAGCATTACAGCGGCGAATTCATTCCGCACCATGATACGCGCCCGGAATTCACGCCACCTGCGCTGTTCTGGAACCCGGTGATCGCGCCGGGCGGGATGACCTTCTACTCCGGCAGGATGTGGCCGGAGTGGAAGGGGCAATTGCTGATCGGGGCGATGAAGCCGGCCGCCGTGGTGCGGGTGAAGATCACTGGCGACAAGGCGAGCGAAGAAGCCCGCTATCCCACCGAAAAGCGCATCCGCGCCATTGCCGAAGCTCCCGACGGTGCCCTGCTTGTGCTGGAAGACGGCCCGGGAGGGCGCCTGCTCCGCCTCTCACGCCCCTGACGCGGCTGCAATTCGATTCGACAACGGCGCGCGCCGGTCCTATCGGCGCGCGCAATGTCTGACGTCGCCACCCTGATCCCGCTCGACAATGTCGATCCCGTTCTGGTCGAGCAATTGCTGGACCGCGCGTTCGAACCCGGTCGGCACCAGCGCACCGCCTACAAGGTCCGCGATGGCAGCGACTGGCTGCCCGCCCTGTCCTTTGCCGCCATCGACGGGGAAGAACATCTGGTCGGGACGATCCAGTGCTGGCCAGTGGCCCTGACCGATCCGGCAGGGCGCGCCCATCCGATGATCATGGTCGGCCCGGTGGCCGTCCTGCCCGAACACCAGGGCATGGGCTATGGCCAGGCGCTGATGACCGCCAGCCTCTCCGCGCTTAGCCCGGATGCCCCGCTGCCGCAGGTGATGATCGGCGATCCGGAATATTATGGCCGGTTCTGGGGCTTCACCAATGCCTATACCGGCGGCTGGGACCTGCCCGGTCCGTTCGAACAGCACCGCCTGCTGGTCCGCTGCGCCAATCCCGCCGTCTTGCCCAAGGAAGGCATGCTGGGGCCTTGGCGCAGCTGAAACGGGTTCGCGCAGAGAGCGCAGAGGCCACAGAGGACTTGCCCTTGTTGCGGCGAAGCCGCGCGGCACTCTGATTTGGTTACAACCGAAAGCTTTTCTAGCGGGCGGCACTAATCGCTCTGCGAACTCTGCGTTCTCTGCGCGAACCAAAATATTGTCCAAGCAGCGCCTATCTGGCATCGGCTGAGAATGCCCTATGTCCCCGCCCCTGATCTAGCCAGCCTGAGCCTTGCCGAAATCGCGGAACTGAGCGCCGCGCGCAAGCTGCCTCCGGTTGAGCAATGGAACCCGCAGGACAGCGGGGATAGCCTGATGGTGATCAAGGCGGACGGGCGCTGGTTCCACGACGGTGGCGAAATCCGCAAGCCCGCGATGATCCGCGCCTTCTCCGGCCTGCTGCGGCGGGACGAGCATGGCCAGCACTGGCTGGTCACGCCCCACGAAAAGCAATCCATCGCGGTGGAGGACGCCGCTTTCATCGCCACCGATGTCAGCCGCACCGGCGATGCCCTGGCCTTCCGGCTCAATACCGACGAAATCGTCCTCGCCGGGCCGGAAAATCCCCTCACCGCGCGGGGCGATGCGGAAACGCCTGCGCTTTACCTCGCCGTGCGCCACGGAACCGAAGCGCGGATCAACCGCTCAACCTGGCTGCAACTGGTAGAACTGGCCGATGAAGACCTGATCGTCACCAGCCAGGGCGCCACCTTCTCGCTGGTTCCGGCATGAGCCTGGTCCACCGACTTCAGAAACTGCATGAAGAAGGCCATGCGCGCGAGATCGAGCACCGCGACGAAACCGCCTTCGCCCAGCGCGAACTGCGCCCTGCTGCGGTTCTCGCCGCCATGACAGAGCGCGACCGGCCCGGATTCCTCCTTATCCACCGCCCGTCGAACATGCGCTCCCACCCCGGGCAAGTCGCCTTTCCGGGGGGTAAGATCGATCCCGGCGAAACCCCGGTCGAGGCGGCGCTGCGCGAGGCTTATGAGGAACTGGGCATTCACGAACGCGACGTCACCGTGATCGGCACCAGCGACACCTATCGCACCGGATCGGGCTATGCGATCACGCCCGTGGTCGCCGTCGTGCCGCCGGACCTGAAACTGAACCCCAGCCCCACCGAAGTGGCCGCCTGGTTCGAAGCGCCGGTGGACTTTGTGTTCAACCCCGACAACCACACCCACCATGCCGGATTTTGGCAGGGGCAGGAAAGACGCTACATTGAGATTCTATGGCAGGAACACCGGATCTGGGGCGTGACGGCGGGGATCATCGCCAATCTGGCGAAGAGGATCGCATGGTAACGCATTTGCCGCCCGCAGACTGGCTGAAGCGGCGCGACCTTGCCCGGCTGATCGAAGCGCTGGGACCGGGCCAGGCGCGCTTTGTCGGCGGGGCCGTGCGCGATACGCTGCTGGGGCTTGAGGTCAAGGACGTGGACCTGGCCACCCCGCTGGAACCGCAAGAGGTGATGCGGCGGCTGAAAGAGCATGAAATTCCAGTGGTTCCGACCGGAATTGAACACGGCACTGTAACTGCCGCGTTCAAGGGCGGGCCGGTGGAAATCACCACCCTGCGCCACGACGTCAGCACCGACGGCCGCCGCGCCACCGTCGCTTTCGCCAGCGAGTGGCAGGACGATGCCGCGCGCCGCGACTTCACCATCAACGCGCTTTATGCCGACCCGGAAAGCCTGGAAGTCTTCGACTATTTCGGCGGACTCGACGATCTGGCAGCACGACGGCTGCGCTTCATCGGCGATGCCCGCCAGCGCATCCGCGAGGATCACTTGCGCATCCTGCGCTACTTCAGATTCCAGGCGAGGTTTGGATCTCAACCCGCTGATAAAGGTGCAGAAGAATCCTGTTCGGAACTGGCCGCTACCTTGAAAGGGCTGTCGCGCGAGCGGATCGGGATGGAGATGATGAACCTCCTGGGGCTTGCCAATCCGGCCCCCACCGTGGCCCGGATGGAACAGCTTGGCGTCCTGCCGGTGGTCCTGCCCGAAGCTGACGTCACGGCGCTGGAACGCTTGGTCCAGCACGAGCAGGCCGAACGCGCCGCACCCGACGCGATCCGCCGCCTTGCCGCCCTGCTGCCACCCGAACCAGGCTTGGCGGAGCAGGTCGCCAGTCGTTTCCGCCTGTCCGGTGCACAGAAGAAGCGGCTCGCTCTCGCTGCCGCACGCGGTTCGGAAATCGATGGAGCCGGAAACTCGGCCCGCGCCCTCGCCTATCGCTTGGGCCGCGACGCAGCGCTGGACCGCTTGCTGCTGGCCGGTTCGCACACCGCTGTTCTGGAAGGATGGGAGATTCCCGTCCTGCCGCTGAAAGGCGGGGACATCGTGGCGCGGGGAGTTAAGGCCGGACCTGAAGTGGCGCGGGTGCTGCGCGCCGTGGAATCGCGCTGGATTGCCGAAGAGTTCCCCGACGCGGAGCGGGTTGGCGAACTGCTCGACCTGGAATTGACAGCAACGGCCTAGTCAGGCCTGCGCAAGACAAGGGGCCGTACCTATATGATGGCCATGAACGATCTGATCGCTTTCCTTGCCCAGCAACCGCTGCTACTGCTCGCCATCTCGGCCATCCTGGTCTCCGTGCTGGGCGGGATGCTGCTGGGCGTGGCGCCCTGGCTCGGCCGGTTCCTGCGCGGCGTGGGCAACCTGGGCCTGGTCGCGGCGCTGCTGCTGACCGTGGCGCAGGCCGCTCGGATGTCCTCCACCAGCGACGTCGCACTGACCTGGGCCGGGATGCAAAAGCAGGAAGTGTCAGGCGATACGACCCGCATTCCGCTTTCGCCGGACGGTCATTTCTGGATCAACGCGCAGGTCAATGGCGAGCCGCGCCGGTTCCTCGTCGATACGGGCGCAACCCTGACCGCCATCTCCAGCAACACGGCCCTCACCGCCGGAATCGAGCCCGGCCCGATGGACCGCAGCCTGATCCTGCAAACCGCCAACGGCGCGGTCGCGGCCCAGACGGCGGTGATCGACGAACTGCGCTTTGGCAATATCGTTGCCCGCGATCTTGATGCGGTGATCACGCCGGGCATGGGCGAAACCAATGTCATCGGCATGAACCTGCTGTCCCGCCTCGCCGGTTGGCGGGTTGAGGGTCGGACCCTGATCCTGACGCCGAAGAACCCGCAGGTGTTGGGGGAATAGACGCGTTTCCGGTTCGCGCAGAGACCGCAGAGGACACAGAGGTTTTCGCGGTCCAGTCCCGCTTGTTGCGACTCAAACTACGCGCTGAACAGCAGGACCCCGGATCAAGTCCGGGGTGACGGTATTGGGCAAACGGTATATCTCCCGCAAGCACCCCGCTCAGGCTGAGCTTGTCGAAGCCGGGCCCAGCAACTCTGCGTCAGAACTTGTTGTCGCGCGGGAAGCCGGTCGGCGGCATCCTGCCCGCAGCGCCGCGCGCGACCTTCCACATCCGCATGTCGCCCTCGGTGCGCACCCGGCCGGTTTCGCCGCCCATCTTCCAGCTGAGGCCTTCGTCCAGCTTGAGCGTGATCGCATCGGCCAGCCCGCCATCGCGGTAGCGTTGCAGCGTGACCCCCTGCCCCTTGGCCAGGACCGGCAGTTCTTCCAGGCTGAAGATCACCAGCTTGCGGTTGTCGCCCACCACGGCGACGTGATCGTGCTCAGGCGGGATTTCGCGGACCACGGCCAGTTTGACGCCCGGCTTGGTGGTCATCACGCCCCGGCCCTTGCGGGTTTCGGCCAGCAGTTCATCCGCCTCCGCCGCAAAGCCGCGCCCGGCATTGCTGGCCAGCAGCAGTTGCGCCTTGGGTCGGTAGACCAACACGCCGACAATCTCCGCGCCCGCATCTATGTCCACCATGGTCCGGATCGGCTCGCCAAAGCCGCGCGCGGAAGGCAGCTTGTCACAGCCGAGCGTGTAGAACCGGCCATTGTCGCAGGCGACCAGCAGCTTGTCCGTGGTCTGCGCGTGGACGGCAAAGGCCGGGCCGTCGCCTTCCTTGAACTTGAATTCCTTGTCGAGCGGTTCGTGCCCGCTCGCGCCGCGTATCCAGCCCTTGGCCGAAAGGATCACCGTCACCGGCGCCTTTTCGATCATCGCGTCCATGCTGAATTCGACCGTCGGCGCGGCCTCGGCAATGGTGGTGCGGCGGCGGCCCAGCGCCGTATCCTCGGCATAGTCCTTGCGCAGGGTATTCAGGTCGCGCTTCAAACGGGTGCGCTGGCGGGCCGGACTGTCGAGCAGCTTTTCCAGCTCGTCCTTTTCGGCCAGCAGCTCGTCCCGCTCGCGCCGCAGCTCCATTTCCTCAAGCTTGCGCAGCGAACGCAGCCGCATGTTGAGGATCGCTTCGGCCTGCCGGTCGGTCAGGCTGAATTCGGCCATCATTACCGGCTTGGGCTCGTCCTCGGTCCGGATGATCTCGATGATCCGGTCGAGGTTGAGGTAGGCGATGATATAACCGTCGAGCAGTTCGAGCCGGCTGGCGATCTTTTCCAGCCGGTGCCGGGTGCGGCGCAGCAGGATGTCGATTTGGGCGATCACCCATTCCTGCAGCAGCAGCTTCAGCCCCAGCACCCCCGGCGTGCGCGTGGCGTCGAGCACGTTGAGGTTCAGGTTGAAGCGCGTTTCGAGGTCGGTCAGCTTGAACAGCGACTCTTTCAGCAGTTCAGGATCAACGTTGCGGCTTTTCGGCACGAAGACCAGGCGGATCTGCTCGTCGCTTTCATCGCGCACGTCTTCCAGGATCGGCAGCTTCTTGTCCGCGATCAGCTGGGCGACCTGTTCGATCAGCTTGCCCTTTTGCAGCATGTAGGGGATTTCGGTGACGACCAGCTGCCAGGCCCCGCCGCCCAGCTTTTCAATGCCGGTCGCTTCCCAGCTGCCGTCCGCCTCGCGCCCGGTGGAGAAGCGGCCCCGCACCCGCATGGCGCCCTTGCCGGTTTCATAGGCCGCGCTGATCGTCGCTGCGCTTTCGACCACCAAGCCGCCGGTGGGAAAGTCCGGCCCCTTGAACACCTCCATCAACTGGGCATGTTCGACATGGGGATTGTCGATCAGCAACAGGGTCGCGTCGATGATTTCCGCGACGTTGTGGCTGGGGATGTTGGTTGCCATGCCCACGGCAATGCCGCTGGCTCCGTTGGCGAGGAGGTTGGGGAACAGGCCGGGGAAAATCTCCGGCTCTTCCTCTTCCCCGTTGTAGGTCGGGACGAAATCAACCGTGCCTTCGTCCAACCCCGCCATCAGCTGGATCGCGGTCTTGGTCAGGCGGGCTTCGGTATAGCGGTAGGCCGCGGCGTTATCGCCGTCGATATTGCCGAAGTTGCCCTGCCCTTCGACCAGCGGATAGCGCAGGCTGAAATCCTGGGCCAGGCGGACCATCGCGTCATAGACGCTGGCATCGCCATGCGGGTGGTATTTACCGATAACGTCGCCGACCACGCGGGCCGATTTCTTGAAGGCCTGGGTCGGGTCCAGCTTGAGCTGGCGCATGGCCCAGAGCAGGCGGCGGTGGACCGGCTTCAGCCCGTCGCGCAGATCGGGCAGCGAGCGCGCGGTAATCGTGGACAGGGCATAGACCAGGTACCGTTCCGACAGCGCGGAATCGAACGGCGCGTCGACGATGGCGTCGAAGGGATCGGGTTCGGTCGTCGTATCGGTGCTCATTGCCCGCCGCTCCTAGCAGGGCGCGCTTTCCCTCGCCAAGGGTCAGCGGCGCTGCATGTCGTGGCTTTCCCCCGGAATTCGCACTTCGATCCCGTCCAGTTCCTCGCTCAGCTCGATCTGGCACGAAAGGCGGCTGGTGCGGGTGACGCCAGCGGCCAGATCCAGCATGTCTTCCTCGTCCTCGCTGGCGGGGATCAGCTTGTCGAACCATTCGCGGGAGATCACGACATGGCAGGTGGAACAGGCCATCTGCCCTTCGCAGGTGCCCTCCAGCGGCATTCCCGCTGCCTGGGCGACGGCGAGCAGGCGATCGCCGACGGCACCTTGCGCCGCGACCTTTTCGCCCTGCTCCGTAATGAAGGTGACATTTACCAGCACGCGACCATCACACCCCTTGCGCCTTGGCTGCCGCGTCAATGGTGCGGCAGGCTTCGATCAGTTCGTCCCTAGTGGTATAGCGCCCAAAACCCAAGCGGATCGATGATCGCGCTTCCCCATCGGACAGGCCCAGCGCCCGCAGCACGTGGCTGGGCCGGCCCGAGCCGGAAGCGCAAGCGGACCCGGCAGAGAACATGATGCGGCGGCAGTCGCTCATCAACCGCGCAACGTCCAAGCCATTGAGGCGAAGGTTGAGGTTTCCCTTGTAACGTTTTGTTCCAGAGCCGTTCAGCACCCACCGATCCAGCACCCCGCGCGCCTCATTCCAAAGCATCTCGACATGGGCCGCGTCCTCCTCCCGCCGCCCCAATGCGAGCTTTGCCGCTGCGCCAAAACCGGCGCAGAGCGCGGGAGATAGGGTGCCGGAGCGCAGGCCGCCTTCCTGCCCACCTCCAAGGATGATCGGAGAAAGCTGCAAACCATCGCGCACCCACAGCGCGCCGATCCCTTTCGGGCCATGCAGCTTGTGCGCCGAAACGGCAATCAGGTCAGCCCCGGCGGGGGCAGCGAGTTTTCCCGCCCCCTGCACGGCATCGCACAGGAACCAGGCCCCGGCAGCACGGGCCCGCTCCGCCAGGCGCTCGACCGGCTGGATCGTGCCGATTTCGTTGTTGACCTGCATCGCCGCGACCAGCCGGGCACCTTCGGGAAACGGCACTTCCGGATCGATCAGGCCATCAGCGTCAACGGCGAGTTCGTGATCGGCATCGAACCAGCGTGCCGTATCACGGACCGCCGCGTGCTCGATGGCCGACACCGCAACCGGACCATTCGGACCGCCCCGTATCGCCAGATTGATCGCCTCGGTCGCAGAGCCGGTGAAGACCACTTGCCCGCCGGAAGGGAACAGCGCGGCGACCTGTTCGCGCGCGACTTCCACCGCCGCCTTGGCCGCCCGCCCCATAGCGTGGGCGCTGTGCGGATTGGCAAAGCCATCGCCCGCCAGCCAGCGCAGCATCGCCTCGCGCGCTTCGGGCGCCAGCGGCGTGGTTGCCTGGTAATCGAGATAGATCATCGCCCGGCCACGTCTTTCCAAGCGGTGAGGAAGCGGTCCACATCGTCCGCCGTCGTTTCCCGCCCGATGCTCACGCGGATCACTTCGTTCGCGCCTTCGGTGCCCATCGCCTCCAGCACGTGGCTGATCCGCAAAGAGCCGGAAGAGCAGGCGCTGCCCGCCGAAACCGCGATCCCCTGCCCGTCAAAGCGGATCAACTGCGCATTTGCCGACTTTCCAGGCATCCGGTAAGCACCGATGGTGGCAAGACGCGGGGCATCTGCGGCAACGACCTCCCCGCCAGCCGAGAGAATTTCGCTTTCCAGTCGCACACGCAACTGCGCCGCCTGATCCAGCCATTCGCGCCCTGCCTGAAGCGCAGCCGCCATGGCCATGACGCCGGGCAGGTTCTCTGTCCCGCCGCGATAGCCGCGTTCCTGCCCGCCGGTCGGGCGCAGCAAGGCCCAGTCGCGCACCAGCAGCGCGCCCACACCAATCGGTCCTCCGAACTTGTGCGCCGACAGCGCGATCAGGTCCGCTTGAGGAAGCTCCAGCTTGCCGACGCCCTGCGCCGCATCGGCCAGCAATAGGCCGCCAGCCGACTTCACGGCTGCGGCAATGGAACCCAGCGGCTGGATCACGCCGGTTTCGTTGTTGACCTGCTGGACGGCGATAAGGCCCGCCAGCGCGCAGCGCGCCGGATCGACCAGCCCGCGCCCATCGACCGGCAGCCGCATCGCCTCCGGCGCATGGCGCAGCACCGCCTCGTGCTCCACGGCGCTGACAGCCACAACCGGCTGGACGCAGCGCGACATGGCCAGGGCCAAGGCCTCGCTCGCGCCGCTGGTAAAGATCACTTCGCCCTGCCAGCCCAGCCCTGCCTTGATCGCTGCGCGTGCATCTTCTAGCGCGGCGCGGGCCTTGCGCCCCGCCGCATGGGGACTGCTGGGATTGGCCCAGAGGGCAAATCCTTCGAGCAGCGCATCGCGCGCGGCCGGCAGCAGCGGAGTGGTTGCGGCATGGTCAAGATAAAGGGCAGTTTGGGACATGCTCGGAAAAGTTGCTTTTTGGACACTCGTTTCTATATAGCGCCTGCTTCCCGATCATAGCCCCATCCGGTCCGGCATGCCGACAATTCGGTCGCCGCGGGTGGAGCCTTCAACAAAAACAGGTGCCAGAATGCCCGCAGTGATCTTTCCCGGACCCGAAGGCCGCCTTGAAGGCCGCTTCCAGCCCGCCACGCGCAGCCGCGCGCCAGTGGCGATGATCCTTCACCCGCACCCCCAGGCGGGCGGGACCATGAACGAGCGGATCACCCAGCACCTTTACAAGACCTTTGCCAATCGCGGCTTTGCCACCCTGCGCTTCAATTTCCGGGGCGTGGGACGCAGCCAGGGCAGCTTTGACAACGGGATCGGCGAACTGTCCGATGCCGCCGCCGCGCTCGACTGGGTCCAGTCGATCCACCCCGAAGCCAGCACCACCTGGATCGCGGGCAGCAGCTTTGGCGCACTGATCGGCATGCAGCTGCTGATGCGCCGCCCGGAAATCCGCGGCTTCATCTCGATCGCGCCGCCGGCCAACATGTACGATTTCAGCTTCCTCGCCCCCTGCCCCTCGTCCGGTATCATCATCCAGGGCGCGGCGGACACGGTCGTCACGCCCAGTTCGGTGCAGAAGCTGGTCGACAAGCTGCGCACGCAAAAGCACATCACGATCCATCACGAGGAAATCCCCCGCGCCAACCATTTCTTTGAAAATGAAATGGGCGACCTGATGCGCTCGGTCGACAATTACCTCGACATGCGGCTTTCGCCGGACTGCCCGATCCGCTGATTCAGGGCTGGCCCCGGGAAACCGGGGCCTTGCCGGTGCTGTCCGGCACGGTCCAGATCAGGACATTGCCCGCCACGACTGCTGCCAGCAGCAGCATGAGCCACACCTGCTTGGCCTGACCGCCGCGCCGCCACAGGGCGGCCGCGCCAATGACCAGGGCAATGGCGGCAAGGACCAGGATCGAAAGCACGGTGTCGAGCGTCATTCCCGTCCTCTAGCGATTCTGCCCGCACAGGTCATCCTTGCAGTTTGACACAGCCGGCGCGCCGCAGCAGTTTCGCGCCCATGAACACTTTCACGCTTTCCCGCCGCCGCGCCCTTTCCCTGCTGGGCGCCAGCACTGCCACTCTTGCCCTGCCCGGATGCCAACGTGCCCTGGGGCGCATCGCTCCTGCCGGAGCTGGCGAATACCTGGACCAGCTGGCCTGGCAGATGATCGAACTGTCCCCGGAAACCGCCACTTCGCTGGGCATCGACAAGGGCGAGCATTCCGGCCTGCGCAGCCGCCTGGCGGACCGCTCGGCAGCAGGACAAGCACAAGTCGCGGCTTTGCTGCGCGAAGGGTTGAAGCAGGCCGCGCGGTTTGAAGGAACCCAGCTCGATCCCGCCACGCGCACCAGCCTGGACGTGGTGAAAAGCGCCTTTTCCGTCGGGCTGGACGGGTTCGCCCTGCCTTATGGCGACGTCGCGGTCGGCGGCTGGCGCAACACGCCCTATGTCGTGATCCAGAACGTCGGCGCCTATCTCGATACGCCGCGCTTCCTCGACAGCGAACATCCGGTGAAGGACGCCGCCGATGCCGAGGCCTATCTGGCGCGGCTAGAGGCATTTCCGCAGCAACTGGATGGCGAACTCGAACGTCTTGCCTCGGCCGGGCGGATTGGCGCGATTGCCCCTTCGTTCCTGCTCGACAAGGCGATCAAGCAGATGGAAATGACTCTGGCCGATGCCCAGGGCGGCGGCGGGCTGGTCGAATCCTTGACCAAGCGCACCGCCAGCATTCCCGGCGACTGGGGTAGCCGGGCGCGCAGTCTGGCCACCAGTCCGGTTGCCGCGGCCTTGTCGCGCCAGCTTGCCGAACTCAAGCGGCAGCGGGTCCAGGCCAGCGATCATGCCGGGATGTGGGCGCGCCCGCGCGGCGATGAGTGGTATGCCTGGGCCCTGCGCGCCAGCACCACCACCAGCCACTCGCCGGAAGAAGTGCACCAGATGGGCCTCGATGCGCTGAAGGAACTCAACGGGCGGATGGACCCGATCCTGCGCGGCCTGGGCTATACCAAGGGCACCGTGGGCGAGCGCATGGCCGCCCTTGGGCAAGACCCGCGCTTCCAGTTCCCGGGTAACGACGCGGGCCGCGCCGAAGTCATTGCCACGATGCAGAGCAAGATCGACTTCATCCGCACCAAGCTGCCCCAGGCTTTCCGCACCCTGGTTCGCGGCAATCTGGAAATCCGCCGCCTGCCGCTGGCCGAGGAGGCTGGCGCACCGGGCGCATACGGCGGCGCTGGCTCGATCGACGGGACCGTTCCGGGCAAGATCTGGCTCAATCTGGGCGATGTCAGCCGCCACACCCGCTACTCGGTCGCCACGCTGGGCTATCACGAGGGGATACCGGGACACGTCTGGCAGGGCGAATATGCCAACCGCCTGCCGCTGATCCGCACCCTGCTGGCCTTCAACGCTTATTCGGAAGGCTGGGCGCTCTATTCTGAAACGCTGGGCGATGAACTGGGTGCCTATGAAGGCGATCCGGTCGGGCAGCTGGGCTATCTCCAGTCCATCGCCTTCCGCGCTTGCCGCCTGGTGGTCGACACCGGCCTTCACGCCAAGCGCTGGACGCGGGAGCAGGCGGTCCAGTGGTTCGCCGAGACCAACGGATCGGGCCTGGCCGAAGTCGCGCCAGAAGTGGATCGCTATTGCTCATGGCCGGGTCAGGCTTGCGGCTACAAGGTCGGCCACACCGAGATCCTGGCGCTGCGCGACAAGGCGAAGCGCGCACTGGGACCGAAATACGACCTGCGCGATTTCAACGATGCGGTGGTAGTCGGCGGCAACGTCCCGCTCGACGTGCTGGGCCGGAACGTGGACCGCTATATCGCGGCAATGGGGTAAGCGCACACCGACCACGTCCTAACCCCGTCATGCTGAACTGTTTCACCTGGCGGTGACTTGCGTTCCAGCATCCATTTGGTCGGCCAGCCGATGGTCTGCGTTGCTAGATGGACCCTGAAACGAGTTCAGGGTGACGGTTAATCGAGCCGATCCACCTTATCACCGAGGTCAGATAGCGCGACGCCGCAACCAAAACACCGTCATGCTGAACTTGTTTCAGCATCCATCGTGCCGGCTACTCGGTGGTCTGCGCGCCCCACTAAGTCACTCTGGCCCTAGCCTTGCGCCGGACGGATGGGTCGAAGGGGTTCGCGCAGAGAACGCAAAGGACGCAGAGGCGCAAAGGGCTGGCGGCACCACCCCTCGAGGTTACCTCAAAAAGAAAGGGCCCCAGCTTTGCAGCCGGGGCCCTTCTTGATTCCGGATTAACCGGGTTCAGGCAGCCTTGGGGGCCGAGTCCAGAACGCCCTGATCGACGTGATCGGCAAACTGCGCGAAGTTGGCCACGAACTTGGCGACCAGTTCGCTGGCGGTCTTGTCGTATTCCGCGCCATCGGCCCAGGCGCCGCGCGGATCGAGCAGGGCCGTGTCGACGCCCGCAACCGCGACCGGCACTTCAAAGCCGAAGTTCGGGTCCTTGCGGAATTCGGCGTTGTTCAGGCTGCCGTCGAGCGCAGCATTGAGCAGCGCGCGGGTGGCCTTGATCGGCATGCGCTTGATCCCCGGCATGGTCGCCTTGCCGCCGGACCAGCCGGTGTTGACCAGCCAGCACTTCACATTGCCCTTGGAAATGCGCTCCTTGAGCAGGTTGCCATAGACCGAAGGATGGCGCGGCATGAACGGCGCGCCAAAGCAGGTGCTGAAGGTCGCTTCCGGCTCCGTCACGCCGATTTCGGTTCCGGCGACGCGTGCGGTATAGCCCGACAGGAAGTGGTACATCGCCTGATCCGGAGTCAGCCGCGCGATCGGGGGCAGGACGCCGTAAGCGTCGGCGGTCAGGAAGATCAGGTTGGCCGGAACCGGACCCAGGTTGTCTTCCGAGGCGTTCGGGATGAAGTCGATCGGATAGGAACCGCGGCTGTTTTCCGCCAGCGAGTTGTCGTCCAGGTCGATCTCGCGGGTGACGGGATCGATCACCACATTTTCCAGCACGGTGCCGAACCGCTTGGTCGTGGCGAAGATTTCCGGTTCGGCTTCGGCCGAAAGGCGGATCATCTTGGCATAGCAGCCGCCTTCGAAGTTGAAGACCGCCGTGTCCGACCAGCCGTGTTCGTCATCGCCGATCAGGGTGCGGCTGGCATCGGCCGAGAGCGTGGTCTTGCCAGTGCCCGACAGGCCGAAGAACACCGCCGTCTTGCCGTCCGGGCCGATATTGGCCGAGCAGTGCATTGGCATCACGCCCTTCACGGGCAGCAGGTAATTCAGGATGCCGAACACGCTCTTCTTCATTTCGCCGGCATAGGCGGTGCCGCCGATCAGGATCAGGCGCTCACTATAGTTGACCGCGATCACCGTCTCGCTGCGGCAGCCGTGGCGAGCCGGATCGGCGCGGAAGCTGGGCAGGTCGATGATGGTATAGTCGGGCACCATGCCGTTCAGTTCTTCCGCCGTCGGGCGGACCAGCAGGGTGCGGATGAACAGGTTGTGCCAGGCCAGTTCGTTGATCACGCGCACGTTGACGCGGTGTTCCGGCTGCGAACCACCGAACAGGTCGGCGACGTAAAGCGTGTCCTTCTGCCCCAGCGCGGCGAGGAAATCGGCCTTCAGCGTGGCGAACTGTTCCGGGCTCATCGCATTGGAATTGTCCCACCACACGGTGTTTTCGGTTTCGGCATCGCGCACGATGTACTTGTCCTTGGCGCTGCGCCCGGTGTGCTTGCCGGTTTCCACCACGAACGGACCGTCCTTGGCCAGCAGGCCTTCGCCGTTCTTCACCGCGTGTTCGACCAGAGCCGGAGTGCCAAGGTTGGCAAAGATGGTCGCGCTGGTGGTAATTCCCTGCTTTTCGAGCGGGTAGGAAAGCGAAGCGGTCAAGGCTGTCTCCATATGGAAGCGCGTGCAGCGAGACCTGTCCGGCAGCGCTGTCCGCATACGAATGCAAAGGGTTCGACCGGCGCATAGTCGAGCTACCCGATTCCGTCAAATCACCTGGAGATGTGCCGCAAAACCATTCGTTGCTGGCAAATCAGCCCTGCTTTCAAGGCGATTGTCTCCGCCGTCCAGACCGGCTACCCATGCGGCCCCGCCGTGTCGCCGGTGCCCTTGCAACAAAGCCGTCCGATGGCCGATCAGATTTCCTCCTCATTGCCGCAGCAGGTGATTGCCCTGGTCGATGACGACCGCAATATCCTGACCACGGTATCCATCGGGCTCCAGGCCGAAGGCTATGCCACGCGGGTCTATGCCGATGGAGCGACCGCCCTGCGCGCCCTGCTGGACAATCCGCCCGACCTGGTGGTCTGCGACATCAAGATGCCGCAGATGGACGGGCTGGAGCTGCTGCAGAAACTCCGCGCCAAAAGCGCCCTTCCCCTGATCTTCCTGACCAGCAAGGACGAGGAACCGGACGAAGCGCTGGGCCTGGCCATGGGCGCGGACGATTACATCACCAAGCCCTTCAGCCAGCGCCTGCTCGTCGCCCGCATCCGCGCGATCCTACGCCGCGCCGAACTGGTCCGCCACGAAGCGGAAACCCAGGCGGACGAACCCGAACCGGCGGCTGCCATCGTGCGCGGCGCTCTGGAAATGGACCCGACCCGCCACCGCGTGTTCTGGCACGGCCAGCCGGTTTCGCTCACCGTAACCGAATTCCTGATCCTGGAGGCACTCGCCAACCGGCCCGGCGTAATCAAGAGCCGCAACCAGCTGATGGACGCGGCCTACAGCGACGATGTCTTTGTCGACGACCGCACGATTGACAGCCACATCAAGCGCCTGCGCCGCAAGTTCCGGGCAGTCGATCCGCAGTTTTCCGCCATCGAAACGCTCTACGGCGCGGGCTATTCCTTCACCGATGGCTGAAGCGCGTCCCCGCCCCAGTTGGAAGCGCCGCACCAGCCTGACCGTGCGCATCCTGGCGGTGAACATCATCGCCCTGGGCCTGATGGCGGGCAGCCTGTTCTACCTCGATTCCTATCGCAAGCAGTTGTTCGAGGAACGCTTCAAGCTGGCCCGGGCCGAAGCGGAGATTGCCGCTTCGGGTCTTGCCGTCACTCCCCCGGCAGAGCGCGGACGTTTGCTGGTCCAAGTCGGCCAGAGCCAGAACCTGCGGCTTCGGGTCTACGACCAGCGCGGCCAGCTTGCCCTGGACAGCTTTGCCCTGGGCGAACCGGGCTTCACCCTGGTCGATCCGGCGAGCGAGGGCTGGTACGAACGGGGCGGGCGGCTGATCGACAACGCGATGGGCCTGATCCTCGATTCGCCCACGCCCGATCCCTATCGCGAACCGGGCGTGGACCAAGTTGCCGCCTGGCCCGAACTGGCCGAAGCGGCCCGCACCGGCAAAAGCGCGGTCCTGGCCCGGGCAGCGCGCGACGATACGCCGATGATCAATGCGGCCGCGCCGGTCGGCACTTCGGGCGAAATGCTCCTGGTGACCCGCAACGCCCGCGACCTGACCCAGTCGGTCCGAGATGCGCGCGGGACCCTGGCCATCGTGCTGGGCGTGACTTTGCTCATTTCGATCCAGTTGTCGCTGTTCCTGGCGCGGACCATCGTGCAGCCGCTGCGCGCCCTTGTCCGTGCTGCCGTGCGCGTGCGCCTGGGCCGCGACCGCGCGGTGGAAGTGCCGCGCCTGCCCGAACGCGGGGACGAGATCGGCCTGCTCGCCCGCGCCCTGTCCGACATGAGCGTTGCCCTGCGCCGCCGGATCGACGCGGTGGAAAGCTTCGCCGCCGATGTGGCGCATGAAATCAAGAACCCGCTCGCCTCGCTCCGTTCCGCCGTGGAATCGCTCGAGAAGGTCAAGGACGACGATCTGCGCGCGCAGCTGACGCGTATCGCGGCCCACGATGTCCAGCGGATCGACCGCCTCGTCACCGAAATTGCCGAGGCCAGCCGCATCGACGCGGAACTCAGTCGCACCCAGTTCGTCCCCGTGGACCTTCACGCCCTGGCCAAGGCGCTGATCCGCAGCCGCGACGAACGGGGCGAAAATCGCTGCTCCACCCTGCGCCTGGCGACACACGGCGCAGGCCCGTGGGACGTGCGCGGGGACGAGGCGCAGCTGGCCCGCGTGCTGGAAAACCTGCTCGACAACGCAGTCTCCTTCTCCCCCGCAGGCGGCGAAGTGCGCGTCCTGTTCGAACGCGATGAAGACCGCCTGGTGCTGAGCGTGCTGGACCAGGGCCCGGGGATACCGGTCCAGGCGCGCGACAAGGTGTTCGACCGGTTCCACTCGCTGCGTCCGGCAGAAGAGGATTTCGGCAATCACTCCGGCCTCGGCCTCGCAATTGCGCGCACCATCGCCGAAGCGCACGACGGCACGCTGGTCGCGGCGGATCGTCCGGACCGCCTTCAAGGGGCCTGCCTGGTGCTCAGCCTGCCCGCCCTGGCCGACGAGGAAGAGGTCGAGTGAGCACGCTTTACCGCGCCACCTGCATCGCCATCGGCGGACGGGCCGTGCTGATCGAAGGGCCGCCGGGCAGCGGCAAAAGCACGCTCGCCCTGGCCTTGATCGACCGGGGCGCAGTGCTGGTCGGGGACGACGGCGTGGAACTGGCCCGGCGCGCGGATCGGCTTTTTGCCAGCCCTCCACCCAACATCGCCGGACTGCTGGAAGTGCGAAACCTGGGCATTTTCCCCTTCCCGGTCGCCGCCGATGTTCCAGTGGCCCTGGTGCTGCGGCTCGATAGCCAGGCGCCGCGCTTTATCGACGAAGCAGAGAGCGTCGCGGTTGCGGACCTGCCTCTGCCGCTGGTGCGGTTGTGGCCGGACAGTCCGGTCGCGGCGATCAAGGCGGAACTGGCCATGCAACGCTATGGCCTGACCTGAAACGCGCGATTGGGGACACTACGGCAAGGCCCCTTCACTTTCGGTGCAGCAATCGCCATTTACCTTGAGCAATCATGGCCGACACTCCCGCCCCCCGTCATCGCGTGCTTCTGGTCACTGGCCTGCTGGGCGCGGGCAAGACCACGGTACTGCGCGTGCTGGAGGATCTGGGCTGGGAAACCATCGACAATTTCCCGATCCGCTTCCTGGGCCGCCTGATCGACAGCCCAGACACGGCAGGCGCGGAGCTGCGCGCGCCCTTGGCCATCGGCTTCGATTCGCGCACGCGCGGGTTCGATCCGGGGAAAGTGATTGACCGGGTAAAGCGGCTGGCGGAACGGGCGGACCTGGAACTGACCACCCTGTTCCTCGATTGCTCGGGCCAGGAACTGGAACGCCGCTATAACGAAACGCGCCGCCGTCATCCCTTGGCGCAGGACTTGCCGGCTAGCAGCGGGATCATGGCCGAGCGCGAACTGATGGAGCCGCTGCGCAGCTGGGCGGACATGGTGATTTCCACCTCGAACTTTTCCAGCAACGATCTGCAACAGGCAATCCGCGAGCGTTTTTCGGACGAGGGTTCCAAGCCCATCACCGTCAGCATCACCAGCTTCGGCTTTTCGCGCGGCACCCCGCCGCTGGCCGATCTGGTCTTTGACATGCGCTTCCTGGACAATCCGCATTGGGACAAGCAGCTGCGGCCGATGACGGGGCAGGACGCGCCGGTGGCTGACCATGTGCGCAAGGATCCTGCTTTTGAAGAGGCCTTTACCCGCATCCGGGACCTGATCCTGATGCTGCTGCCGCGTTACCGTGCCCAGGGCAAAGCCTATGTCAACATCGCCTTTGGCTGCACCGGCGGGCGCCACCGTTCGGTCTTCGTGGCAGAAGAAATGACCCGGGTTCTGACCAGCGCCGGTTACGCGCCGTCGCTCACCCATCGCAACCTGGGAACCCGAGCAGCAGACGGGGTGGAAGGAAAGCATTGACCATGCCCCCTTCCCGCGCCATTGCCCCGGGCCACTTTCCGGCAAGAATCGCCGGCCTTGCAGTTCGGAGTGCAGTCGCGACATGATCGGCATGATCCTGGTCACCCATGGCAAGCTTGCCGAGGAATTCGTTGCCGCGATGCAGCACGTCGTCGGCCGCCAGGACGCGGTGCGCACGGTCTGCATCGGTCCAAACGACGATATGGAAGCCCGCCGCGCGGAAATCGCCGCCGCGATTGAAGAGGTCAATTCGGGCGCGGGTGTCATCATCCTGACCGACCTGTTCGGCGGAACCCCTTCGAACCTGGCGATCTCGCTGATGGAAAAGGGCAAGGTCGAAGTCATCGCCGGCATCAACCTGCCGATGCTGATCCGCCTGGCCAAGGCGCGCGGCTGCATGGCACTGGAAAAGGCGGTCATCGCCGGTCGCGACGCAGGTCGGAACTATATCACGATCGCGTCGGAGTTCCTCGGCCAGGACGCCTGATAACAACTGATAACCACAAGGGGGGTGGGAATGAACGAGGTTCGCGAAAGCGTAGAGATCGTCAACAACCGGGGCCTGCACGCCCGCGCCAGCGCGAAATTCGTCAATGCCGTCACCAAGCTGGGCGAAACGGTCAATGTCCGGGTCGAAAAAGACGGTGCCGATGCGGCCGGCGGTTCGATCCTGGGGCTGATGATGCTGGGCGCGGCCAAAGGCGATTCGATCGACATCATCGTTTCGGGTGAAAGCGCGGATACGGCGCTGCTCAAGCTGGTCGGCCTGGTCAAGGACGGCTTCGGCGAGGATTGAGCGGTTGAACCAGCGCCGTTCCATCACCGGATTTTCCAACCCCACGGTCAAGTTCCTCCGCTCGCTGCGTGAGAAGAAGCACCGCAAGGCTTCGGGCAAGTTCCTGGCCGAGGGCCTGCGCCTGCTGACCGATGCGCGCGAATGCGGCCATCTGCCGGAAATGCTGGTCATGGCCGAACGCCGCGATCCCCATCCCTTGCTGGATGCGCTGGAAGCCGACGTGCTGCGCGCAGGCGGCGAGGTCATCGAAACCAGCACTGACATCCTGGGCAAGATCACCGGCAAGGACAATCCGCAAGCCGTTGCCGGGGTCTTTGCCGAATTTGACACCAGCCTTGCCGCGATTGATCGCTCCACTGCCAAGATCTGGCTGGTCGCACAGGCGCTGCGCGATCCGGGCAACCTGGGCACCATGCTGCGGACCGGCGACGCGGTTGGCGCTGGCGGCCTGATCCTGATCAACGACTGCGCCGATCCTTTCAGCGTCGAAGCCGTGCGCGCCAGCATGGGCGCGATCTTCACCCAAAAAGTGGCGCTGGCGCGGTGGGAAGAATTCCTCCCCTGGCTGCGCGGCGGACCGGGGCAACTGGTCGCGGCCAGCCTGCGCGACGCGGTCGATTACCGCACCGCCCCCTATGCCGCGCCTTGCTTCCTGATGGTTGGCAACGAAAGCCGGGGCCTGCCCGAAGACTACGAAACGGCCTGCGACCTGCGCGTGACCATGCCGATGAAAGGCCGGGCCGACAGCCTGAACGCGGCAGTCGCCGGAGCGGTTCTGGCATACGAGGCTTTGGCCCGGCTGGACTGAGCGGGACAAGTTTCACGCGACCCGGCTTCGTCAGGCTCAGCCTGAGCGGGGTTTAACGTCTTTCCAGAGCGTTGGCTTTCAAAGACGTGCGTCCGGGTCCTGCTCGTCCTGGGTAGGTGCTGAAGCCACAGACTGAAGCGCCGTCGATACAGGATCTCCTGACCAAGAACGGGCGTGAACTTCCATTCCAGCTAAAACCCCGCTCAGGCTGAGCCTGTCGAAGCCGGATCGTCGGCCTCGTCAGCCGCTTCAATCGCCAGTGTTGCCGTTTCACCATAACGCGCCGAGGTTTCCAGCACGGGAACGTCCTCAATCTCGCGCTTGCCGATCTCGATGCCCTTGTCGCGCAGACGGCGGCCCGAGCTGAGCACGTTGCGTTCGAAGCTCCCGACGAAATCGTTGTATTTGCGCACCGCCCGGTCCAGCCCCGCGCCCACGCCCTTGAGGTGATCCGCCGCAACGGCCAAGCGGTCGTAGAGTTCTGCCCCCGCGCGGCCGATTTCGACAGCTTCGCGCGCCAGCTGGTCCTGTTTCCAGACCATCGCCACGGTACGGGCAATGGCGACCAGGTTGGTGGGCGTGGCAAGCAGAACCTTGTTGTGGAACGCGAAGTCCCACAGTTCCGGATCGTGTTCCAGTGCGGCGGCGACGAAGTGTTCGCCGGGGACGAACATCACGACATAGTCCGGGGCCTCTTCGAACTGGCTCTGATAGCTCTTCGTGCCGAGCGTCTGGATATGCCCGCGCATCGAGCGGGCATGAAGATCGAGGTTCCGCTTACGCGTCTCGTCATCGTTGGCTTCAAACGCGGCCTGATAGGCGTTGAGCGAAACCTTGGCGTCGATCACCAGCTTCTTCTGCCCCGGAACGTGGACGATGGCATCGGGGCGGAGCCGCCCGTCCTCTGTCTCCATCGAGTGTTCCAGGTTGAAATCGGTGTGCTCGGACAGGCCGCATTGCTCCAGCACGTTCTGCAAGGCGCGTTCGCCCCAGCGGCCCCGCGCCTTGGGCGCGTTGGTCAGCGAATTGCCCAGCCGCGCCGCCTCGGCCTTGACCGCTTCCTGCCCGTCGCGGACCGACTGGATCAGACCGGCCAGCTGGCCAAAGGCATCAACCCGGTTCTTCTCCAGCGCCTGGACCTGCTCCTCATAGCTTTTCAGCCGCGCATCGACCGGCGCGAGCAGGGCCTTGAGCCGTTCGGCCTGTTTGTCCTCGCTATGGGCAAAGCGTTCCTGCGCGCGGTTTAGGAACGTTTCCTGCGCCTGGGCCAGCACCCGCGCACCGGCGGCTTCGAATTCCTTGCGCAGATTCTCCTGCGCGGTCAGCAACGCGGCCTTTTGCTCTTCGAGATGGACCGCATTGGCCTTCATCGTCGCGAGGTCAGCACTCAACCCCTCGGCCCGTTCACGGGTCGCATTAAGCTCTTCTGCCAGGGAATCGGCACGCTGGGCCCGCTCGCTTGCGGCGGCCAGATCGGCAATGGCCTGCTTGAACCGCGCATCCAGGGCCTTCGCTTCCTCTTCCCCCGTGGCCAGGCGCTGGCGCAGGTCTGCTGCAGGGCGCGAACCGGCCAACCAGCCGCCCGCCGCACCAATGGCCAAGCCGATCAACAGAAACAGAATAACTTCGCCGGCCATGCTTCACCCGAATGAGAACGAAGCGCGAACTTAACCGCACCACCCGGCCTGCGCAAGGCCGCTGCGCGCAATTATCACCAAAGCCGATGAAATTGCTTTTGCGGCACATATTCCGTGAAGAACGTGTGGCCTGGCCTTGAGCAAAGGCGCCCGAGGGGCGAGAGTTTCGCCCATGCAGACCGACATCGAAATCGCCCGCGCGGCAAAGCTTGAACCGATCTCCCGCATTTCGGCCAAGGCCGGCATCCCGGAGGAGGCGCTGATCCCCTATGGCCGCTACAAGGCGAAGATCGACTGCGCGCACCTTCCGGCCAGCGACCGGCAGGGCAAGCTGATCCTGGTCACCGCGATCAGCCCTACTCCGGCTGGCGAAGGCAAGACCACGACCTCGGTCGGCCTCGCCGACGCGCTGAACCGCATCGGCAAGAACGCGATGCTGTGCCTGCGCGAGCCGAGCCTTGGGCCATGCTTCGGCGTCAAAGGCGGAGGAGCGGGCGGCGGCAAGTCGCAGGTCATGCCAATGGACGAGATCAACCTGCACTTCACCGGCGATTTCCATGCGATCACCGCCGCGCACAACCTGCTGGCGGCGATGATCGACAACCTCATCTATTGGGGCAACGAACTGGGGCTGGACCTGCGCCGGATCACCTGGCGGCGGGTGCTGGACATGAACGACCGCGCCTTGCGGCAAGTGGTCGGGCCGCTGGGCGGGGTCGGCAATGGCTATCCGCGTGAGACCGGGTTCGACATTACCGTGGCTTCGGAAATCATGGCGATCCTGTGCCTGGCGGATGACCTGACTGATCTGGAAGAGCGGCTGGGCGCGATCATCGTCGGCTACCGCCGGGACAAGAGCCCGGTATTCTGCCGCGACATCAAGGCGCACCGCGCCATGACCGCGCTGCTGAAAGACGCGGTCCTGCCCAATTTGGTCCAGACGCTCGAGAACAACCCAGCCATCCTCCACGGCGGGCCCTTCGCGAATATTGCCCATGGCTGCAATTCGGTCATCGCCACGCGCACGGCCCTGGCGCTGGGCGAGTACGTGGTGACGGAAGCCGGGTTCGGCGCGGACCTGGGCGCGGAGAAGTTCATGGACATCAAGTGCCGCATGGCCGGGCTGAAGCCGGATGCGGTCGTGCTGGTGGCAACGGTCCGCGCGCTGAAAATGCACGGAGGGGTGGCCAAGGGCGATCTGGCGACCGAAAACGTCCAGGCCGTGCGCGACGGCGGGGCGAACCTGAAGCGGCATATCGAAAACCTCGCCAAGTTTGGCGTGAAGCCTACCGTGGCGATCAATCACTTCCCCACCGACACGGCTGCGGAACTGGCTGCGGTGGAGGAACTGGCGGCCCACTATGGCACCCAGGCCGTGGTCTGCCGCCACTGGGCCGAAGGCGGTGCGGGAGCTGAAGAGCTCGCCCGGATCGTTGCAGCCAAGGCGGACCTCGGCCCCAACGGCTTTGCGCCGCTGTACGAGGACGACCTGCCCCTGGCCGCGAAGATCGAAACGGTTGGCCGCGAAATCTATCGCGCGGCGGAAGTCCAACTGTCCCCCGCGATCCGCGCCCAGCTGAAAACCTGGGAGGACATGGGCTACGGCCATTTCCCGGTCTGCATGGCCAAGACGCAGTATTCCTTCTCCACCGATCCCGCCAAGATGGGCGCGCCGGAAGGGCATGAAGTGGAAGTGCGCGAAGTGCGGCTATCTGCCGGTGCGGGCTTCGTCGTGGCGATCTGCGGCGACATCATGACCATGCCCGGCCTGCCCCGCGTGCCTGCCGCGGAGGGGATCTACCTGAATGCGGATGGCTTGATCGAAGGGTTGTTCTGACGGAGTCGCGCGAGCGCCGCGCCCTCCGCCAAGGTCCGTGATCCCTGCAAAACCCGTCATCCTGAACTTGTTTCAGGATCCATTCCTCGGTTTGCTCGGGTGTCCGGGGCAAGGTTAAACCGCGCCACCGCGCGCCATACAACGCTTCGGGCCAAAACGCCCGATGGATCCTGAAACAAGTTCAGGATGACGGAGAGGCCGGGGAGATAGATTGGGTCGCCCCGGTTACCTCGGGAAAATCACGCAACCTTGCGCAGCTTGTCCAGCTTCTTCAGCGCCATCTGGCGCTTCAGGCGCGAGAGGTGGTCGATGAACAGGATGCCTTCGAGGTGGTCCATCTCGTGCTGGAGGCAGGTCGCCATCAGCCCGTCCATCTCTTCCTCGTGCACCTTGCCGTCCAGGTCCTGCCAGCGCGCACGGATGCGCGCGGGGCGTTCGACCTCGGCATAGATTTCCGGCACCGACAGACAGCCTTCGGAATAGATCGAGTGATCGTCCGACGGATCGAGGATTTCCGGGTTGATGAACACCCGCGGCTCGCGCTTGGTCGGCTGGTGGTGATGGTGATGGCCGTCGTGGTTGCAGGCTACAGGCTCTGCATCCGGGTCTTCCGGCTGAAGGTCGATCACCAGCACGCGCAGCGGCACGCCAACCTGGATGGCGGCAAGGCCGATGCCGGGAGCATCGTACATCGTGTCGAACATGTCTTCGACCAGCGTCTTCAGCTCGTCATCGAACTTGGTGACAGGTTCAGACACCACCTTGAGGCGGGCATCGGGGACTTCAAGGATTTCACGAATGGCCATAGGCTGCGCACATAGTGCGCGGCGCGGCAAGGTTCAACCTTGCGGATTGCTGGATCACGCAAAGACGCGAAGGCGCGAAGATGCCGCTCTGCGCCGCAGGCCGTTTGTTTCTCCAAGGCCTGAGCCGAAAAACACCCTGGCACCACAAGCCGACACCTTCGCGCCTTCGCGTCTTTGCGTGAGATAAAATTACCCCACCGGCCGCCGCGCCCGCAGCGCCTGGGCCAGGGTGCCCTCGTCCAGATAATCCAGCTCACCGCCAACCGGCAGGCCATGGGCAAGCTGGGTGATCCGCACCGGATAGCCTTCGAGCCGCTCGGCAATGTAATGCGCGGTGGTCTGCCCCTCCAGCGTGGCGTTCATGGCCAGGACCACTTCGTCAATGCCGCCCTGGCTGACGCGTTCCAGCAAGGGGCCGATCGACAGGTCCTCGGGCCGCACCCCTTCCAGGGCGGAGAGCCGCCCGCCCAGCACGTGATACTTGCCGGTAAACAGCCGCGCCCGGTCCAGCGCCCACAGGTCGGCCACGTCTTCCACCACGCACAGCTGGCGCTGATCGCGGCGCGGGTCGGCGCAGATGCCGCAGGGGTTGCTGGTATCGACATTGCCGCAGGTCGCGCATTCCACCAGTCCCGCGCGTACCCCTTCCAGCGCTTCGAGCAGGCCGACCAGCGCGGTTTCGCGGCGCTTGATCAGCCACAGCACCGCCCGCCGCGCCGAACGCGGCCCCAGCCCCGGCAGGCGCGACAGGGCGGTCGTCAGTGCTTCGATCTCTTGCGATGCCATGGCCCTCCTCTAACCGCTTGGACCCGGCTTGTCGAAGCCCCGTCCTTCACTTTTCTGCCAGCAAGGCTAAGGACAGCCATCAAGAGGCTCAGGGTGAGCGGGAGTTTGGTGTGAAGATCGTTTTTATGGGAACGCCGGACTTCGCCGTACCGGCCCTCCGGGAGCTGGTTACGGCGGGACATCAGGTGCTTGCCGCCTATACCCAGCCGCCCCGCCCCGGCGGTCGGCGGGGCAAGGAACTGACCCCCACTCCGGTCCACCGCGCAGCGGAAGAACTGGGGATTCCGGTGCGCCACCCGCTGTCGCTGAAAGGAGCTGACGAGCAGGCCGCCTTTGCCGCGCTGGATGCGGATATCGCGGTTGTCGCCGCCTATGGCCTGATCCTGCCGCGCGCCGTGCTGGATGCCCCGCGCCATGGCTGTCTGAACATCCACGCCAGCCTGCTGCCGCGCTGGCGCGGCGCTGCGCCGATCCACCGCGCGATCCTGGCGGGGGACAGCGAAACCGGCGTCACCATCATGCAGATGGAAGCAGGCCTCGATACCGGCCCGATGCTGGCCAAGGTCACTACCCCCGTTGATGGCAAGACCACCGGGGAACTGACCGAGGAACTGGCGGCCAGCGGCGCGGAGCTGATGGTTGCAGTCCTTGCCGAACTCCCCAAATACCCACCGCAGGTCCAGCCGGAGGAAGGCGTGACCTATGCCCACAAGATCGACAAGGCGGAAACGCGGATCGACTGGAGCCAGCCCGCCCAGCAGGTCGAGCGGCAGGTCCGCGCCTTTGCCCCTGCCCCCGGCGCGTGGTTCGAATTCGATGGCGAGCGGTGCAAGGTGCTGGCGGCGCAGCTGGCCGAGGGGCAAAGCGCTCCCGGCACGGTACTGGACGATGCCCTGACCATCGCCTGCGGCGATGGCGCGATCCGGCCCAGCCTGGTCCAGCGCGCCGGTCGCCCAGCCATGGCCACGCAGGACCTGCTGCGCGGCTGGGCCATTGCGCCCGGGGCGCAGCTTGGCTGACATGACCCGCTTCGCCCTCACTCTGGAATTCGATGGCACGCCCTTCATGGGCCTGCAGCGGCAGGCGCATGGCCCCAGCGTGCAGCAGGCGGTGGAAGAAGCAGTCGAGCGAGTCACGGGTGAGCAGGCGATCATGCACGCGGCAGGACGGACCGATTCCGGTGTCCACGCCCTGGGCATGAGAGTGCACATCGACGTTGCCAAGGACATCGCGCCCTTCCGCCTGATGGAAGCGCTCAACCACCACCTGCGGCCCGATCCAGTTGCCGTTCTGGACTGCGTGGAAAAGCCGGACGATTGGCACGCGCGGTTTTCCTGCACCGGGCGCTCCTATCTCTACCGTATCGCCAACCGCCGCGCGCCGCTGACGCTGGATGCGAACCGCGCCTGGCTCGTGCCCCAGCCGCTGGATGCAGAGGCGATGCACCGCGCGGCCCAGGCACTGGTCGGCCGTCACGATTTCACCACCTTCCGCTCGGTCCATTGCCAGGCGCAAAGCCCGGTAAAGACGCTGGACCTGCTCAGCGTGGAGCGGGTCGGCGAGGAAGTGCACATCCGCGCCGCCGCGCGCAGTTTCCTGCACCATCAGGTCCGCTCGATGGTCGGCTGCCTGGCGCTCGTCGGCCTGGGCCGCTGGCGCGAGGAACAGGTGGCAGAGGCGCTTGCCGCGCGTGAGCGCAGCGCGCTCGGCCTCAATGCCCCAAGTGCCGGGCTTTATTTCGTGCGCGCGCTTTACCCCGACGAATGACGCACTAGGTTGCAATCCGAAACGTCATCACACGGATTCGGGAGAGACAACCATGACCTTCACCGGCAAGCAGCTTACCACCCAGCTTGATGCAGACGGCACGCTGACCCTGCAACTGAACGACAAGACCTGGGACGCGCCCAAGGCGGGCCAGGTGCTGATCAAGGTTGAGGCAACGCCGATCAATCCTTCAGACCTGGGCCTGCTGTTCGCCAGCGCCGATACCGACAACGCCGAGTATTCTCCGGGCAAGATCGTGGCGAAAATGCCGGACAATGCCACCCGCGCGATGAAGGCCCGCCACGGCCTGGCCATGCCGGCCGGCAACGAAGCAGCGGGCATCGTTGTCGCTGCGGGCGAAGGTGCAGAGCATCTGCTGGGCAAGCGGATCGCCTGCGTTCCGGGCACCGCCTATGCCACCTATGCCGTGGCGGACACGCAGATGGCCTTTGCCGTGGATGACAGCGTGACCGCCGAACAGGCTGCCAGTTCCTTCGTCAATCCGATGACCGCACTGGGCTTTGTCGAGACGATGAAGATGGAAGGCTTCACCGGGATCGTCCACGCCGCTGCTGCTTCGAACCTGGGGCAGATGCTGGTCAAGATCTGTCAGGAAGACGGGATTCCGCTGGTCAACGTAGTCCGCAGCGACGCGCAGGTGAAGCTGCTGAAGGATCTGGGCGCAACCCATGTCCTGAACATGACTGACGCCGATTACATGCCCAAGCTGATCGACGCGATTGCCCAAACCAAGGCGATGATCGGGTTCGATCCCATCGGCGGCGGCACGGTTGCCAGCCAGTTCCTGACCGCGATGGAAGCCGCCGCCAGCCGCGGCGCTGCCTTCAGCCGCTATGGCTCCAGCGAGGCGAAGAAGGTCTATATCTATGGCGCGCTCGATCTGGGGCCGACGATCCTCAACCGCGCTTTCGGCCTGACCTGGGATCTGGGCGGCTGGCTGCTCACCCCGTTCATGATGAAGGCCGGACCCGAAGTGGTTGGTCGGATGCGCGCCCGCGTGATGAAGGACCTGACCACCACTTTCGCCAGCCACTACAAGGCCCACGTCACCCTGGAAGGGATGCTGACCAAGGAAGCGGTAAGCGAATACAACGCCCGCCGCACGGGCGAGAAGTACCTCGTCACGCCGCAAGCCTGATCCTGCCCCGGGAGACAAGCACATGACCAATCACGTGGAGGGCAAGTCCATCGTCATCACTGGCGGTGGCGGCGGATTTGGCAAGCTGGTGGCGGAAAAGGCCGCTGCCTTGGGCGCCTTTGTCACGCTGGGCGATATTGACGGCGCGGCGGCAGAGGCTGTCGCTTCGGCCATTACCGCCAGCGGCGGCAAGGCCCAGGCCCGCGCGACCGACGTGACCGACCTGGCGCAATGCCAGGCGCTCGTCCGCCAGGCGGTCAGCGCCTATGGCCGGATCGACGTCATGGTGAACAACGCCGGAATCATGCCGCTGGCATTTTTCTCCGACCATGAAGCCGCCTACCCCGCCTGGCAGCGCTGCATCGACATCAATATCAAGGGCGTGCTGAACGGCATGATCGCCGCCTATGATCCGATGATGCAGCAGGCGCGCGGGCAGGTGATCAACATCAGTTCGATCTATGGCAATTTCCCGGTCGTCGGCGCGGCGGTCTATGGCGCGAGCAAGGCCGCCGTGAACGTCATGGGCGAAAGCCTGCGCCTGGAATCGCGCGGCAAGATCAAGGTGACGACGATCAAGCCGACCGGCGTTCCGGCCACCGGCCTGTCGGCCAGCGTCATCAACCCGGCGGCCAGCGTCGGCATCCTGGGCCAGAACGCACCGGAATTCATGGCCATGGTGTCCGATATGCAGGCCGGGACTTTCCCCGCCGAGCGGCTCGATCCGCAGAATATCGACTATGCCAGCCTTGCCCCGGAACACATCGCCGATGCGGTGATCCACGCGATCAACCAGCCCTGGGGCGTGTCCCTGGGCGAAATCACCGTCCGCGCGGCGGGGGATCACTTCATCCTTTAGACTGCGAACCGGCACCGGATACAAAGATGGCGGCGGAGCAATTCCGCCGCCATTCCTTTGGCCAGCCGGTGCGGACCTGTCAGCCCTTGCCGACGACGCTTTCCGGCAGTTCGGTGCCGAACACGCGCTGGTAGTATTCAGCCACCAGCATCCGCTCCGTCTCGTCGCACTTGTTGAGGAACGAGAGGCGGAAGGCGAAGCCCGGATCCTTGAAGATCGCGGTGTTCTGCGCCCAGGTGATAACCGTGCGCGGGCTCATCACGGTGGAGATGTCGCCGTTGATGAAGCCTTGACGGGTCAGGTCGGCGACCTTGACCATGTTGGCCACCACGTCCGGCGCCGCATCGGTCACCTTCTTCAGGACGATTTCGCTTTCGACCTGGGCCGGAAGGTAATTGAGCTGAACCACGATGTTCCAGCGGTCCATCTGCGCCTGGTTGATCGCCTGGGTGCCGTGATAGAGGCCCGAGGTATCGCCCAGGCCCACCGTGTTGGCCGTGGCGAACAGGCGGAAGAACTTGTCCGGGCGGATCACGCGGTTCTGGTCCAGCAGGGTCAGCTTGCCTTCGGTTTCCAGCACGCGCTGGATCACGAACATCACGTCCGGACGCCCCGCGTCATATTCGTCGAAAACCAGCGCAACCGGGTGTTGCAGCGCCCAGGGCAGCAGGCCCTCGCGGAATTCGGTGACTTGCAGGCCGTCGCGCAGCACGATCGCGTCGCGACCGATCAGGTCGATACGGCTGATATGCGCATCCAGGTTGATTCGCACGCAGGGCCAGTTCAGCCGCGCTGCAACCTGCTCGATATGGGTCGACTTGCCGGTGCCGTGATAGCCCTGCACGATCACGCGGCGGTTGAAGGCAAAGCCCGCCAGGATCGCCAGCGTCGTGTCCGGATCGAAAACATAGGTTTCGTCCGTATCCGGCGTGCGTTCGTCCGGCTGGCTGAAGGCCGGAACCTTCATGTCGATGTCGATTCCGAACACTTCGCGCACATCGACTTCGGTGTCGGGCGCAGGCAGGACGGTCTTGTTGGTGGTGTCGGTCATGGCACTCTTGTCAGTGATTTCGTCTCTCCGCCTATACGCGCACAGGCGCGGCTGCAACTGCCTTTGCATGCAGGCGGCGGACAATTTCAACCGCGCGGTTAAGCCTCTGACGCCGCCTTTGCCCGCACTGACGCAAAGCGCTTGGCGCGGCGGCAGGGGGCGGTTCACTGTGTGCGGGACAAGCGCAGGGAGAATCGCATGGCGGCCTACACCTTCTTCACCAATCCGATGAGCCGCGGCCAGATCGCCCGCTGGGCCTTGCACGAAGCGGGTGCGGACTATGACCAGGTGCTGGTCGACTGGACCGCCAAGCCAGAGGCGTTCACCCGCGCCAATCCGATGGGCAAGGTCCCGACCCTGATCCACCACAGCCCGCAAGGTGACCGCGTGATTACCGAATGCGCGGCAATCTGCGCCTATCTGGCCGATATGCACGACGCCGCCGACCTGGACCCGAGCGAGTCCGAACTGGCCGACTATTACCGCTGGATGTTCTTTGCTGCTGGCCCCCTGGAACAAGCCATCGTGGGCCGATCCATGGGCTGGGTGGTTCCGAAGGAGCGCGAAGCCATGGTCGGGTTCGGCAGCCTGGAGCGCGTGCTGGACACGCTGGAAGGCCACTTTGCCGATCACGACCATGTCTGCGGCGCGCGTTTCACCATGGCCGACGTCTATGTCGGCAGCCAGGTCGACTGGGGCCTGACTTTCGGCTCTATTCCGCCCCGCGCCGCCTTCGTCGCCTATGCCGAACGGCTTCAGGCGCGCGCAGCTTACAAGGCGGCCAAGGCCATCGACCACGCCTTGATCGAGGAGAGCCGCAAATGACCGATGTCACGCTTTGTCTGTGGTACGACGGAACAGCGGAAGAAGCCGCTACCTTCTATGCCCGGACCTTTCCGGACAGCTCCGTCGATGCCGTCCACTACGCCCCGACGGATTTTCCCAGCGGCAAGAAAGGGGACCCGCTGACCGTGGAGTTCACCGTGCTTGGCGCCAAATGCATCGGCCTGAACGGCGGCCCGATCTTTCCCCATACCGAAGCGTTCAGCTTTCAGGTCGGGACCGACAGCCAGGAAGAAACGGACCGCTACTGGAATGCCATCGTGGGCAACGGCGGGAAAGAAAGCGCCTGCGGCTGGTGCAAGGACAAGTGGGGCGTGAACTGGCAGATCACACCGCACGTCCTGACCCAGGGCATGGCCGACCCCGATCCCGCCGTGCGCGAACGGGTGTTCACCGCCATGATGACCATGCACAAGATCGACCACGCCGCAATCGAAGCCGCGCGGGCCGGTTAGGCTTTCGGCGCAGGAAAGGAACCGCCATGCATGAACTTTCGGTAAGCACCACGATCCATGCCCCGCCGGCGCTGGTCTGGAACGTGCTGGTCAACCGCACCAACGAATGGTGGTGCCCCAAGCCCTGGCGCGCCGAAGTCGATTTCGGCGAGCGGCAGGCCGGGTGCGGCGTCCACACGGTGATGTACGGCCCCGATGGGGAAGAGCACCAGCATCCGGGCCTGCTGCTCGCCTGGGAGGAAGGGCGGCGCTTCGCCACGACGGACGCGATCCAGGGAGAGCTGGAGCCGAACCCTCCCTTCATGATCGGCATCTGGGAAATCGAGCCGGACGGCACCGGCACCCGCTACATCGCGCGGGCAAGGCACTGGAGCGAAGAAGCGATGAACCAGCACCGCGACATGGGCTTTGAAGAGGGCTGGAGCGCCTGCGCCGCGCAGCTTAAGGCGCTGTGCGAGAAGGAAGCGAACACTCAGGCAAATGCTGCGGCCTTGCGCAGCAGCTGATAGGCTTCGACCACCGATTGCAGGCGTTTTTCGCTCGACCGATCGCCGCCGTTGCGGTCGGGATGCAGGGCGTGGACCAGCTCGGTATAGCGCTTGCGCAAGGACCGCCGGTCTGCATCCAGTTCCAGCCCCAGCACGTCCAGCGCGCGGCGCTCTTCCGGGGTTACCGCGCGGCCGTCGCTGCGCTGCGCGGGTTTGCGCGAACGGGCGCGCGCGCTGATCGCTTCGAGCGGATCGGCAAAGTCGGCCCAGCGCGGTGCCGTGTCGATTCCCGCAGTGGGGGAAAAGGCGCGGGTCTGGCGGTCCCAGCCGTGGATCGGGTTTTGCGCGCGGACGATTTCCTCGGGCGTCATGCCTTCGAACCAGTCGTACCCGGCGTTGAATTCGCGCACGTGGTCCAGGCAGAACCAGCGGTAATCGCCGGGCCCGTCAAAGCTGGAGCCACGGGGTCCCGGCGCGCGAAACTCCCCGGGCTCGGGGCAACCCGGCCGTTCGCACCCGCGACCGCCGTTGCCGACGCGTCCATGGAAACGATCCTGCTTCATGCCTTCCACATGGCGATGGATCGGCTTAAATGGAAGCCATGACCGGAACTCTTGCCGCCGAAATCGAACGCCTGCTCGTTGCAGCCTTCGCCCCCACTCACCTGGCCGTGATCAACGACAGCGCCCGCCACAGCGGTCATGCCGGAGACGACGGTTCGGGCGAAAGCCACTTCACCGTGGAGATCGAAAGCGCCGCATTCGCCGGCGTTTCGCGGCTGGAACGGCAGCGCATGGTCAACCGCGCGCTGGGCGACATTCCGGGCCAGCGGGTCCATGCACTGGCCGTGAAGGCCAAGGCTCCGGGCGAATAAGCACGCACAGCGCCTGAATGGCTTTACAGGCCGCGCGCCTTCTGGTGGAATTCCGGCAACCAAGGAAAACCATCAGGAGAGGATAAGGCATGAGCGGACAGGCTGTTTGGATCACCGGAGCGTCTTCCGGCATCGGGGCCGCTCTGGCCCGCGCTTATGCGAAGCGCGGTTGCCGCCTGATCCTGTCCGGTCGCAACCAGGCTGCTCTTTCCGAAGTGGCGGCCCAGTGCGGCGGCGATCCGCTGATCCTGCCCTTCGACGCGGCGGACTTTGCCGCCGCCGTCGCCGCCGCGGACAAGGCCTGGGCGTGGAGCGGCGGGGTCGACGTGCTGGTCAACAATGCCGGGATCAGCCAGCGCTCGCTCGCCGTCGATACCGATTTTTCGGTCTATCAGAAGATGATCGACATCGACCTGCTCGGCCCGATCTGCCTGACCCAGGCCCTGCTCAAGCGCATGGTTGCGCGCAAGACCGGCCAGATCGTGATGATTTCCAGCCTGGCGGGCAAGGTCGGATCGCCGCTGCGCACCGCCTATTGCGCGGCCAAGCACGGCCTGATCGGCTATGCCGACGCGCTGCGCATCGAACTGGCCGGGCACGGCATTTCGGTGATCGGAGTGACGCCGGGTTCGATCCGCACTGACGTTTCGCGCAATGCCATCACCGCCGACGGCTCGACCCGCGGGGTCAGCGACGAAGCCATCGATACCGGGATCGATCCGGACGAATTCGCCGAACGGATGCTGGCCGCCATCGATGCGGGCGAGCGCGAAGTGGCGATTGCCGAACACGGCATGGAAAAGTGGATCGCCGAAGTCCGCCGCACGCCCGAAGAGATGTTCGACAAGATGATCGCCAATTTCCAGTCCGGCTATGCCGCCAAGATGGGTGTGGCCGAGCAGTAAATTCCTTCGTCACCCTGAACTTGTTTCAGGGTCCATCGTGCCGACAGCCCTCAGCGTGGAAGGCTGGATGGATGCTGAAACAAGTTCAGCATGACGGATCTTTGTTGTGGGGAGAGAAATCAAATGGCGCAAAACCGGATCAAGCTCGCCTCGGGCATCGAGCTGGACTATGTCGACGAAGGCCCGCGTGATGGCCCAACGTTGATCTTCCTGCATGGCTTTCCGGAAAGCCACCGCACCTGGCGCCACCAGATCGCGCACCTGAAAGACCGGTTCCGCTGCATCGCGCCGGACCAGCGCGGCTATCGCGGGTCGTCCAAGCCGCAGGACGTTGCCAGCTATACGCCCGACAAGTTGATCGGCGACGTGTTCCAGCTGGCCGACGCGCTGGGCATCGACAAGTTCACGATCGTGGGTCACGACTGGGGTGGCGCGATTGCCTGGGGCGTGGCTCTGACCGGGCAGATGAATGGCCGGGTCACCCGCGCGGTGATTGCCAATGCGCCCCATCCCATCGGTTTTTCGCGGCTGGTCTGGACCAACCGGCACCAGCGCGAATCGAGCCAGTACATGCGTACGTTCCGCGATACGGCGAACGATCAGCTGATCCGCGATCACGGCCTGGGCGGGATGCTGGCCAAGGCTTTTGAAGGCCGCTTGCAGACCGAAGACAAGATGGAGCCGGAAGAGCGCGCGCAATTGCTGCGGGACTGGGAAAACCGCGAGGCGGCCTTCGCCATGATCAACTGGTACCGCGCCAGCCCGCTCTATGTACCGGAACTGGACGAGCCTTATGAAATTCCCGCCGACCGCGCTCCGCCTGCCCTGCCCCCGCTCGCGATACCCACGCTGGTGATCTGGGCGCTGGACGACCATGCCCTGCCGCCGGAAAACCTGGAGGGGCTGGAGGAAATGGTTACCGACATGACCCTGGTGAAAGTGCCCGATTGCGGCCACTTCGTCCCCTGGGAAGCGCCGGGCGCCGTCAACGCCGCGCTGGACGCATTCCTCGCCCGGACCAGCTAGGCTTCGGCCGCACCCCATTCGATCCAGGCGCCGTGCGGATGGGCCCGCGCGGCCAGGACCGGCTCGGCCCCGCCCGGCCAAAAGCGCAGGCGCAGCTCGTGGTTGTGCACCACGCGGTTCGCTTCGAGCGAAATCCAGGCCAGCGGGCGCTCTGGGGTGGCCCTTGCCCCTGCCGCTTCCATGGCTGCGGTGATGCGGCGCTGCTGGTCTTCCGGCACATATTGCCAGACGATCGAATGCATCAACACGCGGGTGGTGCCCGGCTCTTGCGGACGGGCGAGTTCGGCCTCGACAAAGTCCGCCGCGTTCATCCGGACCAGATCGGGTGCGGCCCTGCGCGCTTCTGCAATCGCGGCTTCCATCCGCTCAAAGCGGACCGTGTGTTCCGGCCAGATATAGGCTTTCAGCCGCAGCGCCTGGGCCGGATCGGTCAGGTCGACCGGAGCGACATCGCAGCCTTTGGTGCGGACAATTTCGATATGGCGATCGGGCGGCGGCGGGCCTTTCCACTCCGGAGCAAAGCACATGGCCCCTGGCTCCGGCCCGACCTGAACCCCGCCCAGGTCATAATGATAGCGGTCCAGCATCAGGTTGATCCCGGCGCTGGAACCGATTTCCAGGCAGTCAAAGCGCGGCGGCAGGCCCTTGTCGGTCAGCCACAGCATGGCAGCGATGAAGTTTGAAGAACGCCCTGCCTCATTGGTCTGCGGCGGACCGTCCAGCCAAGGGAGCAAGTCCGCTTCGTGGGCGCGGATCGCGGCAGAGGCCAGAGCGGCGTCGTCAGTGCCTTCGCGGTTTTCGTAAATCGCCGCGAGGCCCGGCTCACTCCCCTTCAGATGGAGCGAGTGGATCCCGCCCGCAATCCGCAGCGGCAGGGCATCGGCCAGCGGAGCGCCGGTCCAGCCGCGAATGGCATCGAGCAGCGCCCCGCCCTCCCCGCGTTCCAGCAAGTCGCGGACGGCCTGAACTACCCGCGCGGTCACGGGCGCATTGGCGGCTGTGCAATAGGCGACCTGGTTGTCGAAAGCGGCAGTCACGATTCCAGGGCCGGTGGCACCGATTTCAGTAAACTGGAAATCCTCTGCCATGCCCCACACTCCTTGCCCTTTGCCCCTGCGCACCGTAAGGGCGGGCCGCTATGCTAAACGCGCTGACATTCGCCGTTCCCAAGGGCCGTATCCTCGAAGAGGCACTGCCGCTGATGGCCCGTGCCGGAGTAGTGCCGGAAGCGGGCTTTCACGACAAGCATAACCGCGCCCTGTCCTTCGCTTGCGAAGGCAGCGACATGCGCCTGATCCGCGTGCGCGCATTCGACGTGGCGACTTTCGTTGCCCACGGCGCAGCGCAGTGCGGGATCGTCGGTTCCGACGTCGTGGAAGAGTTCGCCTATCCGGACCTTTACGCCCCGGTCGACCTCGACATCGGCCATTGCCGCCTGTCGGTCGCCGAACCGGTCGGGCAGGCCGATACCAGCACCCATGTCAGCCACCTGCGCGTGGCCAGCAAATACCCCAGCCTGACCCGCCGCCATTTTGAGCAGCAGGGCGTCCAGGCCGAAGTGGTCAAGCTGAACGGCGCAATGGAACTGGCGCCGGGCCTGGGCCTGGCCAGCCGCATCGTCGACCTTGTCTCGACCGGCAAGACGCTGAAGGACAACGGCCTGGTCGAAACCAGCACGATCCTGCAGATTTCCGCGCGCCTGATCGTCAACCGCGCCGCGCTGAAAACCGACGAGCGGGTCGCCGCCCTGGTCGAGCGGTTCCGCGCGCTGGTCTCCGAGGCGAAGGCAGCCTGATGTTGCGGCTCAACACCCGCGATCCGGGCTTTGCGCAAGCGTTCAAGCGCCTCGTCAGCGACCGCCGCGAAAGCGGGGACGATCTGGCCCGCGATGTCGAAGTCATCATCAGCGACGTAAAGAACCGGGGCGATGCAGCCCTGGCCGACATGACCGCGCGGTGGGACGGGCACAACCTGTCCAGCGATGCCGACTGGAGCTATTCCGCCGATCAATGCCGCGAGGCGTTCGACGCGCTGCAGCCCGACCTGCGCGCCGCGCTGGAACTGGCCGCCGCGCGCATCCGTGCGTTCCACGAAAGGCAGCTGCCCGCAGGCCGTGACGAGACGGACGAGCTGGGCGTGCGCATGGGCGCTGTCTGGCGCGCGGTCGATGCCGCAGGGCTTTACGTACCGGGTGGCCGCGCGGCCTATCCCTCCTCGCTGCTGATGAACGCGATCCCGGCGAAGGTTGCGGGGGTTGAGCGACTGGTCGTCGTCACCCCGACGCCTAGGGGTCAGGTCAACCCGCTGGTCCTCGCCGCCGCGCATCTGGCCGGAGTGGACGAGGTGTGGCGCATTGGCGGCGCGCAGGCGATTGCCGCGCTGGCTTACGGCACGCAGCGGATCAAGCCGGTCGACGTCATCACCGGCCCCGGCAATGCCTGGGTGGCAGAGGCAAAGCGCCAGCTTTACGGCGTGGTCGGGATCGACATGGTTGCCGGTCCGAGCGAGATCCTGCTGATCGCCGATGGCCAGAACGATCCCGAATGGACCGCCGCCGACCTGCTCAGCCAGGCCGAGCACGATCCCTCAGCCCAATCCATCCTGATCACGGACGACCCGGTCTTTGCCGACAGCGTGGCCGACCGCATCGGCGTGGAACTGGCCATGCTGCCGACCGCGCGGGTCGCGTCGGAAAGCTGGAACACCCACGGCACGATCATCGAAGTCGCCAGCCTGGACGAAGCGCCTGCCCTGGCCAATGCCCTGGCGGCGGAGCACGTCCAGATCGCGACCGACGATCCGGAAGGCCTGTTCCGCCAGATCCGCCACGCCGGGTCGGTCTTCCTTGGCCGTATGACCCCCGAAGCGGTGGGCGACTATGTTGCCGGACCCAACCACGTTCTCCCCACTGGCCGCCGCGCGCGGTTTTCGTCCGGGCTTTCCGTGCTGGATTTCATGAAGCGCACCAGCTTCATCCAGCTTGATGAAACCGCCCTCAAGGCCATCGGGCCAGCCGCCATCGCGCTGGCCGATGCCGAAGGACTGACCGCGCACGCCCGCTCGATCGAAGTAAGGCTTGGAATATGAAGGCCCGTTCAAAAGCCCGCGCCGCCGCGCGGCTCGCAGCCGTCCAGGCGCTTTACCAGATCGACATGGAAGGCACGCCGCTCGCGCCCCTGCTCGATGAATTTCACCGCCACCGCCTCGGCGCGGAGATCGAGGGCGACCAGTACGCCCAGGCCGAAGTCGCCTTCTTCGACGACGTGGTGAAAGGCGCCGATGCTCGCCGCGACGAACTGGACGAACTGCTTTCGGGCAAACTGGCCGAAGGCTGGCGGCTGGAGCGGCTCGACAAGACCATGCTCCAGATCCTGCGCGCGGGAGCCTGGGAATTGCTTGCCCGCGCCGACATTCCGACCGCCACGGTGATCAGCGAATATGTCGACGTGGCCCACGCCTTCTTCGAAGCGCGCGAGGCCAAGTTCGTGAACGGCGTGCTGGATTCCGTCGCCAAGGCGGTGCGCTAGTCGCTGTCACGACATCTCTTGATCGTCACCCTGAACTTGGTTCAGGGTCCATCGCGCCGCACGTCCCTTGGGGCTGATCGGCAAAATGGATGCTGAAACAAGTTCAGCATGACGGAGTAGGTTCAGGCGCTTCATGACCAGCGAATCCGCCTTCATCGCCGCGCTGCGGGCCATTGCCAGCGATCCTGCGGCGCGGGGCCTGGCCGATGATTGCGCTGTGCTGGAATTCGGCGGCGAGGCGCTGGTCCTGACCCATGACAGCATGGTCGAGGGCGTCCATTTCCTGACTGGCCAGAGTGCTGATGACGTCGCCTGGAAACTGGTGGCCAGCAACATGTCCGACCTGGCCGCCAAGGGTGCGGAGCCGCTGGGCGTGCTGCTGTCCTATCAGCTTGGGGCCGACGATGCCGCTTTCCTGCGCGGGCTTGAAGCGGCCCTTGCCCATTACGGCGCGGCCCTGCTCGGCGGGGATACCGTCTCGGCCAAGGGCGCGCGAACTTTCGGTCTAACCGCGATTGGCCGGGCCACCCATCGCCCGGTTCCCGCGCGCAGCGGAGCGCGGCCCGGAGACAAGGTCTGGATCACCGGCCCGGTCGGCGCCGCCATGCTCGGGCTGGAGGCCTTGCAGGGCGGCCAGGGCGATTCAGCGCTCTATCGCCGCGGGCAGGCGCGACTGGCCGAGGGACGGGCGCTTGCCCCGCTGGTCCATGCGATGATGGACGTGTCGGACGGAGTCCTGCTGGATGCCCGCCGCATGGCCGAAGCCTCCGGCGTGACCATCGCGCTGGACCGCATGGCCGTGCCCATCGCCACGGACGAAAGCCGCCGGGACGAGGCCCTGACCTGGGGCGAGGATTACGAACTGCTGTTCACTGCCCCCGCCAGCGCCGCCCTGCCGGTCCCCGCCCATTGCATTGGCGAAGTGATGGAACGCGGCCCCGAACCTCTGCTGCTCGACGGCGCGCCCCCTTCCGGAAAGCTGGGTTACGAGCATAATTGACCGCGCCAGACCGCGCGGTTTTCCTGCGTTGCAAAGAAGCGAATCGGCCCTATACCTTTGCGTTCTTACTGCCGGGCAGAAAGCCTTGCGGAAGTTTTGGGAAACGGAAAAAAGGGGGAACGGCGCGTGAATCTTGTCACGATCGCAATTCTGCTGGGACTGCTGGCCATCGTCTATGGCTTCGTCACCAGCCGCCAGGTGCTTGGGGCACCGGCAGGCAATGAAAAGATGCAGGAAATCGCCGCCGCCATTCAGGAAGGCGCGCAAGCCTACCTGAAGCGGCAATATACCACCATCGCGGTTGTCGGCGTGGTCGTTGCGGTGATCATCGCCGTAACGCTGGGCCGCATTTCCGCGACCGGCTTTGTGCTGGGCGCAGTGCTTTCGGGCGTCGCGGGCTTCATCGGGATGAACATCTCGGTCCGCTCCAACGTCCGCACCGCTGCCGCTGCGCAGAACGGCTTGCAGGCTGGCCTCACCCTCGCGTTCCGCGCCGGTGCCATCACCGGGATGCTCGTGGCAGGCCTCGCCCTGCTCGCCATCGCGGTGTTCTATTGGTACCTGACCGGTCCGGCAGGCTACACGGTCGGCGGTGAAGACCGCACGGTGGTGGACGGCCTGGTCGCCCTGGCCTTCGGCGCTTCGCTGATCTCGATCTTCGCGCGTCTGGGCGGCGGGATCTTCACAAAGGCTGCCGACGTCGGCGCCGACCTGGTCGGCAAGGTCGAGGCTGGCATTCCGGAAGACGATCCCCGCAACCCGGCCGTTATCGCCGACAACGTGGGCGACAACGTGGGCGACTGCGCCGGCATGGCTGCCGACCTGTTCGAAACCTATGTCGTCACCGTCGGCGCAACCATGGTGCTGACCGCCCTGCTGCTCAAGGGCGCGGGCGATCTGCTCCAGCCGCTCATGGCCCTGCCGCTGCTGATCGGCGGCGTCTGCATCGTCACTTCGATCATCGGCACCTACTTCGTGAAGCTGGGTTCGTCGAACAACGTGATGGGCGCGATGTACAAGGGCTTCCTGGTCTCTGCCGTGCTGGCCATTCCGGCCATCTGGTGGGCGACCGGCCACGCGCTGGGCGGCATGGAAAACGTCATTCCGGGCACCGAATACACTGGCCGCGCGCTGTTCTATTGCTCGCTGCTGGGCCTGGTCATCACCGGCCTGATCATCTGGATCACCGAATACTACACCGGCACCAGCTATCGCCCGGTGAAGTCGATCGCCAAGGCTTCGGAAACCGGCCACGGCACCAACGTGATCCAGGGCCTGGCCATCAGCCTTGAATCGACCGCCCTGCCGACCCTCGTGATCGTGGCAGGCATCATCGTCGCGCACCAGCTGGCGGGCCTGATCGGGATTGCCTATGCGGCAACCGCGATGCTGGCTCTGGCCGGGATGGTCGTGGCGCTCGACGCTTACGGTCCGGTCACCGACAATGCGGGCGGCATCGCCGAAATGGCCGGTCTGGACGACAGCGTCCGCGAAAAGACCGACCTGCTCGACGCCGTGGGCAACACCACCAAGGCCGTGACCAAGGGCTATGCCATCGGTTCCGCCGGCCTTGCCGCGCTGGTGCTGTTCGCTGCCTATACCACCGACCTTCGGGAATTCTTCCCCGACCTGTCGGTGAACTTCAGCCTTGAAAACCCCTATGTCATCGTCGGCCTGCTGCTGGGGGCGCTGCTGCCCTACCTGTTCGGGGCCATGGGGATGACTGCGGTGGGCCGCGCTGCGGGTGACGTGGTGATCGACGTGCGCGATCAGTTCCGCGCCAACCCCGGCATCATGACCTATGAAAGCAAGCCGGACTATGCCCGGACCGTGGACCTGGTGACCAAGGCGGCGATCAAGGAAATGATCATCCCGTCGCTGCTGCCGGTCCTCGCCCCGATCGTGGTCTACTTCGTGATCGCCGCAGTCGCCGGCCAGGAAAACGGCTTTGCCGCCCTGGGCGCCCTGCTGCTGGGCGTGATCGTCGGCGGCCTGTTCGTTGCCCTCTCGATGACCTCAGGCGGCGGCGCATGGGACAATGCGAAGAAGTACATCGAAGACGGCCACCACGGCGGCAAGGGCAGCGAAGCCCACAAGGCTGCCGTGACCGGGGACACCGTTGGCGATCCTTACAAGGACACCGCGGGTCCGGCCGTGAACCCGATGATCAAGATCACCAACATCGTGGCGCTGCTCCTGCTCGCCGCACTGGCTGCCGGTCACTAAGACTGGGATCCGACCAAAGAACTGGCCCCGTCCGGAGCGATCCGGGCGGGGTTTTTCTTGGACTATCGCCTGCACTAAATTCAGTTGCTTCCTGCGACCTATTGACAGGCATGGCCCTGCCCGCAAAGGCGGATGCCATGGAAGAGGAACACACACCCGAACGTCTGGTCGCCGGACTGGTCAAGCTGCTTGAAGTCAAGGACCAGGGCGAGGATCAATTTCTGGGCCGCGAAAAGCGCGGCGGAATTGGCCGCGTGTTTGGCGGACAGGTCATTGCCCAGGCGCTTCACGCAGCCGAACTGACCGTCGATCCGTCGCGCCCCGCGCATTCGCTCCACGCCTATTTCCTGCGCGGCGGCAGTGAAGGTGTTGAGGTCGACTACAAGGTCGAGCGCGATTTCGATGGTGGTTCGTTCTCCAACCGCCGGGTCGTGGCCAGCCAGCAGGGCCGCCCGATCCTGAACCTGACCGCGAGTTTCCAGAAGCACGAGGAAGGCCTGCACCACGTCGATGCGGAAATGCCCGATGTGCCGCCGCCCGAGGAACTGGAAGCCGAAGTGGACGTACGCCGCCGCTATGCCGAACAGGCCCGGCCGGAAGTGCGGCATCATTTCCTTGAGCCGCGCCCGGTGGAAATGCGCGCGGTCGAAGGGCGGCACTGGATGAACCCGGCACCGGCCGCGCCGCAATCGCATTCCTGGTTCAAGACCGTCGCGCCCTTGCCCGACGATCCGCGCGTCCACCGCGCCATCCTGGCCTATGCCAGCGACATGAGCCTGCTGGGCACCTGCGCCCTGCCCCACGGCCTCAGCTGGGCACGCGGCGAAGTGATCAGTGCCAGCCTAGACCACGCGGTCTGGTTCCATGAACCCTTCCGGGTCGACGAATGGCTGCTCTATGCCACCGACAGCCCGTGGAGCGGATATGGCCGCGGCTTCAACCGGGGACGCATCTTCAGCCGCGATGGCCGCCTGGTCGCCACGGTCGCGCAGGAAGGGATGATCCGCAAGGTCGTGCCCAAGGGCTGATCCGCGACCTCTTGCCCTTGGCGCGCGCCGCGTTAGGCTGCGCTGAAAAAGGGGGAGAGGAAACCATGAAGAAGCGTTCCATTGCGCTCGCCGCGATTGCTGCCGTGCTGGTGGCAGGCGGCGGCTACTATGCCAGCCTGGACAAGGAAACGCGCGGACTGCTGGCAGCCATGCCGACCGACCGCGACGTGCTGATGTGGAAACAGGACCAGCGCGACGCGGCCTTTCGCGCAATGGACCGCTTGCCGATACTGGCCAAGGCCAGCACGATCGCTCCCGCAGCCCAGCCCTTGCCCCTGCCGCAGGGCCAGCCGCTGAACATTCCGGGGGTCGAGCAATACATGGCCGGACAACGTTCCGCTGGGATCGTCATCCTGCAAGACGGCAAGGTCCGGTTCGAACGCTATGGCCTGGACTTCGACGCCACGGGCCGCTGGACCAGCTTTTCGGTCGCCAAGTCGTTCACCTCCACGCTGGTCGGCGCTGCGATCCAGGATGGCTATATCAAGAGCCTGGATGACAAGGTGAGCCAGTACATCCCCGGCCTGCGCGGCTCGGCCTATGACGATGTCTCGATCCGCCAGCTCCTGACCATGAGTTCCGGGGTAAGGTGGAACGAGGACTACGAAGATCCCAATTCGGACGTTGCCCGCTTCAACAATGCCAAGCCGGAACCCGGAATGGACGCGACGGTCAGCTATATGCGCAAGCTGCCGCGCGCGCACCCGCCGGGCGAGGTGTGGCATTACAACACCGGCGAAACGAACCTGATCGGCGTGCTGGTATCCTCGGCCACGAAGAAGCCGCTGGCGCAGTATCTGCAGGAAAAGGTCTGGCAACCGGCGGGCATGGAATCCCCGGCGACCTGGCTGCTGGGCGCCAGCGGGCATGAAATCGCCGGCTGCTGCATCCAGGCGACGACGCGCGATTATGCGCGGTTCGGCCTGTTCGTGCTGGGCGGCGGGGTAGCAGGCGGCAAGCAGATCGTGCCGCCCGACTGGTTCGCCCAGGCGACCGTGAAGCAGAAGGACATCGGCGATCCGGGCCACGGCTATGGCTATCAATGGTGGACCTATGACGACGGCTCGGTCGCGGCGCAGGGCATCTTCGGCCAGGGCATCTTCATCGACCCCAAGCGCAAGCTGGTGATCGCCAGCAACGCCAACTGGACCCGCGCCACCAAGGGACCGGAACCGGAAGCGCGCGAGGCTTTCTACAAGCAGGTCCAGGCTTTGATCGACGCGGGGAAATGACGGGTTGATAATCAGCCGCCGCTCACCCTGAGCTTGTCGAAGGGTCTCTGCCGCAACCTGGCTTCGACAGGCTCAGCCTGAGCGGGGTTTGTGTATTCGCCCCAACGGGCAGGCTGACGGGGCCGTCCCACAGGACAGCCCCGCGCCCTTATCAATCGCCGTCGAGCAGGTTGCCCAGCTGGCCAAGCACGGAACCCTCGCCCCGGTTCTGGCCGCCACCGCCTGCGGCAGCGAGCATCCGTCCGGCCAAGCGTGCAAACGGTAGCGACTGGATCCACACCTTGCCCGGACCGCGCAGGCGGGCGAAAAACAGGCCTTCACCGCCGAACAGCATCGACTTCACCCCGCCGACGGTCTGGATGTCGAATTCCACATCGGGCGTCATTGCCGCGATGCAGCCGGTATCGACGTGCAGTTCCTCCCCGGGCTTCAGTTCCCGCTCGACAATGGTGCCGCCCATCTGGACGAAGACCCAGCCATCGCCGGTCAGGCGCTGCATGATGAAGCCTTCGCCGCCGAACAGGCCGGTCAGGATGCGGCGCTGGAAATGGATGCCGATTTCCACGCCGCGCGCCGCAGCCAGGAAGCTGTCCTTCTGGCAGATCAGGCCGCCGCCAATGTCGCTCAGCTTGATCGGCAGGATCGCTCCCGGAACCGGAGCGGAAAACGCTACGCGCGCCTTGCCCTGGCCCTGGTGGGTATAGACGGTGGTGAACAGGCTTTCTCCCGTCACCAGCCGCTTGCCCGCGCCCAGCAGCTTGCCCATGAAGCCGCCCTCGCTGCCGCGTCCGTCACCGAACACGGTGTTCATCTGGACCGAGGCGTCCTTCCACACCATGGCCCCGGCTTCGGCCACGGCGCTTTCGCCGGGATCAAGTTCGATCTCGAGGAACTGCAGCTCCTGACCCTTGATCTCAAAGTCGATATCGTCAGCAATGCCCGGATTGCGGCTGTGCTGGCTCCACGGACTCGTCATGTATTTACGCTCCTAATCAAACGGCTGAGTTCGTCCCTATCCGCCCGGATGGTAGAAATCGTAAACCGTTTGCGCAACCGCCGCGCTCACGCCGGGCGCGCGTTGCAGATCGTCGAGCGAGGCGGCGCGGACCTTGCTGGCCGTGCCGAAGTGGAGCAGCAGCGCCCGCTTGCGTGCCGGGCCGATGCCGGGAATCTCATCCAGCGGACTGGCCGAAATCGCGCGGCTGCGCTTTTCCCGGTGGGCGCCGATGGCAAAGCGGTGCACTTCATCGCGCAGGCGCTGCAAGTGGAACAGCAGCGGCGAATTGACCGGAAGCATCTTTTCCCGGCCATCGGGGAAATGGAACACCTCGCGCCCTTCGCGCCCGTGGTGAGGACCCTTGGCAATGGCGATCAGGGGAACGTCTTCGATCCCCAGGTCTTCCAGAGTGTCGCGGGCAGCGCTCATCTGGCCCTTGCCACCGTCGATCAGGACGAGGTCGGGCCACATCCCGCCGTCGCGGTCAGGGTCTTCCTCCTGCACCCGGGCAAAGCGGCGCTGGAACACCTCTCGCATCATGGCAAAGTCGTCATTGGTCTGGGCGGTCTTGATGTTCCACTTGCGGTACTGGCCCTTCACGAAGCCTTCCGGTCCGGCCACGATCATCGCGCCCAGGGCATTGGCGCCCTGGATATGGCTGTTGTCGTAGACCTCGATCCGCTGGGGCGGTTCGGGCAGTTCCAGGAATTCCGCCAGTTCGCGGTTGAGCCGCGCCTTGGTCCCGCTTTCGGCGAGCCGCCGTTCCAGTGCCTCCACCGCATTGCGGCTGGCCTGTTCGATCAGGCGGCGGCGGTCCCCGCGTTGTGGAACAGAGATTTCCACCTTGCCGCCCGCCCCTTCGCGGAAGGCCTCGGCCAGCAGGTCCGCCTCGGGCAAGTCACGGTCAACCAGTATGCAGCGAGGCGGCGGCACTTCCTCGTAAAACTGGGCGAGGAAACTGGTGAGCACCTCCTCGGCAGTCAGCCCCTCGGTATGACCGGGGAAGAAGGCGCGGTGCCCCCAGTTCTGCCCGCCCCGGATGAAGAACGCCTGCACGCCGATGTGCCCGCCCTTCTCTGCCATGGCAAAGATATCGGCATTGCCCAGCCCCTCGGCATTGATCGCCTGGCTGCCCTGGATGAAGGTTGCCGCGCGCAGCCGGTCGCGCAGCATGGCGGCGCGTTCGAAGTCCAGGCTTTCCGCCGCCTCGGTCATCTGCGCTTCGATCTTGCGCTGCACCGCGCTGGACTTGCCGCCCAGAAAGTCCTTCGCCTCGCCCACCAGTTCGGCATAGCCCGCCGCATCGATCCGGCCGACGCAGGGGGCCGAACAGCGCTTGATCTGATAAAGCAGGCAGGGCCGGTCGCGCCGGGCAAAGAAGCTGTCGGTGCAGGATCGCAGCAGGAACAGCTTTTGCAGTGCGTTGATCGTGGTGTTGACCGACCCGGCGCTGGCAAAGGGGCCATAGTAATTGCCCTTCGCCTTGCGCGCGCCGCGGTGCTTCATGATCCGGGGAAAGTCGTGTTCCGCCCGCAGCAGGATGAAGGGAAAGCTTTTGTCGTCGCGCAGCAGCACGTTGTAGGCCGGGCGATAGCGCTTGATCAGCTGCGCTTCGAGCAGCAGCGCCTCGGCCTCGGAATTGGTGGTGACGATCACCATGGAGCGGGTCTGCGCAACCATCCGCTTCAGCCGCAGCGGCAGGCGATCAACCTGGATATAATTGGCCACCCGGTTCTTCAGCGCGCGGGCCTTGCCCACGTAAAGCACTTCGCCCCGGGCATCGAGCATCCGGTAGACGCCCGGCTTGGGCTTCAGCGTGGCGTGGACTTCGCGGATCGCGGCGACGCCAGCCTCCAGGTCCGGCTGGCTGCCCTTGATCGTATAGGCCGCGCGCTCCTCGTTGAAACGCTCGGCGCCTCTCGGGTCGGGCGGGGATCCTGCGGGAGTACGGGCCATGGGGACCAGATAGGCGCTCTGCCGCCACGAAAAAAGGCGCGAGTTGACGGCAATCCCCGGTGTGTTAGCCTTTCTGCGTAAAGCAACAAGGACTTGATCCCATCACTCTCGCCGCCAGCATCCGGGCTGAGACCACGCCCCGCCCACCGAATGGACTGATGCTGTTGGCAGAGGGGCGCTTTCTGCTGGAACGCGCGGCGTTTCGCCGGGCGCGTCGCCGCCTCGCCACACTCCCGCGCGGCGACGGCCATCCCGTGCTGGTCTTTCCGGGGTTCTGCGCTTCGGACCATTCAACCGCAAACCTGCGGGCCGTGCTGGGCGATCTTGGCTATCAGACGCATGGCTGGGGCCTTGGCCGCAACCTGCGCGTCGATCTGGAGCGGGTCGAGCAGATGCAGCGCCTTGTCCAGGACCTGGCCCAGCGCACCGGGCGCAAGGTTTCGCTCATCGGGTGGAGCCTGGGCGGGATTTTCGCCCGCGAACTGGCCAAGCTCGATCCGGGCCCGGTGCGCCAGGTGATAACGCTGGGCAGCCCGATCCGCGACGACCGCCGCCACACCAACGCCTCGCGCCTGTTCGAACTGGTCAATGGCAAGGAGCCGGAGGTACTGGGCCAGGGCCGCTTCAGCGGGCTTGACCGCGCACCGCCCGTGCCGACCACCGCGATCCTTTCGCGCAGCGATGGCATCGTCCACCCCAACGGGTCCATCCAGCGCGCGGACAGCGGCCATGAGCGGACCGAAAACATCGTGGTGCGCGGCAGTCACCTGGGACTGGTTCACAACCCCGCCGCGACCATTGCCATTGCCGACCGGCTTTGCCAGCCTGACGGGCATTGGCAGCCGTTCGTTCCCCCTTCATCCCATCGCCGGATGTTTCCACCACAGGAATTGCCTTGATGTCCACGCTTCACCTGGTCGACCCCACCCTGCTCCCCCTGCTCGAACTGATGCCGGGAACGGGTTTCACCGCAGAGAACCTGCCCGCGATCCGCGAGCAATCGGAACAGCGCTTTGCCTTCCTGGGCGAACCGGCGATCCAGCCCGAAGTGAAGGTGATCGAGGGCCCGGGCGGACCGCTGGAAATCTATTGGTACGATCCTGCCCCGGGCCAGACCGGGCGCGCCGCGCTGCTCCATATCCATGGCGGGGGCATGGTGATCGGATCGGCCAGCTCGATGCGGCATGGTCCGGCGGGCATGGCGGCGGCGCTGGGCATTCCGGTGGCTTCGGTGGAATATCGCCTCGCCCCGGAACACCCCTTCCCCGCCCCGCAGGAGGATTGCCTGGCTGGCCTGAAATGGCTTGCCGAGAATGCTGCGGAACTGGGCGTGGATGCCGCGCGGATCGGAATCATCGGTGAAAGCGCGGGCGGCGGTCTGGCCGCTGCGACGGCGCTGATGACGCGCGATCAGGGCGGTCCTGTGCTTGCCGCGCAGTTCCTGACCTTTCCGATGCTGGATCACCGCACCGGCAGCGAGGATTGTCCCTATGCCAATCCCGCGACCGGCGAATTCGTCTGGACCCGGCAGAGCAACCGCTTTGGCTGGAGCGCCTTGCAGGGTGGCTATGCCCCGACCGATCACCGCAAGGGCTGGTTCTCGCCCAGCCTGGCCGACGATCTGGCTGGCCTGCCGCCAACGTGGATCGGCACGGGCAGCCTCGACCTGTTTCTGGACGAGAACCTGGACTATGCGCGCCGCCTGATCGGCGCGGGCGTACCGGTGGAGCTGCATTCCTATCCCGGCGCGATCCATGCGTTCCAGGCCATTGCCGACAGCCACCTTGCCCAGTCGTTCAACCGCGACTTGCTGAGCGCCGTGGCGCGCTGGCTGAAGGTTTAACCTGGCCGCCTAAAAAAACGGCCCGGGTCAACGAACCCGGGCCGCCTTGCTTGAACAACGGGCGGCTTAGAAACCGCGCACGCCGTCGATGTCGATATCGACCACCCGGCCGCGCTCGACCCGGCACTTGAACGAACCGGAATCGTATCCGCGCATCGACTGGTTCCAACCGCGGTAGTCGCCGCCCCAGCCATTGCCGTAATAGCCATCGCCTCGGCGCCAATCGCCCCGGCGGGTATCGACCGCGATGCGGCCCCGGACCTCATAGCCATAGCGGGTATCGCGAACCTGACGAATATCGGTCACGTCGGCGCGCCCATAGCGCGAGCTGGCCTGGCGTTCGGCGGCATAGACGCACTGTTCGACGGCCTGGCGCGGATTGCCGCGATAGCGGTCGCCATAGCCATAGCCGGCGCGGTCATAGCGATAGTCGCTGTCGCGATAGTATCCCCGGTCGTTGTTCCTGCCGGCAGAGGCGATTGCAGCGATCCCGCCGATAATCAGCGCACCGGCAATCACGTCACCAGCGCTGATCCCGCCGCGGTCGCGGTCATGATCGCGATACTGCGCAAACGCCGGGGTCGCCGAAGAGATCGCCATCGCGCCAGCCGCGATGGTCCCGACCAGAGCTTTGGACATAATCTTCATGGCATTTCGTCCTTCATTGGGCCGAACGGATTGTCCGGCAATGAGGATGGTCTAGGCCGATTCGCGTGGCACGAAGCTGAACTCGCCGGTTAGCCTGTGTTCATATTAGCAATAGGTTTTATGAACGAAAGCAGCCCTCCGGCCAGTGCGCCCTGCCCTGGCCGGAAATGGCGGTTCAGCGCGCCGGAACGTCCAGTCCGGTCCATTCCGCCAGGAAGGCCAGGATGTCGGAATTCTCCGCCACGACCTTGTCCGTCGGCTTGCCCGCACCGTGCCCTGCCCGCGTTTCAATGCGGATCAGGTGCGGCTTGCCGTCCGGGTTCGCGGCCTGAAGCGCAGCGGTATATTTGAAGCTGTGGCCCGGAACGACGCGGTCATCGGTGTCTGCCGTGGTCACCAGCATGGCCGGATATTCAACGCCCGCGCGGATGTTGTGATAGGGCGAATAGGCCCGCAGCACCCGCCAGTCCGCTTCCTTGCTGGGATAGCCATAGTCATCCACCCAGTATCGCCCGGCGGTGAACTGGTCGAAGCGCAGCATGTCCATCACGCCCACTGCCGCGTTACCGGCCGCGAACAGGTCCGGCCGCTGGTTGACCACGGCGCCGATCAGCAGACCACCGTTTGACCCGCCCTGCACGGCCAGGCCGCCGCTGGGCGTGATGCCTTGAGCGATCAGGTATTCGCCCGCCGCGATGAAATCGTCGAACACGTTCTGCTTGTTGGCCAGACGGCCCGCATCGTGCCACGCCTTGCCGTATTCGCCGCCCCCGCGCAGGTTGGCCATGGCGAAGGCCCCGCCGGCTTCCAGCCAGGCCATCCGCACAGCCGAAAAGCCAGGCGTCAGCGAAACGTCGAACCCGCCGTAGCCGTAAAGCAGGGTCGGCACCGGCTTGCCCTCTGCCGCCACGCTCTTCTTCCGGACGATGAACATCGGCACGCGGGTCCCATCCTTGGAGGCATAGAACTGCTGCTCAACCTGGTAATCGTCCGGGTTGAAGGTCAGTTTGGGCTGGGCAAAGACCGTGCTCACGCCGGTGTTGCTGTCAAAGCGATAGATCGCGCCGGGCTGGTTGAAGCTGGAAAAGGAATAGAACGTCTCCGGATCGCCCGGCTTGCCGCCAAAGCCCGAAGCCGTGCCGATCGCGTTGAGCGTGATCTCCTTCACCGGCTTGCCGTCCAGCGACAGCACTTCCGCCTTGGACGCTGCATCCTTGAGATAGCCCAGGATCAGCCGGTTCCCGACGATTTGCGCGCGCTCCAGCGTTTCCTCGCGCTCCGCCACCAGGTCCACGAACTGCGCCCCCGCGACCCCGCGCGACAGGTCGACCTTTACGACCTTGAGCCGCGGTGCGCCCTTGTTGGTGATGAAGTAGAGCGTATCGCCCATGCCATCGATCAGGCGCCAGTCATTCTCCAGCCCCTTGATCAGCGTCTGCGGCTGGCCCCACTTCCCGCCATTGATCCGCTTGACGTGGACTTCATAGCGGCTGTCCGTCCCTTGCGACGAGGTGATGACCATCCAGCGCCCGTCATGCGTCACTTCCGCGCCATGCCCCAGCTTGGGCCGGTCCGGCGTGGAATAGACCAGCTGGTCCGCCGATTGCGGCGTGCCGATCTTGTGGAAGTAAACCGCCTGGTTGGTGTTGAGCGACTGGAATTCCTTGCCCTTCTCTGGCTCCGGGAAGCGCGAATAGAGGAAGCCCGCATTGCCCACCCAGGAAATTCCGGTGAACTTCGCCCACTGGATCTCGTCCGCCAGCACCTTGCCCGTCGCCACGTCGAGCAGGCGGATCGTGCGCCAGTCGGAACCGCCGTCCTGGATCGAATAGGCCAGCAGCTTGCCGTTGTCCGAAGGCTCCCAATCCGCCAGCGCGGTCGCCCCGTCCTTGGCCCAGCTGTTGGGATCGAGCAGCAGCCGCGGCGTTCCGTCCAGCCCCTGCCGGACGAACAGCTGAGACTGGTTCTGCAGGCCGGAATTGCGCATGTAGAAGTAATTCGCCCCCGCCTTTTGCGGCAAACCGAACCGTTCGTAATCCATCAGCGCCTTGATCCGCGCGGCGAACCAGTCCCGCTGGGGCAAACCGCCCAGATAGGCCTGCGTCACCTGGTTCTGCTGTTCGACCCAGGCGGCAACCTTCGGATCGGTGCGGACGTCGTTTTCCAGCCAGCGATAGGGATCGGCAATCCGTTCGCCGAACTGCACTTCGGCAATCTCGCCCTTGGTGGTTTGGGGATAGGTCAATTTTAGGTCCTGGGCACTGACGGCAACGGCGGATACGGCAAACAGGGCACCGATCAGGGTGCGGGCGCGAAAGGTCACGAAAGTCTCCCCAAATGCAAAAAGCGGGAGCAAGCCTAGCGCTTGCCCCCGCCTTTGCAATTCGTCGTTCGACGAAAGCCGCCTGTCGATCAGGGTACCCCGATCAGGCTGCTTCTTCCTCGCCGGTGTAGACCGGACCGGAGTCCTGGCCCTTGGCCGAGGTGTCGCGGTCGACCAGCTCGATCACCGCCATCGGCGCAGCGTCCGACGAACGGATGCCAGCCTTGATCACGCGGGTGTAACCACCGTTGCGATCAGCATAGCGCGCGGCCAGGACGTCAAACAGCTTCACCAGCTGCGCATCGTCGAGCAGACGGGCGTGAGCCAGACGGCGGTTCGAAAGACCGCCATGCTTGGCCAGCGTGATCAGCTTTTCGACATAAGGACGCAGTTCGCGTGCCTTGGGCAGGGTCGTGGTGATCTGCTCGTGCTTGATCAGCGCCGCAGCCATGTTGCGGAACAGGGCCTTGCGGTGGCTGGAGGTGCGGTTCAGCTTACGACCGCCATACTTATGACGCATGTTTCATTCCTTCGTTCGTAGGGGGCCCGTGTCAGGTAGCCCGATCCCGGCAACGTTTGCGGCCGTTGCCCCTTGCCGTAACGGGGCGCCACCGGGGCGCCCCGCAATCCGGTTTAGCCCAGCAGCTCCTGTTCGAGCTTCTTGGCCATTTCCTCGATGTTCTCAGGCGGCCAGCCCGGGATGTCCATGCCGAGGCGCAGACCCATCGAGCTCAGGACTTCCTTGATCTCGTTGAGCGACTTGCGGCCGAAGTTCGGCGTGCGGAGCATCTCGGCCTCGGTCTTCTGGACCAGGTCGCCGATGTAGATGATGTTGTCGTTCTTGAGGCAGTTGGCCGAACGGACCGACAGTTCCAGCTCGTCCACCTTCTTGAGGAGGTAACGGTTGAGCTGGTTGGTGTCGCCTTCGTCTGCCGGAGCCGAAGCAGCCACGCCGATCATCGGCGAAGCGCCCATCGGCACTGCATCTTCGAAGTGGACGAACAGCGAGAGCTGGTCCTGGAGAATGCGGGCGGCATAGGCCACGGCATCTTCCGGGGTAACCGTACCGTCGGTTTCGACAATCAGGCTCAGCTTGTCGTAGTCCAGTTCCTGACCAATACGCGCGTTGTCGACCTTGTAGGAAACCTGGCGCACCGGCGAGTACAGCGAATCGACCGGGATGAGGCCGATCGGCGCGTCGACCGGACGGTTCGACACGGCGGGGACATAGCCCTTGCCGGTGTCGGCGGTCAGTTCCATGTTGAAGGTCGCGCCTTCATCCAGGTGGCAGATCACCAGATCCTTGTTCATCACCTCGATGTCGCCGGTGACGGCAATGTCGCCAGCCTTGACCACAGCCGGGCCGGTGGCGGACAACTGAAGGCGCTTCGGGCCTTCGCCCTGCATCTTCAGGGCAATCTGCTTCACGTTCAGCACGATGTCGGTCACGTCCTCACGCACTCCAGCGAGCGACGAGAATTCGTGCAGCACGTTTTCGATCTTGATCGAAGTAATTGCGGCGCCCTGCAGCGAGGACAGCAGCACGCGGCGCAGCGCGTTGCCGAGCGTCAGACCAAAGCCACGCTCAAGCGGCTCTGCCACGAAGGTCGCGCGGCGACCAGCGTCGGGGCCCGACTTCACTTCCAGGTTGTTGGGCTTTTTCAGTTCCTGCCAGTTCTTGATATTGACAGTCATAGACGTCCCCTTGGGGTTATGTTCTGGCGGGAACGGCCGCTGCCCTCAACGAAGAGAACCGCGGCCGATCCGAAACCGCGGCCAGACCGTACGCCTGGCCGCGAAAGGCAAATCAGACGCGGCGACGCTTCGAAGGCCGCACACCGTTGTGCGGGATCGGGGTCACGTCGCGGATCGAAGTGATCGTGAAGCCGACTGCCTGGAGAGCGCGCAGAGCGCTTTCGCGGCCCGAGCCGGGGCCCTTCACTTCGACTTCAAGGGTACGCACGCCGTGCTCGGCGGCCTTCTTGCCGGCGTCGTCCGCAGCCACCTGGGCGGCATAGGGGGTCGACTTGCGGCTGCCCTTGAAGCCCATCATGCCGGCCGAGGACCACGAAATGGCGTTGCCCTGGGCGTCGGTGATGGTGATCATGGTGTTGTTGAAGCTGGCATTCACATGCGCGATGCCGCTGGTGATGTTCTTGCGCTCGCGGCGCTTAATGCGCTGGGGTTCGCGTGCCATGGTGTCTATCCTGTCAAAATAAGCAATGAGACGGCGTAAGGCTGGTTAGCCGTCCGCTTACTTCTTCTTGCCGGCGATGGGCTTGGCCTTGCCCTTGCGGGTACGGGCGTTGGTGTGCGTGCGCTGACCGCGGACCGGCAGGCCCTTGCGGTGACGCAGGCCGCGATAGCAGGCCAGGTCCATCAGACGCTTGATGTTCATCGCGGTTTCGCGGCGCAGGTCACCCTCAACGGTGTGATCAGCGTCGATCGTTTCGCGGATGTGCAGCACTTCCTGGTCGCTCAGATCAGCAACGCGGCGCGTGTGATCGATGCCAAGCTTGTCGACGATCTGGCGGGCCTTGAACGGACCAATGCCATGGATGTAGGTGAGCGCAATGATAACGCGCTTGTTGGTGGGGATATTGACCCCGGCAATACGAGCCACTTAGTTCTCCATGCTCCACAGAGGGCAGCGGATGCAGCCCCCTATCTCAACGCTTCACTGTCGAAACGGCAAAAAGCCTGGTCGGCGCGCTCAATGCTTCCGCCTGCCAGACTAACCCCGTTCTTTCGAGTGAAGCGCGCGCTTAAGCCGATTCGCCGCGCGTGTCAACGCCCGGCACGGCTGCTGACTGACAATCCGCGACGAACGCAGCGCCAATCCCATTCGACGATCCGGCCCGATGACGAAATCGCCGATCGGACCCGAACCGGACGGATCAGGCAGTCATGATCCGTTCGATGGCAGCAGTGACGTGATCGATGTCGGCCATGCCGTTGACGCGGGCGACGATACCGCGCGCATCGTAGATCGGCAGGATCGGCGCGGTCTTGGCGCGGTACTCAGCCATGCGGGTACGGACCGTTTCTTCGTTGTCGTCCGGACGACGCTTGAATTCGGTGCTGCCGCACTTGTCACACACGCCCGGCTGCTTGGGCTGTTCGAACTTGTCGTGATAGCCCTTGCCGCAATTGGCGCAGGTGAACCGGCCGCAGATCCGCTCAACCAGAGCATCCTCGTCAACTTCCAGCTCAATCACATGGTCGAGATGGCGACCACGATCGGCCAGCAGCTTGTCCAGCGATTCCGCCTGGGCTGCCGTGCGCGGATAGCCATCGAAGATCGCGCCGGTGCCAGCACCCATGGCGTCCAGCTCTTCCCCGATCAGGGCCGAGACGATTTCGTCCGAGACCAGCTCGCCGCGTTCCATCACTGCCTTGGCCTGGAGGCCGACCGGCGTACCCGCCTTGACCGCTGCACGCAGCATGTCACCCGTCGAAAGCTGGCGCATGCCGAACTTCTCGACCAGACGCTGCGCCTGGGTGCCTTTGCCGGCTCCCGGCGGTCCGAGCAGAATGATGTTCACGGCAATCCCCTCCCTGAAAAGTCGCTCAGCGCATCCGCCCCTTGAGCTTGGCCTTCTTGATCAGGTCGCCATACTGATGGGCCAGCAGGTGCGACTGGATCTGCGTAATCGTATCGACCGTCACGTTCACGACGATCAGCAAGCTGGTGCCACCGGCGAAAAACAGGCGGACGCCGGTCTGCGCGATGACCCACTCCGGAACGACGCAAACTACCGTCAGGTAGATCGCACCGATCACGCTGATGCGCGTCAGGACATAGTCGAGATAGGTCGCGGTATTCTTACCCGGACGGATGCCCGGAATGAACCCGCCGTTGCGCTTCAGGTTCTCCGCCGTCTCTTCCGGATTGAACACAACCGCGGTGTAGAAGAAGGTGAAGAAGATGATGCCCAGGGCATAAAGCAGCATGAAGACCGGCTTGCCGTGTCCGAGATACTGGTTGATCCCGACAATGAACGAACCCCAAGCCGAATCCGGCGAGATCGAGTTGCCGGCAAACTGCGTGATCGTCAGCGGCAGAAGCAGCAGCGAACTGGCGAAGATCGGCGGAATTACGCCTGCCGTGTTAAGCTTCAGCGGCAGGTGGCTGCGATCAGCCTGCATCATGCCGTGCTGGCTGGCGCGCTTCGGATACTGGATCAGCAAGCGCCGCGTCGCGCGCTCCATGAAGCAGATCATCAGGATCAGCCCGACTAGCAGCGCCATCAGCGCGAAGATCAGGAAGCCCGAGATCGAGCCGGTGCGGCCGCCTTCGAACAGGTTGGAAACGAAGGTCGGCATCTGGGCAACGATGCCGGCCATGATGATCAGCGAAGTGCCATTGCCGATCCCGCGACTGGTGATCTGCTCACCCAGCCACAGCAGGAACATGGTTCCCCCGACCAGCGAAACCAGGCCGGCCACATAGAACAGCGGACCCGGATCGACTGCAAAGCCCTGCACTTCTGCGGCACGCAGCGCGGCATAGCCCTGGATGATGGCCAGGAATACGGCACCATAGCGCGAATACTGGTTCAGCTTGCGCCGACCGCTCTCACCTTCCTTCTTCAGCGCCATCAACGAGGGATGGAGCGAAGCGGCCAGCTGAACCACGATCGACGAAGTGATGTAGGGCATCACCCCCAGAGTGATCAGGCTGTACTGCGACAGCGCGCCACCCGAAAACATGTTGAAGAAGTCCAGCACCCCGCCGGCGTTCCGTTCGAGGAACTGCTTCAGCGCGATGGGGTTGATCCCCGGCAGCGGCACAAAGGCGAGGAAGCGGAACACGATCAGCGCTCCGACAGTGAACCAGATGCGCTTTTTAAGCTCGGTCGCCTTGGAGAAGTTGGCGAGACTGAGGTTGCTCGCGATATTATCGGCGCGTGATGCCATCGGGATATTAGCCTTGCTGTAGGTCCGCTGTGAAGCGCGTGTCAGCCCCATATAGGGACGAAGCGGCTATGTCGAACCCCCTGGGCACACAATCCCCGCAGCCGTCACTTCAGCTGCGGGGATCGTGGAATTGGATTACTTGGCCGCCTTGTTCGCTTCGCGGCGGGCAGTCTTCTTTTCATGCTCGCTCGGCTGAGCGGCAGGAAGTTCAACCGAACCGCCAGCCTTTTCGACGGCTGCCTTGGCCCCGGCCGAAACGCCGTTGACGGCAAACTTGGCCTTGGCGGTGAACTCACCCTTGCCGAGCAGACGCACGCCGTCCTTGCCGCCACGGGCCAGGCCAGCGTTCTTGAGCGCGGCATGGTCGATCACGGCGTTGACGTCGAGCTTGCCAGCGTCGATCGCCTTCTGGACCAGGCCCAGGTTCACTTCGGCAAAGTCCTTGGCGAAGATGTTGTTGAAGCCGCGCTTCGGGATGCGCATGTGCAGCGGCATCTGACCGCCTTCGAAGCCGTTTACGCTAACGCCCGAGCGCGCCTTGGCACCCTTCTGGCCGCGGCCGGCAGTCTTGCCCTTGCCCGAACCGATACCACGGCCCACGCGCATGCGGGACTTACGGGCACCATAGTTGTCGCGGATATCATTCAGTTTCATGTCTTGCACTCGCTTTCGCTTTTAGTCGCGCTGATAGGAGGGGCGCGCATAGGCGAAGATACTGCCTCTGTCACCCCTCTTTTGCAGCGCACTGCCCTCCCCCGCGATTCCACTGGTCCAAAAGGACAAAACCCCGGCGCCAGGGCCGGGGTTTTGCAAAACTTCACAGGACTGCGTGGATTAGTCGACCACGGCAACCATGTGCGGGAGCTTGGCAATCGCGCCGCGAACTTCAGGAGTGTCCTCCAGTTCGACCACGCGGTGCATCTTGCCCAGGCCCAGGCCGATCAGAATCTTCTTCTGGCTTTCCGGGCGACGGATCGGCGAACCGATCTGCTTGATCTTGATCTTCGCCATCGTGCTTACTCCACAATCGCGTCGGCAGCGGCCTCGGCCTCCGCCGCGCTGGCACCGCCACGACCGAGCAGGTCGGCAACCTTCTTGCCACGCCGCTGGGCAACCGACTTCGGCGAAGTCTGGTCGGTCAGCGCGTCAAAGGTAGCGCGGATCATGTTGTAGGGGTTCGAAGTGCCGACCGACTTGGTCACCACGTCGGCCACGCCCAGGCTTTCGAAGACGGCGCGCATCGGACCACCGGCGATGATGCCGGTACCGGCCGGAGCCGAACGGACGTTGACCTTGCCAGCACCGAAACGGCCCTTGCCGTCGTGATGCAGGGTGCGGCCTTCCTTCAGCGGAACGCGGACCATCTTCTTCTTGGCCGAAGCGGTTGCCTTGGTGATGGCTTCCGGCACTTCGCGCGCCTTGCCATGACCAAAGCCGACGCGGCCCTTGCCATCGCCGACCACGACCAGAGCGGCGAAGCCGAACCGCTTACCACCCTTCACGGTCTTGGAGACGCGGTTGATGTGGACGAGCTTTTCGATCAGCTCTTCACCACCTTCTTCGTCGCCACGACCACGACGGTCGTCACGGCGGCCACGGCCACCGCGATCGCCACGTTCACCGCCGCGAACACGGCCACGACCGCGACCTTCGCGGGCTTCACCGCCGGTGTCACCACCCTGCGGCGCTTCAGCTGCGATCGGCTGTTCAGCCTGCACTTCTGCGTTGTTGGTTTCGTCAGCCATCTTAGAACTCCAGCCCGCCTTCACGGGCGGCTTCGGCCAGCGCCTTGACGCGACCATGGAACAGGAAGCCACCGCGATCGAACACGACAGTGGTCACGCCAGCCTTCTTGGCGGCTTCGGCCAGGGCCTTGCCAACCTCGGCAGCGGCATTGACGTTGGCACCGGCCTTGTTGCCAAGCGAGTTGGCAGCAGCCACGGTGCGGCCTGCCGCATCGTCGATGATCTGGGCGTAGATGTGACGGCCCGAACGGTGCACCGAAAGCCGCGGACGGCCACCGGCACGCGCCTTGAGCGCGGTGCGAACGCGCCGACGACGGCGCTCGAAAAGGGACAGCTTGGCCATTACTTCTTCTTCCCTTCCTTACGGAAGATGAACTCGCCGCGGTACTTGATACCCTTGCCCTTGTAGGGCTCAGGCTTGCGCCACCGGCGAATCTCGGCCGCAACCTGGCCGACCTTCTGCTTGTCGATGCCCGAAATCTCGATCGTGGTGTTGTCGGGCGTCTTGATTTCGATGCCTTCCGGCACGGCGAAATCGACGTCGTGGCTGTAGCCGAGCTGCAGCTTCAGGTTCTTGCCCTGAGCATTGGCGCGGTAGCCGACACCGGTGATTTCGAGGACCTTGGTGTAACCCTGGGTCACACCGGTCACGAGGTTGTTCACCAGCGTGCGCTGCATGCCCCAGAACGCGCGGGCGGTCTTGGAGTCGTTAGCCGGGCGAACCAGGATACGGCCGTCTTCGACGACGTAGCTGATTTCGTCACGCAGGGTGAGCGTCAGGGTGCCCTTGGGGCCCTTCACGCTGAGCACGCCGTTCGCGACTTCGGCGCTGACGCCAGCCGGAATGGCAACTGGAACTTTACCGATGCGGCTCATCAGAACACCTCCGCCAGCACTTCGCCGCCGACGTTGTTGGCGCGTGCTTCGGCATCCGAGAGCACGCCGCGCGGCGTCGAGACGATGGTGATGCCCAGACCGTTGCGGATCACCGGAAGTTCCTTGGAACCCGAGTAGACGCGGCGGCCAGGCTTGGAGACGCGGGCGACGTGCTTGATAGCCGGTTCGCCTTCGAAATACTTCAGCTCGATGCGCAGCTGCGGGTGGGCGCCGGTGGCGTCCTCCGAAAAACCGCGGATATAGCCTTCACGCTGGAGCACTTCGAGCACGTTGGCGCGAAGCTTCGAAGCCGGAGAAAGGACGGAGTCCTTCTTGGCCCGCTGCCCGTTGCGGATACGGGTGAGCATATCACCCAGGGGATCGGTCATTGCCATCCTAGTTACCCCTTACCAGCTCGACTTGGTCACGCCGGGGATCATGCCCTTATTGGCAAGATCACGCAGCTCAACGCGGCACAGGCCGAACTTGCGATAGTAGCCGCGCGGGCGGCCGGTGGTGACGCAGCGGTTGCGCACGCGGGTCGGATTCCCGTTGCGCGGGATTTCCGCCAGCTTCAGGCGAGCGATCAGACGCTCGGTTTCATCGACCGACTTGTCGTCGGCAATGGCCTTCAGCTTTGCATACTTGGCTGCGTACTTCTGAACGAGCTTCTTGCGACGCTCATTCTTGTTCACGGAACTCAGTTTCGCCATGGACTTAAGCTCTCTCTAACTCAGGCCGCTTGAGCGGTTTCGGCTTCAGCCGGGAACGGGAAACCGAACAGGCGGAGCAGCTCGCGCGCTTCGTCGTCGGTCTTGGCAGTGGTGGTGACGATGATGTCCATCCCACGCACCTTCTCGATCTGGTCGTAGCTGATCTCCGGGAAGATGATCTGCTCCTTCAGGCCCATGGCATAGTTGCCGCGGCCGTCGAACGACTTGGCATTGACGCCACGGAAGTCGCGGATGCGGGGCATTGCCACGGTGATCAGGCGATCGAGGAATTCGTACATGCGTTCACGACGCAGGGTAACCTTGCAACCGATCGGCATGCCTTCACGCAGCTTGAACTGCGCGATCGACTTCTTGGCGCGGGTGATGACCGGCTTCTGGCCCGAGATCAGAGCCATTTCCTCGGCGGCAGTCGTGACCTTCTTCTTGTCCTGGCTGCCTTCGCCGACGCCCATGTTGATCGTGATCTTCTCGATCTTGGGCACTTCCATGTGGTTCTTGTAGCCGAACTTCTCGGTCATCGCCTTGGCGATGACGTCGTCGTACCGCTGCTTCATGCGGGGAACGTACTTGTCAGCCATCGATCTTCTCCCCGGACTTGACGGCCACGCGAACCTTCTTCCCATCCTGGGTTTCAAAGCGGACGCGGGTAGCCTTGCCGGTCTTGGGGTCAGCCAGGCCGACCTTCGAAATAGCCATCGGCGCCTCGCGGCGGTCGATGCCGCCCTGCGGGTTGGCCTGGGTCGGCTTGCGGTGACGAGCAGCGACGTTCACGCCCGAAACCACGACCTTGCCATCCTTGGGCAGGACCTGGAGGACAGTGCCGGTGCGGCCCTTGTCCTTACCCGAGCGGACGACGACGCTGTCGCCCTTCTTGATCTTCGAAGCAGCCATTACAGCACCTCCGGAGCGAGCGAAATGATCTTCATGTAGCCCTTGCCGCGCAGTTCGCGGACCACGGGGCCGAAGATGCGGGTGCCGATGGGTTCGGCGTTCTTGTTGATCAGCACGGCAGCGTTGCTGTCGAAGCGGATCACCGAACCGTCTGCGCGGCGCACGTCCTTCTTGGTGCGAACGATGACAGCGCGGTGCACGTCACCCTTCTTCACCTTGGTGCGCGGCTGCGCTTCCTTGACCGACACCACGATGATGTCGCCCACGCCGGCAGTCCGGCGCTTCGATCCGCCCAGTACCTTGATGCACTGGACGCGCTTGGCGCCGCTGTTGTCAGCGACGTCGAGCTGGGATTGCATCTGGATCATTGATCCGGTTCCTTCTCACTGGCTTGCCGGAACCAGTCCGGCAGTTCCAAAAACGGGTTTGACTTAGACGTCGGCTTCAACAGCGGCGGTCTTCCCGGCGGTGACACGATCGATCACCTTCCAGGTCTTGAGCTTCGACATCGGGCGCGTTTCCTCGATGCGAACGGTCTCGCCGGTCTTGAATGCGTTGTCTTCGTCGTGAGCGTGATACTTCTTCGAACGACGGATGATCTTCCCGTAGAGCGGGTGCTTCACCTTACGTTCGACCTTCACGACCACGGTCTTGTCGGTCTTGTCGGAAACCACGGTCCCGATCAGGATACGCTTGGGCATCGTGGGCTCCTTACTTCGCCGTGCGGGCGCGTTCGCCCTGCAGCGTCTTGATGCGGGCGATGTCGCGACGCACTTCCTTGATGCGTGCGGGACGCTCGAGCTGGTTGGTCGCAGCCTGGAAGCGGAGGTTGAACGCCTCACGCTTCAGGTCACCGAGATCAGCCGACAGCTGATCGTCGGTCTTGGCGCGCAGATCGCTAGGCTTGGCCATTATTCGCCTCCCAGGTGGCTGGTGTCACCCAGACGGGCAACAACCTTGGTCTTGACGGGCAGCTTCATCGCAGCGCGGCTGAAAGCTTCGGCAGCGAGCGGACCCGCAACGCCATCGAGTTCGAACAGGATCTTGCCCGGCTTGACGCGAGCAGCCCAGTATTCGACCGAACCCTTGCCCTTACCCTGACGGACTTCTGCCGGCTTCTTCGAGACCGGAAGGTCCGGGAAGACGCGGATCCAGAGGCGGCCCTGTCGCTTGATGTGGCGGGTGATCGCGCGGCGAGCCGCTTCGATCTGGCGAGCGGTGATCCGCTCCGGCTCGAGGGCCTTCAGGCCGTACGAGCCAAAGTTCAGATCGGTGCCGCCCTTGGCGTTCCCGTGCAGACGGCCCTTGAAGGCCTTGCGGAACTTGGTTTTCTTCGGTTGCAGCATGACTTAGTTCCTGCGGTCTTCACGCGCCGGACGGACGCCCGTGGTCTGGGCTTCCATCATCAGGCGGTCCTGCGCCATCGGATCGTGGCCGAGGATCTCACCCTTGAAGACCCACACCTTGATACCGATGATGCCATAGGTGGTCAGCGCTTCGGCTTCGGCATAGTCGATGTTCGCGCGCAGGGTGTGCAGCGGCACACGGCCTTCGCGGTACTGTTCGACGCGGGCGATTTCAGCGCCGCCGAGACGACCGCCGCAAACCACCTTGATGCCTTCTGCGCCGAGACGCATGGCCGACTGCATAGCGCGCTTCATCGCACGGCGGAATGCCACGCGGCGAATGAGCTGGTCGGCGATGCCCTGGGCGACGAGCTTCGCGTCGATTTCCGGCTTGCGGATTTCGACGATGTTCAGCTTGACGTCGCTGTCGGTCATCTTGGCCAGCTGCGAACGCAGCTTTTCGATGTCCGCGCCCTTCTTGCCGATGATGACACCCGGACGGGCGGCATAGATCGACACGCGGCAAACCTTGGCCGGACGCTCGATCACGACCTTCGAGATTGCCGCCTGCGGCAGGGTTTCAACCACGAACTTGCGGATCTTGAGGTCTTCCTCAAGCAGCTGTGCGTAGTTCTTGCCTTCGGCGTACCAGCGGCTGTCCCAGGTCCGGTTGATCTGGAGGCGCAGGCCTACGGGATTGCTCTTGTGACCCATGGATCAGGCCTCCTCGACTTCGCGGACCACGATGCGCAGCCGGCTGAACGGCTTCAGGATGCGCGTGGACTTGCCACGGCCGCGCGTGTGGAAGCGCTTCATGGTGATCGACTTGCCGACGCTGGCTTCAGCGACGACGAGCGCGTCAACATCCAGGTTGTGGTTGTTTTCCGCATTGGCGATCGCCGAAGCGAGCACCTTGCGGGCATCCACAGCCATCGCCCGCTTCGAGAAGGCGAGGATGTTCATGGCCTCTTCGGCCTTCTTGCCGCGGATCAGACTGGCGACCAGGTTGAGCTTCTGCGCGGAACCACGGATGGTGGTGCCGACCGACAGGGCTTCCTTTTCGCCAACGCGGCGCGGAGCTTTTGCCTTGCCCATTAGCGCTTACCCTTCTTGTCGGCTGCGTGGCCCGGGAACGAACGCGTGGGAGCGAATTCGCCGAGCTTGTGACCGACCATGTCTTCGTTGACCGAGACGGGGATGAACTTGTGACCGTTGTAGACGTTGAACGTCAGACCAACGAACTGCGGCAGGATCGTCGAACGACGCGACCAGGTCTTGATCGGTGCGGCGCGGTTGCCCGCATCCTGCATGTTCTCTGCCTTCTTCAGCAGGTGCAGGTCGACGAAGGGGCCTTTCCAGACGGAGCGTGCCATGGGGCCTTACCTCTTCTTCTTGGCGTGGCGCGAACGGATAATCAGCTTGTCCGTCTGCTTGTTGTTGCGAGTGCGGGCGCCCTTGGTCGGCTTGCCCCACGGGGTAACCGGATGACGGCCACCCGACGTGCGACCTTCACCACCACCGTGCGGGTGGTCGACCGGGTTCTTGGCAACGCCGCGGGTCAGCGGGCGACGGCCCAGCCAACGGTTGCGACCGGCCTTCGCCAGGTTCTGGTTCGAGTTGTCGGGGTTCGAAACCGCGCCAACCGTACCCATGCAATCGCCACGCAGGTAACGCTGCTCGCCCGAGTTCAGGCGAACGATGACCATGCCGCGGTCACGACCGACGACCTGGACGTAAGTCCCGGCCGAACGGGCGATCTGACCGCCCTTGCCCGGCTTCATCTCCACGTTGTGGCAGATGGTGCCGACCGGCATCTGGCTGAGCAGCATCGCGTTGCCCGGCTTCACGTCGGTCTTTTCACCGGCAACAACGGTATCGCCAACGGCGAGGCGCTGCGGCGCGATGATGTAGGCCTGCTCACCGTCTGCATACTTGATCAGAGCGATGAATGCCGTGCGGTTGGGATCGTATTCCAGGCGTTCCACGGTCGCGGGAGCATCCCACTTGCGGCGCTTGAAATCGATGAAGCGATACTTCTGCTTGTGACCGCCAGCGATCCCGCGCGAAGTGACGTGGCCCTTGTTGTTACGGCCGCCGGTCTTGTTCTTACCTTCGGTAAGCGCCTTGACCGGCTTGCCCTTCCACAGCGCCGACTTGTCGACCAGAATTAGGCCACGACGGGCCGGGCTGGTCGGGTTGTAGTTCTTGAGTGCCATGGTTCAGCCTCAGATCCCGCTGGTGACGTCGATCGACTGGCCTTCAGCCAGACGGACGACCGCCTTCTTCACGTCCGAACGGCGATAGGGCTTGCCCTTCCACCGCTTGGTCTTGCCCTTCTGGGTCAGCGTGTTGACGCTCACCACCTTCACGTCGAACAGCGCTTCGACCGCAGCCTTGATCTGCGGCTTGGTTGCACTGTCCGCCACCTTGAAGACGACGGCGTTGAATTCGCTGGCCAGCGTCGCCTTTTCGGTGATGTGGGGAGCCACGATCACGTCGTAGTGACGCGTGTCGATTGCGTCCTTAGCCATTGAAACGCGCCTCCAGCTTTTCGACCGCGGCGCGCGTCAGCACCAGCGTATCATGCTTCAGGATGTCGTAGACGTTGGCGCCGACTGCCGGGAGCACATTGACCCCGACCAGGTTGCCGGCAGCGCGGGCGAAGCCCTCGTTCACGGCTTCACCGTCAATCACCAGCACCTTCTTGCCCCAGTTCGCCTTGGCGAAGTTGGCGGCAAGCGCCTTGGTCTTGGCATCGGCCAGATCCAGGCTGTCGACCACGACCAGGCCGTTCTGGGCTTTGGACGAGAGCGCCATCTTGAGACCCAGAGCGCGGACCTTCTTGTTCAGCGAGACGTCGAACTCGCGGCGACGGGCACCGTGAGCCTTACCACCGCCGATGAAGACGGGAGCCTTGCGGTCGCCGTGACGAGCCGTACCGCCACCCTTCTGGCGGCCGAACTTCTTGCCGGTGCGGGCAACGTCCGAACGCTCACGGGTTGCGCGGGCAATGCCGCGACGGTTTTCGAGCTGCCAGGTGACAACGCGGTGCAGGATGTCAGCGCGCGGCTCAATGCCGAACACTGCATCGTTAAGCTCGATGTCGCCCTTGCCGGCGGTGCCATCGAGGTTGGAAAGCTTGACCTTCACGACTTAGCCCTCCTGGCCTTCGGTGGCTTCCGGCGCATCAACCACGGGGGTTTCGGCGGGAGCCTGTTCGTTGCTGTTGGCGGCGCTCTTCAGGCCGGCCGGATAGGGAGCTTCGGAGTGGCGCGAGACCTTCACCGAATCCTTGACGGTCAGCCAGCTGTTCTTGGCGCCCGGGACCGAGCCCTTGACGAAGATCAGACCGCGTTCATCGTCCACGCGGACGACTTCGAGGTTCTGCTGGGTACGGTTGCGGTCACCCATGTGGCCGGCCATCTTCTTGTTCTTGAAGACCTTGCCGGGATCCTGGCGGTTACCGGTCGAACCGTGGGCACGGTGGCTGATCGAAACACCGTGGGTTGCGCGCATACCGCCGAAACCCCAGCGCTTCATAGCACCGGCAAAGCCCTTACCCTGGGTCGTGCCGGCCACGTCGACCAGCTGACCCGGCACGAAGTGCGAAGCGGCGATGGTTGCGCCGACTTCCAGCACGGCATCGTCTGCCACGCGGAATTCGACAACCTGCTGCTTCAGCGAAACCTGTGCCTTGGCAAAGTGTTCACGCTGCGGCTTCGCAACGTTCTTCTGCTTGGCTTCCCCGGCGCCGAGCTGCACCGCGACGTAACCGTCGCGATCAGCGGTGCGAACCGAGACCACCTGGCAATTTTCCAGCGCCAGAACGGTAACCGGCACGTGCCGACCGTCCTCCTGGAAAAGGCGGGTCATCCCCACCTTTTTGGCGATCACGCCTGTGCGCATGATCCTGTCTCCTACAGAGGCCCAAGGGAACCATTCCCAGGGGCGTGTCCAACCCGATTTTCGATACGAGCCCCGTCCGGGCTGGGTGCTTCCGATGGCGCGGTGCGCTGTTGGAAGCGAGACGGGGGACGCATTCCCGGCTGACGCCGGAGGTATCCCTATGTCCGCGCGGGAAGTTTCCCGCGGAACCGGCCGAAGCCGGAAGGATGTGGGCCCGAAGGCCCGAAACTTGGTCGATTAGCGGCTTAGGCCAGCTTGATCTCGACGTTTACGCCAGCGGCCAGGTCGAGCTTCATCAGCGCGTCCACGGTTGCGGCGTTCGGCTGCACGATGTCGAGCAGACGCTTGTAGGTGCGAACCTCGAACTGCTCACGCGACTTCTTGTCGATGTGCGGTCCGCGGTTGACGCAGAACTTTTCAATTCTCGTCGGCAGAGGAATGGGGCCCCGGATGAGCGCGCCGGTGCGACGGGCGGTTTCCGCGATTTCGCCGGTCGCCTGGTCAAGCACGCGGTGATCGAATGCCTTGAGACGAATGCGAATATTCTGAGCTTCCATTGTATCCTACCGATGAGAAAGAGCCACGGGGCTTGCACCCCGACCAAATTCGAAGTCGCGCCCCTACACAGGGATGCGGATTCGCGCAAGGGGAGATTTGCGGGAATTTCGGTTCGAGCAAGCCTTTCCGGACTGCGGTCGGTCGCGCAAGCCTGCATTGGCTGCAATGGCTGTGCTTTTCAGACCCCCCGTGATGAAAATCAGAGGTGAGCTTGCAACTCTTCGTCAACGACCTTTCTTTTTCCCCAGTGGCGCATTGAAATCGGGGTCCTTGTTCGCGACCCAGGAGATGAACTTCTCCACCCGAGGCTCAATCCGCAGCAAACTGGCGTCCATACCGTAGCGCTGGAGTTCGGAATTGGTGAAGGTGGTGATGAGCATGTTCTGGCAGATCGGGTGCATCGGCACGGTGTCGCGCCCACCCCTGCTCTTGGGCACCGGGTGGTGCCAGATTACCGTTGCGCCGCAGGGTCGCTCGCACAGCCAGCAGGCTGGCGGTGGCGGCGCTGACGCATCGGTATCCTGAACGTCGCTATCATATGCATCCCGTGAACCATGTTTGGAATACTTGCGCGCCATACCGCTTTGTTACCCCCTAAAGCCGCGAAAATTGCTGATTGCTACACGCCATCGTCATACTTTCCATCCAGGTGCGCTCCCAGCGAATGACCAAGCGGCAAGCCGCCACCGGCAGGCACGAAAAAGCCCGGCCTCCTTTCGGAAACCGGGCCTTTCGTTTCGCAGAGCTGATCGACGAATTACTTCGTGATCTTGCTCACCACGCCCGAACCGACGGTGCGGCCACCTTCGCGGATTGCGAAGCGGAGACCTTCATCCATCGCGATCGGAGCGATCAGCTTGACCGACAGGGCAACGTTGTCGCCCGGCATGACCATTTCGGTGCCTTCCGGCAGCACGACTTCACCGGTCACGTCGGTGGTGCGGAAGTAGAACTGCGGGCGGTAGTTGGCGAAGAACGGCGTGTGACGGCCACCTTCGTCCTTCGACAGCACGTAGACTTCGGCGCTGAATTCGGTGTGCGGGGTAACCGAACCCGGCTTTGCCAGAACCTGGCCACGCTCAACGTCTTCACGCTTCAGACCACGGACCAGAGCGCCGATGTTGTCGCCAGCTTCACCCTGATCGAGCAGCTTGCGGAACATTTCAACGCCGGTGACGACGGTCTTCTGGGTGTCCTTGAGGCCGATCACTTCGACTTCGTCGCCAACCTTGACGATACCGGTTTCGACGCGGCCGGTCACAACCGTACCACGACCCGAGATCGAGAACACGTCTTCGACCGGCATCAGGAACGGCTTGTCGGTCGGACGCGGCGGCTGCGGGATGGCAGTGTCGACAGCGTTCATCAGGGCAATGATCGAGTCCTTGCCGATGTTGTCGTCGCGGCCTTCCAGAGCGGCCAGAGCCGAACCCGGAACGACGGGGATGCTGTCGCCGTCGAAGCCGTAGCTCGACAGCAGTTCGCGGATTTCCAGCTCGACGAGTTCCAGGATTTCCGGATCGTCAACCTGGTCGACCTTGTTCATGTACACGACCAGAGCCGGAACGCCGACCTGGCGAGCCAGCAGGATGTGCTCGCGGGTCTGCGGCATCGGGCCGTCAGCAGCGTTCACAACGAGGATGGCGCCGTCCATCTGCGCGGCACCGGTGATCATGTTCTTCACATAGTCAGCGTGGCCCGGGCAGTCGACGTGTGCATAGTGACGCGCTGCGGTTTCGTACTCGACGTGAGCGGTCGAGATGGTGATGCCACGCTCGCGCTCTTCGGGAGCCTTGTCGATGTTTGCGAAGTCAACCGCTTCACCGCCGTTGACTTCAGCCATCACCTTGGTGATCGCTGCGGTCAGGGTGGTCTTGCCATGGTCGACGTGACCGATGGTCCCGATGTTGCAGTGCGGCTTGTTCCGCTCAAATTTTGCCTTGGCCATTGTCTCAAACCTTCTTTCGCTTTGAATTGAATCTGCGGGGTTTGGACGGCGCCCGCTGAATCAGGCGCCGCCCCTAGATTGTTCCTGCCGATTAGGCAAGCTTCTCCTTGATCTCGGTCGCGACGTTCGCCGGAACCTCGTCATAGTGGTCGAAGAACATCGAGTAGTTCGCACGACCCTGGGTGAACGAGCGCAGCTGGTTCACGTAGCCGAACATGTTCGCCAGCGGGACCATCGCGGTCACGGCCTGCGCATTGCCGCGCGAGTCCGTGCCCTGGATCTGGCCACGACGCGAGTTGATGTCGCCGATCACGTCGCCGAGGTATTCCTCGGGCGTGATGACTTCCACCTTCATGATCGGTTCCAGCAGCTTGATGCCCGACTTCTGGGCAACTTCGCGCATGGCACCGCGACCGGCGATTTCGAAGGCCAGAGCCGACGAGTCGACGTCGTGGTACGCACCGTCGTAGAGCAGGACTTCGAAGTCGATGATCGGGAAGCCGATGAGCGAGCCGGTTTCGGCCGTTTCACGGAAGCCCTTTTCAATGGCGGGGATGTATTCCTTCGGAATGTTGCCGCCCTTGATTTCGTCCTTGAAGACAAAGCCCGAACCGCGCTCACCCGGAGTGACCTTGACCTTCACGCGGCCGAACTGACCCGTACCACCCGACTGCTTCTTGTGGGTGTAGTCAATGTCCACCGGCTTGGCGAGGTATTCGCGGTAAGCCACCTGCGGCGCGCCGACGTTGGCTTCGACCTTGAATTCGCGCTTCATACGATCGACGAGAATTTCGAGGTGAAGTTCGCCCATGCCCTTGATGATGGTCTGGCCCGATTCGTGATCGGTCGAGACGCGGAACGAGGGGTCTTCGGCAGCCAGGCGGTTGAGCGCGAGGCCCATCTTTTCCTGGTCGGCCTTGGTCTTGGGCTCAACCGACAGTTCGATGACCGGCTCGGGGAATTCCATCCGCTCAAGAATGATCGGCTGCTTTTCCGAGCACAGCGTATCGCCGGTGGTGGTTTCCTTCAGACCCGCCAGAGCAACGATGTCGCCGGCATAGGCTTCATCGATGTCTTCACGGCTGTTGGCATGCATGAGCAGCATGCGGCCAACCTTTTCCTTCTTGTTCTTCACCGAGTTCAGGTAGCTGCCCTTGGTCAGCGTGCCCGAGTAGATGCGGGTGAAGGTCAGCGAACCGACGAACGGGTCGTTCATAATCTTGAACGCCAGGGCCGAGAACGGAGCATCATCCGAAGTGGCGCGGCTATCGGGCTCTTCGGTGTCCGGGTTGATGCCCTGGACGTCTTCGATGTCGAGCGGCGACGGCATGAAGTCGACAACCGCGTCGAGCAGTGCCTGGACGCCCTTGTTCTTGAACGACGAACCGCACAGCACCGGCACGAAAGCGTGAGCCAGAGTGCCCTTGCGCAGCAGCTTCTTCAGCGTTTCCGCGTCAGGCACGTTGCCTTCGAGGTAAGCTTCCATCGCGTCGTCGTCTTGCTCAACGGCGAGTTCGATCAGCTTTTCGCGGTATTCGGCAGCCTTGTCGGCCATGTCCGCCGGGATTTCTTCATAGAAGAATTCAGCGCCCAGGCTTTCATCCTTCCAGATGATCGCGCGTTCGTTGATCAGGTCGACCAGACCCTTGAAGTCGCTTTCCGCGCCGATCGGAAGATACAGCACGGCAGGCTTTGCACCCAGGCGATCGATGATCGTCTGCACGCAGTAGTAGAAGTTCGCGCCGGTGCGGTCGAGCTTGTTGATGTAGCACATCCGCGGCACGCCGTACTTGTCGGCCTGGCGCCACACGGTTTCCGACTGCGGCTCAACGCCGGCAACGCCGTCGAAAGCAGCAACCGCACCGTCGAGCACGCGCAGCGAGCGTTCGACTTCGATGGTGAAGTCGACGTGGCCGGGGGTGTCGATGATGTTCAGGCGGTGATCGTTCCAGAAGCAGGTCGTCGCGGCCGACGTGATGGTGATGCCGCGCTCTTGCTCCTGCTCCATCCAGTCCATCGTGGCGGCGCCTTCGTGGACTTCGCCGATTTTGTAGGACTTGCCGGTGTAGTAGAGAATCCGCTCGGTAGTCGTGGTCTTGCCGGCGTCGATGTGCGCCATGATACCGAAGTTGCGGTATTTTTCGAGGGGATGGCTGCGAGCCATGTCGAATTCCTTAAAGGATGCGGGTGAGGTGCCGGTAAGGCAACCCCGCCCATAGGGTTACGAATGTGACCGCCTGATGACTTACCAGCGATAGTGGCTGAACGCGCGGTTCGCGTCGGCCATACGGTGGGTGTCTTCGCGCTTCTTCACCGCGTTGCCGCGGTTGTTAGCGGCGTCCAGCAGCTCACCCGAAAGACGGGCAGCCATCGTGGTTTCGCTGCGGTTGCGCGCGGCAGTGATCAGCCAGCGGATCGCCAGGGCCTGGGCGCGTTCGGGGCGAACTTCGACCGGAACCTGATAGGTCGCACCACCAACGCGGCGCGAACGCACTTCGATCTGCGGCTTCACGTTGTTCAGCGCATCGTGGAACAGCTGGAGCGGATCGCTCTTGGCGCGGGTTTCCATGGTTTCCATCGCACCGTAAACGATGCTTTCGGCAACCGACTTCTTACCATCGAGCATGAGGTTGTTCATGAACTTCGACAGAACCTGATCACCAAACTTGGGATCCGGCAGGATTTCCCGCTTCTCGGGACGACGACGACGTGACATCGCTTGAATTCCTTATTCTGGGCCGCTGCAATTGCGCGCGCCCTAAAAAACCAGCCTGAGGCTTACTTGGGACGCTTCGCGCCGTACTTCGAACGGCTCTGCTTGCGGTCCTTGACGCCCTGGGTATCCAGAACGCCGCGCAGCACGTGATAGCGCACGCCGGGAAGGTCGCGCACACGGCCGCCGCGGATCAGCACAACCGAGTGCTCCTGCAGGTTGTGGCCTTCACCCGGGATGTACGAAATGACTTCGCGGCTGTTGGTCAGGCGGATCTTGGCAACCTTGCGAAGTGCCGAGTTCGGCTTCTTCGGGGTCGTGGTGTAAACGCGGGTGCAAACGCCGCGCTTCTGCGGGTTCTGCTCCATGGCAGGAACCTTGCTCTTGGCCTTCTGGGGCACGCGACCCTTGCGGATCAGCTGGTTAATTGTAGGCATGAAGTACTCTTCACCTTGGTTGTGGCACCATCGGCAAGGCGAAGAGAATGCGGAACCCGCGAATGCACCGCAGCGCGAGGCCTGGCCCCGCCGGTACACGTCACGAGCCGAAACGCTCCACCCGATCGAAAGGCCGGGTTACTTTGACGGGTTACCTGGCAAACCAGACGCACCGGCAATGTTCAGCTCAACCGGGGGAATCGCAAGGAGTCCCACCGGAAGCGCGCGCCATTAGGGGCAAAGGTCCGCGCGGTCAAGCAAAGGCTGGTGGTAGGGCTTTTTGTGAGGACTGGGCCCCGGCCTTCGCCGGGGTGGCGTTATAGGGGCTGGGCCCCGGCCTGCGCCGGGGTGACGTTAGCAGGCTCCCTAGCTTAACCGTCACCCCGGCGCAGGCCGGGGCCTAGTCCTGACAAACAATCCTAAAGCTTGAAGCTGGGCCGCTCCGCCAGCCGCGCGCGCCAGGTCGCGATGGCGGGGCGGCCCTCGTTGACATCGACCTTCACCCATCCGGCAAAGTCCAGCGCCACCCCGGCCGTAATGTCGGCCAGCGAGAAGCGATCGATCGCCACCCAGTCCCGGCCCTGCATATGCTGTTCAAAGCGGTCGAGGAAATGGAGCAACCGCGCCCGGCCCCGCTCGGCCAGTTCGGGGATCTGCGCATAGTTGTGCGGTCCGGGCAGCGCGCGGTCCTTCATGCCCTTGGCCGTGTTGCGCAGCACTTCGGCGATGGCCATGAAGCATTCGCCTTCCAGCTTGCTGTTCCAGCTGGCCACTTGCGCTTTTTCGAGCGGGGTCCTGCCCAGCAGGTCGGGTTCGGGCTGGACCGCTTCGGCCCAGGCGGCGATGCCGGCATTGTCGGTCAGGACCGCGCCGTCGTCGAGCACCAGCGCCGGGACCGTGCAGGCCGGATTGATCGCGCGGAATTCTTCGGAAAGCTGCTCGCCCTTCGACAAGTCGACCAGTTTCACCGCGTGCGCGATGCCCTTCTCCGCCAGGACAATGCGAGCGCGGCGCGGGCTGGGAGCCGGCGTGCAATCGTAAAATGTGGGCATGGTTTTTCTACTCTCCCCGATAGACAGCGACGCTTGCAGGCCGCGCTTTCATCTATTAGCGCACAGATACCGGGGCAAGCGCAACCCCCCGGTCAGGCCCTGCGGCCCAAGCGTTGCCTTTTCATGGAGTCCGCCCACCTGGCGGATGGAAAGGCTATTGGAATGACCGCTGGTACTACGTCGCCTCCCCCTGCCCCCACCTTTGCCGAACTGGTCCGCGTCTCTGCCCGGATCGGCTGCCTCAGCTTTGGCGGGCCGGTTGGCCAGATTGCCTTGATGCACCGCGAGTTCGTGGAAGAACTGCGCTGGATCGAGGAGGACGAATACCTTCACGCCCTGAACTTCTGCCACCTGCTGCCCGGACCAGAAGCGCAGCAACTGGCCACCTGGATCGGATGGAAACTGCACGGCGTCAAAGGCGGCCTGGTTGCCGGGCTGCTGTTCGTCCTGCCCGGCGCCTTGACCATCCTGGCCCTATCGGTCCTTTACGGTTTCGCGGCGCGGCTCGATTGGTTCGCCGCGCTGTTCCTGGGGATCAAGGCTGCGGTCCTGGCAATCATCGTCCAGGCCTTGCTGCGGATCGCCGGGCGCACGCTCAACACCGGATTGAAGCGCGCGATTGCCGCCGTCGCCTTCCTTGGTCTGGCGGCGCTGGCCCTGCCCTTCCCGCTGCTCGTGCTGGGTGCGGGCGTGATCGGAGCAATTGCCGCCGCGCTGAACCCCGCGCTGCTGGCGCTGAAGCCCATGGACAAGGCCCCGCCCACGGCTCCCCGGCCCTGGGGGCACACGATCCGTTCCGTCGTGATCGGCGCCCTGGTCTGGGCCGCGCCGATGGTGGCGGTGCTGGTGCTGCTGGGGCGGGATCACGTGCTGTGGGACATCGGCACCTTCTTTTCGAAGCTCGCCGTGGTAACCTTTGGCGGAGCCTATGCCGTGCTCGCCTATATGGCGCAGCAGGCCGTGCAGGACTTCGGCTGGCTTAGCGCGGGCGAAATGGCAGATGGGCTTGGCTTGGCGGAGACAACGCCGGGACCACTGATCATGGTCACGCAGTTCGTGGGTTATCTTGCCGCCTTCCGCGCGCCAGAGCCGTTCTCTCCCCTGCTGGCCGGAGTAATCGGCGCAAGCCTGACCACTTGGGTCACCTTTGCGCCGTGCTTCCTGTGGATCTTCGCCCTCGCCCCATGGATCGAGCGGCTGGAACACGCGCAGCGGCTAAAGGGCGCGCTGGGGGCGGTTACGGCTGCCATTGTCGGGGTGATCGGCAGCCTCGCGCTCTGGTTTGCCCTGCATGTGCTGTTCAAGGAACTGGACCGGGTCGCTTTTGGACCCGTGGCGCTTGATGTGCCGGTGCTGGCCAGCCTGGACTGGCGCGCCGCGCTGCTTGCGGTTCTGGCAGCAGTGCTGATTTTCACCGCGCGGTGGAGCGTTCTAAGGGTCTTGCCAGTCGTCGCGCTGGGCGGGCTTGCGCTGGGGACACTCTGACCGCACCACCGCTCAAGCTAAGCTTGTCGAAGCTGGTCCCGCATGGCGATCACCCTTCGACAGGCTCAGGGTGAGCGGGATTGTAAACCGCACCAAAACGCCCCGCTCAGGCTGAGCCTGTCGAAGCCGGTCCTGCACAGATACCCCTGCGACAGGGCTAAGGTGGCTAATGAGCCGCTAATTGCACGGCGGCATCACCCGCTGCAGGAAATCGATGACCGCGGCGTTGAATTCATCGTTGCGGTCCCCGGCCACCATGTGCCCCGCACCGCGAATGTCGGCGATTTCCAGATGCGGGATGCGGCGGCGCAGGTCGGCCACGCCCTCCTCGGTCACGATATCGCTTTTCATGCCACGCACCAGCAAGGTCGGAATGCGGTCGGTCCAGTCCGCCGCGTCCAGCATTTCCAGCATATGCTTTGGATCGGCGCGGGCGTCAGTCATCATCCGCTGGTCCCAGTGCCAGCGGTAGCGCCCGTCGCCATGGAGCCGCAGGTTCTTGTTGAGGCCCGACAGGTCCTTGGGCCGGGGACGTTCCGGGTAATAGGCGCTGATCGCGTCCGCCGCCTCTTCCAGGCTGGCGAAGCCGTCGGGATTCGCCGTCATGAATCCCCGGATCTTGGCCACGCCCGTCGGGGACATCTTGGGCACGATATCGACCAGGACCAGGGCCGCCGGTTCCAGCCCCATGCAGGCCGCCATCAGTGCGGTGATCCCGCCCAGCGAGGCACCGACCAGCGCCAGCGGTTCAGAGCCCTGGGCCGCAACGGCCATCAGGTCCTGCGCGCGGGTGGTCACGGCATAGTCGCCATCGGGCGACCAGTCGCTATCCCCGTGCCCGCGCAGGTCATAATTGATGGCGAAGTATCCGGCATCGGCCAGCTGATGCTCCGCCTTGTCCCACGAATGCCGCGTCTGCCCCCCGCCGTGCCCCAAAACCACGGTCGGAGCCCCCCGCCGCCCCGCGACATCGGCTGCAATCTCTACGCCGGGCGCAACGGGGATGCGGATCGTTTCTGTGTGCATGGCCAGAGTTGACCTTCGCCCGGGCCGCAGGTCAAGCAGGAATTTAACCGGACGGTTAATTGGCGAAGGAGGGTTTGGTTCTGATCCACACCCTTCGACAGGCTCAGGGTGAGCGGGTGTAAAGTTTCCATCAAAATGACCCCGCTCAGGCTGAGCTTGTCGAAGCCGGGTTGCCTGAAATGATTTCACGTCAAGGCGCGAAAAAAAAGAAGGCGCGCCACTGGCCTGAAGCAGCAATTGCGTGCGGCCCTGCTGCTCGCTAGGCTTGCGGCATAATTGCAAATTCCAGGGGATTTCACGCCATGAAGACCACTACCCTCGCGCTTGCCCTGCTTGCCACCAGCGCGGGCATCGTCGGCGTTGCCGTCAACGCCGAAGTTCCGGCGGAAGCTGCCAGCACGCAGGTATGGATTCACGCCGGACGGGTCATCGCGGTCCCCGGCCAGGCACCGCGCGGCGCAACGACCATCGTGGTGCAGGACGGACGCATCGCCGCCCTTCACGACGGCTTCCTGCCCGCCCCTGCTGGCGCACGGGTGATCGACTTGAAGGGCCGCACTGTCCTGCCGGGGCTGGTGGACAGCCACACCCATCTTTCGTCCGACCGGGCAGGGAACGAATCCCTTGCCGCCGCCATGACCGACAGCTTGCCGCTCAATTCCTATGAAACCCAGTGGAACGGGATGAAGACCCTGCGCGCGGGCTTTACCACGGTGCGCAACCTGGGCGACGAAAAGGGCAAGGTCCTGGCTTACAAGGAAGCGATCCGGCGCGGCTGGGTGCAAGGGCCGCGCATCCTGGACGCGGGCGAATCGATTTCCACGACCGGCGGCCACATGGACAGCCGCATCGGCATTGCTGACGATCTGCACCCCGCAATCGCGACCGAGAACCTCTGCGACGGAGCCGATGACTGCCGCCGCGCCGTACGCCGCCAGGTGGGCCGTGGGGCGGACGTGATCAAGTTCGCCACGACCGGCGGGGTCAATTCCGGCACCGGCCTTGCCACCCGCATGTTCGAGGACGAGGCCCGCGCGCTGATCGACACGGCCCATGCCTATGGCCGCAAGGTCGCGGTCCATGCCCACGGGCTGGAAGGGGTCAAGCTGGCCGTCCGGCTCGGCGCGGACTCGATCGAACACGGCACCATGATCGACGAGGAAACGGCGAAGCTGATGGCCAGGAACGGCACGTTCTACGTCCCGACGCTCAGCACGGTAAACGGCTATCTGGAACGGCTGGCCGCCAATCCCAACGCCTATCCCCCGGCGATCAAGGCGCAGATCGACTGGCGCATCGGCATTACCGGCAAGTCGCTGAAGATCGCCTATCCGTTGGGCGTGCGGATTGCCTATGGCACCGATGCCGGCGTGTCCAAGCATGGCCGCAATGCCGATGAATTCGAACTGCTGGTCAAATTCGGCATGCCCGCCGCCGAAGCGATCAAGGCCGCCACGGTGAACGCCGCAGCGCTGCTGGGCCTCGAAAAGGAAATCGGCACGCTGGAAGTCGGCAAGAGCGCGGACATCATCGCAGTCGACGGCGACCCGTTGGCCGACGTGGGCGCGCTGAAGGCCATGAAATTCGTCATGGCCCGGGGCGAGGTGATCCGCTTCGATTGAGCGAGGAAAAGCCGCCCGCTTTGGCTGGGCTTCTTTAAGCGGTGTGCGCAAAGAGCCCTTCGACAGGCTCAGGGCGAGCGGTTTTGAGACCACCAGTTTCCGCTCAGGCTGAGCGCTTTTGGAACCACAAGTTTCCGCTCAGGCTGAGCCTGTCGAAGCCGGGTTGGTTAAACCGCCTGCTAAGCCGTCAGAAAGGCCACCAGCGCCTTGACCTTCTTTTGCCGCCACTGCGGCAGCGGGGCGACCAGCCAATAGCCATGGCGGCTAGGGGCCGGTTCGCCCACCGCCGCGATCCGCCCGTTTTCCAGCCAGCTTTGCGCCAGCAGGGTCGGCACGCGGGCCTTGCCCATTCCCGCAGCGGCGGCGGCAATCGCCTGGCCCGCGTCGCCCACGGATAGCGGCCGGCTTTCGCAATCGTCGCCTTCCGGAGTCGGGTCACCCGGCCAGGCAATCCAGCAGCCATCGCCCACGGTGACACGGCCCGGTTCGCCCAGCGGCAGGCCTTCCAGTTCACCGGGGCCTTCCGCCCAGCGCACGGCCAGGTCCAGGTTCGCCTCGGTAAAGTCGGCATCCTCGTTTGCCACCAGGCTGAAACGCACTTCCGGATTGGCCTTGCGAAATTCGGCAAGGCGCGGCGCGAGCCAGGCGGCAAAGAACTCACGCGGCGCGGCGATGGTGTAGACGTGGCTGGACTGGCCCGCCTGCATCGCCCGCACGGCATCCTCGAAATGGAGGAAGCCGGTTCGCAGTGCTTCCAGCCCGGCGATTGCCTCGTCCGTCAGTTCCAGCCCCTTGGGCGTTCGCCGGAACAGGACGACGCCGAGCACGTCTTCCAGCGCCCGAATCTGCTGCCCGACCGCAGCCGGAGTAACCGCCAGCTCATCGGCAGCGCGGGTGAACGACAGGTGCCGGGCAGCCGCGTCGAACACGCGCAGGGCGTTCAGGGGCAGATGCGTGCGCTTCATGCTGGCCTCCCTATGGCCGGAGCGCGCGTTGGGCAAGCGTGGCGATTCACCCCGCCGTGGCGGGCGCGGCCAGCGGGAAGAAGGGAATCTTCACTTCAAACTTTTCGCCGGACTGGCGCACGAAGGTATAGTGCCCCTCCATCGATCCCGTCGAAGTCGTCAGCGGGCAACCCGAAACATAGTCATGGCTTTGCCCCGGAGCGAGGACCGGCTGCTCGCCGACAACCCCTTCGCCATCCACGAAATTCACCATGCCGCGGCCGTCCGTAATCCGCCAGTGCCGGGTGACCAGCTGGACCGTCTGGTCGGACCCGTTCTCGATCCGGATGTGATAGACCCAGAACCACTTGCCCACTTCGATCCGCGATTGTTCCGGCAGGAAGTTCACGGCGACGCGCACCGTGATCCCGTCCGTAATGGCCGTGTGCTGGAATAGCTCTTTCATGAATGAGAAGGTAGTAATTCGGCACCTTTCCCGCAACGGTGGTCGTTAAATTGATGTCTACCCCTTGGGGAATAGGAATGCAGGACCGTTGCAGCACCGCGCAGCCGTGATAGCACCCACGCATGGCCCAGACGCTTCCTGTGACCGAGCTGTTCCTGCTCGCCCTGATCATCATCTTCGCCCTGCCCTATGCATTCTGGCGACTGCTGCGCACAGACTATTGGGCGCCGCTGGTAGTGGTGCAGATCATTGCGGGGATCGTGCTCGGCCCAGGCGTGCTGGGGGCGGTGTTTCCGGCCTATTACCAGACCGTCTTCACCCCGCAGGTGATCGGCGCGCTGAACGGCATTGCCTGGTGGGCGGTCATGCTGTTCGTCTTCGTCGCCGGGCTTGAGCTTGATTTGAAAGAGGCGTGGAAGTTCCGGCGCGAGACCGGGCTGACCGCAGGCCTTGCGCTCGGCGTTCCGCTCGTGCTCGGGGCCGGGACTGCCGTGCTGCTGCTGGAATTGAGCGACCCGGCGAACTGGATCGGCGCAAAGGGGCAAACCTGGCAATTCATTGCCGGAATCGGGATGGCCTGTGCGGTGACGGCCCTGCCCATCCTGATCCTGCTGATGCAGAAACTGGAAATCCTGCGCACGCCCTTTGGCCAGCGCATCCTGCGCTATGCCAGCCTGGACGACATCATGATCTGGGGCGTGCTGGCCCTGATCCTGCTCGATTGGGAGCGGGTTGGGCGCCAGGCCGCCTATCTCGCCGGATTTGCCGTGGCTGTCGTGCTGGTGCGCAAGTTCATCGCCGCCATCCCGCAGCGCGATCGCTGGGCGGTCGGCCTGGTCTGGCTGGCAGCCAATGGCTACCTCGCCGACTGGTCGGGCCTGCACTATATGGTCGGGGCCTTCCTGGCCGGTGCAGCGCTGGATGCAAAGTGGTTCGGGATCGAGAATATCGACCGCTTCCGCGATACCGTGCTGATGGCCTTCATGCCGGTGTTCTTCCTTTCCACCGGCCTGCGCACCAGTTGGGACATGGGCGGAGCGATAGCCTTTGCGGCGGCAGCGCTGCTGCTCTTCGCCATGGTCGTCGGCAAGCTGGCGGGGGTCGCACTGGCCGGACGGATGCTCGGCTGGCCCAAGGGACAGGCCTGGATCATCGGCTGGCTGCTTCAGACCAAGGCGCTGATCATGATCATCTTCGTCAACGTCCTGTTCGACAAGCAGATCATCACCAGTTCCGCCTTCACCGCGCTGCTGCTGGCCGCAGTGGGCAGCACCATGCTGACCATTCCGGTGGTCAGTCCCGCGCTGAAGCGGCAAGAGGCTGAGGATTAGGCTGAAAGCCTGCGCACCTCCCTTGCCATTCCCGCCCGCTGCGTCTAACCGCACCCTTGTCATCTGGGGAGTAGCCAGCCGCACCCTGCGGCCCCGCAGCGTCAACATACTTGGCCGAGAGGTCATGGCGCGCGGAGGACGGAACACCACCGTCCGGGCGAGACCAATGGCATTGCCCCTTCACCTGGCCGGGTGGAAGGCGCGATGCTGTTGTCTTGCCTGCACCCGGCCTGGAGTTCGTTTCATGGAAGCCTTCCTTTCCTCCACCGCGGTCGTGGCCCTGGCCGAGATCGGCGACAAGACCATGCTGCTGGCGATTGTCCTGGCCGCGCGGCTGCGCGCACCCTGGGCGATCCTGGCCGGCATCTTCGTCGCCACCATCGCCAATCACGCCCTGGCGGCCCTTGTGGGAAGCCAGGTTGCCGGACTGCTCCAGGCCGACTGGTTCCGCATCGCCGTTGCGCTGGGCTTCGTGGCCATGGCCGCCTGGACCCTGGTTCCGGACAAGCTGGACGATGACGAGGACACCGTCCGCACCGCCGGAGGAGCTTTCCTGACCACGCTGGTCAGCTTCTTCATCGTGGAAATGGGCGACAAGACCCAGGTCGCGACAATTGCCCTCGCCGCACATTATCACGCGGTAATTGCCGTGGCGGCTGGCACCACCCTGGGCATGATGCTGGCCAATGGTCCGGCAGTATTCCTGGGCGAAGCCATTGAAAAGCGGGTATCCATGAAGCTCACCCGCACTCTGGCGGCACTGCTGTTCCTGGTCCTGGGACTTTGGCAACTGGCCGACATCTTCGGCTGGACTAGCTAATTTTACTTGCCACAGGCGGCGGGAGGCATAGTCTCCCCCGCCATGTGGCTGCTCGACAAGATGCTCCGCGCGCTGATCCGGCAGGGTCAGCTTCGGGTCCTCGATCATGACGGGACCGAACATCGCTATGGCGATCCGTCGGCCGATCCCGTGACGATCCGCTTTACCGACAAGGGCGCGGCGCTGCATGTCGCCAGGGATCCAGCCGTGGGCGCAGGCGAGGCCTACATGGATGGCCGCCTGGTGGTGGAGCCGCCCCATGACATCCGCGACATGGTGCTGCTGGTGATGATGAACGCCAACCGCCACGGCGGCGTGCGCGCACCCAATCCGCTCAAGCGCCGGATCGACTGGCTTTTTGCCAAGGCAGACCAGATCAACCTGCGGCCCAAGGCCCGCAGGAACGTCACCCACCACTATGACCTGACCCGCGAATTCTATGAGCTGTTCCTGGACGAGGACCGGCAATACACCATGGCCTATTTCAAGGACCCGGCCAATTCGCTGGAGCGGGCGCAAGTTGACAAGAAGGCCCTGATCGCGGCCAAGCTGCGCCTGGAGCCGGGAATGCGGCTGCTGGACATCGGCTGCGGCTGGGGCGGCCTGGGGCTATATCTCAACCGCCATTTCGGGGTCGAAGTGTTGGGCGTATCCCTGGCGCCGGACCAGGTCCGCTTTGCCAATGAACGGGCCGAGGCAGCCGGCGTGGCGGGCAAGGTCAAGTTCCAGCTGATGGACTACCGCGACGTCACCGGCCCCTTCGACCGGATCACCAGCGTCGGCATGATCGAACACGTCGGCGCGCCGCATCTGCCGGAATACTTCGCCAAGACGCATGACCTGCTGGGTCCCGACGGAATCATGCTGACTCACACCATCGGCCGAACCACCGGCCCCGGCACGACCGACAAGTGGACGCGCAAGTACATTTTCCCCGGCGGCTATATCCCGGCGATGAGCGAGCTCGTCTCCGCCTGCGAAAAGACCGGGTGGGAAGTGGCCGACATCGAAGTGCTGCGCTATCACTACGCCTACACGCTGGCGGAATGGTATCGCCGCACCTGCCTGCACGAGGCCGAGATTACCGCGCTCTACGATGCGCGCCTGTTCCGCATGTGGCAGTTCTACCTGGCCGGGGCGGAACAGAGCTTTCGTCATGGCAAGATGGTCAATTTCCATATCCAGAGCGTGAAGCGGCGCAGTGCCGTGCCAATGACCCGCGATTACATGAGCGCCGAAGCCGCCCGCCTTTCGGCCCTGGACCAGGCCCCCGAATGGCATCTAGAGCGCAAAGCCGCCGAGTAGCGGTTGCGCCCCCGCCCCCTGCCTGCTAGCCGCGCCCCGCACCATTTCTGCGGAGTCGGTAAGCCATGTCGGATATCAAGAAAGTCGTCCTCGCCTATTCGGGTGGACTCGATACCTCGGTGATCCTGAAGTGGCTGCAAGTCACCTATGGCTGCGAAGTGGTGACTTTCACCGCCGACCTGGGCCAGGGCGAGGAACTGGAACCGGCGCGGGCCAAGGCCAAGCTGATGGGCCTGCCGGACGAAAACATCTATATCGACGACCTGCGCGAGGAGTTCGTGCGCGATTTCGTCTTCCCGATGATGCGCGCCAATGCCCGCTATGAAGGCGACTATCTGCTCGGCACCTCGATCGCTCGCCCGCTGATTTCCAAGCGCCTGATCGAAATCGCCCATGAAACCGGCGCCGATGCCGTGGCCCATGGCGCTACCGGCAAGGGCAACGACCAGGTCCGCTTTGAACTGTCGGCCTATGCGCTCGATCCCAATATCAAGGTGATCGCCCCTTGGCGCGAATGGGATTTGACCAGCCGCACCGCGCTGATCGACTGGGCCGAAAAGCACCAGATCCCGGTGCCCAAGGACAAGCGCGGCGAAAGCCCCTTCTCCACCGACGCGAACCTTCTGCACACCTCGTCCGAAGGCAAGGTGCTGGAAGATCCGTGGGAAGAAACCCCGGACTATGTCTATTCGCGCACCGACAATCCGGAAAACGCGCCCGACCAGCCGGAATATATCACCGTCGACTTTGAACGCGGCGACGGCGTTGCGCTGAACGGCGTGGCGATGAGCCCGGCCACCCTGCTGGCCGCGCTGAACGACCTGGGCCGCAAGCACGGCATTGGCCGCCTCGACCTGGTCGAGAACCGCTTCGTCGGCATGAAGAGCCGCGGCATGTACGAAACCCCCGGCGGCGAAATCTACGCCCGCGCGCACCGCGGGATCGAGCAGATCACGCTGGATCGCGGCGCAGCCCATCTGAAGGATGAGCTGATGCCAAAGTATGCGGAACTGATCTACAACGGCTTCTGGTTCGCGCCGGAACGCGAAATGCTTCAGGCGGCCATCGACCTCAGCCAGGAAAAGGTGTCCGGCACGGTTCGGCTCAAGCTCTACAAGGGCAATGCCAGCGTGGTTGGCCGCAAGAGCCCCAACTCGCTCTATTCCGAACGCCACGTGACGTTTGAGGATGACGCGGGGGCCTATGACCAGAAGGACGCGGCAGGCTTCATCAAGCTGAATGCGCTCCGGTTGCGCTTGCTGGCGCAGCGCGATCGCTAAGGAAAACCGCGCCCTTTGATGGGTGCTCGTGATTCTGTCCACTGCCAAGGCCGACTTATCCACCGCCAAAACGGCGCTCTGTGGATAAGTCGGCCTTTTGCTGCTTGCGCGACTCAGGTTCCAGGCGCAGCTTCAAGTCATCGAGACGGTGAGACCGGACTGGAAGTGAAGGCGGGAAACTGCTGAAACGGAAAGAAAAGTCTGAACGTCAAGATCTGGCAGCGACGCCGCAGCAGTGTCGGAAAACACGCCTCAGGATGACTCCAGCCTAAGGTTGGGGCCTGAATCTGGCGAACCGCAGATGCAGCGAACGACGCGCGGTCAGCAGGCTGCTTCACAGCAGCCGCGAAGGGCAGATGGAAAGCGGCGCTTCACGCGTTGCAGACGGAAAGCCTGATAGCGGCAAAGCGAAGTTGCAGTCACGGAACCGCCAGGCGGTTGGCACAGGTCTTCGGACCAAACCAACTGCCTGACGGAACCGGACGCCGGCAGCGGTGCCGGGTGATGAATGCCGGTTCCTTCGGGAACGACCAGACGGCTGATTAGCCAGAGCGAGAGCCGCAAGGTTCCAGCAAAGGCCAGTCAGCCAGGCGGTAAAGGCAATCGCCCAAGTCGCCCGAAACCAAGGCAGGCGAGCGTGGGGCTGGTGGAAACACCGGCCCCATTTGCGTTTTACTCTAACGGAACCGCAATCCGGCTTGATCCGTTTCCTCCATCGGTTCGCCCCAATGGAGTTTCTGCCATGATCGTGGTTCTGGCCATTTCAGCGCTGCTGTTCCTGGGCACAGTAGGCTACCTGATCAAGAACGCCGCCGGTATCGCCGAACTGTTTGCCAAGCGCCCGGTCGAGGCAGAGCCGGGCGACCTGATCGACGGCCCGGTCCACGCCAAGCGCGCCTCCCGCGCGGCTATTGTCACGGCACTTGCGCTCCATGTCCTCGGTTTGATCGGGCTGGTCGGCTCCGCCGCCGTGATGACCGGGATGATGGCAGAGGACCACCCGGATGGTCTGCCCGCCGACATGAATCCGATTGCGCAGGAAGGGAATGGATAGGGTAAGCGCACCCGCCCCCTATGACTCAATTGGCCTGCGGCGTCCTCTCTCAACCGTTCGTGGTGAGGAGGTGCTGAAGCCAAAGGCTGAAGCGCCGTCTCGAACCACGGCCTTGCACGCTGTCCTTCGAGATAGCCCCTCAGCCTGCGGCTTCGGCGCTTCCTCAGGACGAACGGTTTAAGGGGCCAGACCCAGCACCCTCGTCATTGCGAGCGACGCAATAACGGCTCAGAGCACTAGTCCTCCCGCACGAACAGGCTGGCCAGTTCCACATGCGTCGACCAGCGGAACTGGCCGACCGGGCGCAGTTCCTTCAACTCAAACCCCGCTTCGACCAGCAAGGCCGCGTCGCGGGCCCAGCTGGATGGGTTGCAACTGATATAGACCACCCGCGCCACGGTGCTTTCGGCGATCCGCTCCACCTGTTCGCGCGCGCCAGCGCGGGGCGGGTCGAGAAGGACGGCGGCGAAGCGGTTCAGTTCCTCGGCCAGCAAGGGGTTGCGGAACAAGTCGCGGTGCAGCGCGTGGACCGGGCGGCCCTTGATGCCCGCCGCCGCCTTGCAGGCTAGGTGGGCATCGCGCGCGGCTTCTGCCGCCAGCACCTTGGTCCCCGGCCCGGCCAGCGCGAAAGCAAAGGTGCCCAGGCCGGAAAAGAGGTCCGCCACGGTGGCGCAGTCACCCAGCCATTCGCGCGCCGCTGCCACCAGCGCCGCCTCGCCATCCTCGGTCGCTTGCAGGAAGCTGCCGGGAGGGAACGGCACGGCCACGCCGGACAGGGTGATGGTCACCGGCTCCGGCTCCCACACTGTATCCGGGCCATAGCCCGCATCAAGGGTCAACCGCGCCAGGGCATTCTGCCGCGAGAAGTCGAGCATGGCCTCGGTCAGGGCCAGCCCTTCGGCGCTGAGCCCCTTGATGCCCAGATCCACGCCCTGGTCGGTCAGGGTCAGTTCGATGTCGGCGGCCATGCGGGCATGGGCGTGCTTGCCCTTCTTCCCCTTGCCCTGCCCCTGCCCTTGACCGAGCGTGATGAGCAGCTTGCGCAGCGGGCCGATCACAGCGACCAGTTCCGGGCGCAGGACCGGACATTCCGCCAGTTCCACCAACCGGTGCGAGGCGGCTTCACGGAACCCGATCACCACCCGCCCTTGCGAACTTTCCGCCCGTAGCGAGGCGCGGCGGCGGCTTCCCGGCGGGGAGAGATGGGGCGGCGCGATATGCTGCGCGCCCAGCTCATGCGCGCTGGAGGCATTGCTGACCCGCGCCTCGACGAACTGGGCGAGGCTTTCCTCGTCCAGTTGCTGCAACTGGCACCCGCCGCAGCGGCCAAAGTGGCGGCAGGGTGGGGTCACGTGGTGCGGCCCCGGCTCAATCGTGCCATCTTCCAGCAGCAGGTCTCCTGGCGCGGCGCCCCAGGCGAAGCGGCCAGAGGCTGTCACGCCGTCGCCCTTGGCAGCGATGCGGATGATCGGTTCTTTTTCCATGGGGCTCATTTCAAGCAGGCAATTTCACAGGCAGGCGGCGTAGGCGCTCCGCACCTGATCGGCAAGCTGGCCCGCGCCGAATACCGCCCCGGCCTGCCGCGCGGCCTCGCCATGGAGCCACAGCCCCTGGCAGGCCGCAGCAAAAGCCTCTTCGCCGCAGGCCAGACGGCTGGCCACGGTTCCGGCCAGAACATCGCCCGTTCCCGCCGTAGACAGCCAGCTGGAGCTGCGCCGGGCATAGGCGAGCCGTCCATCCGGCGCCGCGATCACGCTGTCCGGCCCCTTGGCCACGACCACCGCCTTGGCTGCTCGGGCCAGTGCCAAGGCCCGCTCCGCCTTGCCACCCGAACCATCAAGGTCAAAGGCGCGTTCCAGCGCGAACAGTTCGCCATCGTGCGGCGTCAGGATCAGGGGCGCGCCATGCTCGGCCAGCAAGCGCGGCCCCAGCAGGACCAGCGCGTCGGCATCCAGAACCGCAGGGCGCTGTTCGGACAGGGCCACGGCGAGCCGCTCCAGCGCCTCTCCGCTGCGACCAAGGCCAGGCCCGATCAGCAGGGCGTTGATCCGGTGGTCACCCAGCGCTTCGGCCAGGGGAGCAGTCTCGATCACGATATCGGCGCGGACCTTGGTGCGCTGGGGCGCGAACAGCTTGACATATCCGGCCCCCGCCCCCTGCGCCGCCTTGGCCGCCAAAATGCTAGCCCCGGGCATTGCGCCCGCGACGACGGCCAGCAGGCCGCGCGTGTATTTGTGCGCATCGATAGCCGGGGCGGAAAGCCGGGGCTGCGTGACCAGCCGCGCGGAGCCGGGAACAGCCTGCACCCCGATGGGAACCAGCCGCACCTCGCCCAGCAAGGCCGCAGCGGGCATCAGGAAATGCGCGGGCTTCCAGGCACCCAGCACCAGGGTCAGGTCGAAGGAAGGCAGGCCGGGACCAAGCGGCTGGCCCAGATCGCTTTCGATCCCGCTCGGCAGGTCAATCGCCACGCGCTTGTGGTGGCTGGCGGCAAGCCGATTGAGCAGAGCAAGGTGATCGCCGCCCAGCGCACGGGTCAGGCCGGTGCCGAACAGGCAATCGACCAGGACTTCGCCCTGCCGCTCCGCCGCCGCGTCCAGCACCGGACCGGCATAGCGCGAACGGGCTTCGCACGCCGCATCGGTTGCCGGTTCCGCCGCCGTGACCACGGCAACATCGGTGCCGCGCTGGCGCAGGGTCTCGGCAATGACCCAGCCATCGCCGCCATTGTTGCCGGGGCCGGTCAGCACGGTCACGCTGCGCCCGCCGGACAGGCGCCAGATCCATTCCGCCGCGCCCTGCCCGGCGCGCTGCATCAGTTCGCTGACGCTGGTTCCGCCCGCGATCAGCGCCTGTTCCGCAGCGCGCATCTGCGCGGCGGTGAGGACCTGATCGCTGGTGGCCAGCATGGCGCTTACTTGCGGGTGATCTGCGACACGTCGCGCACCGCACCGCGCGCGGCGCTGGTCGTCATCGCGGCATAGGCCTGCAGTGCGGGGCTGACCGCGCGCTTGCGCGGCTGGGCGGGCTGCCAGCCCTTTTCTTCCTGCACCGCGCGGCGACGTGCCAGCTCGGCATCGCTGACTGCCAGGTTGATCGTGCGACCCGGAATGTCGATTTCGATCACGTCGCCGGTTTCGACCAGGCCAATCGCGCCGCCCTCTGCCGCTTCAGGCGAGGCATGGCCGATGGACAGGCCCGAAGTGCCGCCCGAAAAGCGCCCGTCGGTCAGCAGCGCGCAGGCCGCGCCCAGGCCCTTCGACTTGAGGTAGCTGGTGGGATAGAGCATTTCCTGCATGCCCGGCCCGCCCTTCGGCCCTTCGTAACGGATCACGACCACGTCGCCCGCCACGACCTGACCGGTCAGGATCGCCGTGACTGCCGCGTCCTGGCTTTCGTAAACCTTGGCCGGGCCGGTGAACTTCAGGATGCTTTCGTCCACCCCGGCAGTCTTCACGATGCAGCCTTCCAGCGCGATATTGCCATAGAGCACGGCAAGCCCGCCATCCTGGCTGAAGGCGTGTTCCTTGGACCGGATCACACCCTTTTCGCGGTCAAGATCCAGTTCCTTCCAGCGGCGGTCCTGGCTGAAGGCGGTCTGGGTCGGCACGCCGCCCGGTGCCGCGCGGTAGAAGGTCTGCACTGCCTCGCTGTTGGTCCGCTTGATGTCCCACTGGTTGAGCGCATCGCCCAGGGTGCGGCTGTGGACGGTGGGTAGATCGGTGTGGAGCAGCCCTGCCCGGTCGAGCTCGCCCAGGATCGCCATGATCCCGCCGGCGCGGTGGACGTCTTCCATGTGCACGTCGGACTTGGCCGGGGCGACCTTGGACAGGCACGGCACCTTGCGGCTCAGCCGGTCGATGTCCTGCATGGTAAAGGGCACTTCGGCTTCATGCGCAGCGGCCAGCAAGTGCAGGACCGTATTGGTCGATCCGCCCATGGCAATGTCCAGGCAGACCGCGTTTTCGAACGCTTCGAAGCTGCCAATGGAGCGCGGCAGGACGCTGGCATCGTCCTGCTCATAATAACGGCGGCACAGCTCCACGGCGAGGCGCCCTGCCTGCAGGAACAGCTCCTTGCGGTCAGCATGGGTCGCCAGGACCGAGCCGTTGCCGGGCAGCGAGAGGCCCAGGGCTTCGGTCAGGCAGTTCATCGAATTGGCAGTGAACATGCCGGAACACGAACCGCAGGTCGGGCAGGCCGACCGTTCGATCGCCTGGACTTCCTCGTCCGAATAGCTGTCATCGGCGGCGGCGACCATGGCGTCGACCAGGTCCAGCGCCACTTCCTTGCCGCGCAGCACCACCTTGCCCGCTTCCATCGGCCCGCCGGAGACGAATACCACCGGAATGTTGATCCGCATCGCCGCCATCAGCATTCCCGGCGTGATCTTGTCACAGTTGGAAATGCAGACCATCGCGTCGGCGCAGTGGGCGTTGACCATGTATTCGACGCTGTCGGCGATCAGGTCGCGGCTGGGGAGCGAATAGAGCATCCCGTCATGACCCATGGCAATGCCATCGTCCACCGCGATGGTGTTGAATTCCTTGGCGACGCCGCCCGCTGCTTCAATCTCGCGCGCGACCATCTGGCCCAGGTCCTTCAGGTGGACGTGGCCGGGCACGAACTGGGTAAAGCTGTTCACCACGGCGATGATCGGCTTGCCGAAATCGCTGTCCTTCATGCCCGTTGCGCGCCACAAACCGCGCGCGCCAGCCATGTTGCGGCCGTGGGTGGAAGTGCGGGAACGATAGGCAGGCATGACGGACTCCGAACTGTTGCACCGCACCCATGCGCGGCGTCCTTGCCCCTAGCCGAGCCAGGGGCAAGCGTCGAAGGTTTCAGTTGAGACTAGTACCCAATCAAGCCGGTTTCAGCGCGCGGTTCCACGGCATCACGGCAAGCAGCCGCGCCATGCCGCAAAAACCGCTAACCCCGGCGAAGGTCAGGCCCGCGCCGACGAAGCCGGCAAGGCCGAACAGCGCCGGAGTCAGGAACAGGCCGCCCAGCACGCCAAGCAGGACCAGAAGGCCCGCCGCAATCTGCACCTGGCGCATCAGGTCAATCGGCGCCTTGCGGTTGATCTCGGTCGCAAAACCGGCCTTCTTCCAGCCATCGACGCCGCCTTCCAGGATATAGCACGGCCCTTCTGCCGCCGCGGCCAGCGCCGGGGCATGGGCTGCCGTGCGCATCCCGCTGCGGCAGTGGAAGATCACGGTTCCGCGTTCCAGCTTGGCTTCGGAAAGGCTGGACAGCGGCTGGCAGCGCGCGCCTGCGATCCGTTCGCGCGCATGTTCGTCAGGCTGGCGCACGTCGATCAGAACCGCGCCCTGATCGATCAAACGACGCGCCTCGGCGGGAGAGATAGTGGGAATGGACATACGGCTTCCTCTTTGAATTAGGCTTTCCTTATTTTAGGAAGTTCTAATTCAATTGCAAGAGGGATCGTTTCCACCAATTTCCAGTGCGACCCGGTTGGCGATCCGCGTCAGTCGCTCGGCCCATACCGCCTGACCACCTGCGTCGCCGATCTGGTCCTGCCTGATTTCGATGCCCAGATAGGGCCGCCCATCAGCTTCGGCGTGCCGGTTCATCGTGTAATTGAGCAGCTTGCCTGAATAGGGTTGCTGGTCGCCCACCACCAGACCCTCTGCCTCCAGCAAGGGGATCGCAATCCGCGCCGCGCGGTCGTCCTCGTTGTAAAGCACGCCGACTTGCCAGGGGCGCCGCTGATCGGGGTGGCTTTCGAGCTCCGGCGTAAAGCTGTGGAGCGACAGGATCAGCGAAGGCGGACAGGCCACCAGCAATGCGGCCAGGGCATCATGATAAGGATCGTGGAACCGCGCCAAGCGCGCCGCATGGGCCGCTTCGTCCAGCGCGTTGCCGGGTATCGCATGACCGTCGCTGGCAATCGGGATCACCCCCGGAGCATGAGGTTCGCGGTTGAGATCGCAGACCAGGCGGCTGATATTGCCCTGGAACGCAGCGATCCCGGTGCGCTGCGCCATCAGCTCGCCAATAGCGCCAACGCCAATGTCCACAGCAATGTGCAGGTCCAGCAAGGCCGGATCGATCCCCAGGGCAATATCGTCGGGCACACGGTTGCTGGCGTGATCGGACACGACCAGGATGCCGCCAAAGCGCGGCGTGCCGATCAGGCGGAAGGCCTCGTTCACCGCAAGGCTCCGGCCAGGGTCCACCAGTCGGCAGGCATGGCCTGTTGCGCCTCGCTCCGGTCCTCAGCGCTGCCGAACAGGGCAAAGCAGGTCGCGCCCGAACCGGACATGCGCACCAGAGTCGCCCCGGTTTGGCGGAGGCGATCCAGGACTTCACCAATGACGTGGCAGATTTGCAGGGCGGGTAGTTCCAGATCATTGCGACCGGCAAAGGCAATCTCGCGCGCGGTGCCCAGCGGCATGGCACCGCGATCCAGCCCGTCCCAGGCCTTGAAGACCGGCCCGGTGGAAAGCGGCACGCGCGGGTTGACCAGCAGGACCGGGGTTCCGGCCAGATCGTTCTCTACCGGCTCCAGCTCCGTCCCGGTCCCGCGCCCGATGCAGGCCAGGCTTTGCACGCAGGCGGGAACATCCGCGCCCAGCCTGGCCGCGCGGGCGTGCCAATCGGCAGGCAAGCCATATTCCCGCTCGACCAGCCGGAACAGCGCTCCCGCATCGGCGGACCCGCCGCCAAGGCCAGCGGCGACCGGCAGGTTCTTTTCCAGCGTCACTGCCCAGCCCTGCGGGCGGCGCAGAGTGGCCAGCGCCTGCATCACGATATTGCCAAACGGATCGGCCAGTTCGCCGCCGAATTCGCCGACCACTTGCAGGCGATCCTGCGCGGCTGGGACAACACTCAACCGGTCGCCCGCATCGACGAAAGCGAACAGGGTTTCCAGCTCGTGATAGCCATCGTCCCGCCGCTTGCGGACGTGAAGGGCCAGGTTGATCTTGGCGTAGGCGGTTTCGATCATGCTTCCTCCCCGGCACGGGGAGGGGGACCGCCGCAGGCGGTGGAGGGGGCTATCCAACAAACACCGTTCATGGGGCGAGCCCCCTCCACCAGCTTCGCTGGTCCCCCTCCCCGCAAGCGGGGAGGAAGAACAAGTCACATATTCGGATAGTTCGGACCGCCGCCGCCTTCGGGCGTGACCCAGTTGATGTTCTGGGTCATGTCCTTGATGTCGCAGGTCTTGCAGTGGACGCAGTTCTGCGCGTTGATCTGCAAGCGCGGCTCGCCTTCTTCTGCTCCGACGAATTCGTAGACGCCGGCCGGGCAATAGCGGGCTTCCGGCCCGGCATAGTGCTTCAGGTTCACCTCGACCGGGATCGACGGATCCTTCAGCTGCAGGTGACACGGCTGGTCTTCTTCGTGGTTGGTGTTCGACAGGAACACGCTGGACAGGCGGTCAAAGCTGATCACGCCATCGGGCTTGGGATAGTCGATCGGCTTGTAGAGGTCCGCCCGCTGGATCGCCTCGCAATCGCGGTGGTGCTTCATCGGCTTGGCAATGCCAAAGCCGAACAGGGTGCGCAGCCACATGTCGGCACCGGCCAGGATCGTGCCCAGGTCGCCGCCCCACTTGGCCACCAACGGTTCGGCGTTCTGGACCAGCTTGAGTTCCGTGGCGATCCAGCTGTCGCGTACGGCAGCGTCGTATTCGGACATCGAGTCATGCTCGCGCCCGGAAGCAATCGCGGCAGCAGCGGCCTCGGCAGCGAGCATCCCGCTCTTCATCGCGGTGTGGCTGCCCTTGATCCGGGGCACGTTGACGAAGCCAGCCGAGCAGCCGATCAGCGCGCCGCCGGGGAAGTCCAGCTTGGGCACGGACTGCCAGCCACCTTCGTTGATTGCGCGCGCGCCATAGGAAACGCGGCGGCCGCCTTCCAGGATCTCGCGGATCGCGGGGTGCTGCTTCCAGCGCTGGAATTCCTCGAACGGATAGACGTAGGGGTTCTTGTAGTCGAGCGCGGTGACGAAGCCGAGCGCGACCTGGTTGTTGGCCTGGTGGTACAGGAACCCGCCGCCCCAACTGTCGCTTTCCGACAGCGGCCAGCCCTGGGTGTGGATCACGCGGCCCTGCACGTGCTTGGCCGGATCGATGTCCCACAGTTCCTTGATGCCGATGCCGTAAACCTGCGGTTCGCAATCCGCTTCCAGATCGAAGCGAGCCTTGACCTGCTTGGTCAGGTGGCCGCGCGCGCCTTCGGCAAACAGGGTGTACTTGGCGTGGAGTTCCATGCCCGGCTGGTAATCGGCCTTGTGGCTGCCATCGCGCGCCACGCCCATGTCCTGCGTCGCCACGCCCTTGACCGAGCCGTCTTCGTTGAACAGCACTTCGCTGGCCGGAAAGCCGGGGAAGATTTCAACGCCCAGTTCCTCGGCCTTGCCCGCCAGCCAGCGGCACAGATTGCCCAGGCTGCCGGTGTAGTTGCCGTCGTTCGACATGAACGGAGGCATCGGCCAGTGCGGGATCGACACCTTCTTGCCGCGCGTCAGGACCCAGTGCCAGTTGTCCGTCACCGGGGTTTCCGCCATCGGGCAGCCCTGGTCGCGCCAGTCGGGCAGAAGTTCGTCCAGCGCCTTGGGATCGACAACCGCACCCGAAAGGATATGCGCGCCGACTTCAGAACCCTTTTCCAGGATGCAGACCGAAAGTTCCGGATTGACCTGCTTCAGGCGGATCGATGCGGCAAGGCCGGCTGGCCCTCCCCCAACGATCACCACGTCATACGGCATTGATTCGCGTTCGCTCATGGCCCTAGTCCCACACCCTGTTGGTTGGTTATCTTTCGGCGAAAACCCTTGAAAGGTGCCGCGTGGCAGGTCAAGACCCGTCGCGTGACTTTCTCCGGCCAAACCCCTCCCCATGGCACCGACCTGTCGGCTGACATTGCCGCCGCGCTGGACTGGTGGCGCGAGGCTGGCGTGGACCTGGACTATGACGAGGCCGCGCGAGACTGGCTGGCCGGAGCGGCGCCTGCCGCTACGGATCAGCAGGCCCCGCAGGTTCCGGTCCTGCCTGCTCCCCCGCCCCCGCCGCCCGCGCCGAAGATCGGCGGCGATGCTGCGGCCTGGCCTGCGGACCATGCCGCTTTCGTGCAATGGTGGATGACCGAGCCTTTGCTCGACAGCGGGCAGGTTTTTGGGCGCATTGCGCCGCGCGGGCCGGTCACGGCTCCAATCATGGTGCTGGTCGACCATCCGGAAGCGGCAGATTCGGACCGGCTCCTGTCCGGCGAAGAGGGGCGGCTGCTCGATGCGATCTTGCGCGCCATAGGGATCGAGCCGGACCAGGCCTATGTCGCCAGCGTGCTGCCGCGCCATATGCCGCTGCCCGATTGGGCCGCGCTGGATCAGGGCGGGATCGGGCAACTGGCCCTGCACCACGTCGGACTTGCCACGCCGCAGCGGCTTATCACCTTCGGAAAGCACGTCTCGTCGCTTCTTGGCAACGACCCGGCGAAAACCGCTGACCCTGCGCGCCAATTTTATCAAGTAGGCGCTGGCATACCGGCTCTGGCAGCGCCAGCGCTCGGCACCCTGATGGCGCGGCCACGGGGCAAGGCGGGTTTGTGGCGGGCACTGCTGGACTGGCAGAACGCCTGACGCGGGCCGCAAAAGGGACGAAGCGGGGACAGGTTGGTGACCTTTACGAAGCAGCATCTGCTTGCCGGTCTGGCAATGGCTGTGGCCGCGTCCGCGATTCCGCAGGCGGCCTCTGCCAATTCCGCAGCAATGGAATATTTCACCAAGCGGGCCGATCGCTCTGCCGTCCCGACGTTGCTCAGCGCTGACGAGCGCACCTTTTACCGCGCGATTTTCGAAGCCATCGACAGCAGCGATTGGGCGAAGGTCCAGACCATGTTGACCGAGCGCGCCGATGGTCCGCTGCACCAGGTCGCCAAGGCCGAATATTACCTGGCCGCAGGTTCGCCCAAGATCGAGCTGGACGCGCTCAATGCCTGGCTGGCGGGCGGCGTGAACCTGCCGCAGTCGGAACAGATCCTCAGCCTGGCGCGCAAGCGCGGGGCGACCGCACTGCCCGCGCTGCCGCCGGCCAACCGCCTGGTCAGCCTGCCCACTTTCGCCAAGCGCATCCGCCCGCGCGAAACGGCGGATGGCACCATGCCCGCCGCCGTGGCCGCTTCGATCAATGACAAGATCAAGCTGGACGATCCGGCGGGCGCAAAGATCCTGCTCGACGGGATCGACGCGCTGCTTTCGCCCGGGGCACGAGCCGAATGGCGCTCCAAGGTGGCTTGGAGCTTTTACATCGAGAATGACGACGCCACCGCCCTGGCCGTTGCCCAGACCGTGCAGGACGGCATGGGGCCGTGGGTATCGGAAGGCTGGTGGATCGCAGGCCTTGCGGCATGGCGGCTGGGCGATTGCACCGCTGCGGCCGATGCCTTTGCCCGCACCGCACAGCTTTCCGCCAATGCCGAGCTGACCGCTGCCGCGCATTACTGGAACAGCCGCGCGCTGGTCCGCTGCCGCCAGCCGGAAAAGGCCACGGCGCCGCTGCGGCTTGCCGCGCGGATGGACGAGACGCTTTACGGGATGCTCGCCGCCGAACAGCTCGGCATCAGCCTGCCGCGCACGCATGAAGCACCGGACGCCACCCAGTCGGACTGGCAGCAGCTGCGCGAAGTAGGCAATATCCGCATTGCCGTCATGCTGGCCGAGATTGGCGAGGACGGCCTGGCCGACGAAGTGTTGCGCCATCAGGCCCGGATCGGGCCGCCGTCGCAGTATCAGCCGCTGTCCCGCCTGGCCCGCAGCCTGGGCCTGCCGGGAACGCAGATGTGGATGGCCTATAATGCGCCGCCGGGCGGCAATCCGGAACCGGCGGCCCGTTTTCCGACGCCGAAGTGGTCGCCGGTTTCGGGGTGGAAGGTCGACCCCGCGCTGATCTATGCCCACACCCTGCAGGAATCGATTTTCCGCACCAAGGTGGTCAGCCCCGCCGGGGCGCGTGGCCTGATGCAGATCATGCCGTCCGCAGCCCGCGACCACTCGCGCGCGCTGGGCGTGCCCGGAACCGCCGCCGACCTGGGCAAGCCGGAAGTGAACCTCGCCTTTGGCCAGCGCCACCTGGAAATGCTGCGCGATTCTCCCGGCACGCAAGGCCTGCTGCCCAAGGTCATGGCCGCCTACAACGCGGGCCTCACCCCGATCAGCCGCTGGCAATTCGAAGTGAAGGACCAGGGCGATCCGCTGCTGTGGATCGAGAGCGTCCCCTACTGGGAAACGCGCGGCTATGTGAACATCGTGATGCGCAATTACTGGATGTATGAGCGTCAGGCCGGCGGCCCGTCGGAGAGCCGCATGGCGCTTGCCCAGGGCATGTGGCCGACCTTCCCGGGACTGTCCGGATCGAAGGCGGTGAGGATCGGCAAGGACGGAACGGTATTGCGCGGGCGGTAGGTTGAAGCTCTGATAAAACCGTTCGTGGTGAGGAGGGACCGAAATCGCAGATTGAGGTGCCGTCTCGAACCACAGCGTGCTCGTGCAGCCCTTCGAGACAGCACCTCTGCCTTCGGCTTCGGCGCTTCCTCAGGGCGAACGGCATCACTTAGCTCCCTTGCGCATCCGTTCTTCTTATGTTCTAACTCCAACATGCCGATTCCCGCAAAGGTTCGCGGTCGCGGAGCGCAGAGCGCCGCGGTGCCGCAGCGCTTTGGCCTTGCCGCCCGAGAGGTCGATGGGGACTGGCTCGACACGCGGGAGGGGATCGACGGACCCGGCCCCAAACTGCGCACCACGGTGACGGAAGAGAAAGCCCGCTCGATCCTCTCCTTCAACCAGTCACCGGACATTCCGTTTGACCGCTCGGTGAATGCCTATCGCGGGTGCGAGCATGGCTGCGTCTATTGCTATGCCCGGCCCAGCCATGCCTATCACGACTTGTCGCCGGGGCTGGATTTTGAAACCCGGCTGTTTGCCAAGCCGGACGCGGCGGACCTGTTGCGCAAGACGTTGGCCAAGCCGGGGTACAAGCCGGCGCCAATTGCCATGGGGACCAACACCGATCCCTACCAGCCGATCGAAGAGCGCTATCGCATCACCCGGCAAGTGCTGGAAGTCTGCCTGGAAACCCGTCATCCCGTCACCATCACCACCAAGAGTGCGCGCGTCGTCCGCGATCTGGACCTGCTGACCGAACTGGCCAGGCTGAACCTGGTGGCGGTCGGGATTTCGGTGACCAGCCTTGACCCCAAATTGTCCGGCCTGCTCGAACCGCGCGCGTCCTCGCCCGCGAAACGGCTGGACGCCTTGGGCCAGTTGGCGGCTGCTGGCGTGCCCAGCCACGTGGGGGTGGCGCCACTCATCCCCTCGATCACCGATGAGTTCATTGAAGGCATTCTTGAACAGGCCGGCGGGCGCGGCGTACAGACTGCCAGCTGGATCATGCTGCGCCTGCCCCACGAAGTCGCCCCGCTGTTCCGCGAATGGCTTTCGGTCCAATATCCGGACCGCGCTGCCAAGGTCATGAGCATCGTCCAGTCCGTCCGCAGCGGCAAGGACAACGATCCGGGCTTTTTCACGCGGATGAAGCCGCTCGGCACCTGGGCCGACCTGTTCCGCACCCGCTTTCGCCTCGCCTGCAAACGCCACGGCCTGAACCGCACGCAGCCGGTGCTGGACTGCGCGCAGTTCGTCAGGCCCGAGGAAGGCGAGCAGCTGCGGTTGTTTTAGCAACTCAACGGGCCGTCACCCTGAACTTGTTTCAGGGTCCATTTCTCCGGCAATCCAGCGGGTCACGTTGCAGGCTGCCGCTACGTCATTTGAGCCAAAGAACCATCGGTCCAATCGGCGCGATGGACCCTGAAACAAGTTCAGGGTGACGGGTTCTTACCGTTCCTGTTGAAAAGGATGAGGTTCGCGCAAAGGCGCAAAGGGCGCAAAGGGGGCGGGCCATTTCGCCGCAGGCAGGAGATTATCGCAACCTTGGGCTCACCGCAGGGGGAGCTGCCAAAAATGGCTGCGCCGCGAACCCTTTGCGTCCTTTGCGCCTTTGCGTGAAATCCTGCAACGCTTCGACCTTGCAAAAGGCCACCTGCCCCCCCCGGATCAAGACCGGGGGTGACCGCGTAGGTGACCTTAGCCCTCCTACCCCGCGAACCGGATCAACCGGCTGTCGGCCAAAGCCGCCGTGCGGTGGGGGACGACGTCGCGGATGTATTCCTCGTTCTTGACCATGGCCATGAAGGCAAGGCTGTTGGGATAGCCCATGACGAAGGCTTCGTCCCATTCCCCTTCCGGGCCGGTGACAACGCATTCGATCGGCGCGTCCCAGACCATCGCCGCGCCGTCGCCCGCCACGACGCGCTGGAAGCCCTGCTTGTAGATCTCATAGGCCTCACGCCCGGTCAGCCCTTTGCCGTGCATCGGGTGCCCTTCCGGATATTCCGCCAGATCGCGGAACTTGATCAGGTTGAGCATGTGGATCGGCTTGTCGCGCGGCAGGTCCTTGAAACGCTGCCAATTGTCGCGGCTGGGATCAATATAGCCGGTCACTATGCGTCTTCCAGCTTGTAATCGCGGAACTGGTCGCGCAGGTCCTTCTTGCTGATCTTGCCGGTTGCGCCGTGGGGGATTTCGTCCACGAATTCCACCGCATCGGGCAGCCACCACTTGGCAACGCTCTTGGCCAGGTGATCGCGGATTTCCTGGGCGGTGACTTCTTCGCCCTTCTTCTTGACCACGACCAGGATCGGGCGCTCGTCCCATTTGGGGTGGTAGATACCGATGGCTGCGGCTTCGGCCACGGCGGGGTGGCCGACGGCGGCGTTTTCAAGTTCGACCGAGCTGATCCATTCGCCGCCGGACTTGATCACGTCCTTGGTCCGGTCGGTCAATTGCAGGGTGCCGTCCGGGTGGAGGATCGCCACGTCGCCGGTGTCGAACCACTGCTCGGCATCGGTGGTGTCGGCTTCTGCCTTGAAATAGCGCTTGATCACCCAGGGCCCGCGCACTTGCAGCGCGCCGCTGGTCTTGCCGTCGCGCGGCAGGACCACGGAGGGATCACCAAGGTCGACCGTGCGCAGCTCCACGCCAAAGGGCACGCGGCCCTGCATCTGCTTGATATCGACCTGCGCTTCAAAACCCAGGTCGGCCCAGTCGAAGGTCTTGGCGCCAGTCGTGCCGATCGGGCTGGTTTCGGTCATGCCCCAGGCGTGGGCGACATTCACCCCGGCCTTCATCAACCGCTCGATCATGAAGCGCGGCGCGGCGGAACCGCCGATGATCGCGTGGCGCAGCGTGGGCAGCGTGATGCCAGTCGCGTCCATGTGCTGGAACGTCGCCAGCCACACGGTCGGCACCCCGGCAGAGTGCGTCACCTTTTCACGGTTCATCAGTTCACACAGGACGGCGGCGTCGTTGACCGCGCTGAACACGAACTTCACGCCCGCAGCAGCCCCGCCCCACGGCAAACCCCAGGCCGCGGCGTGGAACATCGGCACGACGGGCAACATCACCGCCGTCGCGTCGAAATCGAAGATCGACGGCTGCAGGCTGGTGATCGCGTGGAGCATGGTCGAGCGGTGTTCGTAAAGCACGCCCTTGGGATTGCCGGTGGTGCCGCTGGTATAGCAAAGCATGCAGGGATCGCGCTCGTCCCCGGTGGCCCATTCGGTATTGCCATCCTCGGCGCCGATCCAGTCCTCGAACTCGCCATTGTCATAGCAGATATAGTGCTTGATCGTGTTCCAGCGCGGCTTCATCCGCTCGACAATCGGGGCGAAGGCATGGTCGTAGAGCAGGACCTGATCTTCGGCGTGATTGGCGATATATTCCAGCTGATCGTCAAACAGGCGCGGGTTGATCGTGTGCAGTACCCCGCCCACGCCCACGGCGCCGTACCAGCTGACCAGGTGGCGCGAATGGTTCATCGCCATGGTCGCCACGCGCTCACCCTTTTTCACGCCCAGCTTTTGCAGGGCCTGGGTCATTTTCAGGGCATCGCGGCGGACTTCTGCCCAATTGGTGCGGGTCTCGCTACCGTCGGCCCAGCGCGTCACGATTTCGCGCCCGGCGTGTTCGCGCGCGGCGTGGTCGATGATCCGCGTGACCCGAAGGTCCCAGTCCTGCATGGCTCCCAGCATTTACCTCTCCGTCCCGATTATGGTTTGCTAAGCGACGAGTTTCAGATGCCCTGCCCCTCGCCGCGCGCTTAATGACACATTGGCAATCCCTTCCACGGTTGCCAAGCGTTCTGCAAGTTCCCCATCGACCATGAAGTCGCGTCCCAGGCGAACTTGCGGTTCTTCGTCGCCGCCCGTGCGCAGGCGGACGATCACTTCGCCCTTGCCGTCGCTGCCGGGCACCAGCAGCATGGCCAGGTCCTTGAACACTTCCGGGCGCAGCACGTCGAACTTCAGCACCATGCTGGCCGCGCTTTTCACCTCGGACAGCGGCCGCGCACCGCGCACGGTGATGCGGGGCGGCTCATCGGCGCTGGGGGAATCGAGTTCGACCGTCAGCAGCAGGCAAGTGCCGTCCTTGGCCCATTGCTGCATCGGTTCGACCAGGATTTCCTCAAAGCAGGCGGCAGAGAACTGGCCGGAATTGTCAGAGAAATCGGCCCGGACAAAGTCGGCCCCGCGCCGCGTCTTGCCCCGGTTCACGCTTTCCACCATCGCCGCCATGACCGCCTGGGCGCGCCCGCCGCCGGGCACCCCGGTTTCCATCAGGCTGGCATAGGACCGCGCGCCATTGGCGCTCGCCACCGCGCGCCATTGCTCCACCGGGTGAGCGGCGAAGTAGAAGCCGAAATTCTCGCGCTCCTTGGCCATCTGCTCGGACTTGGACCAGGCCGGCGTATCGGTCAGGCGCATGGCCGGTGCAGCGTGATCATCGCCGCCGAACAGGCCATGCTGCCCGCTGGAGCGGGTGCGCTCCGCCTCGTCCGCCACGGCCAGCAGCATGTCGGCATTGGCCAGCACCTTGGCGCGGTTCGGCTCCAGCGCATCAAACGCGCCCGCTGCGGCCAGTCCTTCCAGCTGGCGGCGGTTCATGCTGCCCTGCGGCACCCGGCGGAACAGGTCTTCCAGGCTGGCAAAGCGCCCGTTCGCCTCGCGCTCGGCCACGATGGCGTCCATCGCCTTTTCGCCGACATTGCGGATACCGGCCAGGGCATAGCGCACCGCATAGCCCTCTTCGGTCGGCTCGACGGTGAACTCCGCCTCGCTGTGGTTGATGTCCGGCCCTTCCAGCGCCACGCCATTGCGGCGCATGTCGTCCACGAACACCGCCAGCTTTTCCGACTGGTGCATGTCGAAGCACATCGCTGCGGCATAGAATTCGTGGGGATAATGCGTCTTCATCCAGGCCGTCTGATAGGCCAGCAAGGCATAGGCGGCGGCGTGCGACTTGTTGAAGCCGTATCCGGCGAACTTATCGATCAAGTCGAACAGTTCGTTGGCCTTGGCCGCTTCGATGCCGGATTCGCGTTTGCACCCATCGACAAAGCGCTGGCGCTGCGCGTCCATTTCCGCCTGGACTTTCTTGCCCATGGCGCGGCGCAGCAAGTCTGCATCGCCCAGCGAATATCCAGCCAGGATCTGCGCGGCCTGCATGACCTGTTCCTGATAGACGAAGATCCCGTAGGTTTCGGACAGGATGCCCGCCAGCTTCTCGTGCGGATATTCGATCGATTCCGCGCCGTTCTTGCGCCGTCCGAACAGCGGGATGTTGTCCATCGGACCCGGACGGTAAAGCGAGACGAGCGCGATGATGTCGCCGAAATTGGTCGGCTTCACCGCCGCCAGGGTGCGCCGCATCCCTTCCGATTCCAGCTGGAAAACGCCCACCGTGTCGCCGGACTGGAGCAGGTCGTAAACCTGGCTATCGTCCCACGGCAGGGTCGACAGGTCGATCTCGATCCCGCGCTTTTTCAGCAGCTCGACCGCCTTCTTGAGGACCGAAAGCGTCTTGAGGCCCAGGAAGTCGAATTTAATCAGGCCGGTATCCTCGACATATTTCATGTCGAACTGCGTCACCGGCATGTCCGAACGCGGATCGCGGTAAAGCGGCACCAGCTGCGCCAGCGGACGATCCCCGATCACCACGCCCGCCGCGTGGGTGGAACTGTTGCGCGGCAGGCCTTCCAGCTGGACCGCCAGGTCGACCAGCCGCTTCACCTCGTCATCGTTGTCGTACTCGCGCTTGAATTCCGCAGCGCCGTTCAGGGCGCGGGGCAGGCTCCACGGGTCGGTCGGGTGGTTGGGCACCATCTTGCACAGCCGGTCGACCTGACCATAGCTCATTTGCAGGATGCGGCCCGTATCGCGCAGCACGGCGCGCGCCTTCAGCTTGCCGAAGGTGATGATCTGGGCAACGTGATCGTGGCCATATTTGGCCTGGACATAGCGGATCACTTCGCCGCGCCGGGTTTCGCAGAAGTCGATGTCGAAGTCTGGCATCGAAACGCGTTCCGGGTTGAGGAAGCGTTCGAACAGCAGGCCCAGCCGGATCGGATCGAGGTCGGTAATGGTCAGCGCCCAGGCCACCAGCGAGCCTGCGCCTGAACCGCGCCCTGGGCCGACCGGAATGTCATTGTCCTTGGCCCATTTGATGAAGTCGGCAACGATCAGGAAGTAACCGGCAAAGCCCATCTTGTTGATGATGCCTGCTTCGAAATCGAGCCGGTCGAAATAGACCTGCCGTTCCTCCGCCGACATTTCGCCATAGGGCTCCAGCCGCTTTTCAAGGCCCGCGCGGGCATCGTCGACCAGCATCCGCTCTTCGCCTTCGCGGTCCCCGGCCAGGCTGGGCAGCAGCGGCTTGCGCTTGGGCGGAGCAAAGGCGCAGCGCTGGGCAATGACCAGCGTGTTCGCCGTTGCCTCGGGCAGGTCCTCGAACGCCTCGCGCATCATCGGCCAGCTTTTCACCCACCATTGCGGGTTGGAACGGGGCCGATCCGCCGCATCGACGTGGGTTGAATTGGCAATGCACAGCATCGCATCGTGCGCGCCGTAGAAGGCAGGTTCGCCATAGGATGCCGGATTGGTCGCCACCAGCGGCAGGTCGCGAGCATAGGCCAGGTCGATCAGCGCCTCTTCCGCCGCTTCTTCGGCAGGATCGTCGCGGCGGGCGATTTCGATATAGAGTCGGCCCGGAAACAGCCCTTCCAGCCGGGTGCAATAGTCCCGCGCCGTTTCGTCCCGGCCCACGGCCAGCAGACGCACCAGCGCCCCCTCGCCCGCGCCGGTCAGGCAGATCAGGCCGTCGCTGTGCCCCTCCAGGTCGGCAAAGGTGACGTGGGGATCAAGTTCCAGCGGGCGATCCAGGTGCGCGCGGCTGACCAGGTGGCACAGGTTGTTCCACCCCGCTTCGTTCTGGGCATAGAGCGGCAGCCAGTCGATCGGGCCGCCCGCATCGCGGCGAACCCCCAGCAGGGTGCCGATGATCGGCTGGATCCCGGCATCGCGCGCCGCCCCGGCAAAGGACATGGCGGCATAAAGCCCGTTGCGGTCAGCAATGGCGATGGCCGGAAAGCCGCGCTCCTTTGCCAGCTTGGCAATCGCCTTGGGATCAATTGCCCCTTCGAGCATGGAATAGCTCGACAATACGCGTAGGGGGACAAAGGGTTCGAAGGCCATTTGCGGACCCTAGGGTCCAGCACCGGGATTCGCAAAGGGCCGATGCCCAAGCTTTTCACAACTTGCCGCATTTTGCCTAGCCAAGCAGGCCGGGGTATGTTTCCCTTCTGCAATGAATTCAGGGTCGCAGCTGAAATTCCGTGGATCGGAAGGGACCGCGAAATGACTGGATTCGAAACTGCCGGACTGATCGAACGCGCCAAGGCAATAACGCTTCGCCCGGATGAAACCTGGCCGCGGATCGCGGCAGAGCGGTCTAGCCCCGGCGAGATCATCACCCGCTATGCCCTGCCCCTGATCGCCATCGGCCCCGTGGCCGCGTTCGTCGGCGGGCAGCTCTTCGGCATCAGCATGATTTTTGCCACCTATCGCCCCGGATTGATGACGGGCCTGGGCATGGCCGTGACCGCATTTGTGATGGGGCTAGTCTCACTGATCGTGCTGGCCTTGATAACCGACTGGCTGGCGCCGCGGTTTGACGGGCAATCCAGCCGCACCCAGGCGTTCAAGCTGGTCGCCTATTCGATGACTCCAGGCTGGATCGCGGGCGTTCTGGGTTTCATCCCTTCGCTCGGCATCCTGGCCATGCTGGCCGCATTCTACGGGATCTACCTGTTCTACAAGGGTGCAAACCCCGTCATGAAAGTTCCGGGCGGCCGCGCGGCGGGCTTCACGGCGGTCACGGTGATCGGGGCAATCCTGCTCAACTGGCTGGCGGCACTGCTCGTCACGTCATTCACCACGGCTGTCAGCAACAGCGCCTATTCCGCCAGCAATGCGGCGGGCGACACGGTCGAAGTCACTCTTCCGGGCGGCGGCACGCTGGACCCGGCGAAAATGGAAGATGCCGCGCGCCAGCTGGAAGGGCTGGCCAGTGGCGAACGCCCCAAGCCGGTCGATGCCAGCGCCTTGCAAGCGGTCCTGCCTGCTTCGGCGGGCAGCTTCACGCGCGATAAGGTGCAATCCTCGGGCGGTGGCGGCATGGGCGCGCTGGCCCAGGCGACCTATCGCAAGGGGGACCGCGAGGTGCGGGTGCAGATCATCGACATTGCGGGCCTTGGCGCCGTGGCGGGGGCCATTGGCGGCCTTGGCGTGGAACAGAACCGCGAGGATGCGAACGGTTATGAACGCATCCGCACCGTCAATGGCGTGATCCAGACCGAAAAGTGGGACAAGCGCACCTCCACCGGAACCTTCGGCGTGCAGGTGGCCAATCGCTTCATGGTCCAGGCCGAGGGCGATGCGGATTCAATCGACGATCTGAAGGCCTTGGTCGGCGCGGTCGATCAGGCGCGGCTGGCCGCCCTGGCGCGCTGAATTACAGAAGCTTTTCTATGTCCTTGGCGATCGATTCCGGCTTGTCGGTCGGGGCATAGCGGCGCACCACCTTGCCCTGGCGGTCGATCAGGAACTTGGTGAAGTTCCACTTGATCGACTTGGTCCCCATCACGCCCGGCGCTTCGCTTTTCAGCCAGGAATAGAGCGGGGTTTCGTTGGGGCCGTTGACTTCGACCTTGGCCATCAGCGGAAAACTGAGGCCGAAATTGACCTTGCAGAATTCCTCGATCTGATCGGCCGTGCCCGGTTCCTGCCCGCCGAACTGGTTGCAGGGAAATGCCAGCACTTCAAAGCCGCGCTCGCCATACTGCTTCCACAAGGCTTCAAGCCCGTCATACTGCGGGGTAAAGCCGCACTTGCTGGCGGTGTTGACCACCAGCAGCACCTTGCCCTGCTTGTCCGCCAGGTTGACCTGCTTGCCGCCCGGAAGGTCGGCGGTGAAATCGGCAATCGTCGTCATGGCTCTCTCCCAGCCGTTTGGGTGCAGGATAGGCGGCACGAACCGCGCGTCAATCGGCTGGCACTACCCGTAGGTACAGGTGATCGAAGCTGGTTTCCCAGGTCAGGCCGTCGTCGGTGGAGAATTCGGCCAGTTGGCGCACCGAATCCGGGTCCAGCCGCGAATAGGTGATCCGCAGCAAGGCGCTTCGCCCGCCGCGTTGCCACGCCCCGGACAGCACCATGTTGCCGTTGAATAACCCGCCTTCCAGGTCCACGCGCGTTCCGGCGCTATCGACCCAGTACTGGTGCCAGCGCCCGGTGATCAGGTCGGGCGCGTTCAAGGTGCCCCCGGCCTTGCCCTGCAAGGGCAGCCATGCTTCGCGCACCGTGCAGCCGTTGTTGATCTTTTCCACCTGGCTCTGCCCCAGCGGCTCGCCATTTTCGCGCACGAAGACATTCCAGCGGCCAAGCCAGAAATCGAAGCGTTCGTAGAGCTTGCCGCTGCACTCATCGGCGGGTGTCTGCTGAGCCGCAGCCTGCCCCACGGGCGGCAGCTCCCCGCCGCTGGCCTGGGCCAGCGCCAGCAGCGCCAGGATCACTATTCCAGCACCCCGTCATGCAGGCGCACGACGCGGTCCATCCGGGCGGCCAGCCGCTCGTTATGAGTGGCGACCAGGGCCGCGCTGCCCGTGCCGCGCACCAGTTCCAGGAACTGTTCCAGCACCCGGTCCGAAGTGCGCTCGTCCAGGTTGCCGGTCGGCTCGTCGGCCAGAACCAGCGCCGGGCGGTTGGCCAGGGCGCGGGCGACGGCAACGCGCTGCTGCTCTCCGCCCGAAAGCTTGCTGGGCCGGTGGTCGAGCCGTTCGGCAAGGCCCAGCGCGCTCAGCAGTTCGCGCGCGCGATCCTCGGCAGCGCCGCGGGCCACGCCGGCCACAAGCTGCGGCAGGACCACATTCTCCAGCGCGGTGAAGTCGGGCAGCAGGTGGTGGAACTGATAGACAAAGCCGATCCGGTCCCTGCGCAGCACCGTGCGCTCGTCCCCGGAAAGCTTGGCCGCATCAACTCCGGCAATCGCGATTTCGCCGCCGAAGCCGCCTTCCAGCAAGCCCACCGCCTGGAGCAGCGTGGACTTGCCCGAACCGGACGGGCCGAGCAGGGCCACAATCTCTCCCGGCGCGACTTGCAGGTTCACGCCGCGCAGCACGTCAATGCGTTCGCCGCCCTGTTCAAAGCTGCGGGTCAGGCCCGCCAGACGAATGACCGGACTACTCATAGCGCAGCACCTGGACCGGATCGGTACTGGCCGCACGCCAGGCCGGATAAAGCGTCGCCAGGAAGCTGAAGCCCAGCGCCATGACGCAGATCAGCCCCACCTCCACCGGGTCGGTGCGGGCGGGCAGTTCTGTCAGAAAGCGGATTTGCGGGTCCCACAGATTCTGCCCGGTCACGATCTCGATGAAGCGGACAATCGGCTGGCGGAAGAACAGCACCAGAAAGCCTAGCGCCAAACCGCCCAGCGTTCCGGCAAGCCCGATCACCGAGCCGGTCGTGACAAAGATCTTCAGCACCGAACGCCGGCTGGCCCCCATGGTGCGCAGGATCGCGATGTCCCGCGTCTTGGACCGGACCAGCATGATCAGCGAGGAAAGGATGTTGAACGCGGCGACCAGCACGATGATCGACAGGGCAAAGAACATGGCGACGCGTTCGACCTGCAAGGCTTCGAACAGGCTGGAATTCATGGTTTTCCAATCGACCACGGCCACTTCACCGGCATATTTCTGGCGCACTGGCTCAACGATCTGGGCCGCCTTGTCGGGATCGTCGACCTGCACTTCGATCATGCCGACCGCATCGCCCATCATCAGCAGGGTCTGCGCGTCCTGCATCGGCAGAACCACGAAGCGTTCGTCCAGGTCATAGACCCCCACTTCGAAGATCGCCGCGACTTCATAGGAAATCTGGCGCGGGACCGTACCGAAAGGCGTCGATTGCCCCTGCGGATTGATCACGGTGATGAAATCGCCCACCCGCGCGCCCAGGTTGGTGGCAAGCTGTGACCCCAGGGCGACCTTGCCCGCATCCGGCTTCAGCGCGGCGATGTTCCCGGCAACGACTTTGGGAGCAAGCGCGGCAATGTCTTCCTGGGTCTGCCCGCGGGTAAAGATCGCCTCCGCCCGGCCATTGAAGCTGGCCAGCAGGGGCTGCTCGATCAAGGGCGAGGCGCTGACCACCCCGGGCGCCGCCTTCGCGTCTTGCAGCACGGCCCGCCAGTTATCCAGCTTGCCGCCATAGCCCTGGATGATCGCGTGGCCGTTCAAACCGACGATCTTGTCAAACAGTTCGGCCCGGAAGCCGTTCATCACGCTCATCACGATCACCAGCATGGCGACCGACAGCGTGACCACGCCCACGCCGATCCCGGCAACGACGGCAATCACCGCCTCCCCCCGTTCCGGCATCATATAGCGTTTGGCGATGGTCCATTCGAATGGGGTAAGCAGCAAACCGTTTCTCGACACGAATTTGGGAAGGGGCAGGCAGGATTTAGGGGGAATGCTGCCCCAGGGCAATGCCCCCGCCCTTGCCTTCGCGGCCAAACCTCGCCAAAGGCGCAGCGACAGGGCACATTTCCAGCGCCAGGCGACTCACCATGAACCTTACCCACCCCTTCCTGGACGCAGATGGCGACAAGCTGCGTGAGGAATGCGGCATTTTCGGCGTGATCGGCGCCAAGGAAGCCGCTGCAATGACTGCGCTTGGCCTTCATGCCTTGCAACACCGTGGCCAGGAGGCTGTCGGCATTGTCAGCTTTGACGGGCAGGAATTCTTTGCCCGCCGGGGGCTTGGCCATGTGGCCCAGGTCTTTTCCGATTCGACCATCCTGGAAGAATTGCCCGGCGACATGGCATCGGGCCACGTCCGCTATGCCACCACCGGCGGCCAGGGCCTGCGCAATGTCCAGCCGCTCCACGCCGATCTGGCGCGCGGCGGGTTTACCGTGGCCCACAACGGCAACATCTCCAACGCGATGGCGCTGAAGCGCGAACTGGTGGAACGCGGCTCGATCTTCCAGTCCACGTCGGACACCGAAGTCATCATCCACCTCATCGCGACCAGCCGCTTTCCCAAGCTGCTCGACCGCTTTGTCGATGCGCTGCGGATGATCGAGGGCGCCTATTCGCTGATCTGCATGACGCCCAAGCGGATGATCGCCTGCCGCGATCCGCTGGGCATTCGTCCGCTGGTCATGGGCAAGATTGGCGATGCCACTGTCTTCGCCAGCGAAAGCGTGGCGCTGGACGTGGTCGGCGCGGAATTCGTGCGCGAGATCGAACCCGGCGAAATGGTCGAAGTCCGCTCGGACGGGCGCATTTCCAGCCACCGCCCCTTCGGCAAGACCAGCCCGCGCCCCTGCATTTTCGAGCACGTCTATTTCAGCCGTCCGGATTCCGTGATGGGCGGCCAGTCGGTCTATGAAGTGCGCAAGCGCATCGGCATGGAACTGGCCAAGGAAGCGCCGGCCGATGCCGACCTGATCATCCCGGTGCCAGACAGCGGCGTGCCTGCCGCCATCGGCTATGCGCAGCAAAGCGGCATTCCGTTCGAGCTGGGCATTATCCGCTCGCACTATGTCGGGCGCACCTTCATCCAGCCGTCGGACGGCGCGCGCCACGCCGATGTAAAGCGCAAGCACAACGCGAACCGCGCCCTGGTGGAAGGCAAGCGGATCGTCCTGATCGACGATTCCATCGTGCGCGGCACCACCTCGATGAAGATCGTGCAGATGATGCGCGATGCCGGGGCGGCGGAAGTCCACATGCGGATCGCCAGCCCGCCGACCGGGCATTCCTGTTTCTATGGCGTCGACACGCCTGAACGGAACAAGCTGCTCGCCGCGCGGATGGACATTGCCGAAATGACGCAGTTCATCGTGGCCGACAGCCTGGCCTTCGTCTCGATTGACGGGCTCTATCGCGCCGTGGGCGAAACCGGCCGCAACAATGCCTGCCCGCAGCATTGCGATGCCTGCTTCACCGGCCAGTATCCGACCCCGCTGACCGACATGGCCGAGCGTGAGGCCGATATCGGCCAGTTGCCCCTGAACACGGGCCAGGTGGCATGAGCGACCTGGCCGGACAGGTTGCGCTGGTCACCGGGGCCAGCCGCGGGATCGGCGCCGCCATTGCCGAGGCTCTGGCCAAGGCTGGCGCGCACGTCGTCCTGACCGGACGGGATACGGGCCTGCTCGAAGCCGTCGAGCAGCGCATTTTCGATTGCGGCGGCAGCGCGACCATCGCGCCCGTCGACCTGTCCGACGCCGACGGGATCGCCCGCCTGGCCAATGCCGTTGCCGAACGCTGGGGGAAGCTGGACGTGCTGGTGCACTCCGCCGCTGTCCTGCCCGAACTGATGGCGGTGAAGGACATTGACCAGACCGCCTTTTCCAAGGCGCTGACGGTGAACGTCCTGGCCACCCAGGCCCTGATTTCGAGCTTCGATCCCCTGCTGCGCGCCAGCAGCGATCCGCGGCTTGTTTACCTTACCACCAGCGTTGCCACCGCTCCGCGCGCTTTCTGGGGCGCCTATGCCGCCAGCAAGGCCGCTGCCGAAGCGCTGGTCGATTGCCACGCACAGGAAACGCGCAACATCAGCAAGTTGCGAGTCGCCATCATCGATCCGGGCGCTACCCGCACGGCCATGCGGGCCAAGGCCTATCCGGGCGAAGACCCCAATTCGGTCAAGCAGCCCGACGTGGTGGCAGACCGCGTGGTTACCCTTCTGGGTGAACAGTTCAGTAGTCCCCACCGGGAGCGGGTTAACCAGACCTCGTAAAACCTAGTCAACCGCATCGGTCCATACCCTGTACAGCCTGCCGCGAAACCCTGTGGCAGGTCTGTCACAATAAGGGGTGTCGTCGATGTCTGAGAAACTTCTGATCCAGAAGGATTTGTACTTTTCCGCCGCGCAGGAGGACCGCAGCGCTCCTCGCACGCGCATTTCCATCCCCGCGTCGCTGCGTGCATCGGGCGGGCGCGCTTTCCAGACGGTAGTGCATGACCTGTCGCTGAGCGGCTTCTGCGCCGCAGCGGTCAGCCGCATTCACCCCGGCTCGGTGTGCTGGCTAACCCTCCCCGGCATGGAATCGCTTCAGGCCGAAGTCGTGTGGTGGGACAACAGCCTGATCGGCTGCGCTTTCGACAAGATGCTTTCGCCCATCGTCCACGACAACCTCCTCAATCGCTGGAGCGGCTCTACGCCTTTCCGCCCGCTGGCCTGACAAACGGGTCGAAGCACCGATCTGGACAATGAAAAAGGCGCCGGAATCGCTCCGGCGCCTCTTCCGTATTCGCAGCGCCTTAGAAGCGGACTTCGGCCGCCACCGTGAACGAACGGCCACGCGGATCGGCAACGCGCGGCTCCCAGCTGCTGCCCGCCCCGGTGTTGCTGTCATAGGTGATCGCAAAGGGCGGATCGACGTTGAACACGTTCTTCACGCCCAGCGTCAGCTGGAACCGCTCGGCCACCTTCTGCGAGACCGAGAGGTTGTGGATGATGTACGGCTTCACGCGCGGGTTATAGTCCGGGCGCGCGGCGGAACCTGGCAGCGCCTGGTTGGCATAGCCACCGCGGTAGATCTGCGAGAAGGTCAGCCCGAAGCCGTCCTTGTTGTAGCTGATCCAGGCGTTGTGCTTCCACTTCAGGCCCAGGTCGCCAGCCAGCGAGAAGACACCGCGCAGATCGCTGTAAGGCAGGTTCGGAAGCAGCTTTTCCTTCTTTTCCAGCAGAAGCGTGCCGTCAAAGCCCAGCGACACCGCTCCCCCCAGAGCATCGACGCCCGCGCGTGCGCTGAAATCAATCCCGCGCGTGCGACGCGAACCGAAGTTGCCGGTGCGCAGGTCAACCGATGTAATGACACCGTTGGTGCGCTCGATCCGGTCCGGGAAGGCATTGATGTTGGCCAGCAGCTGCGGGATCGTGATCGAACCGATCACGTTGTCCACCGCGATCGACCAATAGTCAGCCGAAAGCGAAATCCGCGGCATGGGCTTCAACACGATGCCCAGCGTGTACTGCTCGGACGTTTCCGGCCCCAGTTCGCGGTTTCCGCCCGAGATCGATTCCGGCGTGATCGCCGCACAGCCCGGAGTGCTGCTGACAACACCGCCAGCGCAGGTGGTGGGGTCGACCAGCGTGTTGCCCGGATTGGGAGAAATGGTGACGCCGTTGAAGATCTGGTTGAAGTTCGGCACGCGGAAGCCGGTGCCATAGGAACCGCGCAGCATCACCCAGTCGACCGGCTGGAACTTGGCCGTGAACTTGGGGTTCACGGTCGAGCCGAAGCCGGAGTAATCGTCCACGCGGATCGCGCCGCTGACTTCCAGCACATCCAGCACCGGCACCAGCACTTCGGCATAGGCCGCCTTCACGTCGCGCGCCACTTCGGCCAGGGCATTGGCATTGTCGAAAGCGGCGTTGAAGATGTCCGACGCCCCGGCAATCGCGGCGGTGGAGCCGTCGAAGCTGTAGGTTTCCTTGCGGTAATCGGCGCCCACTGCCAGCTGCACGGCACCGGCAGGCATTTCAAACAGGCTACCCGAAGCGGAGAAGTCCACCTGCCGGACCTTGTACTTGCCGCCGTAAAGCTTCACCCCGCGCGCTGAAACAGCCTCAAGCGCGGCCATGGCTTCCGGGGTCTGCTCGACGGAAAACGGGTTGAGGATGCCGCTGTTGAACAGGCCGACGATACCCGGCGCGCTGGCCCCAGGTGCGGTGGGCGCACGCGGGTCAGCCTTTCCGGTGGCAGCGCCGGGGATTCCCGATGCAGTAGCTTGTGCGGTCGAGGTAAAGACGCCGCGATAGTGATAGCCCGAGCCGAGCACCGAAGTTGCCTGGCTCTGCGCGATCGACGCGCCGCCGCGATATTCCCAATCGCCGAACAGAGGTCCTTCGATCCCCAGCGCAGTGCGCAGCGTAGTCGTATCCGTGGTATACTCACGCGGCCCGCAGGCGATGCAGCGCCAGCGGAAGGCAATGGGCTTGCCATAGTTGACCGCCACGCCCGGCAGCACGGCAACAATGCTGTTATAGACCTGGTCGTAGGGCGCCTGGGTCAGCGCATTGCGCGGATAGGCAATCGGCAGCGAAGTGTTGTTGGCGCTGTACTGGTTGTGCGAGAAAATCTTGTGCGAAGTCGCATCCGAACCGGTGATTTCCGCGAACACCTGATGCCCGCCGCCCAGATTGGCGGTGGCTCGGCCGTAATAGGTCAGCGTCTTGAGCGGCTGTTGCAGCGTCGCGGCGCGGCCCGTGTCCCAGGCGCAGGCCAGGGCGGCGGTGGGGTTCGACCACAGCACCGCATCATAGGCCATGCCGCCATCGACGGATTCGCATCCCGCTCCACCCGGCAGGTCCAGCGGGTTCACCCCGCCCAGCGGCGCAGTGGTGGTGCCGGGAATGGTAAAGCCGGGCGAATTGGCCAGATAATTCGGATTGTAAACGCAGGTTCCAGCAGCAACCGATCCGCTGGAACATTGGTTGGTGGCACCCAGCAAGGTCCCTCCCTGCGTAATGCCCACGCCCGAACCGGTCGGGTTGATCGGAAAGGCCGTGGCGATGGGCGTACCGCGCGTGTCGATCGAAAGGCCGCGATTGGGCTGGTTCCCGTTCACGAAATCACGGTCGCGGCCAAACAGGATGCCGCTGTCGGCATAGCTGACCGAAGCCATCACGTTGAAGCCCTGTTCGTCCAGCTTGCCCCAGCCAGCGGTGCCCGAAACGCGGTAGATCGTGGCATCGCCGGCTTCGGTGAAGTCGGTAAAGCCGGCCAGGCTGATCCCGGTGAAATCCTTCTTGGTAATGAAGTTGATCACCCCGCCCACCGCGTCGGTGCCGTAGATGGCCGAAGCCCCGTCCTTCAGGATTTCAACCCGGTCAATCGCGGCCATGGGGATCTGGTTGACGTCCACTGCCGAGCCCTGGAGGCCGTGCGCCGCAACGCGCCGACCGTTGAGCAGGACCAGCGTGGACGAACTGCCCTGCCCGCGCAGGTTTGCGGCGGACAGACCATTGGTGCCGCGCTGCGCGCCGCTGACCACGTCGGAATTGGAGGCAAGATTGTCGGCACCATTGCCGTTCGATGACAGGAACGAGATCAGCTGCTCGGGATTGGAAATCCCCTCGCGCCCAAGGTCAGCCGCCCGAATGACTTCCAGCGGCAGCGCGCTGTTCGCCGGGTCCTGCTTGATCCGCGAACCGGTAACGATGATCGCGTTCTCCGCCGCCGGAGCGTCCTGAGCTGCCGTAGTGGCGATATCCTGTGCCATTGCCGGAGCGGCAAAAGCTGCCAGCGAGACACTGCAAGCCAGAACCGAGCGTGCGAAGCTGCGTGAATTCATCGATGAAACCCCTGTTGGAACGCCAAGGCGCGAACAGGGAATCTCTACCTGACTGAAAGCGAGTCGCCAGTGGCCAGCGAAGCCCGCGCGCAATCAGCAATCCGATTACAGTGGATTACGATAGGATTGTTGCACAGCCGCAACAATATCATGTCTGAAATGTTCAATTCGCGGCTGCAACCTTCAGCAGCACGGCTTCCATCGTGGGCAAGGCCGAGCTTCCGGTGGGCACGTCATTGGCGAACAGAGCAAAGGCGAACCGCCGCCCCTTTGCCGTGACGAATGTGCCCAGCAGTGCGTTTGTCGCGTTGAGCGTGCCGGTCTTGGCCGTCAGCACCCCTTCCAGCGGAGTGCTCAGGAAGCGGCGCTTCAAGGTACCGTCGCGCCCGGCCACCGGCATGGATGCCAGCCAGGCCGCGCCCCAGGGCTGGCTGGCTGCCCAGCGCAGCAGCGCTATCCCGGCGCGGGGGCTGACCCGGTTGTAGGTCGACATGCCCGACCCGTCCCAGAACTCAAACCCGCGCGGAGCGATCCCGGCTGCCTCGAACAGCTTGCGCTGCATGGCGCTTGCCCACTGCTCCGATGCAGCCGGAGCGCCCAGCCGCCGAAACAGAGCCTGGGCGTGCAGGTTCTGGCTGTCCTTGTTGATCTTCACCACGTCCTCGGCGAGCGGCGGCGGCACCAGGCTCGCCAGAGCTTTCCCGGTTGGTACGGGTGCAGCGGCAGGCTCCGATCCGGGCACGGCCAGGTCAGCCACAGCCTGCGGGCGATAGCGCGCCCTGACCTGCCCAGTCACCTTCACCCCGCGCGCTTCCAGCATCCCTTTCAGCACCCAGGCCGCATAGTGGGCCGGGTCGTCGATCCCGATCCGGTCCGACCATGGCTTGGCATCGGCGGGCACGGTGCCATAGAGGCGCAGTTCGTTTCCGTTGACGGCGCGCTCAACGAACAACTGGGTCTTGCCACCGGCTGTCACGGTGACCGCTTCGTTGCGCAGGGTGAAATAGCCCGGAAGCTGAACCGCAGGAGCCGCCCCCGGCGTGGTGGGCTGCACGGTGACGAGCATCTCGTTGTCGTCCAGGTTGAGCGCTGCCACCGCCGTGCCGGAATCGGTGCCGATGTTGTTCCAGCTCATCCCCGGCACCCAGCGCTGATCCGGCCAGAGCGTCGCATCGCCAATCACGTCATGTACCCGCCGCGTCCTGGCCGCCACGGCATCAGCGAGCTGCGCGAGGCAATTGACCTGGCAATCCGCCGCGCTCGACATCCGGGCATCCCCCCGCCCGTAGAGGATTGCGTCTCGCGCAACCTTGCCCGCACCCGGCTCCAACCAGACCAGCGTACCGCCTGCCGCATCGGGCTGATCCATGCCCGGCAGCAAGGCATAGGCTGCGGCGGTCGTGAACAGCTTGGTGACCGAGGCTGGAATGAACCGCTGGTCCGGATTGACCGCAACAACCTCGCGCCCAGTCTCGTCAACCACCAGCAGGCCGAACCGTGTCCCCTGCGGCGCTGCTGCCAGGATCGCCTCCACCTCTTGCTGCGGCGTTGGCGGCGATGGCGGGGCAGCAAGGGCGGGAGCCGAGAGGCCAATCAGGGCCAGCGGAAGCAGGAAGCAGCGGATCATGCGGGCAAAAATGCCCGGTGCGTCACGACAAGTCCACCACTTCAACGGCGGGAAGCGTCACCGCCCCCGGTTGCTCGCTCCAGTGCCGCGAATTCAGCACGCCGCCATCGGCGCGCAGCTGTGCGACCAGGTCCAGGTCCACCTCGGCAAAGACCCATTGCGGCGCGTCCATTGCGCCAATTGCCACCACGCCGCTGGCGGGCATTCCCCGATCCGGCGGGCCATAGATCGCCGCCGCGCCGCGGTTGACGTCGACTGCCGGAGACCAGGGCGCTTCGCCCACGGTGGGCGAATGAACCGCATAGCACTGCCCTTCCAGCGCACGGGCCTGTGAGCCCAGGCGGACGCGCCAGTACCCATGCTCGCTATCGGTGCAGGAGGGGACGAGCAGCAGGTCCATTCCCGCTTCCACCTGCGCCCGGGCGAGCAGCGGGAATTCGCTGTCATAGCAGATGTTCACCCCGATCCGGCCCAGCGCCGTATCGAACAGGCGCAGGGTGGGCGACGCGGCCACACCCCACTCCTCCCGCTCGAACCGGGTCATGACCAGCTTGTCCTGCACCCCGACCGTGCCGCTCGGAGCAAACAGCCGCGCGCGGTTGACATAAGCCCCGCTTTCCAGCGCGGCAGGAGCGCTGGCGGCAAGGATATGCAGGCCAAAGCGCGCCGCCAGTACGCTGTGGAGCGCGTCCACCTGCGGCAGGAGCGCGGACACGCTGGCCAGCGAACCGGCCAGGTCGCCCATCGTGGCCGGATCAAGCGAGGCCAGTTCCATCGCGCCATATTCGGGAAAGACCGCCAGGGCGGCTCCACCAGCAGCGGCCTGCTCCACCCAGCGCGTCAGCTTGTCGGCATAGTCCTGCCAGCTGGACAGCTGCTCGATCGGATATTGCGCGGCGGCGACGGTAAAGCGCTTCACAGTGCGCGCATCCAGTATTGCATCGGCTTGCCGCTTTCTTCGCTCTCGCCATGCTCTTGCCATTGGAACGTGCCGGTCAGCCCCGGCACCGGGGCATAGCCGCGCCGGGTCCAGAATGCGTCGAGCGGGAGATAGTCAGCAGGCCGCGCGGGGTGATCCTGGGGCCGGACCACGGCGCAGAAGGCGGTGTGGCTGGCGCCCCACGACCGCCCTGCCGCCTCGCGCTGGTCAAAAAAGGCATGGCCGATGCCCTGCCCGCGATATTCGGGCAGAAGCACGCTTTCGCCGAAATAGAACAGGTGGGCCTGATCGATGCCGCATCGTTCGAACGGTTCGCGGATATAGTCGTCCTGCGCTGCAAGCGGGCTGGCCGTGGCGGCCCCGACGATCCGCTCCCCATCCCGGGCCGCAACCAGAACCGCGTCAGGGCTGGCAGTGAATTCGGCCAGGTACTTGCGTTCGTAATCTTCCGAACCGGCATAGAGGTAGGGATAGGCCGCGAAGACCGCGATCCGCAGCGCGGCAAGGTCGTCCAGCGCGGCGTGCAGAGCATCGCCCGTCAGCGGTGCAACCTGAACCGTCAACCGACCACCTGTGCAGTCCAGTCAGCCAGGTTGTAGTAAACCGTGACGCGGGTGATCTTGCCCCCGGCCATGGTGAAGAAGGCTCCGGCGGGAAGGACATAGGTCTGCCCATTGGCTTCCGGAAGCCCCTCGTCCGTGGCCAGGTATTCGCCATGGACGGTAAATTCCGCCGCGCCGCTGGTGCCATCCTCGCTCGCCATCAGGACGATGCCGTCCAGCCGTTCGCGATAGCAGCGCTCCATATGCGTCAGGAACTGGGCAAAGGCGGCCTTGCCGACCTGCCGCCCGCCCTGGTTGATGTCATGGATCACCTGATCGTCCAGACAGTCGAGCATGCCTTGCCAATCGCCGGCGTTGAACGCGGCGTAGTAACGGGTCAGCAGCGACAGGGCTTCGATACGGTCCATCTGGTTCAACTCCCTTTGCCACAGCCCTAGCGCCAAGCGCGGCGCCCCTCAATTCCCCAAAGAAAAAGGGGCGGCGCCATTGGCACCGCCCCCGTTTCCTTGTCCGCTTGGAAAGTTCTTAGAACTTGCCGCGCAGGGTGACGCCGTAGGTGCGCGGTTCGCCCAGGAACTGGGAGAACAGCTGGCGGCCGCCCGGATAGTGGGTGGCGTCGCTGAACGCAGGAGTCGAAGCACCAGCCTGGAACGGCGTGTTGAACGCAACCTGCGCATAGTCCTTGTCGAACAGGTTCTGCACCCAGAATTCCAGCGCCCACTTCTGGTCCGGACCGCGAACGCCGACGCGCGCATTGACCACGGAGAACGCGTCCTGTTCCTTCTGCGGGAACAGGTCCGAACCGGTGTTGTAATCGCTGCTGGTGCGGCTATCGACGTAGATCAGACCGGTATGGCCATTGCTGCCCAGGTCCGGCGTCCACGAGAAGCTGGACGTGATGACCAGTTCCGGAGCGTTCGACATGGTGTTGCCCGGCAGCAGGCGCAGGGCCGGATCCAGCGGAGCGCCAGCATTGGTGCCGACCAGATCGCTGCGGTACTTGGTCTTCGCATAGGTCAGGCCAGCGGCAACGCGGAAGTTGCGGGCCGGGACAATCGAGGTTTCCAGCTCGACGCCTTCCGAACGCACACCCCAGCTGACATCGGCAGGAGCGCAGGCACCCGTAGTCGCGCTCGTATCACGATCGCCGCCATTCAGGCCGGTTGCGCAGCCGTTGATGTTCTGCACCAGGAAGACCGAACCATTGAAGGTGTTCAACTGGAAGCTGCTGAAGTCCGAACGGAACAGCGTTGCGCTCAAGCTGAACGGACCGGTCGAGTACTTCGCACCCAGTTCATAGCTGTTCACCAGTTCCGGCTCGAACGCCAGGTTGGCAACCAGGTTCTGCGCACCACCAAAGCTGGCGAAAGTACGGAGCGGAGACTTCAGCGCCGAACGGTCAAGGTTGAAACCGCCCGCCTTGTAGCCGCGCGAGTAGCTGGCATAGGTCATCAGATCGTCGGTCGGACGATAGGACAGAACGGCAGTGCCGGTCCATTCGTCTTCGCTGCGGCTCGACTTGATGGCAACGCCGTTCAGTTCTGCGGTCGAGTTGCCCTGACAGGCGAGGCCGATCAGGCCACCAGCCAGTGCACGTGCCGTGGCGCTTTGCGTTGTAGTGCCAGCGGTCGTCGTGGTCATATCATCGCTGACCAGTCCCTGGACAGTGGTGCAGACTGCGTTGTTGTTGCCGAAGTTCGCACCCAGGTCCTTCTTGTCGTTGGTGTAACGAACACCCAGCGTCAGATCGAGCTTGTCCGTGATGTGGAAGATGTTGTGCGTGAACAGCGCCCAGTTCTTCCCGTGCTGACGGTATTCGTCACCGGTCGAGCCGAGGTTGTTCAGGCTATCAAGCGCGGTGGCTGCGGCCACGATGTCCGTACCCGAAGCGCCCACCGCGCCAGCCAGCGTAGCCGGACCGACGGTCGGTGCCAGGCACAGCGGGCTGGTCGGCGAATAAAGTGCAGCCAGGCCAGTGCCCGAGAACAGGCGGCAAGTGGCGAAGCGGCCATATTCCGTACCGAACTTGAGATTGTCACGGACGGTCAGCTTTTCGTCCGAGTAGAAGCCACCGACGAGCCAGTCCAGCTTGCCCTCGAAGGCTTCACCCTGAAGGCGCAGTTCCTGGGTGAAGGTGTGGAACTGACGATAGAGCTTTTCGGGTTCATCGGCGCGATAGAGGATGTCCACCGCGCTGTAATCGACGTCGCCAGCCTGGCCCGAACGGTATTCGCGATAGGCAGTGATCGAGGTCAGCGTCGCGCCGCCCAGATCCCACTTCACTTCACCCGAGAAGCCGTAGTCCTTGGTCTTGCCGTCAAAGGTGCGGCCCGGAGAGACGTAGATCGTGCGATCGTAACCGGGGTTGAATCCGGCCATCGGCTGACCCAGGTCACGCAGCACGTTGATGATGTTGTTGCCGCTGTCGTTCACCCGTGCCGGCGATGCGCCTGCCTGCAGGAGCGGGTTGGCGGGGTCGTTCAGGTTGCCGATGTAGGGATTGACGCTCTTGTCGACATAGATCGCGCCGCAGCAACGCTCGTCACGCCAGGTATAGTCGCCGATCAGGCGGACCGAGATATCGCTGTTGGGTTCCCACAGCAGCTGGCCGCGCACGAAGAAACGGTTGCGGTTGTTGACGTCGACATTGTTGCGGGTGTCCGTCAGGAAGCCGTCGCGGCGCACGTAGACACCGTCGACACGGGCAGCCAGCGTTTCGCTGAGCGGGCCGGTGATCGAACCGCCGACGCGAACGAAATCGTAGTTGCCATAGGTCGCTTCGCCATTGGCGCCGAACTGGAACTGCGGCTTCTTCGAATAGATCGAGATCAGGCCGGCCGATGAGTTACGGCCGCCCAGAGTGCCCTGCGGGCCGCGCTGCACTTCGACGCGGTCGATTTCACCCAGTTCGCTCAGGCCGATGCCCGAACGCGAGCGATAGACGCCGTCGATGAAGACCGGAACCGAGCTTTCCAGGCCAGGGTTGTCACCCACGGTGCCGATGCCGCGGATACGAGCGGAGCCGTTGGCTTCCGAACCGCTCGACGAAACGATCAGCGACGGGGCAAGCTGGTTGAGCTGGCGGATGTCGTTCGCGCCGCTGTTCGACAGCGCTTCGGCGTTGACGGCCGAGATAGCGACCGGAACGTCAGCCAGCGCCTGGGCGCGGCCCTGGGCCATGACGACGATTTCACCGGGATCCTGAACCTGCTCTTCGGCAGTGGTGTCAGCCGGATCGGTCGACTGCGCCATCGCAGGCGTGATCGAAACCAGCGAAAGCGCAACGACGGAAACGCCGAGACCCAGTGTGGAACTCATTTTCATTACATCACTCCCTGTCCAAAACTTCACACAAACCTTTCGAGGCTGGCATTCGAATGCAGCAGCGGAGGTCTGTCTTTGACATGGGGCAATAGCGCCACAGATTCGGCTGTCAACGCGATCAACGTCAGCATTCGACTAAAGGACTGTCCTGCCGGGACAAACTACAACTGACAGCCGTAAAAACGGCCCGAATCTGGCAATATTGATGCATAAAAGACACATCAACCGGACTACTTTGCAGCATAGCCATCCGACCAACTTAACCGTGGTCAGGCTGGAAACCGCACTTCGTCGAATCCAGCGTTGCTTGCAGGGCGGGTCGGCGGCAGAATCACTTCATTCCATAACTGCATTGAAATTCGGGGACTGTCTGAACATGCGCCATCTGCTGCTTGCCCTCACTGCCTTGACCCTGCCCGCCCTTGCCCAGGCGCAAGAGGCCCGCCCTGCCGCGCCCAAGCCTGCCGCGCTGGAGGCAGACGGCATTCCGCCCGTCCCGATGGACCTGGTCGAAGCAACGCGTCCGTACATGGAATTTCGCACCGCCGGATTCGTCGACTGGGATCCGGTGACCCGTGCGATGCTGGTCGCAACGCGGTTCGGCAATGTCTCGCAGCTGCACACGGTCAAGGGGCCGGGCATGGCACGCCGCCAGATCAGCTTTGAACCCGAACCGCTGCGCGGCACCTATCTGCCGGGAGACGGCACGCTGGTCGTGACCAAGGACATCGGCGGCAACGAATTCTTTCAGCTCTACACTCTGAAGAACGGCAAGCTGAACCTGCTGACCGACGGCAAGAGCCGCAATTCACTCTCTGCCGTCAGCAAGGACGGAAAGTGGATCGGCTATAGCTCGACCCGCCGCAATGGTGCGGATTCGGACCTCTACGTCATGGACCCGCGCGACCCTTCGACCAACCGCATGGTCAAGGAAGCCAAGGGCGGCGGCTGGGCCATCGCCAGCTTCGCCCCCGGCAACGGCGCGGTCGTGGTGGCCAACTACGTCTCCGTTACCAAGACCGACCTCTACTGGCTGGACCTGGCGAGCGGCGCGATGACCGCCATCGGCAATCACAAGAAGAGCATCGCCTATGGTGGCGCCCAGTTCGCGCCCGACGGCGCGCTGTGGGTGACCAGCGACGAAGGCAGCGATTTCCAGCGGCTCGGCACGCTCGACCCCAAGACCGGCAAGTTCACCCCCCGCAGCCCGGAAAAGAAGTGGGACGTCGAAAGCTTCGACATTGCCGACGATGGCAGCTTCATCGCCTATACCGTCAACGAAGCCGGTGTGAGCAAGCTCAGGCTGCTTGATCCCCGGACCGGCGCAGTGCGCGATGTGACCGGCCTTCCCCAGGGCACCATCGGCGGCGTGGAAATCGCCCCCTGGGGCGCGGTTGGCCTGACCGTATCCTCGGCCAAGGTGCCTGCCGATGCTTTCTCGGTCGATCCGCAAAGCCTGGCCGTCACGCGCTGGACCGAAAGCGAAACCGGCGGGCTGGACCCGGCAGTCAATGTCGAGCCGGAATTCGTCGAAGTGAAAAGCTTCGATGGCGAGCCGGTCAGCGGCTTCCTCTACCGCCCCGATCCGGCGAAGTTTCCCGGCAAGCGCCCGTTGATCGTCAACATCCACGGCGGACCGGAAGGACAATCCACGCCTGGCTTCCGTGGCCGCACCAATTACCTGCTGAACGAGCTGGGCGTGGCCGTGTTCTACCCCAACGTGCGTGGCTCGACCGGGTTCGGCAAGCGCTTCGTCAGCCTGGACAATGGTCCGTTCCTGCGCGAAAATTCCGTCAAGGACATCGGCGCGTTCCTTGACCGGCTGGAAGCCGATCCTGCCATCGACAAGGACCGCATCGCCGTCCAGGGCGGCTCTTACGGCGGCTATATGTGCTACGCCACGGCGATCCGGTATGGCGGGCGCTTCAAGGCGGCGGACTGCATCGTCGCGATCAGCAACTTCGTCACTTTCCTGGAAAACACCCAGTCCTATCGCCGCGACCTGCGCCGCGTGGAATATGGGGACGAGCGCGATCCGAAGCAGCGTGCCAAGCTGATGGAAATCTCGCCGCTGACCCAGATCGACAAGCTGTCGATCCCGCTGCTGGTGGTCACCGGCGCGAACGACCCGCGCGTGCCGAAAAGCGAGGCTGACCAAGCCGTCGCCGCCGTCCGCGCCAAGGGGCGCACCGCCTGGCACCTGGTCGGCATGAACGAGGGCCATGGCTTCGCGAAGAAGGAAAACGCAGACTATCAGTTCTGGACCGAACTGATGTTCTGGAAGGCGAACCTGCTCGGCGAAAAGTAACGTCGTAGCGGTCTGGCCGCGTAGAAACAAAAGGGCGGGGATCTCTTCCCGCCCTTTCCGTTTGGATCAGCCGAACAGCTTGGTCGCCGTGTCGGCCACCCGCTTGCCCAGATAGCGGGCGCTTTCCAGTTCGGTCTCGCTCGGCTGGCGGCTGCCATCGCCGTTCGCGATCGTGGTCGCGCCATAGGGTGCGCCACCGACCACCTCGTCATTGCGCATCTGGCCCTGGAAACCATAGTCCAGGCCGACAATCGTCATGCCGAAGTGCAGCAGGTTGGTGATGATCGAGAACAGGGTCGTTTCCTGCCCGCCGTGCTGGGTCGCAGTCGAAGTGAAGGCCGCGCCGACCTTGCCGTTCAGCGCGCCGCGCGCCCACAGGCCGCCAGCCTGGTCCAGGAACGCCGCCATCTGCGAGCTGATCCGGCCAAAGCGCGTGCCGGTGCCGACGATGATCGCGTCATAGTTTTCCAGTTCGGCCACGGTGGCAACCGGAGCGGCCTGGTCCAGCTTGAAGTGCGCGCCCTTGGCCACGTCTTCCGGCACCGTTTCAGGGACGCGCTTGACGTCCACTTCGGCCCCGGCTGCACGCGCGCCTTCGGCAATCGCATTGGCCATGGTTTCGAGATGACCATAGCTGGAATAGTAAAGGACCAGGACCTTGCTCATGTTCAATTCTCCATCAGACGCAGCATTCGGCGCAGCAACGATGGAACCCATATGGCCGTTCCCAGCCATTCTGTTCAGTCCGATAAATCACATCAACTTGTTCGGATCATCCAAACAAGTGTGGGCGAATGCCGCAGCCGCGAAGGGCTTGATTGCACCGCGCGTCAATTTGGCGTAAGGCGCGCTCGAGTGCCCCGGCCCGCGCGATTCCTCACGAATTGCATCGGCCGGGGCTTGCCGTTTCGCGCATGTCATTTTGCGACATAAGGAAAACTGCCCATGTCCCGTCGCCGCCAAATCTATGAAGGCAAGGCCAAGATCCTTTACGAAGGCCCTGAACCCGGCACCATCATCCAGTATTTCAAGGATGACGCGACCGCTTTCAATGCCCAGAAAAAGGGCACGATCAACGGCAAGGGCGTGATCAACAATCGCATCAGCGAATATGTCTACACCCGCCTGAACCACATCGGCATTCCGACCCACTTCATCAAGCGCCTGAACATGCGCGAACAGCTTGTGCGCCAGGTGGAAATCGTGCCGATCGAAGTGGTCGTGCGCAATGTCGCGGCCGGTTCGATCTCCAAGCGCCTGGGCATTCCGGAAGGGGAACCGCTGCCCCACACGCTGATCGAATACTATTACAAGGACGATGCGCTGGGCGATCCGATGATCGCGGAAGAGCATATCGCCTGCTTCGGCTGGGCCTCCAACGAAGAGATGCAGGACATCTCGGCCATGGCCATCCGCGTCAACGATTTCATGTGCGGCATGTTCGCGGCGATCAACATCCGCCTGGTCGATTTCAAGCTGGAATTCGGGCGCCTGTGGGATGGCGATTACAGCCGCATCATCCTGGCCGACGAGATCAGCCCCGATGGCTGCCGCCTGTGGGACATGATCACCGGCGAAAAGCTCGACAAGGACCGCTTCCGCCGCGATCTGGGCGGTGAGGAAGAAGCCTACCAGGAAGTCGCGCGCCGCCTGGGCCTGCTCGATACCGACAATGGCCCCAGCGAAGTGTTTGACCTGTCGGCCCACCGCAAGCTGCGCGGCAAGTAATGCCCCTGCCCGCCCCGGCCAGCATCGTCGCCTTCTGGCGCGATGCCGGGGCGGCCAAGTGGTTTGCCAAGGACGAGGCCTTCGACGCCGAAATCGTCCGTCGCTTTGAACCCGCGCACCACGCCGCCGCACGCGGCGAACTCAGCGATTGGGCAGCAACAGCCGAAGGCGCGCTGGCCCTGCTGCTGCTGCTCGATCAATTCCCGCGCAACATCTGGCGCGGTTCGGCCCACGCTTTCGCCACCGATCCGCTCGCCCTCTCGATCGCCCGCGCCGCCCTCGACGCCGGCCACGACATGGCGACCGATCCTGCCTTGCGCGCCTTTTTCTACTTGCCGTTCGAACATTCCGAGGAACTGGCCGACCAGGACCTCTGCCTCGCAAAATGCGAAGCCCTCGACGCGGAAAGCGGCAGCGACTGGAGCCAGTGGGCCCGCCTTCACCGCGACATCATCGTCCGCTTCACCCGCTTCCCTCACCGCAACGCGTGCCTCGGCCGGCAAAGCACGGCGGAGGAACTGGCCTTCCTGGAACAGGGCGGGTTCAGCGGGTAGCCTCATCCATCGCAGCCCCCTTGCCCAGTGCGGCGCAATCCTGCACCACTGCGGCCATGACATCCCGCAAGCTGCTGTTCACCCTTTCGATTTCCACCTTCGCCCTGGCCGCCTGCGCGCCGCAGAAAGAGCGGGTTGCCAGTGCGGCTGCTCCTGCTCCCGACTGGGCGTTTGAGAAAAGCGATGTGCCGGTCGATCCGGGCTATCGCTTTGGCCGTCTCGCCAATGGCATGAGCTATGTGATCCGGCAGAATGCCACGCCCAAGGGTACGGCGCTGGTGCGGATGCAGGTCGATGCCGGATCGCTGGACGAAAGCGATGCCGAGCGCGGTTATGCCCACTATGTCGAGCATATGGCCTTCAACGGATCGACCAACGTGCCGGAAGGCGAGATGGTCAAGCTGCTGGAGCGGCACGGCCTCGCCTTCGGCGCGGATACCAATGCCTCGACCGGGTTTGAGCGGACGACCTATATGCTCGACCTGCCGCGCAACGATACCGAACTGCTCGACATCGCGCTGATGCTGATGCGCGAAACGGCAAGCGAACTGACTTTCAGCCCCTCGGCCGTGGACCGGGAACGCGGGGTGGTCCAGGCGGAAATGCGCGACCGCAACACCTATGCCCTGCGCAATGTCGAGGATCAGCTGAACTTTGCCCTGCCCGGTTCGAAAGTGGCCCAGCGCCTGCCCATCGGCACGCCGGAATCGCTGGCAGGCGCGACTGCGGAAGGGCTGAAGGCGTTCTGGCGGCGCGAATATGTGCCGGACCACACCACGCTTTACGTGATCGGTGATTTCGATGCGGCCTTGGTCGAGCAGAAGATCAAGGACCGGTTCGGCTCCTGGCAAAAGGCACCGGCTGAGCCCAGGCCGCTGGCCGGCCCCATCGCGATTGACGACAAGGACAAGGCCGACATCTACATCGACCCCGCCCTGTCAGAACGCGTGTCGATCAGCCGCAAGGGTCCGTGGCTGGACGAGCCGGACACCCTGGCCCAGCGCGAAGAGAACCTGCTGCGCCAGATCGGCTATGCCATCATCAACCGCCGCCTGCTCAGCCGCACGCGCGAAGCCAATGCGCCGTTCCGCAATGCCAGCTTTGGCACCAGCGACGTGTTCAAGGAAGCGCGCAGCACCGAACTGGGGATCGACACTGTCGACGGCAAATGGAGGCGCGGGATGATCGAGGCGGTGGTCGAGTATCGCCGCGCCATGGCCTTTGGCTTTACTGCGGACGAAGTGGCGGAACAGGTCGCGATCATCCGCACCGCCAATGCCAATGCCGCCAAGGGCGAGGCGACGCGCAGCCATGCACAATTGCTCGGCGCGGCACAGGCGCTGGTAGTGGACGAGAAGGTGCCAGATACGCCCACCAATTCGCTCAACCGGCTTGAGGCTTTCGTGCCCAAGATCACGCCCGAAGCGGTTCAGGCCGCCTTGGCGCGCGAAGTGGTTCCCCTGGAATCGCCGCTGCTGCGCTTTCAGGGCCGCACTCCGCCCGCCGACGGGGAAAAGGGGCTTAAGTCCGCCTGGTCCGAAGCCATGGCCGCGCAGGTCCGGCCGCTGGAGCGCAAGGCGGCGGGCAGCTTTGGCTACACCGATTTCGGAGTGGCGGGCCAGGTCGTCAGCGACGCGGTGGAACCCAGGCTGGGCATCCGCACGATCCGTTTTGCCAATGGCGTGCGGCTGAACCTGAAACGGACCGACCTCAAGCAGGATCAGGTCCTGGTCCAGGTTTCGGTCGACGGCGGCGACATGCTGGCCACCCGCGACCAGCCGCTGGCCACGCGCATGATGTCCGTCCTCGCGCTGGGCGGGCTGGGCAAGCATTCGAAGGACGAACTGGACACGATGCTGGCGGGCCGGACGGTTGCAGCCAATTACAGTTCAACCGACGAAACCTTCGTCCTGCTGACCGGAACCACTCCGCGCGACCTGGAACTGCAATTGCAGCTGGCCGCCGCGCAAGTGGTCGATCCCGGCTATCGCAAGGAAGGCGAAGTCCTGTTCCTGCAGTCGATCAACAACCTGTTCGCTAGCCTGCGCGCTACGCCCGGCTCTGCCCTGTCGGCCGACATGGGCGCGATCCTGTCCGATAGGGACCCGCGTTTCAGCCTGGGGAAGGTGGAGGATTACCGCCAGCTCAACTTCGAAAAGCTGCGCGGCGCGATCACCGACCGGCTGCGCAATGGAGCGATCGAAATCGGCGTGGTCGGCGATATCGACGAAGCGGCGACCGTCGCCATGGTGGCCCGCACCTTTGGCGCCCTGCCCCCGCGCGAACCGGACTTCCGCTCCTATGCGGACCGCCGCGACCGGCCCTTCACGGCCGAGCGCAAGCGCCATGTGCTGCGCCATACCGGCACCAAGGACCAGGCGCTGGCCAGCTTTGTCTGGCTGACCCGCGACGGCGAAGACCTAGACGCGGCGCTGCAACTGCAAATGCTGGAACGGGTGATGCGGATCGAGATTACCGATACGCTGCGCGAAAAGCTGGGCAAGGCCTATTCCCCCGGCGCAAGCAGCAGCACGTCGCGGACCTGGCGGGGCTTTGGCACCTTTTCCATCTCGGCCTCGGTCGACGTGAAGGAACTGCCCGCAACCCGCGCCGCGATCCTGGAAACGGTCGCTGCCATGCGCGATGCGCCGGTCAGCGAGGACGAACTGCTGCGCGCCCGCGAGCCGGTGCTGGAAAGCCTGGAAAACGCGCTGAAGGCCAATTCGGGCTGGATGACCTTCGTGGATCGCGCCCAGACCGAGCCGGACCGGATCGACCGCTATCTGCGGTCCAGGGAACTGCTGAAAGCCATCACGCCGGCCCAGATCCAGGCCCTCGCCCGCACGTACCTGACCGCCGACGGCGCGGTGGAATTCAACGTCCTTCCCGAAGGCGTGGACGATCCCGTTACTCCCCCCGCCAAGCCCTGACCTGACGAAAAAAGGGGCGAGGCGCTGGATGCGCCCCGCCCCAAGTCAGGGAGGAACTGTTAAACCGGCTTAGAACGAAACCGTGGCTTCAACCCCGAACGTGCGCGGAGCGTTGAAGTTGGCATAGTCGCCAACCACGGTGTTGTAGGCACCGTCGATCGGGTTGCGGTTCGCGTTCGAGCGGCGATAGATGTGGCTTTCGTTAAACACGTTGCGTGCCCACAGAGCCACGGTCAGCGTCTGGCCGTTGTCGGTCATCGGAATGTCGGCAACCGAGAGACGCGCGTTGACCAGGAAGCTGCTGTCAACCAGCACCGGCTCGTTGTCGAAGCTGTAGTGCGGGTCGGAGTAGTTCGCATCGACGTGGAACTTCAGCGCCATGTCGCTGCTGCTGCTGAGCGGCAGGGTCCAGTCCGCATTGGCCGAGAAGGCGTGCGGCGGGGTATAGACCAGGAACAGCGGCTGCAGCGGGTTGCCAGCGACCAGCGGGTTCGGGGTCGGCGGCACCTTCCAGTAGGTGTAGGCGTAGGAAGCGCCGATCGTCAGGTTGTCGGTCGGACGGACGGTCAGGTCGGCTTCGATCCCGCGGATCTTGGTCGTGCCAGCGGCGTTGACCGTTTCCAGGGTGTGAAGCACGGTGCCGTTCGACTGCGGGATGTAGAAGTCAAAGTCGAACTGGCTGTTTTCACGGTCCATCATGTAACCGACCAGGTTGAAGCGCACGCGGCGATCCAAGAATTCGGTCTTGGCACCGATTTCGTAGGACTTCACGTGTTCCGGACCGAAGGTCGCGAAGTTGACCGAGCGCGAGCTGGCGCCGCCAGCGCGATAGCCGGTCGAATACTTGGCATAGAGGTTGATGCCATCAGACGCCTGCCAGGCCAGGATCGCGAGCGGATCGAAGCGGTCATAGTTGAACTTGAACGGGAAGCTGGAGGCGACGTTCTTGACCTTGTACAGGTCGCCTTCCTTCTGGTCGTGGGTGTATCGACCGCCAACGGTCAGCTTGAGCGCGTCAGAGGCGTTCCAGGTGACCTGGCCGAATGCGGCATAGCTCTTGGATTCGGCATAGCTGGCGCGCGAGATCGAGATCGCGTTGCGCTGCCAGGTCATGGCGTCGTTGATGGTATAGCCGGTGCCGGTGGCGTTCCACTTGTTGGTGTTCGGCGTACCCGCAACTTCTTCAGCGCGTTCGTTGAAGTAGTAGAGGCCGGCAACGTAATCGATGGCCGAAACCGTACCGACTGCCTGCAGTTCCTGGCTGAACTGGCGGGCGTTCAGGAACGACAGCGAGTAGCGGCTGAACGAGGTGTTGGGCAGGAACGACGGGGTGCGGTGCGCGCCGCCCGAATTGTCCCACTGTTCCGAATCCACGGTGCGCCATGCGGTCAGCGAGCGAAGTTCGACTTCATCCGCCACCTTCCAGCGCAGGTTGCCCGAGAAGCCCTGGGTTTCGCCGATGCTCACCTGCTGCGGCACGCCGATGTCGGCCACGTCCATGCGCTCGCCAGTGACCACGACCACCGAAGGCAGCGGCGCGATCTTGCCTGCGGGCAGCTTGTTGTTGTTCGCAGCGATTTCGGCCAGCGACGCAACCGGATAGTTTTCCGGGTTGTAGTTGATCAGTTGGCTGTAGAACGGCGTGTTCTCGTCGCGGCTGGTGTCAAACGCGAAGTCGGCGGTGAAATTGTCCGTCGGCTTCCAGCGCGTGGCGATACGGCCGCCATAGCGGTGATACTGGTTCCAGCCGGTCTGGCCTTCCAGCGGGTTCTTCACGGTCGGATCCTGGTGGCTGATCACGCCATCGACCTTGACCGAGAAACCGGCCACTTCCGGCAGGTTGAGGTGCAGACCGGCATTGTAGCTGCCGAAATTGCCCAGGCCGGCAATCACCTTGCCGCCGAATTCGCCGGTCGGCGCCTTGCTGACCAGGTTGACTGCGCCGCCTTCGGTGTTGCGGCCGAACAGGGTGCCCTGGGGCCCCTTGAGGACTTCGATCCGCTCGACTTCGAACAGACCGGCGTTCAGGCCGTGCTGGCGGGCGAGGTAGATGCCGTCGATGTAGACGCCGACGCCGGGTTCGCGTGCCGGCTGGTTGGCGTCGCCCGGGACGATGCCACGGATGCCGACGGTCAGTGCGGTCTGGCGCGATTCATAGGTGGCAACGCGCAGCGACGGGATCGAGCCGTCGCCCAGGTCGAGCAGGCTCTGCACGTGGCGCTTCTTGATATCTTCGTCGCCCATCACGGCAATGGCGATCGGGGTCTGCTGCAGGTTCGTTTCACGCTTGGTGGCGGTCACGACGATGTCGACAAGACCGGAATTGTCCTGCGATTCGGCAGCGGCATCGGCCGGGGCATCGGCAGCCGGTTCGACTGCGGCCAACGCGGGCGAGGCAACAAGCACTGCGGCCAGCGCAGCGGCGGAAACGGAAAGCCTGGTGGCAAGGCGGTTCATTTTAAAAGTCCCTCACTGGGTTGTTGTCAGGCTTCGGTTCCAGGCGAATCGCTGTGACGATGGTTCGCTCCGGCCCCGTTGCCGAGCGACCCGCTAGGCCCTCCGCATTGCAGCAAGGCGACGATTTGCGGACAGTTTGGTGACTCATTTGCGACAGCAGCATGACACCGCCCGAATGACCGAAGAGCGTCACAAAACGGTCATGTCGCCCGGGCAGAAGGGCGCGGGGAAACTCTGCCATGTTACAGACCAACGCGACCACAACCCTGCTCGTCACCTCGCCAGACCCGGCCCTGCTGCACAGCGTAAGTGCGGCCCGGCCCGACCTGCGGATGATGCCGCTCGGCCCGAAGATCAGCAGCGACCTGAAGATCGAAGGCACGCCGCTGTGCTTCGTGGACTGGCTCCTGCCGGAAACTTCGGGGCTGGAACTGGTCCGGCGGCTGCGCGAGGCCCGCCCCACCCGCAGCGCCCATATCACCATGGTGCTGGACGGCGATGACAGCGATGAACGCCGCCGCGCGCTCAAGGCCGGGGCCGATGACTATATGGTCGGCCCGCTGGATGCCGCATCGCTGCTCGACCGCCTGGCCTTCTATGAAGCGGGCGAAGCCAGCCCCGCCCCGGCGCGCTCGCGCCTGGCGAATGGCGACCTGGTGGTCGACCTCGCGGCCCATCAGGCGCGCTGGCAAGGGACGGCAGTGACCTTGCGGCCCAACGAATTCCGGCTGCTTGCCCATTTCATGGAGCATCCGGACCAGGTGTTCAGCCGCAGCGCCCTGATCGAACGGCTCGGCAAAGACGATGAAGCCATTGATGAGCGCACGGTTGACGTCTGGGTCGGACGCCTGCGCCGCTCGCTTGCCGCACATGGCGCGCCCGATCCGCTCCGCACGGTGCGGGCGATGGGCTATGTCATGGACAGCTTCGTCGGCAACTGACCTGCCAGAGGCGCGAAAAGCGCGCGGGATTGTTGATCCAGCAGGGATGCGTGCTTGCCCCAGCGACGAAGCGGCGGCATAGGCCGCCTATTCCGAATCCCCAGCGAAAGGCCCGGCAATGAAGGTCCGTGTATTCGTCTCTCTCAAGAACGGCGTGCTCGACCCACAGGGCCGTGCGATCCACCACGCTATCGAAGGCCTGGGCATCCATGGCGTCAACGATGTCCGCGCGGGCAAGATGATCGAACTCGACGTCGACGACAGCGTGACCGACGAACAGCTTGAAACGATGTGCCGCCAGCTCCTGGCCAACATGGTGATCGAGAACTACCGGATCGAAAGGCTTGCGGCATGACCTTCCGCAGCGCCGTCATCACCTTCCCCGGATCGAACTGCGACCGGGACATGGCCGACGCGCTGGAAAAGGTGTCTGGCACTGCGCCGCACCGCGTGTGGCACGGCGATGCCGACCTGCCGCAGAACCTGGATTTCATCGCCCTGCCGGGCGGCTTTTCCTATGGCGACTACCTGCGCTCTGGCGCGATGGCCGCGCGCAGCCCGATCATGCAGGCGGTAATCGCTGCCGCTGGTCGCGGTGTTCCCGTCCTGGGCGTGTGCAACGGCTTTCAGGTCCTGACCGAGGCTGGCCTGCTCCCCGGTGCGCTGCTGCGCAATGCCGGGATGAATTTCGTCTGCCGCGACGTCGCCCTGACGGTTGAGAACACGCAAAGCCTGTTCACCGGCGGCTATGACGCGGGACAGACGATCACTATTCCGGTGGCCCATCACGATGGCAACTACTTCGCCGATGCCGAAACGCTGGACCGGCTGGAAGGCGAAGGCCGCGTGGCGTTCCGCTATGCCGAGGAAGTGAACGGTTCGGCCCGGCAGATCGCCGGCGTGCTGAACGCGGCCGGCAACGTGCTGGGCATGATGCCGCACCCGGAACGGATGATCGAAGCGGAACAGGGCGGCACCGACGGGCGCGCCCTGTTCGAAAACGCGATCGAGGCACTGGCTTCGGCCTAAGCAGCCTCAGCCCGCATTGGCGCGGCGCAGACGCCCGCCGAACAGGTTGCTGGCTTCCAGCGCGGGCATCGGTCGTCCGTAGTAATAACCCTGGATCTTGCGGCAACCGAGCTGGCGGATAACGTCCAGCTGGTGTTCGGTTTCCACGCCTTCCGCCGTCGTCGACATTTCCAGGCTTTCGGCCATGGCCACCACGGCGCGGATGATCGCCAGGCTTTCGGCATTGCCCATGGCCGCGCCCTGCACGAACGAGCGGTCGACCTTGATCGTCGAGAAGCGCAGGTTGCGGATATAGGCGAGCGAGGAATAGCCGGTTCCGAAATCATCCAGCGCAATGCCGCAGCCCAGCGCCATGATCTGTTCCAGCGCGGCCCTGGCGGTGGATGCGTCGCGCACGAAGATCGATTCGGTCACTTCGATTTCCAGCCGCTGCGGCGGCAGTCCGCTTGAGCTGAGCGCCCCGACGACGCTGGCAATGAAACCTCGGTCCAGCAGCTGTTCGCCCGACACGTTGACGGCAACCTTCACTCCGTTCGGCCAGTTGACCGCTTCACGGCAGGCTTCGCGCAGGACCCATTCGCCAATCGGCACGATCAGGCGGGTATCTTCCGCGAGCGGGATGAACTTGGCCGGGCTGACCATGCCGTGTTCTTCGCTGTTCCAGCGCAGCAGGGCTTCGAAGCTGACGATGCTTTCATCCTTGGCGTCGACCACCGGCTGGAAGTTGAGCATCATTTCGCCCTTCTCCAGCGCGCGGCGCAGCGAGAATTCCAGCTTGCGGCGCTCTTCCGCTTCCTGGTGAAGCGACGGTTCATAGCCGTGATGGACCCCGCCGCCCTCTTCCTTGGAGCGATAGAGCGCCAGGTCGGCATTGCGCATCAGCGTTTCGACCGTCGAACCGTCACGCGGGCCAAGGGCCGAGCCGACCGATGCGCCAATGTACAGGGTATGATGATCGACTTCGTAAGGCCGCGACAGCAGTTCGATGGCCGCTTCCGCGACGCGGCTGACGCGGTTGTGGTCGGTCGCATCGCGGATCACGATGGCGAATTCGTCACCGCCCAGGCGCCCGACCAGTTCGTTGTCGGTCATGATCGACTTGAGCCGTTCGGACACGCGCGCCAGCAGCTGGTCGCCAACGAGGTGGCCCAGGGTATCGTTGACCGCCTTGAACCGGTCGAGGTCGATCATCAGGAAGGCGCAGCGGGTGCGCCACTGATCGGCGTAGCGCATTGCCTCGCCCAGGGCCTCGGTCACCATCATGCGGTTCGGCAGGCCGGTCAGCGTGTCATAACGCGCCATGTGGGCGATCTTGTCACTGGATTCGCGCTGCTCGGTCACATCCGAACCGACCCCGCGGAAACCATCGAAATTGCCGTTTTCGTCAAGCTTGGAGGTACCCGAAAGCTCCCACCAGCGCTGCTGTCCGTTGATCGATACGCGCACCAGCAGGTTCGAGAAGCTCTCCCGGCGCTTCAGACGCTCGGCCAGGTCATGCAGGCTGGAGGGGAACTGGCCCGTTTCCCAAGCTGCACCTGCGATCAACTGAATGAATGGCTTGCCTTCGATTTCATCGGGAGAAAGCCCCAGAGCAAAGGCGAAACGCGGGCTGGCGGAACGTACGCGGCGCGACGGGTCAATCTGCCACAGCCAGTCCGCCTCGCCCTCCTCGAACTCGCGCAGCAGCATCGAGACGACTTCGCTCTTCTCTGCCATCGCCGCTTCGGCAATGCGTGCCGTCAGGAAGAAGCGCGCATTCTCGACCGCGCCCAGCCCCACGACAATCAGGAAAGCCAGCGAAAGCAGCGCCATTTCCATGCTGGCCGAAAACAGGAAGCTGACGACCGCGGCTCCGCCAACGATACCGGCAAACAGCAGGTTGCCTAGCGGAACGGCGGGCAACAGGACTGCGGATGCCGTCATCAGCATGGCGCAGATGGCCCACAGTTCCAGATGATCGGACGGCGAACCGTAAGGCGCGAATGCGGCCAAAGGCAGGGCCCAGGCCACGGCATTGGCCGTTGCGCTGAGCGTCTGGCGCTTGACCTCGTCGCGCGAGATGCGGCGGCGGTCGGTATCGCCCAGCGTCTTGTCGATCCGCGCGCCATAGAACAGGCTGGCAGCCAGCATGACCGCCCAGCCAACCAATGCGGCCGGATGGATGCTCTGGTAATAAAGCTGCAACACAGCCAGGGCGGCGATTCCATGGGCCAACCCACGGGCGACGGATACCCGGGCAAGGCTGGAATACTGCAACCCGCGCATGCGGGCCCAGTCCCCTTCAGCGGGTTCTTTCAGTCCCAATACTGCCATGACCGGCAGGCTCTTGGGCAAGGCGGACGGAGTGGTTTCTGCTTTGGTCACGGCCGCAGCATAGGAAAGCAATAGTTAGCACCGCGTAAAGGGTACGCGATTCGCCGTATAAACAGCTGAACTTGCGCGCTTTAGCCCAGGTTGGCGCGCGCCGCTTCCCAATTGCGTCCATCGAAGGGGCGCACAGCCGGTGTCAGTCCGTGATCGGGATCGAGGCAACGGAAATGCACGCTCCACGCTTCCGGGTGAGAGCGCGGCTGGTAGAAGCTCTTGATCCCGCAGGTCCGGCAAAAGAGGTGTTCCGCCGCCCCGTTGCCAAAGCGGTAACACGTCAGGCTGTCCGATCCGAAGAGCAGCGCAAAGTCCGAATGCGGCACGATCAGGTGCAAGTAACCGGTCTTGCTGCAAATCGAACAATTGCAGTCCAGCACTTCCAGCGGCGGCGAAACCGAGACGGCAAAGCGCACCGCGCCGCAGTGGCAGCCGCCTTCCAGCCTCATTCCACGGTAACCGACTTGGCCAGGTTGCGCGGCTGATCGACGTCCGTGCCCTTCACGCAGGCGACATGATAGGCGAGCAATTGCACCGGAATGGCATAGACCAGCGGCGCAATCAGTGGGTGGACCTTGGGCATCTCGATCGTGGCCATGCAGCCCTCGCCCGCTTCATCCAGCCCTTCGCGGTCGCTGACCAGCACGATCTTGCCGCCGCGCGCGCGGACTTCCTGCATGTTGCTGACGGTCTTTTCGAACAGCGGTCCACTTGGGGCGAGGACGATGACTGGCACTGCCTCGTCGATAAGCGCAATCGGGCCGTGCTTCATTTCGCCCGAAGCATAGCCCTCGGCATGGATATAGCTGATTTCCTTCAGCTTGAGCGCGCCTTCCAGCGCCAGCGGGTAATCCTGCCCGCGCCCCAGGTAAAGCACGTCGCGCGCCGGGGCGATCAGGTGCGCCATGGCCGCGATCTCGTCGTCATGCGAAAGCGCGGCATTCATCAGCGCCGGAACTTCCAGCATGTGCTTGACCAGTTCGGTCTCTTCCGCGCGGCTCATCCGCCCGCGCTTGACCGCCAGATGCGCGGCCAGGGCGGCCAGCACGGCCAGCTGGCACGTGAAGGCCTTGGTCGAGGCAACGCCGATTTCCGGCCCGGCATGGGTGGGCAGCAGCAGGTCCGCCTCGCGCGCCATGGAACTGGTGGGCACGTTGACTACGACCGCGATGGTCTGGCCATTTTCCTTGCAGTGGCGCAGCGCTGCCAGAGTGTCGGCGGTTTCGCCGCTCTGCGAAATGAACAGGGCCAGCCCACCCGGTTCCAGCACCGGATCGCGGTAGCGGAACTCGCTGGCGAAATCGATGTCGACCGGCAAGCGGGCGAACTGCTCGAACCAGTACTTGGCCACCATCCCGGCGTAAAAGCTGGTCCCGCAAGCGACGATGGTCACGCGGTTGATGCTCGACAGGTCGAAATCGAACTGCGGCAGGGCCACCGACTGATCGACCTGGCGGACATAGCTGTTCAGCGTCTGCGCCACGACGGTCGGCTGCTCGAAGATCTCCTTCTGCATGAAGTGGCGGTAATTGCCCTTCTCGATCTCCATCGCCGACGCGCCGGACGTGGTAATCTCGCGCGTGACAGGCTGATTGTTCTTGTCGAACACCTGGGCACCGTCGCGCGTGACAATCACCCAGTCGCCTTCGTCCAGGTAGGAAATCTTTTGCGTCAGCGGAGCCAGGGCCAGGGCATCGGAACCAAGATAGGTCTCGCCCTCGCCATATCCGACCACCAGGGGCGAACCCAGCCGCGCGCCGATCAGCATGTCGGGGTGGCTACGAAAGGCGATCGCCAGCGCGAATGCCCCGCGCAGTTGCGGCAGAACCTGCTTCACCGCCTCGACCGGCTCGGCCCCGCCTTCAATCAGTTCGGAGATGAGGTGGGCAACCACCTCGGTATCCGTATCGCTTTCAAAGGCGCGGCCCCTCGAAGCCAGCGCCTCCTTCAGCTGCTTGAAATTCTCGATGATCCCGTTGTGGACCAGCGCCAGTTCCGCCGTGGCATGGGGGTGGGCATTGGCCGCAGTGGGCGCGCCGTGGGTTGCCCAGCGGGTGTGGGCGATGCCGGTGGTGCCGGGCGCGGGATCGCGCGCCAGTTCGTGCACCAGGTTCACCAGCTTGCCCGGAGCGCGACGGCGGATCAGCTGCCCGCCATCGACCGTGCAGACCCCGGCGCTGTCATAGCCGCGATACTCCATTCGCCGCAGCCCATCGACCAGCCGCTCCGCGACCGCATCCTTGCCGACAATGCCGATGATTCCACACATTTTCTGGCCTTCTCTATAGGATGTAAGGAACGCGAATTCCCGGCAGTTCTGCCGGCAAATCCTTGGTGTTTCGGGTTATCAAGATTGCGCCATTCACCTGCGCCGTGGCCAGAATATAGGCATCCATCAGTTTCATCTTCTTGCGATGACGAATATCGGCGGCAGCAGTGGCGATCCGGGCATCCAGCTCAACGACTTCAAACGGAGCAATTGCCTGCTGGATCACGTCGCGGCGTTCCAGCGCTTCGCCTGAAAGGATTTCCGTCCAGACGATCCGGCTGATCCGGTGTCGTTTGTAGCGGGCAAGTTCGGCAGCTGCCTGGGGATAGCCCTTCAGCCAGTCGATCAGAATATTGGTGTCGAAGAACGGATCGGCCACGGATTAAAGGTCTTCATAGGAAGTGCGATCCTCTCGCATGGCGACCTGATACTCGACCCCGTCCGGTATTTCGCCCCGGCCCTTCCAAAGTCCAGCCCCCCGCGAAATCCAGTCCTTGTTACCCAAAGCGGAAGCCTGCGCTTTGTACGCTCGGACCGCTTCGCGCAAAACGGACGCGCGCGACTGGCCCTGCTCAACCGCACGGGCATCGAGCCACTTTATGTCATCGTCGGGTAAGTCGGCGAGAATGCGGGTCATTGATATATCGATATCATATCATGATATCGTGTCAATCTTTCTTATCCGCTGCTTTCTTCTTTTTCATCGCATCGTGAAAGCGGTCTGCCCAACCTGGCTTCACCAGTTGTTCCCCGCGGACGATCCGCAATTCGCCCGCTGCGACGTCGCGGGTGACCGCGCTGCCAGCGCCGACAATCGCGTCGGCACCGATCTTCACCGGAGCGACTAGCGAAGAGTTGGAACCGATGAAGGCACGTTCCCCGATGATGGTCTTGTACTTGAAGTAGCCGTCGTAATTGCAGGTGATGGTGCCCGCACCGATATTCGCGCCAGCACCCACCTCCGCATCGCCGATGTAGGACAGGTGGTTGGCCTTGGCCCCCTTGCCCATTATCGCTTTCTTGACCTCGACGAAATTGCCGATCTTCGCCTTTTCCTCAAGCACTGTACCGGGACGGAGCCGCGCGAAGGGGCCGACTTCGACCCCTGCGGCCAGGCTGGCCCCTTCGATGTGGCAATTGGCGCGGATCTTCGCGCCATCTGCAACGCGGACGCCGGGGCCGAAGAACACGTTGGGCTCGATCAGCACATCACGGCCAAGCTGGGTGTCCCAGGCGAACCAGACCGTTTCTGGGGCGATAAGGCTGGCGCCTTCGTCCATTGCCAGGCGGCGGCGGCGTTGCTGCCAGCGCGCTTCCGCTTCGGCCAGTTCGGCGCGGGAATTGATCCCCATCACCTCGGCTTCGTCCGTTTCGACCACGACCACCCGCGCACCCTCCGCAATCGCATTGGTTGCGACGTCGGGGAGGTAGAACTCACCTGCGGCATTGTCGTTCCCAACAGCTTCGAGCAGGCGCCACATATCGTCGCTGTGGGCCACGATCACGCCGGAATTGCACAGGTTGACCGCGCGTTCCTCGGCAGAGGCATCCTTGTGCTCGACCATCTTGCGCACCGTGCCGTCGCCATCAGCAATGATCCGGCCATAGGCCGCAGTATCTGCGGGCCGGAAGCCGAGCACAGCCACTTTCGCTCCGCCGGTCAGCGCGCCGCACAGCCGCCGCACGGTCGCGGCGGACAGGAACGGCACGTCGCCAAAGCAGACCAGCACCAGGCCGGAGAAATCCGCCAGGGCCTCCTTGGCCATCAGCGCGGCATGGGCCGTGCCGAGCTGCGGTTCCTGCACCACGACCTCGGCCCCGCTGCCGCTGAGCGCCGCTTCGATCTGTTCGCGCCGGTCACCCGCGACGATCACCTGGCGGTCAAGGCCGACCTCCCCCAGGCTGCCCAGCAGGTGCAGCAGCATCGGGTGGCCCGCGATGGGATGGAGGACCTTGTGCAGGTCGCTTTTCATGCGGGTGCCCTTGCCCGCGGCAAGGACGATGACGGCCAGTGGATTTTCGCTAACGCTCATGCTGGCTGACATGCCACCAAATGATTGCGGATTCCAGCGGGGTGAGCCAATGGCCCGGCAATGACTGCACACCGCTTTGACCCACACCGCTTTGACATTGTCGGCTTCGACCTGGACGGCACCCTGCTCGATACGCTGGGCGACCTGGCTGTCGCGCTCAACCATGCGCTCGGCACGATTGGCCGTGAGCCGGTTCCCCAGGCCGAGGTCAAGAACCTCGTCGGCGGCGGCTCGGGCCTGATGTTGCGCCGCGCCCTGGCCCTGACCGGCGGCGAGGAAGGGCTGGACTTTGACGCGCTCCGCCAGGTCCTGATCGCGCACTACGGGGACAATATCGCCAACCACACCGCGCTTTACCCGGGTGCGGCGGAAATGCTCGACGACCTAGCGGCAAGCGGCACCCGGATCGCCGTTGTGACGAACAAGCCCGAACCGCTGGCAGTCAAGCTGTTTGACGCGCTGGGCCTTTCCCCCCGCTTTGCCAGCGTGATCGGCGGCGGGCGCTATCCGCTCAAGCCCGCGCCCGATGCGCTTCATGCGATGGTCGAACAATGCGGCGGCGGCGCGGCGGCTTTCGTGGGCGACACCACCTTTGACACCCGCGCCGCGCGTGCGGCGGGCCTGCCGTCAGTCGCGGTCAGCTTCGGCTTTTGCGATGCAGCGCCCGAGGCCCTGGAAGCGGATGCGGTGATCGACCATTTTGACGAGCTGATTCCCGCACTCGCGCGCCTCTGATCGCTTCCGATTCGCGCTGAAATCCGCAATTCGGCGGGCAAAATGCCACTGCTTGACGCTAGGGAACGCCAGTGCTGCACTGCGGCATATTGCAAGCCGTCCCCCGCCATGCCATGCCCCCGGCGCTTCCCCCGGGATCAACCAATTCAAGTGGAGAGAACCCCATGACCATTTCTTACAAGGACCGCGTTGCAATCGTCACTGGCGCCGGTGGCGGCCTGGGCCGCGCCTATGCGCTCGAACTCGCCAAGCGCGGGGCCAAGGTTGTCGTGAACGACCTGGGCGGCAGCCGCGACGGCACCGGCCATTCCGACGCCGCGCTGAAGGTGGTCGAGGAAATCAAGGCCGCTGGCGGTGAAGCCATGTCCAACGGCGGTTCGGTCACCGAATACGAACAGATGGTGGAAATGGTCGCCAAGGCAAAGGAAGCCTGGGGCGGCGTGCACATCCTGATCAACAACGCCGGCATCCTGCGCGACAAGAGCTTTGCCAAGATGACCATGGACGACTGGAAGCTGGTCGTCGACGTGCACCTCAACGGCAGCGCCAACTGCACCAAGGCGGTGTGGGACCTGATGCGCGAACAGGCCTATGGCCGCATCCTGATGACCGCCAGCTCGACCGGGCTTTACGGCAATTTCGGCCAGGCCAACTATGGCGCGGCCAAGCTGGGCCTGGCCGGTTTCACCAAGACGCTGGCGCTGGAAGGCGCGAAGTACAACGTCCGCATCAACACCCTGGCTCCGGTGGCTGGCACCCGCATGACCGAAGACCTGGGCATGCCGGAAACCTTCTTCCAGATGCTCGCTCCTGAAAACGTCGCACCGATGGCGCTGTATCTGGTCAGCGAAGACGCGCCGACCAATATGATCTGCGGTGCGGGCGCTGGCGCTTATCACGCAGCCTATGTCACCCTGACCCCCGGCGTGGCCCTGCCCGCTAACGAGCGTACCCCGGAAGGGATCGCGGCGCACTGGGAACAGATCATCGACCGCACCGGCGAAATCGTCCCCCAGTCGGGCGGCGAACAGAGCCAGGTGGTGATGGCCGCGCTGAACAAGCTGGGCAACGCCGGCTGATCCGGCACTCCCCCTCTCGCCAAGGCTGAGGGGGGGCAGCCGCCAATCAAACAAGACCGCCGGGCGAGCGCGCACGGCGGTCTTTTTGCGTCTAGTTTCCGCGCACTTGGTCGCGGTTCTCTACACTGCCATCCGGAACTTCCCCTAATCACGCCTGCACCTTGTTGCAGCCGTGCCCGACGCAAAGGTTTTTCGCCTCATCCAGACAGGAAAGCGCGAACCAATGCTCAAGCGTATTGATCCCTCCCAGGCTGAAATGGGGATGCTCATCCACAAGCTTGAAGGGCCGTGGCTGAAGCATCCCTTCTGGAAGACCAAGTTCGTGATCGACGATCCCGAGATTCTTTCGGACCTGCGGGATTCGGACATCCAGGCCGTGGTGATCGACGTTTCCCGCGGGCGCGACGTCGAATCCCATGCGCCGATGCGGTCATTTTCGCCGCCCTCCCCGCCGTCGGGCCTGCGCTCCCGCTTTGCGCCCAAGCCGGTGCGGGGCGCACCGGAACCGTCGGCGTTCAACTTCCGCTCGACCAAACCGCAAACCACCGCGCGCGAGTTCGGACACGCCGCCAAGGTGGCGGATCGCGGGCGCAAGATCGTCACCCAAGTGTTCATCGAAGCGCGGCTGGGCAAGTCGATCAAGGCCAATGCGGTCGAACCGGTGATCGAGGACATCTTTGCCTCGATCCAGCGCAATCCCCATGCCTTCAACGGCCTGATGCGCTGCAAGCAGGAAGCGGAATGCGTCTATCGCCATGCCCTCGCCTGCTCGGCCCTGATGATCTCGCTCGCCCGGCAGCTGAAAATGACGCCCACCGAAATCCGCGAAGCAGGCAAGGCGGGCCTGCTGTTCGATGTCGGGATCAGCCAGTTGCCGATCGACATTGCCGATTATCAGGACGACTACCGCAAAATCCCGCACGAGATCCTGCGCGAACATACCACGCTGGGCTTCAACTTCCTGACTGCCAGCGGCCTGTCCGGCCAGACCCCGCTGGTCGCCCTGCATCACCACGAACGCAACGACGGTTCGGGCTATCCCGCAGGGCTGATCGGCGGGGACATCCCGTTATTGTCGCGCATGGCCGCCGTCTGCGATGCCTATGACGAACTGGCCGCCAAGGGGACCGACGCTCATCCGGTCGATCCCGGCGAAGTGGTGCAGCGCATGGCGCAAATGTCGGGAAAGTTCGATCCGGTCGTGTTCGATGCTTTCGTCCAGTGCATCGGGATCTACCCCATCGGCACTTTCGTCGAACTGCGCAGCGGCCTGCTGGCCATGGTCGTGGACCAGGACGTGGCCGATCATTCCAAACCCAAGGTCCGGACTTTCTTCTCGCAGCCGCTGGGTGAGCGGGTTCAGTCCGAAGAGATCGATCTCAGCAAGTGCAATGGCCAGGATGAAATCATGGGTCTGGCCGACATGTCGCGGTTTGAACCCGAAGACGTGCGCGAACTGCGGCACCGGATGATGAATGCGGTGATGCGCGCGGCCTGACCTTTGAAGCAGGGTTGAGATGCGCGGCGGGGGCCTTATGCAGGGGCTCCACCAGGAGAGAACCATGCGCGCGACCCAGGCATTCATCGAACAGACCGGCGGCCCCGAAGTCATCCAGTGGCGCGAGGTTGATCTGCCCGCGCCGGGCCCGCACGAAGTGCTGATCCGGCACGAAGCGGTCGGCCTGAACTTCATCGACACTTACTTGCGCACCGGGCTTTATCCGATGCGCCTCCCGGGACTGCTCGGCTTTGAAGCGGCAGGCGTGGTGGAAGCGGTGGGCAGCGAAGTGACCCGGTTCAAGCCCGGCCAGCGCGCGGCTAGTTTTGGCGGCACTCCTGGCGCCTATGCCACGGCACGGATTGCCAAAGAGGCAGAGCTGTTTCCCCTGCCCGACGGGATCGACAGCCAGACGGCTGCGGCAGTCTTTCTGAAAGGTGCGACGACCGAAGCCCTGGCAGAACGCGTCGCGCCGGTTCCCGAAGGCGGCTGGGCACTGGTTCCGGCGGCGGCGGGCGGCGTGGGCCTGCTGCTGGTGCAATGGCTGAAGGCGCGCGGCGTGCGCGTGATCGGGACGGTCGGTTCACCGGAAAAGGTGGTGCTGGCACTAGACGCCGGAGCGGAGCAGGTGTTCCTCTCGGACGATCCCGATCTCGTCGCCAAGGTCCGCGAAACGACTGGCGGCGCCGGCGTCCGGGTATCCTATGACGGCGTGGGCGCGGCCAGCTGGCAAAGCTCGCTCGATTCGATGGCGCCGCGCGGCACGGTCGTCTCCTTCGGCAATGCCAGCGGTCCCGTGACCGGCGTGGCGCTGCGCGATCTGGCCACGCGCGGCTCGCTGTTCGTTACCCGCCCGGGCGTCTACGACTATTACCGCGATCCGGCCGAAGCCCTGGCCGGGGCCGCGAAGCTGTGGGACATGGTCGCATCGGGCAAGCTCAAGATCACCGTGGGCCAGACCTATCCGCTGACCGAGGCAGCCCAGGCGCACCGCGACCTGGAAGCGCGCAAGACCACCGGCTCCACCCTGCTTCTGCCATGACCGCCCTGCCCCGGATCGAGCTGATCGGCTGCCCGAGCGACGTCAATTCGTCGTTCGAGCGCGGCCCGGCCCAGGCCCCTGCCGCAATTCGCGAAGCCCTGTGGTCCGATCGCGGCAATCTGGCCTGCGAGGATGGGCAGGAAATCGGCGTCGATTTTGAACTGACCGACCGGGGCGACTTGCCGCTGAACGAAACCGCAGCCGACGATGCGATGATCGCCGCAGCTGTGCAGTCCTCGATCGCTTCGGGCGCGGTGCCGCTGGTCCTGGGCGGGGACCATGCGATGAGCCATCCGGCCGTGCGGGGTGTTCACGCTGCGTCGGGACCGGTGACCATCCTGCATTTCGATGCGCACCCCGACCTCTATGACGATTTCGAAGGCAACCCGCGCAGCCATGCATCGCCCTTCGCGCGGATCATGGAGGCGGGACTGGCGCGGCGGCTTGTCCAGGTCGGCATCCGTACGCTCAACCGCCATTGCCGGGACCAGGCCGAGCGGTTCGGGGTGGAGATCGTGCCCATGGCGGACTTCACCCCAGTCCGGGTTCCGGTGCTGGAAGGTCCGCTGTACATCAGCATTGACCTTGACGGGATCGATCCTGCCGAGGCTCCCGGCGTGTCCCACCCAGAGCCGGGCGGATTGACTGTAAGAGAGGTTCTGGCCGTCCTGCGGCGGCAGACTGCGCCGCTGGCTGGAGCCGACATCGTCGAATTGAACCCGCGTTTCGACCACAACCAGCGCACGGCAATCCTCGCCGCCAAGCTGGTCCGCGAGATCGCGGCCCTGGCGGCGAGGAACCGCGGTTAGGCAGCCAGCTTCAATTCGCTGGCGTGGCGGGGATAGGGGGCGACCTGCCCGCTCACTTCCAGTCCGGCCAGTTCGCTGGCAAAGCCGTGGTTGACGTCACGGTGGTGCGCTTCATCGGCGCGGACCACCAGCACCACGTCGCGCAGCGTGGCATCATCAGGCAAGTGCCAGTAATGGCGCGCTATCGCCGGGGCGGGCACGTTGGGGCTGCGCCCCTCGTCGATTTCCTTGAGGTAGAGCGTGTAGCTGATCACCGCTTCCTCTTCGAAATAGCCAACGATCCGGTGCGCCGTGCGTGAGCTGACCAGGTAGAGCGCGAAGAAGGCCAGGTAGAACACCCATTGCACGCCCAGGATCACCATGCGTTCGAACAGGGTCGGCTTGGCCACCTCGATGAAGGTCATCAGGTGCATCCGCTCGTTCTCGGCCTCTTCCATGAGGGTGCGGATCCAGCCGCGATCGTCCTCCATCCGGCGCAGCGCCTTCAGATGGGTCAGCGTCGCACCGACCATGCCGGGCACCGCCGCCACGGTTTCCAAAACGATGGCGCGGTGGCCATAGCGCTTGGCAAAGAAGGTATCGGCGCAAAACCGCAGCAGCTTGGTAAAGCCAAGGGCGATACGGTCAGACAGGTCGCGCGGGGCGTGGTGCACGCCAAGATCGACCATCGGAATCTGGGACATTTCAATCTCCTTGCGGGACAGCGGCCGCATCCTGGCGGCCCACCCGATAGAACAGAGCGAGGCTGAGGCTTTCGGCGATCCGCTGGGCCTTCGCCTGCAAGGCGCGGGCGGCAGAGGGGGAAAGCAGTTCGCTGGTCGTCTCGCTCCACAAATGCAGCCAGCGCTCAAACATCTCCGGGGTGATCGCGGCCCGGTGCCGCAGGTGTGCCGCCATCGGACTGCCCTTGTAACGCCCGCTGGTCAGCATCACCGACGACCAGAAGGCGACCAGCTTTTCCAGATGGTGCGGCCAGTCGTCGATGGCGGAATTGAACAGCGGGCCGAGCATGTGGTCGCTGCGCACGCGGGCGTAAAAGGCCGGAATCAGGCGTTCCAGGTCTGCCTCAACGATTTCGCCGGGAAGGTCCACGACTCGCTCTAAATCATGCATCTGGAGTGCATATAATCAGGCGAGTTGAAACATGCAATGAACGTGCATATTATCTGCGGCGAACGGTGTTGAGGAACTGCGATGCGCCTGACGCGCTATACCGACTACGCGATGCGGGTGCTGCTCTACCTGGCGAGCAAGCCCGATGACCGGCTCAGCTCCATCGGCGAAATCGCGCGCGGTTACGGCATTTCGCAGAACCACCTGATGAAAGTCGTCAACGACCTGGTCCGCGCGGGCTATATCGAAAGCGTGCGGGGCCGGTTCGGTGGCATCCGCCTGGCCCGCGATGCCGGGACGATCAACGTCGGTCAAGTGGTGCGTCACACCGAGGACGGCTTTGACCTGGTCGACTGCGATGGCTGCGTCATTGCACCCGCCTGCGGCCTGACGGGCGTGCTGCATGAGGCGACCAGCGCCTTCATGGCCGTGCTGGACAGCTATTCGCTGGCGGACGTCCAGGCCGGACGGAATGATTTGCTGAGCCTGTTCGCAGTGCCGGCTGCGTAAGGATTCAATCCGCCTGCGCGAACCAGATCACGTGGCGGGGGCCCTTGCCCTTGCCGTTCGCGTCATAGCGGGCGCGGACTTCAACCTCTTCCACTGCAAAGCCGACATCCTGCATGCGGCGGGTGAACTTCGGATCGGGAAAGGCAGACCACACCGCCAGTATTCCGCCAGGCGTCAGCGCCTTGCGCGCATTGTGCAGGCCGGACTTGGAATAGAGGCGGTTGTTCTCTTCCCGCACCACGCCGTCCGGGCCGTTGTCGACGTCCAGCAGGATCGCGTCGAACGGATCGGGGGCAAGCAGCATCGCTTCGGCCACGTCGCCCATGCGCAGGGTGACGCGCGGATCGTCAAGACAGCCAGCCGCGACTTCCGCCATCGGCCCGCGCGCCCATTCGATGATTTCCGGCATCAGCTCGGCCACGGTGCAATGCCCCTTGGCGCCCATTCCGGCGAGCGCGGCGCGGAGCGTAAAGCCCATGCCGTAGCCGCCGATCAGCAGATGCGGATCGCTAAGGCCCTTCAGCCGCTCCAGCGTCATGGTCGCCAACGCCTCTTCGGAGCCGCGCAGCCGCGTGCTCATCAGTTCGTTGTGGCCCATCACGATCATGAAATCGCGACCATGGGCGAACAGCTTCAGCTCCTCGCCCCCGGGGACCTGCGCCGTGCCAAGCAGTTCGCGGGTGATCACGCTGCGCGCTGGGCGCGGTCGACCGCTTCCTGGTTGAGCATGTCGGCCAGCAGGAACGCCAGTTCAATCGACTGCGCCGCGTTGAGGCGCGGGTCGCAATGAGTGTGATAGCGGTCAGCCAGCGCCGAATCCGAAATCGCCACGGCCCCGCCGACACATTCGGTCACGTCCTGGCCGGTCATCTCGATATGGATGCCGCCGGCATGGGTGCCTTCCGCGCGGTGCACAGCGAAGAAGCCGCGCACTTCGTTCAGGATGCGGTCGAACGGACGCGTCTTGTAGCCGCTTTCCGCCTTGATCACGTTGCCGTGCATCGGATCGCACGACCAGACCACCGGATGGCCTTCGCGCTTCACCGCGCGGACCAGCGGGGCCAGACCGGCCTCGACCTTGTCATCGCCAAAGCGGCTGATCAGCGTGATGCGCCCTGCTTCGCGCGCGGGGTTGAGCAGGTCGAGCTGGCGCAGCAGTTCGTCCGGCGCCAGGCTGGGGCCGCACTTGAAACCAATCGGATTGCCAACGCCGCGCAGGAATTCGACGTGGGCCGAACCTTCAAAGCGGGTGCGGTCGCCAATCCAAAGCATGTGCGCGCTGGTATCGTACCAGTCGCCGGTCAGCGAATCCTGCCGCGTCATAGCCTGCTCATAGGGCAGGTGCAGCGCTTCGTGGCTGGTGTAGAAGCTGGTGCCCTTCAGCTGCGGCACGGTCGACGGGTCGATCCCGCAGGCTTCCATAAAGTCCAGCGCTTCGCCGATGCGGTTGGAGATTTCCTCGAACTTCGCGGCCCAGGGGCTGCGGCCCATGAAGTCCAGCGTCCACTGGTGGACCTGCCGCAGGTTGGCATAGCCCCCGGTCGAGAAAGCGCGCACCAGGTTCAGCGTCGCGGCGCTTTGCGAATAGGCTTGCAGCAGGCGCTGCGGATCAGGAATGCGCGCTTCGGGCGTGAATTCGATGCCGTTGATATTGTCGCCCAGGTAGCTGGGCAGCTCAACCCCGCCCTGCACTTCAACCGGCGAGCTGCGCGGCTTCGAAAACTGGCCGGCCAGACGGCCCACCTTCACCACCGGCTGCTTCGAAGCGAAAGTCAGGACGACCGCCATTTGCAGCAGCACGCGGAAGGTGTCGCGGATGTTGTTCGGGTGGAATTCGGCAAAGCTTTCGGCGCAATCGCCGCCCTGGAGCAGGAACCCCTTGCCCGCCGCGACCAGGGCAAGATCGGCCTTCAGCGCGCGCGCTTCACCGGCAAAGACCAGCGGCGGGAAGGTGCCGAGAGTATCCGTGACCTTGTCCAGCGCCGCAGCATCGGGATAGCCCGGCAGGTGCCGTGCTTCCTTGGCCGTCCAGCTTTCGGGGGTCCAGTTACTCGCCACTTTTCATGCTCCACTTCTTCGCAAAGCGCGGCCCATAGCCGCACCTCGCCATAAATGCAAAACTTGCAAACTCGATCAGACCAATCGCGTAATTTTATTACACGATTCCGAACACCTTATCGCGCGACGGGCACGGAACCAGCTGCGGATTTTGCCAGATCCTGCCCTTGCGGGATCACTGCGACCCGCCATGACTTGCCCGGAGCCAGATATTTCTGGGCCAAGGCCCGCATCGCTTCAGGTGTGGTCTCGGTGTAATCGCCCAGCACGCTGCGCACGCCGCGATACCGCTCAGGATCGCTGGTCGCCCCTTCGATCAGGTACATGAAGAAAGCGCTGGAAGACGATGCGCGGGTCAGCGACTGCTTGAGCGGTTCGGTCACCCGGGCCAGTTCCTCGACGCTGACGGGATTGGTCGCCAGGTCGGTCGCGATTTCCTCTGCCGTGGCGAAGAACACCGGCACCGATTTGGGCTGAAGATTGGCCAGGGCAAAGACATTGCCGCCCGCGTTCAGCTCCAGCGGCCACGAATTGACCACCTGCGGCGCATAGGCTTCGCCCAGTTTCTCGCGCAACTTGTCGAGCAGCCGGTTCTGGAAAATCTGCGTGAGGATTTCGAGCTGGCGGCTTTCGCGCAGCTGCGCGGTTCCGCCGCCGGTCGGCCAGCCGATGATTCCGGCGGCCTGGTTGTCCTGCCCGCGGTGGTACAGCAGCACCGGCTCAGCCGAAGGGTCAAGCGTCCGCGCATCCAGCCCCGCCGTTCCAGCGGGAAGGCTACCGCGCGACGGCAAGGCCCCGAACGTGCGGTTCAGCGCGTCGATTGCCTTGGCCTGGTCGAAATCGCCGAACAGCTGGACCTCGATCGGACCCTGGCTGAGGATCGGCTGCCAGACCTGGCGGAAGCCCTCGACCGACGTGCCGTCGATATCGGCGGGAGTGGGCGTGCGGAACACCGGATCGCGGCCACGCTCCAGGAACTTCAGGTCGCGTTCCAGCACGCCTTGCGGGCTGGCGGCATAGCTTTCGTAATTGATCCTGGCCGCAGCCTGGGCGCGGAGCACCGGATTGCTGTCCCAGCGCGGCGCGGCGAACTTGGCGGCGAACAGGTGCAACTGGTCTTCCAGATCGGCGGCGCGGGTGTCCGCCTTGAAGACGAACTGCGTATCCTCGATCTCGAAGTCGAAGCCGATCTTGCGCCCCGTAGAGGCACGGTCCATCGCCTCGCGGTCGAACGGCCCGACGCCGCTATCGACCAGGGCCATTTCCCCCAGCGTGGCATAGGGCGCGGTCTGCGCCGTAAAGGCGCGCCAGCCCCCGCCAAAGCGCACTTTCAGCGTCACTCGGCCCGGTTCGTCCTCGGTCGGCCAGAGGATCACCTTGACCCCGTTGGCATAGTCGATCTGCTTGATTTCGAGCAGGCCAGTCGCCTTTTCCGCCACGGGCTGGGCTGGCTGGCCCACGGCGGGCAGGTCGGAATACTTGATGCTGTTTGCCGCCAGGCGCGCATTGGTATTGGCGGCAACCGGCGTGGCCAGGGCGGCGCGCAAGGCAGGCGCGGTCGCCTCGCCAGCCTGCGGCGTGACATAGACCGCGCGGGTCACGTTGCCGGCAAACATGGCGCGGGTCTTGGCGAGGATGCTGGCCGGCGTGAACAGCTTGATCGAGCGGTTGAAGATATCCTGCACCACTTCGGGCGAGGCGATGGTTTCGCGGATATCGAGCGCGGTGACCATGTCGTCGGCCAGCTTGCCGCCCGGCAGCAGGCGGCGCTGCTCGACGCTGCTTTCGAACGCGACGGAGAATTCCTGCACCTCGCGGTCGATCTCTTCCTGGGTGGGCGGCTTGGCCATGGCATCGGCAATCACGCCGCGCGTATCACGCAGCGCCGCCTGCCAGTCGGCCCCAAGCGGCGTGATGCTGATATAGGTTGCGTCGGCTGACCGGGCGATCTTGTCCTTGGTCACCTGCGCCACCAGAAAGCTGCCACCGGCGCGGGCCTTGGCCTCCAGCCGCCGGTTGATGATCGCCTGTGCGACGGATTCGGTCATGATCCCCTGGTTGTAGACCACGGTATCGCGCACCGGACGCCACGGACGCAGCACGGCATAGGTGATCGAGCGGGGCATCTCCGGTTCGACCAGCACCCGCGTTTCGCCAATCGGAGCGAGGCCCTTGGCCCCCTTGGGCGGCAGGGGATCACCGAAGGGTGGTTCCGCCACGCGCGGGCCGACGCCCTGCCAGTCCGAAAACCACTTCTTGATCGAGGCTTCCATCGCCTCGGGCGCAATATCGCCCGACACGATCACCACGGTATTTTCAGGCCGATACCAGCGCTGGTGGAACTGGGTGACAGTGGCGGCATTGGCGGCGTTCAGTGTTGCCGGAGTACCGATTACCGGACGCACGGCGAGCTTCTGACCGGCAAACAGGGTCTGCTGGGTCTGCTCGAACACGCGGGTCGCCGTGCCGCCGCGCTCGCGCATTTCCGCAAGCACGATGGGCACGTCGGTGCGCACGTTCTTTTCGTTGATCACCGGGGCGATCATCATGCCCGACAGCAGCTTCATCGATTCATCGACCGAAGCCTCGGTCGCATTGGGCAGGTCCAGCTTGTAAGTGGTCGAAACGGGCGAAGTTTCGGCATTGGTATCGCTGCCGAAAGTCGCGCCCATCCGCTGCCAGGTGGGGATAGCCTCGCCTTCGCCCAGATAGCGGGACTGGCGGAACACCATGTGCTCCAGCAGGTGCGAGAAGCCGCTTTCATGGTCGCGTTCGTAAAGCGAGCCGACATCCATGCGGATGCGGATCGAGACCTGACCAGGCGGCACCCCGTTCTTGCGCACGACATAGCGCACGCCGTTGGGCAGTTCGCCGAATTGCCATTCCTTGTCCTGCGGGATGTCGCTACCCCGATAGAGCCAGGGCGTGTTCGGATCGATCTTCGGCGCGGGTGCAGGCTTGCCCGCTGCGGCCCGCTTGGCCTTGGCTGGTGCGGCCTGGAGCGCCGGACTGGCAACCATGGCAAAAGCGGGCAGGATCAGGGCGAAATTGCGCAAGGCGCGAAACGGCTTTGACATAAGCGAAGAGCTATAAGCGGCGTGGTGATGAAGGACCAGTGAATAACAACTGAAAGCCGCGCTTGTTCGCGCCCAACCAGAACCTGTCCGATCGTGCGCTTGACCTTACCCGCCGCGCGCCTACATGCCATGGCATGTTTATCGAGACCGAAACAACGCCCAATCCTTCGACGCTGAAGTTCTTGCCTGGTCAGGAAGTGATGTACGCCGGAACCCGCGATTTCCGTGACGAGGAGGATGCCGCCGCCAGCCCGCTGGCTTCGGCTCTGTTCGACCTGGGCGACGTGACGGGCGTGCTGTTCGGGCGTGACTTCGTTTCAGTCACCGCCGGTCCGGGGACCGACTGGTCGGCGCTCAAGCCGCAGGTCGTGGCAATCCTGCTCGATCACTTCATCACCGGCGCGCCGCTGTTTCACGCGCCCAGCGCCTCGGGCATCGTGGTCCCGGCCGAAGCGGAAGACTATGGCGACGATCCGGCCGATGCCGATGTCGTGGCGCAGATCAAGGAACTGATCGAAACCCGCGTCCGCCCCGCCGTGGCCAACGATGGCGGGGACATCGTCTATCGCGGCTTCCGTGAAGGCGTGGTCTACCTGGCCATGCAGGGCGCCTGTTCTGGCTGCCCCAGCTCTACCGCGACACTGAAGAACGGGATCGAAACGCTGCTCAAGCACTACGTTCCCGAAGTAACCGAAGTGCGCGCTGCCTAACCTTTCCATAAAACGGTCGCAGGTCTGCCCTGCAAAACGCCTATCCAGCAAACAGGGGAATTTTTCGCATGTCTCAGCCGCTGCCCAACGCTTCGCTCGATCAGTTGTTCCGCACTGCCCGCACCTACAACGGCTATCTCGACAAGCCGGTCTCGACCGAGCAGCTTCACGCGATCTGGGACCTGATGAAGATGGGGCCGACCAGCGCCAACCAGCTTCCCGCGCGGCTGATCTGGTGCACCACCGATGAAGCGAAGCAGAAGCTGGCCGCCTGCGCCATGCCCGCCAATGGCGAGAAGATCCTGAAAGCTCCGGTCAGCGTGATCGTGGCCATGGACACCCAGTTCCACGAACAGCTGCCCTGGCTGTTCCCGCACACCGATGCCCGCGCCTGGTTCACCGGCAACGATGCGCTGCGCGAACGCTCGGCCTTCCTCAACACCACGCTGCAAGCAGCCTATTTCATCGTCGCGGCCCGCGCGCTAGGGCTGGATACCGGGCCGATGACCGGCTTTTCCACCGATGCGGTCGATGCCGCGTTCCTGGCCGACAAGCCGGACTACAAGTCGGTCATGATCTCGACCCTGGGCTATGGCGACCCGGCGAGCATTTTCGACCGCAGCCCGCGCCCCGATTTCGACACTTTCAATTCCATCGTCTGAGCGGTTACAACCGCCAGCATGAAGACCCTGGTTATCGATAGCGCGACCGAGGCCTGCTCGGTCGCGCTGTTTGAAGACGCCGCGCTGATCGGCGGCGATTGGCGCATGCTGGGGCGCGGCCATGCCGAACAACTGGTGCCCATGATCGCGGCCCTGCCCGGCAAAGGTCAGGCAGAGCGGATCGCGGTGGCGCTTGGCCCCGGCAGCTTCACGGGCGTGCGTGTCGGCCTGGCCGCAGCGCGCGCCCTGGCCTTTGCATGGGGGGCAGAACTGGCCGGCTATCCCACGCTGTCCCTGCTGGCCGCCATGGCCCAGCGCGAGCATCCGGGCGAAGCGGTCACGGTCTGCACCACGGGCGGGCATGGCGAATGGTTCGTGCAAGCCTTTGACGGTGACGCCAGCCCCTTGGGGGCGCTGGCCTCGCTGCGCCCTGACGATGCCGCACAGGGCGCGGGAACCACGCTTTTTGCGGGAAGTCAGGCTGAAGCATTGGTTGCGGCGCGCGGGCAAGGCACCGCGCTGCCAATCTGGCCCGATGCGCGCTGTTTCCACCTGCTGCCGGACAGCCAGATCACTGCCGAAGTCGCCCCCCTCTATGGCCGCGCCCCCGACGCACGGCTCCCCGGCGCCGCATGAACAACCCCCCGGACGACATCGACCGGATCATGGCGGTCATGCAGGCGGCCTTTGCCCCCGAATATGGCGAAGCATGGAACCGGCGTCAGGTCGAAGATGCGCTGCTGATGGGCAACTGCTTTTACTGTCTGCTGACCGAAGCGGGAGCAGCACCCCAAGGTGCAGAGCCCGCCGCCGCCTTCTTCCTCTCTCGATACGGCTTCGAAGAAGAGGAGTTGCTGTTACTTGCGGTCGATCCAGAACATCGCCGCAAAGGACTAGCGGCAAAACTTATTTCATATTTGGAAACGAGCGCCCAAAAGCGTGGGGCCAAGCGCCTGCTTCTGGAAATGCGCCGCGGAAACCCGGCTGAGTTGCTTTACCGCGCCCACGGCTTTGTTCCGATTGGCCAACGTGTAAACTATTACCGGACACCATCGGGCGAGCGGCTGGATGCGCTAACCTTCTGCAAGGAAATCGGATAATTCGGATCTGGATGGATCATCCCCCGGATCGGTTCCGAAACTGGCCAAATGCGCTATATCTAAAAACTTGTTTTGTTAATGAGAATCGCCTAAAGCAACCTCAGAAATTTAAATAAGGGAAACCGGAACCCGAAAATTTCCGGGGTCGCAATGGTACGGAAGGAACAAGGCCATGGATGCAACCCAGGCTGATATCAAGGAAATGCTGATCACTCTGACGTCTGACATTGTTGCAGCACACGTAAGCAACAACAACGTCGAAGTGGAAGACGTTCCCGCACTGATCAGCAAGGTCTATGGTGCCTTGGCCGGTCTTGGTGAAGCCGCCACGATCGAAGAAAAGCTGCCGGAACCGGCCGTTTCGATCCGCTCTTCCGTAAAGCCAGACTACATCGTCTGCCTGGAAGACGGCAAGAAGCTGAAAATGCTCAAGCGCCACCTGATGACGCATTACAACATGACCCCCGAAGATTACCGCGCCCGCTGGAACCTGCCGGCTGACTATCCCATGGTTGCGCCCAACTATGCGGAAAAGCGCCGCGATCTGGCCAAGAAGATCGGCCTGGGCCGCAAGCCCGGCCAAAAGCGTGGACGCAAGCCCAAGGCCGCCTGATAACTGCACTTGCCGCAGTTGAAGAATCGCCCTGCCGGTCTATGATCGGCGGGCGTTTTTTATTTCCGGACTGAACATTCGTGCACCAAGCCATCGATATCGAAGCCCTTTGCACCCAGCGCGGCCTGCGGATTACCGAGCAGCGCCGGGTCATTGCCAAGGTCCTGTCCGAAGCGACCGACCACCCCGACGTGGAGGCACTGCACGAGCGCGCCTCCGCCATCGACCCGAAGATTTCCATCGCCACGGTCTATCGCACGGTTCGCCTGTTCGAAGAGGCGGGCATTCTGGACAAGCACGATTTCGGCGACGGCCGCTCGCGCTATGAAGCCGCGCCCGAAGCGCACCATGACCACCTGATTGACGTGGAAACCGGCAAGGTCATCGAATTCGTCGATCCCGAACTGGAAGCCCTGCAGCGCCAGATCGCCGAAAAGCTGGGTTACCGCCTGGTCGATCACCGAATGGAGCTCTACGGGGTGCGGTTGGACCGCAAGGACTGATGGCCCTCGCCCTGGCCCGCCCGCGGACGGTATCCGCACTCGGCTGGCTGCGGATAACGCTCCGCCTTTGCGCCATGCTGGTCCTGCTGCTGGCCTGTGTCCCGCTTTACTATCTCCACCGCCTGCTGCGCATTCACAATCCGTGGCCGCGCGTTTTCCTGGGCGGCGTGGCCTGGATTGCGGGCATTTCGCTCACCTATCACGGGCAGAAGGTACAGCGCGGGGCTTTCCTGCTGGCCAACCATGTCAGCTGGATGGACATTCCCGCCCTTGCCTGGGCCAGCGGCACTGCTTTCGTCGCGCATGACGGACTGGCCGCCATGCCGCTGCTCAAATCCCTGTGCGAGATGAACGATACCGTGTTCATTGCCCGCCACGACCGCGCCTCGATCGCGAAGCAGATCGCGGACGTGCGCACCGCGCTGAGCGATACCGGCGCGCTGACGGTTTTCCCGGAAGGCACAACCGGCGACGGCACTGGTCTGCTGCCATTCAAAAGCTCGCTGCTTTCGGCAATCGAACCCATCCCCGAAGGCATCGCCGTGCAGCCGGTCCTGCTGGACTATGGCAGCGAAGCGGCAGAGGTCGCCTGGGTGGGCGAAGAGCATGGGCTGGACAATTTCCTGCGCATCCTCGCCCGCAGCCGTCCGGTCAGGCTGTCGCTGCACTTTCTGGATCCGCTATCCGGTGCGGCGCTCACCAACCGCAAGACCATCGCCGCCGCCGCGCGTGAGGAACTGTTGCAAGCGCTTACCCGATAGCCCTTCTCCTTTTCGGCAAAATGGCCTATCGGGCCGTCCCCATGCGCCCTACCCCGCCTCCCCGCACCTACCGCGTCAAAAGCTTCGGCTGCCAGATGAACGTCTATGACGGCGAGCGCATGGCCGAGCTGCTGGCCGAACAGGGCATCACCCCCGCGCCGGAGGGTGAGGAAGCCGATCTGGTCGTGCTCAACACCTGCCACATCCGCGAAAAAGCGGCGGAGAAAGTCTATTCCGACATCGGTCGCCTGCGGCGCGAGGATGGCACCGCGCCGCTGATCGCGGTGGCGGGCTGCGTCGCCCAGGCCGAGGGTGAGGAAATCATGCGCCGCGCGCCTGCCGTGGGCATGGTCGTCGGTCCCCAGGCCTATCACCGCTTGCCGCAGATGATCGCCGACGCGGTGGAAGGCCGCCGCTCGGTCGATACCGACATGCCGGCGGAAACGAAGTTCGACGTGCTGCCCGCCCGCCGCAAGGTTGGCCCCAGCGCCTTCCTGACCGTGCAGGAAGGCTGCGACAAGTTCTGCACCTATTGCGTCGTGCCCTATACGCGCGGCGCGGAAATATCCCGCCCTTACAGCGATCTGATTGCCGAAGCGCACAGGTTGGTGGAGGCTGGTGCGCGCGAGATCACGCTTCTGGGCCAGAACGTCAACGCCTGGCGGGACGAAAGCAATCGTGGGCTGGAAAAGCTGATCGAGGCGCTGGCGGATATCCCCCAACTGGCCCGCATCCGCTATACCACCAGCCATCCCAACGACATGACCGAAGGGCTGATCGCCGCGCACCGCGACGTTCCCAAGCTGATGCCGTTCCTGCACTTGCCGGTCCAGGCGGGGAATGACCGCGTGCTCAAGGCGATGAACCGCAGCCACACGGCCGAAAGCTATCTGCGCGTTCTGGACCAGGTCCGCGCCGCGCGCCCGGACATTGCCCTGTCGGGTGACTTCATCGTCGGCTTCCCCGGCGAGACCGATGCCGAGTTTGAAGATACGCTGAAACTGGTCGAGCAGGTCGGCTATGCCCAGTGCTTCAGCTTCAAGTATTCGCCCCGCCCCGGCACGCCTGCCGCGACCATGGACGGGCAGGTTCCGGTGGAGGTGATGGACGAGCGGCTCCAGCGGCTCCAGGCCGCGCTCAATGCCAGCCAGCTTGCCTTCAACCAGGCCTCGGTCGGCAAGCGCTGCACCGTGCTGGTGGAACGGCGCGGCAAGCATGAGGGGCAATGGCTGGGCAAGTCGCCCTGGCTGCAATCGGTCCATTTCACTGGCGAGGCCGCGATTGGCGATCTGGTGGAAGTCGAACTGATCGAAGCCGGGCCGAACTCCATTGCCGCGCGCCTGGTCCAGCCGCCGCACGGCTGAGCGTTTTTCCACCGCCTGTAACCGGTCTGTCGCTTGCGCGCGTCAGAACTGCGCCTATCTTCCGACTCAGGGCCGCTACCGGCCCGGCTGAAAGGAGCGCATGGCCCGCAAACCCTCCAGCGCCTGGAACGAGGCGCCGACCCGTCCCGCACCGCAACGCGCGCGCGCGGAGCTTGAGTTTGAAGAGGCGACCATGCTGGGCGCCCTGTTCGGGCAGTTCGATGCCAATCTGGTCCTGATCGAAAACCGCCTGGGCGTGTTCATTTCGGCGCGCGGCAACCGGGTGCAGATCGAAGGCGGCGAGGACGGCGTGGCCCGCGCCCGCGATGTGCTGAAAACCATGCACCAGCGCCTGATGAAGGGCGAAGAGCTTGATCCCGGCGCGGTGGAAGCGATCATCATGATGTCCGCCGAACCCACCCTGGAAGGGATCGTCAGCGGCGATCAGGGCAATCCCCCGATCATGATCCGCACGCGCAAGAAAACCATCGTCCCGCGCAGCGCGACCCAGATCGAATACATGAAGGCCCTGGCCAGCAAGGACGTGATCTTTGCGCTTGGTCCGGCCGGCACCGGCAAGACCTATGTTGCCGTGGCGCAAGCGGTCGCGCAGTTGATGACCGGCAGCGTCCAGCGCCTGATCCTCTCGCGCCCCGCTGTCGAAGCGGGCGAGCGGCTGGGCTTTCTGCCCGGCGACATGAAGGAAAAGGTCGATCCGTACCTGCGCCCGCTCTACGATGCGCTGTACGATTGCATGCCCCCCGAGCAGGTGGAGCGGCGGATTGCCTCTGGCGAGATCGAGATTGCCCCCATCGCCTTCATGCGTGGCCGCACCCTGGCCGATGCCTTCGTGATCCTGGACGAAGCGCAGAACACCACGCCCGCGCAAATGAAGATGTTCCTGACCCGCTTTGGCATGAACAGCCGCATGGTGATCTGCGGCGACCCGCGTCAGGTGGATATTCCCGGCGGGGACTCCTTCAGCGGGCTGGCCGACGCGGTCAAGCGACTGGAAGGACTGGAAGGCATCGCCGTCACCCGCTTCACCAGCGCCGACGTGGTCCGCCACCCGATTGTGGGCCGAATTGTCGAGGCCTACGAAGGCAAGGACGCCTGACGATTGCTCCACCCACTCGTCATTGCGAGGAGCGCAGGGAGGAAGGTTGTCGGGCAGCAGCGGAGAAAACCCACCCCAAGCTTGTCGAAGTGGCCCCGCTGCCCTAGCCGGAAAACATGGACCTCGAAATCTCCATCGAAGCAGCCTGGCCTTCGCCGACCGACTGGGAAGAACTGGCAGAGCGCGCCGCAGCCGCACTCGCCCGGTGCGCGCCGGAACTGGCCAATCCGCGCCTTTCCGCCTCGATCCTGTTTGCCGACGATGCCGAGGTTCACGCGCTGAACCGCGAATGGCGCGGCAAGGACAAGCCGACCAACGTGCTGTCCTTCCCGATGTTGGAGCGCGAAGACCTGCTGGACCTTTCGCCCGATGGCCCGCCCGAACTGCTGGGCGACATCGCCCTGGCGCTGGAAACCTGCGCGCGCGAAGCGGCGGAAAAGGGCCTGAACCTTGAGCAGCACGCCACCCACCTGATCGTCCACGGCCTGCTCCACCTGGCCGGACATGACCATGAAATTTCGGATCAAGATGCTCGCACAATGGAGCAACTTGAAATAAAGGCCCTTGCTCTTTTGGGTATTGCCGACCCATATGGCGATCACGACGAATTCTAGGGACTGCGAAACAGGGCGATGCCCGACATATCTTCAGGGGACGGGGACAGTAGAAGCCTGCTGACTCGCATTGTACGCCGCTTTCTGCGCGGGGGCGAAGCTGACCAGTCGCTGCGGGCGCAGCTGGAAGAAGCCATCGACGAGCATGAGGAAGAAGGCGAAGCCGATCGAGGCAACGGCGACCTTTCTCCGCTCGAACGGCAGATGCTGCGCAATCTGCTTCACTTTTCGGAACATGACGCGGACGACGTGGCGATCCCGCGCGGCCAGATCATCGCCATCCCGCGCAGCGCCACTTGGGACGAGGTGGTGAAGGCCTTTGCCGAACATGGCCACTCGCGCCTGCCCGTCTATGGCGAAACGCTGGACGAAGTGATCGGCATGATGCTGATCAAGGACGTCTTCACTTTCCTGGCCGAGGGCAAGACGCCCAAGGACTGGACCCAGCTGATGCGCCAACCCCTGTTCGTGCCGCAGGCCCGCAACGCGCTGGACGTGCTGAACGACATGCGCGCCAGCCGCACCCACCTGGCCGTGGTGGTCGACGAATATTCCGGCACCGACGGCATCATCACCATCGAGGACCTGGTCGAGGAAATCACCGGCGAGATCGAGGACGAGCACGACGACGCGCCGACCGAGCTGCTCGTGCAGCTGGAAGACGGCATGTGGGAAGCCGATGCCCGCGCCGAACTGGACGACGTAGGCGAAGTGATCGACACGCGGCTGGCCGAGATCGAGGAAGACGTCGACACGCTGGGCGGCCTGGCTTTCGTTCTGGCCGGACAAGTCCCGCCGGTCGGCGCGGTCCTCTCGCACGAAAGCGGCTGGCAGCTGGAAGTGATCGGCGGCGACGAAAAGCGCGTCACCCGCCTGCGCCTCCACCCGCCCGCTTCGCCCGCGTTGCAGGAAGGCTGAACCGTGGCCATCCGCCGCCTTCCACCGATGCGCGCGATCGAGGCCTTTGTCCGGATCGTCCGGCTCGGCTCCGCCCGTGCTGCCGCTGACGAACTGGGCCTGTCACCCAGCGCCCTCTCCCGCCGTGTGGCCGCGCTGGAGGAATTCATCGGCAAGCGCCTGTTCACGCGCCAGCATCAGGCCATGCGCCTGACCGACGACGGGCAGGCCTTCTACAACGCGGTGGGGCCGAAGTTCGACGAACTGGCAGCCGCCGTGGAAGGGCAGATCGAAAATTCCAAGGTGCTGCGCCTGCACCTGGGCATCCTGCCGCTATTCGGCAGCCAGCGCCTGTTCCCCCGCCTGCCCGAACTGCGCAAGCAGCACCCGCGCCTGCACATCGACTTTGACACCAGCCCGCACCTCGAAAACCGTGTGGGCGACACCCTGGACGCCGCCATCATCCTGGCCAAGCGGCCCGACCCGGCGTTCCATGCCGTGCGGCTGGACCACAACCGGGTCTATGCCTTCACCTCAAAAGCCCTGGCGGCGGAAATTGGCGACAAGCCGGACAAGGACGTCCTCTCGCGCCAGACCTTCCTGATCCATACCGAACTTCCCGACAGTTTCGTCGCCTGGAAACGCGCCATCGGCATGCCCGGACTGGAACCGGCGGCCATCGACCACTACGATTCCGGCCAGCTGATCCTGGAAGCGGCGGCCAACGGCCTGGGCATCGCGATCATGCACGACGATCACTTCCACCGCAGCCATGACAAGCGCCTGGCCAAGCTGTTCGATGTCGAAGTGGAAAGCCCCTATTCCTACTGGTTCATCTGCCGCCCGCACACGCTGGAAGTGCGCTCGGTCCGGATCTTCCACGACTGGCTGGTGAAGGCGGGGCTGTGAGGAATCCGGCTTCGACAAGCTCAGCCTGAGCGGGGTGGAGAAACAGATTCATTTTTAACGAGATGGGTAAAAGGCAGAGGGCGCCACAACATTCCGCTCAGGCTGAGCCTGTCGAAGCCGGTTGGTCAGCGCCCGCAACTCCGTAATTATCGCCAGCCACATTTCCTGCATAATGCCCCGATGAAGCGCCGATTCGTCCTAGCCGCCCTGCCCGCCATGCTGTTCACGCTGACGGCGGCGGGAAAGCCCCGAAAACCCGCGCCGCGCCCCGCTCCGCCGCCAGCGCCGCTGGGCGACGTGGTACGTATCGAGATCGTCACCGAACTGGGCACCATCACGGCCGACCTGTTCCACAAGCAGGCACCGATTACGGTCCGCAACGTGGTGCGCTATATTGACAGCCGCCGCTATGACGGCACCACCTTTTACCGCGCGATGAAGCTGGATTGGGGCGAGCAGCCCAACGGCCTGATCCAGATGGGCATCCGTGATGCGGCCAAGCTGTTCCCGCCCATTGCCCATGAACCGACCAGCCAGACCGGGATCAAGCACAAGGCAGGGACGCTTTCCCTCGCCCGCAATGCACCGGGCACGGGGCGGGCCGATTTCTCGATCCTGATGAGCGATCTGGAAAGCTATGACGCCGATCCCGCTTCGGACAATCCCGAACTGCGCGCCGGCTATGCCGCCTTCGGCCAGGTGGTGAGCGGGATGGACGTGGCGCGCAAGATCTTCGAAGCGCCGCGCTCTGCCACGGAAGGGGTGGGCCTGATGAAAGGCCAGATGCTTGGCCCGCCGATCAAGGTGCTGCGCATCCGCCGTCTGCCCGCGCAACCGTTGCCGCCTGTAGGCTGAATGAAAAAGGCGGATGATGGAGCTGTCTGGGGCGAGATCCCGTCAAGAACAGGATCGTTTGACTCCATCATCCGCCGCACGCACCAATCCGACGCCGCAGGGGCATCAGGAACGGGTGTGCACTCGGTCATGCCAGGGCATAGTGAGCGCATCACCCGCGTAATGCACGAAATTATTGTAAGATAATAAAATAAATCAGCTGACCGTCGCCTTCAGGATCGTGCCCGGCTCGCGCGGGGGTTCACCCTTGGGCAGCGCGTCGACGAATTCCATGCCCTCTTCGACCTGACCCCAAACGGTGTACTGGCGATCCAGGAACGTGGCGTCGTCAAAGCAGATGAAAAACTGGCTGTTGGCCGAGTGCGGGTAATTGGTCCGCGCCATCGAGCAGATGCCGCGCACGTGGGGTTCGTTGTTGAATTCGGCCTGCAGGTCGGGCTTGTCCGAACCGCCCATGCCGGTGCCCTGGGGGCAGCCGCCCTGGGCCATGAAGCCGGGGATCACGCGGTGGAACTTCACGCCGTCGTAAAAGCCTTCGTTGGCCAGTTCGACGATCCGTTCCACGTGGCCGGGGGCCAGGTCGGGACGCAGCTTGATCTTCACGTCGCCGCCGCTGCTGAGCGAGAGAGTAAGGTATTCGGCCATGGGTAATCTCCTGCAATTTGCGCGCTGATATAGGCAGCTTGCGGACAAAGTCACGCCTTGAGCGCCGGGGCGGGTTGCATTTGGTTTTGACCGGCCTAGACCACGGCCAATGACTCCCGAGGATCGCGACACCACCGTACTGGACGAAAGCGCCGCCGCAGCGATCGAACCGGTGCGCGAAAGCGACAGCCTCGACGAAGAAAACACCCTGAAAAAGAACTTCGTCCGCCGCGTGAGCGAAGGGCTTGAAGCGGGTGAGACGGACCAGGTCTATGAACTGGTCGAACCGCTCCACCCAGCCGACATCGCCGACCTGTTCGAACTGCTCGAAGCGGACGAGCGCCCGCTGTTGGCCAAGGCAATCAGCGACCTCATGGGTTCGGAAGTCTTCGCCGAACTGAACGACCACGTCCGCGAACTGCTGGTCGAGGCCCTGCCTGCCGGCGAAGTGGCCGACATTGCCGAACAGCTCGACACCGACGACGCGGTCGCCATGCTGGAAGACCTCGACGAGGATGACCAGCAGGCCGTTCTGGCGGAAATGGAGCCGGAAGACCGCGCCGTCATCGAAGCCGCGCTGTCCTATCCGGAGGAATCCGCAGGCCGCCTGATGAGCCGCGATTTCGTCGCGGTGCCCGAACACATGACGGTTGGCGACCTGATCGACTTCCTGCGCGAAGGCCGTGATCTCGCCAACGAGTTCTGGGAAGTGTTCATCGTCGATGCGCGCTATCACCCGGTCGGCACTTGCCTGCTCAGCTGGATCCTGCGCTGCCCGCGCTCCATCGCGCTGACCGATGTGATGAAGCGCGACCAGACCCTGATCCCGGTTGACATGGACCAGGAAGAAGTCGCCCTGCGGTTCCAGAAATACGCGCTGATCAGTGCCGCGGTGGTCGATCACGACGGGCGGCTGGTCGGCCAGATCACGGTCGACGACGTGGTCCACGTCATCCAGGAAGAAGCGGGCGAGGACGTGCTGCTGCTGTCCGGTGCGGGCGATGGCGACATCAACGAGCCGATCCAGACGACGATCCGCACCCGCCTGACCTGGCTCGTGGTCAATCTGGGCACGGCGATCCTCGCGGCCAGCGTGGTTGGCCTGTTCCAGAACGCGATTGCGAAATTTGCCCTGCTGGCCGTGCTGATGCCGATCGTGTCGGGCATGGGCGGGAATGCGGGAACGCAGACACTGGCGGTCATCGTGCGCGCACTGGCTACCAATCAGCTGACCAGTTCGAACACCTGGCGCATGATCGCGCGGGAATTTGCCATTGCCAGCGCCAACGGGATTTCGCTGGGCGTGATGATCGGCAGCGGGGTCGCACTGATCTATGGCAATCCGCTGCTGGGCGGCGTCATTGCGGCGGCCATGCTGATCAACAACCTGGTTGCGGGGCTGGCGGGGATTCTCGTCCCGGTCACGCTCGACCGGCTCAAGGTCGACCCGGCGGTTTCCTCAGCCGTGTTCGTTACCATGGCGACTGACGTGATGGGCTTCTTCTCGTTCCTCGGCCTGGCCGTTCTGAGCGGGCTGGCCTGATGCCGCTGCACCTGACCAAGGTAGCCTATGGCGCGACGTCGCTGGACGACATGCGCGCCTGGTTTTCGGGCCGGGGCAAGGTCGCCCGCCTCACCACGCGCTATCTGCCCAAGCGGTTCGAGGAAATCCTGCCCAGGGCCGGAGAACCCGGCGGATCCCTGTTCTGGATCCACAAGCACCAGCTGGTCCTGCGCAGCCCGATCCTGGGCTTTGAAGAGGCCGAAGGCGGGCGAACCAATATCGTCATCGCCAACGAACTGATCCAGGTCCACCCCCGCCCCAAGCGCGCCCACCAGGGCTGGCGCTACCTGGAAGCCAAGGACGCCCCGCCGGACCTGGGCGCGGGCGAAGAAGCGGAAGAAGCCCTGCCCGGCCACCTGGCCGGAGAACTGGCGAGGCTGGGGCTAGTCTAAGGCTGGCTTGCCGCCGACCCGTCTTCAGTGGCATGAAGGGGCATGAAGGGGCATGACGCTTGATTTCACCCCGCTTCGCAATGTCGTCGCCCGACTGGACGAGGGGCTGAAACGGCACCTGTCCGAACCGGACGACCTGCAAATCCGTGACGGGCTGATCCAGCGGTTCGAGTTCACTTACGATCTATCGCACAAGAGCCTGCGCCGCGCTGTCGAAGCCCGCGATCCAAATCCGGAAGAAGTCGACCAGATGAGCTTTCCAGCCCTGATCCGAACCGGGTTTGAACAGGGTCTGGTGTCGGGTGGATGGACCGCGTGGCAACGATACCGCGAATTACGCAATATCACGTCGCACACTTATGACGAGGCGAAGGCGCAAGAAGTTGCCGCCGCGATTCCGGAATTTCTGGCAGAAGCGCAAGGCCTGCTGGCGCGTCTGGAAGCCAGCGTCACCGAATGACCGCACCCATCATCCTGAGCGAGCACGAACGCACGGTGGTCTGCGCGATCCTGCGAAGAAACCTGGCTGCCCCGTTCCGGGTATTCGTATTCGGCAGCAGGGCGGGCGGCACTGTCAAGCCATGGTCGGACCTGGACCTGTCCATCGAAGGACCGGGTCCGCTGCCGCTCTCCACCCTTGCCACACTGCGCGAGGAGTTCGACGAATCCAGCCTGCCCTGGAAAGTCGACCTGGTGGACCGCTTCACAGCCAGCGACGCGTTCGGCAACATCATCGACCGGCACAAGCTGGAACTGGACTTCCGGGAAAGCTAAAGCCCCTTCGCCACCACGCGGCGCAGGGCATTGGCGTAGACTTCGGGTTCCTGCGCGCCGGGGATCAGGTACTTGCCCTGGACGATCATCGCCGGAACGCCGGAAATGTTCATGTCCCAGGCCTGGGCTTCCTCGCGCCGGACCAGCTGGCCCAGCACTTCATCGTCGATGGCAGCGCGAGCAGCGGTACGGTCGAGGCCAATTGACGCCGCGACATCGGCCAGGACTTCGGGATCGCCCATGTTCCGGCGCTGCTGGAAATGGGCGTCAAACAGGGCGCGCTTCAGCTCGGTCTGCTTTTCCGCACCCGCTTCGATCAAGGCCCATTTGAGCAGCTTGTGCGCGGCAAAGGTGTTCCAGATCATCGCCTTGGGCGGCTCGCCGCTGCCGGTGTAGGCAAAGGAATATCCGGCGCGCTCGCCGATCTCCAGCAAGCGTTCGCGGTTGCTTTCCGCTTGCTGCGGGGTGCGGCCATATTTGCGGGCGATATGTTCGCTCTGCCCTTCGCCTTCGGGCGGCATGTCCGGGTTCAGCTCGAAGGGCAGCCAGCGCACTTCGGCTTCAACCTCGCCCTCCAGCAGGGCCAGACCCTTCTGCAATTGGGAGTATCCGATAATGCACCACGGGCACATCACGTCGGAATAGATGTCGATGGTCAGCTTTGCAGGTTGAGTCATCTTTCCAGCCACCATTTCAGTAAGTGATGCGCAATCGCCTGGGGCGGCGGCGCGATGAAGCGGGCGTCCTCTTCCCCGCGCATGGCGGCGGCCACTTCGTCGCGGGTGAACCAGTCCGCCTCTTCCAGTTCGGTGCGGTCGATGGTCAGCCCATCGTCCAGCGCTTCGGCATAGCAGCCCATCATCAGGCTGGAGGGGAACGGCCAGGGCTGGCTACCGACGTAGCTGACCTTGCCCACGGTTACGCCCGCTTCCTCCAGCACTTCGCGCGCCACGGCTTCCTCAATGCTTTCCCCTGGTTCGACAAAGCCCGCCAGCGCAGAGAACCGGCGCGGAGGGAAACGCGGCTGGCGGCCGAGCAGCAGGCGCCCGCCATGCTCCACCAGCATGATCGTGACCGGATCGACGCGGGGGTAATGCTCGCCCTTGCACACGTCGTTGGTGCAATTGCGCTGCCAGCCACCCTTTGCCAGCACGGTCGGATTGCCGCAGCGGGCGCAATAGCGGTGACGGGCGTGCCAATCGACCAGGCTGCGCGCCGCGCCATAGATGGCCAGTTCCTCATGGCTGAGGCTGCTCATCGCCGCCCACAGACGCGGATTGGCCGGCGCGACCGAGCCGATCAGGCTGGGCGCAACTTCGGCAAAGCAGCCCTTGCCGCTCATCAGGCCCAGGAAGACCAGCTCGCTGTCCGGTCCGGCGTCCGCCAGGCTGCCCCATTCCAGTTGCCCGCCCGGGGTGATCTGCGGATCGAGGCCGTCCAGCCGCAGCAGCCGGGCGCGCCAATCCATCAGGCTGGCCAGCTTGTCCGCGTCGGTGCGGATATGATCGGCGCGGTCTAGCCCCGCTCCAGCAAAGGCGATGGTCGAAATGGTCAAGATGCGCGCCCCTTCCCGGCGATGATGTCAGCGGCAACGGCCCTGGGGAACTCAGTAATCAACGGCAGGGTCTCCGATGGCATGTACTGGACGTAAAGACCCGTGCGCAGTTTCAGCCGGGTGTTGCACATCCCGATGGTGCCCGCCGCGCCGGACCAGCCGTAAAGCCCTTCGTTGATCCCGGTTCCGACCAGCCCGCCCGCGCCGAACTGGTAAGGCGCAACCCAGGTGCCGGACAGGTCCGCACCCGCTGGCAAGAGGTTCGACGTGCCCTGCCGCACGGTTTCTTCTTTCATGATCCGCGTGGTGCCATGCATCCCGCCGTTGACGAGCATGGCGAGGAACTTGTCGAAATCGGCCGGGCTGGTGACCATGCCCGAACCGCCATAGGCAAAGGGCGTTGGCCGCAGATAGACCGAGTTACGCGGCCCATCGATGGGCAGCGGAATATCGCCCATCAGGCCGTAATTCGTGGTCAGCCGCGCGGTCGCATCGCCCGGAACATGGAAATAGGTGCTGGTCATGCCCAGCGGACCAAAGAACCGCTCTTGCAGGAAATGCTCAAAGCTTTTCGCGCCTGCCGCGCGCTGGATGATGATGCCCAGCACGTCGAGGCTCATCGAATAGCGCCAGACCTTGCCCGGCTCTGCCACCAGCGGCACGGCGGCAGTGCGCTTCAGGAACTCGTCAGGACCGGGGACCGGCGTCGGCGAAGACATTCCGGGAATCGGCAGGTTGGTAACGATGGCCGGGAACAGGCCCAGCCGCTCAAGCTCGCGCGCGATGGGCTTGTTCTTGCCCACCCCGGCATAGCCCAGTCCCGCCGTGTGGGTGAGCAGGTGGCGCACGGTGATCAGGGTATCGGTAGGCCGCGCTTCCAGTCCCTGGTCCGGATCGATCGCCACTTTCATCCGGGAGAATTCCGGGGCGAAATCGGCAATCGGCTGGTCCAGCTTCAGCTTGCCTTCCTCGATCAGCAGCATCGCCGCCATGCCCGTAACCGGCTTGGTCTGCGAATAGGCACGGAACAGGCTTTGCGCGGCAATGGCGTCGGGATCGTCGAAGCCTTCCTTGCCCCGGCTGATAAAGCCGGGCGCCGCATTGCCCCAGCCCAGGGCGGCAACCATCCCGGAAACCTTGCGCTGGCCGACATACTTGTCGAGCATCGCCGCAACAGTGGGCCAGTTGGCATCGGCCGAAGCGGTCTGCGCCAGGGCCTGGGCAAAGGGCAGCGACGAAAGCGCGGCCCCCGCGCCCAGCCATGCACCGCCGCGCAGCAGGCCGCGACGCGACAGCGCAAGATGATCGAGATCGTGCAAGGTCAATTCTCCCCGTCCGTTTCGGGCGCCAGCCGCGCCGCTTTGGCGAACAATGTCGGCAGGCCGGCACGGTCAAGCTGTGCGGCAGGCCACCATTCGCCCGGTTGTTGCTCCAGCCTAGCCCAATCGGCCCCCGAATAAAGCATCAATTGCAAATCGAGATCGAAGTGGGTGAAGGAATGGCGGACCGTGCCCAGATCCTGCCATGGGCCAGCCAATGGCGGTGCCCCCTCCCCGTCACTCCGCGCTGACCAGCCATTGTCCGGCAAGGCGCGCATTCCGCCCAGCATTCCCTTGTCCGTGCGTCGCACCAGCCAGACAGCACCATCGTGCTCGATCCAGAAAGCCTGCCCGCGCCGCTGCGGCTTGGCCCGCTTGGGTGCCTTCACCGGGAACTGCTCCGGCCCCAGCCGCCGCCCGGCACAATCGGAGCTGAGCGGGCAGAGCAGGCAGCGCGGGGCGCGCACGGTGCAGACCGTTGCGCCAAGGTCCATCATGGCCTGAGCAAAATCGCCGGGGCGGTCGTCCGGGGTCAGTTGCTCCGTTCGCGCGCGGATCTCTGCCTTGGCCTGGGGCAGCGGCGTGGCAATGGCATGGAGCCGCGACACGACCCGCTCGACATTGGCGTCGACCACGGCGGCGCGGCGGTCAAAGGCAATCGCGGCAACGGCGGCAGCGGTATAGGCACCCACCCCCGGCAGTTCGCGCAGGCCTTCCTCGGTATCGGGAAACACCCCGTCCCGCGCGGCGACGGCCCGGGCGCAGGCCAGCAGGTTGCGGGCGCGGGCATAGTAGCCCAGCCCGGCCCAGGCGCTCATGACCTCGGCATCCTCTGCCGCAGCCAGATCGTGCACCGTCGGCCACAGGGCCAGGAACTTCGCGAAGTATGGCCCGACAGCGGCGACCGTGGTCTGTTGCAGCATCACTTCGGACAGCCAGACCCGGTAGGGATCGGGCGGCGGCGCTCCCGGCGGTGCGCGCCAGGGCAGGACGCGGGCATTGGCGTCGTACCATTCCAGCAAGTGTTTGGCAGTGGCTTCCATGCGCGGCCTATGGCATTGGCGAGAGCGCAATGGAACGGGATGGTGACAAGCCGGGCAAGAAGCCCAAAGGGGCACAGCCGCGCCGCTATGAACGGCCACGCGGCCAGGGCACCCGCCCGATTGGCGAACTGATGCCCGAAATCGGCCGCACCGCCTTTCGCAAGTTCGGCTTTATCCAATCGAGCGTCGTCACCCGCTGGGCCGAGATCGTGGGCGAGCGCCATGCCCGCGTCTGCATGCCCGAAGCGATCCGCTTTCCCCCCGGCGAAAAGACCGACGGCATCCTAGACCTGGTCGTCGTCCCGGCCCATGCGCCCTTCATCAGCCACGTGACGCCCGAAATCATCGAACGGGTAAACCGTTTCTTCGGTTACAAGGCGGTGGCGCGGGTCAAGCTTCGGCAAGGTGAGGTTAAGCCGCCTGCTGGTGTAAGACCCGCGACGGCTCCGCCCTCGCTGCGTCCGATCCCGGTGGAACTGGGGGATTCCCTGCGCGACATCGGCGATGCGGAACTGCGTCAGGTGCTGGAGTCGCTGGCCCGTAACCTGGGCGGCGAAGAAGGGGAATAAGCATTTGAAGCAGGCACTGCGAACCGGGGCAATGGCGCTGACCGCCCTGCTGCTGACTGCCGCAGCGCCGCCGCCCGGCGGCTGGTACCGCGCCGTGTCGCTCACGCCGGAAGGCGGGCACTTGATCGGCAACCCGGATGCCTCCGTCCGGCTGATCGAATATGCCAACTACACCTGCCGCGACTGCGCGGCTTACAACGTCCAGTCCGAGGGGGTACTGGGCCTGGCCTACCTGCCATCGGGCCGCGCCGCAGTGGAAGTGCGCCTGCTCACCGAAACGCCCATCGACCTGGCCACGGCCATGCTCGCCAGTTGCGGCGATCCGGCCCGCTTCCCGCTCAACCACAATGCCTTGCTGCGCAGCCAGGCGCGGTGGATGGAGCTGGTCCCGCACGCCACGGCGGCACAGCGCCAGCGCTGGAACCAGCCCGATCTTGCCGCGCGTGGCCGCGCAATTGCAGCCGACCTGAAGCTTTATGACGTGATGATGAGCCGGGGCTATGACCGGCAGACGCTTGACCGCTGCCTTGCCGACAGTGTCCTTGCCGCGCGCCTGAAGGCTGCATCATCCGCCGCGATTGCTGCGGGAGTGAGACGAACTCCCGGTTTTTCGATCGGTGGCAAGCTGCTAAGGAACACCCGCGATTGGGCGACATTGCGCCCGCAACTGGACGAAAGCCTGAACTGACATGACCAAGCTTCTTGCCGCCACCATTCTGAGCACGGTTACCGCCACGGCCCTCTTCGTCGCCGCGCCGCTGACGGCCAAGCCCGCCACTGCCGCAAAGCCGGCAGTCGCAGCGCTGTCCTGGGACAAGAAGCTGAGCCGCAGCCCGGCCGGAAATCACGTGATCGGCAATCCGGCGGCGAAGGTCCGGCTGGTCGAATTCATGAGCTATACCTGCCCGCACTGCGCCCACTATGCGCATGACAGCAAGGTTCCGCTGCTCAGCGGTCCGGTGCGCCAGGGCAAGGTGGCCATCGAAGTGCGCCCCTTCTTCCGCAACATCATCGACGTTTCAGCCTCTCTGCTGGCGCTGTGCGGGTCGGACAGCAAGTTCCTGGGCAACCATCACGCCATCATGGAAGCTCAGGCCAATTGGCTGAAGGCTCCGCCGGAAGGTGCCCAGCAACGTTGGGCCACGGAAGACTTCGGCGCGAAAATGAAAGCCGTTGCGCAGGACATGGGGCTTTATTCGCTGATGACCGCGCGCGGTTATACCCCGGCGCAGCTCGACCAGTGCCTGGCAGACCGCACCTTGGCGGACAAGCTTGCCAACCAGACCAACCAGGCGATGGAGGGCGGCGTCAATGGAACGCCCAGTTTCATGATCAACGGCAAATTGCAGGAAGCCCACGAGTGGAAGGTGCTCCAGCCCCTGCTGACAGCCGCCATTCGTTAAATTCTGCTGTGGAGAAGGAATGGCCCGCAAAAAGCGCCACTTCTTCCCCTGACCAATCCGCGTTAGCTTTCCGAATCGCATTCCAAGGAACCGAACAGCCATGATCGCCAAGCGTACCCGTCTGCTCATCACTCTGGCCATTGCTCCGCTGGCCCTGGCTGCCTGCAAGAAAGAAGCCGAAGCTCCCGCCGCCGACACGCCCAAGGGCGAAGCGGCTGCAGCCGTCGCGCCGCCCGCAGGCAAGACCTGGACCGAAGTGGTCGAAGTGACGCCAGAGGGTGGCTACCGCGTCGGCAATCCCAATGCCCCGGTCAAGCTGATGGAATATGGCGCGCTCAGCTGCTCGCACTGCGCCGAATTTTCCGAAACCGCATCAAAGGAACTGCTGGGCGATTTCGTGACCAGCGGCAAGGTCAGCTATGAACTGCGCTTCTTCATGCTGAACGCGCTGGATATTCCGGCCACCCTGCTGGCCACCTGCGGTTCACCGGAAGCCGTGGTGGCCTTGGCCGACCAGTTCTGGGCCTATCAGAAGACGATGTTCGAAACGCTGAAGGGCAACGAGGCACAGTTCCAGCAGGCCGCGGCTTTGCCCCCGGCCCAGCGTTTTACCGCGATTGCCAAGGCGGGCGGCATGGACCAGTTCTTTGCCAGCCGCGGCATTTCGCAGGCCCAGGGACAGGCTTGCACGGCCGACGTGAACAAGGCGACGGCCCTGGCCAATGCGACCAACAAGGCCGCGACCGAACTGAACATCACCGGCACTCCGACCTTCTTCGTCAATGGCACGAAGATCGAAGGCAACACCTGGCCCTTGGTCAAGACCGCGCTGCAAAACGCCGGCGCGCGCTGACCGCGGGCTAGGGGGGCAACCGGACCGGCCCGATGCGGATCAAGCGGCTCAAGCTCTCTGGCTTCAAGAGCTTTGTCGAGCCGGCTGAACTGCGCATCGAGCCGGGCCTGACCGGCGTCGTCGGCCCCAACGGCTGCGGCAAGTCCAACCTGCTGGAAGCGATCCGCTGGGTCATGGGCGAAAGCTCGGCCAAGTCGATGCGCGGCGGCGGGATGGAGGATGTGATCTTCGCCGGAACCGCGCAGCGCCCGCCGCGCGACTTTGCCGAAGTGGTCCTGCTGGCCGACGCGGGCGACAACGACAGCGAACTGGAAATTGTCCGCCGCATCGAACGCGGGGCAGGCAGCGCCTACCGCGTCAATGGCCGCGACGTGCGGGCCAAGGACGTGGCGCTGGTCTTTGCCGACGCAGCCACCGGTGCGCACTCCCCCGCGCTGGTTAGTCAGGGCAAGATCGCCGCCGTGATTGCCGCCAAGCCCGCCGAACGGCGAATGATGCTGGAAGAAGCGGCGGGGATCGCCGGACTCCACGTCCGCCGCAAGGATGCCGAACAGAAGCTGCGCGCGACCGAGGCCAACCTCGCCCGGCTGGAAGACCTGATGGGCCAGCTCGACAGCCAGATCGGCTCGCTGCGCCGCCAGGCCCGTGCGGCCGAGCGCTATCGCGGGCTGTCCGACCGGATCAAGCTGGCCGAAGCGCGGCTGGTCTTTGCCCGCTGGCGCGATGCCGCCGCCGCAGCCGAGGCCGCCCGCGCCGAGGCTCAGGCAGCCGAAGCCCGCGTTGCTGCCGCGCAAGAGGCGATGAAAGCGGCGCAGGAGGCGCAGCACGCCTCTGCCCAGGCCCTGACCATGGCGCGCGACGAACTGGCTGACCGGCGCGACGATGCCAGCGCCCACGGCCACCGCATGGCCGCCCTGACCAGCCAGCTGGAAGCAGCAGAAGAGCGCCTGAAAGATTTGGAGCGCCAACAACAGCGTCTGGAAGAGGACCGCGGCGATGCCGACCGCCTGACCAAGGACGCCGCAGCAGCCCTCGCCCGGCTGGAGCGCGAACTCGCGGAGGGCGAGGAACGGCTGGCCGCCGATGAACAGCGCCGCCCGCTCGTCGCCGCCGCGCTGGACAATGCAGACCGCAATCTGCGTCAGGCGGAATTGGCTTTGGCCAAGGCGACTGCCGATCAGGCCGGGGTTGAGGCGGAGTGGCGCGTTGCCGATGCGGAACTATCGCAGGCCCGCCAACGGCTGGCTCGGATCGAAGCGGAGGTGCGGCGGCAGGAGGAACTGGCCGAAAGCCTCAACCGCGAAGGCGATCCACGCGCCGCGCTGACGGATGCTGAGAAAGCGCGCCAGGCCGCAAGCCTGACGCTAGCCAAGGCGCGCGCCGCGCTGGAAGGCCAGCAGGAACGCAAGGCAGAGCTACAGGCCGCGCGCGACGAAACCTCATCGGCATTGGCCTCGGCCAAGGCGGAGCTGGCGGGGGTAGAGCGCGAATGGCAAGCGCTGGTGCGCGACCGCGATGCCCGCGCCAAGCAGGCGCAGGGCAAGCATGGCCGCACCGCGCTCGATGCGGTCCGCGCCGCGCCGGGTTACGAGCGCGCCCTCGCCGCCGTGCTGGGCCGGGATGCCAAGGCCCCGCTGGGCGCGGCTCCCGCCGATGCCGATGGGCGGTTCTGGACCGGAGCCGCCGCGCCCAGTCCGGTACCGGACAGTCTGCTGGCCCATGTCACCCAGTGCCCGGACGAACTGAAGCCGCGGCTGGCGCTGGTCCATGTCAGTGACACCGACGATGGCCGCGCATTGGGTCCCGGCGAATGGCTGGTGACGCGCAGTGGCCGCATTCGCCGCTGGGATGGCTTTGTCGCCAAGGGCGAAGGCGCGGCGGAAGCGGCGCGGCTGGAGGCGGAAAACCGCCTGACCGCTCTGGAAGGGGAACTGCCCGCGCTGCGCGGCGCGGTGGAAGAGGCCGAGGCGAAGGCCCAGGCGGTCGGCACCGAACTGTCCGAATTGCAGCTTGCCCTCGTCGCCGCCGAACGCGCCATTGCCGCCGCTGCCGATGCGGAGCGCGCCGCCCTGCGCGCCGTGGACCAGGCCGAAGCGGCCAGGGCCCGGATCGAAGCGCGCCGTGCCGAACTTGCCGCCAGCGCAACCGATCTGGCCCAGCAACGCGCGCTGGCCGAAACCGAATGCCAGGCGGCAGAGGACCGGCGCGGGCAATTGCCCGATCCGGAAACCGGCCGCGCGCAACTGGCAGCGGCGCAGTCCCGCCACGATGCGGCACGGCAGGGCTTGCAAGCGGCCACTGCCGCGCTGGCCTCGCACGATCAGGCCCTGGCCGTCGCGCGGGAACGCTGCAACACCCAGCGCTCTGACATCAAGTCGTGGCAGGCCCGTGCCGGCGATGCCGCCAGCCGTCTCGCCTCGATGACCCGGCGGTTCGAGGAAATCGCCGAAGAGCGCGCAGTCGTCGCGGCCAAGCCGCCCAGCCTGATGCGCGAGATCGAGGCCGGAGACGAAATCCGCACCCGGCTTTCCGCCGAGCTGGCCGCCGCTGAAGCCAAGGTCAACGAACTGGGCGATGCCGCGCGGCGGATCGACGCCGAGTTCAACAGTGCCAACGAAGCCTTGGCCTCTGCCCGGGAAGCCCGCGCCGGCGCTGTGGCTCGCGCGGAGAACGAAGAGGGCCGCCGCGCCGAAATGGCAGGAATCTCGGGCGAGCGCTTCCAGTGCCCGCCGCCGCTCTTGCCCGAACGGTTTGAATTCCAGTCCGCCGAAGTCGGCCCCGCCCCGCAGGAAAGCGCGGAGCATGACAAGCTGGTTGCCGAACGCGAACGGATCGGCCCGGTGAACCTGGTCGCAGCGGACGAACTGGCCGAGATCGAAGCGCGGCACGGCGCGAGCGTGGCCGAACAGGCCGAACTGGTCGAAGCCGTCCACCGCCTGCGCGGCTCGATCGGCAATCTCAACCGCGAAGGCCGCGAACGGCTCCGCGCCGCATTCGAAGCGGTCAACACCCACTTCCAGCGCCTGTTCACCAAGCTGTTCGAAGGCGGGCACGCGCACCTTGCCCTGGTGGACAGCGACGACCCGCTGGAGGCTGGACTTGAGATTTATGCCCAGCCGCCGGGCAAGCGCCTGCAATCGCACACCCTGCTGTCAGGCGGGGAACAGGCGCTGACCGCCGTCGCGTTGATCTTTGCCCTGTTCCTGACCAACCCTGCGCCGATCTGCGTGCTGGACGAAGTTGATGCGCCGCTGGACGATGCCAATATCGAACGCTTCTGCGACCTGCTGGAAGCGATGGTGGGCGAGACCGACACCCGCTACCTGATCGTCACTCACAACGCAGTGACCATGAGCCGGATGCACCGCCTGTTCGGCGTGACCATGGTGGAACGCGGCGTGTCGCGCCTCGTCAGCGTCGACCTGGAAGCAGCGGAGCACCTGCTGGCGGCGGAGTAAGCGCCGTCACTCCAGCACAAAGCGCGGCCCGGTCCCGCCAACCCCGGCGCGATCGTCGCGGTTGTTCATGCGGCAGCGTTCAAGGCTGAGGCAACCGCAGCCGATACATTCCTCAAGCTTGGCACGCGCCTTGGTCAGCAGTTGGATCTTGGCATCGATGGCGACGCGCATCGAGCGGCTGATCTTCTGCCAGTCCGCCAGGCTGGGCGTTCGGCCCTGCGGCAGTTTGGAAAGCTCAGCCTCGATCTCGACCAAGCCCAACCCCAATCTTTGCGCGATGAGGATGAAGCTCAACCGGCGAATGTCGCTGCGCAAAAAGCGGCGCTGGTTTCCGCTTGTCCGCAAGGCCCGGATCAGACCCTGGTCTTCGTAAAAGCGGATCGCGGATACGGCCAGTCCGGTGCGCCGCGCCAGCTCCCCAATCGGCAAAAGGTCATTGCGATCCATCTCTGCCCGTCCTCTCGTCGCAGCTGGAAAAAACCTAGGCGTTACGCGATCTAAAGTCGACTTGAGGTTGATCCGATTTGGAGTGCTTTGCCAAGTAAAAAGTGCAAGCAGCTGATTTAAAACAACATCGGCTGCTCCGGCTCGCACCCGCCGCCGGCCCAGCGTTCGGTGGTCTGCTCCACCGTGATCGGGTCTTCCCAGGTCTGGCACAATGCCAGAGCATCCTCCGGCGTACCTTCCAGCCAGTATCGCTGTGCGGCGTGGCTGAGGATCAGGGGCATCCGGTCGTGTACTTCTGCCATCTGCGGATGCCCATCGACCATGACCACGGTATAGACGTCGCCCCATTCCACGCTGCGCCGCCACAGGCCCGCCACGGCGAAGACATCGTGATCGGGCAGACCATTCCAGGTGCGGGTCATCCGGCCCTTCTCGCCCTCGGCCTCGGCCCACTGGCTGATCGGGACAAGGCAGCGCCGCTGGATGAAGCTGTCGCGCCAGAACGGGGTGGTCAGCTTGTCCTCGCGCGCGTTGGTGACGGGCTTGGGCTTCAATGGCTGGCCCTGCCTGCCTTTCATCACCAGCGGGAAGCCCCAGGTCATGGCCCGCGCGCGTCCTTCGGCGATCACCAGCCCCGGATAGCCGGGATAGACCTCTGCCCCGTAATTGGCGGAAAGGTCCGGCTCTACCGCGAACATCCGGGCGACTTCCTGCGTGCCCTTGGTCATGCGATAGAGATTGCACATCCTACCGCTTCCGCGCGCAGCCCTGGAGCCGGCGGCCGTCCTTGGTCAGCACTGCCGTCCATGGATAGACCGTGTCCGACATGCCGTCGCTGCACGTACCTGGCTGGACCATCAGGCTGATTTGCTGGCCGCTCATCGTGCCGGAATAGCGCACTCCGGTTCCTTCACTGGACTCAGTAGCGGCGAATGTCGTTCCGGCGATGTTTTCAGGATCTGAATAGCGCAATTGCCCGGGCAGGACTTCGACCGCCCAGAACGGTTCGGTGCCGAGCACCTGGAACGACTTTTCCGGCATGGTCGGTTCAGGAGAGCCGGTCGCCATAGGCTTGGCCTCTGCCGCGGCGCTTTGGGTTGGAGCAATGTCCGGCTGCTGCCCGCAAGCCGCCAGGCCCAGCGTCAGCGCCAGGCAAGCGCTACGCATTGCCGACCACCCAGCAGGCAAGCGCAACCAGCAACCCGGCCATGCGGTTGGAACGGAACCGGGCAAGCGCATTGTCGCCATCGCTATCCTTCAGGGTCAGCACCTGCCAGCCAAGGTGGAGCGCGGCGGGCAGGAGCGCAAGCAGCGCAATCCAGTCCGGTCGCAGCAACCACACGGCCAGTCCCCACAAGGCGACGGCTCCGGCATAGAAGGCCGCAACCCCGCTCTGGACGTGGCTACCCAGGGTCAGCGCGCTGGAGCCGATGCCGACCAGGGCATCGTCCTCGCGGTCCTGGCAGGCATAGATCGTGTCATAGCCGATGCACCAGAGGATCGCCCCGGCATAGAGCGCCGCCAGCACGTCGAGCCGGTCGCTGCGCAGCGCCACCCAGCCGACCGGAGCGCCCCAGGTGAACACGATCCCTAGCCAGGCCTGCGGGAATCCGGTGATCCGCTTCATGAAAGGATAGGCGGCAACCAGGGCAATGCTGCCCAGCGCGACCAGCTGCGCCTGCCACCGCAATTGCAGCAGGACCACCAGCCCGACCAGGCACAGCAGGATGAGCCAGGCCCAGGCCGCCCGCTTGCTGACGCGGCCACTGGCCACCGGACGCAGCGCCGTGCGGGCCACCTGCCGGTCAATGTCGGCATCGACGATATCGTTGTAAACGCAGCCCGCCCCGCGCATCGCGATGGAGCCGAGCAGCATCCAGGCAAGCAGGCCCCACTGCCCCGCCCCGCCAGCCAGCAGCAGTCCCCAGGCACAGGGCCAGAACAGCAGCCACCAGCCAATCGGCCGGTCGAGCCGCGCGAGCTGCGCATAGTCGCGCAGCGGCTGGGGCAATTGCGCCATCAGGCCGCGATGTTCGGTGTCAGGGACGATCTGGGTGGTGCCGCCGGTCATGGCAAGCGCTTTAGCCGAGCGCGGGCCAATCGTCATCCGGTCACTTTCCCGCCCCACTATGCCTACACCCCTAGTGCAAGGCCAAAGGAGCGTTAATCGCCTGCAACCTAGTTGTTGTCCATGGATCGGCTTGTCCAGCGAAGTCTGGGCGGACTTGTTTTGACCGCCCTGTTGTGCGCTGCCAGCAGCGCAGGGGCCGATGCGCCCAGGGACATCGCGACAAACCTGCGATTGTGGCTCGACGGGATGGACGTCAACGCTACCGATACCACCAGCAATGGCGGCGGAACAAATCCGGCGGGCGGCGCGCAGGTTTCAAGCTGGAAAGACAAAAGCGCCAACGGCTATACCGCAGGCGATGCGGCCAGCTATGGAGCCAATCCACGGACCTACCCGACCTATTCCGCCAATACGGGCGTCTCGTTCAACGGCACCAGCGATGTGCTGGAAATTTCCGGCAACATCTTCGGCACCAATTCGGTCACCGCCAGTGAAGTCCTGCTCGTTGCCTCGACGCGAAGCATTGCCGCCTTGCCGGTCCTGTTCGGTGGCGGGCCAAAGGGCTATTCGCCTTCGAACCGCTACATGCTCAGCCTGCCGTGGAACGATGGCAACATCTATTGGGACCAGGGCAATACGACCGGCGGGCGAGTCACGGTCAACTGGGCAGGCACCAGCCCGGTGCTGGGCCGGATGTATCTCTATGGGCTGCGTTCCGGCACCGGAGGCGGTGCGATCATCCGCGATGGCGCGACGCTGGGATCCAGTACGACGACGGCAACCTATTCACCCGCTGCAAACCATTACTTCGAACTCGGCAGCGGCGAGAACGACTATCGGCGGCACCACGACGGGGTGATCGGCGAAATGCTTATCTACACGCGCGTGCTGAAAGTGGCGGAGCGCAATATCCTGCAATCCTATCTGGCGGCCAAGCACGGCAATCCCGGCGGCGCGGGGACCGCGTCAAAATATGCCAGCAGCGCGGGCTTCAACTATTTCGTGGGCGGGATCGGCCAGGAGAGCGATGGTTCCGTCACAGTCGGCACTTCCGCCGGCCTGACCATCTCCAACGGGACTTTCCTCGGCAATGGCCGTTACCTGCTGGCCGGGGTCAGTTCGCTGGCGCCCGCCACCGGCACGGTTGCGGCCGATGCGCCGGCCGGTTCAGGCGCCCGATCCCAGCGGATCTGGTACTTGCAGCAAAGCGGGACCAGCACGGGCAATGTCACGCTGGCGTTCAATCTGGTGCAGCTGGGGATCACGGCCAGCACGGGCAGCACCCTGGCGCTGGGATATCGCAGCGGCACCACCGGCACTTTCACGTCGCTGGCAACGGCAACCTACAGCGGATCAGGCACAGTCAGCTTTACCGCCACCAGCCCTCAAACCGGTTACTACGTGCTTGGCACACCGGGAACGCCATCGCCCAACATCGTCACGACACTGAGCAGCGCCGTCACCAGCGACAGTGTGAACAGCAGCAATTTCAAGGCGATCCCGGGTTCCCGGATCAGGATAAACGTGGTCGTGATCAACAGCGGCACCGGCAGCGCGGACAACAACGCAACGTCGGTGGTCATTCCGGTTCCGGCGAACAGCCGCCTTTACCTGGGCGACCTGGGTGGCACGGGCAGCGGTCCGGTGCAGTTTACCCAGGGCACGACACCGTCCGGGCTTTCCTACAGTTTTGGCGGACTGGCAAACACGACCGACAGCCTGGACTTTTCCAACGATGCAGGCACGACCTGGACCTATACGCCCGTGACGACGCCAAACCTGACCGACCCGGCCATCACCGCCTTCCGCATCAAGCCGAGCGGGACATTCGGCACCGGCACCGCACCGAACAACCCGTCATTCAGCCTGGGCTATGACGTCATCGTGCAATGACGCGCCCAATGCGCACGCACGGCGCTTCCCGGGATCGCACCTTCGGTAAAGTCCTAACCCCGGGTTCATACGGATCAAGCCTGATGCAGGATGTTAGGTGATCTTTTTATAACAAAATCAGCATGAAAGCCTGCATCAGCCGCATTGTTCCCGGAATTATGACGGCTTGCGGCACGCTGGCCCTCGGCGTCCCGGCCTGGGCCGATGCGCCGCGCGACATTCCCGGCGGCCTGCGCCTGTGGCTGGATGCGCATGACATTTACGGCACGGACACCGGCAATGCCGGAGGCAGCGGCCCTGCTTTCGGTGCATTTGTCACATCATGGAAAGACAAGAGTGGCAATGGCTTTCACGCCGGGGATGCCGTCAGCTTTGGCGCCATATCGCGCGGCTATCCGCAGGCCGGAACCTCTGCCGTATCCTTTAACGGCACCAACAACGTACTGGAAGTTCCGACGGGTATTTTCGGGAGTGGCAGCACGGTTACAGCAAGCAATGTCTTCCTTGTGGCCAGCAGCCGCTCGATAAAAGACAGCTGGATCTTTGCCCATGGTGCCAAGACCGGACCGGACGCCAACCGCATCGGCATCGCGGTTCCCCGCGCCGACGATCTGGTCTATTTCAACCACGGCACCCCAAATGGTCAGCTGACAACCGGCTTTTCAGCCAACAGCATGACGACGAACCGGCCCTTCGTGATGGAGTTTTCCGCAGTGGCTGGCTCATCGCAGGCCTTCACTGCGGACGGCATTTCCCTCGCCACTGCAAACAACGCGGGCACTTACACCCAGGGCGCGGATCACCGCCTGCTGCTGGGCAGCTTTGAAAACATCGCCTCGCCCATGACGCAGTTCTACGATGGCGGAATTTATGAAATGATCGTCTACGCCAGACGCGTCAACACCGCCGAACGCAACATCCTGTTGTCATACCTGGCAGCAAAGCATGGCAATCCAGGCGGAGTCGGCGCTGCAAAGCGCTACACCGTTACCAGCGGCTTTCGCTATTACGTGGGCGGAATCGGCCAGGAAACGGACGGTTCGGTAGCAGTTGGCACTTCGGTAGGACTCACTCTCTCGAACCTTACCTTCCTGGGCAACGGTCGATATCTTCTGGCAGGGGTCGACGCGAAAAATCCGGCGACTGGCTCGACCACTACCGATGCCCCGGCAGGCTATGCCACCCGTTCGCAGCGCATCTGGTACATGACGCGCACCGGCGGCGGCGCGGGGAATGTCAACATGGCGTTTAATCTGTCGCAGCTAGGCCTGACTGCGGCGAACGGCGCGGCCATGGCGCTGCTTTACCGGACGGGCACGACCGGCACGTTCACCGTGCTTTCCACGGCAACCTACAACGGCAGCGGATCAGTCTCCTTCACCGCCGGCAGCCCGCAAAGCGGCTATTACGCGCTGGGCCTTCCGGTCGCCACGACAGGCAACCCCACCCTCACCCTGTCGGTGGCAAGCATGGTCGCTACCAATGGTATCACGGTGAGCAACCCGAAGGCGACCCCCGGTGCGCTTCTCAAAGTGTCAGCCGTGGCCACCAACACCGGCACCGGCAGTCCCGACGCCAATTCCACCACGCTCACCTTGCCAATCCCGGCCAATACGCGGTTTTTTCTGGGCGACATGGGTCCTGCGGGCAGCGGTCCGGTCCAATTTACCCAAGGTTCGACCGCATCCGGCCTGACCTATTCGTGGGTTGGCTTTTCCAGCACGACCGACAGCCTCGAGTTTTCCAGCAATTCCGGCTCGACCTGGACCTATGTGCCGACGCCCAATGCGCAGCAGACCGATGCGGCGATCACCAACGTCCGGGTCAGGCCCAGCGGCACCTTTGCCACTGGCACGGCGCCCAACCTGCCCTCGTTCACCGTTACCTATGGCGTGGTCGTGAACTGATCCTGCCGGAAAGGGGTGCCAATCGGTCCGTCCGCGGCTATGGAGCGGCCATGCCCGCAACTCCCGCCTGGCCCCCGAAAAGCGCCCCGCGCCTGTTTGTTGAAACTGCGCTGTCGCAAGATGCGGTCGTCGCGCTGGACGGACCGCAGGCGCATTACCTGGCGCGGGTGATGCGCGTCGCGCCGGGCGACGTCGTGATCCTGTGCGACGACGTAACCGGCGAATGGGCCGCCCGCGTGACCGAGGCGGGCAAGCGCGATGTCGTTGTCACGTGCGAGGCCTTGCTACGTTCGCGCGAGCAGGTGCCGGACTTCACCCTTTGCGCCGCCCTGCTGAAAAAGGACCGGTTCGACCTGGTGCTGGAAAAGGCCTGCGAACTGGGCGTGCGCCACATCCAGCCCGTGCTGACCCGCCGCTGCGTGGCGGACAAGCTCAACCTGGAACGCGCCCGCGCGGTCCTGGTCGAAGCGGCAGAGCAATGCGCCCGCACGGCGCTCCCCAGCATAGCCGCTCCGGTCAAGCTGGATGTCTTGCTGAAAGAGTGGGACGCGGCACGGCACCTGTTCTTCGCGGACGAAAACGGTGGAGACAGTACGGCCGCGCAGTTCGCGGCCCATCGCGGTCCCGCCGCGATCCTGACCGGCCCGGAAGGCGGCTTTGACGAGGCGGAGCGCGCCGCGATCCGCGCGCTGCCGCAAGCCCACGCCATCACGCTCGGCCCCCGTATCCTGCGCGGGGAAACCGCCGCGATTGCGGGGACCGCGCTATGGATGGGGACGGTCGGGGACTGGCAGGACTAACCGGCGACCAGAGCGCGCTGCCCCGGTTCGCCCAGCCAGCGCACGGGCACTTTCCACACCTGTTCGATCAGTGCTTCGGTCAGCGCTTCGTGCGGCGGACCGTCTGCGGCCACCATGCCACTATCCAGCACGATCACGCGGTCCGCATGGTTCATCGCTTGCGCGAGATCGTGGAGGACAAGGCAAACCCCTACGCCCTGCGCGGCAAGGGCTCTGAACTGGCCAAGCAGGCCAAGCTGGTGGGCGAGATCGAGGTTGGCGAGCGGTTCGTCGGCCAGAATCCAGCGCGGCTCTCCTGCCAGCACCCGGGCCAACAAAACGCGCGCCTGCTCGCCCCCGGAAAGGCTGGAAAGTGGGCGCTGGCGCAGTCCCTCCAGATCGAGCACGGCCAACGCGGCGTCCACCGCAGCGCGGTCCGCCGCAGCTCCTGCATTCCACGGCAGGCGGCCCAGCGAAACCAGCGTGTAGACGGAAAGGTCCCAAGCCACCTCGCCCTGTTGCGGCAGATAGCCAAGCACCCGCGCCCGTTCGCGCGGGGCAAGCGATGACAGCGCGGCCCCCTCCAGGTTGACCGCGCCCGCTTGCGGGGTCAGCAGTCCGGCCAAGCAGGCCAGCAAGCTGGATTTCCCAGCGCCATTCGGGCCGCAGATCGCGGTGACTTGCCCGGCTTGCAGGGCCACGGAAACACCGTTCAACCGGCGATCCAGCATGAGGTCTTGCGCGGCGAGCATCATGCCAGTCCCTTCCGCATTCGCAGCAACAGCGCGAGGAAGAACGGCGCGCCCAGCAGCGACAAGGCAATGCCCAGCCGCAATTCGCTGGCCAGCGGCAGCACCCGGCACAGGCTGTCGGCCAGCAGCAGCAGCAGCGCCCCGGCCAGGGCGGAAGGCAGGATCAGGCTGGAGGGGCGGCGGTCAGTATAGCGGCGTAGCAAGTGCGGGACGATCAGGCCGACAAAGCCGATGATTCCGGCGGCGGCGACCCCGGCGCCGACCGTCAGGCCAACGCCCGCGATCATCAGCCATTGCAAGCGCCCCGGATCGACGCCCAGCGACCGCGCTGCCGCCTCGCCCAGCGATAGGGCATCCAGCGACTTGCCCGCCAGCATCAGAAAGCCGATCCCGGCCAGGGTCAGCGGGACAGCGAACATCACTTCGCGCCACGACCGGTCGGCCAGCGCGCCCATCAGCCAGGTGACGATCTCGCTCATCGCAAAGGGCGTGGGGGCCAGGCTGATCGCCAGGCTCATCAGCGCTCCCGCCAGGCTGGCGATCATCATACCGGCCAGGGTGAACAGCATGACCGACCCGGTTCGCCCCGCGATCAAGCCCAGTAGTGCCATGGCCGCTCCGGCTCCGACCAGGGCAAAGGCGGGCAAGGCCCAGGCGGTCGCCGCCCAGCCGGTCCAGAAGGTCAGGACCGCGCCCAGCGCCGCGCCGGGGGCAATCCCGAACAGGCCCGGGTCGGCCAGCGGATTGCGCAGATAGCCCTGCATCGCCGCACCCGCCGCACCTAGCCCCGCCCCCAGCGTCACGGCCAGGATCGCGCGCGGCAGGCGCAGGTCCGCGAATATTACCAATGCATTGGCGGGAAGATCGGAGAACGGGTCGAGCCAGACTCTTCCGGCCAGAAGCGACAGCGGCACGGCTACCAGCAAGGCGCCGAGCAGCATGGCGTTGAGGCGGCTCACTTCGGACGCTCCGTGCGGGCGGCCGCCTTCGACAGGCTCAGGCTGAGCGGGGTTTGTGGCAGCAATGCCTTTTCTCCACCCGCTCCGGCTGAGCTTGTCGAAGCCGCGAACGAGCGCCGCACCTCCCCTAGCCGCTCCGCCGCACGGATAATGGTGGGGCCGCCGCACCACAGCAGCGCCGGATCAAGCGTTTCGCGCCGCGTCTGCTTCAGGCCTGCCAGGGCGGGATGGGCGAGCATCCGATCCTCGTTCCCTGCCGCATGACTGGCGGCAAAGATCAGGCGCGGGGGATCGGCCAGGACTTGCTCCAGCGGCAGGACGTCCGCCTGGCCCAGGCCGCGCGCGGCAGCCGCATTGGCAAAGCCGGTGCGGCGCAGCAGGTCGGCAATCAAGGTCCCGTCACCCGGAACGATCCCGCCCGATTGCCAGACCAGCGCCGGAATCGCTGCGCCGCCGGTGGAGCGGTTCGCGGCAAGCGCTGCCTCGATCCGCCGGACCAGCCGCTCGCCGCGCTCGGGATGGCCGGCCAGGGCGGCGAGTTGACGGACCTGCGCCTCGCTCTCGGCCACGGTTGCCGCCATGCCGAATGGCTCGAACCGCAAGCCCAGCCGCGCCATGGCCTGGACCGAGGCGAGCGGCGTGAACGTACTGCCCACCACCAGGTCGGGCCGCAGTGCCAGCACTTCCTCGACTGAGCCGGAAACGGCCTTGAACCGCCGCGCCGTGGCCAGGTCCATCGAACTGGCTTCGGCATCATGGCTATAGCTGGAAATGGCCAGGATCTGCTGCGGATCGGCCACTTCGGCCAGGATCGCGTCGGTGCAAGGGTTCAGGCTGACCACGGTGGGCCGCTGGGTCGGCGGCCCCGCTTCGCGCGCCGGAGCGACAGTGCAGGCTGCCACGGCCAGCAGCAGGAGCGGGGCCAGCCGTCTTACCACTTCACGCGAACCCCGGCATAGGCCGCGCGGCCATAGGTGCCATAGCCGGCCACGGTTTCGTACTGCGCATCGGTCAGGTTCTCGACCCGCCCGTATAGCTCCAGCTTGTCGCCGATGGGCAAGGATGCCCGCAGGGTGACAAGGGCATAGCCGTCCAGCGGAACCAGGTTGGCCTGATCGTCAAAGCTGTCCCCGATCAGCAGCGCGGTCGCGCCAAGGTTCAGGCCCAGCGGCGTGGCCCAGTCGACCGAAAAGCTGCCGCTGTGCTGCGGGCGCAATTGCAGCCGCTTGCCAGTGAAGCTGCCAGAGCGGTTGAACGCATCGGTCAGGGTGTAATTGGCCTCTACCCGCAGCCGGTCGGTCGGCTCGATCCGCATTGCGAATTCCAGCCCTTCGGCATCGACTCGCCCGATATTTTCGGAACGGCCTGCGCTGAAGGAGTAGACGATCAGGTCCGTGGAGCGGCGGTTGAACCAGGTCAGCCCCAGCCGCACCCGGTTGTCCAGCAGGGACTGTTCAATCCCCAGGTCGACATTGCGGGCCGTTTCGGGCTTCAGTTCGGTATTGCCATAGGGCGGCTGGCCCTCGGTCAGGGTCGGGGCCCGGAAGCCCTCGGCATAGGTCGCACGCAGGACGGTCGCCCCGCCGTTCAGCGACCAGGCCAGGTTGCCGCCAAACGTGGTATGCCCGCCATAGGTGCTGTAATCGTCATGCCGCACCCCGCCGGACAGGGTCACGCCCTGAACCGGGCGCAGGCTGAGCTGGACATAGCCGCCGGTCACGTCCGTATCCTGCAATTGCGCCGGATCGCCCTCATAGGAGGTGCTCGAAGCCGTGCTTTCGTGCTCCAGCCCGAAACCCAGCGTGGCCAAGGCGGCCAGGTCATAGGAACTGCGGTATTCGAACCGGTCGATCGTACCGCTTACGACGTAATTGTTATAGCTATAGACCACCGGATCGGTGCCCCGGCGGCGAATGTCGGTGCGGGTGTAGGCTAGGCGGTTCTGCCACTTGCCCTGGGCCAGGGCGAAGTTCAGCCCCGCATAGCCCGCGAACTGGCGGTTGTTGGCGACAGCCAGCGATTCCGCCCCGCCGCTGTAGGCGGAATCGAAATCGACCCGGCTGTCATTGTAATAGCCGCGCAGGTCAATCGAGACGTCCGGCACCAGCTCGGCCTTGATCCGGCCATTGAGCGCCCAGGTGCGGCTGCCGTCCTTTTCGGTGCCTCCGGCCAGGGCGGAAATCCCGTCGGTCCGGTAGAAGGTCCCGCCCAGGCTGGCCTGCACGGGTCCGCTGCCGCCCGACAGGTTGGCGCGGCCCAGGACCGTATCGGCAAAGCCATATTCCAGCGCGCCGCGCGCTTCCAGGTCGCTGGTCGGAAGGGCGGTTTCGATATTGACCACGCCGCCCATGGCCTGGCTGCCCCAGACCACCGAGTTCGGCCCGCGCAGCACTTCGATCCGCTGCGCATTGCCCGCCAGCAGGCTGCCAAAGTCGACCGCCGCATTGGGGCTGGAAGGATCGTTGATCCGCACCCCGTCGATCAGGACCAGGGTCTGCGAACTGTTGCCGCCGCGCAGGAACAGGCTGGTCTGCCCGCCGACCGGACCGCGCTGGGCAATGCTGGCCCCGGGCAGGGTCCGCAGAGCGTCGGTCAGGTTGACCGCCTGCTGCCGCTCAAGGTCTGCCGCCGTCACGATGGTGATCGCCTGGCCGGTCGTGTCGCGCGGCTGGGCAAAGCCGGTGGCAACCACCACGATTTCTGCCGTGTCGCCCGCCTCAGGCTGGGCCTCTGCCTCTTGCGCACAGGCGGGGGCAGCCAGCGATGCAGCACTGGCCAGACACAGATATTTCAAGCTTTTCATTACAATAACTCCACCAATGAACGAACGCCGTTCATGGCGGAGCACCCGCGCCAGATGGCCCAGGTCAACGCTGCATCCCGGTACACCCCGCCCGGCTGCGGAACGACCATCATGGGCAGGTCTCCTGGCTCCCGGATCGATGCTTTGCGTCCGCCTTCCCGGTGCCTTGTTGCCAAGGACGCCAGTGGCATGTGGGACGCATCGCTCCCCAGTCACAGTTGCGGGGGCAGCGGGGGATTTGAACCCCCTTCCCTCTTAGGCCCGGTTTCCCGGGCAACCCGTGATGTGAGGCGACCCTTAAGCCGATAGATGTCGCTGCGCAACGACCTGGATCAAATTACCGGGCCGCCGGGTATGGTAAACGCCTGGCAACCATGGACCCATACGAAGGCTTAGGCGGCGGTTGCTAAAAGGCCTGCCCAAGTCCCCCCGCTTAGAGAATTGCCGCGATGTCCTTCCGCTTTGCCGCCGCCCGCTCCGCCACCACGCCCTTGGTCCGGGGGCGCAGTCTCCTTGCCCGCATGACGGTGGCGAACGACACGGCGGAAGGCGAATTCCACGCCGCCACGCTGCGCGCCGCGCTGGAGCATTTCGCCCGCATGGGCCTCAGCGCCGCAACCGACGCGCGCCACCGCGCCCGCGCCGCGCATTACCGGGGCGACCGTCAGGCCGCGCTCCATTGGCAAGAAATCTGCCGCGCGCTCGATCACCGCATGGGCGCGGCCCTGGCGCTGAACCTGGCGCGGCGCGGCTAGGCGGGTAAGCGCAGTCCAGAGTACGGACCTCGTGCTTGAAGCCAGCAGGACGGAACCCCGCGAGGGCCTGCACCTCAACCCAACAGACAGATAAGGCGGGAAACCTACGCTACGGCAACTGCGCCTTAAGAGCTTCTTGCAATTGCGAACTATTATCACAAAATAGTTGGTCGTACGACCTTTTATCGCCTTGCAATCGCCAGATGGGGGGCCTAGGGCGAGTCCCATTAGCCGGACGCCTGCACCCTGCGGGATGGGATAGGTCGTTCGTGTGCCAGCCGCGATCCCGCAATCAGGGAAGGACGAATTCGCACTATGGCTCGCAAGAAGATTGCGCTCATCGGCGCCGGCATGATCGGCGGCACCCTTGCACACCTCGCTGCCAAGAAGGAACTGGGCGACATCGTCCTGTTCGACATTGCCGAAGGCATGCCCCAGGGCAAGGCGCTGGACCTGGCGCAGTGCGGCCCGATCGAAGGCTTTGACGCCAATATCAAGGGCACCAACGATTACGCCGACATCGCCGGCGCCGACGTGGTGATCGTCACCGCCGGCGTGCCGCGCAAGCCGGGCATGAGCCGCGACGACCTGCTGGGCATCAACCTGGGCGTGATGAAGTCGGTCGGCGAAGGCCTGAAGAAGTATGCGCCCGACGCTTTCGTGATCTGCATCACCAACCCGCTCGACGCGATGGTCTGGGCGCTGCGCGAATTCTCCGGCCTGCCCCACAACAAGGTGGTCGGCATGGCCGGCGTGCTGGACTCGGCCCGCTTCGCCACTTTCCTCGCCTGGGAATTCGGCGTTTCGGTGAAGGACGTGAACGCCTTCGTGCTGGGCGGCCACGGCGACACCATGGTTCCGGTCCTCGAATACTCGACCGTCAGCGGCATTCCCGTCACGGACCTGGTCAAGATGGGCAAGTCGAGCAAGGAACGCCTGGACGAAATCGTGGCCCGCACCCGTTCGGGCGGCGGCGAGATCGTCGGCCTGCTCAAGACCGGTTCGGCCTATTACGCCCCGGCTACCAGCGCCATCGCCATGGCCGAAGCCTATCTGGGCGACCAGAAGCGCATCCTGCCCTGCGCGGTCCATGTTGACGGCAAGTACGGCCTCGACGGCCTCTATGTCGGCGTGCCGGTGGTGATCGGCGCGAACGGCGCGGAAGAAGTCATCGAAATCAACCTCGACGCCGAAGCCAAGCAGAACTTCCAGGTCTCGGTTGACGCGGTCAAGGAACTGCTGGTCGCCTGCAAGGGCATCGAGCCGAGCCTGGCCTGAACCCATTCCCCGGGAGATTTGATATGTCGATCCTGATCAACAAGAACACCAAGGTCATCACGCAAGGGATGACCGGTGCCACCGGCACCTTCCACACCCAGCAGGCGCTGGACTATGGCACCCAGATGGTGGCCGGCGTCACCCCGGGCAAGGGCGGCACCGACCACATCGGCCTGCCCCAGTTCGACACCGTTGCCGAAGCCAAGGCCGCCACTGGCGCGACTGCTTCGTGCATCTACGTTCCGCCTCCGGGTGCGGCTGACGCCATCCTGGAAGCCATCGACGCCCAGATCGAACTGATCGTCTGCATCACCGAAGGCATTCCGGTGCTCGACATGGTTCGCGTCAAGCGCGCCCTGCAAGGCAGCAAGAGCCGCCTGATCGGCCCGAACTGCCCCGGCGTCCTAACCCCGAACGAGTGCAAGATCGGCATCATGCCGGGTTCGATCTTCAAGAAGGGCAGCGTCGGCGTCGTGTCGCGTTCGGGCACCCTGACCTATGAAGCCGTGTTCCAGACCACCAACATCGGCCTGGGTCAGACCACGGCTGTCGGCATCGGCGGCGACCCGGTCAACGGCACCAATTTCATCGACGTGCTGGAACTGTTCCTGGCCGACGATGAAACCAAGTCGATCATCATGATCGGTGAAATCGGCGGCAGCGCCGAAGAAGAAGCCGCCCAGTTCCTCAAGGACGAAGCCAAGCGCGGTCGCAAGAAGCCGATGGTTGGCTTCATCGCCGGCCGCACGGCGCCTCCGGGCCGCCGCATGGGCCACGCCGGGGCAATCGTCTCGGGCGGCCAGGGCGGTGCGGAAGACAAGATCGCGGCAATGGAAGAAGCCGGGATCCGCGTCAGTCCCTCGCCCAGCCTGCTGGGTGAAACCTTGGCCGAAGTGCTCAAGGAACGCGTCTGAGTACAATCCCCTGCCCCCGGCTTCGGCTGGGGGCAACCCTGATGCGGGCAATCGCGCTTTCCTCCCCGGGAGCGCTCAGCCCCCGAAGAATGTGTAGCGAAAGGGCTGCCTGAAATGGGCAACGAGAGCCACGATTTCCTCCCCGACGATCCGCAACCCGGCCCCAGCTGGGCACGGCCCGACTGGCGCACGGCCAGCGACGACCTGACCCAGGCGCTTGACCCGACCCAGATGCAGGTCGCGATCAAGAAGGCCGCGGCCAAGGCCGGCGCGCCGATGGATGCCCGCGCGGTGGAGGAAGCGGCAGCGGATTCGATCCGCGCCATGATGCTGGTGCGCACTTACCGCGTGCGCGGCCACCTGGGCGCCAATCTCGACCCGCTGGGCATCTCGCACCAGAACCTGCCGGCCGACCTGGACCCGGCTTATCACGGCTTTTCGGGCGCGGCGCTGGACCGCAAGGTCTATCTGGGCGGCACCCTGGGCCTGGAATGGGCCACGATCCGCGAACTGGTCGACGTGCTGAAACGCAATTACTGCGGCAAGGTCGGCTACGAATACATGCACATCAACGATGTGGAAGAACGCCGCTTCATCCAGGAACGGATCGAAGGCGGCGACAAGTCGATCGACTTTACCCCCAATGGCAAGAAGGCGATCCTTCAGGCCGTGATCCGGGGCGAGCAGTACGAAAAGTTCCTCGGCAAGAAGTACGTCGGCACCAAGCGCTTTGGCCTGGACGGCGGCGAATCGATGATTCCAGCACTGGAAGCCGTGATCAAGTACGGCGGCCAGCGCGGCGTGCGCGAAATCGTTTACGGCATGGCCCACCGCGGCCGCTTGAACGTGCTCGCCAACGTGATGGCCAAGCCCTACCGCGTGATCTTCCACGAATTTTCGGGCGGCACGGCCAATCCGGAAGACGTGGGCGGTTCGGGCGACGTGAAGTACCACCTGGGCACCAGCACCGACCGTGAATTCGACGGGATCAAGGTGCACATGAGCCTGGTGCCGAACCCGTCGCACCTGGAAACGGTCGATCCGATCGTGCTGGGCAAGACCCGCGCCAACCAGGCGTTCCGTGACGATCTGGGCGAAGGCAAGCACAAGCAGGTCCTGCCGGTCCTGATCCACGGCGACGCGGCCTTTGCCGGCCAGGGCATCGTGTGGGAATGCTTCGGCTTTTCCGGGGTGCGCGGCTACAACACCGGCGGCTGCATCCACTTCATCATCAACAACCAGATCGGCTTTACCACCAGCCCGCAGTTCAGCCGCGGATCACCCTATCCGTCCGACGTGGCCAAGGGCGTCCAGGCGCCGATCCTGCACGTCAACGGCGACGATCCGGAAGCGGTGACCTTCGCGTGCAAGCTGGCGATCGACTATCGCCAGACCTTTGGCCGCGACATCGTGGTAGACATGTGGTGCTATCGCCGCTTCGGCCACAACGAAGGCGACGAGCCGGGCTTTACCCAGCCGCTGATGTACCAGAAAATCCGCCAGCATCCGGGCGTGTCGAAGCTCTATGCCGACCGCCTGGCCAAGGAAGGTGTGATCGACACCAGCTATGCCGGTGAAGTGGAAACGCACTTCGTCGCCACGCTGGAACAGGAATTCGAAGCGGCGAAAAGCTACAAGGCCAACCAGGCGGACTGGTTCGCCGGACGCTGGACCGGCCTGCACGCTCCGGCCGATCCGGAAACCGCGCGCCGCAATATCCCCACCGGGATCGAGCAAAAGCTGTTCGACAGCCTGGGCCGCACCCTGACCACGGTTCCGGATTCGATCCAGATCCACAAGACCCTGGCCCGCGTGCTGGATGCCAAGCGCGAGATGTTCGCCAGCGGGGCCGGGTTCGACTGGGCGACCGGCGAGGCCCTCGCCTATGGTTCACTCCTGTCCGAAGGCTTCAACGTGCGCCTGTCGGGTCAGGATTCGGGCCGCGGCACCTTCAGCCAGCGCCACGCCGTGTGGGTCGACCAGACCGACGAGCACAAGTACATTCCGCTCACGACCGTGCCCCACGGCAAGTTCGAAGTGCACGACAGCCCGCTCAGCGAATATGGCGTGCTTGGCTTCGAATACGGCTATGCCAGCGCCGATCCCAAGACGCTGGTGCTGTGGGAAGCGCAGTTCGGCGACTTCGCCAATGGCGCGCAGATCGTGATCGACCAATACATTGCCGCATCCGAAGCCAAGTGGCTGCGCGCCAATGGCCTGGTGATGCTGCTGCCGCACGGGTACGAAGGCCAGGGTCCGGAACACTCCTCCGCCCGGCTGGAGCGCTATCTCCAGCTTTGCGCGCAGGACAACATGCAGGTGTGCAACATCACCAGCCCGGCCAACTACTTCCACGTGTTGCGCCGACAAATGCACCGTCCGTTCCGCAAGCCGCTGATCATCATGACGCCCAAGTCGCTGCTGCGCCATCCCATGGCCAAGAGCGAGGCGAGCGAGTTCATCGGCGAAGCGCACTTCAAGCGCATCCTGTCGGACCGCAACGGCGCGGCGGACAAGGATACGCGCCGGGTCGTGCTGTGTTCGGGCAAGGTCGCCTATGACCTGATGGAGGCCCGCGACGCCGCCGAACTGAAGGACGTGCAGATCATCCGCCTGGAACAGCTCTATCCCTTCCCGGGTGAGCCACTGGCGCTGCGCTTCTCGAAGATGCCGAACCTGGAAGAGGTCGTCTGGTGCCAGGAAGAGCCGAAGAACAACGGTTCGTGGTTCTTCGTCGAGCCCTTGATCGAGGAAGCCCTGATCGCCGCCAAGTGCAAGGTCACCCGTCCGCGCTATGCCGGCCGCGTCGCCAGCGCTTCGCCCGCGACGGGCCTGGCCAGCCGCCATGTCAGCGAACAGGGCGCCCTGATCAGCCACGCCCTTGGCACTTCCGTTCGTGATGAAATCCGTCGCCGTAAAAAGGCTTGAGGAACAAGAATATGTCCACCGAAGTCAAAGTCCCCACGCTGGGCGAATCCGTTGCCGAAGCCACCATTGGCGAATGGCTGAAGAAGCCGGGTGAAGCCGTCGCGCTGGATGAACCGATCGCCAGCCTGGAAACCGACAAGGTCGCGGTCGAGGTTCCCTCGCCGGTTGCTGGCGTGATGGGTCAGTACATCGCCCAGGTCGGCGATAACGTCGCGGTTGGCGCGGTCATCGCCACGATCGAGGACGGCGTTGCCGCAGCCGGCGCACAGCCGGTTGCCGAACGGACCGAAGCGCCGGTCGCTCCCGCATCGAACTCGGCCCCGCCGCAGAACGTCAGCTCTGCCGCCGCCGATGCCGCCGCCGCGCTGTCACCCGCCGTGCGCCGCGCCGTGCTGGAACACGGGATCGACCCGGCCAGCATCAAGGGTTCGGGCAAGGATGGCCGCATCACCAAGGAAGACGTCCTGGCCGCTGCTGCTGCCAAGACTTCGGCCCCGGCTGCCACCACTGCCGCCCCCGCCGCTGCGGCTCCGGCCGAAACGGGCGAGCGCGGCGAGGAACGCGTCAAGATGACGCGCCTGCGCCAGACCATTGCCAAGCGCCTCAAGAGCGCGCAGGAAACGGCTGCCCTGCTCACCACCTTCAACGACTGCGACATGTCGGCGGTGATGGATGCGCGCAACCGCTACAAGGACGTGTTCGAAAAGAAGCACGGCGTGAAGCTCGGCTTCATGAGCTTCTTTGCCAAGGCAGCCTGCCTGGCGCTGAAGGAATTCCCCGGCGTCAACGCGCAGATCCAGGGCGATGAAATCGTCTACTTCCCCTATGTCGACCTGTCGGTGGCCGTGTCGGCTCCGAACGGCCTGGTCGTTCCGGTCGTCCGCAATGTCGACCAGATGGGCTTTGCCGACATCGAAAAGGCCATCGGCGACCTGGGCAAGCGCGCCAAGGACGGCGCCCTGACCATGGCCGACATGCAGGGCGGCACTTTCACCATCTCCAACGGCGGGATCTTCGGCGGCCTGATGTCGACCCCAATCATCAACCCGCCGCAGAGCGCGGTTCTGGGTCTGCACCGCATCGAAGACCGTCCGGTCGTGCGCGATGGCCAGATCGTGATCCGCCCGATGATGTATCTCGCCCTGTCTTATGACCACCGCCTGATCGACGGGCGCGAGGCCGTGACCGCGCTGAAGATCATCAAGGAAGCGATCGAGGATCCCACCCGTCTGCTGATCGATCTGTAAGTTGCTCTTGCACAGCATCCTTCGACAAGCTCAGGATGAGCGGGCTGCGGGATGCGAACCTTGAATACCAAGTCCGCTCAGGCTGAGCTTGTCGAAGCCTGTCGCAACGGAGGCCAATATGGCTGAATACGATTATGACGTGATCTTCATCGGCGCTGGTCCCGGCGGCTATGTCGGCGCGATCCGCGCGGCGCAGCTTGGCCTCAAGACCGCATGCGTCGAAGCGCGCGAAACGCTGGGCGGAACCTGCCTCAACGTCGGCTGCATTCCGTCCAAGGCGCTGCTGCACGGATCGGAAAAGTTCGAGGAAGCCGCCAATGGCACCCTTTCCCGCTATGGCGTAAAGCTGGGCAAGGTAGAGCTGGACCTCGCCGCGCTGCAAGCGGACAAGGCCGACGCGGTCAAGGGCCTGACCCAGGGCATTGAATACCTGTTCAAGAAGAACAAGGTCGATTGGCTCAAGGGCTATGGCGCGTTCAAGGATGCCCATACCGTGACCGTTGCGGGCAAGGACTACACGGCGAAGGAAGTGGTGATTGCCACCGGTTCCAGCGTTACCCCGCTGCCCGGCGTGGAAGTCGATAACGACCAGGGCGTGATCGTGGACAGCACCGGCGCGCTCGCGCTGGACCGCGTGCCCGAACACCTGGTGGTGATCGGCGGCGGCGTGATCGGCCTGGAAATGGGCTCGGTCTGGCGCCGCCTGGGTGCCAAGGTCACCGTGGTCGAGTTCCTCGATCAGCTGCTGCCTGGCATGGATGGCGACATCCGCAAGGAAGCCGGCAAGATCTTCAAGAAGCAGGGCATGGAGCTGAAGCTGGGCACCAAGGTGACCGGCGCGGTGGTCAAGGGCAAGAAGGCCACCCTCACCCTGGAACCGGCCAAGGGCGGGGACAGCGAAACGCTGGAAGCCGATTGCGTGCTGGTGGCCATCGGCCGCCGCCCCAACGTGGCGGGCCTGAACATCGAGGCGATCGGGCTGGAACTGAACGCGCGCGGCCAGATCGAAACCGGGCATGATTTCCGCACCTCGGTCGATGGCGTCCGCGCCATCGGCGACGTGATCCCCGGCCCGATGCTGGCCCACAAGGCCGAGGACGAGGGCATTGCCGTGGCCGAATACATCGCCACCGGCGTCGGCATCGTCAACCATGCGGTGATCCCGGGCGTGGTCTATACCACGCCGGAATTCGCCGGGGTTGGCCTGACCGAAGAGCAGGCGAAGGAACAGGGCGAGATCAAGGTCGGCAAGTTCCCGATGATGGCCAACAGCCGCGCCAAGACCAACCACGAGCCGGACGGTTTCGTGAAGGTCATCGCCGATGCCAAGACCGACAAGGTCCTGGGCGTGTGGTGCATCGCCACCGTCGCCGGAACGATGATCGCCGAGGCTGCCCTGGCGATGGAATTCGGCGCTACGTCGGAAGACATCGCCTATACCTGCCATGCCCACCCGACCCATTCCGAAGCGGTCAAGGAAGCGGCCATGGCGGTTGTCGGCAAGCCGATCCACATCTGATATCAAACGTACAGCTTCGTCATCCCGGCGCAGGCCGGACCCAGCAGCCAAGAAAGCCCGTCGCATTGCGATGACTTTCGTTTATTGAGGTCTGGGTCCCGGCCTGCGCCGGGATGACGCGATTTTTTAAGGATACCCCAAATGGCCGATGTCACCCTGACTTTCAGCACCGACGAGATCGAAATGCTGGTCGATGCGCTGGAAGTGGACCTCGAAGGCTATGCCGAAGCGGCCAAGGAAGCGCGGATGAACAACAACCGCGAAGACATCGTCACCTTCTCCGAAGCAGCAACGCGCATCCAGGTCCTGCTGGACAAGCTGCGCGAGCACATCGAGGATTAAGCCCGCAGGCATGGCCCGCTTCACCGCCATGCACCGATTTGCCAGGTGGCACATCTGGCTGGGCTGGCTGGCGGCACTGCCGTTGCTGCTCTGGACGATCAGCGGGCTGGTAATGACCCTGCGCCCGATCGACGAAGTGCGCGGCGAAAACCTGCGGCGCGGGCCGGGCCTGCTTCAGACGGACATGCTGACCGCCCCGCGCCTGGCGGTCCCGGTCAAACGTCTGACCCTTATCGAAGAGAACGGCGCGCCGGTCTGGATCGCCACCGACAGCCAGGGCAACCAGAGCCGCTATGCCCAGGACGGCACGCCCCTGCCCGGCGTGAGCGAGGCCGAAGCGCGCGAGCTGTCCCAAGCTGCCTTTGCCGGTTCCGCCGCGCTTGTTTCGATGCAGCGGTTCAGCGCGGAAGCCTCTCCGCTTGATCTGCGCCGCCCGCGCCCGTCATGGCGGGCCACCTTCGCCGACGGCACCCATGTCTATATCGATGCCGATACGGGCGAAGTCGTGGCCCTGCGGACGGAATACTGGCGGTTCTACGACCTGATGTGGGGCCTGCACATCATGGACCCGATGGGGCGCGAGAATACCAGCCATGCCCTGCTGTGGATTTTCGCGACGGTGGGAATCGTGTCCAGCCTGCTCGGCACGGTGCTGCTGTTCCGGCGACGCAAGCGGAGGATCGGCGCATGAACCCCGACATCCCACAAATCCCCGCTATTCTCGACATTGCTGGAATTGCCGTCTTTGCCCTGTCCGGAGCGCTGCTTGCCGCGCGGCTGCGCCAGACCTTCGTGACTATGGGCTTCTTTGCCCTTGCCACCGGGGTCGGCGGCGGATCGGTGCGCGACCTGTTGATCGGCGCCCCGGTATTCTGGGTGCGCGATCCCTGGGTCGCCGCAGTCTGCCTGGGCGTCGCCCTGGTCGCCTGGTTCACGCCGCGCCGTTGGTGGGAGGGTCAATTCCTGGAATATGCCGACGCCGCGGGTCTGGCCGGCTATGCCGTACTCGGCACGGCCAAGGCCCTGGCCTATGGCGTGACTCCCGTTCCCGCGGTGACCATGGGCATCATCACCGGCTGCGTTGGCGGCGTGATCCGCGACGTGCTGGCGGGCCGCCCGTCAATCCTGATGCGCCCGGAGCTTTACGTCACCGCCGCCGCGCTGTCCTCCGCCCTCTGCGCGGCAGGCATGATGATCGACGCCCCGCGCGAACTGGTCTGGACCCTGGCCGGAGCCGCAGGCTTCGCCCTCCGTGCCTCGGCCATCCGCTTCGGCATCCACCTTCCCGCTTACAAGCGCGAGGACGCGTAAACCACTCTGAAACGCAGGGCTGAAATCAGGAAATCCGGTCCAGTTCCTTCAGCGGACGGCTGGCGTCGGCCAGGTCGTCGGGCGCAATCACCGCGCCTTCTTCCACCAGTTTGCGGGCCTGGACGTAATCCTTGATCGCGTTGACGGAGTCGCTGGCGATCAGCTTGCCGTTCTTGAGATAGAGGACCGAGAAGCTGCGGCTGGCCGGGTCGCCGCGCAGGACGGCTTGGTCGTGCCCGCCGGACAGGCCGACGGTCTGCAGCTTCAGGTCATACTGGTTCGACCAGAACCACGGCGTTGCGGCATAGGGCTGCGCGTCGCCGGTGATCGCCTTGGCCACGCAGCTCGCCATGTCGTTGGCGTTCTGGACGCTTTCCAGGCGGATCACCGCACCATCGGCAAAGCGGTTGGAATGCGCCGCGCAGTCGCCAATGGCATAGACGTTCGGCAGGCTGGTGCGGCAGAACTGGTCCACGTCCACGCCGTTGCCGCCAGCCGCTCCAGCGCTCAGCAGCGGACCGACAGCGGGGATGATACCGATGCCGACGATCACCAGCTGGCATTCCACCACCGAACCATCGGCCAGGCGCACGCCGGTGACGCGGTCGGTGCCTTCGATTGCCTCCAGCCCGGTTTCGGTGCGCAGGTCAACGCCGTGGGCGCGGTGTTCGGCCTGATAGAAGGCGGACAGCTCTTCCCCGGCGACGCGCGCCAGAACGCGCGGCAGCACTTCCAGCAGAGTCACTTCCTTGCCCAGCTTGCGCAGCACGGCGGCAGCTTCCAGGCCGATGTAGCCCCCGCCGACGATCACCGCGCGCTCCACATTGGGGAGATCGGCCAGGATCGCATCGGCATCGGCGCGGTTGCGCACGCCGTAAACACCCGGAAGGTCTGCGCCCGGACAGGTCAGACGGCGCGGATCGCCGCCCGTCGCCCAGACCAGATCGCCATAACCGATGGTCCGGCCATCCTGCAGAGTCACGGTCTTGTCGGCGGGCTGGACCGAGACGACTTCGGCATTGAGGACCAGGTCGATCCCCTTCCCTTCCCAGAAATCGGCGGGACGGATCAGCAGGCGCTCCCACGCCTTGTCGCCCAGCATGTATTCCTTGGACAGCGGGGGCCGTTCGTAGGGCGGTTCGCTTTCGCGCCCGACCAGCGCAATGGTGCCTTCAAAGCCCAGCTGGCGCAGCTGAATCGCTGCATAGGCTCCGCCCTGACCGGCTCCAACGATAACAACATCATAATTCATTGCGCGACTCAGCCTCCGTGCTTGCGCTTCTCATAGCGCCGACCGGCCTTCGCACAATCCTGTTGCGCCGGGAAAAGGCCGCGCTACGCTAGGTTTCAAGGGAGGACTTACCGAGATGAACGGTGCTGAAGCATTCATTGAAACGCTCTACAACTGCGGGGTCGAAGTGTGCTTCGCCAACCCCGGAACCTCGGAAATGCAACTGGTTGCGGCGGTTGACCGGCAGCATGGAATGCGCGCGATCCTGGGCCTGTTCGAAGGGGTCGTGACCGGCGCGGCGGACGGCTATGGCCGCATGGCGGACAAGCCCGCGATTACCCTGCTTCACCTCGGCCCCGGCCTTGGCAATGGCCTGGCCAACCTGCACAACGCGAAGAAGGCGGGCAGCCCGATCATCAACATGGTTGGCGATCATGCCACCTATCACCTGCACTTTGATGCGCCGCTGACCTCGGACGCGGCGGGCGTGGCCCGGCCCATGTCGGACTGGGTGCGCATCTCGAAATCGAACCGCGACCTGGCGCAGGCCGGGGCGGAAGCCTACAGCGTGGCGATGGGCGGTTATCCCGGCAAGATCGCCACCGTAATCGTGCCGGCCGACCATGCCTGGACCGAAGGTTCCGCTCCGGTCGCCGCGCCCGCGATTTCTGCTGCTCCGCGCGCGCCCCATGCAGCCATTGCTGCTGCCATAGATGCGCTGAAGGCGGAAGGCGGCGCGAAGTGCCTGTTCCTTGGCGGGCGGGCCCTGCGCGAGGATGCCCTGCATCAGGCCGGACGGATCGCGGCTGCAACCGGCTGCCGTCTGGTCGCCGAAACCTTCGCCACCCGCCACCAGCGCGGCGCGGGCCGGGTAGCGGTGGAAAAGCTGCCCTACTTCGGCGAACAGGCCGAAGCCTTCCTGAAGGATTTTGGCACCATCGTGTTCTGCGGGGCAGAGCCGCCGGTTTCCTTCTTCGCCTACCCGGGCAAGCCGAGCTGGCTCTCGCCGCCCGATGCCAGCCTGGTCCGGCTTGCCTCGATGCGCGAGGATGCGCTGGACGCGCTGACCGCGCTGGCCGATGCGCTGGATGCTCCGGCAGAGCCTGCGCTGGTTCAGGCACCGACCCAGTTTCCGGCGGAACCGGGCAAGCTGAACAGCGCCAGCCTGGGCGCGATCCTGGCCGAACTGCTCCCCGAAAACGCCATCGTTTCAGACGAAGGGGCAACCCAGGGCGGCGCTGCGATGCTGATGTGCGCGGGGGCGAAACAGCATGACTGGCTGCAACTGACCGGCGGTGCCATTGGCCAGGGCCTGCCCGTGGCGGTAGGCGCTGCGGTCGCCTGTCCGGACCGCAAGGTGATCGCCCTGCAAGCGGATGGTTCGGGCATGTACACCGTCCAGTCGCTGTGGACCATGGCGCGCGAGAACCTGGATGTAACCACCATCGTCCTCAACAACGGCTCCTACGCGATCCTCAACATCGAACTGATGCGGGTCGGCGTGCAGAACCCCGGTCCCAAGGCGCTCTCGATGCTGGACCTGCGCAATCCGGGGCTGAACTGGGTGCAGATGTCGGAAGGCATGGGCGTGCCTGCGGTGCGGGTCGATACGGCGGAAGGCTTCCGCAAGGCGCTGGGAGAAGCCCTGGCCCACAAGGGCCCACGTCTGATCGAGGCGATGCTGTAGGGCAGTGATAGCCCCCAAAAAAACCCGCTCAGGCTGAGCTTGTCGAAGCCGGTTTGCCGAAACCGCACCGACCCTTCGACAGGCTCAGGGTGAGCGGGCCAATTAGCGCCTAAGCAAGGATTGAACGATGGGCGATTCCCTCAACCTTCTTCCCGCCAGCTTCGCCGATTTCCGGCGCGCAGCGGAAAAGCGGCTGCCGCGCTTCCTGTTCGACTACATCGACGGCGGCGCGGGTGCGGAAGTGACCCTACGGCGCAATACGGCGGACTGGGAGGCGGTGCAGCTGACGCAGAAGGTGCTGCGCGATGCCTCGCGCATGGACTGTTCGGTCGACCTGTTCGGCGAGCAGCTCGCCCTGCCGCTGGTCCTGGCCCCGATCGGCATGGGCGGGATGAGCGCGCGGCGCGGCGAAGTGCAGGCCAAGCGGGCGGCGGACAAGGCGGGCATTCCCTTCTGTCTCTCCACCGTGGGCATCTGCACGCTGGAGGAAGTCGGCGCGGTGAGCGACCGGCCCGCCTGGTTCCAGCTCTACATGCTGAAAGACCGGGGCATCGTGCAGGAAATCCTGGGCCGGGCCTGGAATTCGGGCGTGCGGACGCTGGTCTTTACCATCGACCTTGCGGTCCTTGGCACGCGCTACCGCGACATCCGCAATGGCATGGCGGGCGGACTTGGCCCGTGGGGACGGCTCCGCTCTGGCCCGCTCGACTGGCTGCTCCACCCGCGCTGGGCCTGGGACGTAGGCCTGAAAGGCGGACCGCACGGCTTCGGCAATATTGCCATGTACGTGAAGCAGTCAAAGAACCCGCGCGATTACCTGCACTGGACCGGCACGCAGTTCGACGCTTCGGTGACCTGGAAGGACATCGAGTGGCTGCGGCAGGTGTGGAAGGGCAACCTGGTGCTCAAGGGCGTTCTCGATACGGACGACGCCCGGCAGGCCGTGGCCGTGGGCGCGGACGGGATGATCGTCAGCAACCATGGCGGGCGCCAGCTGGACGGTGTCGCCTCCACCGCCACCATGCTGCCCCGCATCGCCGATGCCGTGGGCAGCGATACGACCCTGCTGGTCGATGGCGGCATCCGCAGCGGCCAGGACCTCGTCCGCGCCCTGGCCCTGGGCGCCAAGGCAGCGCTGGTCGGGCGGCCCTGGGTCATGGCCCTGGCGGCAGGCGGAGAAGCAGCTCTGTCCCGCTATCTCGGCCTGGTCAAACAGGACATGCGCACGGCCCTGGGCCTGTCCGGCGCCATCAACGCGCGCGACGTGGGGCGCGGGGTGTTATTGTAATTCGGTAAACCCTCCCTGTGGCGGCAAGCCATGGGGAGGTGGCAGCGCATAGCGCTGACGGAGGGGCAAATGGCGCGACAGACGACCAGAGCAACCGTCCTGAAAGCCAGAACCCTGCGCAAGGAGCGCTCGTTGCCAGAGGTGCTGTTGTGGCGAGAGCTCAGGCAATCAGACCTGAAGTTCCGCCAGCAACATCCGATTGGTCGTTTCGTAGTGGATTTCTACTGCCCATCAGCGAAGACCTGCTTCGAGATAGACGGGATCGCCCATGACATGGGTGATCGGCCGGAACGCGATGGCCAGCGGACAACATGGCTGGAAGCACAAGGTTACAAGGTGGTGCGTATCGCCGCGCGCAACGTGCTGGCGTCACCGGCTGAAGTCGCCGATGCGCTGATCCGTTTGTGCAAAGGCGATAGCTAAGCAGCCCCTCCACCACTTTGCTGCGCAAAGCGGTCCCCCTCCCCATTGCTGCGCAACGGGGAGGTTCGAAGCAATTCTCCCTGTGGCCGCAGGCCATGGGGAGGTGGCAGCGCGAAGCGCTGACGGAGGGGCTATTGGCGCAGCCGGAAGTATCTGAACCTATCGCCCCGTAAACGCCGCCGGACGCTTTTCCAGGAACGACTTCACGCCCTCGGCGAAATCCTCGCTGGCAAACAACGGCAACAATTGCAGGTAGACGTGCTGAACGTGGGTATCGAAGGTTTCGTCCAGGCCCATGCGCATCAGGCGCTTGGACGCGCGGACGGCCATCGGGGCGTTGGCGGCGATTTCCAGGGCCATGGCGCGGGCTTCGGCGGCCACGCTATCGGCGGGAACGACCTTGTTGACCAGCCGCTCGGCCAGGCAGTCTGCGGCGTTCAAAGTGCGGCCGGTGAAGATGATTTCCGCCGCCTTGGCCCAGCCTAGCATCCGCGGCAGGAACCAGGTGCCGCCGCTTTCGGGCACCACCCCGCGCTTCACGAAGGCCGCCGCCAGCTTGGCATTGTCGGCCATGATGCGGATGTCGCAGCCCAGCGCCAGGTCCATGCCATAGCCCGCAGCTGAGCCATTGAGCGCGCAGATCACCGGCTTGTCCATCGCGAACAGCACGGTGGGCGGCGTGTTGCGCAGGTCGATGGTTTCGGGCGGGCGGCGATCCTTGCCGCCGATGCCTTCGCCGCTGGAGGCTTCGTTGAGGTCGAGCCCGGCGCAGAACGCGCGGCCCGTTCCGGTCAGGATCACCACCCGCACATCGGGGTTTTCGTTCACGGAAACCAGCGTGCGGGTCAATTCATCCAGCATGGCGGACGAGATCGTGTTCATCCGTTCCGGCCGGTTGAGCGTGATGGTCGCAATGTGGTCGGAAATTTCGAAGATCATCGCGCTCATCAGGGGCTCTCCTATGCCAGTACCTTGCCGGGGTTCAGAATGTTCTTCGGGTCCATCGCGGTCTTGAGACTGCGCATCAGCGCGATCTCTTCGGGCGAGCGGGTGATTTGCAGCCAGTCGCGCTTTTCCAGGCCAATGCCGTGTTCGGCGCTGATCGAGCCGCGATGCGGGACCAGGGCGGTATAGACCAGTTCCTCGATCCGGTGCCGCGTTTCCGGCGTGAACGGCTGTGCGCCCAGGATGATGTGCAGGTTGCCATCGCCGATATGGCCGAAGACCACCAGCTTCATCGTCTCGCCAAAAGCCTCGCGCGCGCTGGCTTCCAGCGCTTTGACATAGCCGTCCATCGCCACGATGGGCAGGCTGACATCAAAGGTAACCGCAGGCAGGGTACGGAGCGACAGCGTCTTGATATCGTCGCGGATCGCCCAGATTTGCGCGGCCTGGCCCTCGCTGGCGGCAATCACCGCGTCGAAGGCAATGCCCTGCTCCAGCGCCTCGCCCAGCACGGCTTCAAACAGGTCGGCGTCGCGCGCCTGGTCGGTGCCGCTGGCTTCGACAATCACGTAATAGCCATGCCCGCCGGGCAGCGGCGGGTTGTGGGTGCCCTCGTCCACCGCGATCAACTGGTAAAAGCTGTTCCACATGACTTCGAACGAAGTCAGCATCGCACCCAGCCGCTTGCCCGCGTGGACGAACAGCGCCTGGACCGCGTCAAAGCTTTCGCAGGCGAGCAGCGCGGTGTTCTTGGAAAGCGGCGCGGAATGCAGTTTCAGCACGGCGCGGGTAACGATGCCCAGCGTGCCTTCGGTGCCGATGAACAGCTGCTTCAGATCATAGGCCGCGTTGTTCTTCAGCAGGCTGTTCATGGCGGAGATGACCGTGCCATCGGCCAGCACGGCCTCGATCCCCAGCACGTTGTCGCGCATCATGCCATAGCGCACGACCGAGTTGCCGCCCGCATTGGTGGAAATGCCCCCGCCAATAGTGGCCGTGCCCCGCGCGCCCCAGTCAACCGCGAACTTCAGGCCCTCCGCGGCCGCCGCTTCGTGCGCGGTCTGGACTGGACAGCCCGCGCCCACGGTCATGGTCCGCCCCACCGGGTCGATGGCCTCGATCCCGCGCATCCGTTCCAGCGAAATCTGGATGTCGTCCGGCTGGCAATCCGCGCCGTGGACCAGCCCGGTATAGCCGCCCGCCGGTACCACCGTCTGCCCGGCGGCGTGGCACAACTTCATGACCGCAGAAAGCTCCGCCGTGCTGGCCGGGCGCACGATGGCTTTCGCCTGCACGTGACTGAGCCCCATGAAATCGGCAGCGCGACCGGAAACGTCCTCTCCGGTCAACAGGCCCTGGGGGCCGACGATCTGGGCGATTTGCTGGAGGATTTCGGTCATTGCCGCCTATCTCCTACTCCGTTCGTGGTGAGGAGGGGACTGAGCTTGTCGAAGGCCCCGTCTCGAACCACCGCGCTGCACGGCAGTCCTTCGAGACGCGTCTTCGACTTCGCTCAGCCGCTCCTCAGGACGAACGGCCAAGAGCGAGGCAGGCCAAAGCTGGCCTGCCGCTCCCTTTAGATCCGCTCGATGATGATCGCCGGAGCCATGCCGCCAGCGGCGCACATGGTGATCAGGCCATAGCGGCCACCGGTCCGCTCCAGTTCGTCCAGAGCCGTGCCGATCAGGATCGAGCCGGTCGCGCCAATCGGGTGGCCGAGCGCCATGGCGCCGCCGTTCGGGTTCACCTTGGTGCGATCAAGATCGAGGTCGCGGATGAACTTTTCCGCGACGACGGCGAACGCCTCGTTGATTTCCCAGTGGTCGATGTCGTCCTTCTTCAGGCCAGCCTTTTCCAGCACCTTCTTCGCCGCCGGAACCGGGGCGTTGAGCATCAGCGTCGGGCAATCGCCCTGGTTGGCATAGGCGACGATGCGGCCGCGCGGCTTGAGGCCGTGCTTGTCGGCATATTCCTTGCTGGTGATCAGGATCGCAGCAGCGCCATCGACGACGCCCGACGAGTTGCCGGCATGGTGCACGCCCTTCCAGTCGAGTTCGGGATAGACGCGCTGGATCTGCTTCTTGAAGGTCACCCCGCCGCCCAGGTCAAAATCGGCCATGGCGTCAAAGCTGGCCTTCAGCGAGGACAGGCCTTCCATGGTGGTTTCCGGGCGGGGGAATTCCTCGTGATCCAGCGCCACGGAACCGTCTTCGTTGTAGACAGTGACCAGCGACTTGTCGAAGCGGCCTTCCTTGATCGCGCGGGCAGCGCGTTCCTGGCTGACCAGGGCCAGCGCGTCGAGCGCCTGGCGGTCGATCCCTTCGCGCGCGGCAATGGCGTCGCCGCAGACGCCCTGGTGGCTTTGCGGGTGGATTTCATCGAGCGCGCGGTTGCCCGAACCCATGCCCAGCGGCTTGATCCCGGCATTGGCCAGTTCCGCGCCATAGGACGAGGTGAAGCTCATCATTTCGGTACCGCCCGCGATCACGCAGTCTTCCATGCCCGACATGACCGTGGCCGCCGCCAGGTTCACCGAAGTGATGCCGCCGCCGCAGAAGCGGTCCAGCGTGGTGCCCGATGCCGAGATGTCATAGCCGGCGGCCAGCGCGGCCATGCGGCCCAGGTCGCCGCCCTGCTTGCCATTCTGGCTGGAGGTCGACCAGATGATGTCATCCACCGTGCTGGTGTCGAGGTTGTTGCGGTCACGGATTGCCTTGAGGCAGGTCGAGGCGAGGTGCTGCGGGTGCAGGTGCGACAGCGCGCCCTTGCCCGGCTTGCCAATCCCGCGCGGGGTGCGGACTGCGTCGATGATATAGGCTTCGGCCATGTCAGTTACTCCTTAGGGGTACGATCAGGCCAGCATGCCGGAAAGGCGCTGGCGGATAATGGTTTCGGCATCGGCAACGATCCGGCTGACCAGTTCCTGGCAGGTCGGAATGTCGTGGATCAGGCCCTGGACCATGCCTGCGGTCCAGATGCCGTGTTCGGTATCGCCGCTTTGCAGGCCTTCGCGGCCCCGCACGCCCTTGACCAGTTCGGCCACGGCTTCGAACGGCTTGCCTTCGGCTTCAGCGGCCACAACCTGCTGCGCGATGCCGTTCTTGGCCACACGGGCCGTATTGCGGAAGGTGCGGAAGATCAGCGCGGTGTCGCGCTCGTCATGATCGACCATCGATTGCTTGAAGTTCTGGTGGATCGGCGCTTCGACCGTGGCGCAGAAGCGGGTGCCCATGTTGATACCCTCGGCGCCCAGCGCCAGGGCTGCGGCCAGACCGCGCCCATCACCAAACCCGCCCGAGGCGAGCAGCGGAATCTTCACCTTGTCCGCCGCTGCGGGGATCAGGATCAGGCCCGGAATATCGTCTTCCCCCGGATGCCCGGCGCATTCGAACCCGTCGATGGAGATCACGTCCACCCCGGCCTTTTCCGCCGATAGGGCATGGCGAACAGCGGTGCACTTGTGCAGGATCTTGATGCCGGCAGGCTTCATCATTTCCCACAGTTCGCGCACGGCGGGCGTGCCTGCGGTTTCGACGATCTTTACCCCGCTGTCGATGATGACCTGGGTGTAAGCCTTGTAATCCGGCGGATTGATGGCGGGAAACACGGTCATGTTCACGCCGAAGGGCTTGTTGGTCATGCTCTTGCAGCGTTCGATTTCAGCGGCGAGAGCCTCGGCGCTCGGCTGGGTCAGCCCGGTGATGATGCCCAGGCCCCCGGCATTGGAAACGGCGCTGGCCATTTCCGCCGTGCCCACCCACTGCATCCCGCCCTGAACGATAGGATGTTCGATGCCGAGCAGTTCAGTAATGCGGGTCTTGATTGCCACTGGGGCCTCCTCTCTGGATTGCTTTGAGTCGCGGTTTAACCGATCAGTTAAATTTGGCAATGAGGAACCTGCGGCTCGCTGCGATATTGCTTAAATTAAGCATGTCTATTATATGGGTGACATGCTGAGTCTCCCCTACCTGCTGTCCGACAGCGCGCGCCTGCTGCGCCGCGCGTTCGACGCGCGGGTGCGGACGCTGGGAATGACCAGCCGGCAGGCCCGCCTGCTGCTGATCCTCCACGTGACCGAGGGGGAGAACCAGGGCTATTACGCCGAACTTCTTGAGGTTGAGCCGATCTCGCTCACCCGCATGGTGGACCGGATGGAGGAAGCAGGGCTGATCGAGCGTCGCCGCGATCCGGCCGACCGCCGCGCCTGGCGCCTGTTCCTGACCGACCGCAGCCGCTGCGTGATTGACCAGGTCCGCGATTCCCTGACCGGTCTGGAAGACGAAATGCTGGCCGGGCTTGAACCCCAGCAGCGCGAGGCGCTGGGCCAGATGCTTGAATCCATCCGCGAGAACTTTTCCAACCTTCGCCCCCTGCCCGAGGTAAACCATGGCTGAAGCCGATCCCCAGCTGGCCGAAAGCGCCGCCAGCGCAGCCGAAACAACGCCTGCCAAGAGCCCACGCAACTGGAAGCGGCTGGGCCTGATGCTGTCGCTGCCGATTGCCCTGCTGATTGGCGGGCTGGTCTATTGGCAAAGCCTGCAAGGACAGGTCAGCACCGACAATGCCTATGTCCACCTAGACAAGGTATCGGTCAGCGCCCAGGTTGGTGGGCAGATCGTTGACGTCATGGTGAAAGAGAACCAGCACGTCAAAGCGGGCGACCTGCTGTTCCGGATCGACCCGGAGCCGTTCCAGATCCAGATCGCCCAGGCCGATGCGGCCATTGCCAATGCCCAGGCGAGCGAGATTGCCGCTGCCAATTCCAGCGCATTGTCCGGGGCTGACATTTCCGCCGCGCGCGAAAACATCGCCTTTGCCCGCTCCAATCTGGCGCGCCAGGAAGCGCTATGGAAGAAGGGCTTTACCACCAAGGCCGCTTATGAAGCTGCCCAGCACCAGGTCAGCGTCGCGCAGGAGCAATTGAGCCTGGCCGAGGCCAAGCGCGACGAAGCGGCGGCCAAGCTGGCTTCGGGCAGCCAGCTTCCCGGGGTCTATCCGCAGGTCGCCTCTGCCACGGCCCAGCGCCGCGTGGCCGAACTGAACCTGCGCCGCACCGAAGTCCGCGCGCCGGTTTCAGGCATTGTCGGACAGGCGGACCGCCTCCAGGCCGGGCAGGACATCATTTCCGGCGTGCCGGTACTCACTCTGGTTGCCGACGGCACCGCCTATGTCGAAGCCAATTTCAAGGAAACGGACCTTGGCGACATGCGCATCGGCCAGGCAGCGCGGGTTCATTTCGATGCCTATCCCGGCCTGAAGCTGAAAGGCCATGTCAGCTCGATCGGTGCCGGAACCGGCAGCGAATTCTCCGTCCTTCCGGCGCAGAACGCCACGGGCAACTGGGTCAAGGTGACGCAGCGCGTGCCGGTGCGGATCATCCTGGATGAACCCAGCCCGCGTCCGCTGATTTCCGGCCTGTCGACCCACGTCACGGTCTATACCGACGGTCGCAAGCTCTAGGCAGGAACATGGCCAGCGCCGCCGCCAGCCCTGCCCGCAAGTCGCCACCTGCCACGGGTCGCCCCGGACTCGCGCCAGAACAGGACGTCGCCCTGCTGCCGGTCTCCAACCCCTTACTGTTGGCGGTCGGGATCATGACGGCGTCGCTGATCCAGGTGCTCGATTCCACGATTGCCAACGTGGCCATTCCGCACATGCAATCCAGCCTTGGCGCGACTTCGGACGAGGTCAGCTGGGTGCTGACCAGCTATATCGTCGCGGTCGCCGTGGCCATGCCGATTACCGGCTGGCTGGCCGACAAGATCGGTTCGCGCCGCCTGTTCATCTTTTCCGTGGTCGGCTTCGTCATCGCCTCGATGCTGTGCGGCATGGCGCAGAACATCACGGAAATGGTGATCTTCCGCGCGCTTCAGGGCGCGGCGGGAGCGTTCATTTCACCGCTCAGCCAGGCGGCGATGATCGACACCAACCGGCCCAGCCGCCAGCCGCAGATGATGGCGATGTGGGGCATGGGAATCATGATTGGCCCGATCATGGGGCCGATCCTAGGCGGCTGGCTGACCGAGAACTGGAACTGGCGCTGGGTGTTCTACGTCAACGTGCCGCTGGGGGCGATTGCCTTTGCCATCATGGCCGCCTTGCTGCCGTCCCGCCCGATCGTGAAACGCAAGTTCGACCTGTCCGGCTTTGCCATGGTCGGGATCATGCTGACCTCGATCCAGCTGCTGCTCGACCGGGGCAACCATATCGACTGGTTCGAATCCGCCGAGGCCTGGGTCTATCTGTTCCTCGCGCTTTCCACCGCCTGGATGGCCGTGATCCACTTCACCACGACCCAGGACGCCCTGTTCAGCCGCTCGCTGTTTGCCGATCCGAACTTCCTTTACGCGACCTTCTTCAGCGTCAGCATCGGGGTGGTGATGTTCGCCACCATGGCGCTGCTGCCGCCGATGCTGCAGCGCCTGTTCGGCTATGGCGTGATCGACACGGGCGAGGCGCTGATGCCGCGCGGCGTGGGCACACTGCTGACCATGCAGTTCTCCGGCTGGATCATGCGGCGCGGATTCGATCCGCGCATTCTGATTGGCACCGGCTTTGTCATTGCGGCCGCATCCCTATGGGAAATGTCGCACTGGACCTTGCAGACCGACTATCTGCACATTGCCACGTCAGGCTTTGTCCAGGGTCTGGGCATGGGGCTGATCTTCATCCCGATGAATGCCAGCGCCTTTGCCACCCTGCCCCCGGCTCTGCGCACCGACGGATCGAGCGTGCTGAACCTCGCCCGCTCGATCGGTTCGTCCATCGGCATTTCGATCGTCACCACGTTCCTGGCCCGCAATCTCCAGATCGCGCATTCCGACCTGGCCGCCCATGTGACCAGTTCATTCGTCCAGGTGATCGACTTTTCCACCGTCGACCGCTTCCAGACTCTGGGCGAGGCCGCCTTGCGGATGGTCGATGCCGAAGTGAACCGGCAGGCGGCCATGATCGCCTATATCAACGACTTCTACCTGATGATGTGGATGACCCTGGCGGTCGTTCCTTTCGTTTTCCTGATGCGCCGCCCCAACCTGATGCCGCCGGGGCCGAAGCAGCAGGCGGACGAACCGGTCGACCTGCCGCACTGAGGCGGGACTGGTTAACCGCCCTGGATTGCTTCGTCGCTGCGCTCCTCGCAATAACGAGGGTGATTTTCCAAGAATTTCACGCAAAGGCGCGAAGACCGCAAAGGGGTTGCGCCGCGACCAAGATCTTCGCGCCTTCGCGCCTTTGCGTGAGGATTTCTCAAACCCCGCTCAGGCTGAGCCTGTCGAAGCCGGGTCGCGCAAGGTCACCCTTCGACAGGCTCAGGGTGAGTGGTAGGATCGCTATCCCTTACCCCCGCACCGCCCGCACCAGCAGGTCCGGAACCGCCGGGTCCTCGATGGTCGGGGGCGTGGTGAAGTCCTCGCCATTGACGATCTTGCGCAGCAGGTTGCGCAGGATCTTGCCAGAGCGGGTCTTGGGCAATTGCGGGACCATGTAGGCGGTCTTGAGCGCGGCAACCGCGCCCAGTTCGTGCCGGACCGCCGCGATTACCGCGCCATGCAGCGCCGCTTCATCGGCCACGCCTGCGCGGGCGACCACGAAGGCGACCGGGATCATTCCCTTGATCGCATCGTCCGCGCCGATCACCGCGCATTCCGCGACCCCGTCCGTACTGGCGACGATCTGCTCCATCTGCCCGGTGGAGAGGCGGTGTCCGGCGACATTGATGATGTCATCCGTGCGGCCCATGATGTTGAGGAAGCCCTCCTCGTCAAAATGGCCCGCATCGCCGGTTTCGTACCAGCCGGGGAAAGTGGCGAAGTTCTTTTCGAAACCCGCCGGATTGTTCCACAGCGTGCGGAAGGCACCAGGCGCAAGCGGCGCCTTGATCGCCACGGCCCCGCTCTGGCCATGCGGCAAGGGCACCCCCGCCTCGTCCAGCACGGCGAATTCGTAACCCGGGACCGGGAAGCCTGCACTGCCCCGCTTGCGGCGCAGGTCGCCCAGGGCAAAGCAGGTGGCGATGGCCGGCCAGCCCAGCTCGGTCTGCCACCAGTGGTCGATCACCGGCAGGCCGCTCTTTTCCTCCAGCCAGGCGATAGTATCGGGATCGGCGCGCTCTCCAGCGAGAAAGATCACGCGGCAATCGCCGGTGCCGATTTCCTTCAGGAAATTCGCCTCCGGGTCTTCCTTGCGCACGGCGCGGATCGCGGTCGGCGCGGTGAAGAAGGTCTTGACCCCGTGCCGGTTCATCACCCGCCAGAAGGTGCCCGGATCGGGCGTGCCGATGGGCTTGCCCTCGAACAGCACGGTCGTCGCCCCGGCCAGCAGCGGGCCATAGACGATGTAGCTGTGGCCCACGACCCAGCCCACGTCGCTGGCCGCCCAGAACGGATCGCCCACGCCAATGCCATAGATATTGGCCATCGACCACGACAGCGCGACGGCATGGCCGCCGTTTTCGCGCACCACGCCCTTCGGCGTGCCGGTCGTGCCCGAGGTGTAGAGGATGTAGAGCGGATCGTCCGCCGCCAGTTCGGCGCAGGGCGGTACGGGATTGGCCGCAGTCGCCGCACGCAGCTCCATCCAGTCATGGTCCCGCCCCGGGGTCAGGTCCGCAGCAAGGCGGTCGCGCTGCAACACCACGACCTGGTCAATCTTGTGCGCCGCCAGGTCCAGCGCCTCGTCCACCATCGGCTTGTAGGCGATGGTCCGCGCGCCTTCGATCCCGCAGCTTGCGGTCAGCAAGACCTTGGGCGTTGCATCGTCGATCCGCTTGGCCAGTTCCAGCGGAGCAAAGCCCCCGAACACGACCGAATGGATCGCCCCCAGCCGCGCGCAGGCCAGCATGGCAAAGACCGTTTCGGGAATCATCGGCATGTAGATGATCACCCGGTCGCCCTTGCCCACACCCAGCGAGGCCAGCATGGCCGCAACCCGGCCCACTTCGTCCTGAAGCTGGGCATAGGAATAGGTGCGCACCGTATCGGTGACCGGGCTGTCATAGGACAGCGCCACGGCATCGCCGCGCCCTGCCGCCACGTGCCGGTCGATGCAATTGTAGGCGGTGTTCATGGTCCCGCCTGGGAACCAGCCGCGATCATCGGCATAGGCGGCCTGCGGCGGGGTAATCCAGTCGATCCCTTCAGCAGCGGCGAGCCAGAAGGCCTCGCGGTTTTCGATGCTGTCGCGCCAGGCGCGCTGATAGGCTTCGCTCATTGCCTGCTCCTTCGAAGGGATCGTTAATCAAACGGGTAACGCCGCGCCCTGATCGAGATCAAGGCGCGGCGCTCTCCTGGGTAGTCGTTTAGGCGTCGATGTTGCGCCGGAAGGTTTCCGGCAGGAACAGCAGGCCCACGATCACGGTCAGACCGGCAATCACGATCGGATACCACAGACCGTAATAGATATCCCCCGTTGCCGCGACCATCGCAAAGGCGGTGGTGGGCAGGAACCCGCCGAACCAGCCATTGCCGATGTGATAGGGCAGCGACATCGAGGTATAGCGGATCCGCGTCGGGAACAGTTCCACCAGCAGCGCCGCAATCGGGCCGTAAACCATGGTCACCAGCAGGACGAGGTAGGTCAGCAGGGCCACGGTCAGCGGCTTGTTGATCTCGTCCGGGTTGGCCTTGGTCGGATAGCCAGCAGTGGCGAGCGCCGCCTTGACCTCATCTGTGAAGGCCTTGATCGCGGCCTTGCGCTCTTCACCCGTCACCTTGGCCGGATCGGGCGCGGTGAAGGTCTGGTCGCCGATCTGGATCTGCGCAACCGTACCTGCCGGAGCCTCGACCGAGGTATAGCTGACGGCCGACTTGGCCAGCAGCGCCTTGGCAATGTCGCAGCTCTTGCTGTCGAACTTGTTCTTGCCCACCGGGTCGAACTGCAGCGAGCATTCGTTGCCATTCGTCACGACCGAAACCGGCGCATTCACCTGGGCAGCGGCAAGCTGCGGGTTGACCGCGCTGGTCAGGGCCTTGAAGGTCGGGAAGTAGGTCAGCACCGCCAGAGCGCAGCCCGCCAGGATGATGCCCTTGCGGCCGATGCGGTCCGACAGCCAGCCGAAGAACACGAAGAACGGCGTGCCGATGCCCAGCGCGATAGCGATCAGGATGTTGGTGGTGGCACCATCAACCATCAGCGTCTTTTCGAGGAAGAACATCGCGTAGAACTGGCCGGTGTACCACACCACTGCCTGACCGGCGACGGCGCCCAGCAGCGCGATCAGCACCCACTTGGCATTCTTCCACTGGCCAAAGGCTTCGGTCAGCGGCGCCTTGGACGTGGTGCCTTCTTCCTTCATCTTCTGGAAAACGGGGCTTTCGTTCAGCTGCAGGCGAATCCACATCGACACGCCCAGCAGGATGATCGAAACCAGGAACGGCACGCGCCAGCCCCAGTCCTTGAAGGCTTCTTCGCCAATGATCGTGCGAGTCCCGATCACGACCAGTAGCGCGGCAAACAGGCCCAGCGTCGCCGTGGTCTGGATGAAGCTGGTATAGAGGCCGCGCTTGTTCTCCGGCGCATGCTCGGCAACATAGGTCGCCGCGCCGCCGTACTCACCGCCCAGGGCCAGGCCCTGAAGCAGGCGCATGGCCAGCAGCATGACCGGAGCCGCGACTCCGATCGAGGCATAGCTGGGCAGCAGGCCGACCACGAAAGTGGACAGGCCCATCAGGCCCATGGTCACCAGGAAGGTATTCTTGCGCCCGACCATGTCGCCGATCCGCCCGAACACCAGCGCGCCGAACGGACGCACCGCAAAGCCCGCGGCGAAAGCGGCCAGGGCGAAGATGAACCCGGTCGTTTCATTCACGCCCGAGAAGAACTGGGCGGAAATGATCGTAGCCAGCAGGCCGTAGAGATAGAAATCGTACCATTCGAACACGGTGCCGAGCGAGCTGGCGGTAATGACCAGCTTCTCGTCCTGTGTTGGTGCGTGATGCTTTGGCAGTGCAGCCACGTCGGCTGCGGATTCATGGAACTCCATCGTCCCTCTCCCTCTGTTATTCCTTAAAAGCTGTACTTGGCGACCACGTCGATGCGGTTGGTCGTTCCGTCTGCGCCGTTCACCAGTTCGCGCTCCCCGTGGCGATACTCGACCCCCAGGTCGATGTTCTTCACCGGCGAGTAGAACAGGTTAGCCGCCGCGCTCCAAGCCTTCTTGTTGAAGGTGGCGATATCGGTCTTGGCCAAGGCGTCAGCATAGTCGACATTCTGGAAGCTGCCCATTAGGTTGGCCCGCACCCCGCTGGCCAGCGGCACACGCAGCGCGCCGATCACAGCGAAGACGTTGACTGAGGAAAGCTTGTTGGTGGCCGTCAGCAGGATGGCGTCGGGCGCGAAGTTCAGGCCGACATAGCGTCCGATGTTGCGGCCATAGGTGACCATGACGCGAGCATCGCCGCTCTTGGCATCGTTCAGGAACAGCTTGCCGCCCAGCGAAACGCCATAGCCACCCGCCTCGGCGCTGTTGCCCAGGCTTTCCGCGCGGACCTGCCGGGCAAGGCCGCCCAGCGAAAGCTCTCCGCGCTTGCCCGCCCAAGCGAGGCGTGCCGCGAAATCGGGCAACTGGTCATCCCCGTTTTCAACCAGGGTGGGCGAGGCAAGCGAGGCCGTGCCGCTTTCAGGATTTTCCGCCGAGAGGTGCAGCGTGGCTCCGCCGCCCAGCGGCGCGCTGTAGCGGATCAGCGGCTGGCGAACGAAGACCGTGCCTTCCGCGCCGCCGACGTAATCGGTGCTTTCCGGCAGGGCGCCGGTGTACTGGAAGGTCGTCCAGTCCTGGCCAAAGGTCCAGCGGTCGATCTGCATATAGGCGCGGCGCAGCGCCGGGTTGTAGCCATTGGTCGTGCGCTGCGAGCCCTGGGTTCCGGGCGAGGTCTGGAAGTCGAATTCCAGATAGCCCTTCACTGCCTTGCCCGCGACGGTGCTGTCGAGGTTCAGCCAGAAGCGCGATTGCTTGGCCGTGAAGTCGGTATCGCTGACCGCTGGCTGCCCGCCGGTCGGAATGGTCTGCGGCAGATAGAAATCGCGGCCCAGGGAATTGGTCGCCACTTCGCCGTCGCTGTAGCGGGTGCTGGAGGCCAGCAGCTTGATATAGCCGCCCAGCTTGATCTGCGTATTGCCCGACTTGAACCCGTCTGCCGGGGCCGGAGCCGGTGCAGGCGCCGGTTTCGCTTCGATCGCCGCAACGCGCTTGCTGGCATCGGCAGCCTGCCCTTCGGCCAGGGCGGCGCGGGCTTCGGCCTGCTGCGCGCGCTGCTTGAGCTGATCGTTCTCTGCCCGGGTGGCTTCCAGATCGCCGCGCAGGCCCTTCATTTCGGCTTCCAGCCGCTCCAGCCGCGCCTCGACCGACAATGGTTTCGCCCAGGCGATCCCAGGTGCGACCAGCGCCGATGCAGCCATCAGCCCGCCAATCAGCGCCCTTCCTGTTTTCGTCATCTTGCCCTCTCCTCCATCCCCGGTTCGAATCCGGGATCGTTGGACAATGCCGCTTGCGGGGCGGTGGCAGCAGAGCGATCTAGGTCTTAGGGCTACGACCTTTGTCTATACTCGCATCCCGGTTCGCCATTGGCTAGGAATTGCCCAAAGGCCATGATGGCCGGGAATCATTTGGAGGAGGACCCAGCAGTGGGCGAAGCGATCTATCCAGTGCCAGCGGAATGGGCCGAAACGGCGCTGGTCAACGATGCACGCTATCAGGACATGTACCGCCGTTCGGTGAACGATCCTGAAGCGTTCTGGCGCGAGGACGCGCAGCGGATCGACTGGATCAAGCCCTTCACCAAGGTCAAGGAAACCAGCTTCAACGAGGCCGATTTCGGCATCAAGTGGTTCGCCGATGGCACGCTGAACCTGTCGGCCAATGCGCTGGACCGCCACCTGGCGACGCGCGGAGATCAGGTCGCGATCATCTGGGAGCCGGACGAGCCGACCGATCAGGGGCGCAAGATCACTTACGCCCAGCTGCACGGCGAGGTGTGCCAGTTCGCCAACCTGCTCAAGGCCAAGGGCGTGAAGAAGGGCGACCGCGTCACGATCTACCTGCCGATGGTGCCCGAAGCGGCCGTCGCCATGCTGGCCTGCGCCCGGATCGGGGCGATCCACTCCATCGTGTTCGCCGGGTTCAGCCCCGAAGCGCTGGCCGGCCGCATCCAGGACTGCGACAGCCAGATCGTCCTGACCGCCGACGAAGGCCTGCGCGGCGGCAAGAAGGTGCCGCTGAAGGCCAATGTCGATGAAGCAATCACCCATTGTCCGGGCGTAGAGACGGTCATCGTCCTGCGCCGCACCGGAGCCGAAGTGGCCATGGTGCCGGGTCGCGACGTGGACTGGGCGGAAGCATCTGCCCAGTCCACGGTTTGCCCGCCGGAGGAGATGAACGCGGAAGATCCGCTGTTCATCCTCTACACTTCCGGTTCCACCGGAAAGCCCAAGGGCGTGCTGCACACGACCGGCGGCTACTCGGTCTGGGCCTCGATCACGCATGAATATGTGTTCGATTACCGCCCCGGGCAGATCTACTGGTGCGCCGCCGATATCGGCTGGGTCACGGGTCATTCCTATGTCGTCTATGGTCCGCTGATGAACGGCGCGACGACCGTGATGTTCGAAGGCGTACCCAACTATCCCGATGCCAGCCGCTTCTGGCAGGTGGTGGACAAGTACGACGTCGAAATATTCTACGGCGCCCCCACTGCCCTGCGCGCCCTGATGCGCGAAGGCGATGAATGGGTGAAGAAGACCAGCCGCAAGTCGCTGCGCCTGCTTGGCTCGGTGGGCGAGCCGATCAACCCGGAAGCCTGGGAATGGTATCACAAAGTCGTCGGCGATAGCCGCTGCCCGATCGTCGATACCTGGTGGCAGACCGAAACCGGCGGGGTGATGATCACCCCCCTGCCCGGCGCGACCGCGCTCAAGCCGGGTTCGGCCACGCGGCCCTTCCTTGGCGTAAAGCCGATGCTGGTCGACAACGAAGGGGTGGAAATCCACGGTGCGGGCGATGGCTGCCTGGTCATTACCGATAGCTGGCCGGGGCAGATGCGCACCGTCTGGGGCGATCACGAACGGTTCTTCCAGACCTATTTCTCGACCTTCAAGGGCATGTACTTCACCGGCGACGGCTGCCGCCGGGACGAGGACGGCTATTACTGGATCACCGGGCGGATCGACGACGTGATCAACGTCTCGGGCCACCGCATGGGCACGGCGGAAATCGAAAGCGCGCTGGTTGCCCATGCCAAGGTGGCTGAAGCCGCCGTGGTCGGGATGCCGCACGACATCAAGGGCCAGGGCATCTATGCCTTCGTCACGACCAATGCCAATGTCGAACCGGACGAGGCCCTGCGCAAGGAGCTGGTCCAGTGGGTCCGTCACGAGATCGGCCCGATTGCCACGCCGGACGTGATCCAGTTCGCCCCGGGCCTGCCCAAGACCCGGTCCGGCAAGATCATGCGCCGCATCCTGCGCAAGATTGGCGAGAATGACGTGAGCAACCTGGGCGACACTTCGACTCTGGCCGATCCGTCGGTGGTCGATCACCTGCTCGCCAACCGGCCTGCCGCCTGATCCGGGGCTGATGACGGGCACGGTCCTTATCGCGGACGATCATCCGCTGTTCCGCCAAGCCTTGTCCCTGGCAGTGCAGCGGGTTGCGCCCGATATGGTCCTGCGCGAGGCCGGGACGCTCGCCGCCGCGCTGCGATCCTGCGGCGAAGCGGAAGACCTGCGGCTGATCCTGCTCGACCTGAAAATGCCCGGTGCGGTGGGCTATTCCGGCATTGCCCTGCTCCATGCCGAAAAGCCGGAGGTGCCGATCCTGGTCGTCTCCAGCGCCGAAGGGGAAAGCGCGGCGCAGGAAGCGCGCGCCTTTGGCGCCATCGGTTTCCTGCGCAAGGATTCCGATCTTTCCGTAATCGAGGCCGCCATTGCCCGCGCGCTGGATTCAGCTCCCCCCGCTCCCGCCCCGCCCCCCGCACAGCCGGTGGACGAAGTGCGGCAGACCGTCGCGGGACTGACGCCAACCCAGCTGAAAGTCCTGCTGGCCGTGCTGGAAGGTCAGCTCAACAAGCAGATCGCCCATTCGCTGGGCATGAGCGAGGCCACGGTTAAAGCGCACATGACCGCGATCATGCGCAAGCTGGACGTGCGCAACCGCACCCAGGCGGCTTTGGTGGCGCGGTCACTCGGCCTCGACCTCCAGCACTGACACCTCGGCCAGGAAGCCGGCGATGCGTTCCGGATCGACTGGCTTGGCCAGGATCGACACCCCCATGCGCGCGGCGCGTTCGTGCATGGCATCGCCGGATTCCGCGGTGATCAGCAGCACCGGGAAGCCGGGCCGGAAAGCGCGAACCTGCTCGATCAAGGTCAGGCCGTCCTCATCCCCATCCAGCTGGTAATCGGCCAGCAGGGCATCGGCTTGGCCCACCAGTTCCATCGCCGCCGCGATATTGCCCGCGCCGAGCGGCCGGTGGCCCAGTCCGCTCAGCAGAGCGCTCGTCGCCTCGACAATCAGAGGATCGTTGTCGACCACCAGCACGGTCAGGGGCCGCGCCGATTCCAGGCTGGCGCGGCTGGCGGCGGGCATCGGCAGGATCGTCTGCGCCACGGCCACCGGCAGACCAAAGCTGAAGCGGCTGCCCCGCCCCGGCGTAGAGGCAACGCTGATCCGTCCGCCCAGCAAGCGGGCAATGCGGCGCACCAGCGCAAGGCCGAGGCCCAGCCCTTCGACTTCGACTTCGCCCAGCCGGGTAAACTCGGCAAAGGCAGCCTCGATCCGGTCCGGCGAGATGCCCACGCCGCTATCGACCACGTCGATCCGCCAATTGTCCCCGCGCTGCCGCACCCCCACCACGATCCCACCGCTGCGGGTATAGCGGATCGCATTGGTCAGGAAATTCTGCATGACCGAGCGCAGCAGGACCGGATCGGTCACGACCGTTCCCGGCGCGGGCCCCAGCCGCAGGGTCAGGCCCTTCTCCTCGGCCAAGGGGCGGAAACTGTCGGTCAGGTCGGTCAGGAAGGCTTTCAGGCTAACCGGTTCCGGCCGGGGCTGCACCCCGCCCGCGTCGATCCGGGAAATGTCGAGCAGCGCGCGCAGCAGTTCCTCTGCCGCGCGGATCGCGCTTTCCACCCGGCGGACCAATTGCCGGGGGCCATCGTCCACGTCGCGTTCCAGCGCGGCGGAAAACAGCCGCGCCGCGTGCAAAGGTTGCAGCAGGTCATGGCTGGCCGCCGCCAGAAAACGGGTCTTGTCCCGGTCGGACTGGGCGAGCAGGCGGTTGGCTTCGGATAGTTCGCTGGTCCGTTCAGCCACGCGGCTTTCCAACTGGTCGAGCGTGCGCTCCAGCTCCTCGCGCACCCGCGCTTCGCTGGTGATGTCGGTAAAGCTCATGACATAGCCGCCGCCGGGCATCGGCCCGCCCACGGTCTTGATCACGCGCCCGTCGTTGCGCCGCCGTTCAAAGCTGTGTTCCAGCCCGCGCCGCATATGGCCGAGCCGCTTTTGCACGTGATACTCGACGTCGCCCGGTCCGAAATCGCCGCGCAGCGCATTGTGCCGGATCAGGTCCGCCACCGGCACGCCGACGCGGACCAGCCCCGGCGGATAGTCGAACACGTCCAGATAGCGCGAATTCCACGCGACCAGGTTCATGTCGGCATCGACCACGCTGATCCCGGCATCGACGTTTTCAAACGTTGCCGCCAGCAACTGCCGCGAAAAGCGCAGGCTCTGGCCGCCTTCGTCCAGCAGGCGGGTGACGTCGGCCAGGTTCATCGTGCCGCCAGCCAGGGCCGAAGCAACCAGTGCGCGGGCGGAAGAGGTTCCCACCACGCTGGCAATCAGATCGCGCGCCTTCTTGGCCGAGCGGCGGTCAATCGGCACGCCCTTGCGCGCCTGCGGGAACGCTGCCGTGACCTTGTCGCGGCCCACGAAGCTGGCAGTCAGTTCGGCCAGTTCCGCCAGGTCCGCCACCTGCCGCTGCCCGCGCAGGAAACGCGGCAGGGCCGGTGCTCCCATGCCCCGCGCGGCCAATGCGGCATAGACGACCAGGTTGGCGCCGAGGCTCCACAGCACGCCGTGGACGATCGGGCTGGCATTGCCGATGCCCAGCAGCCGGACCGGATCAACGAGGGTGCCCGTCAGCATCGCGGTCAGCCCATCGGGCAGGATCGGCGGCAGCGCCAGGGTGTAGAGCCACAGCACCAGCCCGGCTGAGAGGCTGGCCCGCGCCGCGCGGGCATCGCGCCGCCCGCCATAGGTGGCCATGATCAGGTGCGGGGTGAACTGCGCCATCGCGGCAAAGGCAATCAGGCCGATGGAGGCGAGCGAGCGCGTCGGCGAAATCAGCAGCGCCCAGGCCAGCGCCAACAGCATGATACCCAGGATCGCGGTGCGGCGCACTTGCAGCATCCGCCGCCCGATCTCCCCCTCGCCCGCAGCGGTGCGGCTGCGCATGACGCTGGGGAAGGCCAGGTCGTTCGACACCATGGTCGCCAGCGCGGTCGTATCAACAATGGCCATCGAAGCGGCAGCGCTAACCCCGCCGATCAAGGCAATAGCCACGACACCGGAACTTCCCGCCAGCATAGGCAGGTCCAGCACGTAGAAATCGGGCGAGACTGCGGGGGACAGCATGGTCACCCCGGCCAGGGCTATCGGCAGGATCAACAGGGCCATCACGCCCAGGTAAGCCGCAAGGCCAAACCGCGCGCGGACCAGGTCGGTGGGGCTCTGCGCTTCGGCGAGGCCCATGTAGAACTGGCGCGGCAGGGTGATGACCGCCGTTGCGGAAATCAGGGCGATGACAGCGACGTCCAGCGAAAGATCACCGGGTTCAAAGCGCTGGCCCAGGGCAGCGATGCCGCGTTCCAGCGCGGGGCTGTCCCCGGCGGTATAAAGCGCCATTCCGGCGAGCGCAGCGACAACGGCCAGGGCGCCGATCTTGATGACCGATTCCAGGCCGACAGCATAGACCAGCCCCTCGCTCCGCCCCGCCACTTCGTACCGCCGTGCCCCGAAGGCGGCGGCGAATATGGCCAGGAGCAACGCGGCGACGATCATCACCGAAGCCTGCACCTCCTGGCCGGACACGATAGCCATGGCATTGCCGATGGAGCGCAGTTGCAAGGCGACATAGGGGATCGAACCGAGCAGCGCGATGATCGTCACCAGCCGCGCGATCACCACGTCGTTGCCGAACCGGGCGGCAATGAAGTCCGACACGGTGCTGGCCTGCTCGCGCGCCACGGCTTCCGACAGGCGCACCAGAAAGCGCGGTGCGGCGATCAGCAGGACGATTGGCGCAAGGTAGATCGGCAGATAGGACCAGCCATCGCGCACCGCGCTGCCGACCGCGCCATAAAAGGTCCAGCTTGAACAATATACGCCCAGCGCCAGCGTATAGGTGACATGGCGGAGGCGCGAACGTCCGTTCAGCCGCTCTCCGCGCCGCTCGACCAGGGTCGCCAGCGCGAACAGTGCGGCGATCAGCGCCAGGGCCAGGATAACTGCCGCGCGAAGGCTCAAGCCGAATTCACCCCTCATCGAACCGCGCGGAAATTGCGGTCCGCGGCGCAGACTATCGTTTCAAGGCCGCCCGCAAAAGCCGAAAATGTCTAAGTATGACAGCAATTTGAAATCAACCGTTCACAACGGTTCCACCATTGGGATGCAGCACCTGCCCGGACATATAGCTGGAATCGGCGCAGGCCAGGAACAGGAAACTGGGCGCGACTTCATTGGGTTCGCCCGGCCGCTTCATCGGCGTCGATTCCCCGAACTTGCGCACCTTGTCCGCCTCTGCCCCGCCGCGCGGGTTGAGCGGGGTCCAGATCGGACCCGGCGCGACGGCGTTCACCCGGATGCCACGTTCGACCAGGCTTTCGCTCAGCGAGCGGGTGAAGGCCGTAATCGCGCCCTTCGTAGCGCTATAATCCAGCAACTGGGCAGAGCCCTTGTACATGGTCACGCTGGTGCAATTGACGATGGCGGCCCCCTTGCCCAGGTGCGGCAGGGCCGCCTGGACCAGATAGAACATGGCGAAGATGTTGGTGCGGAAAGTACGCTCCAGTTGCTCCTGGGAAACGTCGGTGATGTCCTCCGCCGGGTGCTGTTCCCCCGCATTGTTGACCAGCACGTCCAGCCCGCCCAGTTCATCGACGCAGCGCTGCACCGCCTCGGCACAGAACTGCGCATCGCCCAGATCGCCGGCGATCAGGATCGCCTTGCGCCCCTCGTCCGTTACGATCCGGCGGGTTTCCTCCGCATCGTCATGGCTGCTGAGATAGACCACCGCGACGTCCGCCCCCTCGCGGGCATAGAGCGCCGCAACGGCCCGCCCGATGCCGCTGTCGGCACCCGTGATCAGCGCGACCTTGCCTTCCAGTCGGCCAGAGCCGGGATAGACCGGCTGCCATTCGGGCTGGCGGGTCAGGTCGGCCTCTGCATCGCCTGCCCCGCCCTGACGCTGCGAACCGCTTTCTGCCGCTTCGCGCGCTGCTTCCTTCGCGGCGTCGCTGTGCTGCGCGTCGGCCTGCTTGGCCTGCTTTTCGGACTGGCTTTCACCGACCTTGCCCTGATTGTCGTGACTCTTGTCCTGGCTCATGCTCGCTCCTTTCAGGTGGATCAGATCGGCGGCAGATCCTGCTCCGCGAACCCCCACCCCTTCAGCGCCGCACTACCGCCGCGTTCGATCAAATCTTCGGCATCGAAAATGTTCCAGACATTGGCCTTCTCGATCTCTGCCAGCTCCTCCCAAGTCACCGGCACGGCGACCGGAGCCCCTTCGCGCGCGCGGGCCGAATAGGGCATGATCGCCGTGCTGCCGCGCTGATTGCGCAAGTAATCGATGAAGATGCGGCCCTTGCGCCGGACCTTGCTCATGTTCGCAACGAAACGGTCCGGCTCGGCCTGGCTCATCGCCTCGGCCAGGCGGCGGGAAAAGTCCTTGTGCGTATCCCAGTCATGGCCGGGCCGCAGCGGCACCACGATGTGCACCCCTTTGCCGCCGGACAGCATGGCAAAGCTGACCAGCCCAATGTCCGACAAGTGCCCGCGCAGGTCCAGCGCGGCCTTGCGCACGGCGGCAAAGTCCAGCTCCTCGTCGGGGTCGAGGTCGAACACCATGCGGTCCGGCTGTTCCAGGGTCTCGGCGTGACTGCCCCAGCCGTGGAATTCGATCGTGCCCATCTGCACGCAGGCCAGAATGCCGTCCGCCGTATCGACGTGGAGGTAATCCTCGTGCCCGCCGTCCTTTTCGCGGATCGGAACGTGGTGGACGTGCTCCCCGAACGAGCCGGAATCGTGCTTCTGGAAAAAGCACTTCTTGGCCCGCCCCTGCGGACAGCGCACCAGGCTGAGCGGGCGGCGCGCCAGATGGGGCAGGATCAGCGGGGCAAGCTGGACATAGTAATCGGCCAGGTCGCCCTTGGTCGCCTTGCTTTCGGGAAACAGCACGCGGTCGCGGTTGCTGATCTTGATCGCGCTTTCCGGCTTCGGCGCCGGGACCTTGCGCTCAGGCTTTACCTCGCGCGCGGGTTTGTCGCTGCGCAGGCCGATGAAGCTGGCGTGGCGGACCGAACCGCTGGCCGTGAATTCGGCAAAGGCCACTTCCGCGACCAGTTCCGGTTTCAGCCAGCGCACCCGCCGCGCGGCTGCCCGGTCGATCTCCAGCGCGGGCTTGTCCTGCTCCAGCTTCGCAAAACGCTTGGCCAGGTCGTCCATCAGCTCGGCATCGAAGCCCGTGCCGACATTGCCCTTGTGGACCAGCTTGCCATCCTCCCACTGCGACAGGATCAACGACGCAAAGGGCCGCGCCCGCGCGCTGGAGGGGGTCCACCCGGCAATGACGAATTCCTGCCGCAAGGTGCATTTCACCTTTACCCAGTTCCGGCTGCGCTTGCCGTGATAGGCCGCGTCGATCCGCTTGGCGATGATTCCTTCCTGCCCCGCATCGCACAACGCGCGGTAGAGCTTTTCGCCCGCCCCGATCACATGGTCCGCCACGGCAATCGGCGGCTGGGCATGGCTCAGCAGTCCGGCCAGCTTCTCTTTGCGTTCCAGGTTGCCCAGCTTGTCGAGCGGCCGCCCCTCCAGTTCGAGCAGATCGAAGGCGAAGTATTGCAGCGGCGTGCTCTCGGTCTGCGCGCCGTGACCGCGTTTCAGCACGGCCTGGAGCGACGAGAAATCCGGGTTGCCCTGCGCGTCGAAAGCCACGACTTCGCCGTCGATCAAGCACGATGGCAGGTCCAGTGTGGCCACCGCGCGGGCCAGCGGCTGGAACTTGTCGGTCCAGTCCAGACCCGCGCGGGTATAGACTCGCACCTCGTCACCTTCTGCTGCAATTACAGCACGATATCCGTCAAACTTGATCTCATGCATCCAGTCGTTTCCGGCCGGAACGTCATCGACCAGCGTGGCCAGCTGGACGGGGCGGAACTTGGGCAGGCCTACTTTCTTGCGCACCTTGGCGACCTTGCGATTGTGCGCGGCAGCGCGCTTCATCTTGCTCGCAAAAGCCTTGTCGCTGGTTCCCACCAGCGACTGGGCCGCCTCCTTGTCGCCAGCGATCTCCATCATGGTCCGACCGGTCAGCACGCTGGTCAGCCAGCGCCCGACCAGATCGTCCGACCCGCCGGCATGGGCATCGTCAATCTTGCGCAGCAACCAGTTCTCGCGCTTTTCGCCGGGCCGGGGGCGTAGACGGATGAGCAGCCATTCGCCCTTCATCCGCTCGCCCTGCAAGGTGAAGTGCAGGTGCCCCTTCTCAAGATCCTTGGCGCTTTTTCCCGGCACCGGTTCCCAGGTACCGCGATCCCACAGCATCACGGTGCCGCCGCCATATTCGCCTTTAGGGATCACCCCCTCAAAGTCGGCATAGGCCATGGGGTGATCCTCGGTCCGCACCGCCAGCCGCTTGTCCTCAGGGTTGACGCTGGGGCCCTTGGTCACGGCCCAGCTTTTCAGGACGCCGTCGAGTTCCAGCCGGAAATCGTAGTGGAGCCGCGTTGCGTCATGCTTCTGCACGATGAAGCGGTTGCCGCCCTTCGCCGAAACCTTGCCGGCGGGTTCCGGCGTAGCCTTGAAATCGCGCTTGGCATTGTACTGCCGCAGGGGATCGTCGCGGGCGGCCATCAGGCGCGTTTCCGACTGGTGGTCTTGGGCGCGCTCTTCGCCTTGCTCTTGCTTTCCTTGGCACCGCTGCGCGGCTTCTCATCGACCGAGGCCTTCAGCGCGGCCATCAGGTCAATCACGTTCGACCCGCGCGATGCTGCGGCGGGTTCTTCTACGTCTTCCAGCACACGGCGGCCCTTGGACTTGGCCTTCTTGTCGATCACCCGCTTCAGCGCGTCGATGTAGTGATTGCGGAAATCCGCCGCGTTGAATTCGCCGCTGCGTTTGCGGATCAGCGTCTCGGCCAGTTCAAGCAGTTCGCTGTCCGGCTTGTCCGTGCCGATTCCGCGAAAGAAGCTGGTCGCCGCATTGACCTCGTCCGCATAACGCAGGATCTCCAGGATCAGCCCCTTCCCGCAAGCGCGCAGCGCGACGAGTTGCTCCTGCCCGCGCACCGAAAGCTGGCCGACCCCGGTCATGCGACTGCGCTTCAGCGCCTCGCGCAGGACGACATAGGCTTCCTCGGCCAGTTCGTCCGCCGGGACCACGTAATAGGGTTTGCTGTAATAGAGGATGTCGATGGCGTCGTTTTCGACGAACAGGACCAGTTCCAGCGTGCGCTTGCTTTCCAGCCGCACCGCCTCGATCTCGTCCTCGTCGAGCAGCACGTAATTGCCTTTCGACAGCTCATAGCCTTTGACGATGTCGTCATGATCAATCGCGCCAATCCCCGGCACGACCTTTTCATAACGCACCGGGCGGCCGCTTGGCTCGTGGATCTGGCGGAAGGATATGGCCGCGCCGGAGCGGGTGGCGGGGTAGATTTCCACCGGAATGGACACGAGCGCGAGCCTGATCTGGCCTTGCCAATAAGCGCGGGCGGGCATGGCGTTCTCCTTCGCCAGCAAAACGCCCGATGGCCCTGCGCGTTCCGGAAAGCGCAAGGTCGGGGCATCGCATCATGGCATCGGCCCGCCGCTCCAGGTGGAACGGCGCGCGGCAATCGGGGGTTGATCCAGCATCCGCAACCAAATCGAGGAAAGGATCAGGATCATGGCCAAGAAGAATGGCAGCATGCATTCCAGCCAGCAGCGCAGCCAGAACGAGCAGCGCCGCAACCCCGGACAGCAGGGCGGCGCAACCGGTGATGCTGGTGCACGCCAGCAGCGCCAGGATGACAGCCACAGCTCGGGCCGCAGCAGCTCCAGCAAGTCAGGCAAGGGTTCCGGCCAGCAGAAGTAATCCTGCCCGCCGCAATCGCAGCCCCTGCCCTTGGGTGGGGGCTGCGTTGCTTGTCACGGGGCGCGCTACGGGCGCCCTTTAATGTAGCTGGTCGCTGTCGGCGATGGCCCGCAGTTCGGCCTGGTCATGTACGGTCACGAACCGGCGCTTTACCTCGATGATGCCGCGGGTCTTGAGGTCCTTCATCACCCGGTTGACGTGGATCGGGGTGAGGCCGACCACGTCGCCGATTTCGGTCTGGGTCAGCGGCATGGGAAAGCGCTCGCCCTGCCCCCGTCCCCCGGCTTTGAGCCGTTCCATGAACTCCACCATCAGGGTCGAAATCCGCTCAAGCGCAGTCTTGCGGCCCAGCGCGATGATCCAGGCGGACTGTCGCTCGATGATCTTGGGCAGGGCGCCGATCAGTTCGCGGCTTTCGGGTGAATAGCGATCCGCCTCGGTCAGCCTGACCACCGGTTTGCGCCAGGCCCGCACCGGGGTGAGCGCAACGATGCTTTCGGTACTGCGCGGTCGGATGATCCACTGCGGTTCGCAATAGTCGCCGGGAAGATAGAGCGCCGTGATCTGGCGTCGCCCTGCCCCCAGCAAGGTATAGCGCCCGACCCAGCCCTCCTCGATGCAGAAGATCGAATCCTGCACTTCGCCCGACCGCGTCAGGTGTTCGTGGCGGCGAAAGCGCGCGATGGGACCGGGCGGCTCGTTGGTTTTCCGTGGCATGGCTGCGAGGATACTCACCGCCTCGCGCAAGGTTGCTTACGTGCGTTAAGCCGCGCCCAGGCAATGAGACGAGACGTGGGCGCGACGGGCTGAAATCCCGGAATTTTGCGGCTTTCGGCGCGGCAGTGCGTTTCGTTAATCCAGATTTGCCGGTGGGAACATCTCACCCCCTGCCGTGGTTTGCCCCTTGCGCACTGCATGTCTGCAGTTGCCCCCAAGGAGGATTCGAATGGCCAGCAAACGTGGAGAAGCGGAACAGTCACCCGCTGGTGGCGAAACCGCAACGAACGGGTCCGGGACCCAATCGGAGAAGTCATCAACCAGCCAGTCGTCGGGCGCATCGTCGAGCGGCTCCAGCGCGTCCGGGTCGTCCGGCAGCTCCGGATCGGGTGCCTCGGGCGGGTCGGGCGCTTTGGGCAAATCCGCCAGCGCTTCGTCCAATGGCAATGGCAACGGTAGCACGAACGGTGCGCAAAGTCTGTCCATGGCGGACCAGCAGAGCAGCAAGAAGTCCGCTGGCAGCAAGAACGCCATCGAACTGCTCAAGGCCGATCACCGCGAAGTCGAAAAGATGTTTGCGGAGTTCGAGAAGGCTTCGAACAGCAAGAAGGAACAGCTGGTCGAGCAGATCTGCATGGCGCTGACCATTCACGCCATGCTGGAGGAAGAGATCTTCTATCCGGCCTGCCGTGAAAAGATCAGTGAAGAAGACATGCTGGACGAAGCGCAGGTCGAGCATGACAGCGTCAAGATCCTGATCGCGGAAGTATGGGGCGCCCGTTCCGGCGATCCGTTCCGTGACGCCAAGGTCAAGGTCATGGGCGAGCAGGTCAAGCACCACGTCGGCGAAGAGGAAAAGCCCCGCAGCGGCATTTTCGCCAAGGCCCAGTCGGCCGGGATCGACCTGAACGAGCTGGGCGAAGAGATGGCCCAGCGCAAGGCCGAGCTTGAAGAAGAGGACGACCTGGCTCCGGGTGAGCCGGTTTCGATCCAGGGGGTTTCACAAGGCACCTTCGAGGGCACCTCACAGGGCAACAGGGAAACAACCAAGGAGAGAATGATGGCAAGCATGCAGGAAAGCCGCAGCAGCGGCGGCCGTTCGCGCGGAGATGATGGTCGCGGTTCGCGTTCGGGAGGACGGGAGCGGGACGAAGACGGCCGCTTCACCTCGTCGCGCGGTGGCCGCGATGACGATGATGACCGTTCGCGCCGCAGCCGTTCGCGCGACGATGACGACCGTGGTGGCCGCTCCAGCCGGGGCCGTGACGACGATGACGGCCGCGGCCGTGGCCGCGGCGGCTGGTTCGGCGATAGCGAAGGCCACTCGCGCGCGGCCCAGCGCGGCTGGGACGACCGCGACGATGATCGCGGCGGACGTTCCGGTGGTGGCAGCCGTTCGGGCGGCGGGCGTTCGGGTCGTGGACGCGACGACGATGACCGTGGACGCGGCGGCTGGTTCGGCGATAGCGAGGGCCATTCGCGCGCAGCCCAGCGCGGCTGGGACGACCGCGATGACCGTGGTTCCTCGCGCTCCTCGCGCGGGCGGGACGACGACGATCGCGGTGGCCGGTCGAGCTGGGGTGGACGTGACGACGACCGTGGACGCGGCGGCTGGTTCGGCGATAGCGAAGGCCATTCCGAAGCGGCCCGGCGCGGTTGGGAAGACCGCGATGACCGTGGCTCCTCGCGCTCCTCGCGCGGCCGTGACGACGATGATCGCGGCGGCCGGTCGAGCCGTGGGCGCGGACGCGACGATGATGATCGCGGGCGCGGTGGCTGGTTCGGCGACAGCCGAGGCCACTCCGAAGCAGCACGGCGCGGCTGGGATAGCCGCCACTAAGGCAGCCTCGCTGCAAAAACATGGTGCCGGGCCCCGCAAGGGTCCGGCGCTGTTGTATTGGAATTCCGAGAGAAAGCCCGATTCAGCCGAAGCTGGTTCAGTCCCTGCCCTGGATATAGAGGTAGGCCGGATCGAAACCGGCAACCTTGCGCAGTGCGGCCAGATCGTCGATCCGGACACGACGGCGGCTGAAATGCAGCAGGTTCCGCTCCCGCAGTTCGCGCAGGACCCGGTTGGTATGCACCGGGCTGATCGCAAGGCATTGCGACAGCTCGACCTGGGTCATCGGCAGCGCATAACCGCTGCGTTCGGCACGGCCAATCATTTCAAGCCTGGCCTGAAGTTCGCAGAACAGGTGCGCTGTCCGCTCCAGCGCGCTGCGCTGGCCTAGCGACAGTTCCCACTCGCGGTTGGTGCTGCCGTCGATATTGGTCAGCAGCCACAACAGCCGCGCGGTATCGGGGCTGTTGTCCCAGGCGCGCTGGATGGCCGGGTGCGGTGCCACGGCGAGCCGACAATCCGTCAGCGCCAGCACGTCCTGATCAGTCCGCTTGAGCGTGAACGAGGCGAGATCGACGAAATCGCCCGGCAGGTACAGCGCGGTGATCTGGCGCGCGCCGTCTTCGAAGTCGCGATAGCGGCACAGCATGCCCTCCAGCACCAGCATGGACTGATCGACCCGCTCGCCGCGCCGCAAGGCTACGCGATACTCGCGGACCTGCTCCACGCCTTCGAAAATTTCCGCGATTGCCGCTTCCACTTCCAGCGAGACAGGCGCAGCGTGGCGCAGCCTCCTGAAAAGAAGCCGCATTTCTTCGCTCGTGGGACCCGATCCCCCCGTCCTGGCACCTTCCGGTGCAATCTGCCGCATTGATGTTGGCCTTTCTGTCTGTGGCCGTGGAATGCGGCAGAGTCCGAAAAGTTCCATTGGCGCGGAAAAAAGTTTCCTCCGGCGATGGTCGCTCGAATGGCACGCCTGGTCGCTGCGCCGCCGTCTGGCCGCAACAGCGAAGGCTGCGGGCTGTTGTCCATGTCACCATCCAAGAAGGGGATTCGAGCATGACCGCGTCAACAGGGCCAACCGATCCGCAGAGCGAAACGATCGGATCGGACATGCCCGATGGAGCCGAGGCACTGCTGATACGGGCGGAAAACGTCCTAAAGACCGCCAAGAAGAGCAAGAAACGGATCGCCAGCGCGGAAAGCTGCACGGGCGGCCTGCTCTCGTCGCTGCTGACCGACATCGAAGGACACAGCGGCCTGTTTGAACGCGGCTTTGCCACCTACAGCGAAGAGGCGAAGGCCGAGCTGCTGGGGATCGATCCTATCGTCATCGCCCGCCATGGCGCGGTCAGCCGCGAAGTCGCGGTTGCCATGGCCCAGGGCGCGCTCGACAATTCGCGCGCCGACATTGCCGTTTCCATTACCGGATTTGCCGGCCCCGCCGGTCGCCGTGACGAGGAAGGCCTGGTCCATATCGCCGCCGCCTCGCGCGAAGGAGCGCTGATCCACCGCGAATGCCACTTTGGCCCGCGCGGGCGTGAGGACGTTCGCCTGCTCGCCGCGCGCGGCGCGCTGGAATTGCTCGGCGAAATTCTTGCGGGAGAGGGCAAGCCCTTCAGGATTGCGGGAGACGACAATGGCTGACGATCAGGAACGCAGCGCGTGGCGCCACGGCGTGCTGGGAAAATACGCCTATGCCTGGATTACCCTGGGCTTCTTTGCAGTATCGTTGGGCCTGCACTGGTACTTCGGGTGGCGCAGCTATGTCGGCGATGCGCAGGAGCACGGACAGGCGCCAGAATGGGCCGAATACCTGAACCAGATGCTGCGCGACACGTTCGAAAACTGGCAGTCCGAATTCCTGCAACTGCTGTGGCAAGTCGTCGGCCTGGCCTACTTCCTTTACGTCGGATCCCCCAGTTCCAAGGAAAACGACGACCGCATGGAGGAAAAGATCGACCTCCTGCTGCGCCTGCATGGCGGCGACCAGGTTCAGGCGGAAATGGAAGACATCGACCGCCGCTTCCTGCGCCACGGCGGCAGCGCCAAGCCGCACGGCTGATTGCCCGGTGATTGCAGAAGGTTGTGACGTCCGGCCGGGTCGCTTTGAGCCGGACGCCACGGCAGTTCAAATAGCAAGCATCGCGAACCTTCTCTATAAGTATGTTCACCTAGCAAATTGTTACATTACCTCGCTAATGCCGTAAAAATCTTTCCACTCCATGTTGCGACCTGCAATTGAAAGACGTGATTCGGATTCAAGAAATAAGTTTTCAATCACGAATACGACTTCATCTTGCAGAATTGCAGTCTTTTGCTCGAAAGATTGAATGGAGAACGGCGATGAAAAAGTTTTACAGCATTCTCAAGAACGAGATGGGAGCGACGGCGATTGAGTACGGCTTGATTGCAGCTCTGGTTTCGGTCGCGGCAATGACGGCCCTGCAAGGGCTGGGGAGCGAACTGAGCACGACTTTCAATACTGCCTCATCGTCGTTGCAGGCTGCCAACGCTGGCAACTGAGGCGATCCCACTTTCATGATGTTCAGTTGCAGCGGCGGGGTGCCTCCGGTCCTCCGCCGCTTGTGATTGGGCCAGCCGCAGCGAATCGTCGCCATTACAGGCCCGGTCATGCCTTGGCGGAGCGGCAGCAGCAGAAGGCCGACAAAGGCATTCTAACCGTTTTGGAAGCGATCTAGGGGTTATCCCGCAAATCGGCAGCAAGGTTCTCGCGTTTCGGAACTAACTCAAGTTTAATGCGTAGCGCCGACTGCCTAGGTATCGGGCATGACCCACGCACCCGTTTCTCTTGTCGATGGTGACTACGCCCGTCGCGCCCGTATCGCCCATGCCCTCGCTTCCGCCGGCCGCCATGTCGAGCCGTTCGAAAGCCTCGAGGAATTCGCCGCCAAGTCGCACGACCGCGCAGTCCTGATGGTTCACGACGAAGGGACCCTGGTCCGCGACGTGATCAACTGGTGCCAGCGCGAAGGGCAACTGGTTGGCGCCCTGGTCTATTCGCAGGACCCGCCCCCGAAGAACGTGGTCCAGGCGATCCGTTCCGGCGCGGCCGACTATTGCCAGTGGCCGCTTGACCCGGAAAGCCTGCAGGAAGCCGTCGACAACTGCCAGGCCGTTGCCGAAACCGAATGGACCCGCGCAGAAAAGCAGGCCTTTGCCCGCAAGCTGATCGAGCGCCTCACCCCGCGTGAAAAGGAAGTCCTGACTTACATGACGCGCGGCTTCTCGAACCGCGCCATCGGCGAGCAGCTGGGGATCAGCCCGCGCACGGTGGAAATCCACCGCGGTCACATGCTGAGCAAGCTTTACGCCAACAATTCGCCCGACGCCGTGCGGATTGCGCTGGAAGCGGGGATCGAAGTCTAGATTACAGACTCACGCCCGGGTAACGACGCGAAGCAATTCGGTCACTGCCCGGGCGTCAATCGGCTTGCGCACGAACATCCAGTCGTCCTTCAGCTCTTCGCCCTGTGGCACGAAGCCGCTCATCAGGACGACTTTCAGCCCCGGATCCATCTCGCAGGCCTTGCTTGCCAGCTGAGCGCCACTTTCTCCCGGCAGGACAATGTCCGTCAGCAAGATTTCGAACCGGTTCCGCGCCAGTTCCTCGGCGGCAGCCTGGCCGTTGGCAACGCCGGTGACGTGAAAGCCGCTGCTGTCCAGCAATTCGCATAGCGCCTCCAGGGCGTAAGGTTCATCTTCGACCACCAGAACCCAGGGCATCAGCGCTTCGGCAGCTGGACCGGTTTTCGCGATTGCGCTTGGTTCACGCGCCTCCGCCCCGACAATCTCGATCTCCGCAACGCCTGGCGGTGTGAAGCACGGTAGGGACACGGTGACCCGCGTCCCAGTGCCAGGGTTCGAAGCAATGCGGGCACTGCCGCCCGAATCCGTGGCAAATTCCAGGACCGAGGGCAGCCCCAGGCCGTTGCCATGGGACTTGGTCGAAAACAGCGGTTCAAAGGCGCGCTCGCACACTTCGGCCGACATCCCCTCCCCGTCGTCGATCACTTCGATCACGATCTGCTGTCCGGTGGCCTGATCCCCCGCCAGCAGCGCGGTCGACAAATGCACGGTGCCGCCGCTTGGCATGGCATCGCGCGCATTGATCAAAAGGTTCACCAGGCAATTCAGCGCGGCAACGGGACTGGCCATTGCCGTCGCCCCTTGCGCATTCAGGTCCAGGTCCAGTTCGACGCGAGCCCCGACAGTGGTCTGGAAAAAGGCCAGGTTCTCCTCGATCAGCGCGTCGATCGAAATGGGAATGCGCGTGTCGTTGCGCTGGTAGGACAAGGTCATCAGCGAACGGGTGACGGCCGATCCCCGCGCGGCGGCACCGGCGATGATTTCCACCAGGCGCAGAGGGCGAGGCTGATCGGCCAGTTTCAATTTCAACCGCTCGCAGTTGAGCTTGATGATCGAAAGGAAATTGTTGAAATCGTGGGCCAGGAACCCCGCCGCTCGGGTTATGCGGTTAACCAGGTCCAGGCTCAACTGGCGCGCCCGGTCAAGCTCAAGCGCGACGAGCCGCTGTTCTTCCAGCACCGCGCGCTGGATGCTGAACATCAGCAGCGCGTGGATGGCAGGATCGCCAGGCGCAAAATCGCTGATCTGCAGGCCCGAGTTTTCCAGGGCATAACCGGCGGGCGCCAGGCGCAGGGCGAGGAAATAGCCCCCGTCAAAGGGTATGACCCAACCGCACAGGACTTCATCGGAGGAGAGCGAGGCTAGGTTGACCATCGTTTCGGTCCCGGCGACCGCCTCGATGGTCGTATCCACGCCCGCTGCGGCTGGCTGAAAGTGATCGAGAAGGGACGCCCCAACCGCCAATTCGGGAAAGCGCCGCCGGACAAATGGACCGAGTGCGACCACGCGCAGTTGCCGGTCCAGCATGATATTGGCCGGAAAGATGGCATCGCGCTGCCGCTTGCCAAGCTCGAACTTCAAGCGCCGCTCCCCGGCTGGTGTGAGATCAGGAAACGCACCTCGCCGCTCTCGCCAGGACTCATCGTTACTTCCCCGATCAGCCCGAAACGATCGAGAAGACCGTGGAGCAGGCCCCGTACGAATGGCCCCAGCCCTTGCCGGATCGAACGGTATTCGACCAGCATTTCCCCCTCGCGTTCCGACACGAGCGCAAAGCGCGGCATTTCGGCTTTAGGCATTACTTCGCGCACACTGTCGTGCAAGCGATCGAGATTTCTGATGAACGTGGGAAAGTCGTGCCCGGTGAAATCCAGGATAGCGCCGAAGGAACCGCGCTGCGCATAACCCATCCAGTAACGGCCGAATTCGAACAGGAACTCGTCCATATCGATCCCCGTGCGCCGCGCCGCCCCGCCCAGCAGCGCGAGGGTGACTTCATCATCGTAAAGTTCGGCACTGATAAGCTGCGAATATCCGATTCCGGCGGCGGATTCGATTTCCAACCACGCATGTTGGCCCACCCGGTCCAGCACCATCTGGCGCACTGCGCGATGGATTACTCCGTACATACCGCCTTATTCGACCTCGCCTTGCATTGCCTCAATCAACGATCCGTCTTCCGCTCGATAAGTTCTGCCGCGCGGGCCACCTGCTGCTCGATCCGGTCGAGCTTTTCATTCAAATAGTCCGCATCCGCCGGATCCAGCCGCGGCCCCAGGCGCGCGCGCAGGTTGGCCGCGGCGAGACTGATGACGTTCAGCGGCTGGCGCAGGTCATGCGATCTTTTCGCCGTATCGGTCATGTTGCCATCCGTCCTTGTCGGCCAGCCAACCAATCTTGAACCCGTCTTGGGGCGAATTGGATCGGTTTTGCTAATTAATGTATATTTCTTAATTGCAATTACCCCCAAGCCCAACACGAATCGTCTCAATTGCATCAGCAATCGGTCCCATTTCGGCAATAATTTGATTCCGCCAACAACAGGCCTCTGGGGTAGTGGCGCGACAGGGTCAGATTTTGATGTCGTAGTCGCACACATAAAACAACAGAGACCGATGATGCTTGCAGAGATGACCACTATCGACGCTACAGAAATGGCCTCGGCACAGTGCCATGTCGTCATCGTGGACGATGATCCGCAGTGCCTGGTGGAGTATCGAGAACTGGTGGAAGCCCTGGGCTATCCCTGCCACCAGGCATCCGATGCGGCCAGCGCCTTGCGGCTGATCGCCAGCGACGCCCGGATCGGCCTGGTCATCACCGACGTGCGAATGCCGGGCATGGACGGGCTGACCCTGCTGGAAGAACTGTCGGAACGGTTCATGAGCGCACGCCCGCTCGTCGCCATCATCATCACTGGCCAATCGAGCATCGACACGGCGATCTGCGCCATGCGCTCCAATGCGGTGGACATGCTGGAAAAGCCGGTGTCTCTGGAGGGCCTGTCCGCTTCGCTGCGCCGCGCAACGGCGCGCTGGGCGCGCCTGGCCGCCCAGTTCAAGCTGCTTGCCCTGTCGCAGACCACGGCACGCCGCCCGGAAACTGCCATTCCGCAACCAGCACCGCAGGACGTCAGCCGCCGCCAACCCAGCGTGGACGAGCTACAGGCGTTCGCGGCCCGGGTAATGAAGGATCGCCAGAGCCGGTCCAAGTTCTTCGATCCGCAGATCCTGTCCGGCCCGGCCTGGGATATCCTGCTCGATCTCGCCGCCGCTGGCCTGAAGGGTGAGCCCGTGCCAACCTCTAGCGCCTGTGCATCGACGCAGGTTCCGCTCAGCACCGCGCTGCGCCACGTCAATCAGCTGGTCGAGGCCGGACTGGTGAAGCGCGAGGCGGACCCGGGCGACAAGCGCCGGACCTTGCTGGAGCTTGAGCCGCATGCGCTTGAATTGATGACTCGCTATCTGACCTCATCGTTCGAAGCCCTGGACCCGCGCCGACCCGGTTGATCGCCCTGCCGTTCAGGCCCCGGCAAAAGATCGGTGCCAAAGTGGAACAATCGATTTAACACTCGGCCCGAGCGTTGATGTGATGCGCGCGTTTGACGCTCACATCGAAATGTGACATGGCGATTCTCATGTCGAGCAACATCATCGATCGCGTTCGCCGCCTCGTCACTGACGGCGGCATGTCCCGTTCCGGCCTAGCCCGCGCGGCAGGTCTTCACGCCAACACCCTGCGCGATTGCACGGATGATGGCTGGAACCCCACCACCGACACCCTGCGCAAGCTGGAACGGTTCCTCTGGGACAGCGATGAAAGCCCGGTGCTGGTCAGCATCGAGGAGATCATCGAGGAAGCGCGCAACGGCCGCATGTTCATCCTGGTCGATGATGAGGACCGCGAGAACGAGGGCGACCTGGTAATCCCCGCGCAGATGGCAACGCCCGATGTGATCAACTTCATGGCCACCCACGGACGCGGCCTGATCTGCCTGACCCTGACCAAGGAGCGTACCGACGCGTTGGGCCTGGAACTGATGAGCCGCAACAACGGCACCCGGCACGAAACCGCCTTCACCGTCTCGATCGAAGCGCGCGAGGGTGTTACCACCGGCATTTCCGCCGGCGACCGCGCCCGCACCGTTGCCGTGGCGATCGACGCGGGCAAGGGCCGCGACGATATCGTCACTCCCGGCCACGTCTTCCCCCTGATTGCCCGCGATGGCGGCGTTCTGGTCCGCGCCGGCCATACCGAAGCCTCGGTCGACATTTCGCGCCTGGCGGGCCTCAACCCCTCGGGCGTGATCTGCGAGATCATGAACGACGATGGCACCATGGCGCGGATGGACGACCTGATTCCGTTCGCCCGCCGCCACGGCCTGAAGATGGGCACGATCCGCGACCTGATCGAATACCGCCGCAAGCACGACCGCCTGGTCGAATGCATCAGCGAAGCCCCCTTCACCTCCGACTATGGCGGGGACTGGACCGCCAAGACCTATCGCAACAAGGTCGATGGTTCGATCAACATCGTCCTGCAAAAGGGCCACGTGGTCCCGGGTCAGCCGACCCTGGTGCGGATGCATTCGATGTCGATCTTCTCCGACGTGCTCGGCCAGCCGGGACCGCGCAAGCGGACCTTGCAGCGCGCGATGACTGCCGTGGGCGAGGAGGAAGCGGGCGTGATCGTCCTGCTGATGCCCAGCTCGCGCGAGCGGCTGACCGCTGAACTGGGCCGCGCCGCAGAGCCGGAGATGGACCTGCGCAATTACGGCATCGGCGCCCAGATCCTCGCGGACCTTGGCATTCACGACATGATCCTGCTCACCAATTCGCACCGCCATATCGTCGCCATCGAAGGATACGGCCTTAACATCGTGGGCGAACGCCCGATCCAGGAAGGATAAGACCTTGGCCCGTTTCCTTATTGTCGAAGCCCGCTTCTACGACCACCTCAACGACATGCTGGTCGATGGCGCCCGCGCCGCGCTCAAGGCCGCCGGGCATGAGGTGGAAGTCATCACCGTACCGGGCGCCCTGGAAATTCCGGGCGCGATTGCCCTGGCGGACCAGGCCGACCTCTACGACGGCTATGTCGCCATCGGCGTGGTGATCCGCGGCGAAACCTATCACTTCGAAATCGTCGCCGGCGAATCCGCGCGCGGGATCATGGCTCTCACCATGGACGGCATTGCCATCGGCAACGGCATCCTGACGGTCGAGAACGAAGAGCAGGCCCTCGTCCGCGCTGACCCCAAGCAGAAGGACAAGGGCGGCGAAGCAGCCAAGGCCGCGCTCGCCCTGCTCGCCCTGCGCGAACGCTTCGCCTGAGCCAATAAATGAAACACCCGCCGGACCTGTTGGACCGGCGGGTGCTCGTTTTGCACCGGACTGGACCGCGCCGCGCGCGGTCAGTCGGTAAAGGTGAAGACCAGCGGTCCGTTGTACTGGCCCGAGCGCATGCCTGCGGGCGCGTTGACCGGCACGAAAACCAGGCCCAGCGTCACGTTGCCCACGAACTCATGCGCGAATTGCGAGAGATCCTTGGGCGATGGCAGCGCATTGCCGTCAACACTGACCAGCCACGGCGCCAAGGTAAGCGTCTGGCCGTCCTTGCTCATGGTCACGCGCTCTGCCCGCACTGACGTGGTCAGCGTTTCCGAGCATCCCGTAAGCGGGACGGAAATCGGCGCCGAGGTTCCCCGCACCAGGGTGCCGCCCTCAGCCCTGCCCTGCATGGCCTGGAGCTGCGGCGCGGAAGTGACGCGTCCCAGCGAGATGTTGGGCATCGGGCTGCAAGCGGCGTGGCTAACCGCGGGCAGCCCCGCTCCCCACAGCGCCGCGCAGGCAGCCATCGCGCGAAGGGGCAAATGACGAGCGGACAGCGTCATGGCAAACTCCTGCCTGCCTGGGAACATCACTGGATCGGAGCGGACCGCAGCGGGTCCTTGTCCTTGCGGACATGTTCCGCACGGCCCGAGGTGTAGAGCAGTTCCAGACCCTTCGTGTCCTGAACTGCGGGCAGTTCAACATCAGCCGTCGATCCGGGCAGAACATAGACCATGGCGTTGTAAACGGTGCCCTTGGCATCGCGGAAACCGGCGACGCGGCCATAGGTTCCGCCGCTGTTGGTAACCCGCACGACGCGCTGTTCCACCATCTTCTTCTCGCCATTGGCGGGTGCTTCTGCGCTTGCCATTGGCCCAGCGTCCACCATGACGGTTTCGAACTTGGCGCTGAACTGGGCCGGCGGAAGGTCGTTGCGGCTGTAGATCACCATCGGCAGCGAAGCGCGCGGACGGACGCGGAAGCCCAGAACGGCCGTGTCCTTGCCCTTGTCGCTTTCGCCCGGACGGTCGAACTCTTCCAGGATCAGGCGGTAATACCGCTCGTCAATCGGCGTGGCCGAACGCGACCATGCCAGGCGAACGCTGGCGCGGGCCTGCGGCTCGAGCCGGACCATCTGGGGGAAGACGGCCACTTCGGGAGCGGGTTCGAGCGCATAGGCATCGTCCGCCGTCTGGACCCAACGATAGACGCGGACCGAGACGTAGCTCACCTCGCGCTCGCTGCCGCCGTAGAGGGGGAGCGAAATACCCTTCTCTGCCTCGGCCTGGCTGGCAAAGACATAGGGATTGCCGAAGTTGATGGATGCCAGGGCCGGATGGGCCATCAGCATCGCCACTGCCGCCAAGGCAAATTTCATTAGACCGCGCATTACTTGTCCTCTTTTCATTTGCATTCGACGTCACGCAATTCGACCAGATCGAACGCGGTACTTCCTTCCGTCGGCAAGGGTGGTGCCGGCAGTTCGATGGAGCAGGATTGCACGCCTTTTTCAGTTTGCCAGGTGACCTCGAGCGGGACGCCGACGTCGGGCCAGGCATTGAAATAGAGCGTGCCGTCCACTTCGATCGGCGCGAAGCTGTTGCCCGAAGTGGCATTGCCGCGCGCCCAGGCCTCCTTGGGGAGGTTCGGGTAGATTCGCAGCGGCTGCAAACGCTTGACCGGCACATCGACCACATAGGCGCGATAGGGCCGCAGCGAGCCGCTGAGCGTGTCCTGCGAGATTTCCGTGCCCAGGGGCAGTCCGGATTCGTCAAAGGCCAGGTTGATCCGGCGATAGGACGGCAGGTCGGTGATAACGGCATAGCCCGCACCGTTGAAGCGGGTCCGGCCCTCCATGTCAGGCGGCACGAACAGTTCGGATCCGGCCAGTTCCTTGCCCCGAACCACCAGCAGCGAATCCGCGATGGGCCGGGTCATGATCAGACCGCCGCCCGCCATTACCAGGGCACCGCGAACGCCCATGTTGCCGAACAGGCGCGAACCGGCTTCGCGGCTCAGGCTCGCGTTGAAATTGCCGAAGCGCGTGCGATAGGCGCCATCGGCATTGATCCGGGCGTCCTGGTCGATCGAGATCTGATAGTTCCCGCCCATGCCATAGGAACCGCCCATGCTGCCCCAGAAGGTCGCGCCGTAACGGTTCTCGCGCGGTGAACCGTCGCCCTTGCTGGTATCCAGGTTCATGCTGAGGCCTTTGCGTCCGCCGAGCGGAACCACCCAGTTGAGCATCGCGCTGGAAAAGGTCTTGCCGAATTGATCGCGCCCGTAACGCCCGAGCAGCGATGCACTGCCCAGCTTGCCCAGGCTGCGGCTCAGGTCGACCTGGATGCTGCGGTTATCCAGGTCGGCATTGCTGTAGATCGAACGCTCCGCCACGACCCGCAGCGAGATGTCGCTGCCCGGGAACGGTACCGGCAGACCCACTGCTGCGCGCGTGGTCTGGGTGATCGAACTGGAATAGACTGCGGCCTGCTCAATGCCCAGGCCGCGATAGCCGCCGTTGAAGTACTGGCGATGCGACAGGTCGAACGACACACTGCCGAAGCGGTTGAAATAGTTCACATCGACCGTCGAGGCGAACGGCCCAGGATTCTTGCCCCAGCCCCGGCTTGTCGCGCCCGCCACGCTGACCGCGCCCAGGATCGAAGGCAGGCGCAGGCTGAACGATCCGCCAATCGCGAAGGCCCGGTCGGTGGCCGAGACGCCAAGATCGAGCGTAAGGTCGCGCAGCAGGCCGTAACGCCCGCCGAGATTGCCGTAGGGAATGTGTCCTTGCGGCGTCTTCAACCCGCCCATCTGAATGTTGAAGCTGAAATCGCCCGGGCGATAAAATGCATAGCTGACCGAAAGGTCGGTCGGGATCGACAATTCGCGGGCAACGCCATCCAGCCCGACGAATTCCAGGCGCCCACCCTGCGGCACGTCGGAGAGGAATTCGGAGCTGATGTCGTACTTGCCTTCGCGCACCGGCAGCTGCTTGTAGACCTTGTCGCCAACGCGGTACTGGATGACCCCTGCACCGGTCGCAAAGCCGGTGATCGGGCGCCGCCCCGCCGTCGGAACCGAACCGACGTCGTCCGAATTGAACCGCTCCAGCGAGATCCCGTCGAACCGCTCGCCGCCCATCAGGCCGCGCCCGACCCCGCTGGTCCGGCCGACCGAGACGCGCAGACGCTCTTCGAACCATTCGCGGCGGAAGACGAAGGAATTGACGGTGATCTGGCTTTTGACCGAAGTCTTGTCGCTGCCGGAGGTGAGGTTCTGGAAATAGCTCGCGTCAACGTCGATCGCGTTTTCCTTGATCCGCAACGAGGGCGAGAGCGTGCCGTAGACCGCCAGGCCACCATTGGGATTGGACACGAAATTGGTGTCATAGTTGAGGAACGCGACAGTCGCCGGTTTCAGTTCGGGCGCGGTTTCCAGCGCGACAGTACCCCCGGCAAGCTTATCGCTCGATTCCACGAACAGACGGTCGCCCTCGGTCCAGAAATTCCGCACGGCGACAGCGCACAGGCTGTCCTCACCCGCCATGACCATTTCACCGCAGTCCAGTCCGGCAACCGCAGCAAGGTTCGACGGCATGTAGAGTTTGTCGTTGGCAACGCCGGTAACGCCCAGACCGTATTCCACGCCGTTAACGATAACGGTGCGCTGGCGACTTTCGCCCATGAAGGTCGCCACGGCCGGAGCCGCCGCAACCGGTTCGCTGACGGGGCTCTTGCGGATGAAGTCCAGGTCATAAGGAACCGCAACGGCCAGGCGCACTTCCTGCCCCGAACCCGAACCGGAACCCGCATCGGCCGCCCAGGCGGGCGTCAGGCAGGATCCAGCGACCGTGGCAGCAGCCACAGCGCGCAGGGCAACGCTGCAAAAGGCAAGTTTACGAGGGTGCGACACTCTTGTTTTTTTCCAACGGTGCGATCCGGCTGGCGACACTGCGGGAGTGTCCCAAAGGCCGCCGAAACGAATCGCGAATGAACGGTTATCTACCTAAATTTCAATAATAAATCCTCACCTATTCCAGTCCGGAGAAATTGCAACGCTTGCGGGCTGCCGATTATCAGACAGTCCCAAAACGAGCCGGATGGAAGGGTAAACGTTGCACCGGGGACGGCCGATGCGCGGCCATCCCCCGACCTGAGATTAGAAGTTGAGGGTATAAGACAGCGTATCGGTTTGAGCGCCGCCGGGCACATTGTCGAAGTATTGGGACATGGAAGCATCGTAATTGAAAGCAACGCTGCCCAGAATGACTTGATCGGCCCCATTACCAACGCCCGATGCAGCGTCGGTATTAACCTTGGCACCAGCACCGACTGCCAGGACATTGGAGTCTGCAACCGTGGTTCCACCGATTGAGTTCACGTAAATGTCGAAGATCGCAGTATAATTGTTATTTTGCGCATCTGACCAGGCGAAGCGAATTCCGCCCGGGGAAAAGGATTGAACGGACGTACCCTTGATCGAAAGCGTATAAGGCACGCCGTTTGAGCAGTTGACCGACCCCCAGGTCAGGTAGGACTGCCCCCGATTACCGGCGGTATAGGCCGCTTCCATGTTGCCCAGTTCCGCCGCCACATCGGCCAGCGTCTGGCTCGTGCTATAAGTGCCAAGGTTAACCGTCGCGCCGGTCACGGAGCATTGGTCCACCACCTGGAACGTGGCGGTTCCGGTCGCTGTGACCGCGCCAGCATGGGCCATTCCCGGCAAACTTGCCGCGCAAAGGACACAGGCGGCTTTGAACAACTTGGAGTAGAACGACATTTGAATTTCCTTCCGGGATCATGATCCACGGTCGGTATAGTCTGCCGCCTGTTGACCAATAAATTCAGCGGCTTAGTTAAAATACTTATTCATTTCCTGAAACCGGATAGCCTGCTCGCATACCGGACAGTCCAGCCCGGAGGGGGTTCGTATTCGGCAGGAACGTCCCGCCCAGACTTTTGAGCCTGGGCGTGCTGGATGACCTGGTCGTTCACCACGAAATACGAACCGCTGCCCCCGGTGCCGGAATCAGAACGTGAGGGTGTAAGACAACGTGTCTACGTGAGTACCGCTCGGGAGTTTGGTGGAGTAGAGGGACATCGATGCAAGGTAATTGAATGCAACGCTTCCCACGATTTCCTGGTCAGTACCTGTACCAGTGCCGGAGGCGGGATCCGTGTTTACTTTTGCGCCGGCACCAACTGCCAAACCATTGGAGTCCGCAACTGCAACACCACCAATCGATTTGACGTAAATGTCGAAATTCGCCCTGTAGTCGAGATTCTGCGCATCGGTCCAGGCAAACTGGATTCCTCCAGGCGACGGGGCCTCAACCGACGTACCCTTGATCGAAAGCGAATAGGGGAGGCCATTACTGCAGTTGATGGTTCCCCAGGTCAGGTAGGACTGTCCGCGACTGCCGGGTGTGTAAGCCGTCCACATGTCGCCCAGCTCAATCGCCACATCTTCAATTCTCTGGCTGGTGGTATAGGTGCCCAGGTTAACCGTAGCGCCGGTGACAGAACATTGGTCGACCACATTGAGCGTCGCGGTTCCGGTCCCTGTGGAGGTTCCGGCATAGGCCATTCCAGGCAAACCTGCGGCGCAGAGGGCGCAGGCGGTCATGAGCAACTTGGAGTAAAACGACATTTGCATTTCCTTCCGGGGTTATCGTCCTCGGTCGGTATAGCTTCCCACTTATTATCAAATTAATTCAATAGCTTGGTTAATATACGTATACGTGATCCAGCGCCGGATCAAAAGGTCAAGACGTAACTGAGAGGAGTGCTGAGCTGCTCGGTCGTGCCGATCTGCTGTTGCGGATGAACCGTTCCAAAGGCGCCGGTTTCCTCGATCCCGATCAGCATCGTGCCACGGAGAACCTGCGGCGCGCCGGTTCCGACGTGCGAAATCGGGAAGCTTGCCCGCGTGCCGAAACCGCCGAACTGTGACGTGTTCGCATCCGGCAGAGGCGTCCCGCCCAGGCTCTTGAACATGGGGATCATGAAGATGAACTGCTCGTTCACCATAAAATACGAATTGTTAGTGTCATTGCCCGTTACCACAAGCGTGTAAGGTGCACCTGCAGAACAATTCACGCTGCCGAATTCCAGCGCTTCCATTCCGGCTGAACCTTCGACCGCGCCATTCTCGCCGTAGGAACCCAAAACACTAGCCACATCGCCCCAGGTCTGGGTGGAGCGATAGGTTCCCATGTTCACCGTCGCCCCGGTAACCGTGCACTGCGCGGCCAGCTCCACCGCGACGTTGCTGACCGCCGTGGTCGTTCCGGCCTGAGCACTCACTGGCACAGCGACCAGACCCAGCGCCAGTGCCGTCCGGAACAAGCTTTTGGATATGATCATGTGCCAGTGCACCCTTCTAGATTGGTTTTACGGACGACTAAGTTACTGCACAATGATGCAAAATCCGTTAGCACGCCTTCAAGGGAAAGCGCGCCGCCGGATCAGAATGTCAGGGTGTAGGTCAGCGGCGAGCTCACCTGGCCGGTGGTCGCGAGCTGCGTAGAGCGGAACGTGCCGTTAGGAGTACCGGCAGCATCGATCCCGACCAGCATCGTGCCCCGCAGAACCTGCGCCACGCCGGTTCCGGTACCGTTGATGTTGAAGCTTGCGCGGGTGCCAAAACCGACGATGTTCGAATTGTTGACGTCCGGCAGCACCACGCCGCCCAGCGACTTGAACATCGGGACAAGGTAGGTGGTCCGTCCGTTGATCACGAAAGTGGACGAAAATCCGGTGCTCCAGTTCCCCTTCACGACCAGGGTATAGGGCAGCCCGTTCGAGCAGAGGACCTGACCGTACTCTAGCCCTTCCGTGCCCTTCGTGCCGATGTACCGGGTGTTGCCTTCACTCGATCCCCAGACAGCCGCGACGTCACCCCAGGTCTGGGTCGAAGTATAGGTGCCCAGGTTCACGGTCGCGCCCGTGACTGTGCACTGATCGGCAACAGCGAACGAGGCCGTGGAGGTGGCGGTGCTCGTCCCGGCCTGGGCGGCGGAGGGAAGTGCCAGTGCGGCGGCGGCGGCCAGGGCCGAAAGTGCAAGCTTGTGGTTCACAGGTTGGTGTCCTTGTCCAATCAGTGTTTGAGCAATGTTCCAGGCGGCGCAAAACGGGGGCGCGCTGGTGGATCAGAAGGTCAGGGTGTAGGTCAGCGGATCGACATGCTGCCCAGCGACCATCTTCTGCTGGAAATGAGACGAGTCGCGCTGCATCACCAGAAAACTACCTTTGATGACTTGTGCGGAACCGGTCCCAGTGGTTCCAATGGAACCGACACTTGCCGAGCCCTGACCGAGATTAGGCCAGAATGTGGCGGTATCCGGGAGGGTAGAATTGCCAATCTGCTTGATGAACATGTACATTTCGGTAGTATTGCCGGCAAGTGTGAACCGGGCCACACCCGTCCCACCACTTGCCAGAACGACAAGCGAATACGGCGTTCCATTGGTGCACAACACCGAACCGTAATCGGCGTAAAGATTTCCCTTACTCCCGGCAACGAAACCACCGGTATCCGGCTGGTACCCAAGGTCCGAGGCAACATCCCCCCAGGTTTGAGCGACGGTGTAAGTGCCGAGGTCGACAATTTTGCCCGAAATTGCGCATTGCTGAACCACGTTGAACGAGGCCGTGCTGGTGGTGGTGCTCGTCCCTGCCTGGGCGGCAGCGGGAAGGCACAGCGCGGCTGCTGCCAGGGCGGAAAGTGCAAGATTGCGCTTCATGGGCGGATGTCCTTGTCCAATCAGGTTGATTTGCCCTTCAACCGGCGCAGGTTTGGGGGGCGCGCCGGTGTAGGCTTTAGAATGTCAGCGTATAGGTCAGCGGGTCGACATATTTGCCGGCAGGCAGGGTATCAGTGAAAAAGGTGTCTACAGTTTGCATGAAGATGACCGAACCCAGGATGGGCTGCTGAAGGCCCGTACCGATTGAACCGATCGAATTGTTGGCCACGTTATTGCCCATGGTTGGGTAGGACGCCGATGCGTCTGATATGGTGAAGTTACCGATCTTGCTTACGAAGGGTGCCAGAACATAGGTCTTGTTGTTCATGTTGAAATTTATGTACCCTAGCCCGCCGCTGCCCTTGATGTTGATCGTGTAAAGAGTGCCGTTGGTGCAAAGGATCGATCCGAAGTTGGCGTACTGGTTGCCCTTGGTGCCCTTCGTGAAAGCGCCTGGGGCCGTGGTGTAGCCGATGTCTTTGCCCAAATCCAACCAGGTCTGCCCGGCGATGTAAGTGCCAACGACCACGGTCGCCCCGGTCACTGCGCATTGCTGAACCACGTTGAACGACGCCGTGCTGGTGGTGGTGCTCGTCCCGGCCTGGGCGGCGGCGGGAAGGCACAGCGCGGCGGCGGCAGCGAGGGCCAGTTTCGATGCTTTGTGGATCATGACATTGGTTCTTTCGCGTGTTGCCCGGCCAGCGCCGTCAGCACTGGGTGCGGCGCGGCCGTGCTGGCCGCGCCGCGTTGCATCAGAAGTTCAAAACGTAGGTAAGCGTGTCGGCGTAGGTTCCGGGCGTGCCGAACTTGTCGGACAACTGCGCAGTGGTGCTGTCAGTTGAGTAGAGCAGGACACTGCCCTGAATATCTTGGGCCGATCCGGTTCCTGAACCGTAAAAAAAGTCCCAGCCGAGGCTTGCACCCCTGCCCGGAATAAATTCGTCGCTGATAACGGCTGCGCCCAACTTCTTGGCATAAATCAAGATGCGGCCGGTCTTCCCGTTGATCGTCAGTTCGATGGCCTTGTCCGCTTGGATGTCGTTGCTCGAGCCACGGATATCGAAGCCGTAAGGCACATTGTTGTCGCAGGTAATGGATCCGATCTTCATCAACGCTTCACCGCGGCTGCCCGCTGTGTAGACAGATCCAGCGATGTTGAGATGGCCAATCGTTGCAGCCAGATCGCCCCAGGTCTGCTGCGTCGTATAGGTACCAAGATCAATCGTGGCGCCCGTGATCGAGCACTGGTTGACCACCGTGAAGCTGGCAGTCTTCGTGTCCGTAGACGTACCAGCCTGGGCGGCGGCGGGAAGGCACAGCGCGGCGGCAGCGGCGAGGGTCAGTTTCGAAGCTTTGCTGATCATGACAGTCTCTCTTTCGTATGTGTTGCAGCGAGTGCAGCCAGTGGCCGCGCCGTGCTTGGTCAGAAGGTCAGGGTGTAGGTCAGCGTGTCGACATAGGTTCCGGCCGCGGCGAACTTGTCCGCCAGTTGTGCCGTGGTGGTGGCCGTGGTGAGGAGAAGAGCGCTGCCCTCAATGTCCTGCGGCACGCCATATCCGATCCACGGAACAGGATCCGCACCGACGCCGATGCCCCGGCCTGGAATATTATCATCGACGGCAAAGTCGCCGCCCACTTTCGTCACATAGAGCTGGAGCCGCGCGGTCTTTCCGCCGATCGTCAGCTCAACCGCCTTGTTCGCCTGCGGATCATTGCTGGAGCCGTGGATGGTGAACCCGTAGAACAGGTTGTTCTGGCAGGTAATGGTCCCCAGCTTCGTCAGCCAATTTCCGCGGCTACCCGCGGTGTAGACGGCGCTACCAACATCGAGATGCCCGATCGAGGCGGCCAGGTCGCCCCAGGTCTGCTGGGTCGTATAGGTGCCCAGATCAATTGTGGCGCCAGAGATCGAGCACTGGTTCACCACATTGAAGCTGGCGTTGGTGGTCCTGATGGACGTACCAGCCTGCGCCGCGCCCGGAACTGCAGCCACGGCGGCCGCAACAAGCGCAATCCTGGAAATGATCTTGTTCATCATCTTTTTCCTAGAAAGCCCCGGGGTGAAGCTGGTTGTCGGGGAAAGGGGAAGGCGATCCGCAGAACGCCCTCCCCCGTCCAATCAGAACGTCAGGGTGTAGGTCAGCGTGTCCGAATACTGCCCCACAGCGCCGAGAGTGTCGGTCACGGCGGCAAAGGTCGGATCCGTTGCAGCGAGCGCGTATACCGTCATGTTCCCCAGCAGGACCTGAGGATTGCCGGTTCCGGTCCCGCTCACAGGGCTGCTCCAGACCTGACGGCCGGTGCCAGGCCATGCAGCGCTGCTATCGGGGAGAGTTACGCCATCAAGCTTTTTGATGCCCATTTCCAGCCGGATGGTCTTGCCATTCAGGGTCATCTTTGCGGTACCGGCATTGCCAGTAGCGTTCGTTCCCTTGATCGTCAGGGTGTAAGGCGTTCCCGAGTCACAGGTGATCGAACCATAGTCCAGGTACTCAAAACCCTTCGAGCCAGCAGTGAAGCCAGTGCTACGAAGACCAAGCGAAGCACCGACCTGCGCCCAGGTGGTGTTGCTGGTATATGAGCCAAGGTTCACGGTAGCGCCCGTTACCGAGCACTGGTTGGTCACAGCAAAGTTGGCCGAGTTGGTTGCAGTCGCGGTGCCGGCCTGGGCTGCGCCCGGAAGAGCTGCGATCGCAGCGGCGGCAATGGCAGCCTTGATAATCGAATTACGCATGAATCTATCCCTGTATTTTGTCACGTCCAGCCGCACCACCGACACTGCCCGACGCATGGAAGTCCGAGGGGTGGCACCCCTGAGCGGAGCGCCACCCGATCAGGATCAGAAGTTGAGGGTGTAGTTCAGGGTGTCGTTGGCAGTGCCGGCAACGCCCAGAGTTTGGGAAGGCAGCGGAGCAGCAGTGCCGCCAACTGCGAAGTTCAGGGTGACGTTGCCGAACAGGGTCTGCGCGGTGCCCGTGCCGGTGGCCGACAGGGTAGCAGTGCCGACCTGGGCGCCCGTACCGGCATAGATGGCCGAGGTGTCGGCAACCACATTACCGGCCAGCTTCTTGATCCCCGGCAGGAAGGTTGCGGTCTTGCCGTTGTGAGCGATGCTGATCGCGCCCGGAACGATGGACGAACCACCCTTGATCGACAGGGTGTACGGCGTGCCGGCATCACAGGTGACCGAACCGAAGTCCAGGTGTTCCTGGCCCAGCGAACCGGGGGTGTAGGTGGTGCCGTTGTAGCTGCCCAGCGCAGCACCAACCTGGCCCCAGGTGTTGGAGGCGGTGTAGGTGCCCAGGTTCACGTTCTTGCCCGTGACGGTGCACTGGTTGATCACGTTCAGCACGGCCTGACCCTGGGCAGTGGCGGTGCCGGCATGAGCAACGCCCGGCAGAGCAGCGAGGGCGGCGGCGGCGATGGCAAGCTTGGAAAGGTTCTTGATCATGATTTGTCCTTTGAATGCAGATCTTTGGGAGTAATTCTAATGCGGTCGCTTCTAACGAATGGAAAAGGGAGGCACCTCGTCAGGAGGCACCTCCCCTTTGCCGGTTTGTTAGAAGTTGAGGGTGTAGTTCAGGGTGTCGTTGGCAGTGCCGGCAACGCCCAGAGTTTGGGAAGGCAGCGGAGCAGCAGTGCCGCCAACTGCGAAGTTCAGGGTGACGTTGCCGAACAGGGTCTGCGCGGTGCCCGTGCCGGTGGCCGACAGGGTAGCAGTGCCGACCTGGGCGCCCGTACCGGCATAGATGGCCGAGGTGTCGGCAACCACATTACCGGCCAGCTTCTTGATCCCCGGCAGGAAGGTTGCGGTCTTGCCGTTGTGAGCGATGCTGATCGCGCCCGGAACGATGGACGAACCACCCTTGATCGACAGGGTGTACGGCGTGCCGGCATCACAGGTGACCGAACCGAAGTCCAGGTGTTCCTGGCCCAGCGAACCGGGGGTGTAGGTGGTGCCGTTGTAGCTGCCCAGCGCAGCACCAACCTGGCCCCAGGTGTTGGAGGCGGTGTAGGTGCCCAGGTTCACGTTCTTGCCCGTGACGGTGCACTGGTTGATCACGTTCAGCACGGCCTGACCCTGGGCAGTGGCGGTGCCGGCATGAGCAACGCCCGGCAGAGCAGCGATGGCGGCGGCGGCGATGGCGAGCTTGCTAACCTTCTTGAACATCTGATTCATCCTGTCTGATGCCAGCCCGACCAAATTTGGCGCGTCACTTGAACCCCACACGAAAGTTCGGAGCGTAACTGGCAGTATTAACTTTCCAGGCCGGATTCGACCTAGGGGGCCGTACCTACCCTGAATTCGTTTTAAATCAATGGGTTAATCCGCCCCGTCCCATCCCGGGACAGTTGCCGGACAAAAGTTAACTCGCGGAAATCTGCGGCAAAATTGAACAGTGCATGAAGTCCATCCAAAAAAGGGCACCATCTGTTCGGTGCGGAATGGAAGACTTCGTTAACTATACTTCTTCATTAATCAGCATGCGTGCGACGCGGGCCAATTAACGCTGGCATCGGGGAGACCTGATAGGGCGCCGCTACTCCAGAGTGTTTCAATTTTTTCGGGATGCGACCCCCGGGCCAGTCTGCAGAACGAATCCGGACTCGGCACTTTTTGCCTAATGACGCGGTAGCATTACCACGGCCTTAGCCAATTGGAAAGATATAATGACACAATTGTAAGCACATAGCCCAAACCGCGCGGTCTGGGCCAGGCTCATTGGTTAACATGTCGCTGACCGGGCGGGTATGACCTGCCCGCGCGGTCAGGCCGGTCGGCGGGCGTACCAGCCGAACCCGGCAATCACGGCGTAGCACAGCGCCGGCAGCAGCAGCGCCAGGGCCAGGCTGCCGGTGGCGTCGGCAATCACCCCGGTCAGCAGCGGGACGACTGCCCCGCCGAAGATCGCGACGTTGATGATCCCGGATCCGTCCGCCGCACGCGGGCCCAGCTTCTCGCAGGCCAGGGTGAAGATGGTCGGGAACATGATCGCGTTCATCAGGCCGATGGCGAGCAGGCTGTAGCCTGACAGGTCGCCGCTGGTCTGGGTGGACAGCCCGATCAGCGCAATCGCGCCCATGGCCACTCCCGCCAGCACCTTGCCCGGACTGACCATGCGCAGCACGGCCGAGCCGATGAAGCGCCCGACCATGGCCCCGCCCCAGTAAAGTCCGATCAGCTTGCCTGCGGCTTGTTCCTGCAGGCCCATGACGTGATCCTGCATGAGGTAGCTGACGATCAGCGATCCAATCGAAACCTCTGCCCCGACGTAGAGGAAGATGCACAGCGCGCCATAGCCGAAGCGCGGCCGCTTCAGCAGGTCCAGACCGGCCAGCCCCGTGCTTTCCTCATGCTTTTCGCCCTTCAACGCATCGCGGAACAGCCAGACCACCCCGGCTACGACGGCCAAAGCCGCGGCAATGCCGAGGTAGCCATTCACGATCGCCTGCGTCTCCGCCGTGCGATAGGCGTCCAGTTCCACGCCCGAAAGCTGGTCCGCCGTGACCGCCGCCAGTCCGCCAAGGATCAGGATCGAGCCGAAATAGGGGAACACCGTCGTCCCCACCGAATTGAACGCCTGGGCAAAGGTCAGGCGGCTGTGGACCGTCTGCGGCTTGCCCAGCAACGAAATCAGCGGATTGGCCACGACCTGGACGATCACCACCCCGCTCGCCAGCACGAACAGGGCCAGCAGGAACAGGGCATAGGTCGCGGTCTGGCTGGCTGGGATGAACAGCAGGCAGCCCGCCATCATCGTCGCCAGCCCGGCCACCGCCCCGCGCATGTAACCGATCCGCTTGACCAGCCGCGCGCCGGGAATTCCGATCACCAGATAGGCGGTGAAAAAGCAGAACTGCACCAGCATCGCCTGGGTATAGCTGAGCGTGAACAGCTCTTTCAGCTTGGGAATGATCACGTCGTTCAGCGAGGTGATCCCGCCGAAGATGAAGAACAGCCCCATCACGAACAGCTGCAACTGCGGCGCGTCGATGTGTTCGGCCTGCGTTTCGGCAGGTGCCTTGCCAGTGGTTACAGCCATGATCGTCCTCTCCCGTCTGCCTTACTTGATCCGCCGGAACCGGACCGCGGCCCCGCCGCCCGGCGCAAGCCGCAGGCTCATTTCATCGGCGCTGCTGACGCGGCGTTGCTCGATCACAATCGAATGGCGCTTGTCCGTGCGGTAATCGGCATCGTCGCCGTCACGGTAGATCTCGGCCACGTACTTTGCTCCCGGGCTCAGGAAGTCGAGCTTGAAGCTGACGCTGCGCGCCTCTTCATCGCCGACCGCGCCCAGATACCAGTCCTCGCCTCCGCGCTGCTTGCGGGCGATGGTGGCATAGTCGCCGATCTCGCCATTCAGGACGCGGGTTTCGGACCAGTCGGTCGGGACGTCGCGAATGAACTTCATCGGGCCGGGATACTTCGCATAGTTTTCCGGCGTGTCGGCCACCATCTGCACCGGCGAATAGATCACGACATAGAGCGCCAGCTGCTTGGCAATGGTCGACAGGATATTGCTGTCGTCGCTGCCCTTCAGGCTGAGCACGCCCGGAGTGAAGTCCATCGGGCCTTCCAGCATCCGGGTGAAGACCAGGTTGGCTTCATGCTCTGGCGGGTTCTTGCCTGGCCAGGCGTTGTATTCCATCCCCCGCATCCCTTCGCGTGCCACCCAGTTGGGATAGGTCCGCTGCAGGCCGGTGCCCTTGATCGGTTCGTGGCTGTCAAAGGCGATCTTGTACTTCGCGGCGGCTTCGGCGACGCGGATGAAGTGGTTGCTCATCCACTGGCCCTGATGCCATTCGCGGTACTTGGTCCCATCCGGATCGACCCGCTCGATCTGTCCGGCATCCGTGACATAGCCAGTCTTGACCACCATGTAGCCATGATCGGCGGCAAACTTGAACGCCTTGTCGAACTGCTGTTCGTAGTGGCTGGCCGCACCGCCGGTTTCGTGATGACCGATCAGGCGCACGCCCTTTTTCCTGGCATAGGCGGCCAGCATCTTCGCGTCGAAATCCTCGGTCGGCTGGGCAAAGTCCATGTCGTTGCCATTGCCGAACCAGTCGCCGTCCCAGCCGACGTTCCAGCCTTCGACCAGCACCTGCGGAATGCCGTTGGCGGCGGCGAAATCGATGTAGCGCTTGACGTTTTCATTGGTCGCGCCGTGCTTTGGCCCGCGCGCCCAGGTCCATTCGCCCTTGATCATGTTCCACCAGACCCCGGCGAACTTGCCGGGCTTGAACCAGCTGACATCGCCCAGCTTGTTCGGCTCGTTGAGGTTGAGCATCAGGTGGCTCTGATAGACGCCAGGCGCATTGTCGGCGATGATCAGCGTGCGCCAGGGGGTGTTCCAGGCGCCGGTCTTCTCCACCTTGGGCCGCCCTGCCCCCGGATGGAGCGCGGCGCGCAGCGTGGTACCTTCGGTGCGCGAGACGGCCATGCCGGAAAAGTCCACCAGCGCCGCTTCGTGCAGGGCAACGTGAGTGCCGTCGGCCAGCTTGATCGTAATCGGTGTGTCGGCATTGCTGACGGCGGACAGCGGGGTCTTGTTGTAAAGGTATTCCTCGCGGTTCCACAGGAAGGCGGGCTTCCACCAGGCGGTGCCGTCCTGGGCAAAGGCGAATTCGGTCAGCTCTTCGGCAATGTTGGTCTTGGCCATGTTGGGCTGCTGCGGGAATTCATAGCGGAAGCCGACGCCGTCGTCGTAAATGCGGAACGTCACGCTGAACACGCGGGCCAGCGCGGTCGTTTCGCGCAGGTGGACCTTCAGTTCGCGGTAGTGGTTGCGGATGCTGGTCCACTCCCCCCACGGCTGGGTCCAGGTATCATCGAAGTCGCGCGTTTCGGTGCCGGTGATTTCCAGCCGCCGGTCGATCTTTGCCACGTCCGTGAACAGGAAGCCCAGGCGCGAAGGCGCGATCACCGGCTTGCCATTGCGGCTGACCGCATAGAGCGCGCGGCCATCGCCATCGGTGGACACTTCAACGCTGACTACACCGCCGGGCGAAGTCGCCGTAGCAGTGCCCTTGGCCTCGGCCATGGCCGGGGCGGCAACGACAAGGGCAGCAGCGGCCCCCAGGACGGGCATCAAACGCATCAGGCTTGTTCCTCTATCAGCAGCGCGCCAAAGGGCGGCAGCGTTCCCAAATCCGCGCCATTGACTGACGCGAGTATCTTTCCGGTCGTTCCCACTCCATCCGGCCAAGGGACGGCCTGTGAAGTGAAGTAGAACACGCAGGCAATCGATTGCTTACCGTCGCTGCGCCGCGCGGCAAGACTGCATTCGTCTGCATGCAAGACCGCGTAGCCGCCCCAGCGCAGGGCCGGGTTCTCGCGTCGCAGGCCCAGCAGCTGGCGGGTCAGGTGCAGCAAGGCCGACGGGTCTTGCTCTTGCCGGTCAACGGCCCGCGCCAGATTGTCCTCGCCCAGGGGCAGCCAGGGAGCGCCGACGGAAAAGCCGCCGTGTTCGTCCTGCGCAACCCAGGGCAGCGGAGTGCGCGCACCGTCGCGCGACAGGGTCAGTGGCCAGTTGGCAATCGCTTCGGGGTCCTGCAGCCGCTCGAACGGAATGTCGACCTGGGTAAGCCCCAGCTCCTCGCCCTGATAGACGATCGGATTGCCGCGCAGGCTGGTCAGCAGCACGGCCTTCATCCGCGCAAAGGAATCGCGTTGGTCCGCCGCGCACCAGCGCGACAATGCGCGCGGGGCATCGTGGTTTTCGAATGCCCAACTGGGCCAGCCGTGCTCGCCATCGCAAGGCCAGCAGGCCTGGGCCTGTGCGACAAGGGCGGGGGTCAGTCGGTCGGCATAAAGGAAATCGAACCCATAGGCGCTGTTCAGCCGCGCCTGTCCCTGGGTGTAGGCGTGCATTTCGGCCAGGGCATTGGCGCCGCCCACTTCGGCCATGGTGAACACCGCGCCGTAACTGTCGCACAGCGCCCGGATCCGCTCGATAAAGGCGGGGATCGCGGCGTGCGACTGGTTGTGCAGGTGCAGCTGGAAATCGAACGGACGCGTGCGGACCTTGCCGTCCTCCGGCGCGGGCGGATTGTCCGTCAGGTCCGGATTGTGCATCGCAAAGTTCAGCGCATCCAGCCGAAAGCCATCGACCCCACGCTCCAGCCAGAACCGCGCGGCATCCAGCAGGGCATCCTGCACGGCGGGGACATGGCAATTGAGCTGCGGCTGCTCTGGCAGGAAATTGTGCAAGTAATACTGCCCGCGCCGCGCGTCCCAGGTCCAGGCCGGGCCGCCGAACACGGACTGCCAGTTGGATGGCGGCGAACCGTCCGGCTTGGCATCGGCCCAGACGTACCAGTCCGACCGCGCACCCCTGCGGCTCTGGCGGCTTTCGGCGAACCACGGATGCTCGTCCGAAGTGTGGGCGTAAACCTGATCGATCAGGACTTTCAGGCCCAGCGCGTGGGCCCGCGCCACCAGTGCGTCGAAATCGGCCAGGGTGCCGAAGATCGGATCGACGCCGCAATAGTCGGCCACGTCATAGCCGAAGTCCTTCATCGGCGAAGTGAAGAACGGCGAAATCCAGATCGCGTCCACCCCCAGCGCCGCGACATAGTCCAGCTTGGCCGTGATCCCGGGCAGGTCGCCAATGCCATCGCCGTTGGAATCCATGAAACTGCGCGGGTAGATTTGATAGATCGAGGCACCGCGCCACCACGGATGCGTGACGGATTGCGCGGCAGGGGCTTGAATGCGGGAAAGCGAGTTCATGGGTCGAGGCTGGGCTTACGGCTTGGCCGCACAGACGGCGTAACCGAAAGCGGGCAGAGTGACGGACAGCGAACCGGGTGCGGCAACCTGGGTTGAGCACTGGCCAGCAAGCGGGGCGAAGGATAGGCTCTGCGGATCGACCTCGACCAGGGCAGACAAGGGCTGCGCCGAGGTGTTGTAGGCCAGGAGGACTTCGCGCCCGGTTTCGGGATCGAACCGCGAAATGGCCAGCAGGCCGGGCTTTTCGGAAAAGGCGCGGATCTTCTGCAAGCCCCCGGTCAGCGCGGGAGTGGCGCGGCGCACGGCGGACAGCTCTGCGATCAGGCGATAGAGCGGGTGCGCGGTGTCAAAGTTCGCCTGTGCCGTCGTCGCGTCGGTGCCGATCAGGTCGTTATCGTTATAGACCGCGACCTTGCTGGGGAACATATCCTCACGCGCCAGCTGGTCGTTCCCATCGGAAACGAAGCCCTGCTCGTCCCCGTAATAGATCGTCGGGACGCCGCGCAGGGTCAGCAGCATCGCGTGGCCCAAGGCCACTCGCTCCAGCAGTTCATCCTGCGAGATGCCGGGATTCGCCTGCTTCACGAACATCGAAAAGCGCCCGAAATCGTGGTTGCCCAGGAAGGTCGGCAGGCGCAGCGCGGCCTTTTCCCCGCCGCGATAGAGCGCGTCATCCTCGAACAACCGGGCCACCTTGTCCGTCCCGATCTTGCCCGACACGGCCTGCTGCATCGCGGCGGCAAAGGCCATGTCGATCGGCGCGGAAAGGTGGGCGATGTGGCTCCACCGCGCGAGGTAGCCGGGATCGATCTCGCCCGTCGCCACTTCGGCAAAGATGTGGAAGTTGGGAATACCCCGGGCCTTGGCACGCTCTATCATGGCCGGTTCGAAGGCCTGCCAGAATTCCGGATTGACGTGCCGCGCCGTATCGATGCGGAAACCGTCGATGCCAAAGCGGTCGATCCAGCTGCCGTAGATCTCGATCATTCCGGCGACCACGCGGGGATGCTCGGTTGCGACGTCGTCCAGCCCGACAAAATCGCCAAAGGTGGCGCTTTCCCCGAACCAGTTGGTGTTGCCCCGGTTGTGGTAATAGATCGGATCGTTCAGCCAGTCCGGCTTTTTCACCCGCTCCTCGCCCTTCGGCACATAGGGCGTATAGGCCCAGGTCGGATCGGTCAACTTGACCCAGTTTTCCGGGGCAGCGACGTGATCGCCGGCAAAGCCGGGATTGATCGGAGCGCCGTTCACCCCGCCGCGGCGGGAATAGGGATAGTCCGCCTTGCCGCGATAGGCATAGTTGCCGCCTTCGCGGTACTGGATCACGTCGGCCGTGTGGTTGACGATGATGTCCATATAGACCTTGATCCCGCGCGCATGGGCGGCATCGACGAAGGCCTTGAACTCTGCCTCGGTCCCGAAATGCGGATCGATGGTGGTGAAGTCGGTCACCCAATAGCCGTGGTATCCGGCGCTTTCATCGCCCTTTGGCCCCTGCACCGGCTTGTTCTTGAACACCGGCGCGAACCAGATCGCGGTGATGCCCATGCCCTGGATATAGTCCAGCCGCCGGGTCAAGCCCTTCAGGTCGCCGCCGTGGTAAAAGCCCTTGGCCGTGGGATCATAGCCATGCTCGAGCCGGTCCCCCTTGATCCCGCCCTTGTCGTTGCGGGTGTCGCCATTGTCGAAGCGGTCCGGCAGGACGAAATAGATCACTTCCTGTTCGGGCGTGCGGGCGCGGAAATCGGCCGGAGCCGCCGCCGGTTCGGCAGCGATTGCGGCGGGAGCAAGGCCAAGTGCGCTGGCGGCCACCAGCAGGGTACGGATCATGGAAGTCTCACGCTGCATGGGCGACCTCTGCCGCGCACTGCTGCGCAACAAAGTCCGCGTGGGTGGGAAGGCGCAGGGCCGTGGCCGAAACGATGGTTTCGATGTCACGCAGGAACCCGGCCAGTTCTTCGCGGGAAAGCACGTCGGCCAGCGGATGGTAGGTATCGGGCAGGACGTTCTGCCCGATCAGCACCTGCAACCAGCCGACTTCGGTGAACAATTCGTCCTGCTCGCGGAAAATCCGCCCGGTCGCTTTGAACAGGTCAATCTTGTCGCGCAGGACCGGCGGCAGTTCCACATCGCGCATCACCTTCCAGAACGGTTCATCGCGTTGGTTGGCAGAATAGTGCAGGACGATGAAATCGCGAATACGCTCAAATTCGTAGGCGATGCGGCGGTTGTAGGCATCAACGTTCGCCTGGGCGAAACCACGGTCCGGGAAATGCGAGATCAGCCGTGCAATGCCATTCTGGACCAGGTGGATCGAAGTCGATTCCAGCGGCTCGATAAAGCCGGAGGATAGCCCGAGCGACACGACGTTGCGGTTCCACGCCTGCTTTCGCATTCCGGTCTGGAACGAGATCGTGCGCGGATCGGCGAGCGGCTCGCCTTCCACGGTATCCAGCAGAATTCGGGTCGCCTCGTCATCGCCCATCCAGGCGCTGGAAAAGACGTGGCCGTTGCCCGTGCGGTGTTGCAGCGGGATGCGCCATTGCCAGCCTGCCGGATGGGCGATCGACTGGGTATAGGGACGCGGCTGGCCGACATTGGCGGTGGGCACGGCGATGGCCCGGTCGCAGGGGAGCCAGTGGCTCCAGTCCTCATAGCCGGTTTGCAGCGCCTGCTCGATCAGAAGCCCGCGAAAACCCGAACAGTCGATGAACAGTTCGCCCTGGTGCTCTTCGCCCGAAGCGAGCGTCACCGAACGGACGAAGCCGGTTTCCGGGTGCAGGTTGACGTCGACGATCTGCCCCTCAACCCGCTGCACGCCGCGCTGCTCTGAAATGCTGCGCAGGAAACGGGCGTAAAGCGAGGCGTCGAAGTGAAAAGCATAGCTCAGCCCGTCGAGCTGCGTGTTGGGTATGCGGGATACGCGGGCAAAGCGGCCCTCGCGCGCAGCGGCCTGGTTGAAGGAATAGCGGCCCAGTTCGCTTGCCACCCCTTCGCGGCGGCCGCGCAGCCAGTATTGCCAGAACTCGATCAGATCCAGGCTCTGCCCGATCTGGCCGAAGCCGTGCATATAGCTCTCGCCGATCCGGCCCCAGTTCTGGAATTCGATGCCGAGCTTGAAGGTGCCCTGGGTGGCGCGGAGGAACTGGTCCTCGTCAATCCCGACCAGCCCGTTGAACAGGCGGATCGCGGGAATGGTCGCTTCGCCGACACCGACAATGCCGATCTCGTCGCTTTCGATCAGGCGGATGCGCAATTGCTCGCCCATCGTGGCTGAAAGGGCCGCTGCGGCCATCCAGCCTGCGGTTCCGCCCCCTACGATCACTACGTCACGGATGCGACTATCGTTCACAGTCCAGCTCCCGGCGCGATCGAGGGCGACACACTCGACCAGATATTATTCGAAAAAACAGGCGGGTCCAGCGCGTGCCGGACCCGCCCCCTGGCATCAGAACTTGTAGGTGATGCCAGCCATGAAGTTGCGGCCATAGGTCTGGTAATCGCGGACCTGGCGCACATCGTCGTTCTGGTAGGTCATGAAGCGTTCGTTGGTCAGGTTGCTGGCCTGGAGCAGGATCCCCAGCCCTTCCAGCGAACCGCTCTGGAACGTGTAGCCGATCTGGGCATCGACCACGAATTCCGAAGCCGCCATGATCCGGTCACGCACCAGGCTCAGGCCAGCCACTTCAGCCAGGAAGGCCGAGCGGTAACGACCCGAAGCGCGGGCCTGGAAGCCGGCCTTTTCGTAATAGACCGTTCCATTGACCACCCAGCGCGACAGACCCGGCATCTTGATCGGGTCGGCCCCGCCTTCGCGGACCTTGCTGTCGGTGAACGAAGCGCTGCTGATGAAGCCGAAGCCATCCAGTGCGGACGAGAAGGTGCTGAAGGGCAGCGAAAGCGAAGCTTCGAAGCCATAGACCTTGCCCGATTCACCGTTCTGCCACTGCGAAACGATACCCTTGTTGAAGGTCGGGACAACGTTGCCCGGAGTGGGGGTTCCGGTGAAGTCGAATTCCGAATCCTGACGGTAGATCCAGTTTTCCAGGTGCTTGTAGAACCCGCCAACCGAGATGTAGGCACCGCGTCCGAAGTACTTTTCAACCGCGATGTCAAAGGTGTCCGCCATCAGCGGACGCAGCTTGGCATTGCCGACATTGCCCGACCACGGCGAGTTCGTGATCGTCGCGCCCGGTACGTTCTTGGCTTCACTGAAGCCATAGCCGACGCCGGGGTTGAGCTGGTCCATGCGGGCACGTGCCAGCATGCGGGCCGCGCCAAAGCGGAGCAGAGTCTGCGGCGCGACTTCATAGGACAGGTTCAGGCTGGGCAGGAAATCGGTGTACTTGTCACCGTCCGTCACCGGACGCGCCACCACGCCCGAACCCAGGTTCGCCGCGGAATAGCCATCGGCTTCCTGGTTGGTGTGGACCACCTGCACCCCGGCATTGCCCTTCAGATTGCCGCTGTTGATGTTGGCCTGGACATAACCGGTCAGCACCTTTTCGCGCACCACATAGCTGTTGGTATAGCGACCGCGTTCCCACAGCGCTTCGTTGGTCAGCTTGTAGTTGCCGTCGTTGTAGTACTTCCAGCTATCGAACGAGACCATGCCCGGGATGCCGATGAAGTCCAGGCTGACCGGATCGAACAGATAGCTCGACGGGACCGCCGGGCTGTTCGGGTAGTTCTTGTTGGTCAGGACGAAACCTTCGTCGATCAGCTGCTTGCGGCGATCCGAATAGTTCGCGCCGACAGTCAGGCTGTCGAACAGGCCGCCGTCCAGCGCCTGCACGGCCTGGAGACGGATCGACTGCAGGCGGTCCTTGATCGTCGGGCGGTTGACGAAGCCATCCTGGCAGTTCGGGACCGAACCACCGCAGCTGTTCCAGCCCTGCGGGTCAGTAATCACGAACAGCGAAGGATCGGCGTAATTGATAGTCGGCTTGAACGTGATCACGCCGCCGTTTGCCGGCTGGACGAAGCCCAGGTTGTCGGTCGCGCCAACCCCGCCGCCACGGCCCGTGCCGAGGTAGATTTCCAGGTTTTCTTCAACCTTCTTGAGCTTCGAGTAGCTCAGGTCCAGTTCGATCGACAGGGTGTCGTTGGCCTGGAACTGGTTGTTCGAACCAATGGCCCAGATTTCCGCATCGCGGTGGACAACGTCGTTGCGCATGACCGCTTCGACGCCATTGAACGTGCCGGAAGTGACCAGGCCGTTTTCGGTGGTGTAACCCGGCTGCAGCTGCGCGCCCGACCACTTGAGCGGCAGTTCGATACCGCGCAGGCGCTGTTCGTCCTTGAACTTGGACCAATAGCCGTCGAACGTGGTGTGGAAGCGATCGCTGGGCTTCAGTTCGAGCACGCCCATCAGGCCATCGCGCTTCAGTTCGTTGGACTTCACGTAGGGCTTGGCGCCGCCAATGACCTTGGTGCTGTTGGTGTCGCTGACCGTGGGGTAACCCCAGGCCTGCCAGCGCTCTTCCTGCGTGGGCGACTGCATCCGAGCATAGCCGATGGCCCAGCCCACGGTTTCATCGTCGTTCTGGTCGACGTAGAAGAAGTTGGCGCGATAGCCCTTGTTCGAGATGTCCGGGTTCAGCCTGCCCAGGTCGTTCAGTTCGCCGCGCAGGCCGACAACCACCTGCTGCTTGCCATAGGCGAGCGGGCGGACGGTCTTCATGTCGATGGTGCCGCCCAGGGCCTGGCCGATCAGCTTGGCATCGGGGGTCTTGTAGACCACGGCGCCGTTCAGCAGTTCGGTCGGGTACTGGTCCAGTTCCACGCCGCGGTTGTTGCCGGCGCTGACCTGTTCGCGGCCATTGAGCAACGTGGTGGTGAAGTCGGGCGCAAGGCCGCGGATCGAAACCACGTTGGCGCGGCCATCAAGGCGCTGCGTGGCAAGGCCCGGCAGGCGCGAAAGCGATTCGGCGATCGACAGGTCGGGCAGCTTGCCCAGGTCTTCCGGCGAAACCACTTCGACGATCGAGGTGCTGGCGCGCTTTTGCGCGGCCGAGGTGTCGATCGAGCTGCGGAAGCCGGTTACGACGATGTCATTGGCGGAATCGTCTTCTGCGGTTGCGGCCTGTGCCTGCGCTGCCGCCGGCAGAATGAATGCGGAAACGGCGATTGCCAGGACCGAAGCCCCCCGTCCGCCGCGAAATTGGGTGCGAAGCGTCACGATGTCTCTCTCCCTAAACCATGCCGGACTAAGCGTGGGGCCCCGGCGTGCAGACCCATGTGCAAAGGGCTTAGAGTTCCAGTCCCCCCTTGCTTGCCATGCGTGAATAAGGCTGCGGGCCGCCATGCAGGAAGAAGGCATACGTATACCAATTATGCGCAAGGGCTGCGTGTTGCCCCCGGGCAACGTTTTCACGCCAGCACCTTGGCACACGTTGCAGGCGTGCAAAGGAAGGCCTAGACTGCCCGCTTCGGGAGGAACGGATGGGCCGAAAGCGCTCCACCAAGCCAACAAGCTTTGACATCGCTTATCGCGCGGGCGTTTCGCAGCCGACGGTCAGCCGCGCGCTGCGCGGGTCCAAGTCGGTTAGCCTCGCCACGCGCCAGCGGATCGAGGAGATCGCCCGCGAACTCAACTACTCGGTCGACAAGAACGCCTCTTCGCTCCGTTCGCAGCGGTCCAACACGATTGCGCTGCTGTTCTTCGAAGACCCGACGCCCGACGGCGCGAACATCAATCCGTTCTTTCTGGCCATGCTGGGGGCGATCACCCGCGCCAGTGCCAATCGCGGGCTGGACCTGCTGATCTCGTTCCAGAAGATGGAGGACGATTGGCACGTCCGATATCAGGACAGCCACCGCGCCGATGGCCTGATCCTGCTCGGCTATGGCGATTACACGCTTTACACGAAACGGCTGCGGCAGCTTGTCGCCAGCGACACCCATTTCGTGCGCTGGGGATCGGTGGGCGAGGACAACATCGGCACGACGGTCGGTTCGGACAATTTCGGTGCGGGCCGTCAAGCAGGCGAACACCTGATCGCGCTGGACCGCAAGCGGATTGCCTTTCTGGGCCAGGCGGACGAGCACTATCCCGAATTCGCCGAACGCTATCGCGGCCTGTGCGCTGTCCTATCGGAAGCAGCCTGTAGCGTGGACCGGGCGCTGCAAGTCAACGCCTTGTCCAGCGAGGACGACGGGCGCAAGGCCGTGGAAAAGCTGCTGGCCAGCGGCACACCGTTCGATGCCATCTTTGCCGCCAGCGACCTGATCGCGATTGGCGCGGTCCAGGCCCTGACGGCAGCGGGCAAGCGCGTGCCGGAAGACATCGCCGTGATGGGCTTTGACAATATCCCTGCCGCCAGCATGACTTCCCCCCCGCTCACGACGCTGATGCAGGACCTCAAGGCAGGCGGCGATCTGCTGGTCGAGGCTTTACTCGCCCAGATCGAGGACCGACCGGCTCCGAACCAGACGATCCCGGCGCGATTGGTGGTGCGCAAGAGCACGGCCGGATAGGTTCGGACAGGCACACTTACACTTTACGTATTCGTATGCCTCTTGCCCCCGCGCTTCGGCCATGCCAGCCGTGGGCAATCACGGGGAGAGCGTAAACGGATGGAAAAACCGCGCCAGGATTGGGCCGGGCTGGCCAATATCAGCTTCGGCTTCTTCGGCATCCAGATTGGCTTCGCGCTTCAAAACGCGAACATGAGCCGCGTCTTCCAATCGCTCGGCTCCAGCATGGACGACCTGCCCGCGCTGTGGGTGGCGGCCCCGCTGACGGGTCTGCTGATCCAGCCGGTAATTGGTCATATGAGCGACCGCACCTGGCTGGGCCGCCTGGGTCGCCGCCGTCCCTATTTCCTGGCGGGTGCGGTGCTGGCCGCGCTGTCGCTGTTCCTCATGCCGCTCAGCCCGGTGCTGCTGATGGCCGCGCTGCTGCTGTGGACTCTGGACGCCAGCCTGAATGTCTCGATGGAGCCGTTCCGGGCCTTTGTCGGCGACATGCTGCGCAAGGACCAGCACACGGCGGGCTATGCCGTGCAAACCGCCTTCATCGGCGCGGGCGCGGTGGTCGGATCGCTGTTCCCCTATCTGCTGGAACACCTGGGCGTCGCCAACGAAGCCGCACCCGGGGTGATCCCGGATACGGTGCGCTATTCCTTCTGGGCGGGCGGAGTGGCCCTGTTCGCCGCCGTCTTGTGGACCGTGGTGACAACGCGCGAATATTCGCCCGAGGAGCTGGCCCGCTTTGCCGACCATGATGAAGCAGCCGCCCATGCCGAGGCGAACCTGGCCGAGCGTGACAGCGCCGCGCCTTTCGGCTGGATCGTGGCCGGGATCGCAGCAGGCCTGGTCACCATGCAGTTTGGGCTGGAGAAAGAGGTCTACCTGCTCGCCGGCCTGCTGGTCGGTTATGGTCTGATCAGCCACGTGGCGATCCGTCTGGCCCGCGCCGGTCGCCCGGCCTCGATGCTGACCGGCATTGTCGGCGACTTTTCCGGAATGCCCGACATCATGAAGCGGCTGGCACTGGTTCAGTTCTTCTCGTGGTCCGCGCTGTTCATCATGTGGATCAACACCACGCCTATCGTCGCCAAGGACTTCTTCGGCAGCGCCGATCCGGCGAGCGCCGCCTATCAGGAAGGCGGAAACTGGGTGGGCGTGCTGTTCTCCGTCTATAACGGCGTTGCGGCAATCGCGGCGCTGACCCTGCTGCCGTTCCTGTCGCGCCGCTTCGGCAAGGTCCGCACCCACATCTTCGGCCTGCTCTGCGGTGCGGCAGGCTTTGCCAGCTTCTTCGTGATCAAGGACCCAACCTGGCTGATCCTCAGCGAGGTCGGCATCGGCATTGCCTGGGCCTCGATCCTGGCGATGCCTTATGCGATCCTGGCCAGCAGCCTGCCGCAGGCCAAGCTGGGCATCTACATGGGCCTGTTCAACGTCTTCGTGGTCGTGCCGCAACTGCTGGTCGCCACGGTCATGGGCTCGATCATGAAGGCCTTCTTCCCCGGCGAGCCGATCTGGACCATGGCCTTCGCGGCCGGAACCCTGGTGCTGGCGGCGCTGTCCATGGCCCGCGTAAACCTGCCAGCCGAGCGGACCTAAGTCGCCGTTTTTTTAAACGAATCCTGGCGGCACAAGGGGGAGAAACAGCGCGCCGGAAAAACAATCCGCAATTCTTTGCAATCGATTGTTGTTCATTTCATCCGGGTATGACATTATGAACCATCCGAGCAATATCGGGCACCGATCGAGGGAGAGCCATGGTTCAGGTCAAGCCGCATCTTTCACTGCCGCGAATCCTGCAAATGAACCTGGGGTTCCTGGGTCTGCAATTCAGTTTCGGGCTGCAACAGGCCAATCCGATCTTTGCCTACCTGGGCGCGGATGAGAAGGATTTCCCTTGGCTGGGCATCGCCGGGCCGCTGACCGGCCTGATCGTGCAGCCGCTGATCGGGGTGATGAGCGACCGGACCCTGTCCCGCTTTGGCCGCCGCACGCCCTATTTCCTGATCGGCGCGCTGATGTGCAGCGCGGGCCTGTTCCTGATGCCGTTCTCGCAAAGCCTGCTGATGGCGTTTTCCATCCTGTTCCTGCTCGACCTGGGCAACAACATCACAATGGAACCCTACCGCGCCTATGTGAACGACCGGCTGCGCGAAGAGCAGCGCGGGTTCGGCTTCCTGTCGCAAAGCGGTTTCACGGGCCTCGCGCAGTGCCTGGCCTATGCCAGCCCGTTCCTGCTGGTCAGCCTGTTCGGCGTGTCCAAGGTGGCGGAACCCGGCGTGATCCCGGATTATACCCGGCTGGCCTTTTTCATCGGCGCGGTGCTGTCCATCTCTACCATCGCCTGGTCGATCTGGCGCGTGCCGGAACTGCCCCTGACCTCTGAGGACCGGGCGCGTATTGCCGCCCTGCCCAAGGGTTTCGGCGCGACTTTCACGGAAATCTTTTCGGCCATGCGCGAAATGCCGGCGGCCATGCGGACCATGGCCTGGATGAGCCTGTTCCAGTGGTACGCGATGTGCTGCTATTGGGCTTACCGCGTCCCCTCCATCTCGATGGCACTGTTCGGCACGTCGGATGGCAGCACGGCCCAGTTCCGCGAGGCGGACCTGATCGCCGGACCGATGGGGGCGTTCTACAACGCGGTGGCTTTCGTCGCCGCCTTCTCCATGGCTCCGCTGGCGCGCAAGTTCGGTGCGGCCAGGCTCCATGCGACCTGCCTGGTGCTGACCGGCCTCGCCATGATCGCCATGCCCATGCTGAGCAGCGAGCCGCCGATGTGGCTGATGATGGGGATCATGGGCCTGGGCTGGGGTTCGATCATGGGCAACCCCTACATCATCCTGGCCAACGCCATCCCGGCAGAGCGGACCGGCGTCTACATGGGCATCTTCAACATGATGATCTGCGCCCCGATGCTGGTCTTTGCCGGAACCATGACCTTCATCTACGAGCCGGTCCTGGGCGGTGATCCGCGCAATGCCCTGGCCTTTGGCGGACTGCTGATGCTCTGCGCGGCGATAGCCGTAATGCGGATCAAGAGCAGCGGCCATGCGCCGCAGCAGGTGGCCGTAGCAGCCTGATGTCCGCACAACTTGCCTCATTGCACAGCGGCCAGGCCAGCCTGGTGCTGGAGTGCCGGAACGATGGCCCTCCGCTGTGGCGGCACCTGGGCGCGCAGGTGGAGCCGCTCGATCTGGCTCCGCTGGCGCTGGGCCGGACTCCGGCCTCGTTCTCGCTGGACGAGGACGTTCCGTTCAGCACCGCACCGCCCAGCGGCCTGGGCTGGTTCGGGCCGACCTGTCTTGCCTTGCGGCAGAGCGGGCAGCGGCTGGTGCCGGTCTTTGCGCAGGCCGAGGTCAGCCAGACGGAACAGACGATCCGCATCGTCCTGAGCGATCCGGTTTCCGGCGTGGAACTGGTCCAGTCGATCGACCTGCTGGCCGGCGGCGCATTCTGCTTTTCCGCGCAGGTCAGCAACAGGGGCGCTGCTGCGGTCGAAGTGGAATGGCTGGCCAGCGCGCTGTTCCCCCTCGCCGCCAGCAGCGCCGCAATCGTCTCCTGGCACGGGCGGCACAATGCGGAACTGAGCGAATGCACCGAGCCAATGCCGCAGCAGGCGTGGGTGCGCGAAGGGCGGCGCGGGATTTCAGGCCATGGCGGCCCGCCCGGAATCGTTGTGCTGAATGAAGGCGCCAGTCATCACGCCGGGTTGGTTCACGCTTTGCAGCTCGCCTGGTCGGGGGACAGCCGCATCGCGGTGGAGCGCGATGACGAGGGCAACTGGATAGCCAGCGCCGGGGCGGTTTTCCAGCCGGGTGAGGTTGTGCTTGGCCCCGGCGAGAGCATTACCGCGCCCGACGCGATCCTGGCCGTTTCGACCAAGGGCCGTAATGGCGCGATGGCCCAGCATCACGCCGCCATGCGCCAGCGCCTGTGCTGGCCGACCGGCACCATGCGCCCGCGCCCGGTCCATCTCAATTCGTGGGAAGCCTGCTATTTCGATCACGACGAGGACCGCATTGTCGCCCTGGCCCAGGCTGCGGCGGAGATCGGGGTAGAGCGCTTCATCCTCGACGATGGCTGGTTTCGCGCCCGCAATGATGACCGCGCGGGCCTGGGCGACTGGACGGCCGATCCGGTCAAGTATCCGCAGGGCGTAAAGCCGCTGGCAGAGCGGGTCCGCGCCATGGGCATGGAATTCGGCCTGTGGGTCGAACCGGAAATGGTCAATCCGGACAGCGACCTCTATCGCCGTCATCCGGATTGGGCGCTGCACCTTGCCGGACGCCCGCAGCCCACGGCGCGCAACCAGCTGGTGCTCAACCTGGGCCTGCCTGCCGTGCGCGACTATTTGTTCGCCGCGCTGGATGCGCTGCTGCGCGAAGTGCCGATCAGCTACCTCAAATGGGACCATAACCGCGACCTCGCGCCTGCCGGGGGGCAGGCACAGGTGCTGGGCACCTATGACCTGCTGACGCGGCTGCGCGCGGCTCATCCCGATGTCGAGATCGAAGGCTGCGCGGGCGGCGGCGGACGTTCTGACGCGGGCATGGTCCCCTATGTCCACCGCTTCTGGACCAGCGACAATATCGACGCGGTCAGCCGGGTGCCGGTCCAGCGGGGCTTTCAGGCTTTTCTGCCGCCAGAGATCATGGGCGCGCACGTCGGCGCCAGTCCGGCCCATGCGACGGGCCGCAGCCAGTCAATGGGCTTTCGCGCTGCGGTCGCCATGCCCGGCCACTTCGGCGTCGAACTCGATCCGCGCCAGTTAGCTGACGAAGACCGGGCCGAGCTGGCCGAATGGATCGCCTTTTACAAAAGCTGGCGTCACCTGCTTCACGGTCAATCTACCTGGCTGGGCGAAGGGCCCGACGGCCTGGTCTGGCAGGCGGCAGGGACAGCGCAGGAATTCCTGCTCTTCGCCATCCAGGTCGCTCCGCAAATGAACCGCCGCCCCCAGCCGCTGCGCCTGCCCTTCCTGGCCGATGCCAAAAGCTGCACCATCGAGCTGCTGCGCATCGCCGGAGGTGAGCGCGGCCACGCGGCGCACCGCCCTGCCCTCTATGACGCCGCGCAGACCTTTTCCGGATCATGGCTGGCCCATGCCGGCCTGCCGCTGCCGCCACTGAAGGGCGAAAGCGTGGCGATCTTTCACGGGAGGAATTCCGCATGAGCCTGGACGACCTGCCGCACCGCCGCCGCAACCTGCTGACCGGCGAATGGTTGCTGGTATCGCCGCACCGCGCGAAGCGGCCGTGGCAGGGAGAGGCGGCCCCGCCTGCCCCGCCAGCCGCTCCGCCGCACGATCCGGCGTGCCACCTCTGCCCCGGCAATCAGCGCGCTACGGGTGAGGCCAATCCGCACTATGACGGGACTTTCGTGTTCCCCAACGACTTCGCCGCATTGCTGCCCGAAGGCGGATCGGCGGACGAGACCGGCCTGTTCGAAACCGCACCGGCCAGCGGCGAAGCGCGGGTGATCTGCTTTGCCCCGGACCACGGCGCCACCATGGCGCGCCTGCCCGTGGAGGCCATCGCGCGGGTGATCGACACCTGGTGCGCGCTTTCGGCAGAGCTGGGCGCGCGGTGGAACCACGTGCAATTGTTCGAGAACAAGGGCGCGATGATGGGTGCATCCAGCCCGCACCCGCACGGCCAGGTCTGGGCCAGCGACTTCGTGCCCGAACTCCCCGCGCGGGAGGACCGGCACCAACGAGACTGGCTCGACAGCAAGGGGCAAGTCCTGCTGGATGCCGTTGCCGAGGCGGAACTGGCCACCGGGCAGCGGGTGGTCGAAAGCAATGACCACTGGCTGGCCGTGGTGCCGCACTGGGCCGCCTGGCCGTTCGAAACGCTGCTGATCGCGCGCGGCCCGGCGGCGCGGATGGAGGACCTTTCCCCCGCTGCCCGCACCGCCCTGGCTCTGATCCTGTCGCGCCTGCTGCGCCGCTATGACGGGCTGTTCGGCTGCGACTTTCCCTATTCGATGGGCTGGCACGGCGCGCCCCATGCCCTGGGCGATGATACGGCGCACTGGCGGCTCCACGCCCATTTCTTCCCGCCGCTGCTGCGCTCTGCATCGGTGCGCAAGCATATGGTCGGGTTCGAGCTGATGGCCGAAACCCAGCGCGACCTGACCCCGGAAAGCGCGGCGCAGCGCCTCCGCGCGGTGGAGATCGCGGCATGACCCTGACTGAACGGACCAGGGCAGGCTTTCGCGCCGCATTCGGCAGCCAACCGGACGGCGTGGCCTTTGCCCCCGGCCGGGTGAACCTGATCGGCGAGCATGTCGATTACAACGACGGGCTGGTCCTGCCCCTGCCGATTTCCACCGGCACCGCCGTCGCTTGGAGCCGCTGCGACGGCAGCGAGGTCGAAGCCGTGGCGCTGGACTTCGGCAAGGAGCGAGACCGCTTCCTGGCGCGGAGCGCCAAGCCGCACCAGCCAGCAGACTGGCGTTCCTACCTGCGCGGCATGGCCCAGGGCATGGACGCACAGGGCGTGAAGCTGGCCATTGCCGGGTCCAACCCGCGCGGCGCGGGCCTGTCCTCGTCCGCCTCGCTCTGCATTGCCCTGGGCCGCGCCATGGCGGCTGCGGGCAAGGTCGATCCTACCCATCGCGAACTGGCCTTGATGGCGCAGATCGCAGAGCATGAATGGGCCGGGGTGCATTGCGGGATCATGGACCAGATGGCCATTGCGGCAGGCGAGCCGGGCCATGCCCTGCTGCTCGATTGCCGCAATCTGGAAACCCGCCAGTTCGCCTTGCCAGAGGATTGGGCCGTGGTCATCGTCCAGTCGGGCGTGACGCGCGGCCTGGTCGAAGGACACTACAACGCGCGCCGCCACGATTGCGAGCTGGCGGCACAGGCGCTGGGGATTGCCAGCCTGCGCGATGCGGACGCAGACATGATCCGCGCCGCCAATCTCGATCCGGTGATTGCCGCGCGCGCCTTGCACGTCGTGGGTGAGATTGCCCGGACGGCCCAGGCCGTATCCGCCATCGAAGCCCATGATCTTGCCGCCATGGGAGCCCTGCTGCGCGCCAGCCACGCCTCGCTGCGCGACCAGTTCGAAGTCAGCGTTCCCGCCGTCGACGAACTGGTCGACCTGGCCAATGCCGCGATCGGCCCGCAAGGCGGCGCGCGGATGACCGGCGGCGGCTTTGGCGGAGCGATCGTGGCGGTGCTGGCGGCAGATGCCGCGCCGCGCTTCATCGCCACGCTCGAACAGCAATTCGCGCAGCCCCGCAGGGCGGCGCTTAACCCCATGATCGAAGGAAAAGGCCGGCACCTTGCCGGGATAGAGCTATGACAATTGACACATTCAGCGCCTCAGCCTGGCGTCCCGAGGCTATCGAAGGAGGCGCGGAAATCCCGTTGATCGGGGCAGCCGATGCCGCACCCATTCTGCCGGGACTGGACCTGTGGGACAACTGGCCGCTGGCCCATGAAGATGGCCGGACCGCCGAGGTAAACGGACGTCAGTTCTGGTTCTTCCTTTCCGCGCCCTGCTTCCCAGATCCCGGCCAGCGTCACGATGCGGCGCGGCTGCGGATGGCCTCGCTGGGCGCCGATGGCTGGCGCGATCACGGCCAGGTCATTGCTGAAGGCACCAGCCCCGGCACCCGCGAATGGGCCGGATCTGCCGTGCTGCACGATGATGGCACCAGCGTGACCCTGTTCTTCACCGCAGCGGGACGGCGGGGCGAACAGCCCTCGTTCGAACAGCGCCTGTTTGCGGTTTCCGGCCAGCTTGGCCCCGATGGTCCCGCTGCCTGGGGCGAGCCGCGCGAAGTGGTGCGCGCCGATGGCAAGGACTATGTCATTGCCGCCGAAACCGAAGGCAAGCCCGGGCTGATCAAGGCGTTCCGCGATCCGGCCTGGTTCCGCGATCCGGCAACCGGCCAGCGCCATCTGCTGTTCACCGCCAGCGCTGCATGGAGCGACGACGATTACAACGGCGTCATTGGCCTCGCCACCACGGCCAGCGACGGTTCGTGGGCTCTGGAAGCGCCCCTGGTCGAAGCGGTTGGCGTGAACAACGAGCTGGAACGCGCGCACGTGGTGGTGCGCGGCGGGCTCTATTACCTGTTCTGGTCCACCCAGCGCCGCACGTTCAAACCCGGCACGCCCAGCGGCCCCAACGGTCTTTACGCGATGGTGGCAGACAGTCTGCGCGGCCCCTACCGCCCGGTCAACGGCAATGGCCTGGTTGCTGGAAACCCGGCCTCCGAACCGACCCAGGGTTATTCCTGGTGGGTGACGGGCGAAGGCCAGGTCTGGAGCTTCATCGACCACTGGGGGATGGAAGGGCGCAGCTTTGACAAGCACCCTGAATTGCTGCGCCAGCAGTTCGGCGGCACCCCCGCCCCCGTCTTTTCCCTGGCCTTTGCCGGCGACCGCGTGACCATCGCAGACTGAGTTTTCCCCATGCGCCCGAATTACCATTACGCGCCGGCCAGCAACTGGCTGAGCGATCCGAACGGACTCGTCCATCACAAGGGTGAATGGCACCTGTTCTATCAATACAACCCGCATGGCGAGGATTGGGGCCACATGAGCTGGGGCCATGCGATCAGCCCGGACCTGTGCGAGTGGCAGGAACAGCCCCCTGCCCTGCTGGAGGATGACCGCTTCATGATCTTCTCCGGATCGGCGGTCTGCGATGCACAAGGCACCGCCGGGTTCGGCAAGGATGCGCTGGTGGCGGTCTATACCGGGGCCCAGCTGGGACCTGACCCCTTGCAGGCGCAGTGCCTCGCGTGGAGCAACGATGCCGGTCGCAGCTGGGAAAAGTACGCCGGGAATCCGGTACTGGACCTGGGCATGGCGGACTTTCGCGATCCCAACGTGTTCTGGCACGAACCGACCCGGCGCTGGATCATGGTGGTGGTCCTGTCCAACGAACAGCGCGCCCTGATCTATGCCTCGCACGATCTGAAGCAGTGGGATGAAATGTCGGTCATCCACACCGCCGGGGCGCCCGGCGAAGTGTGGGAATGCCCGCTGCTGATCGAACTACCGGTCGAAGGCACGGACGAGACCCGCTGGCTGTTCAAGGTGGACGTGCTGCGCGGCGCACCCGGATCGGGCGCGCTGTACCAGACCGGCAGTTTTGACGGCATCCGGTTCATCCCCGACGGGCCTTCGCTGGAGCCGCACTGGCAGGTGGCGGACATGGGCAGCGATTTCTATGCCGCGATTGCCTGGCACGAGCCGCGCGACGCGTCAGGACGCCCGGTGTGGATCGGCTGGATGGGCAATCACGCCTATCAGGGGCAGTTGCCCAAGCAGGGCTGGCGCGGCGCGATGAGCCTGCCGCGCCGGATCTCGCTGCGCCGCGACGCGGGCCGCTATGTCCTGCGGCAGGAAGCGGAGCCAGCGGCGGTGCGCGGCGTAGCGGCCCTGCCCTGCACCGACGGGCCGGTCCCCGCCTCCGCGCGGATCGACCTTCCGGCCTCCGGCGATTTCGCCCTCACCTTGGCGGACCGGGACCAGCGCCTGCTCCAAGTGGAACGCCAGGGCACTGCCCTGGTCATGCAGCGCCGCGACCCCGTGTCGCCCTGCCTGGATAACGAGCAGGTATTCACCGCCCCGCCGGGTGCGGCCCTGACCCTGTGGCTGGACCACGGCAGCGCCGAACTGTTCGCTGCCGACGGGCTGGTCTGCGCCACCATGCAGCACCGGATGGCCAGCAACGAACTGACGCTCAGCCTGAGGGTGAAAGCCGAGGCCTGATCAGATCAGCCCCGCGCCGCGCAGTTGCGGGCGATGTAGTCCTGGTGACTTGGCATCCCCTCAGCCGCGCGGGCCAGGGCTGCTTCCAGCTTGCGCAGGTAATCGGCATGATCCACCCCGCGCAGGGGCAGCAGGGGATCGGTGCCTTCGGGAATGTTGCCCTGCCCGATGTGGACGGCCAGCCAGCTGGGCGGGCCGAACAGGTCGGCATCGCGCTGGACCAGGCGGCCATTGCGGCGGAAATGCTCCATTTTCCAGATGACCGTTTCCGGCACGTCCATCGCCGCGCAATAACGCCACAGCTCGCTATCGGTCCGGCTGGTCAGCTTGTAGTGCAGGATGATGAAATCGCGGATACGTTCGAACTCGTTGATGGCGATGCGGTTGTATTCGTCGATCACCAGCGGATCGAACGAGCGATCCGGGAACAGCGCGATCAGCTTGGAGATGGCGGCCTGGATCAGGTGGATCGAGGTTGATTCCAGCGGCTCCATGAACCCGCCGGACAGGCCCACCGCCACCACGTTCTTGTTCCAGAACAGATTGCGCCGACCCGTGACGAACGACAGCTTGCGCGGCTCGGCCAGGGCTTCGCCCTCAAGATTATCCAGTAGGACCGCCGCGGCTTCGTCATCCGAAATGAAGCTGCTGCAATAGACGTGGCCGTTGCCGGTGCGGTGTTGCAGCGGAATGCGCCACTGCCAGCCGGCCTGATGCGCGGTGGAGCGGGTATAGGGTGTGAACTCCCCCCTGGCGCTGGGCACGGCCATGGCGCTGTCGCAGGGTAGCCAGTGCCGCCAGTCCTGATACCCGGTCTTCAGCGCGCCTTCGATGAGCAGGCCGCGAAAGCCGGAGCAATCGACGAACAATTGCCCCTCGATCCGGCGGCCATCCTCCAGCGTCACATGGCTGACGTGGCCGGTCTCGCCATCCAGCCCAACGTCTCCGATCTTGCCTTCGATCCGCACCACCCCGCGCTCTTCCGCATAGCGGCGCAGGAACCGGGCATAGAGCCCCGCGTCGAAATGGTAGGCATAGTCAAAGGTCGAAAGCACGTTGCGCTGTTCAGGCGAAGGCTGGTCGAACTTCCCCCGCTTTGCCGCTGCCCAGGCCATGCACAGGTCCTGCAGCTCCGGCGCCTCGCCCCGGTTGCGCGCGGCCAGCCAGTATTGGTGGAGCGGCAGGAAATCGAAATTGCGGCCATAGGTGCCGAACGGGTGGAAATAGCTGTTCCCCAGGCTGCCCCAGTTGACGAACTGGATGCCCAGCTTGAACGAGCCCTGGGTGGCGGAAACAAAGTCATTCTCGGCAATGCCCAGCGCTTCGTTGAACGTGCGGATCGGCGGGATCGTCGCCTCGCCCACGCCCACCGTGCCGATTTCGTCGCTTTCGATCAGGGTGATGGTGCAGCCGGTGCGGATCGCATTGGCGAGGGCCGCGGCAGTCATCCACCCGGCAGTTCCGCCGCCGACGATCACGATCTGGTCGATGGACTGGTCGTTCATGGCATCCTCGGTTGTTCTCTTTGCAGCGGGTTTCGGTCAAGTCCGCGCCGCGATCAAGCGGTTTTACGCAATCGATTGCAATTCAATAGCGCGGGCGCGCGACATCCAGCGCCATGACCAGCCGTTCGCCGTCTTCGAACGGCATGGTCCGGTGCCACATGGTTGAAGGGAATACCGCCGTCACCCCCTCTTGCGGAGCAATGGTACGGTAAGGCTGAAGGTCCAGTCCCAGTTCCTCGGGCGGCGTTCCAAAGGCGATGTGCCCGGCAGGCGCTGGCCCCATCGCATCAGGTGACGGAAGGGCGATGTAGAAAGCAGTGCTGAGCCAGCCGACCGGATGGTTGTGCGGCACGTTGTAACCCTGCCGCAGCAGGCGGACGGACCAGCTTCCCTCAATCAGCAGGTGCTGGCGCGGCAGGCCCAGCAAGGGGTGCCCCTGCTCCCACGGCGGCAGATCATCGACATAGCGCCGGATCGCCTCCATCCAGCGCGCCCTGGCCCGCTGCATGATCGGTTCGTGGCGCAGGATGACCGAGCGATCGGTCTGCGTGCCGCCGCGCACCGATTGTTCGATGTAGGGCTGCTCCATCGTGTGCAATTGGCGCAGCAGGGCTGCCAGTTCGGGCAATTCGGACGTATCCAGATCGACCGGGCAGGCCTTGATGAACTGGTCCGGTCGGTCCACCCAAGTGGCGCGTGGATCATTCTTCACCCGCCAGGCCAGCGTGATGTAGGGCCAGAACAGCGGCGCCGAGGGGGTGATGAGCTGCGGCAGGCACACCGCCTCTGCCGCATCGGGTTCGCCTCGGCGCAAGGCGTGGCGGACGCGGATCAGGTTGATCGTCTCTCCTTGCAGTGCGGCGGTTGCGGCGAGCAGCCGCTCCGTCTCCGCCTCTTCCCCGGCCTCGCTGGCGATGAACAGGCGGGAGACGAGGATCGCAGGCGTGACTCCCAGGCTCCGTTCGGCGCGGTCCAGCACGCCGCGCGCGCCGGTCCAGTCGCGCGCCTGGGCCAGGGCACGGAACCAGGCGAGCCACAGGTCCGCATTACCAGGCTGCGCCGCACAGGCCGGGCCATAGCTTGCCGCATGGCGCGCCTGATCCCCGCCGGTCCAGCGCAGGACGGACAGGGCCTTGTGCCCATCCAGCCAGGCGGGATGCTTCGTCACGGCTTCTTCCAGCAAGGTCTCTGCCCCGGCCCGCCCCCCCTCGCTGGCCAGGGCGAGCGCCCGGTTGCGCAGGATTTCCAGATCGGCGGGATTGCGCGCCTGCGCCTCGGCAAACAGGGCCGCTGCGGGCTGGCCGAGTTCATAGCGGGTCTGGGCGAGGCCCTGGACCAGCGCGGGATCCTTGGCCCCAGCCGCGATCGCGGCAGAGAACACGGCTGCCGCATCGAGCAAGCGCTGTTCGCGCCGCAGGGCGACCCCATGCAGCAGGGCGATCTCCGGATCAGCGGGACGCGCTTTGGACAGGGCGGACAGCAGCGGCAAGGCCTGTGCCGCCAGCCCTTGCCCCAGTGCCTGCCGGACCACATCCAGCAAAGCGGCCCGCCGGGGCGGATCGGCCAAGTCCGCGCGCGACCGTGCCCGCTCCGCAAGCTGCTCGGCAATCTGGCGCTGCTGTGGGTTCATGGCCTACCTCTGGCACCAAAGCAAAAGGGGGACAACCGCAGTTGCCCCCCTTCAACCGGCGGCGACAGGCGCAGCCGGATGCTTTCAGCCTGATCAGAAGCTGTACTTGACCGAAGCGGTCCAGGTGCGGCCCAGGGCCGGGTTGGTGCCGATGACGACCGGGCTCACCGAACCGTCGGCAATGTTGCCGCTGCCGCGCAGGTCATAACGGTTGAACACGTTATAGCCCTGGATGCCCAGTTCGACGTTGTCCAGCGGCATGACGCGCAGGTTAACGCCCAGGACGGCGCCGCCCGGATACTGGCGACCAGCATCGTCGACGATGCTCGACTGGCCGGTGACGTTCAGGCCGACGGTCGCCTTCGAAGCGATGTCGTAGTTGGCTTGAACGGTGTAGACCAGGTCAGGCATGTACGGCGCGCGGGTGAACGTGGCGCTGCCAGCGCCCGCACGCGTTGCCTTGGTCCAGGTGGCGTTGCCGACCAGGGTGAAGCCGCCATTGCTGTAGGTCGCGTAGGTTTCGAAGCCCCACGACTTGTAGCGCGCGTCGATCACGCAGCCGCCCGAGCCGCCGGGGCAACGGGTTGCCGACAGTTCGAAAGTGGACTGCTTGAAGTTGCCCTTCAGCGCGGTCAGTTCGAGCGTGTAGCGACCGCCGGCCAGCTCGCCGCGGTTCTTCAGGCCCAGTTCGTACTGCTTGACGAAGTCCACCGAAGGCGTGACGCCGTCAGCGTCGCAGCCCAGGGTTCCGGCCTTGGCCATGGCCGAGGTGCAGAGCGAACCGTCGCTGGCGATCTTGCCGCCAAAGGTCTGGCGGTCGCTGTTGAAGCGGCCACCGCGCGATGCACGGACGAACAGGCTGGTGTCGGCATTTGCCTTCCACAGTGCGCCTGCGGTCCACGACGTGTACGAACGGCTGTAGTTCAGCACTTCGCGCTCGCCGTTGGCGATCATCGCCGGGATCAGGACGCCGTTCGAGCTGACGGGGAATTCAGCTCCGCCGCCGACGCCGCTACCGGCAGCCTTGATGTTTTCGAAGCGGACCGAACCGTCGATCGCGAACTGATCGTTGTCCAGTTCCAGCGCCGCATAGGGAGCGGTGTTGGTGTAGGACAGGTCATAATCGCGCGAGCAGCATTCACCCCAGTTGTTGTTGTAGCCGGAAATGCCTTCGGTGGTCAGCCGGTTGCCAGCAGTGTCGTACAGGTCAAGCTGCGCGGGATTGTTGCCGCTGACTTCGCGCACCGACTTGTTGGTGTGCCAGTCCATCGCGATGTCCTGGTTCATGTAGAAGAAGCCGCCGCGAGCCGTGACCTTGAACGTGCCCATGTCGAACTTGCCGGCCAGGGTCAGGTCGTTGGCCAGGCTGCCCAGGTCGCGGATGTTGGTGAAGACATTGGTGTTGTTGTCGACATAGGTGCCGGTGAAGGCCTGACCCGCCTTAGGCCCGTTGGCATACTTGATCGCGCCGACAACCGCGCCATTGACGCACGAACCGACGATACCGTTAGCCGACCAATTGGCTGCCGCGGGAACGGTGCAGGCGGTGTATCCAGCAGGGACCGCTGCCGTGTTCACCGCACGTCCCAGGTTGAAGAACGGCGAGGTAAAGCCGCCGCTGATCTTCGACCAGCGCATGTTGTTGTCAACGGTGACGCCATTGTCGAATTCATAGTGGAACTGGCCGCCCAGCGCCGTCTGCTTGGTGGTGATCCCGCTCATCGGCACGCGTTCCAGATCGCCGGTGCGATTCACCACCAGGAAGTCCTGGTTGTAGATCGAATAGTTGGCGCTGTTGCGACCGTCGAAGCCGGGGAACGGCTTCACGTTGCTGACCTTGTTGCCGCTGAGCGTGGCAAGCGCCGGAGCACCGGTGTAGTTTGGCTCCTGCGTGTCGGCCACCTTGAACAGCAGCCGGAAGTAGCCCTTACCTTCGCCGAATTCCTGGGTCAGGTTGCCCTTGACCTGGATCGAATCCGAAACGTTGTAATCGGCGTGAAGCGGACCGCGGCCCGACTTGAACTGACCGCCAACGTGGAAGCGCAGGGTTTCGTTGATCGCGCCGCCATAGCGGAAATCGACCTTGGTTTCGTCAAAATTCACGCCCTTGGAAAGCGAAACGAAGCCCCCTTCCTTCTGGCCGGTGTTACTGATGTAGTTGATGACCGCGCCCGGTGCCTGCGAGGCATAGGTGGTCGAACCGCCGCCGCGCACCGATTCCACGCGCTCAACGCTGGAATCGAAGCGGGTCCAGTAGTCGTTGTTGCCGAACTGGATGTCGCCGAACAGCACGGTCGGCAGGCCATCTTCCTGGATCTGCACGAAGGGCGAACCGCCCGTAGCAACCGGAAGACCGCGAACGGCGATGTTCGAGTTACCGCCCGGACCGGACGTACCCGGCACCTGGATACCCGGGATCATGCGGAAGACTTCGGCTTCGGAACTGGGCTTGAAAGCATCGACCAGATCGGCGCTGACGCTGGTGACCGAGACGGCGCTGTCCAGCCGGCTCTTGTCACGGCCCGATGCGGTGACGACGATTTCATCGAGACCGCTGACCTGATCGTCAGCAGCCGGTGCTTCCTGCGCGAAAGCAGGCATTGCAACCAGGCTCATCACCGCGATCGACGCGGCCGAGACACAGCTCTTCAAAATGGACTTGTTCATTTCCTCTCCCCTCGGGACGACCAGAACCGCTTGCTATCTAGCAAGTCGCGAAACCTGACATACAGCTGCAACAATCGATTGCAATTGGTTTGTTGCAATCGATTGTCGAAAACTCTGACCTGTGATGAATCGGCAACGGTCAGGTTGGGGGAAATCAGCCGCTTGCTTGACTTTGCAATCGTTATCAGACCTAGATACACGTTGGGTGCACAAGGTGAAATGACAGGCTCTGCGCTACAATGAACGAACTTGTTCCGGCGTCTGGCCGAATCCGCAACATTGCTGAACTTGCCCGGCTGGCCGGTGTTTCCGCGGGCACCGTTTCGCGTGCCCTGGCCAATTCCAGCCTGGTCAACAAGCAGACTCGGGAGAAGATCCAGGCACTTGCGCGCGAGCATGGTTTTCGCCCCAACCAGATGGCCAAGCGCCTGCGCATCCAGCAGACCAAGGTAATCGGCATCGTCGTGCCATTGGGGCATGAGCGGCGACAGCACCTGTCCGATCCTTTCTTCATGGCGATTCTGGGCCACCTGGCCGACGCACTGACTGAAAATGGTTATGATATCATGCTCAGCCGCGTCATTCCCGATGCGAATGACTGGCTTGAGCGGATTGTCGATTCGGGCATGCTGGATGGCGTTTTGCTGATCGGCCAGTCCGACCAGTTCGAGGCAATAGAGCGGGTGGCGGCCTGGTACAAACCCATGGTGGTGTGGGGCAGCCTGCGTCCGGGACAGGTCCACTGCACGGTCGGCGTCGACAATCGCACCGGCGGTCGCCTGGCGGGCGAATGCCTGATCCAGGCGGGGCGCAAGCGCCTTGCCTTCCTGGGCGACACCCTTGCGCCCGAAATGTCGGAACGCTTCCTGGGCCTGCGCGACGCGGCGGCGGCGGCGGGCCTGCCAGAGCCGGCGCAGCTGGGCGCGCACCTCGCCTCGGACGTCATGGCAGACGAAATCGCCGCCCATATCGGCCGCTTGGGCACGGAATTTGACGGAATCGCCGCTGCCTCTGACCTGATCGCCATGCACACGGTGCGCGCCTTGGCCGATCACGGGCTGAGCGTGCCGAACCAGGTTTCGGTTACCGGCTTTGACGATCTTCCGCTGGCCGAACAAACCATTCCGCGCCTGACCACGATCAGCCAGAGCATCCCGGCCGGGGCCCGGGCCATGGTCCAGGCCTTGTTCGAACGGATCGCGGGTGCCGATACGGAATCGGTGCAGATGGATCCGCTATTGGTCCGCCGCGATACGGCCTAGTTCAATCGCGCCGGTAATTCCGGCATGATCGCCAAGGCCCGGCGCGACGATGAACTGCTCCAGCCCGGGATCGAGTTGCGGCGCGCGGACATAGCCCGCCAGCTTCCGTTCGGTCTGCCTGCGCACCGCTTGCAGCAGGCCCGGCGCTTTCATCACGCCGCCGCCAAAGATCAGGCGGTCCGGCATGTGCAAGAGGACGAGGCTGGCGGCGAGATGCGCGACATAGCCTGCGATCAATTCGACCTTCTCGGGCGGACTGCCCAGCTCCGACAGGCTCTGTCCCCATCGCGCCGCGATCGCGGGGCCAGCCGCCAGACCTTCCAGACAGTCGCCATGGAACGGGCAGGCTCCGAGAAACGGATCGACCGCTGCATCGCGCGGCGGCTGGATGTGGCCGCTTTCATAATGCGAAAAGCCCATCAGCGGCGCGCCCTTGTGCACCACGCCGGTGCCGATGCCGGTGCCGACCGTGGTATAGGCCAGGGTGGTGCAGCCCTGCCCTGCCCCCTTCAGCCATTCGCCCAGCGCGGCACCGTTCACGTCAGTATCGACTGCGATGGGCGCGCCGAACTCACCCAGAACGTCGTGGAACCGCGCCCCGGCCCAGCCGGGCTTGGGGGTTGTAGTGAAGGTGCCATAGGTGCTTGAGGCCGGGTCGATATCGATCGGCCCGAAGCTCGCCACGCCAAAGCTGGCAAGCGGCCCGTGGGCGGCTGCCGCCTCGCGAAAGAACTGCGCCACTTCGGGAAAGCACTCGTCCGGCGTGCGCGTGGCAATCCGCGCTTCGCGCAGGATCGTGCCGTCTTCGCGCGCCACTGCCAGGACGAACTTCGTCCCCCCCGCCTCAATCGCGCCAATCAACCGCTGAACCATCACACTCACCTCTCACTCCGCGCGGGTTTGCACGGCGGACCCGGCCTTGCAATCCTTTGCATACGAATTGGCTGCGCCGGTCCGCTTTGGCCGGGGGAATTTTTCCCGATCCCTGCAACCGGACAGAGCGCTGCGCGTTGCACGCAGGCGCCAATCCTTGGCGCACGGGGCAAGTCATCGTTCAGCACCTTTCCGGCGGCCTTGGCACAGATCCAGCAGGGGACCAGCTTGAGCAATATCGCATACCGCCCGGACATTGACGGACTGCGGGCAGTTGCCGTTGTTCCTGTCATTCTGTTCCACGCGGGGGCGCAGTGGATGCCGGGAGGCTTCGTCGGCGTCGATATCTTCTTCGTCATCAGCGGCTATCTGATTTCCGCGATAATCCTGCGCGAAGTAGGCCAGGGCAAATTCACATTTACCGCGTTTTATGAACGCCGCCTGCGCCGCATCATCCCGGCTCTTCTGGTCATGCTGCTGACCACGGTCACGGCGTTTCAGTTCTTCGCTTTGCCGGACCAGGCAGTGGGTGCGGCCAAGTCCGGCATTGCAGCCCTGCTTTCGGTTTCGAACATCTATTTCTGGAGCGAGACGGGCTATTTCGCGACCAGGGCCGATTTCATGCCCTTGCTGCACACCTGGTCGCTCGCGGTGGAAGAGCAATTCTATCTGCTGTTCCCGCCACTGCTGCTGGTCGTCACACGGCTGCGCTGGAACGTGCGCTGGACCCTTCTGGCCGGAACCTTGCTGGCCTTTGCAGTCAGCCTTTGGCTCTCTTTCAACAAGCCCTCGGTTGCCTACTACCTCCTCCCATCCCGCGCCTGGGAGCTTGGACTAGGGGCCATTCTCGCGGCTGGCGTCGTGCCGGAACTGCGCGGGAAGCTGCTTCGTGAACTGGCTCCGGCGGCTGGCCTTACCGCGATCATTGTCGCCTTGCTCTGGGCAAACAACGAAATGCCTTTCCCGGGCTGGGTTGCGCTGTTCCCGTGCCTGGGCACTGCGCTGATCATCCACGCCAGCGGACGCTCGTGGCTGGCAAGGAATGTCCTGTCTGCCCGTCCGGTCGTGTTCGTGGGCTTGCTATCCTATTCCCTGTACCTGTGGCATTGGCCGATACTGGCTGGCCTCAAGGTTTACACGGCGCGCGCTCATCTCGATCCTGCCTGGGCAGCCGCAGCCCTGCCGGTGATCTTCTTCGTAAGCTGGCTGTCGTGGCGCTATGTCGAGCAGCCCTTCCGAAGCCGCTCGACCATGCCCTGGCCACGCATGATCCAGATCCTGGGCGGAGGATCTGCGGCAGCGCTTGCGGTCAGCGCCGTGTCGATCATCGCCATGGGTTTCCCCGACCGGCTGGACCAGCCGGCCCGCCTTGCACTGGCCGCAGCCAACGACATCGATCCGCTGCGCGACCCATGCGAGGACGGCACCCGCACGGCTGCCTGCAAGTTCGGCCCGCCAGGAAGCAAGATAACCTACGCTATCGTCGGAGACAGCCATGCTGCGGCGATACGTCCCGCGGTGGAAGCATCCGGCATCATGGGTCCGGCAGCTGGCACCTTGTTCTGGAAACCCTCCTGTCCGCTGCTCGACGGCGCAGAAATCATCAACCTCGCCGATCACGCTGAATGCACTGATTTCAAGAACAGGATATGGCAGGAAATCGAGAGCAACCGCGACCTTAGGACCATCATTCTGGCGGGGCGCTGGCCTTATCAGGTTACGGGCACAAGGCCGGAAAGCGGGGGAACAAGCCGCACTTGGCTCGTCGATCGCGAAACGACACAACCGTCCCCCGAGGAGAACACGCGGGTATTCGTCAGATCGCTTAACCGAACCGTCGACCGTCTGCACAAATTGGGTCGTGCAGTCATCATCATCGGTTCAGTGCCCGAGGCGGAATTCGACGTCCCTCACGCAATTGCCAACGCCCGCCAGATGGGCAGACAGATCGGCATGGGAATTAGTCGCGGGGCTGTGACGAAGCGATTATCCGAAGCGGACTCGCTGCTCGCCAAGGTCGCTTTTGAGCATCCTGGAACGCGGTTCCTGCCCATCTGGGACCGCTTCTGCGCTAAGACTTTGTGCCTGACCGAGCGGAATGGAGTCCCCATCTATCGCGATGAGAATCACCTCTCCTACCATGGTGCATTGAATGTAGCGGGACCGGCCCTGAAGCTTGCCTTCGCCCGCTCAGAGAGCCAGCAGCCCGCAAAGACCGGCCCCGGCAATTGAACGCGACCTGCTGGGCGCCGGACTCCAGCCTGGAGTCGTGCGCAGCCCGTCATGCGCGGTCATTTCCCTCCCCTAACGCGGCAAGATCGACAGCAGCGCGGCTATCAGGGCCCAGCGGCGGGGGACGTAGGCGTGCTTGCGCCGCGCCAGGGCTGCGGCGATGATCTGTCTGGCTGCGGTATCCGCATCGACGACCCAGAAGGCCTCGTCGAATTGTTGCAGCGGCGTATCGATGTAGCCGGGCGCGACTTCGGTGAGGCTTACCCGGGGCGCCTTGCGCCGCAGGTATTGCCGCACGCCGTCAAGGTAGAGCGACACGAAAGCCTTTGACCCGCTGTAGCTGGCGGTAAAGGGATGGCCGCGCTTCTTGGCCACCGATGAAATGCCGACGATCCGCCCCTCGCCCCGCGCGATGCAATGGTGCACGGCGACGTCGGTCATGGCCGCGAAGCCCATGACATTGGTGGCAATCGTCTGGCGTTCCGGCTCCCAGGCAAAATCGCGGTTGAGGATGCCGGTTCCGGCATTGAGCACCCACAGGTCCACCCCGCCCAGTTCGTCGGCCAGGGCTCGCAGCCCCGCCCGCGCGGCGTCCGGGTCATCAAGGTCAATGGCCTTTGCCAAGGCTCGATCCCCAAGCCTCGCGCAGGTTTCCGCCAGGTTCTCCAGCTTTCTCGACGTCAACCCGAGCTTCCATCCGGCAGCGGCGAGTTGCTCGGCAATCGCCTTGCCGATCCCGGACGATGCGCCCACGACGATTGCGGTTCCGCAGCTCTGATTCATCTTCGTCCCCTTACGCAGGCGCGCCATGCGCCCCGGTTGTTTGCGAATGGCCTGCCCGGGCGCGCCAGCCGATCACGGCGAAGCAGGGGATGGTGAGCAGCGCCACCAGATCCCCGGCGAAGAGCGGACCGGTCAAGGCAAAGTGGCTGCCCCGCGCTGCCAGAGCATCGCTCGCCATCCCGATGGCCAGTCCTCCCAGGCCCAGCGCCAGGACGTTGACCAGCAGCATGGAAAGCCCGGTTGCAGATGCATGCAATCGCGCCGGAGTAACCGATTGCAGGACCGCAAAGGCCGGGCCGTAGAAGGATGAGAAGAACAGAATTCCGGCACCCATGCCCGCATAGAACAGGAAGGTTCCCGGTTCGGCAAAGCGGAAGGCGACAATCAGCGGGGCGAGCAGCGTGACGAAAAGCGCCAGGAACATCGCCCGCCCGCCAGCAAAGCGCCGCGCGTACCAGTCGGACGCCGCGCCTCCGAAAGCAGCGCCCAGCAGCCCGAACAGGATTACCGCAAGGCCATAGGTAGAGGCGATCTCGTCGCCCCGGTAGCCGCGCTCCTCGACCAGCCAGATCTTCACGAACGGGCTTCCCGCCAGGTAGACGTGCATGAGGACCGAACCGGCTAGGCTAAGCCGGAAATCGCTGTTCTGGCGCAGCTCCCGCGCCAGATCAGCCAGGATCGTCCGGCCCGATCGGGGCTGAGCAGACTCTTCCGCTGACGGGGGGGCGCCTCCGTCGCGCAGCCGCAAGACCACGACCGAGAGCAACACGCCGATCAGTCCGAGCAGGATGAAGACATTGCGCCAACCGAGCAGGGGTCCCAGTTGCCCCGCGATGAAAAAGCTGGCCCCGACGCCCAAGGGCAGGCCCATGAAGAACAGGCCGATTGCCGTCGCGCGGCGCTCGACCGGAAACTTTTCGGACAGGAGTGCCGTGGCGGTGGGCACCAGCGTCGCCTCGCCAGTCGCGACGAATGGCCGGACTGCCGCAAGGGTGAAGAAGGAACGCGCCATGCCGGAAAAGGCGGTAAACGCGCTCCAGGTCACCAGACCGGCAGCCATGATCCGCGTCCGGCCATAGCGATCCGCCAGCACCCCTGCGGCCAGTGCGGTCAGCGCATAGGGCACCGTGAAGGCCAGGCCGCTGACGATGCTGAACTGCGTTCTGGACAGACCCAGCGCGGCAACGATTTCCGGTCCGAAGCTTGCGATCAGGTTCCGGTCCACCTGATTCAGGATGTGCAGCAGCAGGAACAGGCCGAGCAGGCCGAAGCGGCGCCAGGGGCGGGATTCCGTCACGGACACCTCCTGATGACGAAGCCTGGGCGCAAATCCGCTTCCCGCCCAGGCCGGAAAGCGGTCAGGCTGCTTGCAGCTCTCCGCCCACGACCGACACGCGTTCGGCATGGCGGGTGTGTGGGAAATAGTCCCAGACCGCGTGGTGCTGGGTGGCAATGTTGTCCCAGATCACCAGGGTGTTCTTGTCCCAGCGCACGCGGCACTGCACGCGGGGCGTTGCCTCAATGTGGTGGAACAGCATTTCCAGCAGGTGGCGGCTCTCCAGGCGGCTCATGCCTTCGATATGGGTGGTGAAGCCGCGGTTGACCCAGAGCAGCGGCTTGCCATTGTCGGGATGGGCAATGACCAGCGGGTGGGACGTGCGGTTGTACTCGGTCCCGGCGGGCGGCTCCTTGCCATAGCCCTGGCGCCAGGGAACGGCGCCGTCATGAACCGCGCGCAGGTTTCCGATCAGGTCGCGGATCGGTGCTGACAGCAGCGCATAGGCTTCGGTCATGCTGGCAAAGACGGTATCGCCGCCGCCGTTCTCCGGCACCTCGTGCATATAGAGCAGCGAAGCGCGGATCGGCGCGGGATCGCACGATACGTCGGTGTGCCAGCCATCGCCCGCAACGAAAGCCGACTTGGCCGTCGCCTTGACCGTCAGCACGGCGGGATCGGCGCTTCCCGAAATCGCGGCCAGCGGGTGGCAATGCAACTGGCCGGTGCCGAAACAGGCTGCCGCACGCTTGTGGGCTTCGTGATCCAGGTGCTGGTCGCGCAAGACCAGGACCCCGCGATCCGCCAGCAAGCGGCGCAAGGCAGCCGCCGTCACATCGTCGATCTGCGCAAGATCGACCCCGGACACTTCCGCACCGATGACCGGCGTAATGTTCTGCACCGAAAGGGACATCGCTCTCTCCAATTTTGCTTTTGAGACAGGATACGCAGAATTTACCACTTAACAAGTGGTTTTATTCTGCGTGACAAGTTGCAGTGCGCAAGGCAAGGAAATCCGCGTCCAACAGGGTATTGCAAGGAGGCGGACAGCGTGGCGAAGGCCGATACGACCGGGCGCGAAACCAAGGGAGAGCGCACGCGCCGGCGAATCATGAGCGAAGCCCGCGCCATGATCGAGGAAATGGGCATAGATGCGATCTCGCAGGACGCGGTCGCCAAAAAGGTGGGAATTACCCAGAGCGCGCTGCGCCATCATTTCCCGACCCGCGAAAGCATGTTCGACGCGATCTTCGATCATGTCTTCAGCGGATTTTACCGCTCCGCTGAGCAGATCCTGCTGGAGCCGGGCAGCCAGCCGCGCCAGCGCCTGTTGAAGCTATGCACCCTGCACCTGGGCTATGCGATGAGCGAGAGCGACCGGGTCGCGCTGCAATCCTTCGCCCATTACCTTTACAATCCCGATCTCCTGGCGCGCCAGAGTTCGTGGTACCAGTGGATTGCGGGCCACTACGCCGCCTTGCTGGGCGCCATTCGGCCCGAACTGGACGAAAAGACCCGTCATGGCCGGGCTCTGGCGATCCTGACCCTGAGCATCGGGACCTGGATCACGGTCGGGAAATCGCGCCCGCCATGGCCCACATTGCCCGGCGACGAGGCAAGGAGCGCCCTGCTCGCGTCAATCGAGCTTCTGATCGAGAGCTAGCGCCAAACGCAGCTCGGGTGAGCGGGCACTAAAACCGCGCCCGCAAACCCAGAGTCCATCGCCGTGGCGAACCGGGGCCATAGGCGCGGGGATTGGATGCACCAGGCGCTTCTTCAAGCTCGATTTCGTCAACTTCGCTGAACGTGCCGAAGGTGGCATATTGGCGATCGAACACATTGCGCAGTTCGCCGAACAGCGACAGGCCCGGAACCAGATCTATGCTCCCCCGCAGATTAAACAGGACATAGCCCGGAACCTGGGCATTGCGATTGGCTTCGTCGCCAACGAGGTACTGGCTCGAACGCGCGGTTATGTCGCCCCCGATGGTGAAACTGCGCGAGCCAAGATGACCGGAATAATCGGCGTTGAACGTTGCACTGTGGCGCGGAAGGCCAGGCAGGCGGTTGCCGCGCGCCACTTCGATCAGACCGTCATCATCCGCTTCCGGATTGGCGGGACTGCCAAGTGTGAGCGCCGAACGATAGGTCGCATCGATGAAGGCATAGCTTGCTGCAAGCTGCAAGCCGCCCCTGCGCGCCTTCACTGTTGCTTCGGCACCTTGCCTGCGCGTCTGTCCGATGTTCCTGAAGAACGCGCGCCCCCGAATGTCAGAGGCGACATACTGAATGTCATTGGCATTGGTGGTGCGATAGGCGGACAGCAGCCAGTCGATGGCCCATCCACCGCTTTTGTGATTACCCGATGCGCCAAGTTCCATACTCTTGGCCACCACCTGCTCCAACGGCGGGTCGGCGATGAAGAAGTTGGTCAGGCTGCACGGCGCATTCTCATCCGCGCAGGACAATTCTGCCGGTGTAGGAACGCGGTTGGATTCGGCATAGCCGGCGCGCAATGTCAGTTCGGGCGATACCGCCCAATCAAACTCAATGCCGGGATTGATGCGGCTGAAACTGTGATCGCCATTCAGCGCGGTCCCCAGCAGATCGATCAGGCGCACCCGCGCATGGTTGTAGCGCAGGCCGATTTCCGCAATCAGCCGGTCGCCAAGGGGCAAGGTGTCGCTAAGGAAACCGCTCCAGAACCGCGTGCGGGTTTCCAGCCCCACCGGCGCGATCACACCGTCGGGCTGGTCGATGAACAGCCCCAGCCCCTTCACGCTGCGTGCTTCGGTCAGTTCGCCGAGCTCGGTCGAAGCGGCAAAATCACTTTCACTGGAATCGTAGGTGAACCCCACGGCGAGCCGGTTTGTTCGCTCGCCCAGGGCCTGCTCGCTGACGAACTGCGCCAGGACGCCCTCGGATCTGGTCCTGATATGGCCACGATTGAATACGCTATAATCGGCGCCACCCAGGACATCAGCAACGGCATTGCCGTCACCATCGGTCAGAACCGCCTGCTGTTCGTCCTCGTCATCAGCGCCAACCGTTTCGAGGCAAAGCAGCCCTTCAAGATCGTCTTCCTCGCATTCTCCGATATCGGCGGCATCTCCGTTGACTGTCGCCGCATTGCGCCGCTGCCGGTAGAGCGTGGCTTCGAAACGCAGGCCATCGGCAATGGAGAACCACGGATGGACAGTCAGCCGGCCATAGCGGTTGCGGGTGTTGTCGGGCCAGGTGAAGACCGATTTCCGGCGCGCAACAAGCAATTCGACCGGTGCGACGCCATTGCCGGTAAGGTCGGTATCCGCGCCGATGAACTTGATATGCACGCCGGCCCGCTCTCCGTCATAACCAAGATCGACATAGCCATTGAGCAGATCGGACGGGCTGAAATCACGCCATCCGTTCTCTTCGCGATACTGGACCGCACCGAAATAGCTGAGGCCGCCGATGGCATCGCCTGCCGAGAAGCTGAAATCGCGCTCACCGTAGGAGCCGATGCTGGCTACGCCCTCACCCCCTTGCACACTGCGGCCCGTCGCGGTTTCGATCACCAGCGCGCCGCCCAGCGCATTAAGGCCATAGACCGGGCTGGCGTCGCGCAGAGTCACCGCCTCGATCGCGGCATCAGGGATCAGATCGAAATTGACCGTATCGCCAAACGGCTGGTTGAACCGCGCGCCATCGACATAGACCGCCAGCCCTTGTGCCTGCCCCTGCAAAGGCGAAGTGACATAGCCACGATAGACCAGATTGGGCTGCCACGGATTGTTTTGCGCATCCTGCAACGACACGCCCGCAAAGCTGCGAGTGAGCGCGGCCAGCAAGTCCGGCGATCCAGCCCGGACCATGTCCTCGCGGCCCAGGCCAAGCGCGTCATCCAGGTCAAAGCTGTCACCCGGTGCGGTGACGACTATGGCTGGCTTGCTGGCGTCCTCGTCAGGTCTCGTTGCGTCTTGAGCAAGTGCAGGCGACACCATTGAGGAACCTGCCAGCAGGCACGCGGAATAGCACCAGAACTTCAAACTCACCTCCGCCCAAGCGCACTTGTCCAGATTGGCCAAAGCATATCTGTGACTATCGGGATTCGGCGTAACCACAAGACGCAACGGTGAAAAACCGGAACGGATTGGCAGGCTTGCAAGTGAGGCTGCGGCACAATTTCCAAGCTCAGGAAGTCGTGCCGAAAAGCGTGGCGGTTAGAGAGGGACCCGCACCCAACTCTCTCCGCTTATAGCATATTGATTTATAAGAGCCGTATTTTTGGTTCGAATTCCGCTTGGTAGCAACTTCAAGTTACCAAAACACATCGCCCGAACAGCCCAACCATCTGGCTGCCCATTTCGGGTGAGAATTTGAAAAGCTGCTTATTTACAGAAATTTATACCAAAAGCCGCACTTATGCGACTTCAGAAACTAAAATGCGCGCTGTCGGGTTGGTGGCGATCTCAGCCGGATCGTGGCTGCCAGAAGTGCAAATGAACAGGTGGCGCAGTTCGGGTCCTCCGACTGCCACGGCATAGGCGTGGACATCCAATTCGACCGAGGCAGTCACCTCCCCGCCCTCGCGGACTAGCAGGACTTTAGGACCGGTTTCGCCGGGGTTCGAGACCCAAATCGCACCGCTTGGATCAAGGCAGATGCCATCGGGTTGCACACCCTCCGGCAGTTCGGCCCAAACGCGGCAGTTCGACAGGCTCCCGTCAGCGGCGATATCATACGCGGTCAGACAGAAGCCGTTGGTTTCAGCAACGACCAGGGTCTTGCCATCCGGCGTAATCACCAGTCCGTTGGGGAAGCGCAGGTTTCCAGCCACCTTGGTGACAGTGCCGTCCTGATCGATCCTCGAGATCACACATGTTTCGGCAGGAGCCGCATCCGGGTTCCAGAAGTTGTACCCAATGTCACCCACCCAGGTGCGGCCTTGCGCGTCGGTGATCGCGTCGCTCAGGCAAAACACGCTCGTGCCTGAGAGGTCCGCGAAGTCGTGCAGCTCGCTGCCATCCCAGCGCTTCATCTTGAGGCTCAGGGCATCGCTGAACACCGCAGAGCCATCGGGCAGGAAGCCTAGGCCGTTAGGCTTGAACGGCAGGGTCAGCTCGGTGCGCAGATCACCGGCCAGGCTGACCGACTTGATCGCATTGTCATGGATATCAATGAACCACAGCCGATCCCCGCGCCAACGGGGGCTTTCGGTAAAGCGCAGCCCGTGGCCAAGGTCGATCAAGGTGCTGGGATGATGCAAGGCCTGTATCCTCGTCAATTGGGAACGAAAGCAACGACCCGCGACGGGGCGGCGCTGCACCGGGCGAGCTTGATCGGAAAGAAGCCGACATGGAAACCGGTGGGAGGCAAAGCGCCAAGGTTGCAGAGCTGCTGGACGATGAATGCTTCGCGCTTGGTGATGGCCTTGTGCCCGTCCCATAGCAGCGCCTTGTCACCTTGTTCCTGCCACTTGGCATTCATCAGGCGGAACGGCAGATCCCAGCCAACAGCGTCGGTGCCCAGGATCGTCGCGCCCATGGCGGTGAGGTGCAGAGTCGATTCTGCCGACATGCCCGGCTGGTTGTAAAACTGCGGATCATCCATCGTGTAGGCTTCCTGCCCGGTGCGTAGCAGAACCGCATCGCCGGGTTGCACCGGCCGTCCGACTGCCGCAATCGCGCGGTCCAGCATGTCAGGCGTGATATATTCGCCGCCCTTGGCCCAGGGCCGCAGATCGAGCACCATGCCGGGACGATAAAGTTCGTTCAGGTCGATCTGGTCGATGGTCCGGGCAGGTTTACCCTCGCACTGCGTGCCGGAATGCAGCGGTGCGTCGACATGGGTGCCGCAATGGGAATTGAAATCGTTCAGGTGCTCGCTGCCCCAGCCTTCGCCATCCGGCAGATCTCCATGGGTGCAGCCCAGGCTGGCACAGAATTCATCCTTGCCGGCCTGTTCTGCCGGGTTGTTGTAGTCGATCCGCGGCGCCACCACGCCCGCGGCGTGTTGCAGTGCGGGCGGCAGCTTCTCGCGGTTGGCGGGATCGAGCAGAACGGTCAGGTCGATAAGGCGCATGGTTGCTGTTCCGATCACTTGCTGAGGATGTGCACGGCAACGGCCGCTTCTTCGACGCCGATATTGCCGCCACCGTTTTCCTGAATGGCATGGCGCGCGCCTTCAACCTGGCGTGCGCCAGCTTCGCCGCGCAGTTGGGTGACGAGTTCGTAAAGCTGGCCGATGCCGGTCGCACCCAAAGGATGCCCCTTGGACTCAAGCCCACCTGACGGGTTGACCGGCAGACGTCCGCCGATGGTGAAATCGCCGCGCTCCGCCGCAGGTCCGCCTTCGCCCATTTCGACGAAACCGAGGTTTTCGACCTGGATGATTTCGCCCATGGCGGCGGCATCGTGAACTTCGGCAACGTGCATGTCGCTGGGGCCAAGACCGGCAATTTCGTACGCCTGATTTGCAGCGAGGCGCGCCAGATTGAGATCTTGCTGGTCAATGCTGCGGCTGGTTGCCGAGCGTACCACGCTGGCCGCGACCTTGATGCAGCGGCTGCGATCAGCCCCGATGCGCTTCAGCCCCTCTTCGGTGCAGATGATCGCTGCGGCCGCGCCATCGGTTACCGGGGCGCACATCGGCAGGGTCAGCGGATAGGTGATCGGCGGAGAGGCCAGCACTTCGTCAATCGTGAACGGCTTGCGGAACTGCGACCACGGATTGTGCACCGAGTGTTGGTGGTTCTTGGCCGAAACCGCGGCGATCTGGCGCTGCGTAGTGCCCCACTTCTTCATGTGATTGCGGCACAGGGCGGCATAGATCGACATGAACTTGGAATAGGGTTTGTCGGATTCCGAACCGGCTGGCGGTTCAATTCCTTCGCCCAGCTTGACCAAGCGGGCATAGTTTTCCTCAACCCGGCTAACGTCCCATCCGGCTTCCATCAGTTTGAGAACGGAAAGCTTGTCCTCGACGTTCATCTTTTCGGCGCCGAGCGCCAGCGCAACATCGGTAACGCCCGCTTTCAGACTTTGCACGGCAAGAGCGAAGGCAGACGATCCCGCCGCGCAGCCATTGTCGATATTGTAGACCGGGATCCCTTCGATCCCCAGCTTGCCCAGCACGACCTGGCCCGGAATGGCAAATTGGCCTTGCAGCGGACCATTGGTGATCCCGGCGTAGAATGCCGTGCCAAGGTCTTCCCGGCGAGCGCCGGCATCCTTGAGTGCACCGTCAACGGCTTCACGCGCAAGGTCTTCAAGGCTGCGTTCGAAGTGACGGCCAAAAACCGTCATGGCAATTCCGGCGATGTAGATATCGGTCATGTCCTGTCCCTTCAGATTTTCTTGTCGTGACCCTGCCAATAGGCAGCGCGCAGGTCTTTCTTGAGCACCTTGCCCACCGGGCTGCGGGGCAATGCGGGTACGAAATCGACGCTCTTGGGCGCCATCACACTGCCCAGCTGGTCCTTGCACAGTGCAATGATTTCCTCTGCGCTGACGCTTTGCCCCGGCACCAGTTCGACCACGGCCTTCACCGCTTCGCCCCATTTGGGATCGGGCACGCCGATCACGGCGCAATCCTGGACGGCCGGATGGCCCCAGATCACCTGCTCAACCGTGGCCGGGTAAACGTTGAAACCGCCGGTGATGATCATGTCCTTCTTGCGGTCGGTCAGGTGGAGGTAGCCGCTGGCATCAATGTGGCCGATGTCGCCGGTGTGCAGCCAGCCGTCGATGATCGTTTCGGCGGTCTTGTCGGGCGCCTTGTAATAGCCCTTCATGATCAGATCGCCGCGCACGCAGATTTCTCCGGTTTCACCGCGCGGCAGGATGCGGTTCTGATCGTCCATGATCTCGACCCGGACCAGCGGATTGGGACGGCCCACGGAAGCCAGCTGTTCGTCGCTGGCCATTTGCCCGTTCACCATATGCTCGTCGGCGCGCAGTGTTGCGATCGACCCCATTGCCTCGCTCTGGCCATAGGATTCGGTCAGCACCGGCCCCCACAGGGCGATTGCCTTCTTCAGCTTTTCGACCGACATCGGCGCGGCCCCGTAGAGCAGGTAGCGGACGCTGGAAAAGTCGACCTTCTCGATCCCCGGCGCTTCCAGCAGGGCATAGATCACCGTTGGAGGCAGGAAGAATTCCGTCACCCGGTGCTTGCCAATTGCCTGGACCAAAAGCATCGGGTCGGGCTTGGCCAGCACCACCACGGTTCCACCCTGCGCCGTGCACGGTAGGGACAGAAGCCCGGCAGTATGGGTCATCGGCGCAGCCGTAAGGTTCACCGGCAGCGTGCCATCACGATAAGTGCAGTTCAGCATGAAATGGACGAAAGTCGTCTGCGCCGCCCGGTGGGTATTCATGACACCCTTGGGCGCACCAGTCGTGCCGCCAGTGGGCATGATGATGAACACATCGTCCAGCCCGGCCACAAGCGGCGGCTTGGTGACGGGCTGCGCTGAGCACCATTGATCAAGGCTGGGTGCATCCGGCAAGTCCGCATCGATGCAGATCCAGTGCTTGATCTTGGGCAAGGCGGGGCGAAGCGCGGCAATGGTGTCGCTGAAGGCGTGCTGGTAGAACAGCACCTCGCAGTCAAAGGCATCGAGGAGGTAGCGGTTGTCTTCCGTGGCATTGCGCGGATTGACCGGAATCCAGGTCATGTTCGCCCGCCACAGGCCCAGCGTGCAGGTCCAAGCCATGACGTCGTTGCCTGACCAGACTGCGCCCTTGGTGTCCTTGGGTAGGCCCAATGCCAGCAAGGTATTGGCGATCCGGCAGGACAGTTCGCCCACTTCATCGAAAGTGAACGTGCGATCATCCTGGATATAGGCGATGGCTTGGCCGTTCAGATCCCAGCCGCGGTCGAAGAAATCAATGATGGCCATCGCTATGTTTCCTTCTGTTCAGTAAGCGCCGAGATCATGGGCGAAAACGACCGGACCGCGCCATTTCCGGGCCAGTTCCGATCGCGCCGCCTGCATCCGCGCAGGGGTGATGCCGATGTGGGTAAACACAACCCGTCCTACGCCTGCGGCCTGCGCCAGACTGCCGGCGGCCTCTGAGCTCAGGTGATGCTGGGCAAAATGGGCACGCGCCGTTTCGAAAAAGGCGGGCGGAGCGTTCGGACGGCTGGCCCGGATAGTGGCAACGGCCGCGTCCAGATCGAGGATCGAGGACACCAGCACGTCAGCGCCGCGCGCCAGTTGGACCAGCCGCTCGCTGGGGCCAGTGTCTCCGGTCAGGACGATGCTACGGCCCGGAAAGTCAAAGCGCAGCGACAAGGACTGGGCCAGGGCCGGGTCGGGCGCATTGGCGCCGGATAGATAATGGGTATTGGCAATGGTCCGAACCCTGACCCCTTCGATGGTCAGATCGGCGCCATCAGAAAATTCCACGACTTTCACACCGTCACCCGGATTGCGCAGCGGCACACCGGGAAGCGCCGGGCTGGTAAGCTTCAAAGGCTCCATCGCTGCAACCAGGCCGTTGACCATGACCCGGGTTCCAGGCGGGCCAAAGATCGTGATCGGCGGGTCCATCAATTGGTAACGCCGGGTAAGCAAGGCGAAGAGCCCGCCAATATGATCCGCATGGATGTGCGTGATGATCACGCTTTTCAGGGGAACAGGATCAATCCCGGCCCGTGCCATTTGCTCAACCGCAGCGTCCCCGACGTCGACCAGGATCATTCCGCCCGGCCATTGCAGAAGTGTGGCCGGCTGGCTGCGCTCCGGGTTTGCCATTGGTCCGGCCATGGTCCCCAGCGTGACGATCCGGGCTTCAGGAGTGCTCGCCCCCACACTTCCTGGAGCAAGCAGCGCGGCGAAGAGCGCAAATGCCAGACCGGTCCGTGCGAACCGGCTTTTCGGCGCTGTCTCTTCGCCGCGCATCGATCAGAACCCCAGCCGTGCGGTCACGCCGATCTGGCGAGGCGCACCCAGATAGTTCTGATAACCAGAGGTAGTGCCAAAGAAGCTCAGCACGCCCGACTGGTTGACCACGGTCTTGTTGGTCAGGTTGGTCGCCCAGACCGAGAGGTCCAGTCCGTTTTCAAGGCGCAGACCGAGCCGCGCGTTGAGCAGGGCATAGGCACCCTGCAGATTGCGCGGATCAAGGCTGGCGCTGTTCGTATTGGCCTTACCCTGCCAGTTCAGATCGGTGCGGGCATAAAGCTCGCCGAACGAAACCGAACGCTCGTATTGCAGTGCCGTGGTCATGCGCCATTTCGGAGCAAGCGGCAGCTGCTGGCCTGACAGATCGCAGCTGGTGAAAGCTCCAGTGGGGGTCGGATTGGCATCTGGTGCGCGCCCGAACCAGCAGGCTCCGCCAGTATATTGGCGGAACTTGGCGTCGATATAGGCCGCGCCAAGGTTTATGGTCAGGCCCGATCCCAGACGGAAGGTGCCTTCGGCTTCAGCCCCCGTGACCCGCACCTTGTCAGCGTTGTTCACCAGATACTGCAGGCCTACAAAACCTGCGTTCTGGTAATTGGTATAGTCGGACCGGAACAGGCTGAGAGCAATCCGCGCCTTGCGGTCGGCCAGGTCAAATTTGCCACCCAGTTCCCAGTTATCGACCTTTTCCGCGCCGAAACCGCGTTGCGCCGGTACGGCATTGCCGAAGCCGATGTTATGGCCGCCAGATTTGGTACCCCGCGCATAGCTGGCATAGAGCAAGGTATCGTCATTCGGGGTGACATTGGCCGTGACGTTCCAGGTGACATTGTCATCCTTCACATCGGGCAGCGCCCCGTTGATCTTCACGCCTGCGGGGAAAGTCGCAGACGGAACCAGGACGGCGGTCAGGAAGTTGAGGCCAGCCAACGGATGCCCTGCAGGCAGGCCGGGATTGGGCGTAAAGGTAGCGCTATTGTTGATCGAAGCCTTCTTGGTTTCGGTCTGCCAACGCAGCCCGCCGGTCAGCGCAAAGAGGTCGCTGAAGCGATAGGTCGCCTGCCCGAACAGGGCAAAGTACTTCGAGCTGGAACGGGAATCGAGGTAACCCTTGTCGCCGTTCTGACCATAAACGATCAGCGGCGATGGGGCGCCGGGGATGGAGAACCGCGAGGCGGCGGCCTGAACTTCGAACATCGGCGTCTTGCCGCGATCACCGCGTTCGAAGCTGGTGTCGAGGTAGTAGCCGCCGACCAGCCACTCGAAAGCTCCGCCGGACGGCGAAACCAGGCGCATTTCTTGCGAGAAGGATTCCCCTTCCTGCGTATCGCGGAACGTGAAGAGCGGCAGCGAAACCTGATCGATGTCGGTGGCCAGCAGGCTGCTCTTGTACTGCGACCAGCCAGTGATCGATGTCAGCGTGGCTGCACCCAGATCTGCCGTCAGCGTACCCGACACCATGTCCGACGTGCTGTTCGAACGGTTCGGGTCGGTGGTGCAGATGATCCGGTTGGACGGATTGTTGTCCGGGCAGGCTGTCACGCCATACAGCGTGTTCAGCGCCGCATTGTTGTCGAGCAGATAGCTGGGCTCGGCGATGGTACCGCGATACCAGTCGGGATTGGTGCCGTTGCTATCCAGGACTTCGCTGCGGGCTGCGGTAATGTTGATGGTGACGGCTTCGCCCAGATCGAACTCAACCTGACCGCGCAGCGCATAGCGCTGCATTTCATTGGCCTGCTCGGCATTCGGTGTCAGATTGCGGAAGGTTGCTCCCGCATCATAATAGACACCGGTCAAGCGGACGCGAACCTTGTCACCGATCGGGCCAGTCAGCGAGCCCGCAAAGCGCATGGCCGTGGCATTGCGGCCACCCTCGATGTTCGACAGCGACGCTTCGATGCTGCCGCCGAATTCACTGGCCGGACGCGCCGAGACGACGCTGATCACGCCTGCCGTGGCATTCTTGCCATAGAGCGTCGATTGCGGGCCCTTGAGCACTTCGATGCGGGCGATGTCGACCAGGTCCTCAACCCCAAGCCCGGTGCGCGGCATGTAAACGCCATCGATAAACAGAGCGACGCTCGGTTCGAAGGTCGGGATGTTGGGATCGGTCCCAAGCCCGCGGATGCGATAGCTTTGCGCTAGCGGCTGGTTGTTCGAGACGGTCGCCAGCGAGGGAACCATGGCTGCAAGTCCGTCGATACCAGTGGCGCCAGCCTCGCGCAGGGTTTCACCCGACACAGCCGAGATTGCCATTGGGACATCCTGCAACGATTGTTCACGCCGCTGCGCGGTAACGATGATTTCCTCGATCCCGCCGTCTCCAGCGGACGCATCTTGCGCGATTACGGGCGTTGCCAGCAAAGCCGTCGCGAGTGCCATTCCGCTCGCATAGGCAAGCCCAGTTTTGACGTGTTTCATAGACAATACCTCCCCGTTCCCGCCGAAGCGGCGAGTTTTTGAAATTCAGTTTTTGGATTGAGGCTAGTTAGTTAGCTCACGGCTCGGCCTCGTCGGGCTTGGTCAAATCGGCCATTACCAACCGGGTCATGCCAAGCAGCATGTCCCTGAACTGGCTGCGATCAATACGCTTGGTTTCCAGCCGCTGCTCCGCGTGAATGCCGACCATCATCGACAAAATAGCCGCCGCAGCGAGATAAACCCTCTGCCCTTCCACGCCGGTCTCGCGGGCCAGTTCAGCCGCAATCAACTGTCGCAGATGCTCGTGGAAGTCGGCGTAAAGTGGATGGATGGTGGAATTTTCTCCGAACTCCACGAACATGCGCGCAAACAGGTCCGCCGTTGGCGAATTATCAAATGCGCGGTCCAGTCGATGAATTAAATCAAGCGCACCCGAACCCGCAGCAGGAACAAGCTGCGTTTTGGCACGGGCCAAGGCATCTTCAAGGCAGGCTTCAAGCAAGCCAGCCTTCGTCTTGAAATGGAAGAACACCGTGGCTTGGCCGTAACCAGCTTCCTCGGCAACCTGCTCTGTCGAGGTGCGCGCAAAACCTTGCCGACCGAAAATGGCCGTAGCCGAATCAAGAATCTTGCGCCGCGCCTCTGCCGAATTCTTCGACACGCCGCGCACCCGCTTCTGACGCGGAGCAATATCCTCGGATTCGCGTTCTTTCGCTTTTCCCATTCAAGCCGTATCGCACAGGCGTAAAAACTGATCAAGTGATTATTTGAGTGAACACTCAGTTGAGTGTCGAGTCAGATGAGCGAAAAATCCTCCATCTGTTAGCGGCTGAAAATCAATGAAATATTGACTCATCAATGAAACAGCGAGGTGCCGAAAACTGTTTAAACTGGATATTTGGGACACACGCAGTCACCGATTTAAATCTTAATCAGCCCACCGACTTGAATATGGCGGCACTGACTCGCCACTCGTTGGAATCACGAAGCACACTGAAAATCGTACAACCGAAATTCAAACTAGTGAGGCTTCAACCTAATTTTCCCGCTTCTTTCATTCGCAGAATTCCCTGAGCCAGTATCCGACCAACCTCGGCGATGCGCTCATCATCCGTTATGGTTGCGGGGTTAAGGCCCTCTCCGACCCAGCCCAAAGGCTGAGGGTAAAGCTTGGCATAAAGCTCCGTAACCCAGTTAGGCTGTTTGGCTATCAAAGCTAAGAGGACCTTAGCGGGCCCCGTAGGCTGCCATAGTCCTTCGGCGCATCACACCAGCGCGACCCGTTGCGATTGACGAAAATGATCCCGCTCAGCACCCGCCGATCATCCACACGTGGCCTGCCGTGGCTCTTGGGAAAATACGGCTGAAGCCGCGCCATCTGCTCGTCCGTCAGCCAGTACAGGTCGCTCATGTTCAGTCTCCTTGCGGAGCCTGAATCAGATCATGCCTCTCGGATCAATGGGTCCTGAGCCTAGTGGACATGGGCCGCGCAGTGCCAACCCCGCCGGGGGTGTTCGTGCTGCACGACGGGATTGGCCTGGTCGCTAAGCGTCTAGAGCACATCCCCAATAGCGAGCCGCCCGTCGTGCGAGTCCTTTCAGACAACAAGACCTATTCCGCCTACGAGCGCACCGCTGACGAGGTGAACATCGTTGGAAGGGTTCGGTGGTTCGCGCGGGAAATCTAACTTATCCGACCGCTGACCCTAATCACAGCTTGTCCCGTTTTCCGGCTCACAGTTCCACGCTCAAGCGGGCAGTCACGCTATCCTCCGATCGAAGCCAGGTGCGGCGTGCCGCCGCTGTTGCCTTCGTGCAGGCGGTGCGCGGGGGCCTTGGTCGCGGTCAGCTTCATGATCCGCCGGACCAGCTCATCGCCCTGCGCATCGTCCTGCAGCAGATCGCGCAGGTCAATCCCGTGATCGCCGAACAGGCACAGGTGCAGCTTGCCCTTGGCCGAAACGCGCAGGCGGTTGCAGGTGGTGCAGAAATCCTTGGAATAGGGCGCGATGATCCCGATCCGGCCGGGCGATCCCGCCTGGGCATATTCCACCGCGGGCCCGGCGCCAGCCTGACGCGGGAGGCGCTGCCAGCCGAGCGCTTCCAGCCGCTGCGCGATTTCCGCTCCAGCCAGGTGATGGCGCTGGAAGAATTCGGTATTGTCGTTGGTACGCATCACTTCGATGAAGCGCAGCGCTATGTCGTGCTGCTGGACGAAGCCGATGAAGGCGTCCAGCTCGTCATCGTTGACCCCGCGCATCAGCACGCTGTTCAGCTTGATCGAAGCGATCCCCGCCGCGCGCGCTGCCGCGATCCCGGCGAGTACTTCGCCCAGCCGGTCATGCCCGGTAATGCTGGCAAAACGTGCCGGATCGAGCGAATCCACGCTGACGTTCAGCGCGCCGATCCCGGCAGCGGCATAGTCCTGCGCCCGCTCTGCCAGGCGGTAACCGTTGGTGGTCATCGCCACGCGGCGGATGCCGGGAACGGCAGAGACAGTGCGGGCAATGTCAATCAGTTCGCGCCGCAGCGCCGGTTCGCCGCCAGTCAGCCGCACTTTCCACAGGCCGAGGCGGGCAAAGGCGGTGACCAGCCGGCGGATTTCCTCCACCGACAGGCTGGCCGGCTGCTCCGCCTGCTTGCGATAGCCATCGGGCAGGCAATAGCTACAGCGGAAATTGCAGACATCGGTCAGCGACAGGCGCAGGTATTCGAACCTGCGACCATGTCGGTCGTGGAGGATCACAGAGTGCAGTCCATTTGTGCACCGAATTGAAATTTCATGCGCTCGCATATCCGCAGCACGGGCATCGTTTTTTATGCGCGGGGACTCTCCAAACTTTGCCGCAAAGTATGCAGACCGAGGGAAGTAGAATGCGGAGCGCCTGCTCAAGTCCTTTCATGGAACAACCTCCGGAATGATTGCCCCTACTGCAGCTTGCGCCGCAGTATCCAAGCGCATCGCTTCGCCGATCAGCAGCAGGACCGGGCCGCTGCCCAGCCCTGCCTTTGCTGCCAATGGCAACAGATCAAGACGCGTCGCGATATGGCGTTCGTCCGGCAAGCTGGCATTCTCAATCAGCGTCACCGGCGTGGAAGCAGGCAGCCCCGCAGCGCGCAGATTGCGCGAAACCTCTGCTGCGGCGGCTTTGCCCATGTACACGGCAAGCGTGGCCTTCGGATCGGCCAACGATGCCCAATCGAGATCCAGCGGCTCTTTCGCCTTGGCATGTGCGGTTACGAACACAAGTTTGCGCGCCATTCCCCGCAAAGTGAGCGATCTGCCCAGGCTTGCGGCAGCCGCGCTGGCGGCGGTAACACCGGGGCAGATTGCCACAGGGACGCCTGCCGCGCGGCAAGCCTCGATCTCTTCACTGGCCCGGCCGAAAATTGCAGGGTCTCCCCCCTTGAGGCGAACCACGCGTTCACCCGCCAGCGCCGCCGCAACGATCAGTCGATCGATAGTGCCCTGATCCTTGGAATGCCGTCCTGACCGCTTGCCCACGTAAACCAGCCGGGTTCCAGGCAGGGCCAGGTCGAGCACGCCGGGACCGACCAAGGCATCGTGGAAGATCACACTGGCAGTCCGAATCAGGCGTTCCGCCTTGCGGGTCAGGAGTTCGGGGTCGCCCGGCCCGGCTCCGACCAGCCAGACCATGCCTGCGCTAAAATCACTCATTCTGCCGCCTCCAGGTTGATGGCCAGTGCCGCTTCGAGCAGTTTGGCGATTGCCGGCCGGCACGAACCGCAATTGGTCCCAGCCTTGGTGGTCGCGCCAATCGCGTCGATCGTAACCGCACCTGCGCAGGCCGCAGCGGTGATCTCGTTCGCGCCGACGCCTAGGCAGACGCAAGTGATCGGCCCGCGGTCCAGGGCTGGGAATGCGGGTCGGCCCGCCAGCAGTTCCGGCCCTGACGCCTCCGCTCGTGTAAGTTGCTGCGCAGCCCAATCGCGACGGGGAAGTTCGCCGGTTCGGGTGATGTAGAGCGCTGCTTCGAGCCGGCCTTCAGGATCCAACACGGCAATCCGCCGCATCCCCCGCACCAGATCAGCCGCTTCCAGGCGGAGGCCAGCGGGCAAGATTGCCTCAGGCTCGAGATCTTCGTCGCCGGCCAATTCACAGAGCCACCCGCCCTCGACCCGCGACCGGCTCCAATAGGTCAGGTCAGGCAAATCCGGAGCAACGCGACAGATCAGGAATGCGCGCCACTTCGGCCTGACTGGCGCTACGTTCGCCGGAGTATCCTTGAATGCTGGCTGCCCGGAAACCGGATCGACCTCGGACAGCGCGAGGCGGTTAGCTCGTGCTTCCCCTGCCATCACATCAGTCCAGTGCATTGGCACGAACAGATCGCCGGGGCGCTGGCCCGCGCAGATCGCTACCCGGAATACCGCGCTTCCAGCGGCTGTGCCCACGCGCGCCAGTGCGCCATCGACCAGGCCATGGCGCGCGGCATCGCCAGGGTGAATCTCAAGCAAGGCTTCGGGCCGATGCTGCGACAAGGTTGCCGAAAGTCCGGTGCGGGTCATCGTATGCCACTGATCGCGGTATCGACCGGTATTGAGCCGCAGTGCGAAGCCGGCATTGCTTGGCGTCACAGCTGGTGCAGCAATCGGCACGATCCGCGCCTTGCCGTCGGCGTGACTGAACCGCGCAGCCAACGGCTTACTACCGCCCCATTGGAACGGTTCCAGATCCGCGTAGTCAGCATCGGATAATTGCGCCAGCGACGTCAGGTCGAGCGCTTTGCCGTGTCGCCGCGACAGCGCCGTCATCGCTGCATATTCCCGGAAGATCTTGGCTGCACTGGCGAACTGGAATGCCTCGCCCCAGCCCATTCGTGCAGCGACGTCGCACAGGATCGCCCAATCGGCGCGCGCCTCTCCAGGAGGGGCGAACAAGGCGCGCTGGCGGCTAATCCGGCGTTCTGAGTTGGTGACGGTCCCGTCCTTTTCTCCCCAGGCCAAGGCCGGCAGACGGACATGGGCCAGCCGGGCCGTGTCGGTATCGGCAATGACATCGGACACCACGAGCGTTTCGCACCTGGCCAGCGCCTCGCGGACAAAACCGGCGTCCGGCATTGAAACGGCAGGATTAGTGGCCATTACCCACAGGAACCTGACCTGCCCGGAATGGACCGCGCGAAACAGGTCCACGGCCTTCAGCCCGGGACCAGTGCAAAGGTTGGGCGCGTCCCAGAAGTCGGCCACTTGCGCGCGCTCTTCGGGAGAAAAGCCAAGGTGGCAGGCCAGCGTGTTGGCAAGTCCGCCCACCTCGCGTCCCCCCATGGCGTTGGGCTGGCCGGTGATACTGAATGGCCCCGCACCGGCGCGATTTATGCGCCCGGTAGCAAGGTGGAGGTTGATGATTGCATTGCCTTTGTCGGTCCCGCTGCGGGACTGGTTGGCGCCCTGGCTGAACAGAGTGACCATGCGAGGCCGGGCTGCAATGAGATCGGCCAGGGCAGCAAACGCGCCCGGATCAATTCCGTGCGCATGGGCATCCAGTTCGGCCAGCAAGTCGTCCGGCACATCGCATCGGGCCTGCAGGAACTGACGGTCCAGCAGTCCGCGATCCCGCATTTCGGCCAGCAATGCATTGAACAGCGCCACGTCACCATCCGGCGCAAGCTGGACATGAAGATCTGCCTGCTCGGCGGTTTCCGTCCGGCGCGGGTCGATCACGACAAGCCGGGTGCCGCGTTTGGCGCGAGCCGCCTCGATCCGCTGCCAGATCACCGGATGGCACCAGGCCGTGTTTGATCCCACCAGCAGGATCAGATCCGCCACGTCGAGATCTTCGTACGTGCATGGCACCACGTCTTCGCCGAATGCGCGATTGTGCGCGGCCACTGCACTGGCCATGCACAGGCGACTGTTGGTGTCGATGTTGCCGCTGCCGATAAAGCCCTTCATCAGCTTGTTGGCGACATAGTAGTCTTCGGTCAGCAGCTGGCCCGAGACGTAGAAGGCCACGCTTTGGGGACCATGCTCGGCAATACAGGCGCTCATTCGCTGGGCAACAAGGTCCAGCGCCTCATCCCAACTGGCCTGCAACTCGCCAATCATTGGATGGAGCAAGCGCCCCTCCAGTCCGACCGTTTCGCCAAGATGGGTGCCTTTTGAACAGAGCCGCCCCAGGTTTGCCGGATGGTCCGCGTCTCCTCTGATGGTGACGGTGCGTTCACCGCCCACCAATGCCCGGATCCCGCAGCCAACGCCGCAATAGGCGCAGGTGGTGCGAACCTCGCGGCCCATCGGCCTACGCAACCTTCGGCCGCACGACGGCTTCGCGCAGCAGGTAGATGCGTCCGGCATCGACCCGCAGAGGAATTGTCGGGACGCAGCCCTTGTCATCGCCCAGCGCCTCACCGGTCTTGAGCGAAATGTTCCAGTTGTGCAGCGGGCAGGTCACCACGCTGCCGTGAACGATGCCCTGGGACAGCGGGCCGGCCTTGTGCGGGCACTTGTTGACCAGTGCATAAAAGCCGCCTGCAAGCGTGTGAAATACGGCGATCTCCTCTCCGCCCCGCACTGGCAGGGTCCGCGCCGTGCCAGGAGCGATCTGACCCACCGGGCCGATATCAAGCCATTCACCGATCATTGGGCAGTCTCCAAAACAAGGGGGCGCACTTCAGCCAGGTGCTGGTGCAACTGGGAATCCTCGCCGGCCACGCGGCGGGCCCAAGGGTCTTCCTGCATGAAGGATTGCGAATACCGGAACCGTGCTGCCAGCCGCGCGACGGCATCAGGATCGTCCAGCAGCGCCGACTTGACATAGTCCAGCCCGACCCGTTCGATCCATGGTGCGGTACGTTCAAGGTACCAGGCATCCTCTCGGTAGAACTGGATGAAGGCGGCGCATACTTCCATCGCCTGTTCCTCGGTCTCGACCTTGCACAACAGGTCGGTCGCGCGAACCTTGATCCCGCCATTGCCGCCGACGTGCAGCTCGTACCCGCTGTCAACGCAAACCACGCCAAAGTCCTTGATCGTCGCCTCGGCGCAATTGCGCGGGCAGCCGCTGACTGCGATCTTGAACTTGTGCGGCATCCAGCTGCCCCAGGTCATCTGTTCAAGTTTGACGCCCAGGCCGGTCGAATCCTGGGTACCGAACCGGCACCATTCGCTGCCCACGCAGGTCTTTACGGTGCGCAGCGACTTGCCATAGGCGTGCCCTGAAACCATGCCGGCGGCGTTGAGATCGGCCCATACGGCGGGCAGGTCTTCCTTCTTGATCCCGAAGATGTCGAGCCGCTGGCCGCCGGTGACCTTGACCATGGGCGCATCGTATTTCTCTACCACGTCGGCAATCGCGCGCAGTTCCCGGGGGTTGGTCAGCCCGCCCCACATGCGCGGGACCACCGAATAGGTGCCGTCCTTCTGGATGTTGGCGTGCAATCGTTCGTTGACGAAACGGCTCTGCTGATCGTCAACATATTCACCCGGCCAGGCGCAGAGCAGGTAATAATTGAGCGCGGGACGGCATGAGGCACAACCATCCGGCGTCGACCAGGATAACTCTTGCATCACCTGCGGGATCAGCCTGAGCTGCTTTTCCAGGATCAAGCGGCGCACATCGGAATGGGTAAAGCTGGTGCACTTGCACATGGTTTTCGGGCCGCTTGCGACCGCATCGCCCAAGGTAAGCGCCAGCAGGCTTTCGACCAATCCGGTGCAGCTGCCGCAGCTGGCCGAAGCCTTGCACTGGCTGCGTACCGCATCAAGGCTGCAAGCCCCTGCGCGGATCGTTTCGACTACCTTGCCCTTGGTTACGCCGTTACAGCCGCAGATTTCGGCATCATCCGAAAGCGCTGCAACGGCGGCATTAGGGTCCGCAAGGGCACCTCCCGCAGCAAAGGCCTGGCCGAAGATAAGCGCTTCGCGGATCGCGGATATGTCCTCGCCTTTTTTCAGCAGGTCGAAATACCAGCTGCCATCAGCCGTATCGCCATAGAGCACCGCGCCGATCAGGCGGTCGTCCTTCACGATGACGCGCTTGTAGATCCCCCGCGCCGCATCGCGCATCACGATGTCTTCTGCGCCCTCGCCGCCGGAAAAATCTCCGGCCGAAAAAAGGTCGATCCCCGAAACCTTCAGCTTGGTGGAAGTCACCGAGCCGTGGTAGCCGGTCGGCGCATCCGTCGCCGCATCGGCCAGTGCCCGGCACATGTCCCACAGCGGCGCGACCAGGCCGTAGCATTGCCCACGGTGCTGCACGCATTCACCCACCGCCATGATCGCCGGGTCCGACGTGACCATGTGATCGTCCACCAGAATGCCGCGCTCAACCTCGATCCCGGCCGCCTGGGCCAGACCGGTCGCCGGACGGATGCCAACGGCCATGACCACGATGTCGGCGGCAAATTCGCGGCCGTCTTTCAGCCTTACCCCGCCGACGCGTCCATCACGGGCCATGATCTCGGCCGTGTCGCCGCCCGTCACAATGGTTTGCCCGCGCCGTTCCAGTTCGCTCTTAAGCAGGTAGCCGGCCGCTTCATCCAACTGACGCTCCATCAAAGTGGGCATCAGGTGCACGACCGTCACCGCCATTCCGCGCAGGGCGAGTCCGTGGGCAGCTTCCAGGCCGAGCAGGCCGCCGCCGATGACCACCGCGCTGCCGCCACGACCCGCAGCTTCAAGCATCCGTTCGACATCGTCGAGGTCGCGGAACGTAACCACACCAGGCAAATCGTGGCCGGGAACCGGAATGATGAACGGGTCCGATCCCGTGGCGATCAGCAGCCGGTCATAAGGCTCGACCCGGCCCGACCGCGCCACGACCGTCTGGGTCGCCCGCTCGATCGCCACCACCGGGTCGCCCGACACCAGCGTGATGGCATTCTCTTCGTACCACGCGGCGTCGTTGATCACGATATCGTCAAACGCTTTCTCGCCGGCCAGGACGGGGGAAAGCATGATGCGGTTATAGTTCACCCGCGGCTCGGCCCCGAAGATCGTGATCGCGTAGCGGGCGGGGTCGCGGGCCAGGATTTCCTCGACCGCGCGGCAACCCGCCATGCCGTTGCCAATCACCACAAGGCGTTCGGCCCTGCCCCCATCCGAATCTGTCTGCTTGAAGTTTGCGGGCGCGTTCACCGGTTTTGCTCCTTCATCACGCGCAACGCAAAAAACCGCCTCGGACCGGTCCCTTGAAGGAGCGGTACGGGCGGCTACGTTGCCACGCGTCGTTCGATTGTTCAGCGCCGATGCTGCTTCGTCCATCGTTGGACGGCATCAAGCGCTGAAAGGAAGACTAAGGGATTCGCTTGCCGCGATGCAAGCGTTTTTTGCAGTGCAGCATGGCGGGACAGGCGTTTTCCTGTCCCGCCACGAACCAGTCAGATCCGCGCGCCCTGTACCGCCGCGCCCCAGGTCGTCCGCCAGCGACGCTTCACCGCCGTCAGCCCAGCCAAAGCGACCAGCGCCAGGGCGGCGAAGATCACGAAACCGATCGAAGGGCTGCCGGTGGCCTGCTTGATCGCCCCCAGGGACGAGGCGAGGTAGAACCCTCCCAGACCGCCGCCAAAGCCGACCAGGCCGGTCATTACCCCGATCTCTTTGCGAAAGCGCTGCGGGACGAGCTGGAACACGGCCCCGTTACCAATGCCGAGCGTCCCCATCACGACAACGAACAGCGCTACGGCCAGCCACAACCCTTGCGTAGCGACCGCTGAAATCACGCTCAGCAATCCTGCCGCAACAGCATAGACAACGCTCAGGGTCTTGATCCCACCCAGCCTGTCGGCCAGCGCGCCGCCAACCGGGCGCAGCAGCGATCCCATGAATACCGCCGCCGCAGTGCAATAGCCGGCCACCACAGGAGTCACGCCAAAGCTGTCGGCATAAAACGTGGGCAGCGAGCTGGAGAGGCCGACAAAGCCGCCGAAAGTGACGAAGTAGAACAAGATGAACCACCAGGCATCCTTTTCACCCAGCACTGCGACATAGGTCGACAGCGGCTTGGGCGCGGGCTGTTCGGGACTGTCCTTGGCTGCGATCAGGTAAACCGCGAAAACCGCCACCAGCGGCACCAGCGCCAGGCCCAGTACATTGTTCCACCCGAAGGCATTGGCCAACAGGGCAGCGAACAACGAAGCGAAAACTGTGCCGGAGTTGCCCATTCCGGCAATCCCCATGGCCTTGCCTTGGTGTTCGGGCGGATACCATCTGCTCGCCAGCGGGAGCGATACGGCGAAACTCGCCCCGGCAAAGCCAAGCACCACGCCTACAGCCAGAATTGCCGCATAGCTGGAGACGCCGAACCACCAGGCTGCGAACAGGCCGCAGATCACCACCACCTGGTTGAACGTTCCCGTCCGCTTGGGCCCGATCCGGTCGACCATGAACCCGTTGATCAAGCGGATCATCGCTCCGGCAAGCGTTGGCACTGCAACCATGAACCCTTTTTGGGCAGCATCCAGCCCAAGGTCTTTCGAGATGATCGGAGCGAGCGGGCCAAGCAGAACCCAGCACATGAAGGCAATGTCGAAATAGAGGAACGCTGCCAGCAGCGTTGGCCGATGGCCAGACTGCCAAAAAGGCTTGCCGGTGGGAATTGCCGGAACATCCGGCGTCATCGCGAAAGATGCCATGATAAGGCTCTCCTGAGGCTTGACGGAACGAGGAAGGGAACGATCCTCACGCGGGCGGGCGACGTGCCCGTGCGCGTAAGGGGCTGATTTTGACGATGCGCAGCAAAGGGGAACTCGTGGTCGCGGTGGGCTTTGCCACGCTGACCGGACCGCGGGCCGACAACCAGGACTTTGGTGGCGTCCATCTTGGCACCGCATTGGAACGCGCGCGCCACGGAATATTGGCTGCGGTGGCGGATGGCGTATCGGGAGGAAAGGCCGGGCGCGTCGCTGCGGAACTGGCGGTGCGCGCGCTGATCGAGGGGTTCTATGCCATGCCCGCCACGATCGGCCCAGCCCGCGCCATGCATCGGCCGTTGGCGGCGTTCAATCGGTGGCTGTTCAGCCAGGCTCGCACCGAAGCGATGACCAACAGCGCCACGACTTTCACCGCGCTGGCGCTGCGCGGCAGGCGCGCGCACTTGGTCCACGCGGGAGACAGCCGGGCATGGCGCTTTTCGGGCGGTCGGCTCACCTGTCTCACCACCGACCATGTCCGCCCCGAACCGGATCTGAGCCACGTGCTTATCCGCGCTCTGGGCATCGAGCCGGAACTGCGGCTGGACCATAGCGATGTGGAACTGGCTGAACTGGACCGCCTGGTGCTCACTACCGACGGGATCCACGGCGTGCTTTCGCCTCCGCGAATCGCTGCGATCCTCTCGGAACACGCGAGCGCCGAAGCGACCGCACAGGCGCTTGGCGACGCGGCGATCGCGGCCGGGGGCCAGGACAATGCAACCGCGCTGGTGCTCGATATCGTGCGGTTGCCGGATCCGGACCACGACGGAATCCTGGCTGGCATTTCCGCGCTGCCCTTCGCGGCAGCGCCCCTGCCCGGAGAAAGCATCGACGGCTTCCGCGCCGAACGCGTGCTGTCCGAAGGTCGCCACGCCGTGCTGCTGCTGGCCACCGATACCGAGGACGGCAGCAAAGTGGTGCTCAAATTCCCGCAGCGCGAAGTGCTGTCGGAACGGGCATTGCGCCTCGCTTTTGCGCGCGAAATGCTGCTGGCGCAGCGGATTGCCAGCCCGTTCGTCCTGGCCGCCCATGCGGTCCGGCCAGACCGGCAAAGCGCGCTTTATTCGGTCCTGCCGTTTCTTGACGGGGAGACGATGGCGCAGCGTTTGGAGCGCAGCCTGCCGCCGCTCAGGCAGGGGCTCGATGCCGCGATCATGCTGACCCGGGGGGTTGCGGCACTGCACCGCTTGGATGTCGTTCACCGCGACATCAAGCCCGACAATGCGATCCTCACGGCCACCGGCGGTCTGAAGCTGATCGATCTTGGGGTTGCGCGGCTCCCCAAGGTTGAAGATTTCAAAAGCGACGAAATACCGGGAACGCCCGGATTCATGGCGCCCGAGCAGTTCCATGGCAATGCCGGCGACGCACTGACCGATCAGTTCGCGCTGGGCGTTACGCTGTACCGTTGGTTCACCGGCAAGTGGCCTTATGGCGAACAAGAAGCCTTCCAGCGGCCGCGGTTTGGCCGAGCCTTGCCACCTTCGCGGCACCGGCCGGAGATTCCGAGCTGGCTGGACGATGCTATCATCACGGCGATCCAGCCCGAACGCGATGCCCGCTTCGGCGATGTGATCGAACTGCTGCGCACGCTGGAAGGCGGCGGTGCGCTGGATCTCGGTCCGCCCCGGAAAACCGCCTTGATCGAGCGCGAGCCGGTACGGTTCTGGCAGGCAGTCAGCGCGCTGCTCGGCGCGGCGCTGATCGCCTCGCTGCTGCTGCGCTGATCCGCCACGTGCCACGCCGTAAAACCCCTTGCTTTCGCGCACGCAAAAAAGCCGCCGCGAACAAGCTCGATAGAGCTAATTCGGGCGGCGCCGTTGCCACGCAATGTCAGTCTAACGCCGGTTGCTGGTTACGTCCCGTCATTGGAACGCGCATTCCCGGCGGAGCTCAGGCTAAGCGAAGAACAGGCTTCGCCGCAAGAACTTTTTTGCAGTGCAGCAAGATCCGTCAGGGCAGGTTTGCAAGGTAGCCGCGCATCTCGTGCGGATCGAACGCGATTCTGTCAAAGAAGCGGTTGTCTTCCAGCGTCATGGCCCCTTGTTGCGTCCCCACGGCGGTCAGCCCGGCAAGGCTGCCTTCAACTTTCGAACTGGCTCCGGGCAGCGGCTCCCTGCTGCCCAGCAGCGCACTACGATAGACGTCGGGGCGGAACACGCGCGCTACCTTCTCGGCCTCTTCGTCGGAGTACTCTGTACCGTCCCACCGCGTCATCTGGGTGTAAAGCCAGAGCGCCTGGCTGATCCAGGGAAAGTTCGCCGCCTCACGATACTGGAACATGAAGTCCGGATAGTGAACGGGCTTTCCGTTCTTTCTCAGCAGCAGTCGATCAGAGATCGCGCGCCGGATCAATTCCACTGACCCGTCAAGATATTCGCTACGCGCCAGTATGGCAGCATTTGCCTCATGGTTGTCCGGATCTACAAAATGCCGCGCGGCAGCGATCAACGCGCGGACCAGGGCTTCGATGTCTTCGCGCCGCTCGGCCAGCACCGGTTCCCGCATCGCGAGTACCTTTTCCACCCCGCGGCGCCAGATTTGCGCCGTGGCCAGTACGATCCGGCCCGCGCCGCGTGCTACGGCAACGCTGTTCCATGGTTCCCCGACGCAAATGCCATCGACGTCCCCAGCTTGCAGTGCATCTGCACAAAACGGCGGCGCAACGGTAACGATTTCGACATCCGCATCGGGGCGAACACCGCAGGCTGCCAGCCAGTAACGCAGCATATAGTTATGGCTCGAATAGCGATGGACCACTCCGAACCGCAGGCGGCTGCCCGCGCGCTTGCGTTCCATTGCTGCTTCCCGCAGCGCGGCACCGACAGCAGTGGGATCGCCAAGTCGCCCAGCACTGGGCGCAACCCGGTCCGCAAGGTCGCACCGCAGCGTGATCGCGTTCCCGTTCAGCCCCAGCACAAAGGGGACGGACAAAGGGGTGGCCGGTCGCCCCCGCCCCAGCGTTGTCGCAAGCGCAAGCGGCGCGACCATGTGCGCAGCGTCGCTTTGCCCATAGAGCAAGCGATCCAGCACCGTCGCCCAGCTCGCGTCCTTGACCAACCGAAGCGAAAGTCCCTCTGCTTCGGCAAATCCATGTTCGCGCGCCAGGATCGGCAGACATGCATCGATCAGCGGAAGAAAACCGACCGTCAGTTCGCTTGACATCACTTTCCTCCAAGCAACTGGTGCGCGGTTAGGACAGCCTCGGCAATGTCGATGATCCGTCGCCCCTGGTTCATCGCAGTCTTGCGCAGCTCTGCATAGGCTTGCGGTTCGCCCATACCGCGGCTGTCCATCAGGATGCGCTTCGCCCGGTCAATTGTTTCGCGCTCGGCCAGCTTACCGCGAGCCTCGGCCAGGTCCGCCTCAAGCCGAGCGAATGCATTGAAGCGCCGAACGGCCAGATCGAGCACTGGCCGAATGCGGTGCGGAGCGAGGCCATCGACGACATAAGCTGATACTCCTGCCTCGACAGAAGCTGCGATTGATTCCGCATCGCTTTCATCAACGAACATGGCGATTGGCCGAGCCACCGCCCGACTAACCGCAAAGTATTCCTCGAGCATATCACGCGATGGATTCCCAAGGTCCATGAGAACAATATCGGGCGACACCGCGCTAATTCGCGCCACCATTTCCCGGCGTTCGGTAATGACGAAAAGCTCGCAATCATCAAGCGCAGCCAGGCCATCGCAGATTACTGCGGCCCGCGTAGCACTCTCATCGACAACCGCAATGCGCATTCCCGCCTTGTGCAATGCTGCATTGCATCATTCAATCGCAAATCGGGAATTGACACTTCGAATGAAGTTGGAGCTGTCGAATTGCGCCAAAGGAGTCAGCTTTTACGAGCAGAGGTGGTCTTTCCACCTCGAAGCATCATGGTGAAGCTCTGAGCATAGCTCCGGCCATATTTCCGAAAATCCGAATCAAATTACGCCCGAACTCGCTGGCCATGCTTCAGACAGTGGCTCAGCGCTCTCCGAAAATTACGCCCACCTACGATTGTAAACGTCGAAACCAGATAAGTCCCAATTTCTTATTGTTATTCTGCTCACCACGCGTACCTCCGAACAACCCCTCGGAAAGATCGCAGGACCAGATGCAGGCCGGACAAATACCAGATCGCCATAACATGATAGCAAACATGACCGACGATCAGCGCTTCACCGAGTTGGGGCAAATTATCGCCGCCGGCATCATACGGATGCACGCAAAGTCCAGTTCTATATCTGCGGGGGACGCAGATAGTTCACTCGCTATCTCGCCGAGCAAGAGCGTGTGTCGAACCCGGGGACGCCCCCGAGTTGGAGAACGCTAATGCAGAACTATGACGACCCGCAGGTGCTTGCGCGCCTGGCCGCGCTAAAGACCATGACAATGCCGCAGCTACGGCAGCAGTGGGAGAAGCTCTTTGCTGCCGGTGCTCCCAACAACAGCCGCCCTTTTCTTGAGCAGCGCCTCGCCCACCGGATCCAGGAGCTAGCCTTCGGTGGCCTTAGCAAACCCATCATCCGCACCCTGGGTATGCTGGCCGACGAGGTCGAGGGCAAGAAGATCAGGAAGTCGGTGATCTCAGATCCCCGCAACCCTATCATTGGCACGCGCCTGATCCGGGATTGGAAAGGGACCGAGCACACGGTCTTGGTCGCCAAGGATGGATTCGACTGGAATGGTCGGCGCTATAAATCGCTCTCGGCGATTGCCAAATCTATCACCGGCACGAACTGGAACGGATATCGCTTCTTTGGCCTGCGGGCAGCCGAGGGAGGTGCGCGATGACTGAAGCACGTCGCCGCATCCGCTGCGCTATCTACACCCGGAAGTCATCAGAGGAAGGCCTTGAGCAAGAGTTCAACAGCCTCGATGCGCAGCGCGAAGCTTGTGAAGCCTACATCGCAAGCCAGCGCCACGAAGGCTGGCTCACCATGCGCGAAGGGTATGACGACGGCGGGTATTCAGGGGGCAACCTTGATCGTCCGGGCTTGCAGAACTTGCTGGAAGACATCCGCGCAGGCCTGGTCGACGTCATCGTAGTTTACAAGATCGACCGCCTGTCCCGCTCGCTGATGGATTTTGCTCGGCTCGTCGAGGTGTTTGATGAGCACAAGGTGACGTTCGTGTCGGTCACCCAGTCATTCAACACGACGACCTCGATGGGGCGCCTCACCCTGAACGTCCTCCTCTCATTCGCGCAGTTCGAGCGCGAGGTGACCGGTGAGCGCATTCGCGACAAAATTGCGGCCAGCCGCGCCAAGGGTATGTGGATGGGTGGGTTCGTGCCATGGGGCTACGACGCCGTCGATCGCAAGCTGGTTATCAATGAGGCGGAAGCGTCACAGATCCGCTTCATCTTCGAGCGCTTTATTGAACTGGGCTCGGCCACCAGGCTGACCCGCGAGCTCGTCCGCAAAGGCATCACCAACAAGCGCGGTCGGCCAATCGACAAAGGCTTCCTCTACAAGCTGTTCCGCAATCGGGTTTATCTTGGTGAAGCTGTTCACAAGGGCACCAGCCACCCCGGCGAACATAAAGCGATCATCGACCAGCCGCTCTGGGATAAAGTCCACTCTATCCTGAAAATCAGCCCCCGGGTTCGGGCCAACAACACCCGTGCGCAAACCCCCGCAATGCTCAAGGGGCTTATCTACACCGACACCGGCGTTGCGATGACGCCGACGCATACACGTAAGGGTGAGAAGCTATATCGCTATTACATCTCGATGGATGCTCTGAAGAACCGCAGCGACGAAGGCCAGGGCTCAATTGTTCGCCTCAACGCCGGCGTAATCGAAAGCGCGGTCGTTCAGAAAATCCGACAGATGTTGCGCGCGCCCGAAATTGCAGCCAAGGCTTGCGCTGCACTCAGTGCTGCGAGATCGGGCCTTACCGAGAACGATGTAGCGAGTGCTTTGGCAACCTTCGACAGCTTCTGGGACAATCTGTTCCCGGCAGAGCAGGACCGGACCGCCCGGCTGCTCATCGAACGCGTTGTTGTCAGCAAGGAAGGCATGTCGCTTGATCTGCGGACCAGCGGGCTTAGCTCTTTGGTCAGCGACATGTTGCAATTGCCCAAGCTGGACAAAGCCGCATGAGTGAAGCTGCCGGCATCACCACGGTCTTTATCCCACTCGTGATCCGAAAGCGGAACGGGCGGCCGCGCATTGCGCCGCCGGACGACTATGTTGCGAACGACGACAATGGCGGCGTCGATCCGCACATAATGCGCGCACTGGCGCTGGCATGGAGCTGGAAACGTAAGCTTGAGGCCGGTGAGGCTTCCTGCAACCAGGACATCGCCAATGCAGAGGGATTTACTGCTGCCTACGTCGGGCGGGTTGTGAGGCTGGCTTATCTCGCGCCCGCCGTGCTCCACAAGCTGCTGATTGAGCGGAATGCTCCGGCCGCCAGGCTTAAGGACTTATGGTCTGCGATTGATCTGCCTTGGGCGAAGCAGGAGGCGGTCATCTTTCGGACAGGCGGCAACCAATATGAACGCCCCTTTGATTCAGCGCCTCTATGGGCGCTGAAGACCGCTATGTCGGCTGTAGCCCGCATTACAATTTCGATGCGACCGAACTAGCGGGCGCCTCGCAAGGGCTTAACCCGGTCAACAGCGTTTACGTGACGGGCCAGGAGTGCGCCGGCTTGCTCAAGATTGGCAGCCGCGTAGGCTTCGAAGATCCGCCAATGGTCGAAGTTGTATCTGGGCTTCCATGGTCCGCGTTCGCGCGACGCAAACACGTGACGGGAATAGGCTAAATTCAGCTCCGCAATCGAGGCAATCAGCCGCGGCATCCCGCAGGGTTTGGCGAGGCCGACATGAAATTCGCGATTAGCGGCCTCACTTTCAAACAAGTCCTGCGCTGCATCACCTCGGCGCAGCACGCTTTCGAGGAACTTGAGGTGATCCTTGCCTGGGGGTCGCGCGATCGAGCGCACTGCCAGCACCTCGAGAGCTCCGCGCATTGCCGCGACTTCACGTTCTGTCGCGGCATCCAGCGCGGTTACGCGCACGCCGCGACGCGGCAGGGATTCGAGCAATCGTTGGGCTTCGAGCTTTCGAAATGCCTCGCGCATGGTTCCCTGGCTGACGGCAAATTCCCGGGCCAGATCATCCTGCCTGAGGCGCTCATTGGGTGCGAAGTCGCCGTGGAGGATGCGTCGCAGCAAGGCTTCCACAATCCGCTCGACCAACCCATCGGCGTTTCCATGAGGTGACCCGGGCAGCATTATCGATAATCGATCGCGAATCTTGGTGACGCAAGCATAACGCCGCCCATACAGCCCCGGAACGAAAGCAGCGACACCTCATATTATCGATAATTTGGAGCAGGACATGAGCAAGAACCAGGCCGAAGCAAAGTCGCGAAACGACTGGACACGCGAAGAAATCGCAGTCCTGTTCGACCTCCCGTTCGATGAACTGCTGTTCCAGGCTCAGTCCGTCCACCGCACGCATCATCGCCGGGGCGAGGTCCAGCTCAGCACCTTGCTATCGATCAAGACCGGGGGCTGCCCAGAGGATTGCGGCTATTGCAGCCAGTCCGCCCATGCCGAAAGCGGGGTCAAGGCCGAGAAATTGATGGACGTCGAGGCCGTGCTGGCCAGTGCTGCCGAGGCGAAGGCCGCAGGATCGCAGCGGTTCTGCATGGGGGCAGCCTGGCGCAACCCCAAAGACCGCGACATGCCCGCCTTGGTGCGCATGGTCGAAGGCGTCCGCGCGCTCGGCATGGAAAGCTGCATGACCCTGGGGATGCTCAGCCAGGACCAGGCCCAGGCGCTGGGGCAGGCCGGGCTCGACTACTACAACCACAACATCGACACGAGCCCGGAAAATTACGCCAGCGTCATTACCACCCGCACCTTTCAGGACCGGATCGACACGATCGAGCACGTGCGCACGGCCGGCATCAACGTATGCTGCGGCGGAATCGTCGGAATGGGCGAGACGCGGCAGGACCGGGTTGGCTTCATCCACGCGCTTGCAACGCTTCCCCGGCATCCGGAAAGCGTGCCGGTCAACGCCCTGATCCCGATTCCGGGAACCGTGCTGGGCGACATGCTCGAAGGCACGCCGCTCGCCCGGATCGACGAGATCGAGTTCGTCCGCACCGTCGCGGTGGCGCGGATCACCATGCCGAACAGCATGGTGCGGCTTTCGGCGGGACGCGAATCGATGTCGGACGCCGGCCAGGCGCTGGCCTTCCTCGCTGGTGCCAACTCCATCTTCACCGGTGACAGGTTGCTGACCACTCCCAATGCCGGGGACAGCCGCGACAGCGCACTGTTCGCGCGGCTTGGGCTCGTGCCGATGGCAAGCGACCAACCGATGCGAGCCATGGCAGCGGCTGAGTAGCGGTGATGCCCTTCACCGCCCAGGCCGAAGACCTTGGCCGGTTGACGCGGGATGCCCGTCGCCGGGCTCTCTCGCCGCAGGTCGGCATCGACTTCAGCTCGAACGACTACCTCGGGCTGGCACGTTCGCCCTTGCTTGCCGCGGCGGCACGCGGCGCGCTCGATCGCGGGGTGCCGACCGGTTCGGGCGGATCACGACTGCTGCGGGGAAACGATCCCGAGCATGAGGCGCTTGAAGCCTATGCCGCGACATTGTTCGGCTGCGAGCGAGCGCTGTTCTTCTCAAGCGGGTTCGCAGCGAATGCGACCCTGTTTTCCAGCCTCCCCCAACGCGGCGATCTGGTCGTCCACGACGAATTGATCCATGCCAGCGCGCACGAAGGTCTCAGGATCGGCCGCGCCGAACGGGTCGCGGTGGCGCACAACAACCCTGACGCCTTCGATACCGCGATCCGGCGCTGGCGTGCTGGCGGCGGCGCTGGCCGGGTCTGGATCGCGGTCGAGAGCCTCTATTCGATGGACGGTGACCGCGCCCCGCTCGACGCCCTGATGACGATCGCCGCAGGCCACGACGCAGTGCTGCTGATCGACGAGGCCCATGCAACCGGGGTGTTCGGCCCCGACGGCCGCGGACTCGCCGCCCATCTCGAAGGCCGCGCCAATGTCATAACCCTGCGGACCTGCGGCAAAGCACTGGGAGTGGAAGGCGCACTGGTCTGCGGCCCGGCGGTGGTCGCCGATTTCCTGGTCAATCGCGGACGCGGGTTCATCTTCTCCACCGCGCCTTCTCCGCTAATGGCGGCCGTGGCGCGCGCAGCACTGGGCTTGATGCACAGTGCTGCGCAACTCCGCGAAGCGCTGTGGAGCCGAATCCGCCACGCAGAAACGGTCTTTGCCCCCTTGGGCGCGACCGTTACCGGCTCGCAGATCCTTCCGTTGATCGTCGGCGACGACGCGCCGGCGATGGCGCTCGCCGCCCGGGTTCAGGCCGCCGGGTTCGACGTGCGCGCGATTCGCCCGCCGACCGTGACGCAGGGCACGGCACGGCTGCGGATCACCATCACCAACAACGCCAGCCTGGAGCAGATTACCCAGCTTGCTGGCCTGCTCGCCGAATTGCGGCAATCCGCATGAGCCGCTTCGTCGTCACCGGGACCGATACCGACGTCGGCAAGACGGTATTCGCCGCCGCGCTCGCCGCACACTTGGGTGCACACTACTGGAAGCCTATTCAGGCCGGAACCGGTGACGGCACCGACTCTGCCCGGGTTGCCGAACTGTCGGGCTGGCGAGCAGCAGTCCTGCCCGAGGCTTACGTGCTCAAGACCCCTTGCTCGCCGCACGAGGCCGCGCGCATCGACGGCGTGATGATCGCTCCCGATCGGCTTGCCCTGCCTGCCGAAGATGGGCCGCTGGTAGTCGAGGGCGCCGGAGGCGTGCTGGTGCCGATCACAGGCGATCTGCTCTATGCCGATCTCTTCGCCCGCTGGGGCCTGCCGGTGATCCTGGTTGCGCGTACCATGCTCGGCACGATCAACCACAGCCTGCTCTCACTGGAAGCGCTGCGCTGCCGGGGCGTGACCGTCCACAGCATCGCATTCGTCGGCGAGGCCGAGCCGGCGAGCGAGGAGGCTGTGATCCGGCTGGGCAAGGTAACCCATCTCGGCCGCCTGCCCCGGCTCGACCCGCTGACCCCGGACACGCTCGCCAAGGCCTTCGCCGCCCATATCCGGACCGACCACCTTTGAGCTCGCCTGTCTGGCATCCTTTTCACCAGCACGGCCTGGAAGAGCCGATCCCGCTGGTCACCCGTGCCGAGGGTGCCGTGCTCCATACCGCCGACGGCCGCCGGGTAATCGATGCGATTTCGAGTTGGTGGGTGACCACGCATGGCCACTGCCACCCCCGGATCATGGCTGCGATCCGCGACCAGAGCGAACGGCTTGACCAGCTGATCTTCGCAGGCTGGACGCACCAACCGGCTGAGGATCTCGCCGCCGAACTCGTGCGGATCATGCCGCGCCCGCTCGACCACGTGTTCTTCTCCGACAGCGGTTCAACCAGCGTCGAGGTGGCACTCAAAATGGCGCTTGGCATGTTTGCCCACCGGAACGAGAGCCGCCACCGCATCGCCGTGCTCGAGCACAGCTATCATGGCGACACGATCGGCGGAATGTCGGTCGGTGCGCGCGGCGTGTTCAACCGGCCCTATGCGCCCCTGCTGTTCGACGTCGAAACGATCCCCTTTCCAGCGCAAGCCGCCGAGCAATTAGCGCTCGATGCGTTGGAGCGCTTCTGCGCGAGGGGCGCTGCCGCGGCCTTTATTGTCGAGCCGTTGCTGCTCGGTGCGGGCGGCATGCTGATCTATCCCGCTTGGGCCCTGGCCGAAATGCGAGCGATCTGCGCGGCTCACGGTGTGCTGTTCATCGCCGACGAGGTGATGACGGCCTGGGGCCGCACCGGTACGCTGCTTGCCTGCGAGCAGGCCGGGGTCGTGCCCGACATCCTCTGCCTTTCGAAAGGGCTGACCGGTGGCTCGCTGCCGCTGGCCGTCACTATCGCAACGCCCGAAATCTACGCCGCGCATTATTCGAGCGATCGCGCGAGGCAGTTTTTTCACTCGTCAAGCTACACTGCAAACCCATTGGCTTGCGCCGCAGCCAATGCCAACCTTGCGATCTGGCGTGACGAGCCAGTGGCGGAGCGGATCGCCAGCCTTGCCGCGCGCCAAAGCAAAGGCCTTTCCCGGCTTGCCGAATACCCCCGCATCACCAATCCGCGCCAACTCGGCACTGTGATTGCGATGGATGTGGCGGCGAACGATGATGGATATCTCTCCGAAATCGGACCCACCCTCAAGGCCGCGTTCGCGGCACGCAATGTGCTGCTGCGACCTCTAGGCAACACAGTCTACGTCATGCCCCCCTATTGCATCGATGATGTCGATCTCAGGCGTGTCCACGATGTGATCGAGGAAGTGTGTCATGAGGCACTTCCGAAATAGGCACGTCATGAACGAGCGGTGGGCTTCGAAGGGGATCACGGCGCCGTTCAACTCATGCTTTGTTTGCGTGGTCAGGCCGGCGTTTCGACAAGCTCGGCGATGTCGAATGCGAAACTCTTCCATCCGCGCACTCGAGCAGCCTCTCTGGCTGGCTCACTCTTTCGGCGAGCCTCAGCCAGCGAACGAGTGTGGCCCCAGAATACCTCTGTCTTGCCGTTCTCACGCTCAGCCACGATCCGCCAGTAATGCGTGAAGCCATCGGTTGTCGGCCCGATGGTCTTTACATACCCATCGGGAAGAGTGGCGGTGAGATAGCGGCGCTCCTTTTTCATGGAATTTCAATCTTGTCTTCGTGGATTACTTGCGAACTTATTCGCAAGCCACCCCATCCCCATCGCGATCCAAGCCAGCACGATAGCCGGGGTCTCCCGCACGAATGGGTGCGGCACCTGCAGCGAGCGCCGCGGAGCAATTTGGATAATACTCAGCACGTCTCCCCATCAACCCCGAACGCGAAGCCGCACTAGATTCACGCTTCGGGCCCGAACCAGCCCGATGACAGTGATAGTCTCCGGTCTTGCGGTTGTTATCGCATCCGCTGGCATCCAGTCCGCCGGGATGGGCTATCGCAGCGTCCGTTGACGAAAGCAGCAATACTGCAGCGATTAAAGCTCGCACAGCCGATCTCTCCTGGAGCACCACCCCAACTGGGCAATAGGGCAATCACATCACAAGCTCTTGAAAGCCGCAAGTCCGCAGGAAGTCATAGATTGCGTCATAGACCGCTGGCGGCCGGGTCGCGTCCTCAACGCTACCCTCAGGCAAAAACACTACCAGCCCCTGCCGTGCACGCGTCAGCAGCACTCGGTAGGAGTTGGCAATGTATACTTTTCGGGTTTCGTCATTGACTGCCTGCCAGCGCGTTCCCTTGAACTGTAGCGCCTCCCAGCCATTGGCACCTCGGCGGTAATTAGCGTCCCAGCACAGGCAGCCCCAATCCAGCTCAAGACCTTGAACGTCGAACTCCGTCGCGGCATCTTCCAGTGCATCGGAAGACCGAACATCGTCGGAGAGTGCTAAAAACCACTTTGCCGGCTCGATCTTCGCTTTGACGAAAACACCATATGGCTTGAGGCGAGCAGCATTAGACGACGCCAACAAACCCATGCGCTCTTGTCCGCGTCGCTTGCTGCGCAGCCATGCACGGGCAGCCTCCAGATCACGCGTTACAAAGAGCGGGTAACTCGGCAGCTCTTCTGAAACGCCGCGGGCAGCTTCAGCTTTTCCAGCAATCACATGGCCAACAAAATCCGAAAGACGCTCTGCACGAAAGGAGCGGATCGAGGTGGCAAGATGCAGGGCGGGCGCAGTGACTTCGTCCTGAATTCGGCAGGAATGCGTCAGCGTCAGGGGCACATGCACCTGCCAATGCGAGAAGGATCGCTCCAGCGCACGGAGCCATTCTTCAATACCCGCTTCACCGGTATTGATCTCTTGGCCGCCACCAACCAGGCAAATGATCGCGCACCAATCCTCGTGTCGGTCCATGACGCTCAGGAGAAATTCGGGTTCAGACATCGAGAACCCAATTTGCCCCTTCTTTTGCTGCATGAATTTTGACGTCTGCTCGACGTCCAGGCGCGCTGAGCTTCATCAAAGACCGCCACCTTCTCGATTGGGGCTGACCTCGAAGCCAATGCATCGTCACGAAAATGATGGATGTTCTGAATGAATGCGGCCGCGCGTCGGTCCTCTTGAACCTTTGAAGTCGACTGACCTGCATCTTTGGATTTGGCCACCGCATCCTGCGCCAGAGCTTCACGCAGGACATCTACCAACGGCCCGTTTCCAGACAAAAAAACGGCATGCTCATCGCTGTGCGCACGTTGACGGGCAGTTGCCAGATTAAGTCCCGCCAGCGTTTTTCCTGAACCGGGGACACCAGTGATAAAACAGATGATCTTGCGATGCTCGCGCTTAGCCGTCTCAATAGCCTGCGCCACATAATCTGCGGTATGCGTCAGATTTTCAGCGCCGGACTCTGAGCGAGAGATCTCCTCAACATTATGACCGCGGTAGAGTGCTTGCGCCGCCTCAACGATTGTTGGCGTTGGTCGATAACGCCCTGCCACCCAAGAATTCGGATCAATGGCCGGACGCTGCGCGTCGCTTCCTACCTTCAAGATGGTCGCAACCAATGATCCTGGATTTGAGCGCATTGGACGTGCAAGATTGTCGCTGTCCCATTGAACCGCCTGAGTTCCGTCAGCCATCGCCCCTGTCGCAACCAGGATTGGGACCACAGGTCGGTCGTGGCTGGTTTCATGGAAGTGCTTTAGGTCCAGACCATAGCCATAGACCTGATCCAGGCTGGAGCGATCGAACTGCCGTGCACCGAGTTTATACTCGACCACGAAAATGATGCCTGCATGGAGGATGATAAGATCTGCGCGCCGCCCCATCCTGGGTATCAGGAATTCCATGAAGAAGTGCGCATGGGGCAAATCGACTGCAAGCTGGCGTAGATGCTGGATTTGATATTCCCACGCCGCGGTCTGCGTCGGCTCGAGGGCGAAGGGAAGCTTCTTGGCGAGTTCGCCAAACAACGCACTGTCGCTCTCGTGCGGCACGCTTTCAGCTGCGATAGAAAGGTAAGCCCGGTCCATATGTGGCTAGCTGCCGTAATCGGCAGCGACTTGCAACGAAGTCACACACTTAACTCCTACTATACTGCAGGTTTTACGCATCTCACTCGGTCAAGTTTAGGCGCAAACAGTATCGATAGGGAAAAAGGTAAAAGCCGCAGGAATCTGCCATTTTTTCGACCTAAACCTTTTTGGACGAAGTTTAGGTGAAAAGAGACAAACGGCGATCTGAGACTGATTTTGGCGTTTTCGGCAGTCTGAGGAGTTTAGGCGGCCACGCAAAAAAGGCGCAGAACTGCGCCATTTCGAAGCCCCATTCGGGAGTTTTCTTTAATTTTCAATGGTATAGTGGCGGATCGACTGGTTATTCCCGTCCAACTATCGGAAGTTGGATTTGAAAGAGGCTCACGCTGCTCGAAAGCTCGGACATCGATTGCTCCATCATGGATACGATTCTTCCTCCTCTTGCCTGTTTTGGACTTTGAGGCGGACGGTTGCCGCTGGCCTACCGAAACGTGGCGCGCAGGATCACCAACATTACTTCGCGCAACAATCCTTTCGCGGATAGTGCGTAAACCGCCCGTCAAACGGTTCATTTCCGATATCTTGTTTGGGCCATTCAGAAGCTCGGCCAATTCAAGGATGGTCTCGGGGAGTCCAAGTCCATCAAACGACACTCGAACAGATTGGCCATAACCGGGTGCATCATTCTGAAAGACTTTACGTATATATGCGTACAGAGTCTCGTCCCCACGCTTTGGCACACCAGATATCGAAAGCCTGTTGATCAAGCCCTCAAGCTCTCTCACATTCTCGAAAGTAGCTATCACCGATCGATTGCGTTTGGTTTTTGCCCCAGTGGAGGGTGGAACTCCCACTGCCTGATCCTTAGCCATGCTCCCCCCCCCTCACTTAAGATGCGACAGAGACACCCTGCGATCTGCTGCAATCGACTATACCTCAAGTTTTCAGCATCTCACTCTTCAAGATTGCGCACAAACAGTATAGGTAGGACGGAGAGAAAAAAGCCGCGAAATCCGCCATTTTTCTGGCCTAAACCTTTTTGGACGCAGTTTAGGTGAAAAGAGATGAAAGCCGTTCTGAGACAGATTTTGGGGCTCTCGCCGGTCTGAACGGTTTAGGCGCCCATGCAAAAACGGCGCAGAACTGCCCGATTTGGAAGCCCCAATTGGTACTGTTCTTTAAATTTCAATTAGATAGTGGCGGAGAGGGTGTCCGCCCTGAATCTGTCATATAGTATTGATATTGCTCTGATAAAATGTTTCAAAAGCGCAATGGACCCACACTCAGACCCACACATCTAGATCGCTCAACATTGGTTTTGCGGACGAATTGAGCCGAAATCCATTTTATCATATGAAATATTATCATACCGAACGGTCTCCGCTAAATAGAAATGTCACTGTCGGGGACCCAGGGTGACGTGACCCCCTGATTTCCCTCCAAGATTGATTAGAGTCCGGCCCTTGAGAGAAGGAACGGACAGATGAAGCGACTACGATTTACAGAAGAGCAGATTATCGGGGTTCTGCGTGAGGCAGAGGCAGGCGCGAAGACGGCTGACCTGGCCCGCAAGCATGGCGTGTCGGAAGCGACGCTATACAACTGGAAGGCCAAGTATGGCGGCCTTGAGGTGTCGGAGGCGAAGCGGCTGCGGGCGCTCGAGGACGAGAACGGGCGGCTCAAGCGTCTGCTTGCCGACGCGATGCTGGACAACGCGGGTCTGAAGGATCTGCTGGCAAAAAAATGGTAACGCCTGCCGCCAAGCGGGAAGCGGTCGCGCATCTTCAGGCCCTGCTTGATGTCAGCGAGCGGCGGGCGTGCAGGGTCATCGATGCGGACCGGACAGTCATTCGCTACCAGTCGCGGCGCGATGATGGTGCTTTGCGCGAGAAGCTGCGGGAACTGGCGCATCAACGCCGCCGGTTCGGGTATCGGCGGTTGCACATCCTGCTGCGGCGCGAGGGGCTGACGATCAACCGCAAGAAGACCCAGCGGCTGTACCGCGAGGAAGGCTTGACCGTGCGGCGACGCAAAGGGCGCAAACGCGCGGTTGGTGCACGGGTGCCAGCTCCCGTTTCGGCGCTACCCAACCAGCGCTGGAGCCTGGACTTCGTGCATGATCAGATGATCACCGGTCGCCGGTTCCGGGTGCTCAACGTCGTCGATGATGTGACGCGCGAGTGCCTGGCGGCGGTTCCCGACACCTCGATCTCGGGCAAGCGGGTGGTGCGCGAACTGGCCGAGCTGATCGCGGTGCGGGGCAAGCCCGGTATGATCGTCAGCGACAACGGAACCGAGCTGACCTCGAACGCGGTGCTCGAATGGTGCGGCGATGCCAAGGTCGAATGGCATTACACGACGCCGGGCAAGCCGACCCAGAACGCGTTCGTCGAGAGATTTAACGGGCGGATGCGCGACGAGCTGCTCAATGAGACACTGTTCACTTCGCTGGCCCATGCCCGCGAGAAGATCACTGCATGGGCCGACGATTACAACACCGACCGACCGCACTCCTCACTCGGATACGCCACCCCGGCGGCCTTCGCCGCCGACCTCAAAAAGCAAGGGGCTGCTGCGCTCCGCATAGCCGGAGGCTACGCTACGCAGCCCCTTGCTTCACCCGCGCAACCGCGCAACAACGATGCCGAGGCTTTAATCGCAACTGGATGAAAGTTGGGGGTCACGTCACAGGTGTAATACAAGCTCTGCGCGATGCCTTCCTTGCGGCACAGCTCAGCAATGCTGTCCTCGCCGCGCAGCCCATCGAGCACGATGCGGATCTTGTCTTCGGCCGAGAAATGGCGACGGGTCTGCCGCCGAATGTCCTTCACGACCCGCTCAGCAGGAGCCTTTACCGGCGATTTTTTCAAGGAGTGTTGGGACTTCATCTTCGTTCCTTCGTCACTACGACGAAGCCCCAACACTCCTTAAATCACAACGTCAAATCTGTGCCATTGGTGCTGACGGGGGACACTGGCCACGTCTGCAACTGGCTCGGGGGGAAGCTCTAAGGGGCTTGGATCAGCTGCATTGCCGTCTTTCAGCCTAAGCTGGGAGAAGTCCTCGACGGCCACTTCACGTGCATGGGACTGAAGCCCGAGCACAGCGGTGGCTGCAAAAATTATGAAACGCTTCACGTCACGCCTTTCGATGGCGTGCTGTGCAGATGGGGTTGCGCGAAACCCAATTTAGGCGCGCCCCTTTACTACTGTCAATCCAGCCGACAAGCCGACGACTAACTACGCAATGGAAATCTACGACTACGGCCCATCAGTAACCGGTTGGGTGTGCGAACTGCAATCAGAAGCCGCATAATGGCCAAGCATGCAGACTCTCTACGTTAGCAGGACAGGGTTGCGAAAGTCTCCAAATTGACGGTTGCTTGCCTTGATACAATCGACATCGCGCTCTTGCACGATTGGCGTAGTTGGAACGCAGCGCTTTCGGCTCTGCCAAGGGGGAGTCTTCTGTCGGCTCTGGTGACGACCCTGGAACGGAAGACATTGCAGCCGCGCACTGGATCAGTGCCCCAGCGGCATCCCGCCCGATCTAGTCGGGCGTGGAGCGAGCCAGATGAGAGCGGCGGCGAAGAGCAGGATGGCGCTGGTGGCCCAGAAGGTATGGATGAGCGCCAGGGTTGTCGCTTCGAGATCGACCATGTTGCTGAGAATCTGCCGCACCTGATCGGGCGGAAACCCGAGTCCGGTCAAGCTATCCTGCACGGCTTCCGGTTGCATCGCTCCGACGGCATCGCTCCGCGCCAGGCGCTGCGTGTCGGCCCAGTAGGAGAGCGTTATCGAGGTCGCTACCGCCGTTGCGATGGTCCGCATAAAGCTCTGAAGGCCGGCAGCCGACGCCACTTCATTGTCATCGACGGTGTTGAGGGTGAGCGACATGAGCGGAAGCATCATGAAGGTCACCCCCAAGCCCTGAACCAACTGCAGAATGCTGAGAGTCCAGAAATCGGCGTCCGTCGTCCAGGTCGTTCGGACGAGCGTCGTCGCCGCAATCCAGGCGATACCGCCCGAGACCAACAGGCGGGGGTCGAGGCGACTCATCAAGAAGGCCGCCAGTGGCGCTGTAAACAGTGCGCCGGTGGCGGAGAAAGATGACGACAATCCCGCTGAAGTCGCCGGGAATCCGAGCCAGGCCTGTTGCCACTGGGGGACAATGACAAAACCCGCGAAATAGCCAGCAAATGCGAGCGACAGCACTGTCAGGCTGACGCTGAACCCCCGGTGTCTGAACACCCGCAAATCGACAATCGGGTGATCTTCGCCTAGCTCCCAGATAACGAAGAGCAGAAGACAGACAAAGGAGGTGATCGATAGCGCGACGATCATCGGATCGGCGAACCAGTCATGGTTGCGGCCAAGGTCCAGCACGAGTTGCAGGCAACCCACCCAAAGGACCAGCAGGGCGAGTCCGATGAAATCGATGGGCTGGGTCTGCCGATCGGTTTCGACGGGCTTCAGCAACACGATACCCACGCCAATACAAAGGATCGCAACGGGCACGTTGATCAGGAATATCCAATGCCAGCTGTAGTTCTCGGTAAGGTAGCCTCCGATCATCGGGCCAAGAGCTGGCCCCATCAACAGTGTGACAGCCCACATGCCCAAAGCCATGTTGCGCTTTTCCGGCGGAAAGACCTTCAGGAGCAGCGTCTGCGACAAGGGCATCAGGAACGCGCCGAAGATCCCCTGGCCGATCCGGCATGCAACCAGCATCCCCATTGTGATTGAAATACCGCACAAGAAGGAAAGAATGCCGAAGCCGACCATGCTGACGACGAAGGTGCGCACCGAACCGAAGCGTCCCGCGATCCACCCGGTCAAGGGAACGCAGATCGCTTCAGCTACCGCGTAAGAGGTGATGATCCAGGCCCCTTGCTCAAGCGTGATCCCGAGGCTGCCAGCGACATGCGGGATCGAGACATTGGCGATGGTCAGGTCGAGAATGACCATGAAATTGGCCAGCGCCAGCACCAGCCCGGCGGCCAATTGCCGCGACGGGGCAATGCCAGCGCTTTCGGGTTTGGCGCTACTCATCGTGCCTTACCTTCGAGAAACATCGATCTCGACTTCCATCGACAGCCCGACGCGCAAGGGATGTTTCCGTAGCTCGGCAGGATCGAGTTCGATCCGCACCGGGAGACGCTGGACAGTCTTGATCCAGTTGCCGGTGGCGTTCTGGGCCGGAATAACCGCCATTGACGATCCGGTTCCGCCAGCAAAGCCGGTGATCTTGCCATGATAAACAACGTCGCCACCGTAAAGGTCCGAGGTCAGAGTGACGGGCATGCCGATGCGGACGCGGCGCAGCTGGCTCTCCCTGAAGTTCGCATCGACATAGAGCTTGTCGACCGGGACGATGGTCATGATGATCTGTCCTGGGTTCAGTCGTTGCCCGACCTGAATTTGCAGACGGCTCACCACCCCCGAAACGGGCGCCCGGATTTCGGTGCGTTCAAGATCGAGCCGCGCCGAGTCGAGCCGCGCCGCGGCAGCTTGCACAGCGGGATCGGTGTCGATGTTTGAGCCGCGCACCAGTGCATCGTTGGCCGCGAACTGGCCCTGGGCAACGCGGCGGGCCGAACTGACCTCCGATATCCCACCGCGAGCGGCATCGAGTGCAGCGCTGGCGGTGGCAAAGGTCCTACGTGCTTGGGTGACTTCTTCGCCAGACACGGCTCCGCTGGCAACCAGTGTCTCGCGACGCTGAAGATCGATCCTGGCCTTGTCGAACTCGGCCTGGGCGCTGCGCAATCGCGCCTGCGCTTGGACAATAGCCGCGCTCGACGTGTCGATCTGCGCCGACAGGGCACCGTTGGTCGCAACCGCCTGACCGAAACGGCGGCGGGCAGCGGCGAGGTCGGCCTGGGCCTGCGCTACGGCAATCTTCGCATTGGCCTGGTCGAGCCGGACCAGCACGTCCCCTGCCTTCACCTGCTGCGTATCTTCTACTAGAACCTCGATCGCCGATCCCGCGACCAGCGGCGTGACCTGTGCGATCTGTGCATTCACATAGGCGTTATCGGTGCCGACATGGTTTCGCGTAACCAGCAGGTACCATGCAGCCCAGGCAAGACCCACCACTCCAAGAGCGATCGCCAGCCGCTTTAGCCACTTTCTGCGCGTTCCCTTGCGCGCAGCGGAGAGTTCGGGATCGATCGCTGGCAATTCGGTTGCTGGTTCGGTCATTGGCCTGTCTGTCCTGTTGGCCGGGCGGCGGCGGTATCGAAGCCGCCACCCAACGCCCGGATCATCGCGAGCGTCGCGCCCCTTTCGTATGTCTCAAGCCCAATCACCACGAGCCGCAGGTCATGGACGCTGCGTTCGTTGGCGAGTACGTCGAGATAGCTGGAAAGGCCCGCCTCGTAGCGACGACGGACCAATGCCAGGGCGTCCTCGCTGGCGGTCAGCGCAGTTCGGGCAGCTGCAAGCCTCTTGTCCGCGGCGTCGCGCTGGGTGACAGCATCAGCGACCTGCTGAAAAGCGGTGACCACCGTCTGGTTGTAGTTCGCGACTGCCTCGTCATAGGCCGCCCAGGCGCCGCCGTATTGCGCCTTGAGGGCACCGCCCTGAAAGATTGGCAGGCTGATTGCGGGGCCGACGTTGCCGAACAGCGACCCGGAATCGACCAGATTGCCGAGCCCCAGCGCCTGCAAGCCGACCAGCGCCCTGAGGTTGATCGAAGGAAAGAAGCCGGCGCGCGCGACCTTTACCTTGCTTGCCGCCGCTTCGACCCGTTCGCGCGCCGCGACGATGTCGGGACGGCGGCCCAGCAGATCGGTATTGATGCCCGCCGGAACTCCAGAAGGAGTGGAGGGTGCAAGCGGCGGGCGGGTGATCGATTGACCGCGGTCCGGCCCGGCACCGACCAGCGCGGCAAGCTGGTTGCGGCGGAAACCGATGTTCTCGGAGATCGCCGCGAGGTCCTGTTCGGCGAGGGCGACTTCGGCATCGGCGCGGCGCAGGCTCGCCAGGTTGTCGAGCCCGCTGCCGTGGCGCTGGGCGACAAGGTCTCGCGTCGACCGGCGATTGGCGAGTATCGACGCAGCATTGTCGTATTCGCGGTAGAATCGGCCCAGTTCGGCATAGGCGGCGGTGATCGCGACCGACAGCACGAGCCGGGCTTGCGCGGCATCGACCACCGCCGCGCGGGCCTCCGAGGTCGCCGCTGCATGGGCGGCGCGGTTGCGCCCCCACAGGTCTAGGTCGAATCCGAATGTCAGCGAGGCCTGACCGTAGTCTTTCCAGCCATCGGGCAGGAATTGCGCGGGGAGGCCGTTGTTACCGCTTTGACGCCGCAAGCCCCCTTCCGCCTCGGCACCAAGCGATGGCAGTCGTGCGGCTCCAGCCCTTTGCGCTTCGGATTCGGCCCGCTTGATCCGGGCTACGGCCACAGCGACCTGGGGCGAGTTGGCAAGACCTTCCTCGATCAGCGCGGTCAACTGCGGATCGCCGGCCAGACGCCACCATTGATCTGGCGGCCAGGCGGTGTTGCCGCGCGCGGCGAGTGTCTGCGATACCTCGATTGTATCGGGGGTGTGCATCGCGGGCCGAACCCCAGCATCGGGGACCGCAACGCAGGCGACCAGCATCAACGGCAGAGCGATGCCAGCCACGCGCATGGTATGGCTTGTCTTCGACTTGGGTTTTGGTTGCTCGGTAGATAGGGTCACGGCGCGTCGATAGCAGGTAGTAAAAATATTTACAATCTGTCTTGCAACAATAATGCTTTAAACGATCACGTAGATGCGCTATCAGATGTCGCATGTCTGACGCGGCGCAGCACGAACGGTTTGTTACCGAAGCGGATGAGTTGATATTCCTGATCGAGGAGGTTCCCCGCCGACTCAGGCGCATGTTTACGGTTTCGATGGCCGCGTTCGACATGACCACTCCGCAATGGCGGGCGCTGTCGTATATCATGCGCACGCCCGGCTTGAACCAGACCATGCTCGCGCGACAACTGGATCTCGAACGGGCTTCAGTGGGCCATATCGTCGATCAGCTCGAAGCGGCAGGCCTTGCTGAACGTCGCGCGGCCGGGGGAGACCGGCGGGTTTGGACCTTGCACCCCTTGCCGAAAGCAATCGAAATCCTCCCCTCGGTGCGTAAGGCCGCCGATCGACTATATCTGGAATTGCTCCGCAACGTCCCCCTTGAGGACATCGACCAAATGCGCTCCACGCTCTCCAGGATGGTAGCCAATATCAGTGGTCTAGACCCGGACTGAAGTCGGTTTGGGCTGGCAACAATGCCCGTTACATATTGTAGGCCCCGCGACCGCTGGCGACCAGCGTCCCGGCCTCGTCGTGAATGCGCACGTCGGCAACGCTTAGCGATTTCCCGGCCTTGATCAGCCGCCCTTCGGCATGAAGCGTCTGGCGGCTCGCTGCCCGATGGTAATCGACCCTCAGGTCGGCTGTGGATTTGCACATGTTTCCTGAGGCCAGGACTGCATAGAATCCCGTCAGATCGATCAACGAGGCGAGAATTCCACCGTGCATCGACGGGAGCGTGGGGTTGGAGATCATCTCGTCCCGCCATGGCATTTCGATCAGGATGTGCTCTGCGTCAGCTTCGACCATCCGCAAGTTCAGCCAGCGGTGAAACGGCGCGACCAGCAGGGCGCGGTTGAGCTCTTCCAGCGTCATGCAATCGTCTCCGGTTCGGACTGGCTTTCGAGGAATTCGATGATGGCCCTGCTGAACACGTCGTTGTCGTCGCCGACAACCATATGTCCAGCGCCCGAGACGTCGGTGAAGCGCGCGCCAGGCACCATCGCGCAGAACCGCTTCGCAGCCTCCATGGAAATCAGGTCGCTCGATCCGCCCCGCACCAGGTGGACCGGTAGCGAGAGGACGCTTGCCGCCGCCTGGGCTTGGGCATAGTCCTGTTCGCGCCGCCCGGTCATCCCGCTCAGAAAGCCGGGATCCCAATGCCAACGATAACGCTGGTCCGGGTCGAGACGGAGATAGCTCTTCAGGCCCTCGCTGGCGCCGCGCTTCTCGCGGTTCGGCATATAGTCCGCGATCGCCTCTGCGGCTTCGTCGTATGACGCGAAGCCGCGCTCCACATGGGCGTTCATGAAGCCGACAATTCGTGAAACACCCTCCGGGTCCATATCCGGAGTGACATCGACCAGCGTCAGCGACTCAAAGCTACCCGGTCGCACCGCCCCTTCCGCCACCAGCGCCGCCAATCCGCCAAGCGATGCGCCGATGACATGCGGCCGCTGGTTCAGCTTGTCGCAGACCGCGAGGATATCCTTGCCGAAATCGGCAAAGCGGTATCTACCGGGGGTGGCCCAGCCACTCTCGCCATGACCGCGCATGTCGATCGCCACCGAGCGATAGCCGTGCTCCGCCAATTGCTGCATCGTCTTGCGCCAGGTGCGCCGGGTTTGCCCTCCGCCATGCGCCAGTAATACGGACGGCCGACCATGACCATCGCCGACAAGGCTTGCCGCGATGGAGATGCCGCCGCTTCCGTCAAACGTCATGTGCATGGCGTCTTGCTCAGTGCTGAAGCTCGGGCAGATGCAGCACCAGCCCATCGAGTTCGGGGACCATCGGAATCTGGCACGCGAGGCGGCTGGTTTCGGTCGTTCCCTCGGCAAACTGGATCAGATCGCTCTCCATGCCGCCTTCTTCCGGCGGCCCGACCCGATCCATCCAGGCCTGATCGACATGGACATGGCACGTGGCGCAGGCACAGACCCCGCCGCAATCGCCATCGATCCCCGGTACACTGTTGAACAGGGCGGCTTCACGGGCGCTGAGGCCCTCGTCTATTTCAACCGACCGACGTGTGCCGTCGGCGGAAACAAAAGTTACGTTGATCATATGGAAGTTCCGTATTTGTAACGAGCCAAGCCTTCAGTGCGCGTGAAGTTTCACCGGCAGCCGGGTAATCCCGCGCACCAGATTGGACAGCAGCCGCTCCGGCTCGCCAACAACTTCGACGAAGCGAAAGCGCTTGAGGATCTCTTCCCAGATGATCCGCAGTTGCAATTCGGCCAGACGGTTGCCCATGCAGCGGTGGATGCCGAACCCGAAGGAGAGGTGGTGGCGCGGATTTTCGCGATCGATGATGAATTGGTCGGCCCGGTCGATCACGGTTTCGTCGCGGTTGCCCGAGAGATACCACATCACCACCTTGTCGCCTTTCCTGATCTGCTTTCCGCCAATTTCGGCGTCTTCCAGCGCGGTACGGCGCATGTGCGTCAGCGGGGTCTGCCAGCGGATGATCTCGGGAATCATGCTGGAAACGAGCGCCGGATTGTCCCGCAATTTCTGATATTCGCCCGGGTTCTGGTTGAGCGCCAGGACCCCGCCACTGATCGAATTGCGGGTGGTGTCGTTGCCGCCGACAATCAGCAGCAGCAGGTTGCCGAGAAATTCGAGGAACGGCATGTCGCGGGTTGCGGGCGAATGCGCCATCATCGAGATCAGGTCATTGCCGCCGGGCTTGTCGATCCGTTCGTCCCACAGGCCCTTGAAATACATCGCACACTGGATGAGTTCCTCGCGGCGCTGTTCGAACGATTCGACGATGCCGGTTTCCGGTGACGCGGTGGTGACGTCCGACCAGCGGGTCAGCTTGGCGCGCTCGTCCCAGGGGAAATCGAAGATCGTCGCAAGCGTCATGGTGGTAAGTTCGACCGACACCAGCTTTACCCAGTCGATCTCCTCGCCGACCGGCAGCGAATCGAGGATCGCGCCCGCCCGTTCGCGGATGATCGGCTCAAGCAGAAGCAGGTTCGATGGTGCAACCACCGGGCTTACCGCCTTGCGCTGCTGGTCGTGCTTGGGCTGATCCATCGCGATGAACATTTCGAGCTCGAGCGCGCCCTCGACGCTGTGCATGTCCTGGACCGAAATCCCACCGAGCTTGGCTTCCGACGAGAAGACCTTGTGGTTGGTGTCGACCGCTATGATGTCGTTGAACTTGGTCACCGACCAATAGGGCCCGAACCGGCTTTCTGCACAGTAGTGGACCGGATCCTCGCGCCGAAGCCGGGTGAAATATTCCCCCACGGTGTCATTCTGGAAGAGGTAGGGATTGGCGACATTGATCTCGTGCAGCGGGATCGAATCGACGGAAGCGTAGAGGACTTTTTCCTGAGTTGCCGAAGTTGCCATGGAACAGACCTTTCTCAATGGCGTCACCTAGGGCCGAAAGGGCCATTCTGTCAATAAAGATTATCAGCTTTAATCCGCCAACTCGGGGAGGTGCCAGGTCGGGATCGCTTACGATTACCGAAATGCCGAGTTTTCGACAGGTTTCAGGGCGCCAACGTTTTTCCGCAGGAGATGCTAGACACGGTGATCGATTAATGCTTATACGTTTTTATGGCTTCTGTTCCACATCGATCTCCGGACGACAACGCGGTGCCCGCAGGCAAGGCAAAGCGCGCCTTGCAGGTCGCGCAGGCCATCGTGTCCGATATCCAGCTCAACGCCCGTGAGGCCGGAGACCGCCTCCCGCAAGAGGAGGATATGCTGGCGCGTTACGAAGTCGCGCGCGCAACCTTGCGCGAGGCGCTCAGGTTTCTTGAGCTGCAGGGGGTGATCCAGTTGCAACTGGGCCGCGGCGGCGGACCGGTTGTGTCGCGGCCGCAGACGCGCGATTTTGCCAGCTCTCTGTCGCTCATCCTGCAATTCATGGATACCGATCTGCGGGCCCTGCTCGAACTGCGCGAAGCGATCGCGCCCGATATGGCGGCCAAGGCTGCGGCGCGGGCGACCAACGCAGATCTCGCCGCATTGAGCGATTGCTACGCCCAACTCGAACGCGACCGCGAAACCGCTGGGTTCGAGGAAACCAACCGGCGCTTTCACGATTTGCTGGGCTGGGCCAGCGGCAACCCGACCTTCGGATTGCTTACATCGGCACTGCATTTGCTGACCCGCGATCTTGCCATGGAATTGGGTTATTCCGCGCAGGAACGGGCCGGCCAATTGCGCTGCCTCGCGCGGGTACTGAACGCGGTGCGCCTGCGCGATGCCGATGGTGCACGCCGACACATGGAGCGGCTGGTCAAGGGATCGTCCGAATATCTCGCGGCTCGCAGCCCCGAGCTCGTTACGCAAAAGGTCAGATGGGGAGACCCAGGCTAGGCCGGCACTTCTGGAGAGGACGATGGCACTGAACAGCCGAATTTGCGGGATGCTCAAGATCGAGCATCCGATCCTGCTGGCCGGTATGGGCGGCGCGAGCGTGCCCCGGCTGGCCGCTGCGGTTTCCAACGCCGGTGGGCTAGGTGTGCTGGGCGCGGCGGCATGCTCGCCCGAACGCTTGCGCAGCTGGATTCGCGAGACCCGCGCGCTAACCGACAAGCCGTTCGGGGTCGATACCTTACTGCCCGCTTCTGTCCGCCGGGGCAAGGCACCTGAAACCGGGGCGGCTCCTACGGATCCGATGGCGGTGTTCGGCGAGTATCAACAATTCGCCCGCGATTTCATGGCACGTGAAGGACTGGGCGAAGTCGATTCCGCTGCGGCGATGCGCGCCGCCGCCGGGGCGGAAAGCGAAGGTGGTCCGCCGCTGTTCTCGAAGGAGTTCTTCGAAGCGCAGATGGAGGTGGTGATCGAGGAAAAGGTGCCCGTCTATGCGGCCGGACTGGGCAATCCCGGACCGTGGATGGATCGCCTGCACGCCAACGGCACGATCGTGATGGCGGTGGTGGGCAAGGTCAAACACGCCTTGCAGGTGGTAGAGTCCGGGATCGATATGATCGTCGCCCAGGGTCACGATGGCGGCGGCCACAATTCGCCGATCGGGACGATTTCGCTGATTCCCCAGGTGGTCGACGCCGTGGGGGACCGGGTCCCGGTGCTGGGTGCCGGCGGCATCAGCGACGGGCGCGGAGTGGCAGCGGTCTTCATGCTCGGTGCCGAGGGTGCCTGGGTGGGAACGGCCTTCCTCGCGACCGAAGAAGCCGGAATCGAGGATTTCCAGAAGCAAGCCATTGCCGAGGGCGGTGACGGCGACACGGTGGTCAGTCGCTCGATCACCGGCAAGCCAGCCCGGATGATCGCCAACAAATGGGCCAGTGCATGGATCGAAGCGGGCAAGGAGCCGCTGCCCATGCCTTACCAGTCGATGATTGCTGGCCCGGTCATGGCGGCGGCGATCCGCGACAAGCGGATGGATGTGCTTCCCGGGTTTGCGGGACAGGGCATCGGTTTGATCAAGTCGGTTCGCCCCGCCGCCGCGGTGATGCGCGATCTGGTGGCCGACGCCGAAAAGGCCTTGGCCGGAGCCAAGCGATTTGGGTGAGGAAGCCGCATCGAAATGGCAAGCGAGGCGAAGATGAAGGGACAGGAACTGAAGCGCCGCATCCGCCCAGGAGAAGCGCTCTCGGCGGTAAAGGTTCTACTCCGCGACAAGGAAGATACCGCACAGGTATTCAGGATTGTCGAGGCCTTGGCTGGAAACAGCTATTATCGCCATTTCAGGCGGTTTGCGGGATCCGAAGGCGGGAGGCGCATCCTGGCCAGCCGGAGCAATCTGCTCGATCGCCTGCGCGACCGCGAACGGTTGGCGCGCTGCCCGAAGGGGAGCCTGGGACAGCAATATCTGGCCTTTGTCTATGGCGAAGGCCTGAGCGCTGAAGGGCTGGTTGAGGCGAGCGAGGAGGGTGGTGTCCGGACCTTTGTCGATCCCGATGTCGCCCTGTTCCGCAACCGGATGAGGGATTCGCACGATCTCTATCACGTTGTCACCGGTTACGGGCGAGATGGGCTGGGCGAAATTTGCGTGCTGACCTTTGGCAACGCCCAGTTCCACAACCACGGCATCGGCTTTCTGCTGCTGCTCGGACTGCTCAAATCAAGACGTGAGCATCCCGGATTACCGGTACTGGGCCCGATGATCGAGGCTTGGCGGCGCGGGCGTGCGGCCAAGAACTTTCCCGAAATACAGTGGGAAGAACTGCTGGATCGTCCGCTCGAAGAGGTTCGCGCGTCGCTCAGTTTGGCTCCCGCGCCGCGATACAGAAGGGCCGAACCCGAGTCCAAACGGATCGAGGTCGAATTCCAGGTCCGCCGCGAACTCGCCATGCAACGACAAAGAGACCTGGAACCGGCATGACCTTTTCCGACAAGACAGCTATCACCGGGGTTGGCGAGACTGATTTCGTCAAGGGCACTGAACGCACCGCCGTCGACATGATGCTGGAGGCTGCGCGCAAGGCGATTGCCGATGCCGGGCTCAAGCCTTCGGACATCGACGGCATGGTGCCGCCGCCGATCTATACCACCAGCGAGGAGCTGGCCGCCAATCTCGGGATCGACGTGCTGCGCTATGCGGCGACGGTGCACATGGGCGGCGCCAGCCCGACCACCGCGCTGCAGAACGCCGCGATGGCGATATCCGCCGGGCTGTGCGATCACGTGCTGGTCACGCTGGGTTGGAACGGCTTTTCGGCGCTGCGGCCCAAACCGGGCGCGCCGCCGACCCGGTCGATGAACATGAACACCCTGACAAACACCATCCAGGGGTACTACATTCCTTACGGCGTATTCCTGCCGGTGCAGATGTACGCCTGGCTGGCGATGCGGCATTCGCAGCTTTATGGGGTGGGGCCGGAAGCAACCGCCGCCATCGCCCTGGCTTGCCGCAAGCACGCCCAGCTCAATCCCAAGGCGTTCACCTACGGGAAGCCGCTGGACCGTGAGACCTATCATGCGGCGCGGTGGATTTCGGAACCGTTCCGGCTTTACGATTGCTGTCTCGAAACCGACGGGGCCTGTGCGGTGGTGGTCTCACGGCTCGATCGCGCGCGCGACCTGCGGCACGTTCCGGTGACGATCGCGGGCGCTGCCGAAGGCCATCCTTATCCCGCCGATGATATTCCGTCCCGGCCCGATCCGTTCAAGATCGGCCTGTCCTATGCCGCGCCCAAGGCTTTCGAGATGGCCGGGGTGTCGCGTAGCAACATGGATTTCCTCCAGGTCTACGATTGCTTTACCTACGTGGTGCTGCTCCAGCTTGAGGCGATGGGCTATTGCGAGCCGGGCGGCGCGCTCGATTTCGTCAAGGATGGCCAGATCGAGCTTGGCGGGAACTTTCCGCTCAACACGCACGGCGGCCTGCTCAGCGAAGCCCACGTCTGGGGGCTCAACCACGTGGTCGAAGCGGTGCGCCAGCTGCGGCACGACTGCGGCGAGCGGCAGGTCGAAGGGGCGCAGACCGGGCTGGTCACCGGCTGGGGCGATCTGGGTGACGGCAGTGTTGCCATCTTGCGGAGGTTTGGCTGATGGACGAAGATCTTTCTCCCAAGGCGCGCGCCGCGGCCGCCGCTGCGCCGGCCAAGCCGCGGCCTCGCCCGCAAGACCCGGTCGAGCAGGAATTCTGGAAGCGGTGCCAGGATGGGCACCTCTACTTCCAGAAATGCGGGGGTTGCGGTTCGTGGCGGCACTTGCCGCGCTACATGTGCGCGCGTTGCGGCTCGCCTGACTTTGCGTGGGAACAAAGCTCGGGCAAGGGCACGGTGTTTTCGTGGACCGTGGTGCATCAGGCGCTGCACCCCGCCTTCGCGGCGGACATTCCCTATGTCGCCGCAGTGGTCGAGCTCGACGAGGGGGTCCGCATGGCCACGCGGCTGATCGATTGCCCGATCGACGCTGTCCGGCTCGACCTGCCGGTGGCACTCGCGTTCGAAACCATCGGGGAAGACTTTCGCTTGCCCGTCTTCCGGCCGGCCTGAAAGGACGCTGTGCAATGGACCTGAGTTATGGCCCCGAGTATGAGACGTTCCGCGAAGAGGTGCGCGACTTCATCGCCGTCAATCGCCATCTCGCACCAAAGAATGCCGGTCGTGCGGCCCGCCCGTCGAATGAAGGCGTGGCCTGGCAGAAGCTGCTGATCGAGCATGGCTACACCGCGCGCACCATTCCGCGCGAATACGGCGGGTTCGGGGCCGAGCCCGACATTCTCAAGTCCCGGATCATCGCCGAGGAGTTTGCGCGCGCCGGTGTGCCCGGCGGACTCGCCAACCAGGGCATTTCGATGCTGGTGCCGACCTTGCTCGAACTTGGCACCGAAGAGCAGAAGAGGCGCTGGATCGAACCGACTTTGGCCGGCGATGTGGTGTGGTGCCAGGGCTATTCCGAACCCGGATCGGGATCGGACCTCGCCAGTCTCAAGACCAGCGCCCGGGTTGAAGGCGGCGACTTCGTCGTCAACGGCCAGAAGATCTGGACCAGCACCGCCAAGGAAGCGGACATGATCTTCTGCCTGGTGCGGACCGAAGGGGACGCAGCCAAGCACCAGGGGATCAGCTATCTGATCTTCCCGATGACCACGCCGGGGATCGAAGTCCGCCCGCTCAGGACCATGACCGGCCATGCCGAATTCAACGAAACCTTCTTCACCGATGTGCGCGTGCCGGTCGATCAGATCGTCGGCCAGCGCGGGCAAGGCTGGTTCGTCGCCAACGCCACGCTCGGGCACGAACGCGGGATGCTGGGCGATCCCGACGCACTCGAAAACCGGCTGCTCGCGCTGATCGAACTGATGAAGGTGGAACAGGTCGGCGGTGCACGGGTGATCGACCTTCCGGCCCTTCGCGACCGGCTGGTGGCGCTCCAGGCCGAAGTCGCGGCGATGAAGTACAACGGGATGCGGATCCTATCGAACCAGATCAAGGGCGAGCCGGGCGGCATGGCCAAGCTGATCGTCAAGCTCCAGGCCTGCGAGCTGGCCCACCAGATTTCCGCTTTGGCGATCGACGCGCTGGGCGAATTGGGAATCCTCTACAACGGCAGCGCCCACGAGCGCGCAAACGGCAGCTGGCAATGGAACTACATGTTCCAGCTTGGCCTGATCATCGGCGGCGGAACCGCCCAGATCCAGAAGAACATCATTTCGGAGCGCGGCCTCAACATGCCGCGCGAGCCGCGCCTGGACCTGCCCAAAGGCCCGTCCGCGCAAGGAGGGCAGTGATGGATTTCGGACTTTCGCAGGAACAGCAGATGCTGGCAGAAAGCGTTACGCGGCTGCTGCGCGAACTCTCTCCGCTCGATCATGTCAGGCAAGTGGCCGAAGCCGGCAGCGCGGTTAGCGCGCAAAGCCAGGCCGCGCTGGCCGAATTGGGGCTACCCGGGCTGGTGGTGCCGGAGGCCCATGGCGGCCTTGGCATGGGACTGCTCGATGCAACGGTCGTTGCTACGGCGCTGGGGGAAGCGGTGGCGCCGGTGCCGTTCGCCGCTCGCAACGTGATGGCGCCGCTCGCGCTGATCGCGGCCGGATCCGAGGCGCAGCAGGCCCAATGGTTGCCGCGCATTGCAGCTGGCGAGGTGCGTTTCGGCGTCGGGGTGAATGAGCAGGTCTCCCGCCGCGATGGTTCGGGCGTGCGTTGCACCGGTGGCGCGCTGACTGGCACGGCGCTGTTCGTGCTCGATTGCGAGGAGGCCGATCACTTCATGATCGCCGACGAAGCCGGTCGGCTGCACATCGTATCGGCGCAGGCAGACGGGTTGGAGCTGATTGCCCTCAAGACGATCGACGCGACGCGCTCGGTCGGCGAACTGCGGCTTGCGTCGACCCCGGCGGAAGCCCTGGCCGACGACGGCGGTGCGGCGGCGCGGCGACTGATTGCCGCAGGCCGCATCCTGCTCGCGGCGGACAGCCTAGGTGCGGCGGATGCGATGATCGCCCAGGCGGTTGCCTATGCCGGGCAGCGCGAGCAGTTCGGGCGGGTGATCGGCAGCTTCCAGGCGGTCAAGCACATGTGCGCTGAAATGGCCGCGAAGAACGAGCCGTGCCGGTCGCTGGTGTGGTATGCGGCCCATGCGTTTGACGCGGTCCCAGCCGAAGCGGAACTGGTCGCTTGCCATGCCAAGTCGCACACCGGCGAAGTAGGCCGGTTTGTCGCCCGGACCGCAACCGAGGTGCACGGCGGCATGGGCTTCACCGACCTGTTAGGGCTGCATTACTGGTTCAAGCGGATCGGTTTCGACCGGCAGGTACTGGGCGGACCCGAAACGGTCCGGGAAGAGGCGGCGATACTGCAAGGCTGGACCGCAAGAGGGGTCTGACTAAGCGAGAGGACAGTTCCAATGGCAAAGTGGAATCTTGGCGACATACTGGACGCGATCGAGCCTGCCCTTCCCGCAGATACACCGGCCCTGATCCACGGCACGCGTGTCGTCACCTGGGCGGAAATGGGCGCGCGGTCGAACAATATCGCGCGCTTCCTTACGGCGAACGGCATTTTGCCCGGAACCAAGGTCGCGTTCTACATGCGCAACCGCCCTGAATACGGCGAACTGATGGCGGCTTGCTTCAAAGGCCGGTTCACCCATGTGAACATCAACTATCGCTACCGCCCCGAGGAGGTGTTCTACATCTTCGACGATTCCGACAGCGAGGCCATTTTCTACAGCGCCGAATTCCGCGATTGCATAGTCGAACTGAAGGACCGGCTGACCAAGGCCAAGCTTTTCGTCGAAATCGGCGATGCGGCGGCAAAGGCCCCGCTTGCGCTTGCCTATGAAGATCTCGCGGCATCGGGCGACGGTTCGCCGCTGGGGATCGAGCGGTCGCCGCACGATGAACTGTTCATCTACACCGGCGGGACGACCGGCATGCCCAAGGGTGTGGTCTGGCGCCACACCGATATGCGCGAAGCCCAGCTCGATGCGCAGCGCATGCTCGCGCCTGTGCCGGACAGCCTCGACGAAGCCGTCGCCATGATCCGCGCCGAAGGCCCGGGTCGGATGACTCTGCCAGCCTGCCCGATGATGCACGGGACGGGCTTCATCACGGCGATCGGGACGCTCGCCTCGGGTGGTTGCCTTGTCACGCTGGACAATCCCTCGCTCGACGCGGTCGAGTTGTGGGAAGCGGTCGAACGCAACAAGGTGCAGTCGATCGCGATCGTCGGCGATGCCTTCGCCAAACCGATGCTCAAAGCCCTCGATGATAACCCTGGCGGTTTCGATACCTCAAGCCTGATCACCATCGTCTCGTCGGGGGTGATGTGGAGCAAGGAGGTCAAGCAGGGCTTGATTGGGCATATTCCGCAAGTGGCCCTGATGGACAGCTTCGGCGCTTCGGAAGGGCTTGGTTTCGGGCGCTCGATTACGACTGCCGCCGGGACCACCGAGACGGCGAAGTTCACCATCGGCGGTTTCTGTGACGTGTTCGACGAGAACGACCAACTGGTCCGCCCAGGCACCGGCACACCGGGTTTTATCGCCCTCAAGGGGCCGATCCCACTGGCCTATTACAAGGATCCCGAAAAATCGGCACGGACTTTCAAGACCATCAACGGAGTCCGCTACTCGATCCCCGGGGACTGGTGCACGGTCGAGGCCGATGGCAGCCTGACCCTGCTCGGCCGGGGCAGCGTATGCATCAACACCGCTGGCGAAAAGGTCTATCCCGAAGAGGTCGAGGAAGTACTCAAGACTCATCCGGCTATCGAGGATGCGCTGGTCGTGGGGGTCGCCGATGAGAAGTGGGGCCAGGCGGTGACCGCAGTGGTTCACCTTACCGCGGGCGAGACGCTCGATGAACCGGCCGTCAAGGAGCATGTCCGCAGCAAACTGGCGGGCTACAAGACCCCCAAGGCCGTGTTCGCTACCGCGATGGCGTTGCGTGCGCCCAACGGCAAGGCCGACTACAAGGGCGCGGCAGACCTTGCCGCCAAGCTGAGCGCCGCCCAATGAGCGCACCCGATCCAGACTGCGACGCACTGATCATCGGGGCGGGATTCAGCGGAATCTATCTGCTCCACCGGCTGCGTCAGGCCGGGTTTCGCACAAGGTTGATCGACGCCGCCGCCGAACCCGGCGGGATCTGGTACTGGAACTGTTATCCCGGTGCCCGGGTCGATTCGCACGTCCCGATCTACGAATTCTCGCTGCCCGAGTTGTGGCGGGACTGGACCTGGAGCGAACGGTTTCCCGGCGGCGGAGAGCTGCGACGATATTTCCGCTACGTGTGCGAAAAGCTGGAGCTCTGGCCCGACATGGACATGGGGACGCGGGTGTCTGGTGCCCGCTTCGATGCCGAAAGCGATGTCTGGCGTGTCGATACGGCGCAAGGCCAGCAGATCAGCGCCCGCTTCCTGCTGCCTTGTGCCGGTTTTGCCGCCAAATGCTATACTCCGGACATTGCCGGCCTGGAAACGTTTGCGGGTGAACGGCACCATACCGCGCATTGGCCTCAGGACGGCCTTCCGTTGGCCGGGAAGCGGGTGGCGATCATCGGCACCGGGGCGAGCGGCGTGCAAGTTGCGCAGGAAGCCGCGCGCGACGCCGCGCAGCTGACCCTGTTCCAGCGCACCCCGATCCTGGCTCTGCCGATGCAGCAGCAGCCGCTGAGCCTTGAGCAGCAAGCGCAGGAAAAGGCTGCCTATCCCACGATCTTTGCCAGACGGCAGACCTCGAACGGCGGCTTCGATGCCGATCGAATGGAAATCAGCGCGCTCGACGTCGATGCAGTCGAACGTATCGCAACTTTCGAACGTCTATGGCGAGCCGGCGGCCTGCGGTTCTGGTACAACAATTTCGCCGATCTGCTGACCGACGAACGCGCCAACCGCTTCGCCTACGATTTCTGGCGCGAGAAGGTCCGCGCGCGGATTGCCGATCCCTTGCTTCACGAGGCATTGGCGCCGATGGAACCTCCGCATCCCTTCGGCACGAAACGACCCTCGCTCGAACAGAACTATTACGAGATATTCGCACAGGACAATGTGTCGCTGGTCGATCTCAAGCGCGATCCGATCGAACGTGTGGTCCCCAGCGGTATCGAGACCGCAAGCGGCCTGATCGAATGCGACATCATCGTATTCGCCACGGGGTTCGATGCCGGCAGCGGCGGGCTGATCGACATGAATCTGCTCGGCACCGAAGGCTTTAACCTGGGTGACGCGTGGAAGGACGGGGTCCGCGCCTATCTGGGCAATTCCGTTTCCGGGTTCCCCAATATGCTGTTCCACTACGGCCCGCTGAGTCCATCCGGCTTTTCCAATGGTCCGACCGCGGCCGAGCTGCAGGGCGACTGGACGACTGATTTCCTGGCTCACCTGAGGAGCGAGGGGATAACACGGTTCGAGCCCGATCCGGCAGCGGAGCGCGAATGGACCGACATGGTCGAACAGATCGGTGCGATGACGCTCTTTCCCAAAGCCAAGTCCTGGTACATGGGCGATAACATTCCAGGCAAGAAGCGCCAGCTGATCAACTTCCCGAGCGTATCAACCTACGCCCAGATCTGTGCCGACGTTGCCGCAAATGGCTATCGCGGCTTCGGTCTCGTTTCTTGAACATTCTGATCGGAAAATACCTTGTCGAGTGACATAACGAACGGTCTTGGCGATATCGATCCGGAATGGGCACCGAACCCTGAAGAACTGCCCCGCTGGTTTGTCGATGCCCTTGCCGTTCCGCGCGAGGAAGGCTTCGTTGAGGTTGATGGCACGGGGATCCACTATTTCCGGTGGGGGCAGCGCGGTAAGCCACCCGTGCTGATGACTCACGGCTTCCTCGCCCACGCCCGCTGCTTTGCCTTCATCGCGCCATTCCTTGCGAACGATTACGACGTCGTAGCCTACGACCTGTCCGCAATGGGCGACAGCGCGGTGCGCGAAAATTGCGACATGGCCGCGCGCGGCCGGGAAATGATCGGAGTGGCGCGGGCGCTGGGCTTGTTCGATGCTGACCGGAAACCGGCGATCGTCGCGCACAGCTTCGGTGCCAGTGTCGCGCTGGAGGCGCTTGAACAATTGCCTGGCGGCTTTGCCGGTGCAGCCACTTGCGACATGATGACCCTGCGCCCCGCCATGCTCGAAGCATTCTGGGCAGGCGGCCACACCAGCCCGGGTTCAGGCAATCCCGACAAGCCGCAGCGCATCTACCCGGACTTTGCGACTGCCCGCAGCCGCTACAAGCTCTCGCCGCCGCAGCAAGTGGGGGAACCGTTCCTGATGGACTATATGGCCTATCATTCCTTGCGCCGGGTCGAAGGCGGCTGGAGCTGGAAGTTCTCGCCTGCGGTGTTCAATCGCGACAATTCGCGTGCCGATTGGCTAGCGATCGGCCCTAAACTGGTTTCGGCACCGGGGCGAAAGGCGATCGTGCATGGCGAGGAAAGCCTGTTGTTCACGCGAGACTCGCGGAATTTCGTGCACGAGCTTGGCGGAACCGACATCCCGATCATCGCGATACCCAATTCACGACACCATTTGATGCTGGATCAGCCCTTGGCATTTCTTGCCGCGATCCGATCGGTGCTAGGATGCTGGCTTTGGCCGCCCGGTTGATCGGCAGCTAGAAATCAACGTGAGTTCAAGATTCTAAAAAAGTGAGGAGGATTATATGTTGAGATCTAATGGTTTTCATTTGATGGCGTTGTCGGGATCATGCAGCCTATTAGCGATAGCGAGTCCTGCTCTGGCCCAGCAAACCGCCGGGGGTGAGGCAAATGTGAGCGAGCAGGTCGAGCAGCAAGCGCCGGGTGGAGAAATCGTGGTCACCGCAACCCGCCGTTCGGAAACCCTCTCCAAGGTTCCGCTGGCGGTTACCGCCGTTAATGCTCAATCGTTGCAGAATTCCGGCGCAAGCGATATTCGGCAACTTGGCCAGCTCGCACCTTCCTTGATGGTCTCTTCGACAGGAACCGAAGCTAACGGCTCGGCGCGCGTTCGCGGCGTGGGGACAGTCGGGGACAATCCGGGCCTTGAAAGTTCGGTCGCGGTATTCATTGATGGCGTCTACCGGTCTCGGTCCGGCGTTGCCTTGTCGGAACTTGGCGAGGTCGAGCGGATCGAAGTGCTGCGCGGACCGCAGGGCACACTGTTTGGCCGGAATGCGTCGGCTGGCTTGATTCATGTGATCAGCAAGAAGCCATCCTTCACCTTCGGAGCGAACGCCGAGGCCAGCTATGGCAATTATGATTATTGGCGCCTGGCTGGTTCGATAACCGGCCCTTTGACCGATACACTCGCGGCAAAGATTGAGGGCGTATACGCCAAGCGCGACGGCTTTTATGACGATGTGAACACAGGAACGACAGTTAACAACCGTGATCGCTATTTCGTGCGCGGGCAATTTCTGTTCGAACCGACGGATGCAACCAGCGTCAGGTTGATCGGCGATTACACGCACCGCGAAGAAGCATGTTGCGGAGCAGCATATATCGATGCGGCCTTCAATCCGCTGATCGGGGGCCTCAACGATCCGGCTCAGAACAACATCGTCAAGGTTCTGCTCGATCTCGGCCAACAGTCCCAGGCATTCAGCGATCCGTTCAGCCGAAAGATCTGGACATCCACCGCCCATCCGATGGGCGGGACCATCAACGATGGTGGCGTTTCGCTTGAGATCAATCACGATTTCGGCGCGGCAAAGCTCACCTCCATCACGGGCTATCGCGAGTTCAAGAGCGAACAGGAAGGTGATAGCGATTATTCCACGGTTGATCTGCTCTACAGGGCTCCTGGCTCTTTCCGGCAGTTCAAGACCTTCACCCAGGAATTGCGCCTTCAGGGTTCAGCCTTCGACGATAAGCTGGATTGGCTGGTTGGGGGCTATTTCGCGGACGAAAAGCTGAATGTCGACGATGCGCTGCGCTTTGGCAGCCAATACGGACGCTTCGCCGCCTGCCGGATCGTTTCGGGCGGAGGCCTCGCGGGCTTCTACGATCCTGCAAGCACCGGTTGCCTCAGTGCAACCGGCCGGACTGTCGTGGGAAGTTTTGGCGCTGACATTATCAATGGCTTTGATCGCCTCGATTCGATCCGCAACGTCGGTACGACGATGGATTCGTACCACCAGCATTCCAAGAATTATGCGATGTTCACGCACAACATCATCACACTTGCCGATGAATTGAAGTTGACGCTTGGCGCGCGTTACACGTGGGAAGACAAGAGCCTCGACGCCACCTTTGGCAACAACAACACGATTTGTCCGGCATTGCAGGGAACCTTGATCGATGATCTTTCCAGCGCCAACGCCACGGTTCGCACGCTAGCCGGATCGCTCCTCAGCCTGGGCTGCCAGGGGAACTCGACATCCGAGGTGAACAGGGTCTCGATCAACGGCAAGCGCAGTGAAAGTGAATTCACCTATACGGCGGGCCTCTCCTATCAGGTCCGCCCAGAGGTAATGATCTATGCCAACTATTCAAAGGGATACAAGGCGGGTGGATTCAATCTCGATCGATCTGCCCTTAAGTCGCCAATCATGCCATTTGCGGCAGGTGGCGGCGCGCAGGCCTATGTCCACAACCTCATGTTCGATCCGGAATATGTCAAAGCCTATGAGGTGGGTCTGAAGTACAGCTCGCGGGAATTCAGCCTGTCCGTGACAGGATTTCGGCAGGAGTTCAGCAACTTCCAGTTGAACACTTTCGCCGGCGCGGTTTACATCGTTCAAACGGTCAACGGTTGCAAGGCTAGCCTGGGCGGTGCGGACAGGGACGCTGATCCAGCTACCGGCTCCTGTGCTTCCGGCGATGTTGGCTACGGTGTCCTCAGCCAGGGTGTGGAGATCGAGGGTTCCTTGCGCCCTGTGCGCAATCTGACCTTTAACCTTGGTGTCACTTACGCCAGCACAAAATACCGCGACAACCTGGTCGGAAACAGCCAAGGTGCTCCGCTTGACCCGGCATTGCGCGTGCTGCCTGGCAAGCAGATCTCGAATTCCGCACCGTGGGTGGTCACCAGTTCGGCCTCCTGGACACCCGAAATCGGCAGTTCGGGATTGCATGCGCTGTTTTACGTCGATGCCCGGCTCAGCTCGGATTATAATACAGGGTCGGACCTCTATCCGCAAAAGAGTCAAGATAGCTTCGTGGTCGTCAATGGACGCATTGGTTTGCGTGGTCAGGATGAGCGTTGGGGAGTGGAGTTCTGGGTCCAGAATCTCTTCAACCAGGACTACACTCAGGTAACCTTCAACACGCCTTATCAGGCAGGCGGAAGTTCAGCCAGTTACGGCTATCCCCAGTTTCCGGGCGGACGGCAAATCTTCTCGTCATTCCTCGCCGAGCCACGTACCTACGGTGTCACGGTGCGCGGCAAGTTCTGATTAGTCATCATCAGCTTCCGGGATGCTTCATTGTGTCCCGGAGGCTGCCTTGACTTGGCGTTATTAGTTTTTCAACCCTGATTAGTAATAGCTATCCGACAACTTCGACTACGGAACCATAACCGGCATTATCGGGAATCACGAGGAGACGTTTGCCATCGCGTTCTTCCAGCGCGGGGATAACGGTAACCAAGGTTCGCTCCTCCGCGCGCTTGATACAATCCGCCGCATCATTGGCTTCGGCCAGCAGTTGCACGTTCATCCGAGTCGGGAAGATAACCGTGCGCTCGCCGCATTTGGCCAGGCGCAAGACATCGCTTGGTGAGATCCATTCGGCATCGACGGTCTCGTGCCCATCGCAGGCAGCGACCTGGTTGGCGGGGGCGTGGACCACATAGAAAAAGGTGTCGAACCGCTTTGGCATGATCAGCGGCGTGATCCAACGGGCAAAAATGCTGAGCGCATCAAGCCGCAAAAGCACACCCAATTCACGCACCACGTCGATGAAGGCAATTTCGCCACGTTCGACGGAGGCACGCACATCTGGATCAGAAGCGGCCTCGAACAGGTCGCTGCCAGGATAGCGCGCCAGCAGAATGCCGGCCTCTTCGAAGACCTCACGGATTGCAGCTATGCGAAGGGAACGCTGAACAACGTCAAACTGATCCCATCCAGCGCAATGCTCCACCCAGGCCGGGTTCGAATCGCCTCGATGTAACTTTCCGCCGGGAAAAACGAGCGCACCGGAGGCAAAATCGACTTGCTGGTGGCGTCTAACCATCAGCACCTGGAATTCGGGATCATCGCGCAGCAACATGATCGTTGCTGCCGGTTTGGGCTCATGTGCTCCTTTATCATGGCGCATCTCGTCTTTCCTTTTGCTATCTAGCCAGCCAGTTTAATCATGCCGTTTGCGCCATGCAAACGCCAGCTTTAGAACCTAGCCGACATAGACACCCCGGCCACTCGCCAACAATTGGCCGTTGCCATCTTCGATCCGTAACCGCTGTTCGGCCCCCACCTTGCGCGGGTAATGTCCAACGTTGAGCTTGCGGGCCTGATTTGGGCTGAGGCGCTACTCCTATGATAATCCCGTGTGATGATCCTGTGAGCAAGGGCGCGCAGCGGTTCGAGATATTCACCGGTGCGGGCAAACGGCGCGATTGGCCACCGGAGGTCAAGGCATCGATTGTGGCGGAGTGCTATGCGGGCAACAGAGGTGTCGGCGCCGTTGCCCGTCGCCATGGTCTTGACCCTTCGTAGGTCTATGCTTGGCGGAAGGATTTGCACAAGTAACTGGCGGTCAAGGACCGGCACCTTTGCCGGCAGAACCGGCTACCACGGCGTTCGTGCCCGCAGTGGTCGAGTTGAGCCCACTGCCGGATCCGGCATCTGCGCGTCGAGCCCGGCACAGGCGGCGTGCTTCAACGGCTGCGGTGGAACTGGAGATTGACTGCGTAGCGGTAAAGATTGCGCGCGGTGCCAATGCCAGCGTGATTACCGCGGTGATAGAAGCACTCAAGGCCACCCGATGATCGGACCCGGCCCTGGCGCGCGCGTGATGGTGCCAACGCGACCGGTGGATTTCCGCAAAGGGCCCGACGCATTGGCGGCGCTAGAGCGTTTTCCACAGCTGCTGAATCGACGGGGATTCCTGTTCGGCTGAAAATCTGATTCATCCTGCCTGCTGGGCAGGAGGCCAGCATTGATGGCCAGAGCGTTATCTCAGGATTTGCGGGATCGAGTGGTTGCTGCGGTGGAGGGCGGCATGAGTTGCCGAGCCGTCGCAGCGCGTTTCGGTATCGGCGTGGCTACGGCGGTCCGCTGGCGTCAGATGGGGCTTGCGCATGGTCGGGCAGTTGCTGGCAAGCCGGGTGGTGACCAGCGTTCCTCCAAGACCGATGCTCACGCTGGGCTGATAATGACGATGCTCGACGACAATGGCGGCATTACCCTTGCCGAGCTCCGTTCCGGACTTGCCGCCCAGGGAGTCCTGGTCGGCATTGGTACGCTGTGGCGGTTCTTCGATCGTCGCGGAATTACGAGGAAAAAAAGACCGGCCACGCGATCGAGCAAGACCGCCCCGACGTCCTGAGCCAGCGCCGGCGCTGGTTCAACGGCGAAATCGATCTGGAGCCGGAGCGCCTCGTGTTCATCGACGAGACATGGACCGCCACCAACATGACCCGAAGCCACGGCCGCTGCGCCAAGCGTGATCTGCCCCCTTCTGAGTGGTCCAATTTCTATTTTAGGAATGGCCACGAAGGAGGAATGGAATGGCAAGGAAGCACAAGCCGGAAGACATTATCGGCAAGCTGCGTGAAGCGGAGATCGTGCTCGCACAGGGCGGAACGGTTGCAGATGCTTGCCGACGGATCGGTGTTACCGAACAGAGTTATTATCGCTGGCGTAAAGAATACGGCGGCCTGAAGATGGATCAGGTTCGGCGGATGAAAGAGTTGGAGAAGGAGAATGCCCGGTTGCGCCGAGCGGTGTCGGACCTGACGCTCGACAAGCTGATCCTGCAGGAAGCTGCACGGGGAAACTTCTGAGCCCCGCCAGGCGTCGGCGCTGTATCGATCATATTAGGGGCATAATGCCTGTGTCCGAGCGGCGTGTCTGCCGTGTGCTGGGGCAACATCGATCGACACAGCGCAAAACGCCGCGTGGGGCAGATGACGAAGCCGCGCTGACCGAAGACATCATTGCTTTTGCCCGGCAGTATGGCCGGTATGGCTACCGTCGGGTGACCGCCCTACTGCGCGAGGCAGGCTGGCATGTGAGCTTCAAGCGGGTGGAGCGCATCTGGCGCCGTGAGGGACTGAAAGTGCCTCAGAAGCAACCGAAGCGAGGGAGGCTCTGGCTAAACGACGGCTCATGTATCCGACTGCGCCCAGAATATCCGGGGCACGTGTGGTCCTACGACTTTGTCGAGGGCCGTACGCACGATGGTCGCAAGTTCCGCATCCTGTCGATCATCGACGAGGCCAGCAGGGAGTGCCTGGCCTTGCCGGTGGCGCGGCGGCTGCGTAGCGAAGATGTGCTGGCGGCGCTGGCAGAGTTGTTCGTCACCCGCGGGCCACCGGCGCACATACGGTCGGACAATGGCCCGGAGTTTATCGCCAATGCCGTCCAACAGTGGCTGGCGAAGATCGGCGTGAAGACGCTCTACATCACACCCGGCAGCCCATGGGAGAATGGCTACTGTGAGTC